>CAVTSQ010000028.1:0-21492 GCA_963737395.1 uncultured Solirubrobacterales bacterium | reverse complement strand
GACGCCGCGTCCTCCCGCGGGGTGCCTCAAGATCGCCACCGCGGGTGACGACGCGGTTTCTCGGACCTGAGAAGGTCTTCCCATGCCGCGCACCTGGACCCACACCACCGAAGTGGCCGCCCGCCCCGAGGAGGTCATCGACATCCTGACCGACCCGGCCGCCGCCATGCGGTGGTCGCCGTTCCCCTTCGCGCTCGACGAGCTCGACGGCGAGCGGCTCGAGGAGGGCTCGGTCGCCCGCGTCTCCGGCTCGCTCGCCGGCATCGGCGTCGGCTTCGAGCTCGAGGTCTATGCGGCCGACGCCGAGCGCCTCGAGCTCGTCGCCCGCGGCCCGGTCCTCGCCGACATCGACGTCCTCTACGAGATCGAGGATCTCGAGGACGGGGACGACCGACCTGCACGCTTCGGTCTCCGTCACCGGCCGCGGCCTCCGCGGCAAGGCGCTCTCGCGCGCGACGGAGGTCCCCTCGCGGGCGGTGCGCTTGGCGCCGCCGTCGGGCGCATCGCCCGCGAGGCCGAGGATCTCGAGCTGGTCTAGAACCGGCCGGCTAGTGCCGGCGCCGCGCCTCCACGATCACGGGGTGGCCGGCGCCGGTCACCTTGAAGGCGGTCTTGTGCGTGTTGTCGCTCGACGACTGCCCGACGTAGACGTTGATCCGGCCGTTCTCGATGACGAACCGGCCGGCGTTGTCGTAGTAGCCGACGTCGTTGCGGCCCAGCGTCCACGAGACCCGCTTGCTCTTGCCGGGCGCGAGCTCACGCGCTCGAACCCGCGCAGGCGGCGCACCGGCTGCGTGATCGTCGCGACCGGGTCGTTGACGTAGAGCTGCGGGACCTCGTCGCCGGTCTTCGTCCCGGTGTTCTTCACCGTGGCGCTGACCACGACGGTGCCGTTCTTGGCGTTCATCGTCTTGCGGCTCACCGTCACGTTGGAGATCTTGAACGTCGTGTAGCTGATGCCGAACCCGAACTCGAACAGCGGCCCACAGGACGTGATGTCGCGGTGACGTGAGTTGTACTTCTGACCGGGGTCGCACGGGCGCCCCGTCGGCTCGTGGTTGTAGTAGATCGGGATCTGACCCTCGTTGCGCGGGAAGGAGACCGGCAGCTTGCCGCCCGGGTCGACCTTGCCGTAGAGCACGTCAGCCCCGCGTTGCCGGCCTCGACGCCCGGGAACCAGGCCTCGAGCATCGCCGGCGTGTTGGGATAGACCTCGGTCAGCCGCAGCGGGCGCCCGTTGAAGAGCACGACCGCCATCGGCTTGCCCGGGTGGCCTGCCGGATCGCCTGGATCAGGTCCTCCTGCTTGCCCGGGAGGTCGATCATCGACCGCGCCTCGGCCTCGCCCGACATCTCGCGGGTCTCGCCGACGGCGAGCACGATCTGGTCGGCGGCCTTCGACGCCGTCACGGCGGCGGCGAAGCCCGAGGTGCTCGCGCACTCGTTGTCCGGGTCGACAGCATCGTTGTTGGACAGCGTGCAGCCGGGGGTGTAGGTGGTGTTGGCGTTGGCGGTCTTCAGGCCGGTGAACACCGACACCGCGTCGGCGTCCTCGCCCTTGCCCCACCACGGCCCGAGCATGTCGTGCTGGTCGCTGCCCAGCGGGCCGATCAGCGCGGTCTTCTTGCCCGCCTTGAGCGGCAGCGCGTTGCCGTCGTTCTTGAGCAGGACCATCGAGCGACCGGCGGCCTTGCGCTCGGCCGCGCGGTTCTTGGGCAGCAGCTGCTTGCTCTGCGCCTGCGCGACGTTCACGTAGGGGTGCGCGAACAGCCCGGCGGGAACTTCACGCGCAGGATGCGGCGCACGGCGTCGTTGATGCGCTTGATCGAGACCTTCTTGTTCTTGACGAGCGTGCCGCCGAAGTCGCGGTAGTTGGTCGAGACCATCTCCGCGTCGGTGCCGGCGTTGATCGCCTTCTTGGCCGCCTCCTTGCCGTCGCCGGCGACACCGTGGCCGCACGGGCCACCGGTCGGTCGCACGCCCGGGCACGAGCGCAGCTCGGCGATCGCCGTGTAGTCGCTCTCGATGAAGCCGTCGAAGCCCCACTGCTTCTTGAGGATGTTCGTCTCGGTGTAGGTGTTCGCGCAGCCGGGGATGCCGTTGAGCGCGTTGAAGGAGCACATCGCGGTGTCGGCGCCGGCGTCGACCGCCGCCTTGAACGGCGGCAGGTAGAAGTTCCACAGCCGCTGGCGCGACATGTCGGTCGTGTTGTAGTCGCGCCCCGACTCCGGCTGGCCGTAGGCCACGTAGTGCTTGACGCTCGTGACGACCTTGTCGCCGGCCGCGTAGTTGGTGCCCTGCGCGCCCTTGACGCGCGCGGCGGCCATCACCGAGTTCAGGTACGGGTCCTCGCCGGCGGCCTCGGAGATCCGGCCCCAGCGCGCCTCGTGGGAGACGTCGACCATCGGGCTGTAGATCTGCTTGATGCCGACGGCGGCCGACTCGAAGGCGCCGATGCGGTGATCGGTCTGCGCGACGGTCGGGTCGAAGGAGCTCGCGGTCGCCAGCGGGATCGGGAAGATCGTGCGGAAGCCGTGGATCGTGTCGTAGGCGAAGAGGATCGGGATGTGCAGGCGCGAGTGCTGGACCGCGTCGTGCTGGTACTTGGAGATCAGCGCCGGGTCGGTCTCGCTGAAGACCATGCCGACCGGGCGGCGGGCCTGCGTCGGGTCTTCCTTCATCTGGCCGTCGGAGAGCAGCGTCATCTGGTCGAGCTTCTCGCGCAACGTCATCTTCTTGATCAGCGCGTTGATGCGCTTCTCGGTCTTGGCGTCGAGCTTCTGGCCGACGGCGCGCAGCGCGACGCGATCGCGGGTGCGCGGCTTCTTCTTGGCGCCGATCGCCGGCCACGCCGCGGCCAGACATGCCGCCAGCGACGCGATCACCACGAGCACGCGCAGAGAACCCTTTCGAGTCACTTCATCCCCCCAACTTCCTGACCTTCGGACTGCCCGTCTCTCCGGCGGGCGGCGGCAGACTAGCGCCGAGTGAACGTTCTCACAAACGGGTAGTCGGCGGTTGCCATGCGAGCGCTCCTCGCCGTCCTCGCGACGTTCATGACCTTGGCCTCCACGGCCCAGGCCTCCGAGCGCGATCGGCTACACGGCTACGCGCAGCGCACGTGGGCGTCGATGTCGGCGATGACCGACCCGCGCTCCGGGCTGCCGGCCGACACGCTCGACAAGCAGGGCCACACGAGCGTGCAGACGTCGACGACGAACATCGGCGCCTACCTGTGGAGCGCCGTCGCCGCGCACCGCCTCGGGATCGTCTCGCGCACGGAGCTGCGCCGCCGCGTCGGCCGCACGCTGACGACGCTCGAGCACATGGAGCGCTACCGGAACACCGGCCAGTTCTACAACTGGTACGACCACCGCACGGGCGCGAAGCTGACGTCCTGGCCGCCGGACCCGAGTCAGGACTTCCACCCGATCCTCTCGTCGGTCGACAACGGCTGGCTCGCCGTCGGGCTGAAGATCACCGCGCGCTCGGTCGCGGGCTCGCTGTCGCGCCGCGCCTGGAAGCTCTACAAGGCGATGGACTTCGGCTTCTACTACCGCCCCGAGGTCAACCGGGTGCTGTTCCACTACCGCCCCGACGACCCGTCCGCCTCGCCGTGCTGCTACGACACGGTGGTCAGCGAGAGCCGCATCGTCGACTACCTCGGGATCGGCCGCGGCCAGCTGCCGCGCAAGGAGTACTTCGGGCGCTGGCGCACGTTCCCCGACACGTGCGACTACTCCTTCCAGGAGCAGAAGCCGGTCGGCTCCTACCGCACCTACGAGGGCGTCAAGGTCTTCGAGGGCGCCTACCGCTACCACGGCCTGCAGCTCGTGCCGTCGTGGGGCGGCTCGATGTTCGAGGCGCTGATGCCGTCCCTGTTCGTGCCCGAGGAGCGCTGGGCGCCGCAGAGCTGGGGCGTCAACCACCCGCGCACGGTCAAGGCGCAGATCTACCACGGCATGACCGAGGCGGGATACGGCGTCTGGGGCTTCTCGCCGGCCAACAAGCCCGAGGGCGACTACGGCGCCTGGGGCGTCGACGGCGCGGGGATGGACCCGAACGGCATGCCCTCCAACGAGGACAACACCCTCGTCGACCACGGCTTCGCCGGCTGCCCCGGCCGCCCGGCCGTGCCCGACCCGCCGCGCTCGGCCTACACCAACGGCGTGGTCACGCCGCACGCCGCCTTCCTCGCCCTGCGCTACTCGCCGGGTGCCACGACCGCCGACGTGCGCCGGCTGGTCAAGCGCTTCCCCGGCCTCTACGGCAAGTGGGGCTTCCGCGACAGCGTCAACGTGCAGACCGGCCGCGTGTCGGACTCCTACCTGTCGCTCGACCAGGGGATGATCATGGCCTCGCTGGGCAACGCGCTCGGCAAGGACGTCCTGCGGCGCGCCTTCGCCGACCGCAACCTCGAGCGGCGACTGCGCCCCGTGATCGGCGAGGAGCGCTTCACGACGCGCTGAGCGCGAGCCGCAGGCGGAACGCCTCGGCGAACGACGTCGGCGAGAGGCCCTCGCGCACGAAGCCGACCCGCTCGTAGAACCCGAGGGCCTCCGGCCCGGCGACCACGTCGAGCGACGACGCGCCGACGATCCGCGCCTGCGTCGCGGCGTCCTCGATCAGCTCGCGTCCGATGCCCTCGCACATCGCGCCGGGCTCGACGAACAGGCCGTCGAGCTCGACGCCGCCGGCCGCGGTCACGCCGAGGACGAGCGAGAACCCGAGCACACGGCCGGAGTCGTCGACGGCCACCCGGGTGCGGCCTTCGGCGATCGCGGCGGCGGGGACGTGGATCGCGTCCGGATGCTCCGTCATCGCCGTGCGGTAGCGCGACCACACGTCCGACGAGCGGCGCTGCAGCGCCTCGAGCACGTCGCGCTCGCCGGGTCGCGCGTCGCGGATCATGCCCGGCCCGGCGCGGGGGACGGTGCGCGGCTCCGCGCCCCGGCGCCACTGCGGCGCGCGGTCGCGAGCACGAGCCCGGACAGGACGAACAGGACGCCGACGAGCTGCACCGCGGTCGGGCGCTCACTGAGGAGAACGACGCCGAGCAGGACCGAGCCGACCGGCTGGAGCGTCAGGAGCACGGAGGTCAGCGCCGCGGGCAGGCGGGGGAGGCTGCTCGAGATCAGCAGCCAGCCGAGCACCTGCGACGTCAGGCCGAGCGTGATGAGGTAGGCGTGGCCGGGCCAGGTCGGGACGACCTCGAGCTTGCCGAGCGCGAGCGCCGTCGCGGCGCACAGCACGGCCGAGACGACCGTCGCCTCCCACAGTGGCGCGACGAGTCGCTTCTCCGGCCCGGCCGCCTGGCGCAGCAGCAGGATGAACCCCGCGTAGGAGAGGCCGGTCAGCACCCCGAAGACCGTGCCGCGGGCGGGGTCGTCGCCGTAGGCCGCCGAGCCGAGCACGCCGGAGATCAGCACCACTCCGGCGAAGACGACGGGGATCGCGACGAGCACGCGCCCGTCGGGCCGCTCGCGCATCGCCAGCCACGCGATCGGCCCCACGAACACGACCTGCAGGTTGCCGAGCACGGTGGCCAAGCCGGCGCCGACGTCGGCGATCGCCTGGTGCCAGCACAGCAGGTCGACGGCGAAGAACGCGCCGGCGAGCAACCCGAGCCGCCGGTCGACGGCGCGGCGCGGGCCGAGGCGGAGATGCTCGCGGTAGGCGAGGAGGCCGAGCAGCGGCAGGGCGTAGACGCAGCGGAACGTCGCCGACGTCGGCGGCGGCGTGTGCGAGGCCTTGACGAGGATCGCCGAGAAGGCGATGCAGACCGCGCCGCCCAGGGCGGCGGCGACGGGCGCGCGGTCGAGCGCCGAGACCGGGGTGGAGGCTCGCATCGGCGATCGATTGTGCCGCGCGGCGTGACCCGCGGCGCGCCACGGGCCGTATCTCCGGTCGTGCGTGTCCACGTGCTCGAGCGCGAGCAGCTCATCCCGCGCGGCGTCGAGGAGGTCTGGGACTTCTTCGGCGACGCCCACAACCTCGAGGCGATCACGCCGCCGTTCCTCGGCTTCGAGGTCGTCACGCCGCGGCCGATCGACATGCACGCGGGGACGCTGATCGAGTACCGGCTGCGCCTCCACGGCGTGCCGATCCGCTGGCGCACGGTGATCGAGGACTGGGACGCGCCGCGCCGCTTCGTCGACCGCCAGATCTCCGGCCCCTACGCACTGTGGCACCACACGCACACGTTCACGCCCGTCGACGGCGGCGCCGCCACGCTGATGCGCGACCGCGTCCGCTACCGAATCCCGCTGGGAATCCTCGGCGGCCTGGCCGGCCTCGCGCTCGTGCATCGCGATGTGCGGGCGATCTTCGACTTCCGGGCGATGGAGATCGAACGCAGGCTCAGCGGCTGAACGCCGCGAGCGCCGCCGCTTCGCGCATGACCGCGGGGACCTCGCCGGCGGGGTCGAGCGGCGCCACGGCGATCGCGTTGCCGTCGGGCTTCCACGTCGCGCGCACCTCGCCGTCGACGAGCACGGTGCCGATCGACGCCGGCATCTTCGTGTCGAAGACCCGCGGGCGGTGGTTCTCGGGCAGGATGCCGGTGCGGCGGCAGTGGGCGAGCAGCACCGCGTCGTAGGTCGGCAGGAAGCGCACGGGCGCGGGGACGTCCGGGTCGGGCAGCGGCAGACGTGGGAGATCGAGCAACGGCGTGCCGTCCTCGGTCACGAAGTCGCGGGTCCGGATCGAGCCGAGCACCGGGGCGAGCTCCCGGGGCGCGATGCCGGTCCACGAGGCCACGTCGGCCGGCGCGGCCGGGCCGAAGGCGGTTAGGTACTCGCGCACCAGCGCCTCGCGCGCGGCGGCGACGGTGAGCCCGGGCTCGGGTGGCCCGATCCAGTCCTCGGCCAGGCCCCAGCGGTTGGCCACGCGGTGCTCCCACGTGCCGCTCGGCGGGACGCGCACGAGGTCGAGCCAGAGATTGATCCCGCGCGTCGGCTCCTTGCCGATCAGCGCCTCGATCTCCTTGCGCCACAGCGGCCCGTCGGCCAGCGCGCGGCGCAGCGCGGCGGCCGCGTCCTCCATCGCGCTCGCCGCCGGTGCGCCACGGTAGGCGGCCAGCCAGCGCGCGCGGCGGGTGTCGCGGACGGCCAGCGCCCACGGCCAGTAGGCCTCGCGGCCGACGAGGTGGATCGTCGCGCGCAGCAGCGTGGCCTGGACGAGCGAGCGGCGCTCGAGCGCGCGGGTCAGCGTGCCCCGCTCGAAGTCCTCCAGCCGGGTCCACAGGCCGACGTACATCGACGGCGCGTACTGCGCCTGCAGCCCGCCCATCCGCATCAGCGTCGCCGGGAGCGAACGGCGTGAGCGCTCGAGCAGTCCCTGGCGGGCGAGCAGCGCGCGGTTGAGCTCGCGCCGGCTCAGCGTGCGCATCGGACCAGTGGGGCTCGACGGCCTTCGACCCGGCCTTGTCGTTCATGCTTCGCGGCGGCTCGGCCACGCCGCTGCCGCGCAGTCGGGCCATGCGGCTGAGCAGGTCGAACCAGAACGGCGCGCCGAGGTTGAGCGCGGCGATCGTGATCAGCCAGCCGGGGATCTCCTTGAGCAGGCCGCCGAGGTCGCCCGGCTCGGTTGCCGGCGTCCCAGCCGATCGGCAGCCCGAGGTCGTGGACCTCGCGCACCGCGCTGGCGGCGTCGCCCGGCTGGCCGGCGTCGCTGGCCCGGGCCACGACCGCCGAGCGCAGCGGCCCGTCGGTCCACAGCCGGCCGGCGACGTGCGCGGTGTCGATGTTCAGCCCGAGCGTCAGGACCGCGGCGATCACCGCGAGCGACACCTGGACCTTGCGCTTGTACCAGCCCGAGGCGCGCTCCATCGCGTCGTCGAAGCCGTGCTCGATGTAGCGCGCGGAAGTCCTCGAGCGAGCCGCCGGCGCGGGCGGCGGCGGTCTGCAGGGCCTCGCGCGTCCGGCCCTTCGGGCAGCGCTTCGCAGGCCCGGCGCCGACGTGGCCGCATGATCTCGTCGTCGGCGTGCTTCCACAGCGAGGCGCCGGCCTTGTCCTCGGGCGCGCTGGGCGGCCAGCACCTCGGTCACCGCGAGGGAGAGCGCCCGCGGGGGCATGATACGACGGCCGCGCGCGGCGGCGCTTGGCGGACTCCGGGTCGCGGACGAGCGTCTGGATCTTCCAGTGCTGGAAGACCTGGGTGGTCAGGTCCCCTCCGGCCAGCGCCTCGTCGTCGTGGTGCACCAGCCGGCCCGCCCACGACTTCAGGCGCCCTGCGCCTGCTTGTCGCCGAGCAGGTTGCGCACGCCGTCCTCGAGCGTCTTGGCCCGCCAGCCGAGCAGGTTCGCGATCCCCTCGTTGACGGCCGAGCAGGCGGTGGACAGGACGAAGAAGAGGAAGGCGAGGCCGATCGCCACCTCGAGGGCCGGCAGGTTGCCGAGACTCGGCACGGCGCGAACGTACCTCGCCGTCCGGTCGGCTAGTCCTCGTCGCCCTCCCCGGGCGCCACGACGCCGTGCTCGTAGGCGAAGACGACGGCCTGCACCCGATCGCGCAGGCCGAGCTTCATCAGGATCCGCGCCACGTGGGTCTTGACCGTCGTCTCCGAGACGAACAGGTTCGTCGGCGAGCTCGGCGTTGCTCATCCCGCGCGCGATCAGGCGGAAGACCTCGAGCTCGCGCGGCGTGAGCTCCTCGATCTCCGGCGCCGGCGCGGCCGGCGCGGCGACGCGGCCCTTGACGGCGAACTCCTCGATCAGCCGCTTGGTGATCGTCGGCGCGAGCAGCGCCTCGCCGCGCGCGACGACGTGCACGCCCGCGACGAGCTGCTCGGGCGGCACGTCCTTGAGCAGGAAGCCGCTCGCGCCCGCGCGCAGCGCGTCGTAGACGTACTCGTTGAGGTCGAAGGTCGTCAGCACGAGCACGCGGGTGGGCGGCTCGTGGCCCATCGCGAGCACGCGGCGGGTGGCCTCGATGCCGTCGATGTGTGGCATGCGGATGTCCATCAGGACGACGTCGGGCTTGAGGCGCTCGACGGCCTCGACGGCCTGCAGCCCGTCGTCGGCCTCGCCGACGACCTCGATGTCGGGCTCGGCGTCGAGGATCAGCTTGAACCCGGCCCGGATCAGCGCCTGGTCGTCGGCGATCAGCAGGCGGACGGGGCCGCCGTCGACCCGCCGTCATGCGGTCACCCCGGCGCCGGCTCGGAGACGTAGGGAAAGCGCGCGCGGACCTCGAAGCCGCCGCCGCGCCGCCGTCCGGTCGTCACGTCGCCGCCGTAGAGCGCGACGCGCTCCTGCATCCCGACGAGGCCGTGGCCGCCGCCCGGAACCGGCGCGGCGCCGGGGCCACGGCCGTCGTCGGCCACGACGAGGCGCAGCTCGTCCTCCGCCCAGGTCACGAGCACGCGGACGTGCGCCGGGCCGGCGTGCTTGAGCGCGTTGGTGAGGCTCTCCTGCGCGACCCGGTAGGCCGCGAGCTCGGCGCCGGCCGGCAGCGCGACCGGGGCGCCGGAGACCCGCAGCTCGACGGGCAGGCCGGCGGCCCGGGCGCGGTCGGCGAGCTCGCCGAGGGCGTCGAGGCCGGGTTGCGGCGCGAGCTCGGCGGGCGCGTGCTCATCGGGCGAGATCATGCCAACGAGGCGGCGCATCTCGCCGAGCGCCTCGCGGCCGACCTGCTCGATCAGCGCGGCGCAGGCCGCGGCCTGGTCGGGATCGCTCGCGGCCAGCCGCCGTCCGGCGCCGGCCTGGATGACCATCACGCTCATCGAGTGGGCGACGACGTCGTGCAGCTCGCGGGCGATCCGGCGCCGCTCGTTCTGGACGGCCCTGGCCTCCTCCTCGTCGCGGAGCGCCTCGAGCCGGGCCGCGCGCTCCTCCATCTCGCGCCCGTAGAGCACGCGGTTGCGCACCGCGCGCCCGGCGAACCACGGCGTGCCGCAGAAGATCACGATCGGGAAGATCCATTGGCCGAAGGCGTCGTGATGGGCGACCGAGACGATGATCACGGTCGCCACGCCGCCGGCCAGGGCGAGGAGCGCGCGGGTGGGCGGCAGCTCGCGGGCGGCCGTGTAGGCCATCAGGCCGAGGACGAGGACGCACTCGCCCTCCGCCTCGGGGCTGAGCAGCCAGATGCCCTTCGCCGACGCGCTGATCCACGCCAGCCACACGGCCCATTCGGGGATCGGTCCGCCGCAGCGCGACCGCGGCCGACATGCCGGCGCAGGCGAGCAGCTCGAGCGGGCACCGAGGCGCGCAGATCGTCGGGGCGGCTCACGGTCTCGGCCACGAAGGCGGCGAAGATCACGACGGCGACGAGGCTGTCCTGCGTCAGCGGCGAGAGCCGGCGCCATGCGCTCATGCGGACACCAGCCCGGCGAGGGGCAGGCGGGCGCGCACGGCGAAGCCGCCGCCGCGCCCGGGCCCGGTGTGCAGCTCGCCGCCGAACAGCCCGACGCGCTCGCGGATCGAGACGAGCTGGGGATCGCTGCCGCGCGCCGCCGAGCGTGCGCTCGCCGCCGTCGTCGAGGACCTCGAGCTCGAGCCCGCGGTCGTCATAGGCGATCGCGCACGGTGGCGGTCGTCGCGCCGACGCCATGGCAGGCGGCGCGCAGGGCCTCCTCCACCACGCGGAAGGCCACGAGGTCGAGGCCGGGGGAGAGCGCGACCTCCTCGCCGTCGGTCTCGAGCGTCGTGTGCAGTCCGGCCCGGGTCGCCGTTTCGACGAGGTCGGGGATCCGCGCGACGCCGGGCTGCGGCGCCAGGCTCCCCGGGTCCTCCTCGCGTCGCAGCACGCCCAGCAGGCGACGCATGTCGGCCAGCGCCTCGCGGCCCGTCGAGCTCGATGTCGCCGAGCGACGATCCCGCGGCGGTGGGGTTGCGATGCACGACGTGGCGCACGGCGCCGGCCTGGACGACCATGGACGAGACGGCGTGGGTGACGACGTCGTGGAGCTCGGCGGCGATCCGGCGGCGCTCGGCGGCGACGGCCTCGCGCGCACGGTCCTCGCGCTCGGCCTCGAGCCGGCGCGCGCGCTCGCGCAGCGCGCGGTTGAGCAGCCGCCGGTTGCGGATGGCGCGGCCGATGGTCACCGCTGCGCCGACGAACATCGTCACGAAGAGGACGTCGGTGATCGTCGTGTCGTTGCGGTTGAACAGCGCGTCGGCCGCGAAGCACGCCCACGAGAGCGAGCCGGCGACCACCGCGACGCGCAGCTCGCAGTAGGCGCCGAGCGAGTACAGGAGGAACAGGTAGCCGACGAAGGCGGGGTCGGCGCCATCGATGACCAGGCCGCCGAAGATGTCCTGGATCGCGATCGCCACGCCGGCCACGACCGCCGCGGCCGCGGGCGCCCGGCGGCGGTAGGCGACCGTCGCCGAGACGACGGCGAGGCCGACGACCGTCGCGCCGGGGGATCCGAGGCCGTAGCCGACGACGAGCTCGACCATGCTCGACACGAAGATCAGGACGGCGAGCGCGATGTCCTTGTGGAACGGGTCCACGCGGGCGAACCGGTCCCAGAACGGCCGCGGCCACAGCCGCAGCGGGCGGACGGTGGTCGCGCTCATCGCGTCACCGTACCGGCGCGCGCGGCCCGGATCATCCTTCGCTGAGAGGACGATGCGTCATCCCCGAGGATGAGGTCGGGGTGCCCCCAAGATCCACCCGACGGCCGATGACTCGGCTCCCGGGGTCGGGGAGGCTGCACCAATGATCCACCGGAAGACCCCCGTGCAGTCCGTCCGTGGCTCGCTTAGGGTCGACTCCCATGAACCAGGAGCCTGAGATGAACAGCGAAGCGACCCTCGACGCCCCCGCCGCGTCGACCAACTCCAACGGCGACGCTCCGGCCGTCGTCGCCCGCGAGATCACCCGTCGTTATGGCGAGGGCGACTCGGCCGTCGACGCCCTGCGCGGCGTCTCGCTCGAGGTCGCCAACGGCCGCCTGACCGCCGTCATGGGCTCTTCGGGCTCCGGCAAGTCGACGCTCATGCACATCCTCGCCGGCCTCGACAAGCCGACGACCGGCTCGGTCACCGTCAAGGGCCAGGAGATCTCGACGATGAACGACAAGGAGCTCACGCTCCTGCGCCGCAAGCACATCGGCTTCATCTTCCAGGCCTTCAACCTCCTCCCGGTCCTGTCCGCGGAGGAGAACGTCGTGCTGCCGCTGCGGATCGCCGGGATCAAGCCAGATCCCGACTACGTCGAGCAGGTCCTCGAGCGCGTCGATCTGCTCGACCGGCGCACGCACCGGCCCTCGGAGCTCTCCGGCGGCCAGCAGCAGCGCGTGGCGATCGCCCGCGCGCTCGTCACCGAGCCGACCGTGCTGTTCGCCGACGAGCCGACCGGCAACCTCGACTCGCACACGGGCACCGAGGTGCTCGCGCTCCTCCGTGATGCGGTCGACGCGAACGGCCAGACCACGGTCATGGTCACCCACGACGCGCAGGCCGCGGCGACCGCGGACCGCGTCCTGTTCCTCAACGACGGGTCGATCGTCTCCGACCTCGCCAAGCCCGACGAGGCCAAGATCCTCGCGACGCTGAACGAGGTGACGGTGCGATGACGCGGTTCTCCCTCAAGGGCCTCGCGGCGCGCCCGTTGCGCACCGCGCTGACGGCGCTGGCCATCGTGCTCGGCGTCGCCATGGTGTCGGCCGCCTACACCCTGACCGACACCTTCCGCACGGCGGCGAACTCGCTGTCGTCGTCGGCCTACGACGGCACCGACGCCGTCGTGACCTCGAAGACGCTGTTCAAGACCGATCCCAACTCGGACGTCTCCGGCCAGGTGCCGACGCTTCCCGCGTCGACGCTCGCGGCCATCAGGAAGCAGCCCGGCGTCGGCCTCGCCGTCGGCGACGTCACCGACCTCAACACCAAGCTCGTCGGCAAGGACGGCAAGCCGATCGGCTCCGGGCCGTACTTCGGCGTCGGCCTGGACTCCCGCACCCCGGGCGCCAGCGCGCTCACCCCGTTCAAGATCGACTCCGGGCGCTACGCGTCCGGTCCCGGCCAGGTCGTGATCGACAAGAACACGGCCGAGAAGAAGGGCTTCAAGGTCGGCTCGAGGATCAAGATCGCAACCAAGGGCCCGGCGCGGACCTACACGATCACGGGCATCGCCCGGTTCGGGGACGTGGCCTCGCTGGGCACCGCCACAGCGGCGGTCTTCGACCTGAAGACCGCGCAGCAGGTCCTCGCCAAGCGCGGCTTCGACGACATCCTCGTCAAGGCGGCGCCGGACACGTCGCCGGCCCAGCTGCGCAGTCAGCTGAAGTCGTCGCTGCCCGCCGGCCTGGCGGTCAAGACCGCCCAGGACCAGGATCGCTTCACGCTCGACGGGCTCAAGTCGTTCCTGTCGATCATCAAGGGCTTCCTGCTCGCCTTCGGGTTCGTCGCGATCTTCGTCGGGGCGTTCACGATCTACAACACGCTCTCGATCACGGTCGCCCAGCGCTCCCGTGAGCTGGCGATGCTCAGGACCATCGGCGCCTCGCGCCGGCAGGTCATGCGCTCGGTCATGCTCGAGGCGTTCGCCATCGGCGTGCTCGCCTCGATCGTCGGCATCGTCGCCGGCCTCGGGCTCGCGCACGGCCTCAACGGGATCCTCAAGTCCTTCGGCCTCGACCTGCCGCAGGCCTCGATGGGCCTGGCGCTGCGCACGATCGTCATCGCCGGCCTGGTCGGCGTCGTCGTGACCGTGCTCGCGGGCATCGGCCCGGCGGCGCGCGCCACGCGCGTCTCTCCGGTGATCGCGCTGCGCGAGGGCGCGCACGTGCCGCAGGGCCGGATCGGCCGCCGCGGCCCGGTGATCGGCGCCGTGCTGTCGGTGCTCGGCCTCGCCGTGATCGCCTACGGCATGTTCGCGGGCGGGCTCGACGCGATCACCCGGATGATCTCGCTGGCGCCCGGCTGCCTGCTGCTGTTCTTCGGCGTGGCACTGCTCTCGAGCAAGCTCGCGCGGCCGATGGCCTCGGTGCTCGGCAAGCCGGGAGCGAAGTTCGGCGGCGCGGCCGGCGAGCTCGCGCGGCAGAACGCGATGCGCAACCCCAAGCGCACCGCGGTCACCGCGGCGGCGCTGATGATCGGCATCGCGCTCGTCGCCTTCGTCGCCGTGCTCGGCGCCGGGGTGACCCAGTCGGCGACCGGCGACCTGAAGGACTCGCTGCGGGCCAGCGCGGTCGTCAGCGGCCAGGACGGCTACTCGCCGATCGACCACAAGGCGACCGTCGCCGCCGCCTCGGCGCCCGGCGTCACCGTCGCGACCGGGCTGACCCAGGACGTCGGCCGGGCCTACAAGAAGAAGGTGCTCGTCGACGGCGTCGATCCGCAGGCGTGGTCGAAGGTCTGGGACTACGACTGGAAGCAGGGCAGCCAGTCGACCCTGAGCGGCCTCTCGGGCAACCAGGTGATCGTGCGCAAGAAGTTCGCCGACAAGCACCACCTCGCGGTGGGCGACTCGGTGACGGTCACCTCGATCGCCAACAAGCACCTGACGGGCAAGGTGGCCGGGATCGTCAAGGTCTCCGACCTCAACCCGATGGGGCTGGGCGACGTGACCATGCCCAAGCGTCGCTTCCTGACCGCGTTCAACGGCTCGACCGACCGGTTCGCGTTCGTGGCCGGGGGCTCGCAGGCCGCGCTCAAGAGCGCCCTGAAGCCGTTCCCCGACGCCAAGGTCGTCACCGCGGCCACGTGGCGCGACGACATGGCCAAGGGGATCCAGCAGCTGCTCGGGATCGTCTACGTGTTCCTCGCGCTGGCGGTCATCGTGTCGCTGTTCGGCATCGTCAACACGCTGGCGCTGGCGGTGTTCGAGCGCACCCGGGAGATCGGGATGCTCCGCGCCGTGGGAATGACGCGACGCCAGGTGCGCCGCATGGTCCGCTACGAGTCGATCACCACCGCCCTGATGGGCGCGGTGCTCGGCATCGTCGTGGGGATCGTGCTCGGCGCGCTCGTGACCTCGGCGCTGTCGAAGTACGGGCTCGCGTTCGCCCTGCCCGTCGGGTCGATCATCGCCTTCCTGCTCGTGGCCGTCGTGGCGGGTGCGCTCGCCGCGATCCTCCCGGCCCGGCGGGCGGCACGGCTCGACCCGCTCGGGGCCCTGGCCTACGAGTAGCGGAGTCGCAGGTCCACGCCGCGGCGTAAGCTCGCGGCGTGGACCGCGACCTTCTGCGCCACGCGCGCCTGTGGTGGCAGAAGTGGCGCTGGTACGAGCGGTCCTCGCTGCCGTGGAACCGCGCCGCCGTCCACTGGCACGTCATGCGCCGCCGCGCGTTCGTTCGCTGGCCGGTCCACGGCAACGTGCTCGAGCTCCTGCGCGAGGGGCGCCTCGAGCTCGGCGAGCACGTGCTGCTCGAGCCCGACGTGTGGCTCACGGCGCCCGGCGACGCCCGGATCCGGATCGGCGGCGGGACGTTCCTCAACGTCGGCGTGATGATCGCCGCCACCGCGCTGGTCGAGATCGGCGAGCACTGCATGTTCGCCAACAACTGCTTCATCACCGACGGCAACCACCGCTTCGACGACCCGGACAAGCCCGTCACCTGGCAGGGCTTCACCACCAAGGGGCCGACGCGGATCGGCGACAACGTGTGGTGCGGCGCGAACGTCGTGATCACGAGCGGCGTGACGATCGGCGACCGTTGCGTGATCGGCGCGAACTCCGTGGTCACGCGCGACCTGCCGCCCTTCTCGATCGCCGCGGGCAACCCGGCCAAGGTCATCCGCGAGGTCGCCTACGGGCCGGGCGAGGAGCCCGCCGTCCAGGCCGGCGCGGCCCCGGTCATGCCGCCCGAGACGGGGGAGTGAGACCAGGGGACAGTCAGAGGTCGCATCCGCCCAGTGGGACTCTGGTGGCTGTCCCCTCGGCCCGGCTAGCTCTTGTGGACCACGAACAGATAGCCGTGGTAGATCGCGAAGACGCAGGCGGCGAGGCCGATCGCCATCAGCAGCGTGAAGCCGGCGGCGATCACCGGCTGGTCGGCACGGCGGTGATCGGCCGAGCGGACCGCGCCGACGATGGAAAGCGAGAAGGCGATGCACACCCCGACCCCGGCGAGGAAGGACACGTAGACGACCTTCCACAGCGACGCCCAGTCGACGAGCTCGGCGAGCACGGGCCTCACGACGGCGCGGGCTCCGGCGCCGTCCCGGTGCGGGCGCGGTTGCGGAACAGCCAGACCGACCCGAGGATCGCCGCGATCGAGACGACGATCGGACCGATCGCGCCCGTCCCGAAGAGCCGGGTGACGCCATAGGCGGCGGCGCCCATGATCGCCGCCGACGGGAGCGTGAGCACCCAGGCGACGACGATGTTGCCGGCCACGCCCCAGCGCACGGCCGACAGGCGCTTGCCGGCGCCCGAGCCCATCACGGAGCCGGAGATGACGTGCGTGGTCGAGAGCGGGTAGCCGAAGTGCGAGGCGGCGAGGATCACCGTCGCGCCCGCGCCCTGGGCCGAGAAGCCCTGGGCGACGTCCATCTTGATGATCCGGGTGCCGAGCGTGCGGATGATCCGCCAGCCGCCGACGTAGGTCCCGGCCGCGATCGCCGAGGCGGCGGTCACCACGACCCAGGTCGGGACGCTGGCGTTCTCGGACAGGTTGCCGTTGGCGATCAGCGCCAGCGTGATCACGCCCATCGTCTTCTGGGCGTCGTTGGTGCCGTGGGCGAGCGCGAGCAGGCCGCTCGTCGCGAGCTGGCCGAGCTTGAAGCCGCGCGACACCGGGCCGGGGCGCAGCATCCCGACGATCTTGTAGATGAAGGTGATCCCGACCAGCGCCACGACGAAGGCGAGCACCGGCGCGATCAGCGCGGGGATCAGGACGTTGCCGAAGAGCCCGCCGGAGATGATCACGCCGAAGCCCTCGGCGGCCACGGCCGATCCGACGACGCCGCCGATCAGCGCGTGCGAGGACGACGACGGCAGGCCGAACCACCAGGTCAAGAGGTTCCAGGCGATCGCGCCGATCAGCCCGGCGAAGACGACCTCCGGGGTGATCGCGGCCGAGTCGACGATCCCCTTGGCCACGACGGCGGCGACCTCGAGCGAGAGGAACGCGCCGGCGAAGTTCAGCAGCGCGGCGAGCGTGACGGCCGTGCGCGGGGGCACGGCGCGGGTGGAGATCGCCGTGGCCACGACGTTCGCCGTGTCGTGGAACCCGTTCGTGAAGTCGAAGGCCAGCGCCGTCCCGACGACGATGACGAGGATGATGTCGCCGCTCACGGGCCCTCCGTCAGCGGTTCTTGATGATGATGCCCTGCATGACGTTCGCCGCGGTCTCGGTCGCGTCGATCGCGTCCTCGAGCCGGTCGAAGATGTCCTTCCAGCGGATCACGACCATCGGGTCGATGCCCGTCTCGAACAGCGCGGCGACGGCCTCGCGGGCGATGCGGTCACCCTCGTTCTCGAGCCGGTGGACCTCCTCGAACTCCGCCGAGATGTCGCCGAAGTTGCGGAGCTTCGGCGCCATGCGCTCGATCTGCCGCGACGCCTCGAGCAGCACGTGGGCCAGTCGCTGGGACTGCTCCATCGGCGCCTCGATCTTGTAGAGCCCGAGCAGATCGGCGACCTCCTCGGTGAAGTCGACGACGTCGTCGAGCCCCGAGGCCAGCGCGGTGATGTCCTCGCGGTCGATCGGCGTCACGAACGTCTCGTTCATCCGCTGGATGAGATCGTGCGTGATCCGGTCGCCCTCCTGCTCGCAGATCAGGATCTCCCGCGCGAGGTCGCGCGACTCCGGGTAGTTCCGGAGCATCTGATCGAGCAGGTCCGAGGCGTGGACGAGGTTCTTGGCCGAGGCCTCGAAGAGGTCGAAGAACTCCCGTTCGCGCGGGGCGAAGATCGTTGCCAGTCGCGCCATGGCGCGCCACTATAGGCGCGCAACCCCTCGGACGAAGGCCTCGAGCTCCTCGGGATCGATCGAGTAGACGTGCTCCGGCCCCGGGAAGCTGCCCGCGCGCACCTCCTCGGCGTAGGCGGAGACCCCGGCGACCATGTCGGCCTTCAGATGGGCGTAGCGCTTGGCGAAGCGCGGGCTCATCCCGTCGTAGATCCCGAGCAGGTCGTGGAAGACCAGGACCTGGCCGTCGGTGTCGGCGCCGGCGCCGATCCCGATCACCGGGATCTCCATGCGCGCGGTCAGCGCGGTGCCCACGGCGGCGGGGATCGCCTCGAAGACGATCGAGAAGCAGCCCGCCTCCTGCAGCGCGAGCGCGTCCGCGGCGACGGACAGCGCCCGCTCGCCGGTGCGGCCCTGGGCCCTGTAGCCGCCGAGCGCGGTGGCGGTCTGCGGGGTCAGGCCGACGTGGCCCATGACCGGGATCCCGGCGGCGACGATCGCCCGGGCGCGGTCGACCATCGTGCCGCCGCCCTCGAGCTTGACGGCGTCGCCGCCGCCCTCCTTGACGAACCGCTGCGCGGTGGCCACGGCCAGCTCGTCGGACCCCTCGTAGGAGCCGAACGGCAGGTCGGCGACGAGGAACGGCGTCTTGAGCCCGCGGCGCGTGGCCGAACGAGCATCAGCATCTCGTCGACCGAGACGGGAACCGTCGAGTCGTAGCCGAGCACGGTCATCGCGCCGGAGTCGCCGACGAGGACCATGTCGACGCCGGCCGCCTCGGCCACCTGGGCCGAGGGGTAGTCGTAGGCGGTGACCATCACGATCGGCTCGCCGAGGCGCTTCTTCTCGGCCAGCGAGGGGAGCGTCACCGGCAGGCGGCCGGTGTCGCGGGAGACGGTGACGTTGGGGACGGCGGACATGGCTATCGCACCTCCGTGAGCAGGACGTCGACTTCCGCGTCGACGGCGATGATCTGGTTGCGCGCGTCCACGTGGACGACGCGGGGCTCGTAGTCGGCGAGCTCGGCCTGCGTCGTAGTCGGCGTAGGAGATGACGATGACCGTGTCGCCGGTGTGCACGAGGCGGGCGGCGGCGCCGTTGACCTGCACCGTGCCCGAGCCGCGCTCGCCGGCGATCGTGTAGGTCTCGAGGCGCGCGCCGTTGTCGACGTCGACGACGGGCACCTGCTCGTGGGCGAGGATGTCGGCCGCCTCGAGCAGGTCGGGATCGACGGTGATCGAGCCGACGTAGTGCAGGTCGGAGCCGGTGACCGTGGCGCGGTGGATCTTGGACTTCAGCATCGTGCGCTGCATCTGGTCCGACCTCCCGTCGGCGTCGAGCAGCGTGTTGTCGATCAGTCGGGTGGCGCCGACGCGGGCGGCGACGGCGAGGAGGGCCTCGCCGTCGATGCGCTCGACCGGCGCGAGGGTCTCGGGGTCGACGAGCGCGAGGTACTCGGGCTCGACGCCGAGGCCGCGCATCGCCGCCGGCGCGTGGCTCGGCGACGGTGGCCGCGTCGCGCTCGCCGGCGGCGACGCGCTGCGCGGCCGCGCGAGCCCGCGGGACAGCGCGACGGCGCGCTCGCGGTCGGCGGCCGTCGAGGTGGGCGTTGCGGCTCGAGAGCGCGAGGCCGTCGGGCTCGCGGACGGTCGGCACGACGGTCGATCCGCACGGGGACGTCGAGGTCGCGCACCATGCGGCGGATCACGGCCGCCTGCTGGGCGTCCTTCTGGCCGAAGTAGGCCACGTCGGGCACGGCCATGTTCAGGAGCTTGAGCACGACGGTGGCGACGCCGTCGAAGTGCGCGCGGCCGCGCTGCTCGCCCTCGAGCACCTCGGTGAGCCCGCCGACCGAGACCGTGGTGGCGAAGCCGGGCGGGTAGACCTCGGCGGGGTCGGGCGCGAAGAGCACGTCGGCGCCCTCGGCCTCGCCAGCGCGGCGTCGGCGGCCTCGTCGCGCGGGTAGGCGGCGAGGTCCTCGGCCTCGTCGAACTGCGCGGGGTTGACGAACAGCGAGACGACGACGACGTCGTGCTCGTCGCGGGCGCGGCGGATGAGCGCGGCGTGGCCCTCGTGGAGCGCGCCCATGGTCGGGACGAGGCCGACGGTCGTGCCGCCCGGCGGGCGCTGGGCCAGCGCCGCGCGGAGCTCGGCGACGGTGCGGACGATCCTCATGCCCGGACCTGCGCGAGCTCGCGGGTGGCGTCGGCGAGCGCGTCCCAGAGGGGGAGCAGCTCCGGCGCGCGCTCGGCCACCGCGGCGCGCTGGCGGGCCACCGTGGCCTCGTCGCCGCGGGCGATCGGGCCCGGTGAGCGCGCGCCGCGCCGCGGCGGCCCAGTTCTCGACCGTGGCGCGGACGAGCGGGACGAGGGCGGCGCGGTCGACGCCCGCGGTCGCGGCGAGCCGCTCGGCGGCGGCCTCGAGGGTGACGAGGAAGTTCGAGGCGAGCGAGGCGGCGGCGTGGTAGGCGGCGCGGTCCTCGTCGGCGACGTCGACGGGCGCATCCCGAGGCGGCCGGCCAGCGTCGGCGGCGGCGCAGCGCCCGCGGCGTGGTCCCGGCGACCGCGGCGGCGGCGCCGGCGAGTCGGCGTCCGCGCCGGGGAGCGTCATCAGCGGGTGGAGGGAGAAGCCCTCGTGGCCGGCGAGGGCGTCGAGGCCCGTCGCGCCCGAGAGTGGCCGACGAGCGGGCCCGGGCGGGACGCGCCGCGGCGGCGGCGATCTCGCGCGTCGGGGACGGCGAGGAGGACGACGTCGGCTCCTCGCGGCGCGGCGCCGCGGCCGAGCGGGCCGGCGACGGCGAGACCGGCCGCGGCGAGCGCGGCGGCGAGGTGGGCCGAGGCGGCCGGGGCCGACGACGGCGCACGCGGGCGGGCAGGAAGGGGGGAGTTTCGCGTTCCAGTTCCCGCATGGGAGATACCGGTCGGTCGATCGGCGGTGCTGCGGGTCCGGCAGGTCCGTCGCTTCGGGGGTGACGGCCTCATCGGGAGTTGAGGGCTCCCCGACGATCACCCAGTACCCCGCACGTGCGAGATGACACACGCGGGGTTACCTGCAGCATCCTGGCGCCGGGCTAGCCTGGCGGACCATGGCCACGGCATCGGCGCGCCGGGAGGAGCTGAAGGCCGTCGGGAGGCGGCGCAGGTCTGCACGCGCTGCCCCCAGCTCGCGGCCGGGCGGACGAACGTCGTCTTCGGCGCGGGCAACGCCGACGCCGACCTCATGTTCGTCGGCGAGGCCCCGGGCGCGAACGAGGACGAGCACGGCCTGCCGTTCGTCGGCCAGGCGGGGAAGCTGCTCGACACGCTGCTCGGCGAGATCGGCCTCGAGCGCGCGGACGTGTTCATCGCAACACCCTGAATGCCGCCCGCCGGGCAACCGCGACCCGCTCCCGGGGAGCTCGAGAACTGCCGGCCTACCTGGAGCCAGCTCGCGCTGATCCAGCCGAAGGTCGTCTGCACGCTCGGCAACTTCGCCACGAAGCTGCTGCGCGGCGACCCGACCGGCATCACGCGGCTGCGCGGGCGGCCGAGGAGCGGACGCTGTTCGGCGCGCGGACGGTGCGGCTGCTTCCGCTCCTGCACCCGGCGGCGGCGCTCTACACGCCGCGGATGATGGACGTCGCTGCGGGAGGACTTCGCCCGGCTCCCCGACGCTGCTCGCGCTGGAGCCGCCGGAGCAGCCGGA
>CAVTSQ010000027.1:0-546424 GCA_963737395.1 uncultured Solirubrobacterales bacterium | reverse complement strand
CGCACGGATCGCCGGAAACCGGTGTTTGGTCGCGCTCAGAGAGCACCGCGCTCTCGCCGACACCCGCATCCCCCGAAAGGATCGTGAGCGGCGCGCGGCTGCGGGCCAGCCGGTCGACATCCTGTTCCCTGCCGTACAACACCGTGGCTCATCATCCACGACTAATAGACAGCAGGCGCCACGCCTCCGAGCGACGGTCGCCAGTTCGATTCGTGGGCAGCCGGACGTCGAACTTCCCACGTAGATCGCAAACGGGCCCGCAAAGCCACCACTCCGATACATGCAATGCTGAACTACACGTACGCGATCCTCGAAGTGGAAGCAACGATCGCCTGCCACGCCGTCGGCTTTGACCCCAGCCTGGGGGTCATGCACGCCGACCACCGGTACCGAGGATCGCTCGCACGACCTCATGGAACCTGCACGCCCCACTGCGGACGCCGTCGTGCTCGACCTGCTGAGCGAGCACGAGCTGCGGCGCGGTGACCTCGTCGAAAGCCGTCAAGGTGTGCCGTATCGGGGCTGCCCTGGCAGGAGAACTGGCGCGAGCAGCGCCTCGGCTTCGCGCTTCGCTAGCACCTCATGCAGAGACGCTCGCCAGAGTCTTGATAGCGGACCCCCGCCACGCCACGCCACACCGCTAACGCGACAGCGGCATCGCGCAGCGATCAGCCTACCGAACCAAAGCCTCGGCAGAGTCGCCCTAGGTGATCGTCGCACCTCTCGAGATACGCAAAGGTGGGTCGCTCGGCGGCGCCGCTGCGCGAAGCCTGACCACTCATACTGGCAGCGTGGTTCCAGAGGATCTTTCGCCGGATGTCGCCTTGGCAGTAGCCGCTGTCGAGCGAAGTGACCCGGAGCATTGGCCGCAGCGCACAGCCAGCTTCACGCACTCACAGCCATACATCTACGTGAGTGATCAAGAGTTCTTCGAGGAGCTACAAGGTTGGCTCGCGCAGCGCAGCGGCCTGAATCGCTCCCACGTGACCGCCTCGGTCAACAACTATCGGCGAGTCCTGGACGATCTCATGCTGGTGCTGCATTTCGACATGGACACCAGGACCGACTCGTTGTGGGTCCGCAAGTGGGGCACCACCGAGGTCTAGGAGGGACTGGGAAGCCCGGTCGAGGTTGAATTCTTCTCGACCCACGTTCTCCTGATCCAGAACCTCGCTGCGGAACTGGCGAGGGCCCTCAACCTCATGATCCACCGCGCTCGAAGCGCGGACGAGCGCGTGCTGCCCGACGCGCCAGACGCCATCGTCGACACCGGTGACCCGTACTCACCTTGGCGCCAGGCGCACTACACCGGTGCGCAACTTGACATGGCCGAACCCTACCCAGGACTCAGAGCTTTTCCTGCCGCCATCGAGGAGCGTGACCTGGGCGCGCCAGGCGAAATCCATGACGGTCAAAAACGCCAGCCCGAGGACTTCGTCGCATGGATCGATGAGCTATTGGAGCGTTCGGGAGGAAAACCGAGCAGCCTCCCGACGGAGCAGGATCTTCCTCAGGCCTTGCCGCGTCCTGAACGTGGGCCGTCTCCGGATGCCGCAGCTGATTCTGCGATGTTGGGGTCTCAGCCGCCGTCGGTAGCTACGGCCGTGGGCGGGGCCCTAACCCTAGTTGGGGTGCTCCTCACCGTAATCCTCGCGCCGAGGTGGGCGGCTGGGGGCGCGATCGCATTCGTGCTCTCCGTTGCCGTGTTACGCAGGTGGGTCTGGACGTGGCGTCCCAAAGCCTGGGCGACCGTACTGGTCGTCGCGATCACTGTTATGGGAGCAGCGATCGGACACTGGCTCTCGCCTGACCCCCAAAGTCGAAAGCTCACTACGCCGCCGCGCACGACGTCGGCCGCTCATTCGGCTTCCCCTCCTCTCCTGGATCGGCAAGCAACCTGCGCTTCGATTCAGCGGTCTGATTACCGGGGACAGCATGGTAACTTCGGATCCGTTGGCAGCCCAGGTCAGATCGGGGGTGGCGACGCCCTCGCGGTCCGCGTCTTACCTGATGGTCACTACTCGCAGGTCGCTCGCGTTGCCACGGATTCGAAGATCGAGTTCAGCGTGGAGCTACAAAATACGCAATACGGCGCAGTGACGGGTATGTCTGTCGAGGTCCGCGTGACAGCTTCGAGTAAAACCTGTGTCGAGTTCACAGCAAGCTCGCATTCCCGGACTCACCCGGGCGGCGACGCAGCGCTTGGACGAATCTTTGTGGTGGGGGCGAGACGGCCGATAAAACTTCAGTACCTGGCCGACTCGGCAGAGCTATTGAACAGCAACGGAAAGACCCTTGCTCACCTTCCTGGCGGGGTTCTCACGAGCGGCGTGCAACTCCCGTACGCGATCCCTGCTGGTCCCGGCTACTTCGTGTCGTTTCTAGTTCGAGCCCTGTGACCGGGGGCCGACCCAACCGCTACGTCTAGCCGTTCTACCTCACCGCCGTTCGCTGGCTTCCATCCTCAGAAGGGGACCGAGTGCTCCGATCGCCGCTTAGCGAGAGGATGCACTTCCCCGGCGGAGACGATCCTCGGACGGTGGTCCCGGGCACACCGAACCTACGACCCGTTACAGCCTGACCGCGTCGGCGATCTTGGCGGCGATGTCTCCAGCGACCCGGCGCTGGTCAGACCGGAGCGCGCGGCAAGCAGTGGACTGATGTCGCGCAGCGCGTCGAAGGTCGTCTCGTGGGCGACCGGGATGACACGATCGGTAGCGAGCAGCGCGGAGAGTTCCTTGTCTGCGATCCCCTGTCCTTCGAGGCTCTTGAGCAGCGCTGGGGTCGCGAGCACGATGCCGATCCGAGAGGTCCGCAACCCATTGTCGATCGCACGGAGCAACGAGCTGCCGAGGGCAACGTCCTTCTCGCTGAACCAGACCGTAGACGCCGCGGGCCTCCAGCAGGTCGTGCAGCTCCTTCGCGGAGCCGCCTCGATCGTCCCAGGCGTGGCAGAGGAAGACGTCGCGACGCTCGGGTTGGTCTTGGCCTGCCGCTCGACCGCCTCGAAGACGGGCTCCATCGTGCGCCACTCGGTGTCCGTGTAGGGCACGGAGGTCAGGCGTCCGGATCGCGTCGAACGGTTCGCGAGTCGAACCCCGCCGCTGGACGATCCGCCGCCGCCGCCGCCGTACCAGGGTCGCGACGCAGGCGGCGAGTAGTAGGACCGGCGACTATGACCGGCTCGGCACGCGGGGCACCTCGCAGCGGCAGCAGCCGAGCGATGGCCGTATACGGGGGCGGTGCACTGCACCAGGCGCACGCTAGAGACCGCCCCGGACGACAACTCTCGAAGATTGGGCACGACGGCGAGCGCCCGCGAAAGCCGGGAGCCAAGCACAAGCCCGAGCTCACTTCTCCGGCTTGGGGTCAGGAGATGGGCGCGCGAAACCGGAATATCGCCGGGTGAAGTAGCCGGCCGCCGGGCGGCCGCGGGTCGTCCACGCCGGGCCGATCTTCTTCTTGACCTGGCGGCCGTCGGGCAGGCGGTACTTCGCGTACCAGACCGAGCCGCGCGCGCCGTCGACGCGGTAGACGTGACCCGACGGCGGCGGGCGGCGGCGAGGCGCATCCCCATGCCCATCTACAGGCTCCCCGACCGCTTCATTCGCCCCCCATGAGGCGCAAGCTAGAGCAACTTCTCGGGACCTATTCGGGACCTTTTTCGCCTTTGTGCCGAACCCCACAAATACGAAAGGCCCCGCTATGCAGGGCCTTTTCGAAGCCGCCGAGCGGATTCGAACCGCTGACCCCTTCATTACGAGTGAAGTGCTCTACCAGCTGAGCTACGGCGGCGGGGCTGGGCCAGTGTAGAGCGGTCGATCAGGGCGAAGCGACGACGTAGCGGGGCGTCACGCCGAGCAGCAGGTCGACGCGATCGCCGGCTCGGCGCTCGGCCCACCCGACCCGGCGCAGGCGGCGCACGCGGCCCCCGCCCCAGGCGCTCGCCTGCACCCCGGCGAGCGCGGAAGCCGCGCTGATCCCGCCGCCGAAAGGCAGCACCTCTCGCACCTCAGACGGAAACGGCGCGTGGTGAGCCACCGGAGCATCCGAAGTCCGACCCCCGCCCCCGCACGAGCCGCTCCCGCAAGCGCTGGCGCCGGACCTCACCGCGACCGGCGCCCGCGCCCCACGCCCCTTCGAACGCCAGCAGCGACCCAGAAGGCGCCACAGCCCGCCACGCATCCAGAACCGGCACGACCTCCGGCAGCGTCCACAGCACGTTGCGCTCGACCACGACGTCATATGGCCCACCGGGCGGCGCGCTCGCGTCGCCTTCGACCACGTCGACCGAGAGACCCAGCGCGCCGGCCTTCTCCTCCAACACCGCCAGCATCCCCGGCGACGAGTCCACGGCGGTCACCCGATGGCCCAGCCCGGCGGCGAGCAGCGCCAGGAACCCGGTCCCGGCGCCGACGTCGATCACCCGGGCCGGCGCGGGCGGCAGCAGGCGCGCCAGGGTCCCGCGCCAGGCCGCCTCGAGCGCCGGCGTCCCCAGATCGCGGCCGACGGCGGCGTCGAGCGTCCGGGCGTCGGCGTCCCAGTAGCGGCGGCTCTGCTCGGCCAGGCGCTCGCTCGTCATCGGCAAGGCAGCGTACGCCGCCCCGCCCCGCCGCGAACGACCACTCGCCGGTGCGGGCAAATGCCCATAGCTTTGGCCTGCCGATTGCGGATACGGTGCTGGGACGCCGTCGAAGGGGAGGCAGGGGATGTCGCGCAGGGGCAAGTTCGGATTGGTCGTCGCCATGGCATGTACGAGCGTGGGCGCGACCGCCACGGCGGCGCAAGCCGCGCCGCTTCACTGCGGCCAGACCATCAAGCACGACGTCAAGCTCACGGCCGACCTGACCGGCTGCCCCGGCAACGGCCTCGTGATCGGCGCCGGCCACATCACCGTCGACCTCAACGGCCACACGCTCTCGGGCACGAACACCGGCACCGGGATCAAGGACGACGGCGGCTACGACGCCATCAGGCTCCGCAACGGCACGGTCACCGGCTTCACCACCGGCGTCTCGCTCACCCACGTGCGGCATGCCGCCCTGCGCGACCTGACGCTCCAGCACACCGGGCCGCCGGAGACGCCGGGCGTGGGCCTTCGCCTGCGGCACTCGTCTCGCAACCGCATCGCGAGCGTGACCGTGCAGGGCGGAGCGCCCGGGGTCCTGCTCTCCGACGCCGACCGCAACGTCCTGACCCACGACACGATCTCGGGCGGGATCTCGATCCGCATCGGCGACGGGCTGAACCTCGTCGACGGGTCGAACGACAACCACCTGTCCGACGACGAGATCGACGGAGCCGAGCAGGGCTTCGTGTTCACCGACTCGGACCGCAACGCCCTCGATCACTCCCACTCGACCGGGTTCGCCGGCAACGAGCTCAACAGCGCGGCCCGCACGCGGCTCGCCCACAACACGATCGACGGTGGCCGCGGTGACGCGCTCACGCTGACCGACGCCGAACCGGACGCTCGTGGCCGACAACGACTTCGTGAACTTCGGCGAGGGCGTGATCGTCAGGGGCGACCGGAACGTCATCCGCGACAACCGCGTGACGTCCGCCAACGGGGACGGGATCGCCGTCGACGCCGGCGCCACCCGCACGCAGGTCGTCGGCAACGCCGCCAGCGGCGCCCGGGACGACGGCATCGAGGTCGACGCGCCCGGCACGCTGATCAAGCGGAACACCGCCAACGACAACGGCGACCTCGGGATCGAGGCGGTCGCGGGCGTCGTCGACGGCGGCGGCAACCTCGCGAGCGGGAACCGCAACCCGCTGCAGTGCCTCAACGTGGCCTGCGGCTAGACCGGCACCGCGCGAACTACGACGCCTCGACCGTGAACCCCTCGTGCGCGAGGGTCAATGACTCGGTCGCGACCCCTGACCCGTCGGCGGCCAACGGGCCGACGGCATACCCGCGCGGCCACGCGCGCGTGACGTGCCAGCGCATCACCGGCGAGCGCGAGCCATCGAGCAGGACGACGGTCACGTCGCGGCGCTCGGGGATCCCGTCCGCCGTCGTGCGCCACCAGGCGGAGAAGACATCGGTCGCGTCGATCCCGCGGCGCAGCACGAGATCGGCGTAACGCACGAGCTCGGGCAGCTTGCGGACGGTCGCGACCTTCTCCGAGCCGATCCGGTACTCGGTCACGCCGGCCAGCGCCTCGAGGCCCTCGACCTCCGCGATGCCGATCTCCTGGCCGTCGCCGAGGTCGACGAGGAAGTTGTGCCGCGGGAAGGGATCGACGGCCATGCCCGACCCTATGCCGGACCGCCGGGCGCGGGCAAGCCCCGCGCGGTACTAGCCTCGCCGCCGGTGGTGACCGCTCCGACGCATCCGCGCCGCACGCTGGGCCGGACCGACTGGCTCATCGCCGCCGTCGCCGCGCTGGCCGTGATGGCGACGCTCGAGCTCATCCGCGGCCAGTCCGAATGGGGGCCGAGCGAGGGCGTCTACGTGCTCTCGGCCCAGCTCTGGGTCAACGGCGCGAGCCTCTACCACTCGCTCGCCGCCTCCCAGCCGCCGTGGGTCTACCTGTTCGGCGCGGTGCCGATCTCGATCCACGACTCGCTCGACACCGTGCGCCTCGCCTGCGGGCTGCTGCAGGTGCTCACCGGGCTGCTCGCCGCCGCGACGGTGATGCGCCTGACCGGCAACCGCGCCGCCGCGATCGCCGCCGCCCCGCTCGCGCTGCTCACGCCGTGGGCCACCCACCAGCACGGCCTCCTCCTCCCCGAGCAGCTCGGGGCGCCGCTGCTGCTCGGCACGGCGCTGCTCGCCTCGCGGCCGGGCACGGCGCGCTGGGCGGGGATCACCGCCGCGGTCGCCGTGTTCGCCAAGGTCCCCTTCGCGCTGCCCGCGGCGCTGATCGTCATCGCCTCCCCCGCCCGCGGCCGAGTCGCGCGCTGGGCGGCCGGCGCGCTGCTCGTCCAGGCCGCCGCCTTCACGGCGATCTTCGGCACGGCCTTCTGGCGCCAGACGGTCCTGGCCCAGTACCAGGCCGGCCACGGGCTCGACCACGACATCGGGCCGTTCGTCCAGGGCGGCTGGAACCTGCTGAGCCTCGTCGTGCTCGCCGCGGTCGCGGTGTGGCTGCGCGCCGACAGCGAGGACCGCGCGCTGCTCGGCACGGTCGCCGCCGGCGCGGCCGGCGCGCTCCTGTCGGCGCTGAGCATCGTCAAGCCCGGCACGGGCCTCAACGTCCTCGTGCCGGCCGAGCCGCTGCTGCTGTCGCTGGCGATCCCCGGCGCGGTCTGGGCCTGCCGGCGCGCGAGCGCCGGCCCGGCGCGGACGGTCGCGACGACCGGCGTCGCGCTGCTCGCCCTGCTGATGGTCGCCCAGTCGGTCTCGACGCTCGCCGACCCGACCAACCCGCGGCCCTTCCAGCGGCCAGGCCTGCCCCAGCCCGAGTGGACGGTCGTGCGCACGAAGGCGAACCTCGCGCGCCAGGTCGCGCAGGCGCGCGCGTGCCCGCGGAGCTCGTTCTACGCCGGGCCGCAGCTCGCCGCCTTCATCGCGCACCGCCGCGTTCCCGGCGACCAGCCCGACGGCTTCATCGTCAGCCGCGCGAAGGTCAACCGGGCCGCGTTCGCGCGCGTGCTCGCCGCGCACCCGCGCTGCGGGTAGGTTCCGCCCGTGCTGCGCGCCCTCTCGCTCGCCTACTGGGCGCTGATCTTCGTCACCTGCCCGGTCTTCTTCGTCGGGGCGCTGATCGTCTACCTCGTCACGCTGCCCTTCGACCGGCGCAAGGTCGTGCTGCACCTCTACAGCTGCGCCTGGGCCTGCTTCTACGTCGCGATCAACCCGCTCTGGCGCCTGGAGACGACCGGGCGCGACGAGCTGCCCTGGCGCGAGCCGGCGGTGATCGTCGCCAACCACGCCTCGCTCGTCGACATCCTCGTCCTCTTCAACCTCTACCGGCCGTTCAAGTGGGTCTCGAAGATCGAGATCTTCAAGGTGCCGTTCGTCGGCTGGAACATGCGCCTCAACGGCTACGTGCCGCTCAAGCGCGGCGACCGCGCGTCGGTCGAGACGATGCTCGCGCGCTGCGACGAGCTGCTCGAGCGCGGCAACCCGGTGCTGTTCTTCCCCGAGGGCACGCGCTCGGCCGACGGCACGCTCAAGGCCTTCAAGGACGGTGCCTTCGAGCTCGCCGTGCGCCACGACGTCCCGCTGATCCCGATCGCCGTGCGCGGGACCGCGGCGGCGCTGCCCAAGCACGGCGTGATCCTCAAGGCGCACATCGACGCCGAGGTCGAGGTCCTCCCCGCGCTGCACCCGGCCGACTTCGCCGGGGTCGAGGGGCTGCGCGACGCCGCCCGCGAGCGCATCGCCGCCGCGCTCGCGCGCCCCGCCTGACTGCCAATCCGCCGAGTTCGCTCAGGTTTCCGGGCGGGGAACCGATGCACCCCTCGTGCCAGCCGCCGAGGGAGGAGCACGCGCCGCGGGCGCCTACCGGTCCCCGTGGGCGCGGGAGACCGAGGACGAGGCGATCAACGCCGGCCGCATGGCCGCGCTGCTCTATGGCGTCGGCGGCGTCTCCGGGCTGCTCATGCTCGTGCTGCCGGGCGTGCACATCGTCCACACGTGGTTCGTGCTCGTCGTCGCCGCGGCGGGTCTCAGCTGGGCGGCGGTCGCGTGGCTGCTCGTCGACTGGCGCCGGATCCCCGCCTGGGTCACGCACACCTCGTGCGCCGGCGGCCTGCCGATCACGGTCCTCATCATGGCCTACACCGGCGGCTCGAACTCGCCGGGGCGGTTCTACCTCTACTTCATCGTCGTCTACGCCGCCTACTTCTACCGGCGCCGCGTCGTCATCCGCTACCTGATCGGCTGCTCGTTCGTCGCGCTGTGCCCGCTGTTCTACGAGGCGCACAAGGCGATCGACGACGGCTACCTGGCCGAGCTGACCGTCGTGATCCCGACCTACTTCGTGCTCGGCCTCGGCATCCTCACCGGCAAGGAGCAGCTGATCGACCAGAGCACGCGCGCCGAGCGCCTGGCCGGCGAGCAGGCCGCGCTGCGCCGCGTCGCCACGGCGGTCGCGGCGGGGATCTCGGCCTACACCGTCGTCGCCGAGGAGGCCGCGCACCTGCTCGGCGCCTCGGGCGGCACGATCCTGCGCTTCGCCGACCGGGGCGAGGGGCTGACCGGCGAGATCGTCGGCTCCTGGGCCACGCGCCCGGGCGGGCTGATCCCCGACGGCACCTCGTTCCTCGTCGCCGACTCCCCCGTCCTCTCGCACCTGGCCACGACCGGCGAGACCGTGCGCAAGGACGAGGAGGGCGAGACGACCATCACCCGCCTGGGCTACCGCAGCTCGATCACCGCGCCCGTGCGCGTCGACGGCCGGCTCTGGGGCGCGCTCTCGATCGGCTCCGAGGATCCCGCGGCGTGGATCGGCGAGCCCGAGGCGCGCCTGGCGCTCTTCGCCGACCTGCTGGCCACCGCGATCGGCAACACCGAGGACCGCGAGAAGCTCGCCGCCCAGGCCTCGGCCGACCCGCTGACCGGCCTGGCCAACCACCGCACCTTCCACGAGCGCCTGGGCACCGAGGTCACGCGCGCCCAGCGCCACGGCCGCGCGCTCTCGCTCGCGGTCATCGACGTCGACAACTTCAAGCAGGTCAACGACACCCACGGCCACGAGGCCGGGGACCGGGTGCTCGCCGCCGTCGGCGAGATCCTCGCCGAGGAGGCGCGCGAGGAGGACGTGCTGGCCCGGATCGGCGGCGACGAGTTCGCCTGGCTGCTGCCCGAGAGCGACCGCCTCGCCGCGCTGGCCGCGCTCGAGCGCGCCCGCGGACGGATCATCGCCGCCGAGCTCGCGACGATCTCGGTCGGCATCTGCGACCTCGAGCTCGCGGCCAACCCCGAGGACCTCTTCCGCTTCGCCGACGGCGCCCTCTACTGGTCGAAGGTCAACGGCCGCAACACGACCTGGCTCTACGACCCGCAGGTCGTCCAGGACCTCTCGGCCAAGGAGCGCGCCGAGCACCTCGAGCGCTCCCAGGCGCTGATCGGCCTGCGCGCGCTGGCCCGCGCGATCGACGCCAAGGACGTCTCCACGCGCGAGCACTCCGAGCGCGTGGCCGAGATGTCGGCCCGGCTGGCCACGGCCAGCGGCTGGTCGGCCACGCGCGTGGCGCTGCTGCGCGAGGCCGCGCTGGTCCACGACGTCGGCAAGATCGGCGTGCCCGACGCGATCCTGCTCAAGCCCGGCCGCCTGACCGCGGACGAGTACGAGGTGATGAAGGGCCACGCCGAGCTGTCGGCCCAGATCGTCGCCGACGTCCTGCGCCCCGAGCAGGTCGCCTGGGTGCGCGCCCACCACGAGCGGCCCGACGGCGGCGGCTACCCGCGCGGGCTGACCCACCCCGAGATCCCCGAGGGCGCGGCGCTGCTCGCCCTGGCCGACGCGTGGGACGTGATGGTCGCCAGCCGGCCCTACTCGCTGCCCAAGACGCCGGCCGAGGCGATCGCCGAGTGCCGCCGCCTGCGCGGCGAGCAGTTCACGGCCGCGGCCGTCGCCGCGCTCGAGCGCGTGCTGGCCGAGGAGACGGACGTCGCGACCGCGCCGGCCGCCGAGGCCTCCTCCCCGGCCTAGCCGCTACTTCGCCTTCAGCACGATCGGGGCGCAGGTCTTCGGCGTCGGCAGCTGGTCGACGAGCGGCTTGCCGTCGAGGTCCTTGAGCTGGACGGTCAGCTTGGTCCTGGTCGCCGTCACCTGGCCGTAGGAGAACGTGTTGATCTCCGCGCACTGCATCCCGAGACCCGTGGGCAGCGCCGGGGTGAAGATCGCGCTGTCGATCGTCTTCGCCGTCGGCGCGGCCTCCTGGTCCTCGCCGAGCGTGGCGGCGATCTCGCGCTGGTAGGTCCGCGTGGCCACCGGCCCGGTCGAGACGTCGAAGATCCCCGAGTCCTTGACCCCGCCCGGCTCGAACGTCTGGTACTTGGCCGTGTTGACGAGGCTCGCGTGGATGTCCGTGGTCAGGAAGATCGAGTTCTTGACGTGGTCCTGGAGCTGGTGGAGCAGCAGCCGGCGCTCGGACTCGTAGCCCTCCCAGCGGTCGTACGGGAACGCGTAGAACTGCTGGATGTTGACCGGGTTCATGATCACCTTGAAGGTGGCCTTCGAGCCCTTGACCGCGGCGAGGAACTTCTTGCGCTGGGCGGCGCCGAGCATCGTGCGCTTGGACGAGCGGATCGTGTCCAGGCACTGCTTGGAGACCGGCCGGCGCAGCGAGGTCACGAGCGCGCCGTAGACGTCGCGGCGGCTCTGGGGCAGCGTCGGGGCGAGGTCCGGCTGCCCCGTGTCCGGGTTGTCGCAGGTGTGGATCTTCGGCGTGCCCGCCGGCTTGGAGCGGAAGGAGCGCTCGTCGAGGATGAAGACCTCGAGGTTCTTGCCCCAGCGGAAGGAGCGGTAGAAGCCGGTCTTCTTCGAGTAGCGCACGGGCGCGTAGTCGCGGAAGGCGGCGACGCCCTGCGGGTAGATCGAGGACGCCTTGACGTCGATCGGCTTGCCCTGCTTGTCGGTGCCGATCAGCGTCTGGCCGGGCCCGTAGTCGTTGACCCACTCGTGGTCGTCGGGCGTCGAGTAGAGGCCCGCGCTGCGGCGCAGCCGCTGGAGCTTGGCCAGCGCGAGGTTCTGGCGGTACTTCGCCCACTTCTCGGCCAGCGTGAAGGCGAGCGCCGAGCCGCGGAAGACGCCGCCGCTCGTGTCAGCGCCGACCTCGGAGTCCGAGTAGATCGTGTCGCCGATGTTGACGTTGAAGTCGTTGTGCTCGGCGGCCATCGCGCCGTAGGCGCCGAAGGACTTGTTGCCCTGCGAGTTGTAGAAGGGCTCGGTCTGGCCCTTCAGCGGCTGGGCGTCGGTGTCGCCCGACCAGGCGAAGCGGACGGTCTTGGTCGAGGCGGCCGCGGGCGCGGTGACGAACGTGCCGGTGCGCGACAGGCGCCGGCCGTAGGCGAAGCGGTACCAGTAGCGCTTGCCGGGCTGAGCTTGGTCACCGTCACGTGCAGCGTGCGGTCGCGCTTGGTCGAGGCGGAGGTCTTCCCGCGCCGGGTCGCGTTGTGGGTGAAGCACTTCGAGCGCGAGATCGCCCATGCGTACTTCCCGGCCTTCGGGCCGCGCGCCCACAGCACGGCCGAGCTCGGCGTCACTTCCCCGGCGGCGACGCCGAGGGAGAAGGGCGTCGAGCCGCCCTTGGGCGTGCACGTCGCCGCGGCGGCGGCCGCCGGAAGGAGGGCCAGGGCCGCGATCGCGACCGTCAAGGGCTTTACTGCCGCGCGTGCGACCATCGTTCGACCTCCAGAGTCACTCTCTCCACTCGGACGGGACACTCCCCGCTGCCGACGTTATCGGGGCGGCGGCCGCCGCGGGGATCGAGCTCGTCGCGCTGACCGACCACGACACGGTGGCCGGCGTGGCCGAGGCCCTCGACGCCGGGCAGCGGCTCGGGCTGCGCGTCGTGCCCGCCGCGGAGATCTCCGCCGTGCACGAGACCTTCGAGGACCTGCACGTGCTCGGCTACGGGATCGACCACGCCGACGCCACGCTGGGCGAGCGCCTGGCAGGCGCGCGCGCCGACCGCGAGACCCGCGCGGAGCGGATGGGCGCGCGGCTGCGCGAGCTCGGCTGGGCGATCGACGACGCGCCGCTGGCCGCGCGGCGCGAGCAGGGCAGCCCGATCGGGCGCCCGCACCTGGCCGCGGCGGTGCTCGGCCATCCCGACAACGCGGGGCGGATCGCCGAGGAGGACGTCGGCGACGTCTCGTCGTTCATCCCCGCCTACCTGATCCCGGGCGCGCCGGCCTACGTCGCCCGCACCCGCCCGACGGTGACCGAGGCGATCGGCTGGATCCACGACGCCGGCGGCGTGGCCGTGTGGGCGCATCCGTTCTGGGACGTCGACGCCCCGCAGGTCGCCCTCGACGCGCTCGACGCCTTCGTCGCCGCCGGCCTCGACGGCGTCGAGGCCTTCTACGTCACCCACGACCGGGCGCAGACCGAGCTGCTCGCCGACGCCGCCGCGCAGCGCGATCTCTTGACCACGGGCTCGGCCGACTTCCACGGCCCCGAGCACCGGCTGTTCAGCCGCTTCGGCGCCTTCGAGCTCTACGGCCTCGAGCCGCGGCTCGGGCCGATCGCCGGCGTTTAGCTGATCAGCCCCGCGCCGGTGAGCGCGAGCACGAGGGTGCCGAGCGCGACGCGGTAGATCACGAAGACGATCACCGTGTGGTTGGTCAGGTAGCGCAGCAGCAACGCGATCGACGCGTAGCCGACGATGAAGGCGAGCACGGTGGCGATGGCCAGGCCGCCGAAGGGGACGTGGACGCCGTCGTTGCCGTCCTTGATCAGCGAGGCGAGCTCGGCCAGGCCGGAGAGCACGACGGCCGGCACCGAGAGCAGGAACGAGTAGCGCGCGGCCGCCTCGCGGTCGAAGCCGAGGAACAGGCCGGCCGAGATCGTCGCGCCCGAGCGCGAGACGCCGGGGACCAGGGCGGCGGCCTGGGCCAGGCCGATCAGCACGCCGTCGCGGGTCTCGATCGACTCGATGTCGCGGTTGCGCTTGGAGACCTCCTCGGCCCAGAGCAGGACGAGGCCGAGGACGATCAGCGCGACGCCGATCAGGTAGAGGTTGCGCGCGCCGTCCTCGATCTGGCTCTTGAAGGCCAGGCCGAAGATCCCGATCGGGATCGTGCCGATGACGATCAGCCAGCCGAGGCGCGCCTCGAGGTTGGCCATCCGCTCGCCGGGGGTGCGCAGGGAGTGCAGCCAGGCCTTGGCGATCCGCCACAGCTCCTCGCGGAAGTAGAGGAGGACGGCGGTCATCGTCCCGAGCTGGGTCACCGCGGTGAAGGCGGCGCCGGGGTCCTCCCAGCCCAGGAAGGCCGGGATGATCCGCAGGTGCGCCGTGCTCGAGACGGGCAGGAACTCGGTCAGGCCCTGGACGATGCCGAGGACGATGGCGTGGAAGATGCTCATGCGAGGGTCTCCTCGAGTCGGTAGGTGAGGGCCTCGCAGGCCAGGGCGCCGGTCACGTTGAGGCTCAGGCTGAAACGTGAGTGGTCGATGAGCTCGACGGCGCGGCGCAGGGCCATGGCCTCGCGGCCGGCGGCGTCCTCGCGCAGCGCCTCGGCGCGGTCGGCGTGGTGGATGAGCTCGGGGACCCCGGAGGCGACGGCGACGAGGTCGCGGTACCAGAGCCCGACGAGCCGCAGGCCGAGCGTCAGCCAGGCGGTCTCGGCGCGGCGCTTGGCCCGGCGCGCGCGCTCGGCGTAGAGCGTGTCGATGCGCTTGCGGTCCTTGGAGGCGGCGAGCTCCTTGTCGTCCTCGGCGCGGGCGACGAGCTCGTCGCGGGCGTGGTCGCCGCGCACGGTCGCGGCGGCGAGCAGTCCCTCCCAGGCGCTGTCGGCGCCGGCGCGGCCGCGCAGCGCGGCGCGGGCCAGGCCCTCGGCCGCGGCGCGCAGCGCCGGCCCGTCGCCGAGCGCGAGCGCGAGCGCCTCGTCGCCGTTGCCGAGCGCCAGGCGCGCGCACGCCTCGGCCGTCTCGGGCGGCACGCCGTGGCGGCCGACCTTCGCGGCGATCTCGGCCGGCGGGAGCGGATCGAAGCGCACGAGCTGGCAGCGCGAGACGAGCGTCGGCAGCACGTCGCCGAGCCGGTCGGTGAGCAGGACGAGGTGCGCGTAGGGCGGCGGCTCCTCGAGCGTCTTGAGCAGCTTGTTGGCCGCCGCCTCGACCAGCGCGTCGGCGCCCTCGAGCACGAAGACCCGGCGCTGGGACTCGAACGGCGTGCGGGTCGCGGCGGCGACCACGGGCTCCTCGATGTCGCCCACGAGCATCTCGTGCGCGCCGCTCGGGGTCACCCAGGTCAGGTCGGGATGGGTGTCGTGCTCGACGCGGGCGCGGGCGCCGTCCGGGTCGGCGACGCCCTCGGCCAGCAGCGAGGCGGCGAGCTCGCGCGCCACCGCGCGCTTGCCGGTGCCCGCCGGCCCGTGGAAGAGGTAGGCGTGGGAGGGCGACGCGCCGGGGCCGACGGCCCCGGCGAGCACGGCGCGTGCGTGCGGATGGCGCTCGAGGCCGGCGAGCGTCAGGTGCCCTTGCCGCACGCGGTCATGCCGAGCTTCTGCGCGGCGGCCTTGCCCTTCACGTCGGAGGCCTTGGCCTGCGCGAGGATCGAGCGGATCTTCGTCTGGTCGCTGCTCTTGGCCGCGTCGGCGAGCTGGCCGGCGAGGTCGGACTGCTTCTTGGCCGCGCTGATGAAGGCGTCGTAGGTCGCCTTGTCGCTGTCGCTCGGCTTGAGGTCGTCGAGCTGGCCGGCGCCGTCGGAGATGATGCTGCTGGCCTTGTTCCCGTAGTCGGCGAGGTCGGCCGAGGACTTCGGCGACGGGACGTTGTTGAGCTTCTTGCTCACGTCCTTGCAGATCGCGTCGGCCTGCTTGACGAGATCGTCCTTCGAGAGCTGGTCGCCGCTGCCACCGCTGCTGCCGCAGGCGGTGAGGGCCAATGCCGCAACGAGGACGGCCAAGAATGAGAGAAGCTTCATGGCGCGACACACTACGGGCCATGGCGCGCGGACGGCTGATCACGGTCGAGGGACTCGACGGCGCGGGCAAGTCCACGCTCGTCTCCGGCCTGGCCGCGGCGCTGGCCGAGCGCGGCGTGGCGCTGGCCGTCCTGCGCGAGCCCGGCGGCGTCGCCGCCGCCGAGGCGATCCGCGGCGTGGTCGCCGATCCGGCGCTGACGATCGGCCCGCGGGCCGAGGCGCTGCTCTTCGCCGCCGCCCGCGCCCAGCTCGTCGAGGAGGCCGTCGCGCCCGCGCTGGCCGCCGGGACCTGGGTCCTGCTCGACCGCTTCCTCGACTCCTCGCTGGCCTACCAGGGCGGCGGGCGCGAGCTCGGCGTCGAGGACGTGCGGGCGGTCAACGCCTTCGCGCTCGGCGGCCTCGTGCCCGACCGGACGCTGTACCTGCGCGTCGATCCCGCGACGGGGCGCTCGCGGCAGGCGACCCGGGGCCACGCCGCCGACCGCATGGAGCAGGCCGACGACGCCTTCTTCGCGCGCGTGGCCGCGGCCTACGACGCGCTGGCCGCGGCCGAGCCCGAGCGGATCGCCGTGCTCGACGCGAGCGGCGAGCCGGCCGCGGTACTCGCCCAGGCGCTCGAAGCGCTGGGGTGAGACTGAGGTGCCTGTCCCCCTAGTCGCAAAACGCGACTGCGGGGCCTGTCCCCCTAGTAGCCGTCCGGGTGGGCCTGGTGCCAGCCCCAGGCGTCGGCGAGGATCTCCTCGATCCCGGGCTTCTTGGGCGCCCAGCCGAGCGTGGAGCGGATCTTGTCCGAGGCGGCGACGAGCCGCGGCGGGTCGCCGGCGCGGCGCGGGGACTCGTTGACGGGGATCGGGTGGCCGGTCACCGCGCGGGCGGCCTCGATGACCTCGCGCACGCTGAACCCGCTGCCGTTGCCGAGGTTGAGGATCTGGTGCTCGCCGGCGACGGCCTGCTCGATCGCCAGCGCGTGGGCGTCGGCGAGGTCGTCGATGTGGATGTAGTCGCGGATCGCCGTCCCGTCCTCGGTCGGGTAGTCGGTGCCGAAGAGGTCGACGGCGTCCTTCTGGCCCAGCGCGACCTTGAGGATGTTCGGGATCAGGTGGGTTTCCGGCTCGTGATCCTCGCCCAGGTGGCCGCTGGCGCCGGCGACGTTGAAGTAGCGCAGCGAGATCGCGGCGAGGCCGTGGGCGGCGGCCTCGTTGGAGATCATCCGGTCGACGGCGAGCTTGGACTCGCCGTACGGGTTGAGCGGCGCCTCGGGCGTGTCCTCGGCGATCGGGACCTTCGGCGGCTGGCCGTAGGTCGCGCACGTGGAGGAGAAGACCAGGCGCCCGACGCCGGCCGCGCGCATCGCGTCGAGCAGGTTCAGCGTGCCGGTCACGTTCGTGCGCCAGTAGCGCTCGGGGTGCGAGACCGACTCGCCGACGAGCGCGAGCGCGGCGAAGTGCAGGACGCCGTCGTAGCCGCCCTCGGCGACGACGTCGGCGAGCACCTCCTCGTGCAGCAGGGAGTGCTCGATCAGCTTCGCGCCCTCGGGAACGGCCGCGCGGTTGCCCCGCGAGAGGTCGTCGAGGACCGCAACGTCGTGCCCGCCGTGCAGGAGACGCTGCCCGACTATGGAACCGATGTATCCGGCACCGCCGGTGACGAGCAGCTTCATCGAGCGGGGAACCGTAGCCAACCCCAGTCCCGGAGATGTCAAGCCCTTCCCTCAGCACCCCCACCTTCGAGCTCGAGCAGTTCGAGCACATGCCGGCCACCCGCGGCTTCGCCCTCGTCCGCCTGCGCGGTCGCTCCGGCGGCCACTCCCCGGTGCTCGTCGCCGCCCATGACGGCGTGAGCGCGCGCGTCGAGCCGCTGCCCGGCTTCGACCGCGAGGAGGGTCGCTGGGCGTTCTCCGTGCGCGAGGAGCTCGTCGAGTCCGACGCGACCTCGTGGTCGCTGGACTTCGGCGAGGACCACGTCGTCGAGCTGCCCGCCCCGGTCTCCCGCGGCGACCGCCGCCAGAACCGCCTGGCCCCGACGACCGCGCTCGGCACGCTGGCCGAGGAGCGCCGCCGCCGCGAGGCGGCCGAGCAGCGCGCGGCCGAGGCCGCCGTCGCTGACCGACGCGCTCGAGGACGAGAAGAAGGTCCGCGCCGAGCTCGAGGGCACGCTCGCGGCCGAGGAGAAGACGCGCACGCAGGTCGAGGAGCGCGCGCACACGCTCGAGGAGCAGATCGAGACGCTGTCGCAGAAGCTGCGCGCCGCCGAGGAGGAGGGCATGGCCGCCTCGGCCGCCCAGAGCGCCGCCGAGACCGCGTGGGCCGAGGAGCGCACCGCGCTCGAGACGCTCAAGACCGAGGCCGAGCTCGAGGCCGCCGCCCAGGCCCAGGCCGCCCGCGACGCCGAGGCCCGCTCCGCCGCCGCGCTCGAGGGCCGCCGCGCGGCCGAGGCGCGCGTGCAGGACGCCGAGCGCGCCGTCGGCGCCGCCCGCGAGGAGATCGCCCGCCTGGAGACCGAGCTGACCGAGCTGCGCGAGGACGCGGAGTCGGCCCTGCGCCGCTCCGAGGAGCGCGCCGAGGACCTCGAGACGGCCAAGACCGCGCTCGAGGCGCGAGTCGAGACGCTCGAGGCCGAGCTCGACGAGGCCCGCCGCGACGTGCTCGCCGCCGTGGCCCGGCTCGAGGACGCCGTCGAGGACGAGCGCACCGCCGCCGCCGCGCGCCGGCTCGAGCTCGAGAGCTCCCTGGCCCGCGCCGAGGCCGCCCTGGCCGCCGGCGACCCGGCCCGCCCGGGCGCCGCCGCCGCGGCCGCCGCGCTGACCGACCACGGGATGCTCGAGCCCGCCTCCCCCGCCCTGGCCGCGCAGCTCGCGGCCGCCGAGTCCACGGCGCGCGAGATCGCCTCGCGGCTCGACGAGGCCCGTGGGCGCGAGGGCGTGCTCGAGGCCCGCGCCCGCGGCTTCGAGGAGGCCCTGGCCCGCGCCGAGGCCGAGCGCGAGGTGCTCGTGGCCGAGATCGAGGCGCTCAAGGACGACGGCGCCGAGCTGCGCGAGGGACGCGACGACCTCGCCGACCGCGCGGCGCTGGCCGAGCGCAACCTGCAGGAGGCGCTGCTGCGCATCGAGTCCCGGTCGGCCACCGAGGCCCGGCCCGCGGCCGAGCCCCGGCCCGAGACCGAGGAGCGCATCGTCGACGAGACCGGCGAGTGGGAGTGGGACACCGACACGGGCGAGTGGCGCGCGATCGCCGAGGCCGAGGCGCGGATCCCTCACTACGAGGTCTTCGGGCGCGATCTCGAGACGCTGCTGCCCGACGAGCGCGACGTCGCGAAGTTCCTCGCGATCCTCGCCGCGATCCTCTTCGTCGGGGTCATGACGGGCCTCGTCGGCGTGCGCATCTAGCGCCCGATTCCACCGGTCGAAAACCCCGGTAGGGCCTACAATGAGAGGGGTGGAAAGACCCCTCTCCCAACCCTCGCTGTTTGCGGAATCGGGCCCCTCTTCCGGTCCTGATTCCGTCCGGGCGAACCTGGAAGCTGATCGACCCCAGCACGAGGTTCCCGCACCGGCCGCGGGCAGCCCGGGCGCACCGCCCAGTCGAGAGGAAGAGGCCACCATGCACGTCCAGCAGTCCACGCCCACCGCCACCCAGCAGGCCAACCGTGGACTGAGCGTCCGCCGCCGCTTCACGCGCGAGGGCGTCCACCCCTTCGATGCCGTCGAGTGGCAGACGCGCGACGCCGTCATCGGCCACGGCGACAAGACCTCCTTCGAGCAGCGCGGCGTCGAGTTCCCCGCCTCCTGGTCGCAGAACGCGACGAACATCGTCACGCAGAAGTACTTCCGCGGCCAGCTCGAGTCGCCCGAGCGCGAGCGCTCGGTCAAGCAGATGATCGGCCGCGTCGCCGGCACGATCGCCACCTGGGGTCGTGAGCGCGGCGTACTTCGCCACCGACGCCGACGCCGACACCTTCGAGGCCGAGCTCACCCACATCCTGCTCCACCAGCTCGCGGCCTTCAACTCGCCCGTCTGGTTCAACGTCGGGTTCGAGGAGCAGCCGCAGTGCTCGGCCTGCTTCATCCTCTCCGTCGAGGACACGATGGAGTCGATCCTCGACTGGAACACGCGCGAGGGCATGATCTTCCGCGGCGGCTCCGGCTCGGGCATCAACCTCTCGAACATCCGCGGCTCGATGGAGCCGCTGGCCAAGGGCGGCACCGCCTCGGGCCCGGTCTCCTTCATGCGCGGCGCCGACGCCTGGGCCGGCACGATCAAGTCGGGCGGCAAGACCCGCCGCGCGGCCAAGATGGTCGTCCTCGACGTCGACCACCCGGACATCCGCGAGTTCATCTGCTGCAAGGCGCAAGGAGGAGGAGAAGGCCGACGCGCTGCGCGACGCCGGCTTCGACATGTCGATCGACGGCGAGGGCTTCAACTCGATCCAGTACCAGAACGCGAACAACTCGGTCCGCGTCACCGACGACTTCATGCACGCCGTCGAGGCCGACGGCGACTGGCGACCTGATCGCGCGCACGACCGGCGAGCCGGTCGCCGAGCCGTCCGCGCGCAAGGAGCTCATGCGCGAGATCGCCGACGCCGCGTGGCGCTGCGCCGATCCGGGCGTCCAGTACGACACGACGATCAACCAGTGGCACACGTCGCCGAACTCGGGGCGCATCAACGCGTCGAACCCGTGCTCGGAGTACATGCACGTCGACGACTCGGCCTGCAACCTCGCCTCGCTCAACCTCATGAAGTTCCGCCGGCCCGGACGGCACGTTCGACGTCGAGGCCTTCGAGCACGCCGTCGACGTCGTCTTCCTCGCGCAGGAGATCGTCGTCGGCCCGTCGAGCTACCCGACCGAGGAGATCGGCAAGAACGCCCGCGCGTTCCGCCAGCTCGGCCTGGGCTACGCCAACCTCGGCGCCTACCTGATGGCCGGCGGCATGCCCTACGACTCCGACGCCGGCGCGCGGCACCGTCGGCGGCGATCACGTCGCTCATGACCGGCCGCGCCTACCGCGCAGTCGGCCCGGATCGCCGGCGGCGATGGGCCCGTACGACGCGCTACGGCGAGAACCGCGACGCCGCACAACGGCGTCATGCGGATGCACCGCGACGCGGCCTACGCGATCCCGGACTCGACCTGCGTCGACGCCGCGCTGCTCGACGCCGCGCGCGAGGCGTGGAACGAGGCGGTCGAGCCGAGGGCGAGCGTCCACGGCTACCGCAACGCCCAGGCCACGGTGCTCGCGCCCACGGGGACGATCTCGTTCCTCATGGACTGCGACACGACCGGCGTCGAGCCGGACTTCTCGCTGGTCAAGTTCAAGGAGCTCGTCGGCGGCGGGCAGATGACGATCGTCAACCGCACGGTGCCGCTGGCCCTCGAGACGCTCGGCTACACCGACGAGCAGATCGAGGTCATCGAGCGCCACATCGACGAGCAGGGCACGATCGTCGGCGCGCCGCACCTGGCCGACGAGCACCTGCCGGTGTTCGACGTGGCCGTCGGCGAGCGGGCCATCTCGCACATGGGCCACATCAAGATGATGGGCGCGGTCCAGCCGTTCATCTCGGGCGCGATCTCGAAGACGGTGAACATGCCCCAGGAGACCGTCGGTCGAGGACATCGCCGACGCCTACATCGCAGGCCTGGCGCCTCGGCGTCAAGGCGCTGGCGATCTACCGCGACGGCTCGAAGACCGCCCAGGCCCTGCGCACCGACGCGCAGAAGGAGGTCAAGGAGACCGCCGGCGTCGACGTCGAGGCCGCGGTGGCCGAGGCGCTGGCCAAGGCGCCGCCGCAGCGCCGGCGGATGCCGCGCGAGCGCCAGTCGATCACCCACAAGTTCTCGATCGGCGGCCACGAGGGCTACATCACCGCCGGCATGTACGAGGACGGGACGGTCGGGGAGATCTTCCTGACCGACATCGGCAAGGAGGGCTCGACCCTCCGCGGGATGATGAACTCGTTCGCGACGTCGATCTCGATCGCGCTGCAGTACGGCGTGCCGCTCGAGACGCTCGTGCAGAAGTTCTCCTACATGCGCTTCGAGCCGGAAGGGATCACGCAGAACCCGGAGATCCCGTTCGCGAAGTCGATGCCCGACTACATCATGCGGTTCCTGGCCTCGCGCTTCCTCGACACCGACACGCAGGAGGAGCTCGGGATCCTCACCCCCGAGGTCCGCGCCGCGGAAGTGCCGCGCAGGACGCGCTGACGTCGATTCCTCGAGCGACACGGCCGGGCCGCGCTCCTCCGAGGACGACGACGCCCGGCCGACCGGCCGCCGGCAACGGCGGCGGCGCACGCCCGCGGCCGCCGCGTTCACCGACACCCCGCCGGTCCTCCCGGCGCTCGGCTGTCGGGGCTCGACCTCGGCCCGGCGTGCGGCCAGTGCGGCGGGATGATGCAGCGCACGGGCTCGTGCTACACGTGCTCGAGCTGCGGCAACAACACCGGCTGCGGCTGAGTCCGCGGCCCGCGCCCGAACACCGCGAGGGCCCGCCACGTGCGGGCCCTCGTCGTCTCGGGGCTCAGCCCACGCCGCGCCGGATGCAGGTCGCGTGGTTCGGCCCGGCCGCTTCGGGGCGCCCGGCCCGGCGGCGTCCCAGTCGATCTTGCGCGCGTCGTAGATCACGATCGAGTCGACGCCGGAGACGCCCTGCGTGGCGTTCTTCTTGGTGATGTAGCGAAAGGACGTGACGCCGCTCTTCTTGCCGACCTCGCCGACGTAGCCGCGGTCGATCACGCAGGTCTGGGAGAACTTCGCCTTCGGGTAGAGCTTCTTCAGGCGCGCGTAGTGGGTGCCGGTCTTCGGCGCCCTTCTTCGTCTTCCACTTCGACGCGCCGAAGAGGTAGATGTAGACGACCTTCTTCTTCAGCAGCGAGACGCTCGTGCGGAAGTACTTCTTGCCCGAGCCGCGCGACCAGTCGCAGACCCGCAGCTTGCTGCTGGGGATCGTGCGGCACGGGAACGTCGGGCTTGCCCCACTTGGCCCGGACCTGCTTCTCGGTCATGCCGAGCTTCACGCCGCCCATCCCGACGCCGTCCTTGATCGAGGACTTCAGCGGGAGCTTCGCGAGCACGAGCGCGGGCAGCGCCAGCAGCAGCGCGACCACGAGGACGACCGTCAGGGTCTTGCGCTGCATGCTGCCTCCGACCTACCGAGCGGACCGCGGACCGTGGCGCGACCCTAACCCGTTCGCGCCTGCTCGGCCACTCTCACCAGACGATCATTTAGGCGCTGCATCGACGCGCTCGTAGAGCGGCGGGCAGATCCGCTGCAGCAGGAAGGCCAGGCGGATGTCGCGCGAGGTGAAGACGAGGTAGCGGCCGCGCTCCACGCCGTCGACGATGCACCGCGCGACGTGCTCGGCCGAGACCGCGTGGCCCTGGAAGCGCGCGGTCATCTTCTTGACGGCCGGATGCTCGCGGTCGATCGCCGGCGATCTGCATCGTGCCGACGAGCGGCGTGTCGACCGCGCCGGGGCAGACGAGCGTGACGCCGATGCCGTGACGACGGAGATCGAAGCGGAGGACCTCCGAGACGCCGCGCAGGCCGAACTTGCTCGCGCTGTAGGCCGCGTGCCACGGCAGCCCGATCAGGCCGGCGGCCGACGAGACGTTGACGAGGTGCCCGCCGCGGCCGGCGCGGACCATCGCCGGGACGAAGGCCTCGATCACGTGGATCGGGCCCATCAGGTTGACCTCGACCATCGCGCGCCAGTCCTCGTGGCGCAGCGTCTCGACGCTCCCCCACGTCGAGATCCCGGCGACGTTCATGACCACGTCGACGCTGCCGTGCTCGGCGTGGACGTCGGCGGCGAAGGCCTCGACCGTCTCGCGGTCGGTCACGTCGATCACGCCGGCGGCGAGCACCGTGCCGCCCGCGGCGCCGATCTCCTCGGCGACGGCGGCGAGCGCCTCGGCCTGGCGGTCGGCGAGCACGAGCCGGGCGCCGCGCGCGCTCGCGGCCAGGGCGGTGGCGCGGCCGATGCCGCTCGCGGCGCCGGTGACCAGGCAGGACCGGCCGGCCAGCGCCGTGCCGCTCACGAGCCCGGGTGGCGGTCGCGCTCGATGCCGAGCGAGCGCATCGTCGCGGCGAGCATCTCGTAGTGGCCGGCGAGCAGGCAGAGCTCGACGAGGTCGCGGTCGCCCAGGCCCGCCTCGCGCAGCGCGGCGAACGTCGCGTCGCCGATGCGGCGGTCGTCGTGGAGCTCGTCGACGGCGTGCAGGATCGCGAGCTGGCGCGCGGAGTACGCCGCCGCGTCGAGCTCGTCGCGGGCCGCGCCGTCGACCTGGGCCTCGCTCAGGCCCGCCTTCCGGCCCATCGGGCGGTGGTAGTCGGCCTCGTAGGGCGCGTCGCAGCGGTGCGACACCCGCAGGATCACGAGCTCGGTGTCCTGGCGCGGGAGATCGCCGCGCGGCATCAGCGCGCCGGCGAACAGCAGCCAGCGGCGGAAGAGCCCGCGGTGGCGCCCGAGCGTGGCGAACAGGTTCAGCCCGCCCGGCGTCTTGGCCGCCCGGCCGGAGAGGCCGACGATCACGGAGTTGACGAAGCCGAGCTCGGCGCGGGTGGCTCGCGGGACACGGGGCATGAGGGCGAGGGTAGATTGCGGCGATGCCAGACGACGTCCTCCTGCTCGTCGGCACGACCGACCGCACCCCCGAGATCCGCCACGAGGTGGCCGCGGCCGCGCCCGACCCGGTGATCTGGATCGAGCGCGAGGGCCGCGCGTCGGTGTGGGCCTCCTCGCTCGACCTCGAGCCGCTGCGCGCCGGGCGCGGCGATCGAGGACGTCCGCGACTCCGAGGAGCTCGGCTACGAGCAGCTGCGCCGCGCGCATCCCTACGAGCGGGTCTTCGCCGAGATGACCCGGCGCGCGCTGGCCGCCGAGAGCATCCGCCGCGTGACCGTGCCCTGGGACTTCTCGGTCGGCGTCAGCGACCACCTGCGCGCCGACGGGATCGACGTCGTCGCCGACGCCGAGGCGTTCTCCGCCGCGGCGGCGGGCCAAGCGCGCGTGGGAGCTCGACGGCATGCGCGCCGCGGGCGCCGCGGCGCAGGCGGCGTTCCTCGAGGCGGCGCGGCTGCTGCGCGAGTTCCCCGACGGCCTGACCTGCGAGCAGGTGCGCGAGCACATGACCTCGGCGCTGCTCGCCCACGGGGCCGAGAGCGAGGAGATCCTGATCCACTCGGGGACGGCGGTCGTCGGCGGCCACGACCTGGGGACGGGGCCGATCGCCCGCGACGCCCCCGCGCAGATCGACTGCTTCCCGCGCCACCGCGCCTCGGGCCTCTACATCGACATGGCGCGCACCTGGGTCCCGGGCACGCCGAGCGACGAGGCGCGGCGCTGCCACGCCGACGTCCTCGCCGCCCAGGAGGTCGCCTTCGCCGCCGCCCGGCCCGGCGTCGAGGACCTCTACGACCGCGCGGCCCGGCGTGCTGCACGACCGCGGGCACCCGACGCGCTACGGCGCGCCCGGCGAGGAGCGGCCGTCGAGCCCCGACTCGGGCTTCATGTTCTCGCTCGGCCACGGCGTCGGGCTCGAGGTCCACGAGGCGCCGAGCCTCGGCGTGCGCCCCGACGCGCTGCGCGCCGGGGACACGATCGCGATCGAGCCCCACCTCGTCTACGAGGGGATGGGCGAGGTCATGGTCGAGGACACCGTGCGCGTCACCGACGACGGCGCCGAGCACCTCTTCGAGCCGCTGCCGTCGGGGCTCGACGTGCCCGGCGCCTGAGGCGCCCGCTCAGACGCGGGTCGGACGGGTCTCGTCGGGATCGACGAGGTCGTCGCGGCGGCCACGGGCGCGCGGGCAGCAGGACCGACGCGGATCCGCTCCGACCGGCCGTGCCACGCGCGAGAGCAGGACCGCGGCGGCGAGCAGCGCGAGGACGCCGAGCAGAACGATCATCGACTCGGAGGCTAACCGCGCCGCAGCCGCGGGTAGGAAGGCCGCCATGCCGATCCGACTTCGCTCCATCGTCGCTGCCCTCGCGGCGCTCCTCCTCCTCGCGCCCGCGGCGCACGCCAAGGTCAACAAGGACCCGCGGTTCCTCGAGGTCTACGACGCCAACGTCGAGAACCTCCCCAACCCCGGCGACAAGTGCCCGGCGCGCTGGCAGAACCTCGTCGCGGCCATCAAGGCCCGCAAGGTCGCTCCCGACGTGCTCACGATCGAGCAGCTCTCGGGCACCGCGCAGATGAACGCCTACGCCGCCTACCTGTCCCAGCAGCTCGGCGGGAGCTACGTCGGCATCATCGCCAAGGCCAGCCCGAAGCCGATGAAGTCGCCGTGCGGCAGCGCCAAGCGCTACCAGACCAACGCGATCTTCTACCGGCCCGGCCGCCTGCAGCCGATCGCCGGGACGACCGGCCGCTGGCAGGCCGACCACCTCTCGAAGGGCCACTGCCGCGACAACACCCAGGACCGCTCGATCGGCGTGCGCCAGGTCTTCTTCGACAAGCGCGCGAGCAAGTTCGTGACGATCGGCGTGACCCACTGGCCGACGGCCCAGAGCCACGGCACGCCGTGCGCCACCGAGAACGCGCGCGAGACGGTGAAGATGATGGCCCGCTACGGCTCCAACCTGCGGATCTTCGGCGGCGACTTCAACGTCACCCCGACCCGGGGCGGCAGCTGGTACGCGCGGCTGACGGGCAAGCGCCACTACGGCGACGCGGTCTGCCCGGGGAACACCGCGGCCTGCAGCGCCGCCAACTGGACCTCCGGCGGCGGCCGGCGGATCGACATGCTGTTCGCCAAGCGCGGCGACGGGTCACCCGCGCCGGCGACCGCCGCCCACACGATCACCAGGCAGGAGGCCGGCGGGCGCTACTCCGACCACCGGGCGATCCTCGCCCGGGTGCACTACTAGCCGCGCGCCACGCCCCCGAGCCCCAGCCAGCCGGCCATGCGCTCGAGCTCGTGCGCGAGCGCGTCGCCGGTCTGCGGCGGGGCGCCGGGCTCGAGGTGCTCGGCCTGGACGAGCAGCACCCCGGACTGGCGGTCGGCCTTGAGGTCGACGCGCGCCACGAGCCGGTCGCCGAGCAGCAGCGGCAGCACGTAGTAGCCGTGCACGCGCTGGGGCTTGGGCACGTAGATCTCGATCCGGTAGCGCATGCCGAACAGCCGCTCGACGCGCGGGCGCTCCCAGATCAGCGAGTCGAACGGGCCGACGAGCGCGCGGGCGTCGACGCGGCGCGGCACGCGGGCGCCGTGCCAGACATAACCGACGGGCTTCCAGCCCTCGACCTCGACCGGGAGCAGCTCGCCGGACTCGACGAGCTCGGCCACGCGGAGCTTGCCCTCGGCCGCGGGCAGGCGGAAGTAGTCGCGCAGGTCGGTCTCGGTCGCGACGCCCATCGCGCGGGCGCCGACGCGGACGAGCTCGCGCTGGGCGTCCTCGACGCTCGGCGTCGGGGTGGCGATCACGTCGCGCGGGAGCACCCGCTCGGGCAGGTCGTAGTGGCGCTCGAAGCCGCGCCGCCGCGCGCTGGTCAGCCGGCCGCTCCAGAAGAGGAACTCCAACCCGCGCTTGACGTCGGACCAGTCCCACCACGTCCCGCGCTTGCCGCGCTCCTCGAGGTGCGACAGGCCGCTGGCCGGGACGGGGCCGCGCTCGCGCACCTCCTCGACGAGCTGGTCGAGCAGCTCGGGGCGCTTGGTCGCCACGTCGCGCATGCCGCCCCAGGCGTCGGCGAGGGCGCGCTCCATGCGCCAGCGCAGCAGCGGCTGCAGGGCGACGGGGATCAGCGAGGCCTCGTGGCCCCAGTACTCGAACAGCCGCCGCGGCGCGCGCGACGAGGCGTCGTCGAGCAGGTCGAGCGCGTAGGGGCCGACGCGGCTGAAGAGCGTGACGTAGTGCGCGCGCTGCAGCACGTTGACCGAGTCGATCTGCAGCAGCCCGACGTGGCTCAGCGCGCGGCGCAGCGCCCAGCCGTCGGCGGCGCCGTCGGCGGGCGGCGACGCGAGGCCCTGCGCGGCGATCGCGGTGCGGCGGGCCTCGGCGGCCGAGAGGCGTTGGCGGCGGCGGACCGGGGGCACGGCGCTGCATGATGCCGCCCTCGGCGTGTGGCATCTTCCCGGCCATGTCCGATGTCCGCGAGCTGCCCGAGGGCGAGACCCACCTGGCCGGGGCGGCGATGCTCCACCTGCGCCCGCAGCACCGCGACGTGGCGGGCTTCACCGCCCGCGCCGACCTGCAGCGCGCGACCGGCTACCGGCTCGTCGCGTCGTTCGAGGACGGGCGCGAGGAGGCGGCCGCGGTCGCGGGCTTTCGCATCGGCGAGAACCTCGCCTGGGGGCGCCACCTCTACGTCGACGACCTCTCGACCGATCCCGCCTGCCGCGGCCGCGGCCACGCCGACGCGCTCTTCGCCTGGCTCGACGCCGAGGCGCGGCGCGCGGGCTGCGACGAGCTCCACCTCGACTCGGGCGTCGGGCCCGAGCGCGAGACGGCGCACCGCTTCTACTTCAACCACGGGCTGCGGATCGCCGCCCACCACTTCTCCCGCCCGGTCGGATGAGCGGCGGCTGCTTCGTCTGCGGCAAGCACGCCCACCTCGACGACCTGCCGGGCGGGGCGATCCTCGCCGACGAGCACACGCTCGTCTCCCACTACCCGCTGATCACCCCGGCCGGCGAGACCGACACCGTCCTGCTCGGCCACCTGTTCGTCGAGCCGCGGCGCCACCTGGCCGAGCTCGGCGAGCTCGACGCCGCCGAGGCGGCGTCGTTCGGCATCGCGACGGCGCGCGCGAGCGCGGCCCTGCAGTCGGTCACCGGCGCCGACCACGTCTACGCCGCGGTGATCGGCCACGGGGTCGACCACCTGCACCTGCACCTCGTGCCGCGGCTGCCCGAGACGCCGCGGCAGTACTGGTGGCCGCGCGTGGACGAGTGGCCCGAGGCGCCGCGCGGCGGGCCGGACCTAGTCCGCGCTCTGGCCGACCGGCTCCGGGCCGCGCTCGCCTGAGGGGTCGTCGTCGCCGGCGGGCGCGGTGGGCCCGAAGGCGCCGTCGCCCTGCTGCGAGCGCCGCGCCGAGACGCCGATGACCACGACGACGAGCGCGATCGTGGCGTAGAGCCCGTAGCGGCCGATCGCCTTGGCCACGTCGACGGCGCTCTGCCCGACCCAGTAGCCGAGGCCGACGTTGACCGCGACCCACAGCCCCGTGCCGATCAGGTCGAGCACGAGGAAGCGGCGCAGGCTCATCCCCGCCCAGCCCGCGCCGGCGTAGACCAGCGCGCTCGGGATCGGCAGGAAGTAGGCCAGCGGGATCAGCAGGTTCTCGTACTTCTCGGCCCAGCGCTCGCCGCGCGCGATCCAGCGCTCGGCCTTGGGGCCGCGCCCGGCGAACATGTGCGCGGCGTCGGGGCCCCACAGGCGCCCCGCCCACCACAGGACGGGGTCGGTCATCATCAGCGTCGGCAGCGGCGCGAGCAGCGCCAGCACGAGCGAGGCCTCGCCGACGCGCGCGAACGCGCCGCCGGTGATCATCGCCGGCGTCGAGCCGCGCAGCAGCTCGAGCAGGATCGGGTGGGTCCCGAGCAGCGACGGCGCGACCGGGAGCAGCGCCAACGAGTACAGGCCCGACGCGGCGAGCAGTCCCAGGCAGATCCGCTGCTGGCGCGTGAAGGTCACCCCACGCACCGTACGCACGTCGGGACTGATCTAGAACGGGCCCTTCTCGGGGTGGCGCGGGAGGCCGTCGTCGGGGATCGGCTCCCACACGACGGCGTTGTCGGTGAACTGGTGGTACATCGGGCGCGTGCCGGGATCGCCGTCGAACGTGCCCAGGCGGACGAGCGAGAGGTTGTCGAACTCGCCCGGGCGGTGGCCGAAGAGCGCCGAGCCGCACTCGCCGCAGAAGGCCTTGCCGAAGCCGCCGCCCGGCGGCTCCCAGCTCTTGACCTTGTCCTGCCCGGAGACGACCCGGAGCGAGCCGGGCTGGACGGCGGCGCGAGATCGCCGACGCGCCGCCGGTCCGTCGCTGGCAGCGCGTGCAGTGGCAGTAGGCCGCCCCGATCAGGGGCTGGTCGATCTCGTAGCGGACCGCGCCGCACATGCAGCCGCCGGTCAGGGGAAGCTCGGACATGGCGTCAGGGTAATTCGGTCTGGCCGACGAGACCGTGACGCTGGGCCCACAGCGCGGCCTGCGTGCGGTCGGTGACGCCGAGCGAGGCGAAGACGCTCGTCAGGTGCGCCTTGACCGTCTTCTCGGAGATCTCCAGGCGCCGGGCGATGAGCTTGTTGGGCAGCCCCTCGCCGACGAGCCGCAGGACCTCCTCCTCGCGCTCGGTCAGCGCCGCCTCGCGCCGCTCGTTGCGGGCCGAGAGCACGGTCGAGGCCGCCTTGGGCGCCAGCGGCGACTCGCCGCGGGCGGCCGCGCGCACGCCGCGCAGCAGCTCGTCGGGCTCGGCGTCCTTGAGCAGGTAGCCGGTGGCGCCGGCGTCGAGCGCGGCGAGGATCCGCTCGCGGTCGGTGAACGACGTGAGCATCACGACCCGCGCCTGCGGCCGCGCCCCGAGCACGCGCCGCGTCGCCTCGATGCCGTCCATCTCGGGCATCGACAGGTCCATCAGCACGACGTCGGGCGCGAGCGCGTCGAGGTCGGCGAGCGCCTCGGCGCCGCCGGCCACGGCGCCCGCGAGCTCGATGTCCTCCGCGCCGGAGAGCAGCTGGCTCAGGCCGGCGCGCACGACGTGGTGGTCGTCGACGACGAGCACGCGGATCATCCGACTGGCACCTCCATGGCGACCAGTGTGCCCGCCCCGGGGGCGCTCTGGACGCGGAGGGAGCCGTCGGCGTCGCGCACGAGGTCGTCGAGCGCGCGCAGCCCGAAGTGCCCGGAGGCGCGCTCGCGCGCGGCGCCGGAGGGGTCGTCGGGGGTGAAGCCGCGGCCGTCGTCGCGCACGGAGAGATGGACCGAGCCGTTCTCCCGGGACACCGAGACGGTGACGTTGTCGGCGCCGGCGTGGGCCACGACGTTGCGCAGCGCCTCCTGGGCGGCGCGGAAGACGAGCGCCTCGGTCGCGACGGGCAGGTCGAGGTCGTCCGGCGCCTCGAGATGGGTGGCGAGCTCGCGGTTGCCGGTCTTGGTCATCAGGTCGCCGAGCGCGGCCACGAGCCCCTCGCGCTGGAGGCTCGGCGGATAGATGTCGACGAGCAGCGAGCGCAGCTCGCCGATCGTGCGCCGCGTGTCGCGGGCGGACTCCCGGACGGCGGCGGCCACGGCGGGCGGCGTGGCGTCGTCGATCTGCGCCTCGGCCGCGCCGAGGCGATACGACGTCCCGGCCAGCGTCTGGACGACGGAGTCGTGGAGGTCGGAGGCGACGCGGCGGCGCTCGGCCTGCTGGGCGTCGAGCGAGCGCTCGAGCATCTGGAGGCGGTCGCGCTCGGCTTCCTGGACGCGCCGGGCCAGCGCCCACGCGAACGGCACCTGCAGCAGCGCGATCAGCAGCAGCACGCCGACGAGCACGGGCGAGAAGGCGCGCAGCAGCCGGCGCCCGCCCGAGGCGACCGACGCGTAGCGCTGGTAGGTCTCGTAGAGCAGCGGCTTGCCCTGGGCGGAGCGGATGCCGAGGTAGACCTCGACGAGCTTGCCGTCGCCGCGCTCGAAGCGGTTCTCGGGCTCGGAGAGGTTGCTGATGTCGGCGTCCGCCCGGCGGGTGCGCAGCGCGCGGCGCTCGGCCGCGCCGAGCTCGTAGCGCGAGCCGACGAGCCGGCGCTCGTCGGACCAGACGATCCGCCCGGTCGGGTCCCAGAGCTTGGCCCGGATGACGGGCGAGCGCACGATCCGGTCGCCGACCCGCCAGTCGAAGCGGTCCAGCGCGGCGGGATCCCCCTTGAGCAGTGCGGGCGTGATCGCGGGGGCGACGAAGCCGTTGCCCTCGAGCGCGGTGACGGTCTTGGCGTCGCGCGTGGCCTCGATGCGCCCGAGGTGGCGCAGCACGGCGACGCCGCCGACGCCGACGAGCACGAGCACGAGCAGGCCGGTGAGGGTGGCTCGGGCCACCACGCCGCCGACGGTCGTCGGGCTGGCGAGGCGGGCACCGAGTCGTGCCGTGCGGGAGGACATCGCGTCGTCATCGTGACGCCCTTCCGCGCGGCGGTCCACCGGTTCACTGGACGACGAGGGTCCCCTTCATGCCCGCCATCTTGTGCGCCGGGATCGGGCAGTAGAACTCGTAGGTGCCGGGCTTGAGCTTGACCGAGATCTTCGACACCTTGCCGGGGCCGACGACCGGGCCGTCCTTGTCGACGCCGTTGCCCTCGATCCCGATGCCGTGACCGGTGCCGGTCGAGCCGGGGTTGGTCATCACGAGCGCGACCGTCCCGGCCTTGGCCGTGACGCGGGACTTGGTGAACTTCAGCCCGCCGTTGGGGTCGGCGGTCAGCTTGACCGTGCCGGCGGCGCCGCTGCTCGAGCTGGCCTTCGTGCTCGTGCCGGAGCTGCTGGAGCCGTAGCCGCCGCCCGACGGGGCCGACGCCTTCGAGGATGTGCCCGAGCTCGAGCCGGAGCTCGAGCTCGAGCTGCTGCCCCCGCATCCGGCGAGGACGAGTACGAGGCCGCTGGCGGCCAGGATCAAGGGGCGGGTGAGAGACGTGTTCATGGTCGTCCGAGGGTCCCAGCGCAGGCGTCCGGAGCGCCATCGGACCTTGGTCCTAGGACCGCACGGACGTCCCCAGCGCGTGGCCGAGCGCGGCGACGGCCAGGCCGGCGGCGAGCGACAGGGCGACGTAGGCCGCGGACCGGTCGCGGTGGCCCTCGGCGGCGAGCCGGTCGGTCTCGGCCATCCAGGTCGAGAACGTCGTGTAGCCGCCGAGCAGGCCCGTTCCCGCGAGCTCGAACGCGGTGCCCGAGACGCCGGCGCCGGCCAGCAGGCCGAGCGCGAAGGCGCCGGTCAGGTTGACGACCAGGGTCCCCCACGGCAGCCGGTGGCCCTCACGGGCCGAGACCGCGGCGGTCACGACGACGCGCAGCACCGCGCCCAGGCCGCCGACGAGGGCCACGCCGATCGCGACCGGGACGGTCATGGGCGCACCAGCGCCCGGGCCAGGCGCACGGCCGCGTAGCCGGCGGCGAGGCTCGCGGCCGCGTAGCCGACGGCGAGCCCGGCGTGGCCGCCGTCGAAGAGCGTCCAGAGCTCGAGCTGGAAGGTCGAGAACGTCGTCAGCGCGCCGCAGAGGCCGGCGCCGAGCAGCGGGCGCAGGTGCGGGGAGCCGAGCCGCCCCGCGCTCTCCAGCGCGATCAGCAGCCCGAGGAGGAACGCGCCCGCGACGTTGACGAGGAACGTGGCCCACGGCCACGCCCCGGCGCCGTGGGTCAGACCGGTGGCGATCTCCGCGCGCAGCACCGCGCCGGCGCAGCCGCCGAGATAGACCGCGACCAGCTCGCGGCGGTCCGGCCCCTCGTCGGGCCAGGCGATGGGGAAGCGGACCTCCACGGGCGCGCGAAGGCTAGAAGCGCTCCACCGCGCGGGCCTCGCGCTCGAGCGCCGCGGCGACGCCGGCGGGCAGCTCGCCGAACGGCGCGAGCCCGACCGCTCCCCCGCGCCGGGTCCACGTCCCCGCCACCCGGCCGCCGACGAGGATCGTCGCGCGCAGGATCCCGCCGCCGGGATGGACGGCCTTCGCGTGGGCCGCGTCGACGGCGAACTCGCGGCTCGCCCAGCCGAGCAGGAACGGGTCGAAGGGGCCGAGCAGGCGCGGCGGCGGCGGGGCGGGCGCGCGGCCGGGCCGGCGGGGCCGCTCCCGCGGCGGCGAGCCCGGCGCGGGCGTCGCGCAGGGGCAGGCCGCTCCAGGCGGCGAGATCCTCGGCGCCGGCCGGGGCGTGGCCGCGGAGGTAGCGGCGCGCGAGCTCGGCCAGCGCCCGCTCGCGCGCGTCGCCCTCGAGCTGCGGACGGCGGCGGCGCGCCGAGCGCGTCGCGGGCCAGGACGAAGGCCGGGCCGCCGTCGCGGACGGCGCCGAGCACGGCGACGCCGCGCAGCGCCGCGAGCAGCAGCAGGTGGGGCAGCGCCTGGCCGGCGGTCCGCACGCCGGCGGCGTCGAGGGCCGCGCCGAGCTCGGCGCGGGTCCGGGGACCGCGGTCGGCGAGCGCCGCCTCGATCACGCCGACCGCGCGCTCGGCGGCGTCCGGCGTGACGCCCTCCTGCCCCAGGCGCCGGGAGCTCATCGCCGCCCGCCCCGGCGCGGTGAGGCCGAGCAGCCAGGGGTAGTCGTCCTTCGCGACGAGGTGCAGCGTGCCGCGCAGCAGCCAGCCGGCGACGAGCTCGGCTCCGAGCGCGTCGTCGACCGCCGCGGCGCGCAGGCCCGTGCTGCGGGCGCGGATCGCCAGCCGTGCCGCGCTCCAGTCCTGCGCCTGGACCGCGAGCAGCCGTTCGACGACCGCGAGCGGCGAGGTGGCCCGGCGGCCGCTGAGGCCCTGCGACCGGGCGCGGCGGGCGGCGAGGTTCACTTGAGCGAGCGCTTGAGCGCGAGCACCCGGCGGTAGGAGCGCAGCAGCGCGGCGCGGGTGATGGCACCGGACCGCACGGCGCGGACGAGCGCGTCCCGGGTCGGCCTCCAGGCCGGGGTGTTCACGCCCGTGTCGAGCAGGTCGGCGCCGGCGCGGGCCGAGGCCACGGCCATCCGCTCGGGCGAGGTGACCGCGCGCACGGCCCGGGTGACCAGCGCGTCGGTGAGGATCACGCCGCGGAAGCCGAGGCGGCCGCGCAGGAGCCCCTGGACGATCGCCGGCGAGTCGCCGGCGAGGTGGCGCGCGTCGTAGGCCGGGTAGCGCGCCCAGGCGAGCATCACGAGCGGCGCGCCGCCGCCCGCGAGCGCGCGGCGGAACGAGCGCAGGTCCGCGGCGCGCCGGGCCGGGCTCGGGCGCAGCACCTGGGCGTGCACGTCGGTGTCGTGCCGCGCGGAGCCGAGGCCGGGGAAGTGCTTGAGCGTGCCGCGCACCCGACCCCGGCGCAGGCCGTCGGCGAAGGCGCCGGTGCGCGCGCCGACGGTCGCGGCGTCGGAAGCCGAACTGCCGTCCCTCGCGGGCGATCACGGCGCGGCGCGAGATCGGCACGTCGGCCACCGGGGCGAGGTCGACGTCGACCCCGGCCGCGCGCAGCGCGCGGCCCGTCCGCAGGCCCTCGGCGCGCGTCGCGGCGTTGCCCGCCCGGGCCATCGCGGCGGGCGAGCGCCGCGGCGGCGCCCACCCCAGCCGGCGCACCTTGCCGCCCTCCTGGTCGACGACGACGAGGAAGCGCGGGCGCCCGCAGGCGCGCGCCGCGGCGTGCAGCTCGCGGCTCAGGCGCCGCAGCTGCGGCGGCGAGACCGTGTTGTAGGCGTAGAGGATCGTCCCGCCGACCTCGCCGTGCCGGATCGCCTTGAGCAGCGCCGGGTCGGTCGTGGAGCCCGGGACCCCGACGAGCAGGCGCTGGCCGATCAGCTGGCGCGTCGTCGGCGCGCCCGTGGCGCCGCAGTCGGCGCTCGCGGCCGAACGGCCGTCCCCGCAGCCGGCGACGAGCGACGCGGCCGCGAGGAGCGGCGCCAGCAGGAGGACCGGGCGCATCATCGTCCGGCAGCCTAGATCGCGCGCTTGAGCGCGACGATCCGCGCGTAGGAGCGCTCGAGCTCGCCGCGGGACAGGGCCCCGGCGCGGGCGGCGGCCTCGAGCAGGTCGCGCGGGGCGTGCCAGGAGTAGCCGGTCCCGCCCCAGAGCAGCAGGTCGACGCCGGCGCGGGCGGCGGCGACCGCCATGCGCGGCGGCGTCGTGTTCGCCTTGACCGCCCGCGCGGCCAGCGAGTCGGTGAGCGTCACCCCGCGGTAGCCCAGGCGCCGGCGCAGGAGCCGGTCGACGACCGCCCGCGAGCGCCCGGCCGGCTCGTCGGCCCCGAGCGCCGGGTACGACGCCCACGAGAGCATCACCAGCGGCGCCCCGCCCGCCCGCAGCGCGTGGCGGAAGGACGCGAGCTCGGCGGCGCGCTGCGCCGGGGTGCCGGCGATCGTCTGCGGCGCGCGGTCGGTATTTTCCCGCGCCAGCCCGAGCCCCGGGAAGTGCTTGAGCGCGCCGCGGATCCCGGCGTCGCGCAGGCCGCGGGTGAACGCCGCGGCGCGATCGCCCACGGTCCGCGCGTCGTAGCCGTAGGCACGGCCTTCGCGCGCGACGATCGCGGCCGGGGAGTCGGGCACGTCGGCCAGCGGCGCGAGGTCGACGTCGACCCCGACCGACCGCAGCACGCGGCCGGTGCGGCGGCCCTCGGCGCGGGTGGCGGCGTCGCCCGCCGCCCCGAGCGCCGGCGGCGGCCGGTCGGGCGGCGCCCAGGCCAGGCGCTTGACCGAGCCGCCCTCCTGGTCGACCACGACCAGCGGCCGGGGCGACCTCCCCGCCCGCGCCGCCGCGCGCAGCTTCTGGGTCAGGGAGCGCACCGCGGCCGGCGTCGGCGCGTTGCGCGGGAAGAGGATCACGCCGCCGATCTCCCCGCGGCGGACGGCGCGCAGGAGGTTGGCGTCGGGCACCGGCGTGGCCAGGCCGACGACGATCCGCTGGCCGATCAGCCGCCGCAGCGAGACCCGCGGGCCGGCCGGCGGAGCGCCCGCCGCCGTGGAGGTGGTGCGCGGCCGGCGCGGAAGCGCCGTCGTCTCCGCCGCCGGACGTCGCCACGAGCACGACGACCGCCGAGCGCGGCGGCCGCCAGGGCGGCGATGGCAAGGGCCCGGCCGCGCATCGGCGCCAGCCTAGGACTCGCTGATGGTTCGCTAAACTAATTAGTTAGTCAAATGAGTTCACCCATCGCCACCTCCGACGACCTCGCCACCCGCCTGCGCTACGCGCTGACGCGGACCGCGCGCCGGCTGCGCCAGGAGGCGAGCACGGGCCTCTCGCCCGCGCTGACCGCCGCGCTGTCGACCGTCGAGCGCCACGGCCCGCTGACCCCGAGCGAGCTCGCCACCGCCGAGCGCGTCCAGCGCCCCACCGCCACGCGCATCGTCGCCCGCCTGGAGGAGCAGCGCCTGATCAGCCGCGCCTCCGACCCCGAGGACGGCCGCGCCTGCATCGTCTCGATCACGGACGAGGGCCGCGCGCTGATGGCCGAGATCCGCGAGCGCAAGGACGCCTACCTCGCCGCCCGGCTCGACGAGCTCGATCCCGCCGACCTCGAGGCGCTCGGCCGCGCCGCCGACGTGCTCGAGCGGCTCCTGAAGGAGGAGCCCCGCCGGTGAGCGCCGCCCTGCGTCGCTCCCTGGCCTCCCTCGAGCTGCCGAACTACCGCCGCTGGTTCACCGGGATGGTCATCTCCGTCTCCGGCAACTGGATGCAGACCGTGGCGGAGATGTGGCTGATCCTCAAGCTCACGAACTCGGGGACCGCCGTCGGCCTGACCGCCGCGCTGCAGTTCCTGCCGATGCTGCTCGTCGGCGCCTGGGGCGGCCTGCTCGCCGACCGGCTGCCCAAGCGGCGCCTGCTCGTCGTCACCCAGACGATGATGGCCATCCCCGCGCTGGCGCTCTTCGCGCTGACGCTCTCCGGCGTCGTGGTGCCGTGGATGGTCTTCGCGCTCGTGCTCGTCCGCGGCAGCGTCCTCGCCGTCGACAACCCGGCGCGCCAGTCCTTCGTCTTCGAGCTCGTCGGCTCCGACCGCGTGGTCAACGCGGTCGCGCTCAACTCGGTGCTCGTGCACGCCTCGCGCGTCGTCGGCCCCGCCGCGGCGGGCGCGCGTGATCGCCGGCCTGGGGATCGCCCCCTGCTTCCTGGTCAACGCGCTCTCGTTCGGGGCGATGATCATCGCCCTGCGCGGGATGGACCCCGCCGCGCTGACCACGCCCCGCCCCGCCTCGCGCGAGCCCGGGCAGGTCAAGGCCGCCCTGCGCCACGTGCGCGCGACGCCGGCGCTGGCGATCCCGCTCGCGCCTGATGGCCGTCGTCGGCACGCTCACGCTCAACTACCAGGTCCTGCTGCCGCTGCTCGCGCGCTTCACCTGGCACGGCTCGGCCTCGACCTACGCGCTGCTGACCGCGGCGATGGGCGCCGGCGCGATCGCCGGGGCGCTGGCCGCCGGGGCCCGCGGCCGCGCCGACATCCCGCTCGTGGCCGGCGCGTCGGTGATCTTCGGCGGCGTCACGCTGCTGGCCGCCGCGGCGCCGACGCTGCCGATCGAGCTGCTCGTGCTGCCGCTCGTCGGCGCCGCCAGCGTGACCTTCTCGGCCGGGCTGAACTCCGCGATGCAGCTCGCCGCCGAGCCGGCCATGCGCGGGCGGGTGATGGCGCTCTACTCGGTCGTCTTCCTCGGCTCGACGCCGATCGGCGGCCCCGCTGACCGGCTGGATCGCCCAGACCTGGAGCCCGCGCGTCTCGCTCGCCGTCGGCGGCGCGGCGGCGATCGCCGCCGGCCTCTGGGCCCAGCGCGCGTGGAGCCGCGCGACGGAGCGCGGCGCGGTCGCGCGCCACGGCGGCGTGCCGCTGCCGGCCCCCGCCCGCCGCTAGCGTCGGCCCCATGTCCCGCCTCGTCGGCGCGCTCGTCGTCCGCAACGCCGCGGACATCGTCCGCGTGACCGTGCTCCACCACCTCGCCCTCGGGCTCGACGCGGTGCTCGTGACGGACAACGGCTCGACCGACGGCACCCGGGAGACGCTCGGCGCCTCGCGGAGGAACGGCCCGTCACGGTCCGCGATCGCCCCGGCGCCTACGACCAGCTCGCGCTCATGGACGAGCTCGTCGACGACGCGCGCAGAGGACGGCGCCGACTGGGTCGTCCCCTTCGACGCCGACGAGTTCCTCGTCTGCCCCCGCGGGCTGCGCGACCGTCCTGGCCGCGACCGAGCGCCGAGGCGCTCGAGGTCCCCGTCGTGAACTTCGTCCAGCGCCGCCGGGTGCGCCGGTCCTCGGCCCGCACCCTGCTGACCATGGACCACCGGCCCGCGGCGCCGCCGCCCCGCGACGAGGCGCAGGCCCTGGTCACCGCCGGCGAGCGGGCGCTCGTCGAGCGGCCGTGGGAGCCCACGGTGATCTTCCGCCCGCGACCCGGCGTGGGCCTCGCGATGGGCAACCACGCCGTGACCGGCACCGACGCGCCGACGGTCGCCACCGACGAGATCACCTGCCTGCACGCGCCGCTGCGCTCGCGCGCGCAGCTCGCCTACCGCCGCGAGCACGCCGCCCGGCTGGCCGCCGCCCGCGACGACCCGGAGCTCGGCTGGCACGTGCGGGCGCTGGCCGACGCGCTGGCCGAGGACGAGCGCGCCGTCTGGCGGGCGAACTCGAACGCGCGCGGCCACCTCAGCGTCGGCGGCCGGCGCCGCCCGCTCGTGCGCGACACCCGTCTGCGCGACGCCGTCGCCGCGCTCGTGCGCGAGCGCTAGCCCGAGGCGGCGATCGGGCTGCCGCTCTCGGCCTCGGCCACCCGTGCGCGCTCGGGCGCGAGCCAGCCCGCGGCGCCGACCGACCACAGCGTGGCGATCCAGGCGAGCGTCGCGATCGAGACGTGCACCCACACCAGGCCGGCCGGGAGCTTGAGCGCGTACTGCGTCAGGCCGATCGCGCCCTGCAGGGCGAGCAGGCAGCACAGCACGGTCAGCGGCCGCTGGGCGCGGTCGTCGCGATCGGGCCGCCGCAGCAGGAACCACACGGCCACGGCCGACAGCGAGTAGATCGCGGCCACGAACCCGTGCCGGGTGACCATCCAGGCCAGCGTGTCGCCGCCGCGGAAGTCGAAGCGCGTGACGAGGTCGCCCTCGATCGAGCCGGCGTGCGGCCCCGAGCCGGTCGAGATCGTCCCGAGCAGCACGGTGAGCTGGCCGAGCGGGATCAGCGCGCGGACGGCCCAGACGCCGAGGGCGTCGGTCGAGGCCATCCGCTCGCCCGAGTCGTGGCGCGAGCACCAGTACAGGGCGAAGGCGGCGTCGAGCAGGACCATCGAGAGCAGGTAGTGGCCGATCACGAGCTGGGGCGCGAGGTGATGGCGCACGACGAGCCCGCCGAGCACGGCCTGGGCGATCACGCCGATCGGCAGCAGCGCGCCGAGCACGACGAGATGGCGCCGGTAGGGCCGCCGGCGGAAGGCCAGGACGCTGGCGAGGATCACCACGATGCCGACGAAGCCGGTCAGCATCCGGTTGCCGAACTCGATCGTCGAGTGGAAGTCCAGCGGCGGGATCGTGCGCCCGTAGCACTTGGGCCAGTCCGGGCAGCCCAGGCCGGAGTCGGTCAGCCGCACCGCGGCCCCCGTCATGACGATCAGGGCGAGCGCGACGAGCGCCACCGCCGTGACGACCGCGTAGCGCTCCGGGGAGATTGTGGGCAGCCGCCGCACGTCGCCCATTGTGCCGCGCCATGGCGATCATCTAGGGTCCGCGCGTGCCCGACGGTCCGACGGACGACGACCGCGACAAGCTCGAGACCGAGCTTCGCGCCGCCTGGGCGCGGCTCGACGCCGCGCGGGCGCGCGCGACCGCGGCCGAGGGCGAGGCGGCGGAGCTGGCCGAGCGCTTCGGGCGCCTGCGCGGGCGCAAGATCGTGCGCGCCGCCCTGGCCGCGGCCGAGTCACGGCCCGCGGCGGCCGCCCGCTCGGCCGCGCGGCGCGGGCGCCGCGGCGAGCCCGGCGCCCGATGCGCTCCTGGCCCGAATCGCGCCGGGGGCTCCCGGCGGGCTGGCCGTGGCGATCGAGGGCCGCGCCACGGCGGACGGGCGCCCGCTCGTCCCGACGGTCCTCGGCCCCGGCCGGCGACGTGCTGCCCGCGAGCCTGCGCCTCGGCGTCGGACGGCGACTTCGCGGGCTGGGTCGACCTCGGCTCGCTGTTCCCCGGCGCGCACGAGCTGCGCAACTGCTCGCCGGCCCGACGAGCGCCCGGCTGGATCGTCGAGCGCGCCGCCGACCGGGCCCGAGCTCGCGCTCACGGTCGCGCGCGGCGACGGCCACGGCGGCGTCCATGCCGAGGGCTCGGCCCACGGCGGCGGCGCCCCGATCAGCCGCGTCGAGGCGCACGCCGCCGGCGGCGTCGTCGCCCGCCGCGACCGGCCTGCCCAACCCGCACGTCGGCCTGCTCGCCGGCCCGCTCGACGCCGCCTGGGAGCTCGACGCTCGACTCCCGCCCAGGCCGCGGGCGCGAGCTTCGCCGTCCTCGCCCATGATGCCGCCGGGCGCGTGGCCTGTCGCGTCGCGCCCGCGGTGACGCCGCGGACGGGCGGCGCGCGATCGTCCCCGAGGCGCTCGTGCGGCGCGGGGGCGCGCTCGAGGTCACCGGCCACGTCGACTGTGCCCGACCCGCCGCCCGAGGCGCCGCGGATCTTCCTCGAGGCCGGCGGCGCGATCGTCGGCTCGGCGATCGCCACCCGCTCGCGACCGCTAGCTCGCCGGGCACGAGCGCTGCGGCTTCGAGCTGCGCGTCCCCGATCCCGATCCCACCCGGCCGCTGCCGATCGTGCTGCGCGCCCGCGACGAGCACGGCCGCCACGCGGCGGCCGACCACCGGCTGGCGCCCGCGCTGGCCGAGCCGCCGGCCGCGCACGGGATCGAGGACGCGATCCGGGCGAGCGCGACGCGCCGGCGAGGCGATCCTCGACTGGGACGCCGGCCTCGTGCGCAGCGGCGTCCACGCGCTCGACGGCGTCGAGCTCTTCGCGCCGCCCGCGCCCGCCGAGCCTCCTCCCCTACGCCGACGCGAGCGTCGCGGTCGTGGTCGCTCGGCCGCGCGGGCGCCGCCGCGCGCGCCGAGGCCGAGCGCGTGGCGACCCGCACGGTGATCGACGCCACCGGCGCCGCAGGCGCAGACCGAGCGCATCGCTCCCCCCGTCGCCGCGGGACGGCATCTCCGTCGTCGTTCCCGTCCACGGCTCGCCGGAGCTGACCACGCGCTGCCTCGAGGCGGTGCTCGCCACCGCGCCGGCCGACCGCCCGCTCGAGGTGATCGCCGTCGAGGACGCGTCGGGCGACGCGGCCGTGGGACGCCGTCCAGGTCCGTCGCCGCCCGCGACGAGCGCGTGCGCGCGCTGCGCAACGAGGAGAACGCTCGGCTTCGTGGCCACGGTCAACCGCGGCGCGGCCGAGGCGCGCCATCCCGTCCTCGTCCTGCTCAACAACGACGCCGAGGTGCGGCCCGGCGCCCTGGCCGCGCTGGCCGGCGCGCTCGACGACCGCCCGGACGCGGGAGCGATCTGCGGGCGCCTCGTCGACGGCCACGGCCGCCTGCAGGAGGCCGGCGGTGTCGTGTTCGACGACGGCCACGCCGCCCAGGTCGGCCGCGGCTCGTGGCGCCCGGGCGCGCCCGCCTTCTCCTTCCGGCGGGAGGTCGACTACGGCTCGGCCGCGCTGCTCGCCGTCCGGCGCGCGCTGTGGCACGAGCTCGGCGGCATGGACCGCGCCTACGGCGAGGCCTACTACGAGGACACCGACCTGTGCCTGGCCCTGCGCGACCGCGGCCACGCCGTCCTCTACGAGCCGGGCGCGGAGGCCGTCCACCACGAGGGCGCCGCCTACGGCACGCCCGAGTCTCCCGAGAAGCAGCGACGGCTGGAGGCCAACCGCCGGGTGTTCGCCGAGCGGTGGAGAGCCGCGCTCGCCAAGACCCACCCGAGCCGTCGCCCGCGGTCTGGGACGCCGCGGCGCAGCGACGGTTCGCGCTCGGCGCCGGCACGCGCCAGGCCCTGATCGTCACCCAGCACGTGCCCGCGGCCGACCGCGACGGCGCCGCCGGCCACGCGCTGCTGCAGGCGCGCGCCGCTGCGCGAGGACGGCGCGCACGTGATCGTCGTCGCCGAGGACGCCACCGCGCACGACGCCGGGCGGATCGCCCGCCTGGGCGAGGAGGGCATCGAGGTCCACGCCGGCCCGCGCGTCACCGGCGCCGGCGACGCGTATCTCGCCGATCCGCGCGAGCTCCTGACCACGGCCGAATCTCGACCTCGCGATCGTGCACTTCTACGGCCTGGCCGAGACCTGGCTGCCGCTGCTGCGCCGCCACGCGCCGCGGCACCCCCGTGCTCGTCGACACGATCGACCTGCACCTGATCCGCCTGGCGCGCGAGCGGCTCGATCCCGGCCGCGCCCGGGCGCCGGCCTGCGCGCCACCGACGCGCTCGCGTGGCCCGCGAGCTCAACGCCTACGCCGCCGCCGACGGCGTGATCAACGTCTCCGAGCGCGAGCGCGCGCTCGTCGAGCTGCTGCTCGGCCGCGAGGGCTTCGCCCACCACGTCCCGCTGGGCCGCGACGTCGACCCGTTCGACGACCTGCCCGGCTTCGACGCGCGCCGCGGCGTGCTGTTCGTCGGCAACTACACCCATCCGCCGAACCTCGAGGCGCTGCGCCACCTCGTCGACGACGTCCTGCCCCGCCTCCCCGCCGAGATGCGCGCCGCCCACCCGCTCGAGGCCGTCGGCTACGGGCTCGACGACGCCACCGCCGCCTGGCTGGCCGGCGTCGAGGACGCCGTCCCGATCGGCTGGGTCCCCGAGCTCTCGCCCTACATGTCGCGCGCGCGGGTCTTCTGCGCGCCGCTGCTGGCCGGCGCCGGGGTCAAGAACAAGCTCCTCGACGCGATGATGAGTGGCCTGCCCGTGGTCACGACGAGCTTCGGCGTCGAGGGCATGGGGCTCGAGCCCGGGCGCGACGTCGTCGTCGCCGACGATCCTGCCGCCCTGGCGCGGGAGACCGAGGCCCTGCTCGCCGACCCCGAGCGATGGGCCGCGCAGTCGCGCGCCGGGTGGGAGTGGGTGGCCGCCCACCAGCCCCGCAGCCAGGCGGTCGAGGCCTTCCGAACCGCCTGCGCAGCGGTCGTTCGCTGCTAGCGTCAGCCCCTGTGTCGCTGACCGCCGATCGTGCCGAAGCGGGCGCCGTCGGGTCCGAGAACGAGCCGGCCGTCGTGGTCCGCGGAGTCTCCAAGAGCTTCAACCTGCCCCACCGGCAGGTCCACACGCTCAAGGAGCGCATGCTGCATCCGTTCGCCTCGAACCCCAGCGATCGGCTCAACGCCGTCCGCAACGTCTCCTTCGAGGTCGGCCAGGGCGAGTTCTTCGGGATCGTCGGCCGCAACGGTTCCGGCAAGTCCACGCTGCTCAAGTGCCTGGCCGGGATCTACGACGTCGACGGCGGCGAGATGACGATGCGCGGCCGCGTGTCGCCGTTCATCGAGCTCGGCGTCGGCTTCAACCCCGAGCTCACCGCGCGCGACAACGTGATCATCAACGCCGTGATGCTCGGGCTCTCCCGCAAGGAGGCCCGGGCGCGCTTCGACGACGTGATCGCCTTCGCCGAGCTCGAGAAGTTCCTCGACCTCAAGCTCAAGAACTACTCGTCGGGCATGAACGTCCGCCTCGCCTTCTCGACCGCGATCCAGGTCGACGCCGACGTGCTGCTGATCGACGAGGTGCTCGCCGTCGGCGACATCGCCTTCCAGCAGAAGTGCTTCGACGAGTTCCACCGCCTCAAGGCCGAGGGCAAGACGATCATCTTCGTCACCCACGACATGTCGTCGGTCGAGCGCTTCTGCGACCGCGCGATGCTGCTCGAGCTCGGGGCGATGCTCGACCTCGGCGAGCCGACCGAGATCGCCCGCCGCTACAACGAGGTCAACTTCGGCAAGCTCATCGACGAGGCGCCGGACGCCGACGTCGAGCGCGGCGTCGAGGCGACCGTGATGGCCAGCTGGTTCGAGGACCCGAAGGGCGCCCAGATCGGCGCCGCCGGCCAGGGGGACACCGTCGAGATCTGCTGTGAGATCGAGGCGCGCACGGCCCTCGAGAACCCGATCGTCAAGTTCGTGCTGCGCAACGAGGTCCGCCACATCGTCTTCGCCACCTCGACGCGCTGGGACCAGGAGGACACGGGCTCGTTCGCCCCGGGCGAGCGCGCGGTCGCGCGGCTCGAGCTGCCGCTGTGGCTCGTCCCCGGCCGCTACCAGCTGTCGACCTCGATCGCCCGCGAGGGCTCGGGCGCCGACGTGCTGCACCTGGCCGAGGACGCCGCCTCGCTGATGATCCACGGCACCCGCCACTCCGGCGGCGTCGTCGACATCCCCCACCAGGTCAAGCTGGAGCGCCGATGAGCGCGATCGCCGAGCGGGTCAGCCGGCCGTCGGCGCTGGGCGGCGACTTCCGCCGCTTCTGGGCGCTGACCTGGACCCTGGCCACGACCGAGTTCAAGCTGCGGTTCTTCGGCTCGGCGCTGGGCTACGTGTGGTCGCTCGTGCGCCCGCTGATGCTCTTCGGCGTCCTCTACCTCGTCTTCTCCAAGGTCTTCGCCGTCGGCTCGGACGTCAAGCACTACCCGGGCTACCTGCTGATGTCGCTGATGCTGTGGAACTTCTTCGTCGAGGTGACGGCGACGTCGGTGGTGTCCCTGACCGGCCGGGAGAACCTGCTGCGCAAGATCCGCTTCCCGCGCCTGGTCGTGCCGGCCTCGGTCGCGCTGACCTCGCTGTTCAACCTCGGGCTGAACCTCGTCGCCGTGCTCGTCTTCTACATCATCGGCGGCATCGACCCGATGGTCAGCTGGCTGTGGCTGCCGCTGCTCGTGCTCGTGCTGACGATCTTCGCCACCGGGGTGGGGATGCTCCTGGCCTCGCTGTTCGTCCGCTTCCGCGACGTGCAGCCGATCTGGGAGGTCGCCACGACGGTCCTCTTCTACGGCTCGCCGGTCCTCTACGTCGTGGCCAAGCTGCCGCAGTCGATCCAGCGCTACGAGGCGGCGAACCCGATCGCGCTCGTGACCACGCAGATGCGCCACGTGATGGTCGACCCGGCCGCCCCGTCGGCGTTCTCGTTCTTCGGCTGGAAGCTCCTCGTGGGTCTCTTCCTCGTCGTCGGGTCGTTCGTGCTCGGCTTCTGGGTCTTCCGGCGCGAGGCACCCCGGATCGCGGAGAACCTGTGAGCACCCCGGAGTCCAACGAGGAGCTCCAGGCTCGCGTGGACGAGCTCGCCGCCGAGCGCGCCGAGCTGTGGCGGGCGCTCAACGAGCGCCGCGCCGAGGAGCGCAAGCTCGAGGACCTGCAGAAGGAGATCGACTACCTGCGCTCGACCGCGTCGTGGCGCATCACGGCACCGCTGCGGCTGGGCAAACGGATCAAGCACCAGGCGAACATGGCCTGGAAGTCACGCGGCTGATGGTCACCGTCGCCATCCCCGTGCTCAACGGGGCGCGCTACCTCGACGAGGTGCTCGCCGCCGTGCGGGCGCAGGCGGTCGACGAGGACGTCGAGCTGCTGATCGTCGACTCGGGCTCGACCGACGGCTCGCTGGAGATCGCCGCGGCGCCACGGCGCGACGATCCACGAGATCCCCAAGTCGTCCTTCTCGCACGGCGGCACGCGCAACTGGATCATGCAGCTCGCGCGCGGCGACCGCGTGGCCTTCCTGACCCAGGACGCGACCCCCGCCGGCGACGGCTGGCTGGCCGCGCTGATCGCCGGCTTCGCCGAGGCCGACGACGTCGCCGCCGTGTTCGGCCCGCACGTCCCGCGCCCCGACGCCTCGCACATGATCAAGGCCGAGATGGAGCGCCACTTCGCCGTCTGGGGCGACGACGGCACCACGTCCAGCGCCTCGACCGCTCGCCCGCCGGCCTGGCCGCCTACCGCGGCTTCCCCGGCCGCTGGACGTTCCTCTCCGACGTCAACTGCATGGTCGCCAAGCGCGCCTGGGAGCAGGTCCCCTACCGCGACGTCCCCTACGCCGAGGACCAGCTGCTCGGCCGCGAGCTGATCGAGGCGGGCTGGGCCAAGGTCTACGCGCCGGGCGCCGCGGTGATCCACTCGCACGACTACGCGCCGGGCGACTTCCTGCGCCGCTACTTCGACGAGTGGCGCTCGCTGCGCGAGGTGCTCGGCTTCCGCCAGCCCTGGGGGCCGAAGACGACCCTGTGGGACGTCCGGGGCCTGGTCGGCCACGACAAGCGCTGGCTGCGCGCTCAGGGCGTCTCAGGGCGTCCGCTGGCGCGCAAGCTGCTCGTCTCCGGGCGCCATCACTCGATCCGCATGGCCGGGGCGATCGTCGGCTCGCGCGCCGACCGCGTGCCGCGGCCGCTGCGCGGAGCGCTCTCGCTCGAGGGCCGCGACACGTTCGAGCCCGTCGACGTCCCGTCGAGCCCGCTGCTCGCCCAGGGCCCCGCGCGCGGGAAGCGGCCGGTGCGCGTCAAGCCCGACTGGGAGTGGGACTTCGTGCGCCGCTCCTACCCGGCGCGCGCCGTGCACACCGAGCCGCACGACGGCCGCGCCGACGGGCCGCTGACGCTCGCCTGGATCGTGCCGCCGTGGAAGATCGGCTCGGGCGGCCACACGACGATCTTCCGCCTGATCGCGCCAGATGGAGCAGCGCGGCCACGCCTGCGCGATCTTCCTCTTCGACCCGTTCAACCAGGAGAAGCGCCCGGCCCACGAGCTGCGCGAGGAGATCGTCGAGCACTTCATCCCGGTCCAGGCGACGGTCTTCCGCGGGCTCGACGACCTGCAGAGCGCCGACGTCGCGATCGCCACGAACTGGTGGACGGCCTATCCCCTGCGCGACCGGCCGGGCATCCGCGAGAAGGTCTACCTCGTCCAGGACGACGAGCCCGCGTTCTACGCGACGTCGGCGTCCTCGCTGTGGGCCGAGGAGACCTACCGCATGGGCTATCGCTGCATCGCCTTCACGCCGTGGATGGCCGAGATCCTGCGCGAGCGCTACGGCGCCGAGGCGCGCTGGTTCGAGTGCGGCTCCGACCTCGACACCTACACGTTCACCGGCCCGGAGGAGCGCGAGCCCGGCGCTCGTCGCGGTCTACGGGCGCATCGAGACCGAGCGCCGCGCGGTCGAGCTCGCGATCGCCGCGATGACGACGCTGGTCGAGCAGCGGCCCGGCACGAGCATCGTGCTCTTCGGCTCCAACCGCCACCTCGCCGCGCCGGTCCCGATGCGAGGACATGGGCGTGTGCCACCCGCGGGAGCTCGCCGCGCTCTACCGCCGCGCGAGCGCCGGCGTCGTGCTCTCGCTGACCACCCACTCGCTCGTGGCCCAGGAGATGATGGCCGCGGGCCTGCCGCTCGTCGAGCTCGGCGGGCGCAACGTGACCTCGGAGCTCGGCCAGAGCGGCGAGAACGCGCTGCTCGTCCCGCCCGCGCCCGACCGCATCGCCAACGCCGTGGCGGAGATCCTCGACGACCCCGTCGAGGCCGCCGACCGCGCGCGCCGGGCGCGCACGTGGGTCGAGAGCCGCACCTGGCAGCGCGCCGGCGACCAGGTCGAGGACGCGCTGCGGGACTTCCTGCGCACCCCGACGCGGAGCAGCGCCGGTTGATCGGCGACCGGCTGCGCCGGTGGCGTGCGCGCCGCGGCGGCTGGGACACGGCCTACGACGACGTTCGCGTCAGCCTGCTCGACATCGAGCGGCCGGCCGCGGCGCCGCTCGGGCGGCCGGTGACCGACCTGCTGCGCGAGCGCCTCGCCGTCGATCGCGCCGAGCTCGAGGCCGCGCTCGATCCCGAGGCGCGCGCGCTCTGGGACGCCGCACCGGAGTCCGCCCGGCCGCACCTCGAGCTCGCCCTGGCCCTGCACGCCGGCCTGCCCGGCGCCGTCGGAGCGAACCGGGCTCACCGCGGCCATGCCGCCCGCGGGCGTGCACATCATGGCCGCGGGGCCCGCCGGCGTGCGGCGGCTCGACCTACCACGCCGACCTCGTGGCCGAGTCGGTGGCATTCGCCGGCGGGTCGCTCGATCGCGCGCGCGTGCTCGACTTCGGCTGCTCGTCGGGACGCGTCGTGCGCGTGCTGCGCGCCGCCTACCCCGAGGCCGAGCTCTCGGGCTGCGACCCGATCGACGACGCCGTGGACCTGGGCGCGGGCGAACCTCCCCGGCATCGCGTTCGATCACCAGGACACCGCGCCGCCGCTGCCCTACGCCGACGGCGCCTTCGACGTCGTCTACGCGATCTCGATCTGGTCGCACTTCGGGCCGACGGCCGGGCCGGCGTGGCTGGCCGAGATGGCGCGGATCGTGGCGCCGGGCGGAGCTGCTCGTGATCACCACGCAGGGGTGGAACACGCTGGGCCACCTGGCCCGCCACGAGCGGTGGGGACCGGCGCACCTCGGACGGGCCGCGCGCGACCTCGTCTCGCACGGCTTCCACTACCACGAGTCGTTCGGCCCGGGCGGCGACTTCGGCGTCGAGAGCCCCGGCGAGTGGGGCATGGCCTACATGACCCTCGACTGGCTGCTCGAGCGCGCCGGCGACCCCTGGACGCTCGCTCGCTACGCGCCGGGGCGCAACGAGGGCGACCAGGACGTCGTCGTGCTCAGCCGTAGTAGCGCGTCAGCGTGATGAGCATCGCCGCGACGGTGTGGATCGCCGCGACCGAGACGATCGCCGCGCCGACCGCGGGGCCGAAGCGCCGCCCGGCCGCGCGCGCGGCGAGCGCCAGCGCGAGCCCGTAGAGCGCGAGCAGCGGCAGGAGGTAGCGCGCCTGCTCGAACGGCGCCTGGGCGGCGATCTTCGCCTGGTAGCCCGCCCGCCCGATGACGTAGAGCAGGCCGGCGATCGCCACGAGGTAGACGACGGTCTCGAGCTTGCGCCGCGCGATCGCGCCGACGCGGCGCACGAGCTCGACCACCATGCCGAGGGCGACGGCGAGCGCGGCGAACGGCGCGGCGTCGTAGACCCAGCTCGTGAAGGAGTAGTCCAGCCAGCCGAAGCGCCCGACGAAGCCGTTGAGCCACGTCGAGCGCAGCGGCAGGTAGGAGAAGTCGTCGGTCATGAACGGCAGCTTGGGCAGGTAGAACTGCCACAGGTAGGAGGCCAGGCCGCTCAGCGACTTGGGCTGGGTGCCGCCGTTGACCCCGCCGGTCGAGGCCAGCGCCCCCAGCGCGGCCGAGCCCGAGGCCGGCCGGTCCCAGACCGCGACGTTGAGCAGCGCGTAGAGCGCGACCGGCGCGGCGACGATCGCGCCGGCGACGAGCACCGCCTTGACGCCCTCGGCGCGCGGGCGCCGCAGCGCGAGGCCGAGCACGCCGAGCGCGGCGGCGGGCGCGAGCCCGAGGAAGTTCAGCTTGGTCAGCGTGCCGAGCGCGACGGTCGCGCCGATGAAGCCGGCCAGCGGCATGGTCAGCCCGCGCCGGAAGCCGCGGGCGAGGCCGAAGAAGAGCGCGGCGCCGGCGGTGAAGAGCAGCGCGTCGGGGTTCACCCCGCTCGAGACGAACGCGAACGTGGGCTGGAAGGCGACGCCGAGCGCGCCGACCGTCCACGCCCAGGGCCGGCGCGGGATCGCCTCGCGCAGGAAGAGCCAGACGAACAGCACGGTGAGCGCGCCGAAGAGGCAGGACAGGAGCCGCATCAGCGTCAGCCGCGTGTAGATCGAGCCCGACCCGCCGAGCTTGTAGACGACGGCCTGCGCGGCGTAGTAGAGCGGCGGCTGCGAGGTCGCGATCGAGGCGTCGCCGTTGCCGCGGCGACCGTCGGCGCGGGCCAGGGCGGCACGGAACGCGGCCTGCTCGCGGGCCGAGGCGATCGGGTGGCTGGCCGGCTGCCCGATCACGCTCGGGAAGTGCAGGGCGTCGAGACTGCGCTGCTCCTCGGGGGAGTACACCGTGACCGTGTGGCCGACGGGCGGCTTCCCGGTCTCGGCCAGCTGCTGGACGTAGGCGAAGTGGGCGATCTCGTCGGGAACGTGCCACGGCGGCGTCAGCAAGCGCGAAGCACACGAGCACGAGCAGCGCCACGAGCGAGCAGCTCGCGCCGGCCGCCGGGATCGCGCGCAGCCGGCTCACGGCTCGCGCACCGAGCGCAGCAGCGTGACCGCGGCGAGGCCGAGCGCGGCGAGCGCGAGCAGCGCGCACAGCACGAGCGTCCACGAGCCCTGCCAGGTCGCCTTGCCCCAGGCGAAGGAGCGCTTGATCGGCCCCAGGCGGCTCCACCACGACTCGTTGCCCCGCGTGAAGTACTCGATGTTCATCAGCCCGGCCAGCGGGCGCCCGGACGTCCGGCCGCGGGCGGCGTTGCGCGGCGGCGTCGGCGAGCCGGCCACGCCGGCCGAGCCGCCGCTCTCGACGCCGAGGCAGACGCGGGCCAGGCGCGCGCGGTGGGCGACCGGGATCGGGATCGTCGCCAGCACGCCGGCGCGTCGGGCCCTGGCGGCCGGCCACGCGGCCGTCGAGGCGCACGGTGAGCGCCGGGCGCCGCCCGCGCGGGCCGAGCACGTTGAAGCGCAGCGCGCCCGTGCCCGCCGCGATCACCGTGTTCTGGCAGGCGTCGCGGTGGCGGGCGTCGAGGACGACGGGGTAGCCGTTCTGGACGACGCGGTTGGTGCCGACCAGCCGCCGGTGCTCACCGGATGCGTTGACGACGATCCCGCCGACCAGCGCGAGCGCCGCCACGGCGAGGACGACGCGAACCGCGGTCAATCTCGGCGGCGCAGGCCCAGAATGGACAGCAGGAACGACGAGAAGAAGATCTGGATCCCGACGATGATCAGCGTCGCGGCGAGGATCGCCAGGCGCTGCTCGGACAGCTCGCCGAAGCCGCGGTCGATCCAGCGCACGACGATGACCACGGCGGCCGCGACCCCGGCCAGCGTGATCGTCCCGCCGAGCAGCAGGCCGCTCTCGAGGTTGAAGCGGGCGCGCATCCGGTCGAACCAGGGATCGCGCTCACCCATGAAGTACGTCCCGTAGGCGTGCGCGCACAGGCCGAGCGCGAGCACCTGGGTGCCGACGATCATCAGCAGCGAGCCGGCGATCTCGGCGTGGATGTCCCACGTGCGCCCGAAGATGTTGATCGAGAGCAGCACGGTCAGCGCGGCGATCGCGCCGAGCAGCGCGAGGAACGCGCCGGGCACGATGAACAGGTGCGTCGGCGAGTGCACGAGCAGGAAGCGCAGGTGGCGCCAGCCGTCGCGGAAGGAGGAGAGCTTGGACTCGCCGCCGCGCGGGTGGTACTCGATCGGGAACTGCCGGATGTCGAGGTTCTCCTTGGCCGCCCGGATGACCATCTCCGAGGCGAACTCCATCCCGGTCGTGCGCAGGTCGAGCTGGGGCAGCACGTCGCGGCGCAGCGCCCGCATCCCGCAGTGGGCGTCGCGGACGCCGGTGCGGAAGAAGAAGTTGAGCGTGCCCGAGAGCACGGGGTTGCCGACGTAGCGGTGCAGCCACGGCATCGCTCCGGGCTGGATGTTGTCCATCCGGTCGCCCATGACGAGGTCGGCGCCGTCCTCGAGCTCGGCCACGAAGCGCGGGATCTCGCCGAAGTCGTAGGTGAGGTCGGCGTCGGCCATCACGACGTAGCGCCCGCGGGCGGCGGCGAAGCCGGCGAGGTAGGCCGAGCCGTAGCCGCGGCGCGTCTCGTGGATGACGCGCGCGCCGGCGTCGGCGGCCAGGCCGGCCGAGCCGTCGTGCGAGCCGTTGTCGGCGACGACGACCTCGCCGAGGAGGTCGTTCTTGGCGAACGTGGCCAGCGCGGCTGCGACGCACTCGGTGATCGTGTCGGCCTCGTTGAGGCATGGGATCACAACCGACACGTCCGGCGTGTGGCTGCGCATTGACTCGCGAGGGGCGGCGCCCCGCTGCTGCTCGATGGTGCTCATAGGACGCTGGCTTGAACGCACGAAGAGGCGATAAGTCGCGTTCCAGCCGCCGGTAGCGTACCCCCGCATGGGGATTTCGCCGACCCGTGACGCGTTCTCCCGGGTCAGCGCCCGGGCCCAGGCGCGCGAGTACGAGGAGGCCGTCGACCGCATTTCCGCGGAAGTGACCGGCCCGATCCTCGACTGGGGCTGCGGTCTGGGGCAGGTCTCGATGCTCCTGCGCGCCCGCGGTCTCGACGTGACCTCGTTCGACTGGGACCCGGACGTGGACGGGGTGATCCAGCGCCCCCTCGGGCGCTTTCCCGAGATCTCCGCCTGGCGCTCGTCGGACCCGGTCGCGCTGCCCTTCGCCGACGCGAGCTTCGACGCCGTCCTGTCGATGGGCGTGCTCGAGCACGTGCACGACCCGGGCGCCTCGCTCGACGAGGTCCGTCGCGTGCTGCGCCCGGGCGGGACGCTCTACGTCTACAAGCTGCCCAACCGCGCCTCGTGGCTGGAGTGGGTCGCGCGGCGCACCGGCATGTACCACCACGGCGTGCAGCCCAACGACCGGCTCTACGGCGTCGAGGACGCGACGGCGCTCGTGCAGGCGCACGGCTTCTCGGTCTCCGGCGCGCGGCGGGCGAACATCCTGCCGCTGACGCTGCCCCACCCCCGGCGCCCGCGGCCGAGCGAGGCGCTGTGGAAGGCCAACCGGTCGCTCGAGCGCCTGCCGGGCCTCAACCGCCTGGCGACCAACGTCGAGCTCACCGCGCACCTCCGCTGTGATGGATCTGCATTGTCTACGACTGCCTGTTCCCGCTGACAGTCGGCGGCGCCGAGCGCTGGTACCGCAACCTCGCCGAACGCCTCGTCGCCGAGGGCCACGAGGTCACCTACCTGACGCTGCGCCAGTGGGACCGGGGGGACAGTCGGAGCCAATCCGCCCACCGGCGTCCGGGTGGTGGCCGCCGGCCCGCGGATGGAGCTCTACGCCGGCCCCGGGCGGCGCAAGATCGCGCCGCCGCTCGTCTTCGGCGCGGGCGTGCTGTGGCACCTGCTGCGCCACGGCCGCGACTACGACGTCGTCCACACCGCGTCGTTCCCGTACTTCTCGCTGCTCGCCGCCGCGGCGACGCGCCGGCGCGGCCGCTTCCGCCTCGTGGCCGACTGGCACGAGGTCTGGTCGCGGGCCTACTGGGAGGAGTACCTGGGCCGCGCGGGGGGAACCGTCGGCTGGCTCGTGCAGAAGCTCTGCGCGCGGGTGCCCCAGCGGGCCTTCTGCTTCTCGCGCCTGCAGGCCCGGCGCCTCGTCGCCGAGGGGATCCGCTCGACCCCGGTCGTGCTCGAGGGCGAGTACGCCGGGCCGCTCGAGCCCGCGCCCCCCGCCCCCGTGCGCGACGCGATCGTGTTCGCCGCGCGCCACATCCCCGAGAAGCGCGCCCCGGCGCTCGTCGACGCCTTCGCGCTCGTGCACCTCGAGCGCCCCGAGCTGCGCCTCGAGCTCTACGGCGACGGCCCCGACTTCGACGAGGTCGGCCGCCGGATCGCCGCAGCACGGGCTGCGGCGACGTCGCCACCCAGCACGGGTTCGTCGCCGCGCGAGGCGATCGAGGCCGCGCTGGCCTCCGCGCGCTGCATGGTCAACCCGTCGCGGCGCGAGGGCTACGGCCTCGTCGTCGTCGAGGCGGCCCAGGCCGGCACGCCGAGCGTGGTCGTGGCCGGCGAGGACAACGCCGCGACCGAGCTCGTCGACCCCGGCGAGAACGGGTTCGTGGCCACGAGCGCGGAGCCCGCGAAGCTCGCCGGCGCGATCCTCGCCACGCTCGACGGCGGCGAGGAGCTGCGCGAGCGCACCCGGGCCTGGTTCGCGGCCAACGCCGAGCGGCTGTCGATCGACTCCTCGCTGCGGACCGTGGCCGCGAGCTACCGCGCCTGAACGCGGTTGACCATCCGCACCGTGTCGCACGCGCGGTGCACGGCGAAGCGGTCGGCGTGCGGCACCTCGACGTCGGGCTCGACCGACTCGAAGTAGATCGTCCGCACGCGCTCGAGCAGGTCGGGCGGGATCGCCGCCACCGTGCGCAGCTCGGCGCCCTCGGTGTCGATCTTCAGCACGTCGATCGCGTCGGTCTGGCCGAGCGCCTCGTCGAGCACGTCGGCGATCGCGCGCACCTGCACGCGGATCGTGCGCTGCGCGGCGACGCCGATCCCGCCGTAGCGGCCGGAGTCCTCGTCGCCGAAGTCGGCCTCGCCGCCGGTCGCGTCGACGGCGGCCTCCTCGATCGTGAAGCGCCCGACGAAGGCGGTGAGGTTCTCGCGCAGCCGCTCGACGTTGCGCGGCACCGGCTCGAGGCAGCGCACGCGCACCGTCGGGTTGCGGGTCAGGAAATAGAGGGCGGAGATGCCGATGTTCGAGCCGACGTCGACGACGGTGCGGGTCTTCGGGCCGGCCGCGTAGTCGCGGCGGCAGAAGACCTCGTTGACGGTCAGCAGGTCGTGGTGGGAGTGGAGCGTCGGGTGGACGACGCCCTCGGGCGTGCGCACCCCGGGTGACCACGGGTAGTCGCCGCGGCCGGTGAAGTAGCGCCGCGCCGCCTCGACGGGCGCCTCGTAGACGCTCGGCATCCGGGCGAGCGCCGCCCAGTTCGGGCCGGCGAGCACGTTGCGCCGCACGAGGTCCCAGTCGCGCCCACCGAGCATCTCCCAGCGAGGCTAGCCCTAGCCTGCGGCGCTGTGCCGCCCCGCGTCAGCGTGATCATGCCCGTCTACAACGGCGCGGCGACCCTCGGCCGCGCCGCCGCCTCGATCCTCGACCAGACCGAGCGCGACCTCGAGCTGCTCGTCGTCGACGACGGCTCGACCGACGCGACGCGCGAGGAGGCGGCCAAGCTCGACGACCCGCGGGTCCGCTACGTCGCCCCACGAGGTCAACCGCGGGCTGCCGCACGCGCTCAACACCGGGCTGCGCGAGGCGAGCGCGGCGAACGTCGCGATCCAGGACGACGACGACTGGTCGGCCCCCGAGCGGCTCGAGCGCCTGCTCGCCGTGCTCGACGCGCGGCCCGAGGTCGCCGTCGTCGGCTCGCGGATGCCCGAGCGCGACCCCGACGGCCACGAGCTCAAGGGCCGCGCCGCGTTCATGGCCGGCGACCTCGCCGGCCGGCTGATGCGCTTCAACCCGATCTCCAACCCGTCGACGGCGTTCCGGCGCGACGTCGCGCTGGCCGCCGGCGGCTACGACCCGCGCTACCGGCTGGCGCCCGAGTACGACCTGTGGCTGCGCATCTCCGAGGCCCACGAGGTCGTCGCGCTCGACGAGCCGCTGGCCGTGCGCACGATGGGCACCGAGAACATCTCGATCGTCCACGAGCGCGAGATCATCTGGGAGTCGGTCGTGATGCGCCTGCGCGCGCTGGGCCGGCGCCGCTCGCTGCGCGGCGCGCAGTGGCTCGTGCCGCCGCTGATCTCGCTGGCCGTGCCGATGCCGGTCAAGCGCTGGATCCGCGCACGCCTCGGGCAGCCGCCCTGATCCGCGCCTGCTCGAGCTGGCCCTCCATCGCGATCGCCGGGGCCGGATAGGTGTAGGGCTCGAGCCGCGCCGGCTCGCGCGGCGCCTCGATCCGGCCGTCCATCGCCTGGCGAATCGCGGCGGCGATCGCCTCGGGGTCGTCGGGCGCGACGGCGATCCCCGTGCCCGTCTCGCCGACGATCCGCGCCGACTCCGTGCGCGGGCCGAGCACGAGGATCGGCGCCGGGGCGCCGAGGTACTCGAGCACCTTGCCGGGCGCCTCGGAGGTGCGGTGCGACCCGATCGCCACGAGCAGGTCGGCCGAGCGCTGCAGGGTCAGCGCGTCGGCGCGCGGGAGCTGGCCGGCGTGGGCGAGGACGCCGTGCAGGTGGGCGGTCTCGAGCAGGCGCTGCTCCTCCTGCGTCAGCCGGCCGGAGAGGACGAGCCGCAGCTCCGGGCGCTCGCGGGCGACCGTGGCCACCGCGGCGAGGAAGGGCCGCGGGTCGCGCCCCCAGCTGCCGCCGAGCATCCCGGTGTGGACGATCCGGAACGTGCCCGGCTCGACCGGGATCGCGGGCGGCCCGGGCGCGGGCACGACCTCGGGGTCCCAGCCGTTCGGGATCCGCACGGCGGGCAGGCCGAGACGCTCGCGCAGGTCGTCGGCGCTCGCGTGCTGGACGGCGGTCACCGCGTCGGCGCCGCCGAGGGCCCAGCGCTCCATGCGCGCGTCGAGCGCGCGCTGCGGCGCCGTCGGGAACTCCGGCCGCAGGCTCTCGAACGTCCACGGATCGCGCAGGTCGTTGAGCCAGGCCACGCGCTTGGAGAGCACCCGCCCGATCACCGCGCCGGACTCGACCGGCGTGCTCGTCACGACGACGTCGATCCCCCGCTCGGCGATCAGCCGGCGCGCGGCGGCGATCGCCCACGGCCCCCAGCTCGCCAGGTACATGTCGGGGACGACGACCTTCGTGAGCAGCCCGGGCGGCGGCTTCTCGACCGGGACCGATCCGTCGCCGGCGGTCAGCGGCGGGCGACGCAGGAGCTTGCGCAGCGCCGGGTGCGAGACGGCGTCGTGCGTGCGCACCACCCCGTGGGCCGCGTCGTCGGGATGGGTGCCGAACGCGTCGGTCGTCAGCACCGAGACCTCGTGGCCGCGCTCGCGCAGGTGGCGGCCCATCGCCAGCCAGCGCGCCGAGTTGGACGGCACCGGCGGGTAGAAGTAGTTGACGACGAGGATCCGCACGTCAGACGGGGTGCGACTCGATCGCCCGGTCGTAGGCCTCGCGGACCGTCGCGAACAGCCGGTCCTCGGCGAACTCGGTGCGGGCACGCTCGCGGGCCGCGGCGCCGAGCCGGGCGCGCCGGCCCGGGTCCGACGCCAGCTCCGCGAGCGCCTCGGCGAGCGCCGTCCCGTCACCGGTCGGCACGACGAGGCCCGCGTCGCCGACCGCCTCCGGGTTGCCGGCGCCGTCGGCGACGACCGCCGGGAGGCCCGCCGCCATGGCCTCGAGCACGGCGAGGGAGAGCCCTTCGCGGGCCGACGGCAGCACGAAGAGGTCGCTCGCGGCGAGCAGCGCCGGGACGTCGTCGCGCTGGCCGAGCACGCGGACCCCGTCCCCGGCCTTGGCGGCGACCTCGTCGCGCAGCGGTCCGTCGCCCGCGACGAGCAGGACGAGCGGCAGGCCCTCCTTGCGCACCGCGCCGGCCGCCTCGATCGCCAGCAGCGGGTCCTTGCGCGCCGACAGCTCGCCGGCGAACAGCGCGACGACGTCGTCGGCGCCGACGTCGAGCTCGGCCCGGACGCGGGCGCGCTGCTCGGGATCGGCGGCCGGCGCCGGCGGCACCGCGTTGCGGGCGAGCACGAGCCGCGCCTCGCCCTGCGCGATCTCCTGCAGCTCCTCGAGCTCGGCCTGGGAGGTGCACAGCGTCGCGGTCGCCGTGCGCATGACCTCGCGCAGCGCGCGGCGCGCCCAGGTCGCGCGGCGGCCGGTGGCGCGGCGCACGAAGTGCAGGCCGTGGCTCGTGAACACGACCGGGGTGCCCTTGACGATCTGCCGCGAGAGGATCGCCGCCATGTCCCCGTGGATGTGCACGACGCCCGCCTTCTTGGCCTCGGCGGCGAGGAACGGGCGCTTGAAGATCAGCGCCGGGGCGGCCTTGACCGGCGACGGCGAGGGCGCGAGCGTGTCGATCGCGTGCTCGTACTCGGGCAGCCCCTCGCGCAGCTGCTCGACGTACCGCTCGCCGCCCTGCCCGGGGTGGGGCAGCAGATGCATGACGCGGGCCACGGGGCGCGAGTCTAGGTCGGGCGACTGCAAGGATCACTCGCGATGAGCACGGTCCCAGAGCAGGCGCCGCCCGTTCGCCGGACGGTCGGCAGCGGCGCGGCCGTGACGACCGTCGCGTCGCTGGCCACCACCGTCGCCGGCGGCGTCCTCGGCATCCTCATGGCGCGGATCCTCGGGCCGGCCGACATGGGCTCCTACACCCTCGCGTCGACGACGCTCTTCGTCCTCTTGACCGTCGGCGCGCTCGGGATCCAGACCGGCGCGACCTACTACATCGGCGGCCGTGGCTGGCCCGCGCGGGAGGCCTTCCCCCAGCTCCAGCTCGCCGCGCTGATCGTCGGCATCGCGGTCGGGGCGATCGGGGCCGGGCTGGCCGCGCTGCTCTCCGACTCGCTCTTCCGCCAGCTCACGCTGAGCGACCTCGCCCCGGTGCTGATCGCGCTGCCCTTCGCGCTGTCGTGGACGTTCTCGATGGCGCTCGCGCTGGCCATCGACTCCTACGAGATGGCCGCCCTGCTGCCGCTGACCGTCGTCGTCGGCTCGCTCGTCCTCGGCGCCGTGCTCGCCCCGCTGCTCGGGCTGTCCGGCGCGATCATGGCCGTCGCGATCGGCCACGTGCTCGCGGCGGGCATGTCCTGGGTGTGGCGCCGTCGCCGGCTCGAGCGCCCGCCGGCGGGCTGGCTCGGCGGCGCGGGCGCGCGGCTGCGCCGCGCGACGTTCTTCGGCAGCCAGGTCCAGTTCCCCCAGGCGCTGCAGCTCGTCTGCTACCGCGGCGACCTCTTCGTGCTCAACGCCGTGGCGAGCGCGGCGACGGTCGGGCACTACGCGGTCGCGCTGACGCTCAGCGAGGTCGGGATGGTCCTGCCGCGGGCGCTGTCGGCCGTGGTCCTGCCGCGCGTGGCCGACCTCGACGCGACCGGCGAGGCCGACGCATCAGAACATGGTCGTGACGAAGTCGGTGCGCCACACGCTCGTGCTCATGCCGGTGATCGCGATCGCGCTCGTGATCGGCAACCTGCTGATCCCGCTCGTCTTCGGCCCCGCCTACAAGGAGGCGATCGGACCGGGCCTGATCCTCGTGCCGGGCGTGATCGGCGTCGGCCTGAGCAGCGTGCTCGCGGCGACGGTGATCGGCCGCGGCTTCCCGCGCTACCAGGTGATCGTCGCGGTGACCGTGACGCCGCCGACGCTGCTGCTCTACGGGCTGCTGATCCCCGCCTTCGACGCCTACGGGGCGGCGATCGCCTCGACCGCGTCCTACCTCGCGTCGCTGGCCGTGACGTGGTGGGGCTTTCGCCGCGCGACGGGACTCGGCGTGCGCGACGTGATGCCGCGCGGCGAGGACCTCGCCGACTACCGGGACCTGCTGCGCCGCGCCCGGCGCCGCGCGATCTCCTCCTCGTAGATCGCGACCCACTGCTCGCCGACCGGCCCCTTGCCCCAGCGGGCGCGGGCGCGATCGGTGTCGGGTCGCGGGAGCTCGGCCGCGACGGCCTGCAGCGCTTGCGTCAGCGCCGGCACGTCGCCGGGAGCGACGACGATCCCGTCGCCCGGCCCGACCATGTCGGCCACGTCGCCGACCGTCGTCGCGACGACGGGCAGGCCGGAGCAGAGCGCCTCGCTGACGACGAGCGGCGCGTTCTCGTAGTGGCTGGGGAGCGCGAGGACGTCGGCCGAGCGCATCTCGGCGGCGACCTCGTCCTTGGGCCGGGCGCCGAGGAACGTCACGTGCTCCTGGAGCTGCAGCTCGGCGGTCTTGCGCTCGAGCTCCTGACGCAGGTCGCCGTCGCCGACGACGCGGAGCTTCAGATCCGCCCCCGCGGCACGCGCGGCGGCGAGCGCCTCGAGCAGGTCGGCCTGCCCCTTCTTCGGGTCGAGCGAGGCGACGTTGAGGAGCGTCAGCGGGCGGTCGGGCTTCGGGTCCGACGGCGGCCGCGGGACGAACACGTCGGTGTCGACCGTGTTGGGCATGACGCGGAAGCGGCCGCGGATGCCGAGGGCCTGGATGTGCCCGCCGAGATCCGCCGCGTCGGGGCAGACCAGCGCGGCGCGCTCGAAGGTCGTCTTGGCCATCCAGCGCCCCACGCCCGTGACCAGGCCGCGCGGGAACGCCGTGAAGTGCTCGGAGACGATCACCGGCACGTCGTGGCGACGAGCGAGCAGCAGCGACGCGAACCCCGAGTAGAAGATCCGTGCGTGGAAGAGGTCGGGGACGAAGCCCGAGGCCTCGAGCCGGGCCTGGGCGAGCCGCAGACCGAGCAACCGGCCGGGGTAGGAGGCCTCGTAGCTGCCGAGATCCGGATAGCCGATGCGCAGGACGCGCAGGCCGTCCTCCTCGACCTCGGAGATGGTCAGGCCTTGGCGCGGAGGGGTGGGATCGGCGACGAGCTGGGCGGCCTCGACGTGCGGCGAGATCGCCCGGACGTGCTCGCGGGCCCAAGGGGCACGGCCGGGGCGGTCCGGGCTGGGATACCACTCCGGCACGATCAGGACGCGTGGCCGGGGGGTCGGCATGGACGCGGCAGACTAGTGGCGAATGAGCTCGACCCGAACCGTCCCGCTGTCCGAGCAGCTCGACCTTCGACGCTGGCCCGCAGCCGACCGCCGCGACCCTCCGTACGGCGATCGCAACTACCTGTCCCTGTCCTCGCTGGCCCGTGATCTGCGCGCCGCCGTCGAGGCCGCGTTCCCTGACCGGACCGACCTGCGCGTGCTCGACATCGGCTGCGGCGCGAAGCCCTATCTGCCGCTCGTCGCCCACCACGCGGCGAGCTACCGGGGCCTCGACTCCGAGCCCGGCGAGTACGTCGATGACGTCGGCGGCGCCGAGGCGCTGCCCTACGAGGACGAGTCCTTCGACCTGGTCCTGTGCACCCAGGTGCTCGAGCACGTCTTCGAGCCCGACACCGTCGTGCGGGAGATCCACCGCGTGCTCGCCCCCGGCGGCCTGGCGCTCGTCTCGACCCACGGCGTCCACGTCTTCCACCCCGACCCGCTGGAGAAGGGCCAGGACTTCTGGCGCTGGACACACGCCGGCCTGGCGCTGCTGTTCCGGCGCACGGCCGAGTGGTCGCGGATCGACGTCCGCCCGAACGGCAACATGATCGCCTGCATGACGACCCTGTCCCTCTGGTACCTCGACGGCCTGCTGGCCCGCCTGAAGCCGATCCACCGCCCGGTGATCTCGCTGATCAACCGAGCCGCGGAATGGCTCGACGCGCGGTACCCGAAGCGGCTGCGCGTCCCGGAGTCCGGGTCGCTGTCGGCGAACTATTTGGTGGAGGCGAGGAAGTGAGCTCGACGAGGAGAGCGTTGGGGCGCGTCGTGGAGCGGGCCGGCTACGAGGTCCGCAAGCGGCAGACCCCCGCCGAGGCGTTCCCGGACTTCGAGCCGTCCTTCCACACGCTTCACGAGCGCTGCGCCCCGTACTCGATGACCTCGCCCGAGCGGATGTACGCGCTGTCACGAGGCGGTCAAGTACGTGTCGTCCGCCGGCATCCCCGGCGACATCGTGGAGTGCGGTGTCTGGCGAGGCGGGTCGTCGATGATGGCGGCGCTGACGCTCGCGGAATGCGGCGACACACGCAGGGACGTCTGGCTCTTCGACACGTTCGAGGGCATGCCCGAGCCGGATTCCCGCGACGTCTCCTTCACCGGCGAGGACGCCAAGGAGCATTGGCGCCAGACGGCAGCAGGACGACCACAACGAGTGGTGCTTCTCGCCGCTGGACGACGTACAGAAGAACCTCGCTTCGACCGGGATCGCCGCGGAGCGCCTCCACTTCGTGAAGGGCAAGGTCGAGGAGACGATCCCCGAGCACGGCCCCGAGCAGATCGCCCTGCTCCGGCTCGACACCGACTGGTACTCGTCGACCTACCACGAGATGCAGCACTTCTTCCCGAGGCTGGTGCCTGGGGGTGTGCTGCTGATTGATGACTACGGCCCCTGGGAGGGAGCCCGAGAAGCCGTGGACACGTACCTGCGTGAGATCGGGGTCGAACTTCTGCTGAATCGCGTCGATTACACGGCGCGCATCGCGGTCGTTCCGAGTTAGGCTCGACGCGGTCCAGGACACGTCCCGTTTTCGGGGGGCGAGATCTCTCGGACGCTGACCTATCTGCACCGGAATGTCTGCGCTCACTTCAGGTTTGGACGGCGATCTTTCGCGGCGATCCTCGTCGTTGGACTCGCGACGCTCGCCAAGCACCAGCGTCCGCCGGGCACATACGGAGTCGTCGCTTGCCGGATCGGGTCGTCGCACGCCGGACTCGATGGTTGGACCACGAGTTCAGACGAAGTCAGGGGCGGAACCAGATCCGTCAATTTCTGCTCGAGCTCTGCTGGTTACTTCGGCGGTGCCGCGATGGCGTCTCTGTGCATCGCCTCCGGGCGGCACGGCGTCGTGGACCTTCACCGCGCCGAGCGGCACGTACATCAGCGGTTATTCCCTCTACCGCTTTGCGGTGAGCGACGGCGGGTCGGGCTGGGACAAGGGCTACGTCCTCTACGAAGATGCGTTGACGAACACCCCAGCGGACGGCGTCGAATCTGCCTTCGATCTCACGGCTGCGCGAACATCGGGCGCGCCGGGGAGCCGTACGCGGCGGAGAACAGGATCATCCGCAACCCGGTCGGATCAAGCGGATCATCGCCGCCGTCCAGTGCTTCTCCTCCACCTCCTGTCCGGCTTCTAATCGGAGCTACTCGGCGCAGTTCGCGATCTATGGCTCCTACGTAACCCTCGCCGACACCTCTCGGCCTGCTCTTCGGGGCGAGCCGGGTGGTCATCTCTTCGACGACGGCTCCGTCGTTCGCGGGCCGACCGCGACTTCTTGGAGCGCCGGCGATCAAGGAGGCGGACTGAGCGATGTTGTCCTCGTAGCCGATGGGAGGCCGGTGCAACGAGTGAAGGCAGATCCGGCCGATACCAGCTGCGTCCACCTCAGCCAGAGCACCGTCCCCTGCCCGCTCGAGGCCAACGGCTCCTTCTCCTACGACACCGCCCGCCTCCCGGACGGCGCCCACACCTTCCAGCTCCTCGTCACGGACATCGCGGGCAACGTGACCGCCTCGCGCAAAGTCGAGGTCACCACCGCCAACCACCCCAAGCCCAACGGGATCGCTCCGAGCCACACCGCCAACCTGCGGGCGCGGTTCGCCAAGGGCCGGAAGACCGCGGTCGTCGGCTACGGCAAGCGCAAGAGGATCTACGGGCATCTGACCGCCAAGAACGGCAAGCCGATCGCCGGCGCCTCGGTGCGGATCTACGGCAAGCAGAAGCGGACCGGGGCCAGGACGAAGCTGATGAAGCGGGTCCGGACGAGTGCGACTGGTCACTTCGCGTGGACGCCGCCGGCCGGGCCGTCGCGCACCTACACCGTCGCCTATCGGGCCTACTCGACGGATCTGCGGGACGCGGCGCGGGCCACGCTCGCGCTCGGGGTCAAGGCCGGCGTCACGCTGAAGCTCAGCCCGCATCGGCTACGCAACGGCAGCCGGATGCGCATCCGCGGGACCTTGCGGGGCGGGCCGAATCGCCGCGGCACGATCGTCACGATGCAGGTCCTGAACCCGCGGAAGGTGTCCTTCCTCGACCTCAAAGTCGATCGGCATGGGCACTTCAAGGGCGCCTACCGCTTCCGGAACACCCACGTGCGCTACACGTTCCGCTTCCGGGCGCTCGTCCAGCGCCAACCGGCCTATCCGTACCGCGCCGGCATCTCGAAGACTTTGCACGTCATGGTGCTTCCCTAGTCTTCGAGCCGGGGTACCCCTGTACTGGGGATTTGACGTCGTCGCAACTTTCTGCTGCCGACGGCGTTTCTGAGCCAACGTGTCCAGCCATGTGACGCCACCAGCCGTGCCGCCAAGCGAACGTCATCTACGACAGGCGCCTCCACTTGCTGCCGAGCCGGAGGGCCTTCCGCCTGCCTGCCCGGTCACCGAGAGCGTCCTGGACATCCCGCTCAGCATCGTCGACTACGCGGGCACTCTCGACTGGATGGACCGCATGGCCGAGGGCGGGCACAAGGGCTACGTCTGCGTCGCCGCGGTCCACACCGTCATGGAGTCCCAGGAGGACGAGGACCTGCGCCAGGCCGTCCTGTCCGCCGACCTCATCGTCCCCGACGGGCAGCCCCTCGTCTGGGCGCTGAACGCCCTCGGGCACGGGCTCCCCGACCGCGTCTACGGGCCCGAGCTGATGGCCCGCTGGTGCGAGCGAGCAGCGGTGAGTGGACGAAAGGCCTACCTGTACGGCGGCAAGAACCAGGGCGCGCTGCTCCAGCTCGCGCTGAACCTGCGCCAGCGCTACCCGGGCGTGAAGATCGTCGGGGGCCACGCGCCGCCCTACCGGCCGCTCGACGCGGACGAGCGCGAGGCGCTCGCCGCCGACATCAACCGCTCCGGCGCCGACGTCGTCTGGGTCGGCATCGGGGTCCCCAAGCAGGAGAAGTGGATGGCCCAGATGCGCGAGCTGCTCGACGTGCCGGTGATGGTCGGCGTCGGCGCCGCGTTCGACTTCCACGCCGGGCTGATGCCCCAGGCTCCGTCGTGGATGCAGGCCTCGGGCCTCGAGTGGAGCTACCGCCTGGCCAAGGAGCCCCGCCGACTCTGGAAGCGCTACGCGCGCTACAACCCCCGCTTCGCGGCCGGATTCCTGCGCCAGTGGGGCGCACACCGCCGCTCTCGCTAGCGTTCTCATCCGTGATTCCGGACGTCGCCATCGTCGGGCTCGGGCGCGTCGGGCTGCCCCTGGCCCTCTCGTTCGCCGACCGCGGCCTGTCCGTGCTCGGCGTCGACGTCGACCAGGACCGCCTGGGCACGATCCGCGACGGCCGGATGCCCTTCCAGGAGGAGGGATGCGACGAGCTCGTCGCTCGCCGTGACCTGATCCTCAGCGACCGGGTCGCCGACGCCGCCCAGGCCCCGGCGATCGTCTTCACGCTCGGCACGCCCTCCTTCAGCCACATCGAGATCGACATCTCCGACATCCGCTCGGCGATCGACGACCTCCTCCCCGTCCTCACGCCCGACCACCTGATCGTCCTGCGCTCGACGGTCGCGCCCGGCACGACCGACTGGGTCGCGGGCTACATCGCCGCCCGGCGCGACGAGCGCCCCGCCGTCGCCCACGTGCCCGAGCGCATCGCCGCCGGACGCTTCCTGGCCGAGATCGACACCCTGCCGACCATCGTCGGCGGCGTCGACGAGGCCTCGGCCGAGCGCGCCTCGCAGCTCTTCAGCATCTTCGGCGTGCCCGAGCGGCGCACCTCGCCCGTCCAGGCCGAGCTCGCGAAGATCTGGACGAACATCCTGCGCTACACGCACTTCGCGCTGCCCAACCTGCTGATGATGGACTGCGAGCAGTACGACGCGAACGTCTTCGAGGTCATCGACCTGATCAACCGCGACTACCCGCGCGGAGGCATGGCCCAGCCGGGCCTGACCGCCGGGACCTGCCTGCGCAAGGACTTCGCCTTCTCCGAGGAGCGCTCGAACGCCCCGGGCATGCTGCTCGCCGTCTCGCGGGTCAACGAGTCGGTCCCGCGCTTCCTCGTCGACGGCCTCAAGCGCCGCCTGACGACGCTGCAGGGCAAGAAGGTCGCCGTCCTCGGCCTGGCCTTCAAGCGCGACACCGACGACGAGCGCGACTCGCTCTCGCACAAGCTGATCCGGCTGCTCGAGCGCGAGCTCGCCGAGGTCTCGGTCCACGACCCGCACGTCGCCAGCCCGAACGTCACGCTCGGGGACGCGCTGACCGACGCCCACGCCGTCGTCGTGGCGACCAACCACTCCGAGTTCTCCCAGCCCGGCCTGCTGCACGTGATCGCCGACAGCGCCGCGCGCGACTGCGTGGTCGTCGACCCCTGGAACGCCTTCGGCACCGGCCAGGTCTTCGCCTACCTCGACGAGGTCGCGGCGCTCGCATGAGCCGGGTGCTGGTGACCGGCGGCGCCGGCACGATCGGCGCGGCGGTCGTGCGGCGCCTGCTGCGCGACCCCGACTTCGAGGTCCGCGTCTCCGACCAGCGCGAGGCGCCGCAGTGGATGCGCGAGGGCTGCGAGGTCCACCGCGGCGACCTGCGCGACCTCGACGAGGCCCGCCGTGCCACCGCCGGCTGCACCCACGTCATCCACCTGGCGGCGATCGTCGGCGGCATCGCGAACTTCCACCGCCTGCCGCTGACGCTGACCGAGGTCAACACGGCGCTCTACTCGACGATCGTGCGCGCGGCGCTCGACCACGCCGTCGAGCGCTTCGTCTACGTCTCCTCCTCGATGGTCTTCGAGCGCGCGACGGAGTACCCGACGACCGAGTCGCACATCCACGACACGCCGATCCCGCGCTCGGCCTACGGCTTCTCCAAGCTCACGGGCGAGGTCTGGTGCCGCGCCGCCCACGAGGAGCACGGCCTGCCCTACACGATCGTGCGCCCGTTCAACGCCTACGGCCCCGGCGAGATGCCCGAGGACGAGCCCGGCATCGCCCACGCCGTGCCCGACCTGATCCGCAAGTGCCTGGCCGGCCAGAAGCCGCTGGAGATCTTCGGCTCGGGCGAGCAGACGCGCACGCTGACCCACGTCGACCGACATCGCCGAGGGGATCGTCGCGGCGATGCGGCACCCCAAGGCGCTCGGCGAGGACTTCAACATCTCCGCCGCCGACGAGCTGACCGTCGCCGAGATCGCGAAGATCGTCTGGGAGGCCTGCGGCCTCGATCCCGACGCCTTCAAGCTCAAGAAGCTCCCGAGCTTCGAGGTCGACGTGCAACGCCGCTGGCCCTCGGTCGAGAAGGCCCGCGACATGCTCGGCTGGGAGGCGCAGATCGACGTCCGCGACGGGATCGCGCAGACCGTCGAGTGGCTGCGCCCGCGCGTGCCGGCGCCCGCCGGCGCCCTGGCCGGGTGACGCCGTGAGGCGGGCGCTGGCCCGCCGCGTCGCCGCGTGGCGCCGGCTCGGGCCGCGGCGCGGCACCGAGGTCGCGCTGCTGCGCCTGCAGCGCGCCGGCCGCGGCGAGCTGCGCCGCGCGCTCGTCCGCGTGCGACCGCCGCGCGTCACGCCGGCCGAGCTCGACCGCGCGCTCGGGGGCGAGCCGCTCGCGGCGGTGCTCGCCGGCCGCGTGCGCGACGCGCTGCCGGTGCTCGCCCAGTGGGAGGCCGAGCTCGACGCCGACCCGGCCGCGCGGACCGCGCTGCTGGCCACCGCCGACCGGCGTGCTCGCCCACCGCTTCGATCTCCTCGGCTCGGGACCGGTGGACCTCGGCCCGGAGATCGACTGGCAGCGCGACTTCGTCCACGGCCGCTCCTGGCCGCTCGTCCACCACACCCGGATCCGCACGAGCTACGGCGACGGCTCGGACATCAAGGTCCCGTGGGAGCTCTCGCGCGCCCAGCACCTGCCGATCCTCGCCGCCGCGCACCGGCTGACCGGCGAGGCGCGCTACGCCGACGAGGTCGGCGCCCAGCTGCGCGCGTGGATCGCCGCCAACCCGGTCGAGTACGGCGTCAACTGGGCCTGCACGATGGACGTCGGGATCCGCGCGGCCAACTGGATCGCCGCGCTCGCGCTGCTCGGCCCGGCTCCGTGGACCGACGAGGTCGCGGCCAGCCTGCTCCTGCACGGCCGCTTCATCCGCTCCCACCTCGAGACGCACATCGCGCGCGGCAACCACTACCTCTCCGACGTGGTCGGCCTGCTCGTCGTGGCGGCGGCCGTTCCCCGGCGACGAGGGCCGGGCGTGGCTCGACTGGGGCGCCGACGCAGCTCGAGCGCGAGCTCGCCCACCAGGTCCGCCCCGACGGCGCCCACCACGAGATGGCGCTCGCCTACCACCGCCTCGTGACCGAGGAGCTGCTGACCGGCGCGGGGATCGTCGAGGCGCTCGCGCCCGGCCGGCTGACGCCCGGCTTCCGCGAACGGCTGGGGCGGATGTGCGACCTGATCGCCGACGTCACGCGCGCCCGACGGCCTCGTGCCCGTGGCCGGCGACGCGGACGACGGGCGCTTCCTCCCGCTCGGCGACTACGGCGCGCGCCGACCCCCGCGCGCAGCTGTCGCTGCTGGCCCGCGCCGGGCGCGAGCCCGCGGCCGGCACCGCGAGCGCCGCCTATCCCGACGGCGGCTGGTGGGTCCTGCGGGCCGGCGAGGCCTACGTGCTGGCCCGCTGCGGCGACGTCGGCGTCGACGGCGAGGGCACCCACGCCCACAACGACCTGCTCGCCTTCGAGTTCGCCGCCGGGCGCCAGCCGCTCGTGATCGATCCCGGCAGCTACGTCTACTCCTCCGACCCGGCCGCCCGCAACGCCTTCCGCGCGACCGCCGCGCACGCGACGCTGCGGATCGGCGGCGCCGAGCAGCGCCCGATCCCGGCCGACGGCCTCTTCGCCCTGCCCGACGTCCCGCAGCGCCTGGTCGCCTGGGAGCCGGACGCCGCGGGCGGCGCGCGCTGGGTCGCCGAGCACGAGGGCTTCCCGGCGCTGCCCGGCCGCACGCGCCACCGCCGCGAGCTCGTGCTCGCGCCCGACGGGGCGCTGGCGATCGCCGACACGGTCGAGCTCGGCGCTCCCCAGCCGCTCGAGTGGGGCTTCCCGCTCGCGCCCGGCGCGACGGCGGCGGTCGAGGGCGCCGGCGTCGTGGCGCGGATCGGCGCGGTCGAGCTGCGGATCGAGGGCGCCGGCGTGGAATGGAGCGTGGAGCCGGGCCGCGCGTCGCCGAGCTACGGCGTCGCCGTGGGGTCACCGGTCGTGCGCGCACGGCGCCCCGGCCCGGCCGGGTCGTCGGCGACGGCCTTCCGGCTCGTCGCGTCCGCGCCGGCTGAATAAGGTCCGCGCGAGATGCGCCAGCTCGTCCAGGACCTCCGCAGCGGCACCGTCGAGGTGCTCGAGGTGCCCGACCCGCAGCCCGGCCGCGGCCAGCTGCTCATCCGCACGCGCTGGTCGGTGATCTCCCCCGGCACCGAGCAGACGATCACCGAGACCGCGTCCAAGTCGCTCGTCGGCAAGGCGCTCGACCGCCCCGACCAGGTCCGCAAGGTGCTCGAGAAGACGCTCAGCGAGGGGCCGGGCTCGGCCCTGGCCGCCGTCCGGGCGCGGCTCGACGACCTGCTCACGCCCGGCTACAGCTCGATGGGCGTCGTCGAGGCGGTCGGCCCCGGCGTCGAGGGCTTCGCGCCGGGCGACCGCGTCGGCGCCGTCGGCGCGAACTTCGCCTGCCACGCCGAGCTCGCCGTCGTCCCCGCCCCGCTGTGCCTGCGGCTGCCCGACGGGATCGACGACCGCGCCGGCTCGTTCGGCGCGATCGGGGCGATCGCCGCCCACGGGCTGCGCGTCGGCGAGGTGCAGGCCGGCCACGTCGTCGCCGTCGTCGGCCTCGGGCTGATCGGCCAGCTCGCCGCCCAGCTCGCCACCGCGGCCGGAGCGCGGGTCGTGGCGATCGATCTCGACCCCGCCCGCGTCGAGCTCGCGCGCACCCTCGGCGCGGTCGGCGGCGCGCCCGGCGACGCGGCGGCCGCCCGCGCCGCGGTCGACGCCGCCTCGGACGGCGCCGGCGCCGACGTCGTCGTGATCGCCGCGGGCACCAAGGAGGCCGGCCCGCTCGAGCTCGCCGCCGAGCTCGCGGCCGACCGCGCCGTGGTCTCGGTCATCGGCGACGTCCCGATCGAGGCGCCGCGCACCCCCTACTACCTCAAGGAGCTGCAGGTGCGGCTCTCGCGCTCCTACGGCCCGGGCCGCTACGACCCGGCCTACGAGCAGGACGGCCACGACTACCCGCGCGGCTTCGTGCGCTGGACCGAGCGGCGGCTGATCGGCTACGTCTTCGAGGAGATCGCCCGCGGCCGCGTGACGATCGAGCCGCTCGTCTCCCACGAGTTCGAGCTGGGCGACGGAGCGCAGGCCTACGAGGCGCTCGGCGAGCCCGGGCGCATGGCGATCCTCCTGCGCCACCCCGTGCCCGACACCGCTGCGACCCCCGCCCCCGGGCCGCGCCGCGTGACGCTCGGCACGCCCAACGGCGCCGCGCCGGCCGGCGGGAAGCCGCGGATCGGCCTGATCGGCCCGGGCCTGTTCGCGCGCTCGACGCTGATCCCGGTGCTCGAGCGCGCCGGGGCGGACCTCGTCGCCGTCGGCGGCCGCGCCGGTGCCCGCGCGGTCGGCGTCGCCCGGCGCTCGGGCGCGCAGTGGACCACCGCCGACCCCGAGGAGGTCATCGCCGACCCCGAGATCGACGCCGTCGTGATCGCCACGCGCCACGACACCCACGCGAGCCTCGCCGCCCGCGCGCTGGCCGCCGGCAAGGCCGTGCTCGTGGAGAAGCCGCTCGCCGTCGACGCCGACGCGCTGGCCGAGCTCGAGCCCCACCTGATGGGCGACGCGCGGCTCGTCGTCGACTTCAACCGCTCCTGCGCGCCGGCCACCCGGCGCGTGCAGCACCTGTTCGCCGGCCGCGGCGAGCCGGTCAACGTGCACGTCCGGGTCAACGCCGGGACGCTGCCCGCCGACCACTGGCTGCGCGACCGCGCGGCCGGCGGCGGGCGCGCCGTCGGCGAGGGCTGCCACTTCGTCGACCTCTGCTCGGCGCTCGTCGGGTCGCCCGTGCGCTCGGTGCAGGTCCGGGCGCCCGGCGCGGGCGGCCCGCACACCCTGCCGGGCGACACGTTCTCGGCCACGCTGGCCTACGCCGACGGCTCCCTGGCCGTGATCGACTACGTCGCCGGCGGCCACGCCGGGATGGGCAAGGAGCGCGTCGAGGTCATGGGCGCCGGCCGCGCCGCGACGATCGACGACTGGCGCCGTGTGCGCCTGTACGGCGGCGCCCGCGCGCTGCGGCCGAACCGGCCCGCGCTCGGCCAGGACAAGGGCCACGACGCGCTCGTCGGCGCCGCGCTGACCTTCTTCGCCCGCGGCGGCGCGCCGCCGATCCCGCTCGAGCGCGCGCTCGAGACCACCCGCGTGACCTTCGCGATCCGGGACCTCCTCGACGGCGGCGTCCAGGCGCCCGTCGCCCTGCCCGGATGACCCCGCGGCGTCCGCGGGCGCTGATCCTCTCCCAGTACGTCGCCCCCGAGATCGGGGCCACGCAGACCCGCGTCCACGCGTTCGCCGCCGGGCTGGCCCGGCGCGGCTGGGACGCGCACGTCATCGGCGAGGTGCCCAACCACCCGCAGGGGATCGTCCAGGAGGGCTACCGCGGGACGCTCGTGCGCCGCGGCCGGCGCGACGGCTACCGCGCCTCGTGGGTGTGGGTGGCGACCAAGCCCGAGAAGTCCTCGCGCGACCGGCTGGCCTTCTACGCCTCCTACGCCGCACTGGCCACGGTCTGGGCCTGCCTCGACCGCCGGCCCGACGTCGTGCTCGCCTCCTCCCCGCCGCTGCCCGTCGGCGCCGCGGCGGTGCTCGCCGCCAAGCGCCAGCGCGTGCCCTGGGTGCTCGACGTCCGCGACCTGTGGCCGGCGGCGGCCGAGGCCGTCGGCGAGCTCGGCGAGGGCCGCGCCCTGCGCGCGGCGCGGTCGCTCGAGCGCTTCCTCTACCGCGACGCGGCGGCGATCACGACGGTGACCGAGCCCTTCGTCGGCGCGATCGAGGCGCTCGCGCCCGGCGCCCGGGTCGAGCTGCTGCCCAACGGGACGACGTCCTTCTGGCTCGATGCCGCGGCGCTCCCGCGCGAGCGCGCGGCGCTCGACCTGCCCGAGGATCGCTTCGTCTGGTGCTTCGCCGGCAACGTCGGCCTGGCCCAGGGCCTCGACACCGCGATCGAGGCCGCCGGCCGCCTCGACGAGCGCCACCTGCTCGTGATCGTCGGCGCCGGCGCGGCGCGGCCCGAGCTCGAGCGCCTGGCTGCGCGCACCGCGCCGGGTCGCGTGGTCTTCCGCGACCAGGTCCCGGCGGCCGAGGCGGCGCGCTACCTGCGCACCGCCGACGCGCTGCTCGTCTCCCTGGCCCCGCACCCGACGCTGCGCGACTTCGTGCCCTCCAAGCTCTTCGACTGCTGCGCGACCGGCCGGCCGGTCCTGCTCGCCGTCGACGGCGAGGCCCGCCGCCTGGCCGACGCGGCCGGCGCCGCGCTCGGCGTGCCCGCGGGCGACGCCGAGGCGCTGGCCACCGCCGTCACGCGGCTGCGCACGACGCCGGCGCTGCGCGCGCGCCTCGGCGGCGCGGGGCGGAGCTTCGCCGCGGCCAACCAGCGCGAGGCGCAGGTCGAGCGGCTGGACGCGCTGCTGCGGGAGGTCGCCGGGTAGCCGTTCGAAGTCGAGGCGTCAGGCCGAGGTCTCGGTCTTCCCGCGGTTCTCGTCGTCGTAAGTCGAAACCGAGCGCGCCGGCCAGCGTCACAGGCAGCAGCGCAGCGAGGGCGAGAAACACTCCATCGACGACGCGGTACGACGACGTGGTCGTCACGTAGACGATTTCCTCGCCTCCCCAGTAGACCCAGAGCCAAAGCCCGAAACTCAGCACAATCATGACCAAGGGCCAGACCGCAACCCACCATCTCGACCGGACGGTCCAGACGAGGCACGTGACGACGCTGACCGCGAGGAGGATCCGCCATTCGGTGCTCCCGAGATAGTGGCTGCGAAGCTCGGTAGCCGCGACCGACAGCCTGTGTGTGCGGTCGAGCAGGAACGAGGGATTGAGCGCGTCGGACGTCTTGTTGACCGAGCTCACGTGGTGGACGCGCTGCCAGGTGTCCCACGGGATGTTGGAGACCACCCCGACCGCGGCTGCCCCCGCCAGCCCCACAGCCCGTCGCCACCCTTGGCTCAGAGCAAGTGGCAGCAGGACAACGGTAAAGAAGCCGACTTGGAGACCACCCTCGCGCTTGAGGAGAATGGCGCCGATCGCGAAGACGCCCGCGAGCACAAGGGCTCCGGCGGAGCCCCTGAAGATCCAACCGAGCGAGCACAGCACGAAGAGCGCGACGAAGATCGCGACCGGAATATCGGCCCCGCCGCTATGGGCCTGACGAACCAACTCGGGACTCGCGAGCAGCACGAGTCCGGCAACCCAGAGCGTCCAACGCGGGACGCTGTTCCAGAGCAGACGTATCACCGCGGCAATGAAGGCGACGAGCATGACCGCGATCTGACCGTTGATGGCGCGGAGATCGAAGTGGCCGGTGGCACGCATATCGGCGTTGGTCAGGATCGACCAGAGCAGGGGGTATTCCGGGTGAGGCACGCCGGTCACTCCGAAAGAGGGCACGAACAGCGACGGCTTTGCGCCGACGAGATCAAGGACCCGGCCCTTCAGCAGCCACAGCCGCCAGGTGTCGTCGAGAAATGTGTCGGCCCGAAATGCCGCCACGAGAAGAATCACGCAGCATGCACCCAAGACAGCAAGCCCGAGCAGCACCGGGGTTCCCGCGGCTGATGCGGTCGTGCTCGGCGCCAGGCGACGACGCCGACTGTTGGGAATCAAGGCCGCCGCGACAAGGCCGGCTAGCAGGAGCGCCACCGAGACGAGGGCAAACCAGATCGGCCGCACCGGAACACCCGTTGACGCCACGGCGCACAGCAGTGCCCCGACTAACGCCGTCCCGACGAGCAAGGCCACTCCCGACCAGGTCCACAGATGACGCCACGCGGTGTCGACCAGCGCGATTCGAAGCCACGCCATCCCGACGGCGGTAAGGGCGCCGTTGACGACCAGAACACCCACAACGACGCGCGTCATCGGTGGCGCAACCGGTAGAGGACGACCGTCGGCCCGATTCGAACGCGACGGGCGATGGAGGCGTTCGTCGGGGCCGGTGAGCCGTAGGTAACGAGCCAAGTCGGCCTCGCGTGGAGTCGGGCTCGGAAGGGACGGAAGGAGAAGAGAGAGCGCTGCCCCCGGGAGCGGACCCGCGAGGGCGGGTTCCTTCCGCGCGAACACCTGATCGTCGAGGATGTAGGAGTCACCGTCAGGTATGCGCCGACCGGCCGGCAGCAAGCTCCCCCGCGGCCGGGACACGAAAATCAACGATGCCGTTCGTGGGCGGCGCCGAGCGCAACTCTTGAACGGCGGGCTGTACGCGGCCGAGTGCCGAAAGCCCATGGTCACGGAGACGAGACGAGACGCTCAGAGCCGCCGCCAGAAGGAAGAGGCTCGCGACGAGGCCTACCGCGAGGACAGCCCGCGCGCGTGGAGACGAGCTCATGCTGACGACGCTCGCGTCTCGCTCAGCCGATAACCCGGCAGCGAACCAACGTCCTCACGACCCGCAAGCCGTCCCGGGCCTCGAGCTTCTTGCCCTCTTCTCGCCCTCGCGCTCGGTAGGTGATGGGCATCTCGTAGATCCTGATCCCTCGCCGCAGCAGCCGGCCTGTGATCTCCGCCTCGATGGCGAAACCGCGCTCCCGCAACCCGAGCGAGCGGAACAGGTCGGTCCTCATGATCTTGTGGCAGGTCATGATGTCCGAAACCCAGCTGTTGTAGATGAGATTGGCTGCCAGCGTGACCCCCTTGTTTCCCACGACGTACCAGAAGCTGTACGCCGAATGCGACGTGAAGCCTCGGGTCCCGTAGACAACCTCAGCCTCGCCGTCCAGCAGAGGAACAAGTAGGGCAGCGAGCTCCGCCGGGGTGTATTCGAGGTCCGCGTCCATCACCGCGGCGTACGTCCCGGTGGCGACGCCGAGAGCTGTTCGTATCGCGGCACCTTTTCCGCGGTTGCGCTCGTGAGCAACGATCGTGACCCTAGGATCGGGGTCTGGATTCGGCGAGGACCTGAGAAGTGCCATCCGTGGAGCCATCGTCGACAACGATCACCTCGTTGAGGTCGACCGGCAGCTCGGCCGCAAGGATCTCGCGGATCGCTTGGTCGACGGTAGAACGCTCGTTGTAAACGGGGACGAGAATGGAGATGCTCTCGCCTGCCGCAGGTTGCGACTGCCTCATTGGACCTCTTTCATCAGGGCAGACCGTAGCCAGGGCCGCGTGCCGTCGTTGCACTTCCTCAGAAGACGTCGAGCTCGGCGCTAGGTTCCCGCGGCAGGATGACCCGGTCCCCCGCGTCCTGGTCTTCGTCGATCGCTATCTCCCTGGCGAGCGGCACGGCGGCCCGGTCCGGAGCATCGCGGCCCTGGTCGACCGGCTCGGGGACGATTTCTCGTTCGAGCTCGTCACGCGCGATCGCGACGTCGGCGATCGGCGTCCCTACCCGGGCGTGAAGCGCGGGCGCTGGACGTCGGTCGGGCGCGCGCGGGTCCGCTACCTCGCTCCGCGCGAGCATCGGCCTCCGCCGGCTGCTGTCGATCCTGCGCGACCCCCGCTACGACGCCGTCTACCTCAACACCCTGTTCTCCTGGCGCTACTCGATCCTGCCGATCCTCCTGCGGCGGCTCGGCCTCACCGGCGACCGGCCCTTCCTGCTCGCCCCGCGCGGGGAGCTCGGTGCCGCGGCCCTGGGCCATTCCCCCCGCCGCAAGCGGGGGTTCATCGCGCTGGCGCGCCGCATCGCCCTCTACGAGGGGGTCACCTGGCAGGCGACCCACGAGGAGGAGCTGCGCCAGATCCGCGGGTGGTTCGGTGCCGGCACGTCGGTGCGCTTCGCGCGCGTCATGGTCGCCCGCGACGTCCGCGAGGGTACGTCCGCACCGCCGGCGGCGACCGTGGCTCGAGCGGGCGGGGACCTGCGGATCGCGTTCCTGTCGCGCATCACGCCGATGAAGAACCTGCTCGGAGCCGTCGAGATCCTCTCGGAGGTCGAGGCCCCGATCACCTTCGACGTCTACGGACCGGTCGAGGACGTGCGCTACTGGGAGGCGTGCCGGCGAAGCCTCGCCGCCCTGCCGAAGAACGTGCGCGCCGCGTACCACGGCCCCGTGCCCCACGGCGAGGTCGGAGGCGTGCTCTCGCGCTACGACCTCTTCCTCCTGCCCACGCTCGGCGAGAGCTTCGGCCACGCGATCGCGGACGCGCTCGGCGCGGGTTGTCCGCCGCTGATCAGCGACCGAACGCCGTGGCGCGAGCTCGAAGCCGAAGGCGTGGGCTGGGCGCTGCCGCTCAGCGACATCGCCGCCTTTCGGCGCGTCATCGCCGCGTGTGCCGCCGAGCCGCCCGCCGTCCGCCGGGAGCGCGCGGCCCGCGCGCGAGCCTGGAGCGTCGCCTCTCCATCGGATGCCGAGGCGCTCGAGGCCAACCGCCGGCTGCTCACCCAGCTGACCGGCGGTCCGGTATACCCTCGCGCGTCCTGAGCACCTCGACCCCTCCCTCCCCGTCGTGGCCGGGCGGTGCGCTCGGCCGTCTCGTCGCGCGCTGGGAGCGCTCGCCCCTGATCACCCTCGCCCGCGGCATGGTGCTCGCGGCCGCGGTGCTCCTGCCGCTGGACTCGGCCTTCACGGTCAACTTCGTCTACACGTTCCAGGCGTCGTACCTGCTGATGGTCGGCGCCATGGGGATCGCCTTCCCGATGATGGTGCGCGGATGGCTCGGGGCGCCGCGGGTCGTGCGATGGGCGGCCGTCGGGCTCACGCTCGCCTACGCGCTCGCCTTCGCGCTCGGCCAGGAGGTCCACCTGCCGGGGCTGCAGCGCGCCGGCTCACACCGGGACTTCGTGTTCCTGGCCGACCTGCTCGTCGGCCTCGGCAGCGTCGGGCTCCTCATCGGGCTCTGGCGCTCGCGCTCACCGCGCAACCTCGTCACCGCCCTCGCGGTGGGAGTCGCGGGCGCGGCGATCTACGCGTCCTACCAGTGGCTCGCCCTGCGCTTCGGCGGCCCGCTGACCGACCTCAACAACACCCGGGACGTGTACGGGGTGAGCACCGGGCTGCGCCAGGGCGCGGGCCTGTTCGGCTGGGAGCGCGCCCACGGGACGTTCTCCGAGCCGCACGGCCTCGGGGCCTTCCTGGCCATGGGGGCGCCGCTCGTCGCGTACTGCGCCTACCGCGCGTCGGGCGTGCGACGGGTGCTGTGGCTGCTGATGTTCGCCCCCGTGGCGTTCGGGCTGCTCGCGGCGAACTCGCTGCCCTCCTACATGACGCTCGTCGTCGCGGTGCTCGCCGGCGCGCTCGCGGCGGCGATCGGGCTCGGCCGGGTCCGCGTCTCGGGGGTCGTGGCGGCCGCGCTGTGCGCCGCGCTCCTGACGGTCCCGGTCATCCTCGTCTTGCCGGGATCCTTCAGCCGCCTCGCCGGGCGCTCGTCCGCCTCGCTGCAGTACACGACGGCGTTCCGCACGGACGCATGGAAGGCCGCCGCCACGAGCTGGTCGGCGCGCCCGGTGATCGGCTACGGCCCCGGTCAGAGCAGCGTGCGCGTCGCCCTGGCCGCAAGCTCGGCACCGCGCCAGCTCGCCTCGGCCCAGGGCCTGTGGGCGGCCTCCCTGATCGACGCGGGGGTGTTCGGCTTCGCCGCCTGGCTCATCCTCCTGGCCGCGATCGCCGCCGCTGCGACAGGCTGGGCGGTGCGCGGGCCGACGGCCCTACGGGTGGCGCTCCTCATGGGCGGCCTCGTCGCGATCCTCGGCAGCCAGGTCGCCGACGACCGGCTCATCATGCGCACCTGGTTCATGCTCGGCGTGGTGCTGGCGGCGACGTGCGGCATAGCCGCCGCCGAGGATGGCGATCGCGAGCAGCAGGCCGACACCCGCGCCGCCGACGGCCCAAGCGGCGGTGGCGGCGCCGGTCGTGCCGTCGACGCGGGGTGACGTGACGACCGTGCTCGGCTGTTCGAACATGCGCCGTTGCGCCGCCGCCCCCAGCCGTGTCGCGCCAACCGAGACGCCGTCGACAGAGAAACGCATGGGTTGGTGACCGATTCGCTTGAGGGTCACTTGAATTTCACGGTGCCGGCGTCGCGGGGTCCATGTCAGGCGCAGCTGTTTCCAGCGCGGTCCGAGCGCGACGGAGGGCGCCCCGGCGTTGTCTCCGGCGGCGCCGATGACAGCCGTCGCCCGCACGCCTCGCGGTCCGCGCAGCCAGGCCGACATTTCCACCTTCTGCCCTGACTCCACGCGACGAGACACGTTGCGAGCGGCACCACAACCATCGCGTCGGCCGCAAGTCTCGAGGAGCCGGTGACGGCCGAAGCGGCCTCCCGCCGCGCTTTGGATTCTTCGCGGCGGACTCGCGAAACTCGAGCTCAACGTCCAGCCCTGCGTCCCTCCCTCGAAGTCGCCGATCGCGAGGGTCTGGTCTCCCGTGAGCTGGCCGCGCAGGAAGCGTCCCTGATCGGCCAGGCCCCCGAGGAAGGCCGAGACGGCCGGCGCGGACCGCCCCGTGGCCGTGATCTCGACGACGCCGCCCGGCCGGCCGGTGGCGGTGAGCTTGACCTTCCCCGTCCCGCGCACCGACGTGCTCTTGAGGACCGCGGCGCGGACCTCGGGCCGTTGCAGGAGCGTCGCCAGGCCGCGGACGTCGGCGGCGCCGGTCCCGCCCGAGCGCAGCAGCGTCATCGTCCCGCGATAGCGGTCGGGCGGCGCCGGGTGCAGGCCGGCTCCGATGGCCGCCCCGATGATCGGGAGTCCGAGCAGCAGCGCGAGCGCCACGGCGGGCAGCCGGTTCGTGGCCGGGGTGGCTGACGTAGCGGGGGCGCCCGGCACGGCGCCGGATCGTATACGCCGGCCGGGAACCGCAGGCCGCGATTGGCATGCTCCCCGATGACCGGCACCCCTCGGTTGGCGCTCGGCGTGCCGGTGCTCGTCGCCTTCGCCCTCGCGCTCGCCGGCTGCGGCGCGAGCCAGGCCACCGGAGGGCGTGTCGTGGCCTCGGAGAACGGACCGGCGAAGGTCGACGCCGACGGCAAGCTGCCGACCGATCCGCCCTTCCTGAGCGTGGCGGACCTCGGGCACTACCCCCGCAGCGACCCGCGCAGCACCGTCCTCGAGCTCTGGTTCTGGCAGCAGTGGGGATCGACAGACTCGGCGCTCGCGCTCTATCAGCCCGGCGTTCGCGCGCGGACGGGCGCCGCCCTGATGCGCCGTGGCCTCACGAGGGCCAGCACCCTGGACCTGCATGCGCGCATGCGGTTCCTGGGCGTCCGGCGACGCGGCCGCTTTGCCCGCGTGACGGTCGAGGCCTTCAACTCCCGGCCCGGGCGCATGGACACCATCTACTGGCTCGCGCGTCAGGGGGGCCGGTGGCGCCTGATCTTCGACCGCGACCTCGCGGCCGGGATCTTCTACTCGGTCTACGAGCGCCAGCGCAAGGGCGGGGGGAGCGTCGTCGTCTCGTCCCGCGAGCCGCTGGCCCGCGTCGAGGCGGCACGCGCCGTGCGGCGGTTCCAGGCCGCGGCGGTCGCCACCGGGCGCGCGCTCGTCACGTCCGGGCGCGGTCGAGGGCGCGCGCGATCGCCGCTCCCAGGCCTGGGGTCGCCGGGGCTTGGCGCACCAGCACGACCAGCGGGCCGCGCCGGACCATGAGCACCCCACCGCGCACCCCGTCGGGCTTCCCGCCGGTGAGCGCTCGCGTGTCGCGATCGCGGTGGAAGACGAGCAGGAGGACCGTGGCGGCTCCCCGGCGTCCGGCCCAGCGGGATTCCAGGCGGGCCACGGTCGCCTTGGTGGCCTCGCGTGACGCGGGCCGGAGGCGGATCCCCGTCGCGCGCTGGACGTCGCGGGCCGCCACGGCGGAATCCACGCCCGGAGTGCACACGGGGCCGGCGCAGCGCCCGAACGCCGCCAGGGCGAGCAGGAGGGGGAGAAGGACGACGACCGGGCCCCAACGCAGCACCGGGGCCGGCACGCGCGGCAGCGCGACGCGGCGGGCGGCCGGCGCCCCCGCCGCGCAGATGAGTGCCGCGCCCAGCCAGAAGGCCGGCGTGCCCGCCCCGCCGGGGCGCAGCAGGAAGCTCTCGGCCTGAGCGTTGACGAACCCGCCGACCGCCCAGGCCAGCGCCAGCAGGCGGATCGGGAAGGTGGCCGGGTCCCGGCGCACGAGCCACCGGATACCGCGGACGGCGACGACCGCGAGCAGCAGGGCGAGCGCGATCAGCCCCAGCACGCCGAGCTCGAGCAGGATGTCGAGCTCAAGGTTGCCGCTGTAGTGGCCCGAGAAGCCCTGGACGTCGCCGAAGCTGTCGAACACGGCCGGCGAGCTGCCGAAGCCCCGCCCGGCGACGGGATCGAGCGCCGCGACCCGCGTCACGAGCGGCCACACCTCGCGCCGCCCGCCGGCATCGGCCAGGCGATCGAGCCGCAGGAGCTCGTTCGCGGCCGGGATGGCGACGACCGCGAGCGCCACGACCGCGACCGCCGCGACCGCGAGGAGCAGCCGGGTGCGCGCAGGCCCGGGCCCGGCGATCAGGAACAGGACGGCCATGGCGGCCAGGAGGCCGGCCAGCCCGGCGCGGGACCCGCTCGCCGCGACCTCGCCGCAGAGGAGCAGCCCCGCGGCCAGGCACGCCCACCGCCAGCGCGCCCGCCCGGCGACGAACCACGCCGCGACGAAGCTCGGCAGCGCGACGAAGCCGAGGGCGCCGATCGAGTTGGCGGACTGCAGGATCCCGCGGAACCGGCGGGGATCGGCGTGCTCGCCCTTGGTCGCCGCCAGCTGATCGACGAACGGGGGGAGCACCAGCATCGCCACCAGTACGAACCCGAACACCGCCGCGAGGGCGCACACCAGGCGCCGGGTGCGCGCCTCGGACGCGACGATGTCGGGGGCGAGCAGGAAGAGCACCGCGACGAGCAGGCCGTACGACACCGCGTCGCGGGCCTCCGGGGTGGCCGCATCGGAGGCCAGCAGCGAGATCGGGATGGCGAGCCCGAGCGGCACGAGCGGCCACAGCGGCCGCAGCCGATCGGGCCGCTCGCGGACGACGAGGACGGCGTGCGCGAGCAGGCCGAGCAGGACCAGCAGGCGCAACGGCCGCGCGACGTCGGCGATCGAGTGACCGCCGGCGCCCTTGACCGACGCCGAGGACAGCGCGAACACGGTGAGCCCGAGGAGCGCGGCGATCAGCGGCTCGGGCTGGACGGCCCACCGCGCGGCAGCACGGAGTTGGGACACACGGCCGCGCACGGCACGGGATGGTAGGCGCGCAGACGCGGGCACTGTCCTAGATTCACGCCGTGGATTACCTCTGTACCCCGCTGGCCTTCCAGGCCCGGAAGACCCTGCGGTACGTCCGCCTCTACGGACCGGCGCGAACGGCGGTCAAGGTCCGCGGCCAGGTCCACATGCGCGCCGGGGACCGACCGCGGCGCGCCGTCGGCCCGGGGCGCGATCCGGGCGCTCACGTCGGGATCATCGGGTGTGGCAACTTCGCCTTCACGACGCTCGCGTACTTCCTGGCCAAGGAGCACGGTGCGGTCGTCCGCGGCGCGATGGACATCGTGCCCGAGCGGGCGGCCTCGCTCGCCCGCCGCTACGGGGCCGCCTACGCCACCGACGACGCCGAGCGGCTGCTCGCCGACGACGCCATCGATCTCGTGTTCATCGCCTCCAACCACGCCAGCCACGCCGACTACGCGATGCGCGCCATGCGCGCCGGCAAGGACGTGCACATCGAGAAGCCCCACGTCGTGTCCGAGGCCGAGCTCGACGCGCTCGCCGAGACCATGCAGAGCACGGGCCGCAAGGTCCGCCTCGGGTTCAACCGGCCGGCGAGCGCGCTCGGCGCTCAGGCGCTCGCCGAGCTCGGCCGCGAGGACGGTCCGCTGATGCTCGACTGGTTCGTCGTGGGGCACGAGCTCCCCGCCGACCACTGGTACAACGATCCCGGCGAGGGCGGCCGGGTGCTCGGGAACCTCTGCCACTGGACCGACTTCGCGCTGCGCGCCGTCCCGGACGGGCGGCGCTTCCCGATCGAGGTCAGGCCGGCGTTCGACGCTCCCGGCGACGACGACACGCTCGCGGTCGTGCTCGCGTTCGGGGACGGCTCCGTGGCGACGATCGCCTTCTGCGGCGCCAAGACGCACGCGTACGAAGGCGTGCGCGAACGGCTGTCGGCCCACCGCGGCGACGCGCTGGTCGCCCTCACGGACTTCTCCGACCTCCGCGTGGAGCGGGGGCCGGCGCGCGCCCACCGCCGGCTGCTGTTCCGCGACCACGGGCACCGTCGCACCGTGCTCGACTCCTACGCCATGTCGGCGCGCGGCGGCGGCGGGGCGGGAGCGCCGGTCGCCGAGATCCGGGAGACGGCCCGGCTCTTCCTCGCCACGCAGGCGGCCTTCGAGACCGGTCAGCCGACGGTCGTGGAGGCATGACGGACCGCCCGGCGCGGGTCGCCGTCGTGACCGGCTACCCGGTGCACTACAACGTCCCGCTCTTCCGCCGCCTGGCCGCGCGACCCGAGCTCGACCTCACGGTCCTGTACTCCTCGCTGCACGGCGTCGACGGCACCGAGGTGCTGGCGGGCTTCGACGCGCGGACCGGATGGGGCGTCGAGCTCCTCGGCGGGTACCGAGCCAAGCACCTCCCCAGCCTGCCAGGCGCCAACCCGCGCCGCCGCTGGACGCTGCTCGGCCCCCATCTCCTCCGCGAGCTCACCCCAGACCGCTACGACGCGGTCGTCGTGTACGGCTGGAGCTACCCGACCGACTGGATGGCGTACGCGCTGGCGAGGCTCCGCGGCCTGCCGTACCTCATCTACAGCGACACCGACGTCCGCGACGCGGGGACCACGCGCAGCCTGCACCACCTGCGGGAGGCCGTCCTCCAGCGGCTCTGCCGCAACGCCGCCGGCGCGCTCTACTGCGGGACGTTCAACCGCGACTTCTACCTCGAGCACGGCGTGCCGCCCGACCGGCTGTGGTTCTCGCCCTGGTCGGTCGAGACCGATCGCTTCCAGGCCCCCGATCGCGACGCGGCCAGGCGCAAGCTCGGCCTGCGTGCCGACCGGGTCTACCTCGTCAGCGTCGGCAAGGCCATCGAGCGAAAGCATCCGCTCGAGCTGATCGAGCACGTTGCGGCGATGCAGGCGCAGGGGATGCCGGTCGGCCTCATCTGGGCGGGATCCGGTCCGCTCGAGGAGGCGATGAGCGCGCGCGTCGCCGAGCTCGGCGTCGAGGACGTCCACCTCGTCGGCTTCGTCGACCAGGCGGGGCTGCCCGAGATCTACCGCGCGGCCGACGTCTTCATCTTGATCTCGGCCAGCGATCCCCGGGCCACCGTGGTCAACGAGGCGATGTCCGCGGGGCTGCCGGTGATCGTCAGCACGGGGACTGGGGTGTGGGGACCCGGCGACCTCGTGGCGCACGGGACCGAGGGGTACGTCGTCGATCCCGACAGCGAGACCGAGGTGCTCGCCGCCGTCGGGGCGCTCCTCGACGAGGACCGTCGGCAGGCGGCCGGGATCGCGGCGACCGAGCGGATCCGGGCCTGGGGCTACGACGAGGCCGTCAAGGGCTGGCTCGAGGCGATCCCGACCGTGGCGCAGCGCTGAGGATGGCCACGGAGCTCCTCGAGCGCGTCGTCTGCTGTCCGGCCTGCCACGGGACGCTGGCCCCAGCGGGTGACGACCTGCGCTGCGCCGGCTGCGGCGCGGCCTACACCACGCGAGCGGGAGTCCTCGAGCTCGTCCCGGGCGGCACCGACGGCGAGAACGCGGTCTTCTACAACGCCGACGACGACGCCCGCTACGGCCGCGTCCGCGAGGACATGGGGCGCCAGTGGACCGATCCGGTCGACCGGCTGCTGGCGACGCTGCCCGCCACGGCCACCGTCGTGGAGCTCGGCTCGGGCGGCGGCGCCTTCGACGGATGCCACCCCGGCTACGTCGCCACCGACCTCTCGGCGCTCGCGCTGCGCCGCTTCAGCTCCGGCGCCCGGGTCCAGGCCGACGCCGAGCGGCTGCCCTTCCGGACCGCGTCGGTCGACGCCTTCTTCTCGATCACGGCGCTCGAGCACGTCCCCCATCCCGATCGCGCCCTGGCCGAGATCGATCGCTGCCTGCGCCCGGGCGGCGTCGCGCTGCTCTACCCGGCCTGGTACGTGCGTCCCTGGGCCGCCCGCGCCATCCACGTCCGCTCCTACTCGGAGCTCGGCTGGCGCGATCGCGCGGTCAAGGCGAGCATCGTCGTCCGCGATCGCCGCCCCTACCGGCTCCTGCGGCTGCTGCCGGGGCGCCTGCGGCGCGAGTCGGCCCTGCGCGGTGGACGACCCGTGGCCTTCGAGTTCCGCCCCCTCGACCCCAACCTCGAGCAGTACCTCGTGTCGGACTCGGACGCCTTCGGCTCCCTGGATCCCGCGGCCGTCTCGGCCTTCTACGTCTCGCGCGGCTACACCGACCTGCACCGCCCGAGCGCGCGGAGCCGCCTGACCTACGGCTTCGAGCCCCTCCTCGTGCGCAAGCCGGGCTGAAGCGAGCCGACGGCGCCGAGCAGGTCGCGACCGCGGCCGATCACGCAGGCGAAGAGGACCGGGCCGAGGACGAGGGCGAGCGCGAACGAGAGCTGCCACGGGAGCGGCCAGAGGCACGCGCCGGCCACGATCCCGGCACCGAGGACGCGGGCCAGCCGGCCGAGGGGGTAGCTCGTGACGTCGCGCAGCTGATTGCGGCGGCGCACGAGGATCCAGAACGCGACGAAGGTCGCGAACGTCGCCAGCGCGGCGCCCGTCAGCCCGAAGGCGACGACGGCCCCGATGGTCAACGGGACGCAGATGGCGCCGGTGATCAGGAACGTCCCCGCCAGCGCCCGCGAGCGCATCGAGAACTCGAAGCCGGTGGCCTCGAAGGAGGCCATCCGGAAGCAGAGCACCCCGGCGCCGACGAGCGACGGCACGGCGTCGGGCACGCCGAAGCCGTGGCCGCCGATGATCGCCGTCACGTGCGACCCCGCCATGACGAGCGCGACGACCACGGCCGCGGCGACGACGAGGAAGGTGTCGGCCGCCTCGAGGAGCGTCGCGCGGACGTCGTCGCTCCGGCCGGCCTCCCACAGCCGGACGAGGCCGGGGAAGCTCGCGTAGTAGAGGACCATCCCGACCGCGGCCACCGCGAAGTCGGCCACGAGGTAGGCCGCCGTGTACTGCCCGGCGGCGGCATCGCCGCTCACCACGGCGAGCACCGTGCGATCGAAGCCCACGAGCACCACCCAGGACAGCGAGACGGCCACCAGCGGGACGCCGTAGCTCAGCGAGCGCCGCCACTGCGCGGTGTCGCGGATCGGATGGCCTCGCGGCAGCGTCCGGTAGACGTAGGTGAGGCTGAGGCCGATCAGGACCACCCCGTAGGCGGCGAAGGCGCCGACGGTGGTGCCGGCGACGATCGCGCCGACCACGAGGGCCCCCGCCTTGAGGACCGCGTGGATCACCTGGGCCGTCGCCGTCGCGTAGACGCGCTCTCGCACGTAGAGCGTCGCCAGCGAGTACTGGAAGACCGAGAAGAACGCGGTCGCTGCCGCTACGACGGCGACGCGGGGAACCCAGGCGGTCCCGCCCGTCACCGCGCCGCCCACGAGGCCGACGACCGTCGCGGTGACCGCGACCGACACCGCCAGCACGGCGATCAGGCCGTAGATGGCCGCCACGTAGGCGTCGGCATGACCGGCCTTGCGCGCGGTCGCGTACATCCGTCGCAGCGCGCCGGTCGTCGGATCGGCCGAGAGGGTGAGCAGAATCCCGTGCAGGCTCAGGCAGACGCCGTAGACCCCGAACTCGGCCGGGCCGAGCGATCGCGCCAGCGAGGGGACGACCGCCAGGGCCAGGAGCGCCGGCACGCCGTACGCCGCCCCGTAGACGATCGAGGCTCGCGGGAGACTCGGGGCATCGACGGAGAGCTCGTCTGTCGCGGCCACGCCGGCAACGCTAGAGGAGAACCCCGCCGGCCCAGCAAGCGCCGATCCCCTGTTGGTCGCCCTCCAACACGTATAGAGTCGCGCCCCTGAGCGCTCCGACAGACAGGGAAATGGTCCAGAAAACTTCTTCACGCGTCCTCGTCACCGGCGGCGCGGGGTTTCTCGGTTCGCACCTCGTGGACGCGCTCGTCGAGCGCGGCGCCAGCGTCGTCGTGCTCGACGACCTCTCGACCGGCGCCCGGCTGAACGTCGCCCACCACCTCGGCACCGACCGGGTGGAGCTGATCGAGGGCACGATCCTCGACGCGGCGCTCGTCGACGAGCTCGTCGGCCGCGTCGACGTCGTCTACCACCTGGCGTCCTCGGTCGGCGTCCAGCTCGTGGTCTCCAACCCGCTCGCGAGCCTGCTGAACAACGTCCGCGGGACGGACATCGTGCTCTCGGCCGCCGCGCGGCACGACAAGCGCGTGCTCTACACCTCCACGTCGGAGGTCTACGGCAAGAACGCCAGCGGCGCCCTCGACGAGGAGGCCGACCGGATCGTCGGCTCGCCGTTCAAGGCCCGCTGGTCCTACGGCATCGCCAAGTCCTTCGGCGAGGCGCTCGCCCACGGGCTGCACCGCGAGGCCGGCGCCGAGATGATCACCGTCCGGCTGTTCAACACCGTCGGCCCGCGGCAGACCGGCCGCTACGGCATGGTGCTGCCGCGCTTCGTGCGCCAGGCGGTCACGGGCGCCGACGTCACCGTCTTCGGCGACGGGACCCAGACGCGCTGCTTCGCCCACGTCGACGACACGATCCGGGCGCTGCTCGTGCTCATGGACACCGACGACGCCGTCGGCCGCGTCCTCAACGTCGGCAACGACCAGGAGATCTCGATCCTCGAGCTCGCCCGCCGCGTGATCGCGCGGGCCGACTCGGCCTCCGAGGTGCGCTTCGTGCCCTACGACGAGGCCTACGACGAGGGCTTCGAGGAGCTGGGCAAGCGCAAGCCCAACGCCGCCGCGCTCACCGCGCTGACCGGCTGGGAGCCCCGCCTCACGGTCGACAACGCGATCGACGACGTGATCGCGCACGAGCGGGACCGCCTGACGGAGTCCCCCGTCGTTGCCGCTTGAAGCCCGTCTGCTGACGGGTCTGGCGCTCTCGGTCGCGGCGGCGTACCTCGTCACGCCGCTGGCGATCCGCCTGGCCCACCAGTTCGCGTTCTTCGACCGGCCCGTCGGCTACAAGGGCCACACCGCCCCGACGCCGTACCTCGGCGGCGCCGCCGTCGTCGCCGCGTTCGTCGCCGTGCTCGCCCTCGTGGCGCCGCACGACGGCCGCACGCTGGCCGTGATCGGCGGCGTGGCGGTCATGTGGGCCGTGGGGACGACGGACGACCGGCGCACGCTCGCGCCGGGGATCCGGGTGGCGATCGAGGCCGGGCTGGCCGCCGCGTTCTGGCTGGCCGGCTTCGGCTGGGAGCCCTCGGGGATCGCGCCGGTCGACCTGTTCGTGACGATCGCCTGGACGCTCGCCGTCGTCAACGCCTTCAACCTCTTCGACAACATGGACGGCGCCACGGGCTCGCTGACCGTGGTCGTGGCGACCGGGCTGGCCGCGCTCGGCGTGATCGAGGGCTCGTCCTGGCTGGCGCTGGCCGGGATCGCCCTGGCCGGCGCGTGCCTGGGCTTCCTGCCCCACAACCTCTCCTCGCCGGCGAAGATCTTCCTCGGCGACGGCGGCTCGATGCCGATCGGCTTCGCCGTGGCGGCGATCACGATGGCCGGCGCCGGCGAGCTCGTGCCCGGCTGGACGGGACTGCTCGTGGCGCTGCTGCTCGTGGCCGTGCCCGCCGCCGACACCGCGCTCGTGATCGTCTCGCGGCGCCGGCGCGGGATCTCCGTGCTGACCGGCGGCCGCGACCACCTGACCCACCGCACCCGCAGCCGCGTCGGCTCGCCGCACGCCACCGCCGCGGTGCTCGGCGGGGTGCAGGCGCTCGTCTCGGCGCTGGCGATCATCGCCGCGCGCGGCGGCCCGGGGGTCGCCGCCGTCGGTGTCGCGGCGTTCCTCGCCACCGCGGGTGGCGCGATCGCGCTGCTCGACCGCGAGTACATCCGCGACAGTGACGCGGTGGCCTCGCCCGCCCCGCCCTCCTGGATGCAACCCGTGCTGCTCGCCCCGATCGGCCTCGGCCTCGGCCTCTCCCCCTTCGCCGACGGCTACTACGACCCGTCGATCTGGGTCCCGATCGCGACGGGCCTGTCCGTCGTCGTGGTCACCGCCCTGGTCGGCAGCCGGCTGCGCCTGCGCGCGCCGGGCTGGCTGTTCGTCGGGGGCATCGGCGCGCTCGCCGCCATCACGCTCCTGTCCTCGCTGTGGTCGCCGTCGGCGCACGAGGCGATCGTGGCCGGCGACCGGTACGTCCTCTACGCGGCGCTGGCGGGCGTGCTCGTGCTCGCGCTGACCTCCCGCTCGGCCGCGGCGTGGCTCTTCGGCGGGATCCTGGCCGGCGGGCGTCGTCGTCGCCCTGTGGGTGCTGATCTCGATGCTCGGCGGCGGCGGCGACCTGTTCGTCGGCGGGCGGCTCCACGAGCCGCTCGGCTACATCAACGGCGAGGGCTCGTTCTTCCTCCTCGCCCTGTGGATCTGCCTCGGAGCCGCCGAATCGCGCGCGCAACCCCTCGTCGCCGGGCTGGGCATGGCCGGAGCGACCCTCTTCGTCGGCCTCGCGGTGCTCAGCCAGTCCCGCGGCGTCGGCCTCGCGCTGCTCGGCTCGGCGCTCGTCGCCCTCGCCGTGCTGCCCGGCCGGGTCCGGCGCTTCGGCGCGATCGTGCTGCTGGCCGCGTTCGTCGCCGTCGGCTGGACGACGCTGACCGGCGTGTTCGACGCCCGCGCCGCCGCGGGCGCCGAGGACGCCGCCCGCAACGCCGCCCTGTTGCTCCTGTTCGGCGCCCTCGCGCTCGGCGTCGCGTGGGGCGTGGCCTGCGCGGCGGTCGCGAGCACCCGGCCCGGCCCGGGCGCCGTCCGGCTCAACCGCGCCTGTGCCGCCGCGGCGGTCGGGCTGATCGTCCTCGGGCTCGCCGCCGCCGCGGTCAAGGCCGGCCCGCTGCGCTCCCAGGTCCGCACGCAGTGGCACGCCTTCACCCACCTCGACCCGGCCGGCCAGCCGTCGGCCACCGCGGCACGCACGCGGCTGGTCTCGGGCGGAGGCAACCGGTACGAGTACTGGCGCGTCGGCGTCGACTCCTGGCGGGCGGCGCCGCTGGCCGGCAACGGGGCCGGGAGCTTCGTCTCGACCTGGTATCGCAAGCGGCGCATCACCGAGGAGATCCGCCAGCCGCACTCGCTCGCGATCGAGGTCGCCGGCGGAACGGGCGTGCTCGGACTCGCCGCGCTGGCGGTCGCCTTCGTGGGTGTCGGCCTCGGCGCCGCGCGACGGCGCCGCGACGTCCACGTCTCGCCGCTCGCGCGCGGTCTCGTCGTCGCCGCCGTGGGCATGTTCTCGACCTGGGCGATCCACACCCAGGTCGACTGGATGCACCTCCTGCCCGGGGTGACCGGGATCGGCCTGGCCGGCGGCGCGTGGCTCGCCGCGACGCGCGGGGACGGCTCCGGCAACGTCTCGTGGCCGGTTCGCGGCGTGCTTCTGGCGCTCGTCTTTGCCGCTACCGTCCTCGTCGTGCGCCAAGGCATCGCCGACCACGAGCGCGACATGGCCCGCGACGACCTCGCGAAGAACCCGGCCGCGACGTTGCGCGACGCTCGCCACTCGCTCGACTTCGATCCCACCGCGGTCGAGTCGCACTACCTGGAGGCGGCAGCGCTGGCCCGCTTCGGCGCGGCCGGCCCGGCGGACGCCGCGCTGCACAAGGCCGCCCGCGAGGAGCCCGACAACTTCGTGACCTGGACCTTGATCGGCGACCTCGCCACCCGGCGCGGCCGCCGCGCCGAGGCGCTGGGCGCCTACCGCCGCGCCTCCACGCTCAACCCGCTCGACACCGGCCTGCGCGCCTCCGTGCGGCGCAGCGCGCGATGACCCGCACGCGAGCCGCACTGCTCGCCGCCGTCGCCGGCGCCGCGATCGGCGTGCCGGTTCCCGCCGCCCGCGCGGCGGAGCCCGGGGTCACGGTCGATCCCCAGTCCCCGACCGGGCAGGAGTACCAGCTGCCCGCCGACAGCACCCGCCAGGAGCTGTCGGGCTCGCAGGGCGGCACGTCCGGCGAGACGCAAGTCGTCCTCGACCTCGGGCTCGAGCCAGAGCCAGAGCAGCGGATCGTCCTCGGCCGACCCGGCGCCGCTCTTCGGCGCCGGCGTCGGCGACGACAGCACGGGCGGCGGGTCATCCGGCAAGAAGCACAAGAGCGGCGCGGGCACCGCCGGCGGCGGCTCGGGCTCGTCCGGGAGCGGCGGCTCGCCCGCCTCGCCGTCGAGCGCCGTCAAGGCCGCGGCCTCGCGGCCGCTCTCCGCGAGCGACGGCGGCAGCGCGACGCTGCCGCTGATCGGCGCGGCCGCGGGCCTGCTGCTCGCCGGCTGCGCCGCCGGTCTCGTGATCCGCCGCCGCGCTCAGTCGTAGAGCGCGCGCAGCTCGCGAGCCACCCGCGCCGGGGCGAAGGCCTCGCGCACCCGGGCCAGGCCGGCCTCCCCGGCCGCCTCGTCGCCCCAGCGCGCGGTCAGCCGCGCGGCCAGGCCGGCCGCGTCGCCGGGCGTCACGAGCGCCCCGTCGTCGAGCAGCTCGGTCAGCGCGCCGCTGCGCGAGGCCACCACGGGCACGCCGGCGGCCATCGCCTCGACCGCGGCGAGGCCGAAGGTCTCGGCCGCGCGGGTCGGCACGAGCGCGACCGCCGCGCCGGCGAGCTCCTCGCGCAGCGCGCCCGGCGTCGAGGCGGCCGAGGAAGGTCACGTCGCCGCCGGCGGCGCGGGCCTCGAGCCGCGCGCGCTCCGGGCCGTCGCCGGCGATCCGCAAGCGCCACCCCGGCCCGCGCCGCGGCCTCGATCGCCACCTCGACGCCCTTCTCGGGGGCCAGGCGACCGGCGACGAGCGCGTAGCGCCCGGCCGCCGCCCGCGAGCGGGTGCGCGAGATCGTGCACGGCGTGCGGGCACGACGCGCAGCGTGGCGGGATCGAGCGGCGCCCCGAGGGTCGCCAGGCGGTCGCGGGCGAAGGCGCTCGGGACGGCGACGGCGTCGGCGGCCCGCCGCGATCCGGCGCTGGCCGAGCGCGAGCCCCGCGGCGTAGGCGACGGCCTCGCCCCGGTGGCCGCGGCAGTTGCGCCGCACCCCGGGCGCGGTGTCGCGGCCGTGGCAGCGCGTGCAGTCCTCGCCATCGGTCACGCAGGTGCCGACGGCGCACACGAGCCGGTAGTTGTGCAGGTGCAGGACGACGCGCGCGCCGGCCTCGCGGGCGGCGGCGAGCGCCCGCCAGCCGAACGTCGGCAGCAGGTTGTGGGCGTGGACGACGCGGGCGCCCGTCTCGCGCACCGCCCGCCCCACCTCGTCGGGGTCGAGGCCGCCGCGCAGCAGCCCGGCGGCGGCGCGCGCCGGGCGCGAGCGCGCCGGAGTCGCGCGCGAGCAGCGCCGTCTCCTCGCCGAGCTCCTCCTCGACCACGCGCCGCAGCGAGGCGACGGCGGCCTCCTCGCCCCCGGCCTCGCGATAGCCGTTGTGGAGGAACAGGATCATCGGATCCAGCGACCGGTCAGCACGCCGAGGTTCTCGGCGGCGTGGAGCAGCCGCTCCATCGCGTGGGCGCGGTCGCCGCGCAGGCGGTCGGCGACGGCCGAGCACGAGGTTCGAGGCCAGCCAGCGCGCCGCCGTGGCCGGGCCGCGCCGGCCGCGCGCGGCGACCGCGGCGCCGTGCGCGTAGCGGCGGCGCAGCAGCGCCCGCGGCCGGGTGCGGGCGGGATCGATCACGTGGTCGACGGCCGGGCCCGGGCTCGTAGCGGGTCGTCCAGCCGCGCCGGCCCAGCGCGAGCTGCGCCTCGTCGTCCTCGCCGAACCACGCCCGGTCGCCGCTGTGGCCCCAGGCCGGGTCGAACCCGCCGGCCTCGCGCAGCGCGGCGACCCGGAAGGACATGTTGGCCCCGAACACCGACTGCTCGCCGGGGACGAGATCGCGAGCGGCGGGACCGAGGTCGAGCGTCGTGAGCATCGGCTCGATGGCCGGGCCCAGCCAGTCGGGGCGCCCGCCCGGGAAGCGGGCGTGGATCGGACCGCCGATGCACCCGACGCGCGGGCCGGCCGCGTCCCAGGCCGCGGTCAGCGCCGCCAGCCAGCCGGGCCGCACCTCGGCGTCGTCGTCGACGTAGGCGACGACGTCCTCGCCGGCGCACGCGGCCAGCGCGCGGTTGCGCGCCGCCGAGAGCCCGGGCGCGGGCTCGGCGAGCACCTCGAGCCCGTCGGCCGCGTAGGCCGCGGGGTCGACGCCGCTGGCGACGACGAGCACGTCGGCGCCCTCGGCGGCCAGCGCGGCCAGACAGCCCGACAGCGCCGCCGGCGGGCGATTCGTGCACACGGCGACGCGGACCCGGGACACGGCGCAACGCTACTGTCGGCCGTGGTGATCGGCGGACCCCGACTACCTCTCGGGCGCGAGCGGGTTCGTCCGTCGTCCCCGGATCGCCGCGCTCGGCGACGCGCTCCTCGACCGCGGCCTGCGCCGCCGGCACGTGCCCGCGCAGCTCGCCGCCGCCGGCGGCCGCCGGTCCCGTCGCGCCGCGTGCTCGCCGTCGCCGTCGTGCGCGAGGACCTGCCCGGCGAGTGGCCCGCGGCCCGCGCCGAGCTCGAGCGCACCCGCCACGACCTCGAGCTGCGCACGAGCGGCGCCGGCGACCGCGGGAAGTTCGCCAACCTCAACGCCCTGCTCGCGGGCGCCGACGCGTTCGACTGGGTGCTGGCGATCGACGACGACGTCGCCCTCCCGGCCGGGTTCCTCGACGGCCTGCTCGCCGTGGCCGAGGGCCTCGACCTCCAGCTCGCCCAGCCCGCGCACCGGCTGGCCTCCCACGCCGCGTGGGCGGTCACCCGCCGCCGCCGCGCGGCGCCGTGGCGCGGCGCACGCGCTTCGTCGAGATCGGGCCGGTGACGCTCTTCGCCGCGCGCGACGCTGTCGACGCTGCTGCCCTTCCCCGACCTGCGCTGGGGCTGGGGGCTCGACGCCCACTGGGCGGCGCTGGCGCAGGCGCGCGACTGGCGGCTGGGGATCGTCGACGCGCTGCCGATCGGCCACATCACGCGGGCGGCGGGCGCGACCTACTCCAAGGAGGCGGCGATCGCCGAGGCCGGGGAGTTCCTGCGCCGAGCGCCCCTACGTCCCCCGCGACCGGCTGGCCGAGACCGTCGCGCGCTACCCGACCGTCGCCGCCGCGACCGGGGCCGCCGCGTGAAGGTCGCCGTCGTCGCCGAGTACTACCCGCGCGCCGCCGATCCGGTGCTCGGCGTCTGGGCCCACCGCCAGGCGCTCGCCGCGCGCGACGCGGGCGCCGAGGTCCGCGTGCTCGTCCTCCACCGGCCGGTGCCGCCGAAGGCGGCGCTCGCCCGCCGCGATCCCCGCGAGCTGACCGCGCCGCTGCGCCAGCCGCTGCGCGCCGAGCTCGACGGCCTCGACGTCACCTACGTGCCGTTCCTCGCCCCGCCGCGCGGGCGCTCGTACGCGCACTGGGGCGCGTGGGCGGCGCCGACGCTGGCGCTCGCGCTGCGCCGGCTGCGCCGCGACTTCGCCCCCGACCTCGTCCACGCGCACTACGCCGTCCCGGCCGGGCGAGGCCGTCCGCCGCGCCGCGCCGGACGCGCCGCTGGTGATCTCCGAGCACGGCGGCGACGTGCTCTGGCTCGCGCGCCAGGGACCCGTCAGGCCACGCCGCCGTGGCCCGCGCCTTCGGCCATGCGCGGCTCGTGCTCGCCAACTCGTCGGGGATCGAGCGGCGCTGCCGCGAGCTCGGCGCGCCGCGCACCCGCGTGGTGCACCTCGGGGCCGAGCTCGTCGACCCGCGCCCGGTCGAGGACCCGCCGCGCCTCGTGGCCCTCGGCCACCTCGTCGCGCGCAAGCGCCACGCCGACGTCCTGCGCGCGCTGCCGGCGCTGCCCACCGCCGTCTTCGACGTGATCGGCGACGGCCCCGAGCGCCCGGCGCTCGAGGCGCTCGCGGCGCGAGCTCGGCGTCGCCGGCCGCGTGCGCTTCCGCGGCGCGCTCGCGCCCGCGGCGGCGCGCGCCGCCCTGCCCGGGGCCACCGCGCTGGTCCTCCCCAGCGAGGACGAGGCCTTCGGCGTGGCCTACGTCGAGGCGATGGCCGCCGGCGTGCCCGCGATCGGCCTGGCCGGCGAGGACGGCCCCGAGGAGATCGCCGCCACCGGGCGAGGGACTGCTCCGCGTCGCGCCGCGCGACCCCGACGCGCTGGCCGCCGCCGCTGCGCGGGCTGATCGAGGATCGGGCCGGGCGCGAGGCGCTCGGCGCCGCCGCCCGGCAGACCGCCGAGGCGGCGTTCTCCTGGCCGGCCTGCGGGCGCGCGACCGTCGCCGCCTACGCCGAGGCGCTGCGATGAAGCCGCGTCCTGCTCGTCACCGGCCACGCGCCGCCCGACCGCGCCGGGGCGCCTTCGCCGCGCTGCACGAGCGCGAGGGGATCGAGCTCGCGCTGTTCGGCGGGCGCACCCGCCACGCGAGCGCCGGCCAGAACGCTGACGACCCGCTGCCGGGATCCCGACCGCGCCACGTCACCCAGCGCGAGGTCCACGCGCTGGCCGCCTCGGGGGCCTACCGCGCGGTGATCGGCGCCGTCGGCGGGCGCACGGCGCTGCCCGCCGCCTGGACCGGAGCGCGCCGCGCGCGGGTCCCGTTCGTGCTCTGGACCGCGCTGTGGGCGCACCCGCGAACCCCCGCGCATGCGGCGTCTCTGCTGCCCCTGCGGGCGATCTACCGCGACGCCGACGCGATCGCCACCTACGGGCCGCACGTGAGCGCCTACGTGCGCGCCCACGGCGCCCGCCGCGTGACCGAGGCGCCCCAGCCGGTGGACGTCGGCTTCTGGTCGGCCGAGCCGACCGCGGACGAACGCCGCGCCCCCTTCCAGGTCTCGTTTGTGGGCCGTCAGGAGCGGGAAAAGGGAGTTCAGGTGCTGATCGAGGCGTGGCACGCCCTCGACCTCGACTCACCAGCCGCGCTGGTCCTGATTGGGGACCGTCCCCGGTCCCGGGTCCCCAATCGCCGGCGCGGCAGCTCTTGTGCAGACAGGTCGGCGGTCCCCGCTGGAGGTGCGCAACTTCTACGGGGCCGCCGACGTTGTCGTCATACCGTCGATCCGCACGGCCGCCTTCCGCGAGCCGTGGGGGCTCGTCGCCAACGAAGCCATGCTCCAAGGGGTTTCCGTGATCGCCTCCGACGAGGTCGGCGCCGCCGCCGGCGGGCTCGTCCGCGACGGCGAGACCGGCCTCGTCGTGCCCGCGGGAGACGTCCCGGCGCTGGCCGCGGCACTGCGCCGCCTGCACGACGATCCCGCCCTGCGCGCCCGGCTCGGCGCGGCCGGAAAGCAGGCCGCGAGCGCCTTCACCCACGACGCCTGGGCGGCCGGGATGTCCCGTGCGCTCGGGCTCGCGGGGGCGCGCCGGTGCTAGCTTCGATCCGAGTGCGATACCTCGCCCTCACCGCATTCGCGGTCCTCGGACTGCTCCTGCCCGCCGTCTCCTTCGCCTCCGGTCGCGATGTCATCAACGACTGCGAGGAGCACGGCGAGCTGACCGGCAGCTACTCCAAGGCCGAGCTCCAGTCGGCGAAGAACAACCTGCCGGCCGACCTCAAGGAGTACTCGAACTGCGAGTCGCAGATCGACCAGGCGATCTCCGCCCTGAACAACAAGGCCGCGGCGAAGAAGCGCAACCAGAACAACTCGGGCGGCGCGCCCGCGCCCGGCGGCGGCTCGGCCTCGGGCGGCGGCGGATCGTCCTCCTCCGGCGCCGGCACGACCGGCAGCGGCGGCGGCCGTGAGCCGCACCGCGTGCAGTCCTCCCCCGCCTTCTCGCCGCCGAGCTCCCAGGAGAACAAGGCGGTCGACCTCGCCCGCTTCGGCCAGGACACCGTCATCAAGGGCACGCCGCCCGTCCAGCCCGGCGCGAGCCGTCCCGCCTTCCAGGGCGTCAAGGACCTGCCCGAACCGCTGCTCGGCCTGTGCGCCCTGCTCGCCGCGCTCGGCCTGACGGCCGTCGTGCTCGTCGCCGTGCGCCGCGCGCGCCAGCGCCGGGGCCCCGCGGCCACCGCCTAGGGGCATGTCCGCCGTCGCCCCGCACCGCCCGCTCGCGGCGCCCGCCCGCTCGCGCCCCGACGCGCGGACCTTCGCCGCCGATCACGCCGGCGCGCTCGTCGTCGTCGGCCTCGCCGCGGTCTTCGCCGTCGTGGCCTTCGTGACGCGCGGCGGCGCGGAGCTCGACACCGAGACGCCGACCGAGATCGCGCTGCTCGCCGGCTCGGCCGTGCTCGGCGCCGTCGCGCTCGTGCGGCCGGGACCGGCCCGCGCGTGGGGCGCCGTCCCGCTGTGGCTGTTCGCCGCGCTGGCCGTGTGGACCGCGCTGTCGATCGGCTGGTCGGTCTCGCCCAACGACTCGTGGCTCGAGGCCAACCGCACGCTGGCCTACCTCGGCTGCTTCGCCGCGGGCCTCGTCGCTGGCCCGGCTGCTCCCCGACCGGCCCGACGCGCTCGCGGGCGCCGTCGCGCTCGGCTGCCTCGTCGTCGCGGCCTACGCGTTCGCGACCAAGGTCCTGCCCGGCCACCTCGCCTCCGACGAGTTCTTCGCCCGTCTGCGCGCCCCGTTCGACTACTGGAACGCGACCGCGCTCGATCGCCGGCCTCGGCGTCCCCGCCTGCCTGTGGTTCGGCGCCCGCCGCGAGGGCTCGCGGACGCTGTCCGCGCTCGCCTACCCCGCGACCTGCCTGCTGCTCGTGGTCGTCTCGCTGGCCTACTCGCGCGGCGTGCTCGTGGCGCTCGCCGTCGGCCTCGCCGTCTGGTTCGCCGCCTCGCCGGTGCGCCTGCGCGGCGCCGCCGTGCTCGCCGTCGCCGGCGGCGGCGCGGGCGTGATCTCGGCCTGGGCCTTCTCGCGCGCGCCGCTCAGCCAGGACCTCGTCGTGCTGCCCGACCGCGTCGAGGCCGGCTACCGCCTCGGCGTGCTGACCATGGTCGTCCTGCTCGGCGTGCTGGGCGTCGGCTGGGCGATCAACGCGGCCGGGGAGCGCGTCGCCGCTCTCCGCCCCGCGGCGCCGCCTGCTCGGCCTCCTGCTGATCGCCGCCGTCGCCCTCGGCGCGCTCGGCGGCGTCGCCGCGGTCGCCGCCTCGCCCGGCGGGATCCCCCACGCCGTCAAGAAGGTCACCGATCCCAACGCGGCGATCCCCAGCAACTCGCCGAGCCGGCTGACCGCCGCCGGCTCGATCCGCGCGAAGTACTGGCAGTTCGGCTTCGACGTGTGGCGCGAGCACAAGGTCAGGGGCTCGGGCGCCGGCAGCTTCGACACCGCGCACAAGGTCTTCACGCGCTTCAACCCGTATCCCGGTCGGCCACGCCCACGGCTGGGTGCCCCAGACGCTCGCCGACCTCGGCCTCGTCGGCCTGGCCATCTCCGTGGCGCTCGTGCTCGCCTGGCTGCGCTCCGCGCTGCGCACGGCGCCCCTGCGCCGGCGCCGCGGCGTGCCCGACCGCGACCGCGCGGCGACGGTCGTCGCTGCTCTCGGTCGTCGTGACCTTCGGCGTGCACAACATCTTCGACTGGACGTGGTTCCTGCCCGGCACCGCGATCGTCGCGCTCGTCTGCGCCGGCTGGCTGGCGGGCCGCGGCCCCTACCCCGGGCCGGCCGAGCGCGAGCGCCCGGCCGGCGTGCGGCGCAGCGCGATCGGCCTCGTCGGCCTGCTCGCCCTGGCGGTCCTCGGCGGCTACGCGATCGCCACGCCGCTGCGCGCCCAGAACAAGACCGACGCCTCGTACGCGGCCAGCGACCGCGGCGCGATCGCCCAGGCGCGCGGCGACGCCCGCGACGCCGCCAAGCTCGACCCGCTCTCGGCCGGCCCGTGGCAGGCGCTCGCCACGGCCGACGTCGCCGCCGGGGACGAGGCCGGCGCCCGCGAGGCGTTCACCAAGGCCGTCAAGCTCGAGCCGTCCTCGGGCGAGGCCTGGCGCCAGCTCGGCGAGTTCGAGCTCGACGCGGCCAACGACCCCGCGCGCCGCGGTGACCGCGCTCGGCGCCGGCCTGCGCGTCGACCGCGAGTCGCCGACGCTCGAGCGCTCCTACGTGCGCGCCCGGCGCACCTACCTGGCCCGCAAGGGCCTGCCGAGCTTCACGCTGCCCTGACCGCGGCGGCGAGCAGGAGGCCGTCGCGCGTGTGGATCTCCCCGGGCACGAGACCGGCGTCGTCGAGCGCGTCGCGCAGCGAGCGGCGCGTGTAGAAGCGCAGATGGTCGCCGAGCGGCGGGAAGCGCCGCTCGAAGCCGACGAGCGCGCCGAGCGCGGTGCGCACGCGCGGATGGGCCGGGACGGTGACGACGAGGCGACCCTCGGGGCGCAGGACGCGGCGCGCCTGGGCCAGGAAGCCCGCGGTGTCGCCGACGTGCTCGAGCGTCTCCGAGCACCACACGACGGCGAAGGACCGGTCGGCGAAGGGCAGCGGCCCGTCCTCGGGCACGAGCACCCAGCGCCCGTTGGCGTCGCGCGACCGCGCGCGCTCGAGCGCCGCCTCGGCGATCTCCGCCCCCACGACCTCCGCCGCCCCGGCCGCGCGCAGCTCGGCGGCCCAGGCGCCGTCGCCGCAGCCGAGGTCGAGCACGCGATCGCCGACCCGCACGTGCGCGCGCAGGTGCGCGCGCCGCGTGGCCGCCTTGGGCGGATCGAGCCGCGGCGGCAGCCGCCGCCAGAGATCTTCGTAGAACGCCCTCACCCGACGTCGTCGGCGCCGCGCGCGAGCACGCCGCGGACACCGGGGATCCGCACGGCCAGTGCGGCCGCCCGCGCCTGGCGATTGCTCGGATCGAGCGACGCGGCCTCGGCGAGCGCGAGCCGCGCCTCGCGCCAGCGCGCCTCACGGGCCCGGCCGAAGCCGAGCGTGCGCAGGTCGCGCGCGCGGACCGACTCGGCGAGCGAGCGCGGCACGAGCTCGGCGTGGGCCTCGCGCACGAGCAGCCGGTCGTGGGCGACCTCGGCCACGTCGTCGGAGAGCGAGCCCGGCGAGCGCCGGTAGCGCGCGAGCTTGCGGTCGACGGCGGCGAAGCGCGCCCCGTTGGCGATCATCCGCAGCCACAGGTCGAGGTCCTCGCCGCGGTGGACGTGCAGCCCCGTGAAGCCGCCGGCGGCCTGGACCGCCGCGCGGCGCATGAGCACGGTCGAGGGGACGATCGGCGCCCGCGCGAAGATCGCCTCGACGTCGAGGGTCCCGAGCACCGGCGCGACCTCGTCGATCGACTCGCCGTCGGGGCCGATCACGTCGACCGACCCGGCGATCACGTCGGCGTGGGCGGTCAGCGGCTCCTGCGCGGCCAGGCGGCCGGGGAGCCACTCGTCGTCGGCGTCGCAGAGCGCGATCCAGTCCTGGGACAGCGCGTCGAGCCCGGTCTGCCGCGCCGCGGCCGGGCCGCCGGCGATCGGGCGGCGCACGAGGCGGACGTCGGCGTGGCGCTCGGCCAGCCCGACCGGCAGCGCGGAGCCGTCGTCGACGACCACGACGTCGGCCGGCCGCTCGGCGAGCACCGAGTCGAGCGCCTGGGGGAGCCAGGGCGCTGGGCCCCGGCACGGCACGATCACGCCCACCTCCACGGCGCGGACCGTACCGCAGGGCGCGACGACGCACGTTGATGGCAAATGTCTCATCTTTTCCGTCGCGAATCCGTGACAGGCTCCCGGCCGTGCTCGCCCCCTCCGGTTCCGAACGGTCGCTTCGCGTCGCCTTCGGAACCCGCCCCGGCACCTGCCAGCGCGGGGTGCGCCGGTACACCGGTTGCCTGGTCAAGGCGCTGCGCTCGGCCGGACGCGACGTCGTCCAGGGCCCGCCACCCGCGCCGCACCGACGTCTTCCACGCGACCTGGACCGGGCGACGCGCCGCTGCGGCCGCGCTCGCCCACCGTCGTCACGCTGCACGACCTCGCGGCGCTGAAGAAGCCCTCCGAGCAGCTGCGCGGCGTGCGCTCGCGCCTGCGCTACCTCGCCGTCCAGCGCGCCCACGCGGTGATCGTCCCGACCCGCGCCGTGGCCGAGGACGCCGTCGAGCAGCTCGGCATCCCGCCCGAGCGGATCCACGTCGTCGGCGAGGCCGCCGACGCGGTCTTCCGCCCCCGCCCCGTCGGCGAGGTCGCCGAGGTCCGCGAGCGCCTCGGGCCTGCCCGGCCGCTACCTGCTCTGGGTCGGCGGGATGGAGCACCACGAGCCGCGCAAGCGCGTCGCCGAGCTCGTGCGCACGCCGCGCACGCTCCCGCTCGTGCTCGCGGGGCCGACGAGCCACTGGACCGCCCGGCTGGCCCAGGACGGCGTGACGCTGACCGGCGCGCTCTCCGACGACGACCTCGCCGCGGTCTACACCGGGCGCCCACGCGCTGGTCCTGCCCTCCGAGGACGAGGGCTTCGGCCTGCCGCCCGTCGAGGCGCTCGCCTGCGGCACGCCGGTCGCGGCCAGCGACCTCCCGGTCCTGCGCGAGGTGCTCGGCGACCGCGCCGCCTTCGCCGATCCGCGCGACCTGGCCGGCCTCGTCGAGCTCGCCGAGAACCTCGACCGGCCCGCCGGCGGCGCCCTGCGCCGCACGTGGGGCGACGTCGCCCGCGAGACGTGGAGCGTCTACGAGACGGCCGCGGCGGTGGCGCGCGCTAGGCGCTAGTAGGCGCCGCGGCGGCTCAGGACCGCGGGGACGGTCTTGAGGAGGATCACGAGGTCGAGCCCGACCGACCAGCGCTCGAGGTAGACGAAGTCCAGGCGCACGAGCTCGTCGAAGTCGAGCTCGGAGCGGCCCGAGACCTGCCACAGGCCGGTCATGCCGGGCAGCACGAGGTAGCGCTTGCGGTGCCAGTCCTCGAGGCGCTCGTAGTCGCGGGTGGGCAGCGGGCGCGGGCCGACGAGCGACATGTCGCCGCGCAGCACGTTGACCAGCTGCGGGAGCTCGTCGAGCGAGAAGCGCCGCAGGAACGGGCCGATCCGGGTCAGGCGCGGGTCCTCGCGGATCTTGAAGAGCACCTCGGAGTTCGACTCGTTCTTCTGCTCGAGCTCGGCCTGCATGCGGTCGGCGCCGGTCACCATCGTGCGGAACTTCAGGCACGGGAACGGATCGCCGGCCAGTCCCGGGCGCCACGAGCGGAAGAAGACCGGCCCGCGCGACGTGAGCTTGACGGCGAGCGCGATCGCCAGCAGCAGCGGCGAGAGCGCGAGCAGGATCAGCAGCGAGCCGACCACGTCGAACGAGCGCTTGACGAAGTAGTCGAAGCCCTCGAAGACCGGCGAGCGCAGCGTGAACAGCGGCACCGACTGACCGGGCACGAACTCGGCGCGCTGGATCAGGATCTCCATCGTCGACGGCGCGACGTGGACGCCGATGCCCCGCTGGTGGCAGATGTCGACGAGCTCGACGGCCTGCTCCTGGGGGAAGTCCGGGTCGGCGATGATGACCTCCTGGACCCGGTCCGGGCCGAGGATCTCCGGCAGGTCGGAGAGCTGCCCGAGCGACCGCAGCCCGTTGTCGGGGCGCGGGGTCAGCGAGATGAACCCGACGAGCTCGACGGGGAAGTGCGCCGCCTCGGCCAGCGCGTGGGCGACCTTGTCGATGTGCGCGCCGGTGCCGACGAGCAGCGCCCGGCGCCGATAGCCCGCCCGCGAGAGCAGGACCCCCGTCAGCCACAGGTGCAGCCAGCGGAAGCCGGCCACGAAGACGACGCCGAAGAAGAACGAGCCGTAGAAGATGTAGTACGACTCGAAGGTCTGCCCGTCGGCCAGGGCGTAGATCAGCGAGACGATCGTGACCTGGAACAGCGCGGAGATGATCGTGGTCAGCCCGGGGCGGTTGGGCCGGTCGGCGTAGAGGTCCGAGCGGGCGAAGAGCAGGACCGTCAGGAGGTAGGCGAACGGGACGAGGTCGCGCGCCTGGCTGATGGCGACCGAGTAGTTGTCGCCGCTCTTGAGCGCGATCTTGATGACCAGCGCGGTGACGATCGCGCCGTAGATGGCGCCGAAGTCCAGCAACAGCAGCGACGCGATGCGGGCCACCCGGCGGGCGGTCTCCCAGCGCAGCAGGAACGACAGGGCGGGCGGACGCTTGCGGCGAACGTCGCGGAGCGGGTAGGGCGACCTCGGAGGTCGGGGGGTCGGACTGTCCTCTCAGAGCTTCAGGCACTCGGTAACTCGGAACGGCATCCTGCCGGCGAAGTTGCGGGTGATCATGCGCCGATCAGAGCTTCGGCGCCGGAATGTTCGATGGTCCGCTGCAGACCGTCCATCAGCGAGATCTTCGGCTCCCACTCGAGCAGCTGGCGGGCCTTGGTGATGTCGGGCTGGCGAACCTGCGGGTCGTCGGTCGGCAGCGCCTCGTAGACGATCTCGGACTTCGAGCCGGTCACGTCGATCACCGCCTCGGCCAACTGGAGCAGCGTGTACTCGTCGGGGTTGCCGATGTTGACGGGCTCGTGATGGCCGGACGCGGCCAGGCGCATGATCCCGTCGATCAGGTCCGAGACGTAGCAGAACGACCGGGTCTGGGACCCGTCGCCGAAGACCGTCAGCGGCCGGTCCTGGAGCGCCTGGCGCAGGAACGTCGGGATCGCGCGCCCGTCGCGGGGGCGCATGCGCGCGCCGTAGGTGTTGAAGATCCGCACGATCGACGTGTCGACGCCCTGCTGGCGGTGGTAGGCCATCGTCAGCGCCTCGGCGTAGCGCTTGGCCTCGTCGTAGACGCCGCGCGGCCCGATCGGGTTGACGTGGCCCCAGTAGGTCTCGGGCTGCGGGTGGACCTGCGGATCGCCGTAGGTCTCGGACGTCGAGGCGAGCAGGAAGCGCGCGCGCTTGGCCTTGGCGAGCCCCAGCGCGTTGTGCGTGCCGTAGGAGCCGGTCTTCAGCGTGTGCAGCGGCAGGCGCAGGTAGTCGATCGGCGACGCCGGCGAGGCCAGGTGGTAGACGATGTCGACCGGCTCGTCGACGAAGAACGGGTCGATGATGTTGAACCCGAGGTGCTGGAACTTCTCCGGGTCGCGGATGTGCTCGATGTTCTGCAGCGAGCCCGTCTCCAGGTTGTCCACGCAGAGCACCCGATGGCCACGCGCGAGCAGCGCATCGCACAGATGCGACCCCAAGAACCCTGCACCACCGGTGACGACACACGTAGCCATGCGAAGCAGCCTATAGCGGGTCGGGACTCAAGGCTGGGCGTCCGCGGCCGATGAGATCCGCAGAGACCTCCATTCTCCGCCCCCTCACCGTGCCCGATTCAGCTTCCGCAGCTCCGGTTCGCGTTCTCCTCGTCGACGACTCACCCGTCGATCGGGCGCTGACGGTCGCCCACCTGCACGAGGTCCGGGCGCTGGAGCTCGACGTGACCGAGGCGGCGTCCGCGGCCGAGCTGCGCGAGCACCGCGCGGCGGGGTCGTGGGACGTCTACCTGCTCGACCAGCGCCTCGGCGACGGGTCGGGCCTCGACCTCGCCGGCGAGATCCTCGCCGACGAGGACGCCGTGGTCATGCTGCTCACGGGCCTCGACGACCCGCACCTCGACGAGGCGGCCGAGGCGCTGGGCGTCACCGACTACCTGCTCAAGGACCACGCGGGCCCCGAGACGCTCGGCCGGGCCTTGCGCTACGGGCTGCGGGCGCGGCGCGACCGGGCCGCGCTCAAGGCCGGCGAGGCGCGCCAGGTCGAGGCGCGGCTCGCGCTCGAGGAGGCCCAGAAGATCGCCGGCATCGGCTCGTGGGAGTACGACATCGCCGCCGACGAGGTCCGCTGGTCGGCCGAGCTGTGCCGCATGTGGGGCGCGGCGCCGACCAAGGACCCGATCGACTTCGACACCTACCTCGGGCGCATCCACCCCGACGACCGCGCCCGGGTCAGCGCGACGGTCCAGAGCGCCCTGGAGGCCGGCGAGGCCTTCACCGTCGAGCACCGGATCGTCCTGCCCTCCGGCGAGGAGCGGCTGGTCTCGGGCCAGGGCGACATCGAGCTCGACCCCCGCGGCGTTCCGCGGGTGATGCGGGGGATCTCCCGCGACGTGACCGAGGCGCACCGCTCGGCCGCCCGCCTGCGCGAGGCCCAGGAGCGCTTCCGCATCGCCTTCGCCCAGGCGCCGATCGGCATGGCCCTGGTCACGCTCGACGGCCGGCCCGAGCAGGTCAACGAGGCGCTCGTCGAGCTCACCGGCCGCAGCGAGCAGGAGCTGCTCGAGACGACGATCGACGAGCTCATGCACCCCGACGACCGGGCCGCCGCCTCGGCCCGGCTCGGCGCGCTGCTGACCGGGTCCGACGTCCCGCACCGAGTCCGAGCAGCGCCTCGTCGGCTCCTCGAGCCAGACGATCTGGGTCTCGGTGCACGAGACGCTCGTGCGCGACGGCGACGGCGCGCCGCGGCAGCGCCTGATCCAGGTCCAGGACATCACCGACCGCCGGCGCTTCGAGGACCAGCTGCAGCACATGGCCGACCACGACCCGCTGACCGGCCTGCTCAACCGCCGCGCCTTCCAGCGCGAGCTCGAGGGGCAGGTCGCGCGGACCAAGCGCTACGGCGGCGAGGGCGCGCTGTTGATGCTCGACCTCGACCAGTTCAAGGCGATCAACGACACGCTCGGGCACTCCGCCGGCGACGAGCTCGTCGTCGAGACGGCCGCGCGCCTGCGCGAGCGCCTGCGCGAGAGCGACATCCTCGCCCGCCTGGGCGGCGACGAGTTCGCGATCCTGCTGCCGCAGGTCACGCTCGACGCGGCCGAGCACGTCGCCGACTCGCTGCTGGCCACGCTGCGCAAGACGCGCGTGGGCGGCGGCTCGCGCCACGTCACCGGCTCGATCGGCCTCGTCATGCTCGGCGGCCCGGCCGCCACCGCCGAGGAGCTGCTCGTCAACGCCGACCTGGCGATGTACGACGCCAAGGAGGACGGCCGCAACCGCGTCTCGGTCTACCGCGCCGGCGAGCTCACCCAGCCGCGCATCCAGTCCCGGCTGACCTGGCTCGAGCGCATCCAGGAAGGGCTCGAGGAGGACCGCTTCGTCCTCTTCGCCCAGCCGATCATCGACGTGCACACAAACGAAATTGACCAGCACGAGCTGCTCGTGCGCCTCAAGACGGCCGAGTCCGAGCTGATCCCGCCCGGGACCTTCCTCGACGTGGCCGAGCGCTTCGACCTCGTGCAGCGCATCGACCGCGTGGTCATGCGCAAGGCGGTCGAGCTGATCGCCGGCCACAGCCTCGCCGGCCGGCGGGTCCCGCTGTCGGTCAACCTCTCGGGCCGCACGCTCGGCGACGCGACGTTCCTGTCCGCGCTCGAGTCGGAGATCGTCCACCACGAGGTCGACGCCGGGTTGCTCTCGTTCGAGCTCACCGAGACCGCCGCGGTGGCCAACATGCACCTGGCCCGGCGCTTCGCCGAGCGCCTGCACGAGCTCGGCTGCCGCTTCGCGCTCGACGACTTCGGCGCCGGCTTCGGCTCGTTCTACTACCTCAAGCACCTGCCGTTCGACTACCTGAAGATCGACGGCGAGTTCGTGCGCCAGTGCACGACGAGCCTGGCCGACCAGCTCGTGATCCGCGCGCTCGTCGACATCGCCCAGGGCCTCGGCAAGCAGACCGTCGCCGAGTTCACCGAGGACCAGGACACGCTCGACTTCCTGCGCCACCACGGCGTCGACTTCGCCCAGGGCTACCACGTCGGCCGCCCGGTCCCGGTGACCGAGGCGCTGGGCGTCGTGGACCTGGGGCGCGTGAAGCTCTAGGCCGACGCCGCGGCGCAGCACGTGCGCGTCGCCGCGGCGGATCGTCACCCGCTCGCCGTCGAAGTGCTCGAGCAGCGCCTGGGCGTAGCGGCGCGACGTGCCGAGCTCGTCGCGCAGCCGGGCGATCGTGACCTCGCCCTCGGCGCGGCCGAGCGCGATCACCCGCGCACGCACGGCCGCGAGCGCCTCGACGTGGAAGTGCAGCGTCGGGCCCGACGCGGACGGCGAGGCCGAGCGCGCGCAGGGCGTGGCCAGCGCCTCGGTCTCCTCCGGGGAGAGCTCGGCGTCGCCCGGCGGCTCGGCGCCGGCGGCGCGCAGCCGCGCCTCGAGCGCGCTCGGCCGTCGCGGACCGAGCACCGGCGCGACCGGGGGGACAGGCAGGGCCTGTTCCGTCTCACTTTGCGGTTCGCGGGGCGCGCGCCGGGTGCGCCGCGCGGCGGGGTCGAGGACCTCGCCGCCCCCCAGCGTGTCCGGGGGAGCGATCCGGCGGATCACGAGGCGGTCGCCGCGGGCCGCGAGCAGGGGCTCGGTCACGCGCAGCTGCCAGTGGTCTCCGCGCGCGACGATCCGGCCCGGCGTCTCGCGGGTGCCGTGGTGGACCTGCACGCGCTCGCCCTCCTCGGGCGGGCTGGCGAAGTCGAGCGCGACGTCGAGGATGTGCGCGCCGGCCAGTCCCGCCTCGGCCGTCGTCACGACGTCGCCGCGCTCGACCTCGTCGCGGTCGACGCCCGGCGAGGTTCAGCGCGACGCGCTGACCCGCCGCCGCGGCCTCGGCCGGCTCGTCGTGGATCGTGCACGCCGCGCACCCGCGCCTCCCGGCCCGAGGGGACGAGCACGACGCGATCCCCGCGCGCGACGCGGCCGCTCCACAGCGTCCCGGTGACCACGGTCCCGGCGCCGCGGACGGTGAAGACCCGGTCGACGTGCAGGCGCGGCGGCCCGTCCGCCTCGGCGCGGCTCGGCGTCCGCGCGGCGGCGGCGTCGAGCGCGGCGAGCAGCTCCGCGATCCCCTCCCCGGTCGGCGCGCAGACGGGCACGATCGGCGCGCCCGGCAGCGAGCGCCTCGATCTCGGCGATCGCCCGCGCGGGATCGGCGAGGTCGGTCTTGGTCACGGCCACGACGAGCTCGTCGACCGCGAGCGCGCGCAGCACGGCGAGGTGCTCGCGGGTCTGCGGCATCACGCCGTCGTCGGCGGCGACGACGAGCAGCGCGAGGTCGATGCCGGTGGCGCCGGCGACCATCGTGCGCACGAAGCGCTCGTGGCCGGGCACGTCGACGAGCGAGAGCGTGCGACCCGAGGGCAGCGTCAGCGGCGCGTAGCCGAGCGCGATCGAGATCCCCCGCTCGCGCTCCTCGGGCAGCCGGTCGGTCTCGCGGCCGGTCAGCGCGGCGACGAGCGCCGTCTTGCCGTGGTCGATGTGCCCCGCGGTGCCGAGGGTCAGCGGGTGGCCGCGATCCACCCGACCTCCTCGTCGGTGAGCGTCCGCGGGTCGAGCAGCAGCCGGTCCTCGGAGCACGCGGCCGACGACCGGCGGATCGCCGGCGCGCAGCTCGCGCACGAGCTTCGGATCGAGCGCGACGGCCGGCCCCTCGAGCTCGAGCAGCGGCAGCGCGCCGCCGCCGACCTTGGCCGCGGCCGTGACGATCTCGCTCCCGGGAACACGGCGGCCAGGCGCTCGGCCCGAGCGGCGAGCTCGTCCTCGGAGGCGCGGAGCATCGCCAGCACGGGATCTCCTCGAGCGCCGCCGCGGGGTCGCGGTGCAGGCGCAGCGTCGCCTCGAGCGCGGCGAGCGAGAGCTTGTCGATCCGCAGCGCGCGGGCCAGCGGGTGCGCCGCCGCCTTGGTCACCGCCTCGCGCGTGCCGGCCAGCAGCCCGGCCTGCGGGCCGCCGAGCAGCTTGTCGCCGCTGAAGCAGACGAGCGCCGCGCCGGCGGCGACCGAGCGCGCGGACGGGCGGCTCGTCGTCGAGCAGCTCGAGCTCGGTCAGCGCGCCCGAGCCGACGTCGTCGACGACGGGGACGCCGAGCCCGCAGAGCTCCTCGACCCCGACCTCCTCGACGAAGCCGACCTGCCGGAAGTTCGACGGGTGCACGCGCAGGATCGCGCCCGTGTCGGGACCGATCGCCCCGTCGTAGTCGGCCAGGCGCGTGCGGTTGGTCGTGCCGACCTCGACGAGCCGCGCGCCCATCTGGCGCACGACGTCGGGCACGCGGAAGCCGCCGCCGATCTCCACGAGCTGGCCGCGGGAGACGATCACCTCCCTGCCCGGGCCGGCCAGCGCGGCGACGGCGAGCAGCGCCGCGCCGGCGCCGTTGTTGACGACGAAGCCGTCCTGCGCGCCGGTCAGCTCGGCGATCAGCTCGGCCACGTGGTCGGCGCGGGCGCCGCGCTCGCCGCTGCTCGAGGTCGAACTCGAGGTTGGCGTAGCCCTCGGCCGCCCGGGCGACCGCCTCCCGCGCGGCGCGCGGCCAGCGGCGCGCGGCCGAGGTTCGTGTGGACGACGACCCCGGTCGCGTTGACGACCCGGCGCAGCGACGGCGCCACGAGCGCGTCGAGCCGCGCCTGGGCCAGCGTCGGCGAGATCGCCCTCCGGCGGGCGCCGGCCCGCCGAGCACGCCCGTCGCGCCGCGTCAGCCGATCGACCTCGCGCGCCGCGCGCACGGCGAGCGGCCGCGGCCCGTCCAGGGTCGCGGCGAGCACCTCGACCGAGGGCAGCGCCCTCAGCGCGTCGGCGGCGTCGTCCCCTCCACCCATCCCTCGGGCTCCTGCTTCCAGATCGGCGCCTCGGCCTTGATCCGGTCGATGATCTCCCGCGCCCCGGCGAACGCCTCGCCGCGGTGCGGCGCCGAGACGGCCACGAGCACCGACGGCTCGGACAGCGCCACGCGGCCCGAGCGGTGGGCGGCGACGGCGGCGCACAGCCCGTGGCGCTCGATCGCCTCGGCGACGATCGCCTCCATCCGCGGGGCCGGCCATCTCGGCGTAGGCCTCGTAGTCGAGGTGCGAGACGTCGCGCGTCACGCCGGAGAAGGTCACGACCGCGCCCGCGCGCGGGTCGCGCACGGCGTCGACGAGCGGATCGAGCCGCAGCGGCTCCTCGGTCACCCAGGCCAGCGGAGCTCCGCCGCTGACCGGCGGCACGAGCGCGAGCTCGTCGCCCGGATGGAGCTCGGCGTCCGCGTCGGCGTACTCGCGGTTGATCGCCATCACGAGCGGCAGCCCGGCGGCCAGGTCCTCCACCGCGGCCAGGGCGTCGCGCACGCGAGCGCGCCCTCGGGCAGCTCGAGCGCCAGCTCGTTCGCGCCCGCGCGCTCGCGCAGCTGGGCGAAGAGACGCACGCGGACCTGCACGGCCCAAGGGTACGCTTGGCGCCGCCATGGCTGCCTCTCCCGAACACGACGAGCGCCTGACGATCGCACCGATCGTCGGCCCCGACGACCCCCGCCACTTCACCGACTCCGGCATCGAGATCGAGCCGCTCTACGACGAGGACGACCTCCCGGCCGACCTGGCCGAGCGCCTCGGCGAGCCCGGCGAGTACCCGTTCACCCGCGGCATCCACAAGGAGATGTACCGCCAGCAGACCTGGACGATGCGCCAGTACGCGGGCTACGCGAGCGCCAAGGAGTCCAACGAGCGCTACCGCTACCTGCTCGAGCACGGCGGCACCGGCCTGTCGATGGCCTTCGACCTGCCCACCCAGCTCGGCCTCGACTCCGACGACTCCCGCTGCCTCGGGGAGGTCGGCCGCACCGGCGTGGCCATCGACACGATCGACGACATGCGGACGGCGTTCGACCAGATCCCGCTCGACCAGGTCTCGACGTCGATGACGATCAACGCCCCGGCCAGCGTGCTGATGCTCCTCTACGAACTGGTCGGCGAGGAGCAGGGCGTCGAGAGCCAGAAGCTCCGCGGCACCACGCAGAACGACGTGCTCAAGGAGTACATCGCCCGCGGGAACTTCATCTACCCGCCCGAGGGCGCGATGCGCCTGACGACGGATCTCTTCGCGTACTGCAAGGAGAACCTCCCGAAGTGGAACACGATCTCCATCTCGGGCTACCACTTCCGCGAGAAGGGCTGCTCGGCCGTCCAGGAGGTCGCCTTCACGCTGGCCAACGGGATCGCCTACGTGCAGGCCGCGGTCGACGCCGGCCTCGCCGTCGACGACTTCGCCCCGCGCCTGGCGTTCTTCTTCAACGGCCACAACAACGTCTTCCAGGAGGTCGCGAAGTTCCGCGCCGCCCGCAAGATGTGGGCCGAGATCATGTCCGAGCGCTTCGGCGCCAAGGACCCGAAGTCGCTGCGCCTGCGCTTCCACACGCAGACCGGCGGCGTGACGCTGACCGCCCAGCAGGCCGAGAACAACGTCTCGCGCGTCGCGCTGCAGGGCTTCGCCGCCGTCTGCGGCGGCACCCAGTCGCTGCACACCAACGGCTTCGACGAGGCGCTCGCGCTGCCCGACCGAGCGCGCCGCGCGGATCGCCCTGCGCACCCAGCAGATCATCGCCCACGAGTCCGGCGCGACCGACACGGTCGACCCGTTCGCCGGCTCCTACTTCGTCGAGGCGCTGACCGCCGAGATCGAGTCCCGCGCCCAGGAGCTGATCGACAAGGTCGAGGGCATGGGCGGCTCGGTCGAGGCGATCTCGTTCATCAAGGGCGAGATCGAGGAGTCGGCCTGGGGCTACGGCGAGCGCTACCGCACCGGCCAGGACATCGTCGTCGGCGTCAACAAGTACGTGACCGAGGACCTCGAGGTGCCGGAGATCCTCAAGGTCGACCAGGCCACCGAGGACGCCCAGGTCGAGCGCCTGAAGGCGTTCAAGGAGGGCCGCGACCAGGCGTCGGTCGACGCCAAGCTCGAGGCCATCCGCGAGGCCGCGCGCGGCACCGACAACCTCCTGCCCGTCCTCAAGGACGCGCTGCGCGAGTGCTCGATGGGCGAGGTCTGCGGCGCGATGAAGGACGTCTTCGGGGAGTACCGGCCCGAGCACTGAGCCGAACCGGGCCCGCGCGGCGTAGGAACGTCCATGGCCCCGCAGCTCTGTGCCCCGCCGGACTGGCCGCGCGCGCCTCGCGCCGCGGCGCTGCTCGCCGGTCTCCTGGTCGTCGCCGCCGCGCTCGTGGCGGTCGCCCTGGTCTGGGACGCCCGGACCGCCCTGGTCGCGGTCGTCGCCGTGTGGGCGGTGTGGATGGGCGCGATGCCCGTCGTCGTCGATCCGCCGCGCCCGCCGCCAGACTTCGCCGGCGTGACCCTCGCGCTGACGCTCTACGACACGATCCTGTTCGTCCACATCGTCGCCGTGGTGATCGGCTTCGGCGCCGTGTTCAGCTACCCGGTCCTCTCGCTGATGGCGCGGCGCGAGCCCGCCCACGAGCCGACGTTGCGCCGAGCGCAGGCGACGCTCGGGCGCGCGGGTGATCTCCCCGATGCTGCTCGTGATCCTGCTCGCCGGGATCTACCTGGCCAGCAAGCTCCACGTCTGGGGCGAGTTCTGGGTGATCTTCCCGCTCGTCTCGGTGTTCGTGATCGGCGCGATGGGCGGCGCCGTCCTCGGCCCGCTCGAGAACCGCGCGGCCGAGCTCGCCGCCCGCGACGCCGCCGGCGCCGCGCCCGGTCAGCCGGTGACGATGAGCGACGAGCAGCGCGCGGTCGTGCGCCGGCTCGAGCCGCTCCAGGCCGCGGCGGCCACGCTGGTCCTCGTCGTCATCTTCGTGATGACGACCAAGCCGTTCAGCTAGCGGCCGGCCGCAGGGCGGCCGGCTCGCGGTCGGCCAGCGACCAGGCGGCCCCGCCGAAGAGCACCGCGGCCACGCCGATCCCCACCGCGGGGACGGTCAGGGCCGCGACCACGTGCGAGAGCGCGAAGAGCACGACGAAGATCACGGCCAGCGTCGCGACCCGCGCCGGGGGCAGCCGGCGGGCCCAGATCACGAACAGCACGAGCGCCAGCGGGAGCAGCAGGATCGGCCGCAGCAGCCGGGAATCCGTGACCAGGAGCGGCAGGTACCCGACCGGGAACAGGAGCGTCGCGTAGGGCCAGGTGACCATGCGATCGAGGCTAGGGCGACGTGCGGGCGGGCTCATGCGGCGGAAGGAATCGGGTCGGCCCGCGAGAAACCGGTGGGCGTGAATCGATCCGCTTCCGTCTCCCGCACGCTGGTGAAGTCACCGCCCGAGCTCTGGGCGGAGCTGTCCGATCCCGAGCACCTCGCGAAGCATCTCGGGGAGTTCGGGGAGATCCGCATCACTCGGACCGAGCCCGAGCACACGGTCGCCTGGGAGGGCGAGTCCGCACGCGGCACCGTGGAGCTCGAGCCGGCCGGGTGGGGGACGAAGGTGACCCTCGAGGCGGTGACCGAGGTCGCCGAGCCCGCGGCCGTCGAGCCGGAGCCGGAACCCGAGCCCGAGCCCGAGCCGGAGCCCGTCACCGTCGAGGTGGAGGCGATCGCCGTCGAGCCCGGAGCCCGAGCCCGTCGCGACCGTTCGCAGGCGGCGCTGGGCCTTCTGGCGGCGTCAGGCCGAGACCGCGGCCGCCGTCGAGCCCGAGCCCGAGTCCGGTCGAGCCCGTCGCGGTCATCGAGCCCGAGCCGAGCCCGAGCCCAGCCGCACCGGCCCGACGACGCCCGCGCCCACGTGGTCGCCGACGGCGCCCGACGCCGAGCCGGTTCTCATTGCCACGCTCGACTCGCTGGCGACGCCGAACAAGCGCCCGTTCTCCCGCGGCTGACGGCCGCGCGCGGCCAGCCCGAATACGATGGCGGCCCCATGAGCCGCCCAGACTCCGCCGCGACGAAGACCTCGATCGCCCGCCGCCACGACGGGACCTCCTCCCGCAACCGCCAGCACGCCCCCGAGACCTACGAGGAGCGCCTGGCGCAGCTCGAGGAGTACCGGATCGCCGCCCAGGGCGGATCCGAGGCGGCCATCGAGAAGCAGCACGCCCGCGGCAAGTACACCGCCCGCGAGCGCATCGAGAAGCTCCTCGATCCCGGCTCCTTCCAGGAGATCGACACCTTCGTGCGCCACCGCACGCACGAGTTCGACATGCAGAAGAACCGGCCCTGGGGCGACGCCGTCGTCACCGGCCACGGCACGATCGAGGGCCGCCGGGTCTGCGTCTTCTCCCAGGACTTCACCGTCTTCGGCGGCTCGCTCGGGCGAAGTGATGGGCGAGAAGATGGTCAAGGTCATGGACCTGGCCGCGAAGATCGGCTGCCCGGTCATCGGCATCAACGACTCGGGCGGCGCGCGGATCCAGGAGGGCGTCGTCTCGCTGGGCGCCTACGGCGACGTGTTCGTCCGCAACGTCATGTGCTCGGGCGTGATCCCGCAGATCTCGCTGATCATGGGCCCGTGCGCGGGCGGCGCCGTCTACTCCCCCGCGATGACCGACTTCATCTTCATGGTGAAGGAGACGTCGCACATGTTCATCACCGGCCCCGACGTGATCAAGACCGTCACCGGCGAGGAGGTCGAGTTCGAGGAGCTCGGCGGCGCGATGAGCCACAACTCGAAGTCCGGCGTGGCCCACCTGGCCGCCGACGACGAGGACCAGTGCCTCGAGGACACGCGCTACCTCATGTCCTTCCTGCCGCAGAACAACCTCGAGACGGCGCCGCGGGTCCTCCCCAGCGACGACCCGATGCGGATGGACGAGGAGCTCGACGGCATCGTCCCCGACTCGGCGAACAAGCCCTACGACATGCGCAACGTGGTGCGCCTCGTCGTCGACGACGGCGAGTTCTTCGAGATCCACGAGCACTACGCCAAGAACATCGTCTGCGGCTTCGCGCGGCTCGACGGCTACGCGGTCGGGATCGTCGGCAACCAGCCGGCGCAGATGGCCGGCGTGCTCGACATCGACTCCTCCGCCAAGGCGGCGCGCTTCGTGCGCACCTGCGACGCGTTCAACATCCCGCTCGTGACGTTCTGCGACGTCCCGGGCTTCCTGCCGGGCACCTCGCAGGAGTGGGGCGGGATCATCCGCCACGGCGCGAAGCTCCTCTACGCCTACACCGAGGCGACGGTCCCGAAGGTCACGGTCATCACCCGCAAGGCCTACGGCGGCGCCTACGACGTCATGAGCTCCAAGCACATGCTCGCCGACTTCAACTTCGCCTGGCCGACGGCGGAGATCGCCGTGATGGGCCCCGAGGGCGCGGTCAACATCATCTACCGCCGCGAGCTCGGCCAGTCGCCGACGCCGGACCAGCGCCGCCAGACGCTGATCGACGACTACAAGGCGCGCTTCGCCAACCCCTACTCGGCGGCCGAGCGCGGCTACATCGACGACGTGATCGTCCCGCACGAGACGCGGCCGAAGCTGATCGCCGCGCTCGAGACGCTGCGGACCAAGCACCAGCCCGGCCCGCGCCGCAAGCACGGGAACATCCCGCTCTAGCGGCGCGCACCAGGCGAAAGCGCACCAGCTCGCGCGCGTTCGGGCGCGCCGCGGTGGTCACCTCGAGCGCGGAGAACGGCGCGAGCAGGTCGCGCGCGGCGGCGACGACAGGACCCGAGGGAGCGAGGGCGAGCGCGCGCGGCACGTCGACCCGCCCGGCGAGGCCGCGGGCCGACGACAAGCGGGGGCCGGGCGCTCGCGGGCCGACGGCCACGACGAGGCGGTCTCCGGCGAGCGTCACGGGGACCCGGTCGATCCCCCGCCGGCGCAGCAGGGCCCGCAGCCGGCCCAGCACGGGACGGAACCCGCGGGGGTCGCGCACCCGCACGACGAGCGCGCCGCTCAGGCCGCCACCCGGACCGCGGCGCACCCACCAGGACGCGGCGCCGAGGCGGTCGAGCACCTCGGGCTGGAGCTCGACTCCGGCCTTGTACTCCAGGTACGCGCCCAGGCCCGAGCGCCCGCCGACGTTGTCGAGCATCGTGTCGATGACCGGGGCGAGATCGCGCCCGAGGTCGCGACTGCCGGCGGCGAGCAGGGCGTCGGCCGGGGCCGCGGCGGCGCCCGGGCCGCCCGTGCCGAGGCCGGCCGTGGCGAGAAGGCCGCGGTCTTCGCGGCACGAGCGCGTCGAGCTCGAGGCCGCCGGAGCGAGCGTGGACGACGCCGAGCGTGCGCGGACCGTCGGGGACGAGCGTGTGGCCGGCCAGCGCGAGCGGCCCGGTAGCCCGCCGAGAAGACCGTCGCGAGCCCGGGGCCGCCCGGCGGACGCGGGGCGGCGCGGTACGCCTCGGTCCCGGCGAGGCCCTCGCCGCGACCGGCGGCGTTCACCTGCCGGACCGCCGCGCGCCCGCCGACCACGACCCGCCCGCGGACGAGCGCGGCGACCACGCCGGGACGGTGGGCGACGAGGCGCGGCAGCGCGGCCCGGGCCCGCGCGGCGATCGCGCACGGTGAGGATCACCGCGGCGTGCGCGGGGTCCCACGCCGTGGCGAAGACCGGCGATCCGGCGGCCGACCCAGGGCGCGACGTCGCGGCCGAAGCGCACGCCCAGCCGGCCGGCGAGCCGGGCCGCGATGCGCCCGGGGCGGCGGTTCCCCGAGCGCCGTCAGGGCCCGTCGCTCGCGCGCGGGCGGCGCAAGGTCGGCCTCGACGAAGAGCAGCGAGTCGCGCGGCGCGAGCCGCGCGAGGTCGTTCGCGGGCGGCGCGTGCCGGCGCGCTCGCCGCAGCCCGCGAGGATCGGCAGGAGCGCGGCGAGGACGGCGGCGAGGAGCACCGGGCGCACGGCCCGGCACCTACCCGGCGGCGCGACGACTCAGGCGGCGAGGTCGAACGTCAGCTCGACGAGCTCGCGCTCGGCCAGGGGCCGCTCGAAGGCGGCGACGTCCCAGAGGGACGCGACGTGGTGGGCGTCGAGCTGCGCGTCGAGGCCGATCTCGATCCGCTCGCAGGCCGTGAGCGGACGTTCGAAGGCGGCGATGTCGTAGAGGCGCGCGATGTGGGCGGGATCGCTGGTCATGCCGTATGTATCGGCTGTCGCAAGCCCGGCCTGCAGGGGGATGGACGGAGGTTGGGTCTCCCCGCGAGCTCGTCGGCCATCCAACCGCTGGTCACGTCGCCCCAGCCGTAGCGGCAGACCTCAAGACCAACTGCCTCCAGGCGCCGATCGCGCTCCGCGTCGGCGGCACGGCGATGGGCGTGGTAGCGGCGGCCGTCCAGCTCGACGACGAGGCCGGACGAGCGCCAGAGCAGGTCGACCTCGAGAAAGAGGTCACCCAGCCAGACGTTCACCTCCGGCCGCGGTAGGCCACGGACGGCGAGCAGTTCGAGTGCGCGGGCCTCGAGCTCCGACCGCGTCAGGTGCGCGTCCGGGTGCCGCGCTTCGAGGACGTGCCGCAGCCGCGCCGCGCCGCGCCGTCCGCTCCGGATCTCCCCGTCGATCGAGCGCTGGTCGTAGAGCTGCTCACGGAGGGCAGCGTCGACGGCTCGGCTCACGTGCCGCTCGGGTTCGATCGCCGCGAGATCGACGAGCGTGCGAGCGACGCCCGTCATCCGGACACCGTCGATCTCGGTGACCTGATCTGGGCGCAGGGTCGAGCGGTGCACACGAATCCCCGGCAGCTTCGCGCCGCGCTTGCATCCTCGCGGGACGGTCACATCCCAGATCGCGCGACGGTCCGCGATGAGTCCGAGCCCATCCCCCGATGACCGGTGCGAAAGCGCCGCGTCCGCGCCGCAAGCGAGCAGGACCCCGATGCGACGCGCTCGGGGCAGGAGTCGACGATGGCCGACCGCGTACACGCCCGGCCAAAGCACGACGAGCCACCCCGTCGCCACCTGGCGGTCGATCCACCCCGGACCAACGCCGGCCTCGAGCAGCTGAGCCCGTCCGACGACGCCGTCCTGCTCCTCGGCGAGCGATGTCGCGATGCGAGTGCCGCTTTGACATCGACATACGGGGTCAAAGCGGCACTCGCTCGGCATAGGGCGAGGATCCCGCCCCGGGACGCGCGGGTCAGCGCATCAATGCCCCGAAACTGTCACAACTCGATGACAGGCGCGTCGACCGCCCCGTCCTGCCACGCCCGGTACGCGGCGCCGGCCACGGCGAGGTCCTGGATCGCCAGCCCGGTCGAGTCGAACAGCGTCGTCTCGTCGGGGGACGTCCGCCCCTCGGCCGCGCCCGCCAGCACGGCCCCGAGCGCGGTCACGTCGGAGGACGACACCCGGCCCGCCTCCACCGCGCCGGTGAGCTCGCCGCCGTGCGCGGCCTGGGCCCACTCGTCGCAGAACAGCGAGCACCGCAGCACCGCGTCGACCGAGGCCTCGGCCTTGCCCGGCCCGTCGGCGCCGAGCATGTTCAGGTGCGCGCCCGGACGCACGTCCGAAGCGTCCAGCACGACCGACGACCCCGGCGTCACGAAGCAGACCACGTCGGCCGAGATCGCCTCCTCCAGAGACCCGGCCTGCCACCCCACGTCGGAAGCCACCGCCGAAGCAGCGTCAGCAGACACGTCGAAGCAGACACCGGACGACCACCCGTCCGCCGCCAGGCACCGCGCCGCCCACGCGCCGTGCAGCCCGCAGCCCACGATCCCCACCGACGACGCGTCCGGCACGAGCCAGCGCCCGCGTGGCCACCGCCGCCACGGCGCCGGTGCGCAGCGCCGTCACCGAGCGCGCGTCGAGCAGCGCCAGCGGCAGGCCGTTCGAGGCGTCGGACAGGCAGACGATCCCCGTCACCGTGGGCAGGCCCGCCGCCGGGTTGCCGGGGAACGACGTGATCCACTTGAGGAGCGCCAGGCCGTCGCCGCGGGCGGGCATCGCGCGGAAGTCGCCGAGCCCCGGCGACTCGAGGTAGACCTTCGACGGCATCACCCAGTCGCCGGCGTGGTGGCGCAGGAACCCCTCGCGGACCCGCTCGATCGCCGCCGCCGGCGAGACCGCCGCGAGCACCGCGTCGTGGGAGAGGACGGGCAGGTCGGCCACGAGCGGGCGACGATAGCCTGCGCCCCGCACCATGAACCGCCGCCCGCAGCTCGAGATCGTCGCTCCCGGCGCCTCCCCCGAGGAGGCGGCCGCCGTCGCCGCGGCGATCGAGCGCTTCCTGCGCGACACGGCGCCGCCGCCCGCGCCCGTCGAGGACGCGCCGAACCCGTGGATCCGCGCCGCCCGCCTGGAGGCGACCGATCGCCAGCCCGGCGACCGGACGCCCTGGGGCCGCTAGGGCTGCACGAGCCCGCGGCGGATCGCGTAGCGGGTCAGCTCGACCCGGTCGCGCATCCCGAGCTTCTCGAGGATGTTCGAGCGGTGGCGCTCGATCGTCTTCTCCGACAGGACGAGCGCGTCGGCGATCTCCCGGCTCGTCCAGCCCTCGGCGATCAGCTTGACCACCTCGGTCTCGCGCGGCGACAGCGGGTCCTCGCGGGTCTCCTCGCCCTCGCCGCGCGCGCTCGACGTGCTCGCGCACGAGCGCGTGGACCGCGCCGGGGTAGAGGAACGGCTCGCCGCGCATCGTCGCCCGGCACGCCTCGATCAGGTCGCGGTCGGCGACCGACTTGAGCACGTAGCCCGAGGCGCCGGCCCGCAGCGCCTCGAAGAGGTACTGCTCGTCGTCGTGCATCGAGAGCATCAGCACGCGCACGTCCGGCGCGCGGGCCGACAGCTCCCGGGCCGCCTGCAGCCCGGTCATCCGCGGCATCGAGATGTCGAGGATCGCCAGGTCGACGTCCTCGGAGGCGGCGAGCGCGACCGCCTCGGCGCCGTCGCCCGCCTCGGCCACGACGCGCAGGTCGGGCTCGGCGTCGAGCACGAGCCGCAGCCCGCGGCGCACGACCGCGTGGTCGTCGGCGAGCAGGATGCGCGTGACGAGCGGCGTCATGCCGCCTCGCGCAGCGGGAGCGCGAGCCGCACGCGGACGCCGCCGCCCGGTCCGTCGCCGACGTCGAGCGCGGCGCCGATCAGCTCGGCGCGCTCGCGCATGCCGCGCATCCCGGTGCCGGGCGGCGCGCCGTCCAGCCCGCGCCCGTCGTCGGTCACCTCGAGCACGATGCCGTCGGCGTCCGCGCGCAGGCGCAGCGCGGCCCGCCCGGCACCGGCGTGGCGCACGACGTTCGAGAGCGCCTCCTGCGCCACCCGGTAGAGCACGAGCTCGGCGTCCTCGTCGAGCCCGGGGACCTCGTCGGGCACGTCGACGACGACGCCCAGGTCCGACTGCTCGCCCATGCGCCGCGCCAGCGCGCGCAGCGCGCTCGGCAGGCCGAGGTCGTCGAGCGCCTCGGGCCGCAGCTGCAGCGCGATCCGGCGAACGTCCCCGAGGGCCGCGCGCACCGCGTCCTGCGCCTCGCCGAGCTCGGCCGTGCCGCCGGGCGGCAGCCGGCGCTCGACCCGCGACAACAGCAGGAGGATCGCCGTCAGCCCCTGGCCGACCTCGTCGTGCAGCTCCTGGGCGATCCGCAGCCGCTCGGCCTCCTGGGCCGCGAGCGCGCGGCCGGCGCTGTGGCGCCGCTCGCCCTCGAGCCGGTCCAGGGCGACGTTCAGCGCGTCGGCGAGCTGGGCGACGTCGTCGGCGTCGTCGGGCACCCGGACCCGGCCGCCCGGCCGCGCCGGGTCGAGGCCGCGGACGTCGTGGACCATGTCCCCGAGCGGGCGCAGCGCGCGGCGGGTGAAGAGCAGGTTGACGGCCAGCGTGACGGCCAGGCCCACGCCGAGGATCACGACCTCGCCCAGCGTGATCCGCGTCGAGACCCGCGCCGGCGAGAGCACGAGCGCGATGCTCGCGGCGACCACGACGAGCGCGTTGAGCGCGAACACCCGCAGGAACAGGGACTTGACGAGCACACATCCATGCTGACGCGGGTCGGCCCCGGGCTCCGTGGGGGTCAACCCCCATCCGCGGTTGCGGGGTGACCCCCATGGTCGGCGGGCCCGCGCGACCCCACCCTGGAGGCATGGACCTTCCGCTCTCCGTCATCGTCGTCGACGACCACCCCGCGATCCGCCGCGCACTCGGCTCGGTGCTCGAGGAGCAGACCGGCCTGATGCTGGCCGGAACGGCGGCCAACGCCGCCGACGGGCTCGCGCTGGCCGAGGGCGCCCGGCCCGGCGTGGCCGTCGTCGATCACCACCTGCCCGACGAGGACGGCCTGCTGCTGTGCCTGCGCCTGCAGGGCCTGCGCATCCGTCCCGCCGTCGTCGTCTACTCGGCCTTCGCCGGCCCCGCGCTCAGCCTGCGCGGCGCGATCGCCGGGGCGGCGGCCGTCGTCGACAAGGCCGTCGACCCGGCCGACCTCTGCGCCACCGTCGCCGCCGCGGGCCGCGGCGAGCGCGCGCTGCCGGTCACCCCCGCCGCCCTGAGCGGCGCCGGCGCGCGCCTCGACGCCGAGGACCTCCCGATCGTCGCGATGCTCGCCCACGGCACGCCGCACGACGAGATCGCGCGCACCCTGCGCGTCACCCCGGAGTGGCTGACCGCCCGCCGCTGGGCGATGGTCACGCGGCTGGGCCGCTCACGCTCGACGCCGCGCCGGCCCGCCTACGACGCCGCCTCGCCTGCCGCGTGAGCGCGGACCGCTACTTTGGGCGCCGTGGAGCCCGAGCTGACCCCCCAGGAAGCGCAGGACGCCGTCGCCGACGGCGCCCGCCTGGTCGACGTCCGCACCGACACGGAGTGGGACGAGCGGCGCATCGCCGGCGCCGAGCACGTCCGCCTGGACGAGCTCCAGGCCAAGGCCGGCGAGCTCGGCGACGGGCCGATCGTCTTCTACTGCAAGTCCGGCGACCGCTCCTCGATGGCCGCCGAGGCCTTCCGCGCCGACGAGCGCGACGCCGCCACCCTGGTCGGCGGCCTCGACGCCTGGGAGGCGGCCGGCCTCCCGGTCGAAACATAGGAATCCCGACCGGCCATTGCTAGATTCGACCGTTCGCGCCCGACCCCGAGTCGAGAAGGAACGATCGTCACAGTGGAGCCGACCTCAACTCCCCGCACGGGCCGCAAGGGCTCGCTCGCCAATCCGGAAGAGCTCGAGAACGTCCCGGGTCACATCATCCCGATCCTCGAGCGGGAGTTCGACGACTTCGACTCCGAGGCCGGGAAGTTCCTCGACGGCGACACGCCGGAGACGGAGTTCATCGGCTTCCGCCTGAAGCAGGGCGTCTACGGCCAGCGCCAGGCCGACGTCCAGATGATCCGGGTCAAGCTGCCCTTCGGCGGCATCAACCCCGAGCAGATGGAGGCGTTCGCCGACGTCGTCGAGAAGTACGCCCCGCTCAACAAGGGCCACATCACGACGCGGCAGAACGTGCAGATCCACCACATCCCGCTGCGCGACGCCGCCGAGGCGATCCGCGAGCTCGGCGACTCCGGCCTCTCCTCCCGTGAGGGCTGCGGCAACACCGTGCGCAACGTCACCGGCGACCCGTGGGCGGGCATCTGCGAGGACGAGCTCTTCGACCCGACGCCCTACGTCGGCGCCTACGTGCGCTACTTCGTGCGCCACCCGGACTTCCAGCTCATGCCGCGCAAGATCAAGACCGCGTTCACGGCGACCGACCTCGACCGCGCGATCACCGGCATCCACGACGTCGGCTTCATCCCGCGCATCAACGACGCCGGCGAGCGCGGCTTCGAGATCCGCATCGGCGGCGGCACGTCGATCATGCCCCGCGTCGCGCCGACGCTCTACCCCTTCGTCAAGGCCGACGACGGCGAGTTCCTCAAGGTCACCGAGGCCTGCCTGCGGATCTTCGACCGCCAGGACTTCCTGCGCAAGAACCGCGCCCGCGCCCGGATCAAGGTGCTGATCGACAAGATCGGGATCGACGACTTCCGCGCCCAGGTCGAGGAGGAGCTCGAGGGCGACTGGGTCGCCGAGCGCGACTACACGCTCGACCTCTACGAGCACGACGAGGAGGCGGGCGCCCCGGCGCCGCCGGTCTCCCCCGGCTCGCCCAACGGCGACGGCAGGGAGTTCGAGAAGTGGGCGCGTGCCAACGTCGTCCCGCAGCGCCAGGAGGGCTTCTCCGCCGTCCAGATCAAGGTCACCCGCGGCGACCTGACCCCGGAGCAGTTCCGCGGCCTGGCCGACCTCATGCGCGAGCACTCGGGCGGCTACGCCCGCACGACCGTGTGGCAGAACCTCGTGCTGCGCTGGGTGCGCGACGAGTCGGTCTACGACGTCTGGCGCGCCCTGGACGAGCTCGGGCTCGGCGAGCCCGGCGCCGAGGAGATCACCGACGTCGTCTCGTGCCCCGGCACCGACTCGTGCAAGCTCGGGATCACGTCCTCGATGGGCCTCAACGCCGCCGTCCAGCAGCGGCTCGAGGAGATGGGCATCGAGGACCCGCTGACCCGCAAGCTGCACATCAAGATGTCGGGCTGCCCGAACGGCTGCTCCCAGCACCACATCGGGAACATCGGGTTCTACGGCGCCTCGATCAAGGTCGGCGACAAGACGATCCCCGCCTACATCGCCCACATCGGCGGCGAGTACGACAAGGGGGAGATCGTCTACGGCGCCCGGCTGAAGGCCCGCCTGCCCGCCAAGCGGGTGCCCGAGGCCGTCGAGCGGATCCTCGTGACCTACCAGGAGCAGCGCGCCGAGGACGAGGAGTTCAACGCCTGGGCCGGCCGCCAGGAGGCCGGCTACTTCGAGAGCCTGCTCAAGGACCTCTCGATGCCGGTGGAGTTCTCGCTGGAGACGATGAACCACTTCATCGACTGGAACCGCTCGGAGCCCTACAAGGTCATCCGCGGCGAAGGCGAGTGCGCGGTCTGACGCTGAGCGTCGAGTGGGGACAGGATGATCCTGTCCCGATCTGGTCCTAGCCGGCGCGGCGCGCCTGCACCGCGTCGTGGATCGCGGCGCGGATGACCTCGCCGGGCTCGCCCTTCTCCAGGTAGCGGTCGGCGCCGAGCTCGAGCGCGGCCTCGCCGAGACGCCCCGCCGAGAACCCCGAGAGGACCACGATCACGGTGTCCGGCGCGAGCTCGCGCAGACGCTGGATCGCCTCCAGGCCGTCCATTCCCGGCATCGAGAGGTCGAGCAGGATCACGTCGGCCTGCGTGTCGAGCACGCCGGCCACGCCGGTCTCGCCGTCGGCCGCCTCGCCGACGATCTCGAGCCGGTCGTCCTCCTCGAGCGTGAAGCGCATGAGGACGCGGATCTCGGCCACGTCGTCGCACAGGAAGACGCGGAGGTGATCGGTGACCGACATGAGACAAGTATTCGTCAAACCGCGGCGAAATGCTGAGCGCCCGCCCAACTCATGAAACCCGATCGGGATTTAGTACTTTGAGTTGTCCGATGTCGACCTGCGTCGCACCCGACCTCGAGACGTACTCGGCCCAGGCGGTCCTCGCCCACTGCGTCGAGGAGTTCCACCCGCGGCTCGCCGTCGCCACCTCCTTCCAGAAGGAGGCCTCGGTGATCATGGACATGCTCGTCAAGCTCGAGCCGTCGGTCCGCTTCTTCACGCTCGACACCCACGCGCTCTTCCCCGAGACGCGCGCCGTGTGGCAGCGCGTCCAGGAGCACTACGGGATCGAGGTCGAGGGCGTCGAGGGCGAGATCGTCCCCGGGCTGTGGAAGACCGACACCGCGCGCTGCTGCGACCTGCGCAAGGTCCGCCCGCTGCGCGACACGCTGGCGACCGCCGACGCCTGGGTCAGCGGCGTGCGCCGCGACCAGTCGGTCACCCGCGCCGAGACCCGCAAGCTCGACTGGGACGCCAAGCACGGCCTGTGGAAGGCCAACCCGCTGGCCGACTGGACCGAGAAGGACGTCTGGGCCTACATCTTCGCCAACGACGTGCCCTACCACGAGCTCCACGACCGCGGCTACGCCTCGATCGGGTGCGAGCCGTGCACGGCGCCCGGCGACGCCCGCGACGGGCGCTGGTCCGGCTCGGTGCAGACCGAGTGCGGCATCCACGTGCAGTGACGGACAACGTCACCTGGCACCCGAGCCGCGTCACGCGCGGCGGCGGGGCCACGGTCTGGCTGACGGGGCTGTCGGGCTCCGGCAAGTCCTCGATCGCCGTCGCGCTCGAGGAGCGCCTGCACGCCGACGGCCGTCCCGCCTACCTGCTCGACGGCGACAACCTGCGCTTCGGGCTCAACGGCGACCTCGGGTTCTCGGCCCAGGACCGCGACGAGAACGTCCGGCGCACGGGAGAGGTCGCCCGGCTGTTCGCCGACGCCGGCCTGGTCGCGATCGTCTCGCTCGTCTCCCCCTACCGCGCCGCCCGCGACCGCGTGCGGGCGATCCACGCCGACGCGACGCTGCCCTTCCTCGAGGTGTGGGTCGACACCGACCTCGAGATCTGCGAGGCCCGCGACCCCAAGGGGCTCTACCGCCGCGCCCGGGCCGGCGAGATCACCGGGCTGACCGGGATCGACGACCCCTACGAGGCGCCCGAGCACGCCGAGCTCGTGCTCGACGGCGGCGACGCGCCCGTCGGCCAGAGCGTCGAGCTCCTGCTCGCCGCGCTGCGGGCCGTCTGACCGCCGGGCGCCGGGTACAGTTCCGCCGCCGATGTTCGAGAAGATCCTCATCGCCAACCGCGGAGAGATCGCCGTGCGCGTGATCCGCGCCTGCGAGGAGCTCGGGATCGCGACCGTCGCGGTGTACTCGGAGATCGATCGCGACGCGATCCACGTGCAGCGCGCCGACGAGGCGTTCCTGCTCGGTCCCGGCCCCGCCGCCGAGTCCTACCTCAACGTGGACAAGATCCTCGAGGTCATCGAGCAGTCGGGCGCGCGAGGCCGTGCACCCCGGCTACGGCTTCCTGGCCGAGAACGCGACCTTCGCGCGCCGCCTCGAGGAGGCCGGGATCACCTTCATCGGCCCGCCGGCCAGCGCGATCGACGCGATGGGCTCGAAGACCCGGGCCCGCGAGCTCATGCAGGAGGCCGGCGTCCCGATCGTCCCGGGCACGACCGACCCCGTGCCCGACATCGAGGCGGCCAGGAAGATCATCGACGAGACGATCGGCTACCCCGTCGCGGTCAAGGCCGCGGGCGGCGGCGGCGGCAAGGGCTTCCGCGTCGCGCTCGACGAGTCCAAGCTCCAGGACGCCTTCGAGGGCGCCGCCCGCGAGGGCGAGAAGTTCTTCTCCGACGCCACGGTCTACCTCGAGCGCTACCTGCCCGACCCGCGCCACGTCGAGGTCCAGGTCCTCGCCGACACGCACGGCAACGTGATCCACCTCGGCGAGCGCGACTGCTCGGTCCAGCGCCGCCACCAGAAGCTGATCGAGGAGTCGCCGGCCCCGGCCGTCGACGAGGAGCTGCGCGCGCGCATCGGCAAGATCGCCACCGACGCCGCGGCCGCCGTCGACTACGTCGGCGCGGGCACGATCGAGGGCCTGCTCTCCGAGCGCGACGGCAAGCCCGAGTACTTCTTCCTCGAGATGAACACCCGCGTCCAGGTCGAGCACTGCGTGACCGAGATGACGACGGGGATCGACATCGTCAAGGAGGGCATCCGCGCCGCCGCCGGCGAGGAGCTGTCGATCAAGCAGGAGGACGTCGACCTGCGCGGCCACGCGATCGAGTGCCGCATCAACGCCGAGGACGCCTCGAAGAACTTCGCGCCCGCGCCGGGCTCGATCGGCGAGTACGTCGAGCCCTCCGGCCCGGGCGTCCGCGTCGACTCCGGCGTCGGCGCCGGCGGCGAGATCTCGCCGATGTACGACCCGATGGTCGCCAAGCTGATCGTCTGGGACGTCGACCGCGAGCAGGCGACCAAGCGCATGCTCCGCGCGCTCTCCGAGTACCGGATCACCGAGCTCAAGACGCTCATCCCCTTCCACTCGGCGCTGCTGGCCACCGACCAGTGGGGCAACGCCGAGACCTGCCGCGACCTCGTCGAGGACAAGGAGTGGCTGAAGGCGCTGGCCTTCGAGAAGCCCGCTCCCTCCGACGACGACGAGGAGCCCACCGCGGAGCAGGACTACGTCGTCGAGGTCTCCGGCCGCCGCTTCGACGTCAAGGTCATCGGCAAGGCGCTGGCCGCGTCCCGCGGCCAACGGCGCCGCGCCCGCCGGCGCCAAGGCGCCCAAGCGCGGCGAGCGCAAGGCCGGCGCCGGCGGCGGCCCCGACCTCGTCGAGTCGCCGCTGCAGGGCAACATGTGGAAGGTCCTCGTCGAGCAGGGCCAGACCGTCGAGGAGGGCCAGATCCTCTGCATCATCGAGGCGATGAAGATGGAGAACGAGATCACCGCCCCGAAGGCGGGCACGGTCGAGGAGCTCCACGTCAAGGAGGGCGAGCCGATCAACAGCGGCGCGCCCATCGCCCGCATCGCCTCGCGCGCCCGCCGAGTAGCTGCCCGCCGTTTAGGCTGGCCGCCGTGTCCGTGCCGCAGACGTGGATCGCCGACCTCGACGAGGCCGAGACCGTCGCCTCGCTGCTCGTCGAGTTCCGCAACCACATGGGCAAGGACTGGCCCTCGGACAACGCCTTCCTCGCCGTCGTCGAGAAGCTGATGGAGGACGGCGCAGGCGGAGTTCCTGCTCGGCGCGCCGCACGCCGACGCGCCGCCCTCGGGCGTCGTGCAGCTGCGCTACCGCCTCTCGGTCTGGACGGCCAGCGACGACTGCTGGCTCGAGGACCTGTTCGTCCGCGAGGACGCCCGCGGCAGCGGCCTGGGACGGGCACTGGTCGAGCGCGCCGCGGCGCGCGCCTCCGAGCGCGGCTGCCGCCGCATCGAGCTCGACGTGGCGATCGACAACGCCGTCGCGCGACGGCTCTACGACGGCGTCGGCTTCGGGACGAAATCCGACGACGGCGACCTCTTCCTCCAGCGCCCGCTCTGACCGGCCCGGCGCGCGCGCGACTTCGCGTCCTCGCACGCGGGTTACCGTGGTCGACATGCGCCGATTCATTCCCTCCCCCGCCATGGTGGTCGCGTTCGCCGCGCTGCTGTTGGCCCTCAGCGGCACCGCGGTCGCCGCCACGCTGATCTCGGGCTCGCGCCTGAAGAACCGCTCCGTCTCCGCCAAGAAGATCAAGGTCAACTCCCTGGCGCTCCAAGGAGGTCGCCGAGAGCAAGCTCAAGACCGTCCCGCAGAGCCAAGGTCGCCACGGTGGCCGGCTCGGCCTTCACGATCGGCGGCGTGACGCTCAAGCGGATCTACTCGCTGGAGAGCGTCGGGCAGAACAACACGCCGATCCTCAGCTTCCAGGGCCTGACGCTGTACGCCGCCTGCCCCGGCGGCAAGCCGCGCGTGCTCGCGCAGACCGCGGTCAACAACACCGACCTGCGCGTCTCGGCCGTCGGCCCGGGCGGCAACGCCGCCGCGGCCGTCGGCGGCACGTCGAACCTCGACGTCGGCAAGTCGGCCAGCGCGCTGGCCGGCAAGACCAGCGGGACGTCGACGATCGTCTACACGCGGCCCGACAACCACACGGCGACGGTGACCCTCGGCTTCGCCGACTCGCCCAGCCCGGGCAGCCGCAAGGGCTGCACCTACTCGGGCTCGGCCATCGGCGGCTAGAGACGCTCGACGTTGGCCCGGTGGATCTCCGCCTGCGCGGGGGTCCTCCGGGCCAGCGGCAGCGCCGCGCCCGCCCCGTCGCGCTCGAGCGCGTCGAGGTAGGCGAGGTCCTCGCGCAGGATCGCCGCCGCGCGCGTGCCGTCGATCGGCCCGCCGTGGCCGGGGACGACCATCGCCGCCTTGCTCGACGAGCGGCTCGAGGCGGCGCAGCGTCGCGCGGTAGGCCGACAGCGACCCGCCCTCGGAGAGCATCGGGATCTCGACGGGCGACACGTAGTCGCCGGCCACGAGCACGCCCGCCCAGGGCAGCCAGATCGCCATCCCGTCCTCGGTGTGGCCGTCGGCGGGGTGCAGCTCGGCTTCCTGGGCGCCGATCTCGAGCTTGCCGGGCACGGGCAGCGCCTCGACCTGCCCGAGCCCGAGCGAGCCCGTCCGCTGGACGTAGTGCTCCTCGTCGAAGGCGCGCAGCTTGCGCTGGGCGCTCGCCGGGGTGGGCCTTGAGCCGCGCGGCCGTCGTCTCGCCGACGCCGAGCGCGGCGCCGGGGAAGGCCAGGCGCCCGAGCAGATGGTCCCAGTCGGCGTGCGTGGCCAGCAGGCCGGCGACCTCGAACCCGGCCTGGGCCAGGACGGTGGGCAGCAGCTCCAGCTCGTCGGGGTAGACGGGCGAGTCGATCACCAGCGCCTCGTCGCCGTCGCGCACGGCGACGCACGCGGTGGCGTAGGCCCTCGAGATCGCCACGACGACGTCCTCATGGACGGCGACGACCCGCATGTGACGCCTAGTTGAGGCCGAGCGCCTTGAGCGCCTCGCGGAGGTTCGGCACCTCGATGTCGGGCTTCTTCTGCCCCGACTCGAGCTCCTCCTTGCGGCGGTTGACCCACACGACGGGGATCTTCTTCTTCTGGCACGGCACCACGTCGTAGTGGTAGCTCTCGGCGACGTGGACCCAGCCCTTCTTGGTGCCGATGCGGCGTTCGCACTCGGTGAAGTGGGCGAGGTCGGGCTTGTAGGAGCGGACCTGCTGGGCGGTCACGACGATGTCGTAGTCGAGCGGGATGTGGCGGCGGGTCTCGCCGAGCAGCTTGTCGTCGATGTTGGAGATCAGCCCGACGTTGACGCCCTTCTTCTTGAGCTTCTGCAGCGTCGGGTTGGTCTCCTTGAACGGCCGCCAGCGCTTGACCGAGTCCGGGAGGAAGCCGGCGCGCGAGGGCTCGAGCTCCCAGCCGACGTCCTCGGCGATCTTCAGCGCCGTGCGGCGCAGCACCTCGGCGTAGAGCTCGTAGGAGCCGGCCTTGATCTCCTTCTGGGCCTCGAGGAAGAGGTCGACGATCTGCGTGCGGTCGAGCTCGACGCCGTCCTTCTTGGCCTCCTTCTCGAAGGCCTCCCAGGCGCCGTTCTCCCAGTCGATCAGCGTTCCGTACACGTCGAACGTGACCCACTCGATGTTCTTAGGAAGCGCCATTCGCCGGGGAAGTATGCGAAATCCGTGAGACCGGCGCCGGACGGCGCATCGCTAGAGTCCCGCGCCGCTATGGACCTCCTCGAGTATCAGGGCAAGCAGCTCTTCGCCCGACACGGAATCCCCGTCCCCTCCGGCCGTCCCGCGACCACCGCCGACCAGGCGATCGAGGCCGCCGAGGAAGTCGGCTACCCCTGCGTCGTCAAGGCCCAGGTGCACATCGGCGGGCGCGGCAAGGCCGGCGGCATCAAGGTCGCCAAGGACCGCCAGGAGGCCGAGGCGGCGATCCAGGCGATCCTCGGGATGGACATCCGCGGCTTCACCGTCCACGAGGTGTGGATCGAGAAGGCCTCGGACATCGCCGCCGAGTACTACGCCTCGGTCATCTTCGACCGCGCGGCCAAGCGCCCGCTCGTGATGCTCTCGACCAAGGGCGGCATGGACATCGAGGCCGTCGCCGAGGAGACCCCGGAGGCGCTGGCCCGCCTCCACGTCGACCCGCTGCTCGGCTTCCAGGACTTCCACGGCCGGCGCCTGGCCTTCGAGGCCGGCGTCGACGCCGACGTCGTGCGCCCGGTCGGCGTGATGCTCGCCAAGCTCTACGACGCGTTCGTCGCCGAGGAGGCCACGCTCGTCGAGGTCAACCCGCTGATCGTCACCGCCAAGCCCGCCGGCGAGGCCGACGGCAAGCGCGCGGTGATGGCGCTCGACGCCAAGGTCACGCTCGACGGCAACGCGCTGTTCCGCCACCCGGACAACGCCGCGCTGCGCGACTCCGGCGAGGAGGACCCGCAGGAGCAGATGGCCCGCGAGCGCGGCCTGACCTACGTCAAGCTCGACGGCGACATCGGGATCCTCGGCAACGGCGCCGGCCTCGTGATGTCCACGCTGGACGTCGTCGCCCAGGCCGGCGGCGAGCCCGCGAACTTCCTCGACGCCGGCGGCGGCTCGAAGGCCGAGGCGATCACCTCGGCCGTCGAGGTGATCCTCTCCGACCCGAAGGTCAAGGCCGTCCTGTTCAACATCTTCGGCGGCATCACCCGCTGCGACGAGGTGGCCAAGGGCCTGATCGAGGCCTTCGCCCAGATCAAGCCCGACGTGCCGTTCGTCGTGCGCCTGAACGGCACCAACGAGGAGGAGGGGCAGAAGCTGCTGGCCGACGCCGCCCTCCCCAACGTGCACATCGAGACCACCATGGACGGCGCGGCGGCCAAGGTCGTCGAGCTCGCGAAGGGAGCCTGAGCATGGCCGTTCTCGTCGATCAGGACACGAAGCTCTGCGTCTCGGGCATCACCGGGCGCGAGGGCACGTTCCACGCGATGAACAACAAGCGCTACGGGACCCAGGTGGTCTCGGGCGTGACGCCCGGCAAGGGCGGCCAGGACGTCGAGGGCGTCCCGGTGTTCGACACCTTCCACGACGCCGTGGCCGAGACCGGCGCCAACACGGCGATGGTCTTCGTCCCGCCGCGGTTCGCCGCCGACTCGATCCTCGAGGCCGAGGACGCGGGCATCGACCTCGTCATCGCGATCACCGAGGGCATCCCCGCCCACGACGAGCTGCGCGTCTACAACCACCTCAAGGCCTCCGGCACCACCCGCCTGGTCGGCCCCAACTGCCCGGGCATCCTCTCGCCGGGCAAGGCGAGCGTCGGGATCATCCCCGCCTCGTTCTTCAAGGAGGGCAACGTCGGCGTGGTCTCGCGCTCGGGCACGCTGACCTACCAGATCGGCTACGAGCTGGCCCAGTCGGGCTTCGGCAACTCGTCGATCGTCGGCATCGGCGGCGACCCGGTCCCGGGCTCGAGCTTCATCGACATCATCGAGCAGTTCCAGGCCGACGACGAGACCGAGCTGATCGTCATGTGCGGCGAGATCGGCGGCTCGGCCGAGGAAGAGGCGGCCGAGTACATCGCCGAGCACGTGACCAAGCCGGTCGTCGCCTACATCGCGGGCTTCACCGCCCCCGAGGGCAAGACGATGGGCCACGCCGGCGCGATCGTCTCGGGCACGGCGGGCACCGCCGCGGCCAAGGCCGAGGCGCTCGAGGGCAAGGGCGTCCAGGTCGGCCGCACGCCGACGCAGGTCGCCCAGATCGCCGTCGAGATCCTGTCGGCGTAACGCGCCCCGGCGCTGGTAGCTTCGACGGCATGTCCGTCTCCACCGCTCCGATCTCGTTCGCCCGCGGCGCGCCGTCGCTGGACATCATCGACGTGGAGGGCCTGAAGGCGGCCGCCCAGCGCGCCTTCACCAACGACCCGGCCGGCTCGTTCGCCTACGGCACCGCCGTCGGCTACGTCCCGCTGCGCGAGTGGATCGCCGAGCAGCACGCCGTCGACGTCGACCGCGTGATCGTCACCAACGGCTCGATGCAGGCCGACGCCTTCCTGTTCGACCAGCTCGTCTCCCCCGGCGACGCCGTGATCGTCGAGAAGCCGACCTACGACCGCACGCTGCTGTCGCTCAAGGGCCGCGGCGCGGAGATCCACGCGATCGAGCTCGAGCCCGACGGGATCGACGTCGACGCCGTCGAGCAGCTGCTCGCGAGCGGCGTCAAGCCGGTGCTCGCGCACATCATCCCCAACTTCCAGAACCCGGCCGGCTACACGCTGTCGCGCGAGAAGCGCGACCGGCTGCTCGCGCTGGCCACCGAGCACGGGTTCACCGTCTTCGAGGACGACCCGTACGTGGCCCTGCGCTTCGCCGGCGAGACGCTGCCGACGATGCTCTCGCTCGACGCCTCCGAGGAGGCCGTCGTCTACGCCTCGTCGTTCTCCAAGACGATCTGCCCGGGCATCCGCTGCGGCTACCTGATCGCCTCCGAGGCGCTCGTGGCCCAGGTCAAGGCCCGCGCGGTCGGCGCCTACATCTCGCCGAACATGGTCGCCCACTCGATCGTCAACGAGTTCGCCCGCTCCGGCGCGATCTTCGAGTCGATCGAGACGGTCAAGGGCGCGCTCCAGCGCCGCTCGGCCACGCTCGGCGAGACGCTCGCCCGCGAGCTGCCCGAGGCGGAGTTCCAGGTCCCCGACGGCGGCTACTTCATGTGGGTCAAGCTCCCCGGCGTCGACGTCGCCGGGCTGTTCACGGCGGCCGCCGAGCGCGGGGTCCAGTTCGTCAAGGGCGCCGACTTCCTGCTCGAGGGCGGCGAGGACGAGCTGCGCCTGGCCTACTCCGGCGTGCGCGACGACCAGGTCGAGGAGGGCGTCGTGCGCCTCGCCGACGCCGTCCGCTCGCTGAGCGCCTAGCGCCCGTAGCGCCCGCCGCCGAGGACGAGGTCCCCGGGCAGCGCGGTGCGCGGCGGCGGCGAGGGATCGGCCGAGACCGTCACGGTCTCGGCCACCGAGCGGGTGACCGTGCTGGCCTCGCCGTCGTCCCAGGCCACGGAGATCTCGTCGTCGTCGCGCGCGGAGATCGTCCCCTCGCGGGTGGGCTCGATCCCGTTGTCCTTGAGGTAGTGCAGGAGATCCTCGGCCTCGTTCTCGAAGCGGACGATCTTCACCCGCGCGTCGGGCTCGCAGTCGCCGAGCGGCGCGCCCTCCATCCGCTGGCCGACGGCGATCGGGTGGCCGTGCGGGCAGGTCGCGGCGTCGCCGACGGCGGACTTCACGTAGGCCTCGAAGCGGGGGGACATGGCGTGCTCGAGGTTCTCGGCCTCCTCGTGGACGTCGTCCCAGGGAACGCCGACCACGTCGGTGAGGAAGCGCTCGATCAGGCGGTGGCGCGAGACGATCTCCTCGGCCTGGGCCTGACCCTCGGTGGTGAAGGCCACGCCGCGGTCCTCACCGCGGCTGATGTAGCCCTCCTTCTCGAGGCGCCCGAGCATCTCGGAGACCGTCGGCGGGGACAATCTCATGGCCCTTGAGAGATTTGCGCCCGTCATGGGTAGGCCCGCCTCGTGCAACCAGAACAGCGACTGCAGGTACTCCTCTTCGGCGACCGTGGCGTGCTCCGTGGACACGAATTCCATGCTAACGGCAGGAGCGGCTCCCGCCGTGTCGAACGGACCCACATGCCCAGGCTTCCGCGCCCGTCTTCCCTCGTGCCGGCCTCGCTGGCCGCGCTGGCCGCCACGCTCGTGCTCCTCGCACTGGCCGGCCCGGCCTCGGCGGCCACCGACACCTCGACCCAGCAGGCCGCGCAGGCCGACGTGTCGACCCATGCCAGCCCCGGGCTGATCGCCGTGGTCGTCGTGATGACGCTCGCGCTCTTCCTGGCCGGCGCGCAGATGCTGCGCCGCCAGCACGTCGCCGACGACCCGACCGTCTAGACCGGCTCGCCGAAGCGCTGCTGCTCGCGCAGCAGGGTCTCGACCGAGGCCACGACGGCGCGCATGCCCGGCGACAGGCGGGCGCCGCGGCGGGAGATGAAGGCGAAGGTGTCGTAGACGGGCTCGGTGAAGCGCACGGTGTGCAGCGGCGCGGACAGCTCGATGCGCTCGGCGATCGCCCGGGCGATGAAGGAGTCGCCGAGGCCCCGGGCCACGAGCTCGAGCGCGACCTCGACGTCCTCGACCTCGATGATCGGCTCGATGCGCACGCCGGCCCGCTGGGCGCGTGAGGCGAGCTGGCGCCGCGTGGGATCCACGTCGCCCCAGCGCACGTCGTAGAGGATCAGCGGCGCCTCGGCCAGGCGCTTGATCGACATCCGCTGCTTGACGCGCTCGGGATCGGCGCTCGTGTAGAGCACCTCGTCGCGGATCACCGGGCGCACCTCGAGGCCCTGGTCGTCGATCGGCAGCACGACGAGCGCGGCCTCGAGTCCGCCGTCGCGGACCAGGGCGGCGACCTCGGAGGAGTTCTGGCCGGTCGCCCGCACGCGGACGTCGGGATGCTCGGCCCGCAGCCGCTCGACGACGTCGACCAGGCCGTACCAGCGCGCCGAGCCGAACGTGCCGAACGAGACCGTGCCCCCGCGCAGCTCGCGCACGCTGACCGCCGCCTCGCGGGCGCGCTCGATGCCGCCCACCGCGCCCTCGGCCTCGGGCAGGAACGCCTCGCCGGCCTCGGTGAGCACGAGGCCTCGCGACGTCCGCACGAAGAGGTCGACGCCGAGCTCGGCCTCGAGCCGGCGGATCTGCTCCGACAGCGACGGCTGGCGCAGGTGCAGCGCCTCGGCGGCCCCCGAGATCGTCCCGTGGCGGGCGGCGGCGAGGAAGTACTGGAGCTGCTGGACAGTCATAGGCGCTACCTATGGATCGGTAAGACAGGTAGAGCCTACTCCTTTGGCACTCGGACCCCTAGCTTCCATGTCATGACCTTCGTTCTCCTCATCCTCGGCCTCGCCGTCGTTGGGGCTCCGCACTTCGGCCGGGAGACCCGGACCGAGTGGCTCGAGACCCCGCGCAACGGTCTGTCCGTCTAACCACCAGACCCTCTCTCCTCCTATGAGCACCGGCCTCCTCCTCGCCGGCGCCCACGGCAGTTCCTCTCGAGCCGATCGGGAGGGACTGCTGCTGTGCGCCCTCTCCGCCCTCGGCTTCGGCGCCATGGCGATCCTCGCCAAGCTGGCCTACCAGGCCGGCGTCGGCGTGATCGAGCTCCTCGCCGTCCGCTTCGCGCTGGCCGCGGCGCTGCTGGCCGCCCTCGGCGCCTCGCGCCGCCGCACGCTCGCCCCGGCCGCGCCGGGCCGCGTCGTGCTGGGCGCCTTCGCGCTCGGCGCGGCCGTCTACGCCGCCGAGTCGGGGCTGTTCTTCGCCTCGCTGCACCGCATGGGCGCCTCGATCGCCGAGCTGCTGCTCTACGCCTACCCGACGCTCGTCGTCGCCGGGGCGATCGCGCTCGGCCGCGAGCACGCCGACCGGCGGCGCACACTCGCGCTCGCGCTGGCCTCGGCCGGCGTCGTGCTCGTGCTCGTCGGCGGGCAGGCCGGCGCGCTCGACCCGCTCGGGATCGTGCTCGCCCTCGGCGCCGCCGTCGCCTACTCCGCCTACGTGCTGCTCGCCGACACGATCGCGCGCCGCCTCGAGTCCCACGAGCTGGCCACGCTCGTGTGCGCCGGCGCGGCGGCGTCGTTCACCGTCGCCGGCCTGGCGACCGGCTCGCTGACGTTCGGCTTCGGCCTCGAGGGCTGGCTGGCGATCGCCGCGATCGCGATCTTCTCGACCGTCGTCCCGCTGTTCGCCTTCCTCGCCGGCATGGAGCGCCTCGGCCCCGGCCGCGCGTCGATCCTCTCGACGCTCGAGCCCCCGATCACGCTGCTGCTCGCCTTCCTCGTCTTCTCCGAGGCGCTCTCGCCGCTGCAGCTCCTCGGCGGGGCCTTCGTGATCGGCGCGGTCGCCATCGTGCAGGCTCGGCTACGCTCGCCCCGCCGTGTCCTCGCCGCTGTCCCCGCCCGTGCTGCCGCAGCTCGCCCGCTCCGCGAAGCGCGTGCCTACCGAGCCCGGCTGGGCGTATGAGCCCAAGTGGGACGGCTTCCGGGCGCTGGCCTTCGTCGTCGACGGCGAGCTCGACTTCCTGCAGTCCCGCAACGGCCGGCCGCTCAAGCGCTACTTCCCCGAGCTGACGTTCGGGGAGGGCACGTTCGTGCTCGACGGCGAGGTGATCGTCCGCGGCGCGGACGGCACCGAGGACTTCGACGCGCTGGGCCAGCGCATCCACCCCGCCGCCTCGCGCATCGAGCGCCTGGCCGGGGAGACGCCCGCCGTCTACGTCGCCTTCGACCTGCTCGCCGAGGGCGACGAGGTCCTCCTCGAGCTGCCCTTCGAGGGGCGCCGCGCGCGCCTCGAGGCGTTCGCCGCCGCGCACGGGTTCGGCGCGCCCGGCGCGCCCGAGCTCACGCCCCTCGTGCGCGAGGCGGGCGAGAGCGACGAGTGGTTCCAGCACGCCGAGGGCGTGATCGCCAAGGAGCTCGCCGAGCCCTACCGGCCCGGCGAGCGCAAGGGCATGACGAAGATCAAGCGGGTGCGGACGATCGACGCCGTGGTCAAGGGCTGGCGGCCGGGCAAGGAGCCCGACACCGTCGGCTCGCTGATCCTCGGCCTCTACGACGAGGACGGCCGGCTGGCCGAGATGGGGCACTCGTCGGGCTTCTCGGCCAAGGAGAAGCGCGAGCTCGTGGCAAAGCTCGAGCCCTACGAGACGGGCGAGCGCGGGTCGGGCGAGCCGAGCCGCTGGCAGAACGCCAAGGACCTCGAGTGGCGTGCCCTGCGCCCCGAGCTCGTCGTCGAGATCACCTTCGACCACACGAGCGGGCGCCGGATCCGCCACGGCGCGAAGGTGCAGCGCTGGCGCGAGGACAAGGACCCGCGCGAGTGCACCCTCGACCAGCTCGGGAGCTAGCTCGCCGCCGCCGCCCGCCGTCGTCCTGATCGCCCCCGACTCGTTCAAGGGCACGCTGACGGCCGCCGAGGTGGTCGCCGCGGTGGGCCGCGGCTTCGCGGCGGCGGGGTGCGAGGTCGATCCGTGTCCCGTGGCCGACGGCGGCGAGGGCACGGGCGCCGCCCTGCTCGCGGCGCTGGGCGGCGAGGAGCGCACGGCGCCGGCGCACGACCCGCTCGGGCGCGCGGGCGACTTCGGCTGGATCATGCTCGCCGACGGCCGCGCGGTCGTCGAGGTCGCCTCGGCCTCGGGCCTGGCCCTGCTGGCCGAGGACGAGCGCGACCCCGAGCGGGCGACGTCGGCCGGCACCGGGGAGCTGATCGCCGCCGCGGCCGCGGCCGGCGCGACGGAGATCCTCGTCGCCGTCGGCGGCTCGGCCACGATGGAGGGCGGCGCCGGGATGCTCGAAGCGCTCGACGAGGCGGGCGGCCTCCGCGACGTGCCGATCGTCGTGCTGCACGACGTGACCACGCCGTGGGAGCGCGCGCCCGCGGTGTTCGGCCCGCAGAAGGGCGCCACGCCGGAGGCGATCGCACGGCTCGAGGCGCGCTTCGACGCGCTCGCCGCTCGCCTTCCCCGCGACCCGCGCGGCGTGGCGGCGACCGGCGCGGCGGGCGGGATCTCCGGCGCGCTGTGGGCCGCGCACGGCGCGCGCCTGGCGCCCGGCGCGCCGTGGGTGCTCGACGCCGTCGGCTTCGACGCCCGCCTGGCCCGGGCCCGCGCGGTCGTCACCGGCGAGGGGCGCATGGACGCCCAGACCCTGATGGGCAAGATCGCCGGCGAGGTCGCCGGCCGGGCGCGGGAGGCCGGGGTCCCGTGCCACGCGGTGGTGGGCCGGAACGACCTCGATCCGGCCGACCAGCGCGTCCTCGGGCTCGGGCGGATCGTCGAGGCCGGGGACGACGCCGCGCTCGAGGCCGCCGGGCGCGAGCTCGCCGGCCTGGTCTAATCGGAGGATGCCGACCCCGAAGCGCCTGCCGCCGCGCCCGGCGCTGCCCACGCCCGGGCACCGCCGCGCGACCGTCGTCGGGGCGGGCTCCTTCGGCACGGCGGTGGCGATCCTCCTCGCCCGCGCCGGGCTGCGCGTGGCGCTGCAGGCGCGCACGCCCGAGCAGGCCGAGCGCATGGCCGAGACGCGCACGAACGAGGCCTACCTCCCCGGCGTCGAGCTCCCCCGCGAGCTGCGGATCGAGCCGGCCTCGGCCGGCCTGCAGCGCTCGGAGTACGTCTTCCTCGGCGTGCCGTCGCGCGGGCTCAAGGACGTGATCGCCAACCTCGGGGCGGCCGGGCTGCAGCCGCGGGCCGCCGTGGTCTCGCTGGCCAAGGGCCTCGTCCCGCCCGACGGGATCCCGCCCACGGCGCTGCTGCGCCAGCAGTACGGGCGCCATCGCGTCGCCGTCCTCGGCGGCCCCGCCCATGCCCAGGAGATGGTCGCCGAGGGCGCCGCGCTCGTCGCCGCCTCCGAGGACGAGGCGCTCGCCAAGGCGCTGGCGACGTTCTTCACGCGCGCCGGCGTCGTCTGCGAGCAGTCGAGCGACCCGACCGGCGTCGAGCTCGCCGGCGCGGCCAAGAACGCCGCGGCGCTGGCCGCGGGCGCGACCGAGAGCCAGGGCCTGAACGCCGCGGGCGCGGCCGCCGGCCACATCTTCGGCGAGGTCTGGCGCTTCGCCGAAGGCCTCGGCGCCCAGCCCGAGTCGCTGATCGGCCTGGCCGGGACGGGCGACCTCGTCGCCACGGCGCTCGCGCCGCAGTCGCGCAACCGCCGCGCCGGCGAACTGCTGGCCCAGGGCGTGCCGAGCGCGGAGATCCCCGTACGGGTCGGGCAGGCGGTCGAGTCCCTCGAGTCCGTCCCGCTTCTCGCGCGCGCGCTCGAGCGCGCGGACGTGGAGGCTCCCGTGACGAGCGCGCTCGGCGAGCTGATCGCCGGCTCGCTGCCGCTCGACGACTGGGTCGCCCTCGTGCGCGCCGCGGTCCCGCCGCCGGCGCGGCGGCGCCCCGCTCCGGGCGTGTTCCGCCGCCTGGCCGACCGCCTCCGCGGCTGGTGGGCGCGGCTGCGGCGCCGCGACGACGGTTAGCCTGCCGCCCATGCGCCGGCTGCTCATCGCGCTCGTGCCCGCGCTGCTCGCAGCCGCGCCGGCCCATGCGTCGGTGCCCGTCGACGGCACGCCCTACGACCTGTCCAAGCGCGCCGACGTGCGGATCGCCGGCGGCGCCAAGGACGCGCTCGGCACCGCCGTGGCCGCGGCCGGCGACGTCAACGGCGACGGCGTGGCCGACGTGATCGCCGGCGCGCCGGGCGCCAAGCGCGCGGTCGTCGTGCTCGGCTCGCGCACGAAGCGGACCTTCAACGCGACGAAGCTCGGCGCGAGCGGGTGGACGATCACCGGCGCCCCGATCGGCGGCGTCGTGGCCGGCGTCGGCGACGTCAACGCCGACGGCGTGGACGACGTCGCCGTCGGCGACGCGAGCGGCGCCCGCGCCTGGGTCGTCTTCGGCTCGCGCAAGCGGCGCAACGTCAACCTGGCCAAGCTCGGCGCGAACGGCTTTCGCATCGGCGGCGGCGAGGGCACCGGCGCGGCGATCGCCGGAGTCGGCGACGTCGACCGCGACGGCTTCGCCGACCTCGCCGTCGCCCAGCCGGCCGGCGGGCGCGTGTGGATCGTGCGCGGGTCGGCGAGCCGGCGAGCGGTGACGCTCGCCGCCGGGGCGCGCACCTACGAGATCGCCGGGCTGCCTGCGGCGCGGATGTCGATCGCCGGCGTGGCCGACGTCTCGGGCGGCGGCCGCGGCGACCTGCTGATCGGCTCCCCGCGGGCCGCCGGGGACGCCGGCCGCGCCTGGGTCGTGTTCGGCGAGAAGCTCGGCCCGACCGCGGTCAACGTCGCCGCCGCGCCGTTCACCGCCGGACTCGCGATCGGCTCGGCCGGCGCCGGGTCGCTGACCGGCGCGTCGGTCGGCGGCTGGGGCGACACCAACGGGGACGGCATCCCCGACCTGATCGTCGGTGCGCCCGGCGCCTTCGCGACGCCCACGAGCGCGCCCGGGGCGGCGCGGATCGTCTTCGGGCGCCGCGCGGCCGGCGCGCTCGATCCCAACGCCGCCGGCGCCGGGCGCCGCCTGAGCGCCGGAGCGGGCTCGCTGCTCGGCGAGAGCGCCTGGGGCGCGGGCGACCTCAACGGCGACGGCCTGGCCGACGTCGTGACCGGCGCGCCGGCGGCCGGGCGCAACAGCCGCGCCGCCTCGGGCTCGGCGCTGGTCGTCTACGGCGCGCGCGTGGCGACGAACGTCGCCGCCGCGACGCCCGGCCCGGCCGGCTTCCTCGCCGACGGCCCGGCAGCCGAGGCGCACACCGGCACGTCGGTCTCCGGCGTCGGGGACATCACCGGCGACGGCGCCGGCGACGTCGCGATCGGCTCGCCCGGCGCCGCCTCGGGCAAGGGCCAGGTCGACGTGCTGCTCGGCCGCGTGCGCGGCATCGCCGGCGGCGCGCCGCTGCCCGGCCTCGCGCCCCCGCCGCCGATCGGGCAGGCCAACCGGGCGCCCGACTCGGGGATCTCCTCCCCGCGCGCGGCCTCGCAGCGCGCCGCGCGCCTCAAGCGCATCACGGGCACGGCGAGCGACGACCGCGACGTGGCGCGCGTCGAGGTCGCGGTCATCCGCTACGGCGGGGCGGGCAAGAAGCGCCGCTGCGCGGTCATGCGCCGCACCGGGACCTTCCGCGCTTCAAGGCCAGGGCGGGCGCCTGCGTCCCGACCGGCTTCCTGCGCGCGAGCGGGACCGACGCCTGGTCGCTGACCCTGCGCAAGCGCCTGACTCCCGGCGCCTACCTGATCGTCTCCCGCGCGGTCGACGTCACGGGCCTGCGCGAGCGGTCCTTCACGACGCAGGACGGCAACCGCCGCGCGATCCGCGTCCGCTGACCTCGGTCAGCCGCCCTCGGCCAGGGTCGTGACGACGGCCTCGTAGACCCCCTCGCCGTGGGCACCTTCGGTCACGCGGACGTTGTCGCGATCGCGCGCGTCGAGGTCGAGCTCGGGATCGGCGACGAGGGCGTTGGCCACGAGCCAGAACGTGCCGACGACGCCGGCCACGGCGATGTCCTCGCGGGAATCGCCCACCGCCACGCACGCCTCGGCCGCGTAGCCGCGCATGCGCGCGATCGTCGCCACCGCGACGGCCTTCGACGCCTGGGTCGGGACGAGGTGGTAGACGCGGACCTGGGGCAGCGCGGCGATCGAGGCCGACCAGTCGCCGTCGGCGGCGCCGTTGTCGAGCAGCCGCAGGTCGTCGTGGCCGTGCTCGGCCAGCAGCGCGTTGGCGGCGGCGACGTCGACCAGCCCGCGGAACAGGTGGGAGACCTCGCGGTCGGCGCTCCACGGCTCGTGCGCCTCGAGACGCCCGGCGAACGTGTCGAGCAACAGCGCGGGCGCCCCGGTGTCCTCGATCTGCTCGTGGATCGTGCGCTGGTTGGGACGCAGGTCGCCGGTCAGCCAGGTCAGGTCCCCGTCGACCATCACCCCTGCGCCGGCCTCGAAGGCGAAGGCGCGCACCCCGAGCAGCCGGGCGTCGCGCTCGAGGCTCTCCAGGCGGCGGCCCGAGTACAGGCAGACCTCCACGTCGGCGCGGTGGCAGGCCTCCAGTGCGCGGGCCCCGAGCAGCGAGAACCCGCCGCCGGGCGCGGCGAACAGGCCGCCGCCCGGGCCGAGCAGGGTGCCGTCGAGGTCGAGGAAGAGGCAGCGCATGGGCATCGCGATCCGGATGCATAGCGCATCGCCGGGGCCGCTCGCCGCAGAGAGCGGGGAACCTCGCGCTCCCGGCGCGGCGATGCCCGCTCCGCGGTCTAGGTTGGAACGGTGAGCACGATCGCCGCCGAGCCCTGGGCCGACCTCCTCGCCGACGGCGAGGAGACCGAGCGGCTGGTCTACAGCGACCTGCTCCCCGCCCGCGCGGCGCGGACCGTCCCGCTCCCGGCCGACCTCCATCCCGACCTCCACGCGGCGCTGACCCGGGCCGGGGTCGACGAGCTCTACACCCACCAGGAGGACGCGCTGCGCGCCGCCTGGGACGGGCCGATGATCGTCACGACCGGGACCGCTTCCGGGAAATCCTTGGCCTTCAACCTGCCCACGCTCGACGTGCTGCTCTCCGAGCCGCGCGCCCGCGCGCTCTACCTCTACCCGACCAAGGCGCTGGCCCAGGACCAGGCGCGCGCGCTGGCCCGCTTCGGGCTGCGGGAGATCCGCCCGGCGATCTACGACGGCGACACCCCGCGCGGCGAGCGCGCCGCGATCCGCCGCAAGGCGAACCTCGTCCTCACCAACCCGGACATGCTGAGCATGGGGATCCTCCCCAACCACGCCGCCTGGGCCGACATGCTGGCCAACCTCGCCGTGATCGTGATCGACGAGGCCCACGTCTACCGCGGCGTGTTCGGCTCCCACGTCGCCAACGTCCTGCGCCGGCTGCGGCGCGTGTGCTCGTTCTACGGGACGGCGCCGCGGATCCTGCTGGCCAGCGCGACGATCGCCAACCCGGTCGAGCTCGCCGAGCGCCTGACCGGCCTCGAGTCCGTCGCGCTCGTCGACCGCGACGGCGCGCCGGCGGCCGAGCGGCGCGTCGCGATCTGGAACCCGCCGCTCGTCGACGAGGCGCTCGGGGTGCGCGGGTCGGTGCTGGCCGAGGCGGCCGAGGTCGTGACCGAGCTCGCGCGAAGCGGCGCGCGGACGATCTGCTTCATGAAGTCGCGCAAGGCCGTCGAGCTCGTCTCGCGCTTCGTGATCGACCGCGCGCCCGAGCTCAAGGATCTCGTCGCGCCCTACCGCGCCGGCTACACGCCCGAGCAGCGCCGCGAGCTCGAGCGCAAGCTCGTGGCCGGCGAGCTGCGCGCGGTGGTCACCACCGACGCGCTCGAGCTCGGGATCGACATCGGCTCGCTCGACGCCGCGGTCTGCGTCACGTTCCCGGGCACGATCGCCTCGCTGCGCCAGATGTGGGGACGCGCCGGGCGCCGCTCGCGCGGCCTGGCGGTCTACGTCGCCGGCGAGGACGCGCTCGACCAGTTCCTGTGTCGCCACCCGCAGTCGCTGCTCGAGCGCCCCGTCGAGGCGGCGATCCTCGACCCCGAGAGCGACGAGGTCTTCCGCGCGCATCTGGCCTGCGCCGCGCACGAGGCCCCGCTGACCGCGGAGGACGACGCGATCTTCGGAGACGGCTGGCGCGCGCAGGCCGACGCGCTGGTCTCGGTCGGCGTGCTGCGCGAGCGCCGCGGCGCCTACGGCCTGCGCGAGGCCTCCGACTACCCGGCCGCGCGCGTCTCGCTGCGCTCGGCCTCGCCCGACACCGTCACGCTGGCCGACGCCGCCTCCGGGGAGCTCGTCGGCACGATCGAGCTCTCGCGCGCGCTCACGACCGTCCACGAGGGCGCGGTCTACCTCCACGGCGGGCGCCAGTTCGAGGTCGCCACGCTCGATGTCGACCGCGGGCGCGCCGTGCTCGAGCCGTTCAACGGCGACTGGTTCACGCAGACCAAGTCCGAGAGCGAGACCGGCATCGAGCGCCTGCTCGACCGGCGCGAGACGCTCGGGGTCACGCTCTCCTACGGAGAAGTCATCGTCACCGACCAGGTCCTCGGCTACCAGCGCAAGGGGATCACCGACCACGAGGTGATCGACTTCCGCGCGCTCGACCTGCCGCCGACGACGTTCGCACACGCGCGCTCTGTGGTTCGAGCTCGGCGACCTGCTCGCCACCGATCCGCTCCCGCTCGAGCTGCTGCTCGGCTCGCTGCACGCGGCCGAGCACTCGCAGATCGCCGTCCTGCCGCTCCTGGCGATGTGCGACCGCTGGGACATCGGCGGGCTGTCGACCAACGCCCATCCGCAGACCCTGCAGCCGACGATCTTCATCTACGACGGCCACCCCGGGGGAATCGGGATCAGCCGGCGCGGATTCGAGTCCTTCGAGCGTCTGTGCGCTGACGCGTACCGCCTGATCGCCGAGTGCACGTGCGCCTCGGGCTGCCCCTCCTGCGTGCAGTCCCCGAAATGCGGGAATCTGAACGAACCGCTGGCCAAGGACGGGGCGCGCGAGCTGTTGGCGCGCATGCTCGCGAGCGGCTAGGTTCGCCCCATGGTGGGCGCAGGGACGACGACCGACCGCTACCTCGAGACGCTGTTCGCCGAATCGCCCTTCGGCGTGGCGCTCTTCGACGCCGAGCTGCGCTACGTCCGGGTCAACGATCGCCTGGCCGCGCTCAACCGGCTGCCGCCGCGCGCGCACGTCGGCCGCACCGTCGAGGACGTCGTCCCGGCCATCGCCGGCGTCGTCCAGCCGGTGCTCGAGGCCACCCTGCGGACCGGCGAGTCGCAGACCCTGCGGTCGGCGGTGCCGGCGCCCGGAGCGCCGGACGACACGTGCTTCGCCTTCGCCTGCCACCCCGTGGTCGGCGAGGGCGGGACGACGGGGGTCGTCGCGATCCTGCTCGAGGCCGAGACGCCCGTCGGCGACGACGGCGGCCTCGGGCCCCTGATCGAGCTCGAGCGCGCGATGCGCGGCCGGGCCGAGTCGGCCGGCCGGCGGGCCGAGTTCCTCGCCGAGGCGACCACCGCGCTCGACTCGTCGCTCGACCTGCGCACGACGCTGCGCACGCTCGCTCGGATCGTCGTGCCCGAGCTCGCCGACCTGTGCCTGATCGACATGCTCGTGGGCCGCGACCAGCCCAAGGTCCAGCGCCTCGCCGTGGCCCACCGCGACTTCGAGCAGGAGACCTTCGTCTGGGATCTCACCCGCCGCTGGCCCAGCGCTCCGGAGCTCCGCCGCGGGATCCGCCGGGTCCTCGCCGACGGGTCGACGGAGTTCATCCCCGAGGTCACCGAGGAGATCCTCGAGGCGTCGTTCCCGAACCCCGAGCACCGCGAGCGCGTGCGCGAGCTGGGGATCGCCTCGTCGATCATCGTCCCGATCCGCGCCCGCGGCCGGACCCTCGGGGCGATCACCTTCGCCCGGACGACGGAGACCGCGCGGTTCACCGAGAGCGAGGTCGCCCTGGCCGAGGAGCTCACGCGGCGCGCCGCGCTCGCCGTCGACAACGCGCGGCTGCACACCGATCTGCGCCGGGCCGACCGCGCCCAGCGGCTGATCTCCGAGGCGTCGCGGATCCTCTCCGAGTCGCTCGACTGGGCGCTGACCGTCGACCACCTCGCCCGGCTGCTGACCGACGGCTTCGCCGACCTGTGCGTGATCGAGGATCTCGACGACGCCGGGAAGCTCCAGGTCGCCGCGATGGGCCTCAGCGACCCCGCGGTCGAGGAGCAGGTGGCCGACGCGCTGCGCCGCTGGCCGCAGGCCCACCGCAACTCGTTCGTCTCCCCGGCTCTGGACTCCGGCCGCTCGACGCTGATCGCGGTCTTCGACGAGGCCGAGCGGCGCGAGCTGGCCCTCGACGATGCCCACTTCGAGTTCATGGGGGCGCTCGGGATGTCCTCGGTGCTCGTCGTCCCGCTCGTCGCTCGCGGCCTGCCGGCCGGGGCGCTCTCGCTCGCGATGACCGAGCCCGATCGCCACTTCGACGAGGACGACCTCCGGGTGGCCGAGGAGGTCGGGCGCCGCGCCGGCGTCGCGGCCGACAACGCGCGGCTCTACGCCGAGCGCTCGCGGGTGGCCCGCACGCTGCAGCGCTCGCTGATGCCCGCCCAGCTCCCGCGGATCCCCCGCATCGAGGCGGCCGTGCGCTTCCGCGCGGCCGGCGACGGCAGCGAGGTCGGCGGCGACTTCTACGACGTCTTCCAGGCCGGCGACTCCGCGTGGTGCGCCGTGGTCGGCGACGTGTGCGGCAAGGGAGCCGAGGCCGCGAGCCTGACCGCGCTGTCGCGCCACACCGTGCGCGCCGCGGCTCGCTACGAGTGCGGGCCGGCCGGCGTCCTGCTCGCGCTCAACGACGCGATCGACCGGCAGTCCCCGGTCCCGATCTTCGCCACCGCGGCCGTCGCCTGGATCACGCCGGGCGAGGACGATGCGCTGCGTCCGCGTGGCGCGCGGTGGCCATCTGCCGCCGCTCGTGCTGCGCGCCGACGGCCGCATCGAGGAGCTGATGGCGCCCGGGCCGCTGCTCGGCGTCTTCCCGAGCGTCGAGCTGAAGCGAGCTCGAGACCCGGCTCGAGCAGGGCGACGCACTCATCCTCTACACCGACGGCGTGACCGAGGCCGGAGCGCCCGAGCACCCGCTCGGCGAGGACGGCATGCGCGCCGGCCTGGCGACGTTCGCCGGCCGGTCGGCGGAGTCGATCGCGCGCAGCCTCGAGCTGCTCGCCCGCAACGCCGCACCCGGACTGCCGCGAGACGATCTCGCCGTGCTCGTCCTGCGCTACACCGGCTGAGCACGCGCGGGCGGGGCCTTGCGGCCCTTGAGGGACTCCGGCGCGCGACCGACAGTCCCCCTATGCGGCGGTGGCCTTCGGCATGTGCGGCGGTTCTCCTTCTGCTCGTCCTGTGCGCTCCGGCGGCCCGTGCGGCCGACGGCGGCGCGAGCATCGGCGGCGGCGGCGCGGCCGTCGGCGGCGGGGTCGCCCCCGACGCCCAGTGGCGCAAGCAGGAGGCCGCGAAGCAGGAGGCCGCGGCCGAGGCCAAGAAGCAGGCGGCGGCCAAGAAGAAGAAGGCCGCGGCCAAGAGGAAGGCCGCGCTCGCCCGGGCGAAGGCGAAGGCGCGCGCGAAGGCGAAGGCACGGGCCAAGGCGAAGGCTCGCGCCAAGGCCAAGGCCAAGGCGAAGGCCAAGAAGAAGCCGAAGGCCGCGCCCAAGAAGCCCACGCCGGCGCCCGCGACCTCGGGCACGTGGTTCCCGCTGCTCGGCACGGACTGGTCGTTCGGCACCGCGATCAACCGCTTCGGCGCCGGTCGCGCCGGCCACATCCACCAGGGCCAGGACATCCTCGCCCCCGACGGCACGCCGATCGTCTCGCCGACGAGCGGGACGGTGACCGTCCGCTCCAACCAGCCCTCCGGCGCCGGCCTCTACCTGGTGATCCAGGGCACCGACGGCCGCGCCTACGTCTTCATGCACATCCAGCCGAACTCGATGCTGGTCAAGGTCGGCGACCACGTGAAGCCGCGCCAGCACATCGCCGACGTCGGCCACACCGGCGACGCCGAGGGCTCGCACCTGCACTTCGAGATCTGGACCGGGACGTACTACGGCAAGGGCTCGAAGCCGATGGATCCGCTGGCCGAGCTGAAGACCTGGCGCCACGGCTGAGTCGTCTCTCGCTCGCTAGCCTCTGGCGGCCACGGCGAGATAGCTCAGTTGGTAGAGCACACGACTGAAAATCGTGGTGTCCCCGGTTCGAGTCCGGGTCTCGCCATCGCCCGCAGGCCGCATGGATGCTCGACCCCGCTGTCGTGTGCCCGCACAGAGGAACGTGTCCGTCGGTCCGGGATCCCGCGCGACGCCAGTCAGGTGAGGATGTTTACCGCGCGCGCGATGACGAGGCCGAGGATGATCAGCGAGATGAGGGCCTGCGCAGCCATCGTCAGCTTGGCCCAATGTCGCAGTGGCATGACGTCCGTCGGGCTGAATGCGGTGGCGTTCGTCAGGCCCAGGTAGAGGTAGTCGAGGAACAGCGGTCGCCAGCCGGCGGCGCCAGCTCCGGGTTCATGTGCTCCACGAACGCGAAGTCCGGATACCTCGCGCGGCGATGAGCACGCGCGGCGGGGCCGCCCCCGTCGAACTCCCAGTACAGGAACGTGAACGCGATGATCGTGTTCACCCACACCAAGGCTCCGGACGAGAGCAACGCGTCGGCGCTGTTCAACGCCTTGTTACCGCCCGACCAACTCGGCGATCAGCAGCGACCGCCTGCACGATGGCCCCAACGACGAGCACCGCCACCAGCCCGATGCCGATCGTCGCGAGGGGCGCGGCGACTGCCGATCGATTCTTCCCCGGGTCAGCGATCACGTGTGCCACGAGCAACAGCGCCAGCAGCGCCGGCCCGATCCACTTCGGCGTGAGGCTGTAGCGGTCGGGAAGCAGCAACGGGACGACGATCGCCACCAGCAGCGTCAAGACAGAGGGCCAACGACTCTCTCCGTGAACGTCGTCGATCTCCTCCTGAGTCAAAGAGCTCCCCGTCGCGTGATCCCAGTGCGGCGGATCGTAACCTCGACCACGCTCGGCGAGCCGGCCGGGCGGTTCTCGCCCGTTCCCAGGTAGCTGATCAGCAAGAGCAACGAGCGGGTCTGGCCAACCTCCTGGCGGAGGGGACGCGGGGGACCGGAGGAGACGTATCTCCCGACGCCCAGCCCGGTTCGAGTCCGGGTCTCGCCATACCTCGCCGGTCGGCCATCGGCCGTGACCGGGGACGTCGTCCTGACGGTTCGAGTCCGGGTCTCGCCATACGCCGGTATGACGCAGGTGGGGATCGGCGTCCGTCGCCCCTTCGGACCACAATTCGGAGTAGTTTGACCTTTGGCCGAGCTCTCCTGGCTCTTCCGTGACCTCGGAGGTCCAGATGTCGGAGTTCGCTTGCCGCCTCGTCCGCCCGCTGCTGGGCATCCTCGTCGTCGGGCTCGTGGGCCCTGCTGCCGCGCTGGCGGACTACGTGAACCTCGCGACCGGCAGCCGCGACTCGAACGGGATCCCGGCCACCGTGACGGCCTCCGGGATGGTGAACTCCCAGGGACGCGTGACGGTGTTCCGGCTGACGGGCTACCGGTCCACGTGTCCGAGCTATTCGGTGGCCAACTACCAGGCGGGGGTCAACCTCTCCGGCCCGAACGGGCACGCGATCACGGAGACGAACAACTTCTCCTTCTCGGATGACAACACGGTCGGCACCCAGACCACTGGGACGACGTACTCGCTGTGCGGCGTGCTCCAGCCGGACTCCGGCACCCCCACGATCTCGGCGCCCGCGCAGTACACGACCTCCGGTCCCCCTCCCCCGCCGCCGGGGAACGCCCCGCCGACGGCGACCACCGGCCCGGCCACCGGCTTCGGCGAGCTCACCGGGACGTTGACGACGAACGGGGGCGAGACCACCTACGGCTTCGACTACGGGCCGACGTCCGCCTACGGGCAGCACGTGAACGGCGGGGCGCCGATCAACGCGGGGAACCCCTCCGCGACGGTGAGCGCCGCCCCGTCCCTCGCTCCGGGGACCTTCATCCACTATCGGCTCGTCGCCACCAACGGGAAGGGGACCGGCTACGGGGGGGACCGCACCTACCTCAAACCGGGAGGCACGGCCGAGGTCACGACGGGCGCGGCGACGGCCGTCGGGGGCGACGGCTTCACGCTGAACGGCACCTACATCCCGCACGGACACTACGCCGCGTACTTCGAGTACATGACCGGTATTGATTCCGAGCTCACGGCGATGCTGCCCGTGCCCCCCGATGAGGACGCCGGGTCGGTCAACGTCGCCCGAGCGGTCGTGCCCGGGGGGTTCGACACCTTCTTCGGGGACCGGTTCCCGGAATGCTTTGGATCGGGCCAATGCGCCGACTCGTCCATGGGGGTGCCGAAGAGGTTGACGATTACCTACCGCCTCGTCGTGGGCGGCACACGGGGCGCGTGGCGGACCGTCACGACCCCGGTGCCCACCCGGTCGCCGTCGGTGACCACGGGCGGAGCCGAGCCCACGCGGTGCGAGTTTCACTGCATCGCGCTGCACGGCACGGTCAACGAGCACGGCCAGGGGTACGCGTACATCGCCTTCGAGGTCGGGCTCGGGAAGACGGGGTCCCTCGGCCGCCGGTTCTGTTACGCCGGCCACTATTTCCGCCACGCGGTTGACCCCTCCTCGACCACGCCGGTGAACGTTTCGGGGAGGTTCTGCCAGACCCTCTCCGCGCCCGGGACCGTCGTCCACTACCGCCTCGACGCCGCCAACGGCACCGGCGAGATCATCCGGGGAGCCGAGCGCACCTACACCGTGCCCGGCGGCGCGTCGAAGAAGACGATCCTCACGGCGATCACGGGCGCGTTGACGCCCAAGGGGAAGGCGGCGAAGATCGCCGCGATCCTCAAGGCCAAGGGCTACCCGGCGAAGTTCACCGCGCCGAGCGCCGGCACCGCGACGATCGCCTGGTACCAGGTGCCCAAGGGCGCCCACGTCGCCAAGGCCAAGAAGAAGCCCGTCCTGGTCGCCAAGGGCACCAAGAAGACGACCAAGAAGGGCAAGACCGTCGTCAAGGTCAAGCTGACCAAGAAGGGCAAGGCGCTGCTCAAGAAGGTCAAGAAGCACCACAAGCTCAAGCTCACCACCAAGGGCACCTTCAAGCCCAAGGGCGGCAAGACGGTCTCGAAGAAGAAGGCGATCAGCCTGAAGCGCTGACGCAGACCCAGAGGCGCGCGAGGTACCGCGCCCCGCCTCAGCAAAACTTCTAGGAGGTAGCCATGCTCGCCCGTCGCTCCACGCTTCACCGTCCCGTCCTTGTTCTCGTCACGGGACTGGTTGCGCTACTCGCGTCCACCGGGGTTGCGGCCGCATCTCAGCCGCGGACCGTCACCACCGATCCCGAGACGGACCTCACGGCCTGCGGTGCCACGCTCAACGCCACCATCAACCCCAACGGCACCCCCACCACTTGGGTGTTCCGCTTCGTCCGCGTGGGCGACAGCGTAATCTTCCCCCCCGGCGGGAACCTTCCCGGTGACAGCGTCCCGCATCACGTCTCCTCAGTGTTGTCCGACGTGTTCTGCGGGACGTTCGCGGACGAGAACCAGCAGTATTGGATGCATCCGTCCTCCTTCACGACGTGGGTGCGCCCGAACCCGGTCGTGAGCCGGACGTACGCCGCAGTCCTTCAACAGTTCCGGAAGACCCCAGAGGTCGACGGCGCGCAGCGGACGCTGCGCGGAACGGTGCCGACCACGGCCCCGACCGTTGAGCCCGGCCCTGCGGCGATCGTCCGGCAGGGTTGCAGTCAGACACCTTGCCAACTTCCCCGCGTGCTCCAGTTCACCGGGACGGTCAAGACCCACGGCGCCCTCAGCTTCCGAGCCGGTGGCCCGAAGATGGGGTTCGAGTGGGGCAAGACCCGAAGCTACGGATCGGTCTGCGGAGGTCACGCCCAAGTACAGATCAGCGATCTGGAGAGCACCGACACGCGCGCGAGTTACGAAATCCCCGCCTGCAAGGGCGGGCAGACCGTGTCCGCTTTCGCGCTGAGGGGCCAGACGGTCCACTACCGGATCGTGGCGGACGCCGGTGAGCCGGGCGGGCCCGTGTACGGCCCGGACTGCACGATCACCGTCCCGAGCGACATCACGCTGAAGCGCTCACAGCAGTTCCTGCCGATCCCCGCGGACTGCGGGAGCGCCCCGAGCGCGAAGCAGATCACCGCGGCGCTCGCGAAGTCGCTCGGCGTGTCGGGCAAGGCGGCGAAGATCGGTGCGATCCTCAAGGCCAAGGCCTACCCGGCGAAGTTCACCGCGCCCAGCGCCGGCACCGCGACGATCTCCTGGTACCAGGTGCCCAAGGGCGCCCACGTCGCCAAGGCCAAGAAGCCCGTCCTGATCGCCAAGGGCACCAAGAAGACGGCCAAGAAGGGCAAGACCGTCGTCAAGGTCAAGCTGACCAAGAAGGGCAAGGCCCTCCTCAAGAAGGTCAAGAAGCACAACAAGCTCAAGCTCACCGCCAAGGGGACCTTCAAGCCCAAGGGCGGCAAGACGGTCGCCAAGAAGAAGACCTTCAGCCTGAAGCGCTGACTCGGAGCCGTGCGCGCGAGGTACCGGCGAGGTCAGCCCGTGACAGCCGGCACCGGACGGCCGTCCTCGAGGTACAGACAGCGGTCGGTGCCGGCGCAGGCGAGCACGCGCCGACCGATGGGACCGCTGAGCAGCCGACCGGCCTCCTCGAGGTCAACGAACCGGTGCTCGGAGATCTCCTCGGCCTGCAGTGAGATCGCCCGCACCTGCGCCTCGCGCAGTGCGCCGCAGTTGAAGACGAACCGCAGGCCGCCCGGGCGCTCGGGTCGCTTCTGCGGTCGAACATCGACGCAGACGAGCCGGCCGCGCTCGACCTCGATCCCGCACTCCTCGCGCGTCTCGCGCCGGCAGGCGTCCCACGGCGTCTCGCCGTCCGCCTCGATCTGACCGCCGGGGATCGTCCAGCCCCGCTTGTACGTGGGCTTGAGGATCAACAGGCGCCCGGCGTCATCGAACAGCAGGGCGCCGGCAGAAGCCTGCACCCGCGGCACCTGCCGCGCCGCTCCGCCCCCGTTCGTCATCGCTCCGATGCCGCCCGATCCGCGGGACCCACCGCGTGGAGCTCGATCCGGTACACCGACACATCCTCGTCGATCGGACCCGCGTGCGACAACGACGACGGCGGGGGCGGTATGGAGCGCGGCGGTTGACCGCGTTTCGGTCCGGAGAAGTGCCCCTATACCGGGCGCCCGCCTGCGGCTAGGTTGAGGCGACCGGACGAGACAGGGAGATCGGATGACGCTTCACCGGATGCTGACGGCGAGCATGGCGGCAGCCGCGCTCGCGTTGGTCGCCACCGTCGCGCCGGCCGCGGCCCAGACGCTGCACTGCGGCCAGACGATCCGACACGACACGACGCTGCACGCGGACATCACGGGCTGCACGGGCGACGGCCTGGTCATCGGCCGCGGCGGGATCACGCTCGACCTGAACGGCCACACGATCTCCGGCCGCGCCGGGCACGTCGGCGCGACGCCGGGCGGGCGCGACCGGCTCAGGCGTCAACGACGAGGGCGGCTACGACCGGATCCGCGTCCGCAACGGGACGATCACCGGCTTCACCCACCAGGTCTCGCTCGGGACACCAGGCGCAGCCGCTTCGCGCACCTCACGCTGACCAGACGGCGCGCCCGCGCTCCTCTTCGACAACGCTGACCACAACGCGTTCCCGGACGACACGTCACGGCGGGATCTCGATCCGCCAGGGCGAACGGGGTCGAGCTCACCTACGGCTCGAACCGCAACCGCTTCGCCACCTCGACATCGGACGCGAATCGATAATCGGCCTCCTGCTCGACCACTCGCACGGCAACCGCTTCGCCGACTCGCAGATCACGGGGTACGCCGGGAACGAGCTCGACCGACGCCAACGCGAATCGCTTCGCCGGGGACGACATCCCCTGCCCAGCGGGGCAGCGGGGCGCTCGTCCTGACCGATCGGACCGCAACCTCATCCGCGACAACACGATGACGGGCAGCTCGGCCCTCGCCGTCCATCGTCCTGAGGGGCGACCACAACCTCGTGGCCCGCAACGTCCTCGAGGGCGGGATCACGATCAACGGCGCAGGCAACGTCATCCGCGGCAACGACGTCTCGCAGGGGGCTTCCCCGACGGGATCGACGTCGCCGACGAGCGCCGTCCCACACCCGCGTCGTCGGCAACACCGCGAACAACTCCTTCAACGACGGCATCCACGTCGACTCGCCCAGCACCTACATCGCCGGCAACACGGCCAACGACAACCGCAACCTCGGGATCGAGGCGGTCCCCGGCGTCACCGACGGCGGCGGCAACACCGCCATGGGCAACGGGAACCCGCTGCAGTGCCTGAACGTCGCCTGTTCCTGATCGGCCTTTCGCCGCGGGGCGGGCTTCATAATTTGCTCACGTGACGCCGACCTGGTTCGCTGCGCCGTCGATGTACCAGATTCTGAAGCGCACACTTCCACTCCTGACCGCGCTGGTCGCGGTCCTGGCCGTCGCCGGGCCGGCGCGGGCCGCGAAGACCTACAACGACCCCTGGCTCGAGGGGGACCTCCGGCAGATGCGGGTGCCGGACGCGCTCGACATCCTCGCCCGCACACCGCAACACGTCATCGTCGGGGACGTGGACTCCGGGGCACGGCTGATCGATCCGGATCTCGCCCCGCACCTGCTGCGGATGAGCAAGCCGTACACGTGCGCAGACGAGTACGGCCCCGGGCCGAGCTACGCCGCCGATCCGGCCAACGGCGACTTCGGCTGCGACTGGATCGGGAGCGGCAACGAGTCCACTCCGTCGACCGTGCCCGACGGGAACCCGACCGACCCGTTCGGCCACGGGACCGGCACGGCGGAGATCATCGCGGGCGTTCCGAACAACGGGAAGGAGGGAGCCGGGGTCGCGCCGAACGCCCGCGTGCTCCCGGTTCGCGCGTGCTACGGCGGCAACCCGGACTGCTACAACGAGCCGGCGGCCGACGGCCTGAAGTACGCGGTCGCGATGGGGGCGCGGGTGATCAACGCGTCGTGGCCGCCGGAGGGCCTCAGCGCCGACGAGACGCAGTTCATCCACACCAACGCCAACGTGCTGTTCGTCTTCGCGATCGGCGGGACCGATCAGAACGCCGCGCCCTACCCGCTGTGCACCGCCAAGCCGACGTATCCCAACGTCCTCTGCGTGGGCCTGACCAACCCGAACGACTCCGCCGGCACGACCAACGCGCAGACCACCACCGACGTCTCGGCCCCCGGCTACGCGGGCGTGCCGACCGCCGCCGGGGCGCGCGGCGAGTTCGGGTACACGAGCGGTGCCACGGCGCACGTCACCGGCGCCGCGGCACTGCTCCGCGGCATCGCCCCCGACCTCACGGCCGCGCAGATCGCGAGCGTCCTCGTCTCGACCAGCCGCCCCGTCGCCGGCTACGCGACGGCGAACCGGGCCAAGGGGATCGTCGACGTCGCCGCCGCCGTCCGCAAGGCGCAGAGCATGGACGGCCTCGTGACGCCCGCCGCCGGGCAGGGCGCCCCCGCCGACTCCCCCAACCCGTTCCCGCGCTCCACGGCGACACCGACGCCAAAGCCGACGCGGCCGAGCCTCGCCGCCGTCCTGGCCAAGGCGCTCGTGCCGACGGGCAAAGCGGCGAAGATCGGCGCGATCCTCAAGGCCGGCGGCTACCGGGTCAAGTTCAGCGCGCCCCGCGCGGGGACCGCGAAGATCGCCTGGTACTACGTCCCCAGGGGCGCGCACGTCGCGCGCAAGAAGCGCAAGCCGAAGCCCGTCCTCGTCGCGTACGGCACGAAGAAGTTCGCGAAGAAGGGCAAGGCGACGCTCAAGGTCAAGCTCTCCAAGAAGGGCAAGGCCATGCTCAAGAAGGTCAAGAAGCACCACAAGCTCAAGCTCACCGCCAAGGGCACCTTCAGGGCCAAGGGCAGCAAGAAGACGACCGCGAAGAAGAAGGCGATCAGCCTCAAGCGCTGATACCGGCTGCAGCTCGCCGCGCCAAGGCCGGTATGTATCCAGCCTGAATCCGGTCCAAAGAACTTGCGTGGGCCCTGAGTCCCCCTAGGTTGACCTCCGGCCGAGCCACCCTGGCTCTCCCGTGACTCGGAGGTCCAGATGTCGAAGTTCGCTCGCCGTCTCATCCGCCCGCTGCTGGGCATCCTCGTCGTTGGGCTCGTCGGGCCTGCTGCCGCGCTGGCGACCGAACAGCTCACCCTCACGCCCGGCGACTTCACGGACGGCGTCCCGGCCACCGTCACCGCGTCCGGCTCCGTGGATCCGGACTCCGTCGCGAACGGCAGACAGGGACGGCTCGCAGTCTTCCGCGTGCAGGCCACGACGTGCCCTTCGTACTCCCAGGCGTACGCGCAGGGGGTGAATCTGGACCCGCCGAACACCGCCTACCCGAACAACCCGAAGAGCCGCACGATCACCAGCGCGGGATCGTTCTCGTACACCGATCAGAACAGCGGAACCCAGACCCCGGGCACGAGCTACGTGCTGTGCGGGTACTTGGACACGTACACGGCCTCGACGACGGCCGCGACCGCCTCGTACACCGTCCCCGGCGGCACCCCGCCGCCCCCGCAGCCCAAGCCGACGGTCACCACCGGTGACGCCAGCGGCGGCGACGGCGGCAGGCTGTACCTGAACGGAACGGTCAACCCGCGCGGCGATGACACGCACTACCACTTCGATTACGGAACGACCACGTCCTACGGGCAGACCGCCGGCGGCACCCAGTACGACCACGTGGCCGGAACCTCCACGCAATCGGTGTCGGACACGACGGCGGCCCTTCCTGCGGGCACGACGATCCACTATCGGATCGTCGCGACGAACTCGGGCGGCACGAGCACCGGCGGCGACCGGGTGGTCACGACGCCGGGTGGCGTGCCGACCGTGACCACGGGCGGCGCGAGCGGCATCACCCCCGACGCGTTCACGCTGAGCGGCTCGTACAACCCGCACGGGTCTGACTACGCGTACTTCGAGTACACGGGGCTGCCCGTCGGGTACTTCGCCGTCGGCAGCACGCCGTTCGTGGGCTCGGTGCCGGCCGCCGAAGCCAGCCAGGAGCACACCATCAGCCAGACGGTGCCCGCCGGCTTCGACGGCTTCGTCTCGAGCCGTCTGGGAACAGGTGAGATCAGCGGCCGCGCTGCCTTGGCCGGCTTCAAGCCGACGCTCTCCATCCGGTACCGCCTCGTCGTCGGCGAGACGGCGGGCGCCTGGAAGACCATCACCTCGCGCGCTCCGTCGAAGCCTCCCGCGGTCTCGACGGGCGCAGCGACGCTGCTGCATTGCTCGGAGGGCCCCTGCCTCAAGTTGAACGGGGCCGTCAACGACCAGGGGCAGGGGTACTCGTACTCCGCCTTCGAGATCGGTCCCACGCCGTCCTACGGATACGTGAGCGCCGGCTCCCTGGGGGTCGCGACCGACGCACAGGGGACCATCGTCCCGTCCTCGAGCGCCCCCCATGCGGTGAGCACGTACTACAACCGTTACCCCGCGCCCGGGGCGACCGTCCACTACCGCGTGTTGGCCAGCAACGGCACGGCCGCGATCGTCAAGGGCCCCGACCGCACCTTCACGGTCCCCGACGGCCCGTCGAAGCCGGGCGGCCCGTCGAAGACGACGATCCTGAGCGCGGTTTCCAAGGCCCTGACGCCCACCGGCAAGGCGGCGAAGATCGCCGCGATCCTCAAGGCCAAGGCCTACCCGGCGAAGTTCACCGCGCCGAGCGCCGGCACGGCGACGATCGCCTGGTACCAGGTGCCCAAGGGCGCCCACGTCGCCAAGGCCAAGAAGCCCGTCCTGGTCGCCAAGGGCACCAAGAAGACCTCCAAGAAGGGCAAGACCACGCTCAAGGTCAAGCTCACCAAGAAGGGCAAGACGCTGCTCAAGAAGGTCAAGAAGCACCACAAGCTCAAGCTCACCGCCAAGGGGCCTTCAAGCCCAAGGGCAGCAAGACGGTCTCGAAGAAGAAGGCGATCAGCCTGAAGCGCTGACGTACGTCGTCACCGCGGGCCGGGCCGTGGCCCGCCGCGGATGCTGGGGCGATCGTCGTAGCTCCCCCAGCGAAACCCGGTCGCGTGGGGCTGCGGTTCGAGCGGCGAGCGCGGGAGGCCGCCGGTCGGCCGCTGGAGGTTGAACTCCGCGGGGGCGAGGTCGTTCGGACCGTCGGGATGGAACAGCGACGCCAGGTACTGGAGCTGCCCGCGTCCGGGACCCTGCTCGTACATGCCCCCGCCGTAGGCCACGATGTCGTGCGCGGCGCAGTAGTCGTAGGCCTCGAACAGACGGCGGACGCTGCCGAAGCGAGCGGGCTTGAGGTTGAGGACGCGGGGACGCCAGCGCAGCGCCTCGATGTCCTGGACGGAGGTGATCGGCTCGTCCCAGGCGATCCGGTCCCGGTGGCGCTCGAGCAGCTCGATCGTGTCGTCGGTCAGCGCCGGGTCCTCGATGAACGCGTCGGGCAGCCGCTCGATGACGCGACCGTAGAGCTCGGCGTCGACGTCGATGGCCACGGTCGCGTTGCGGTAGTGACCCTTCATGTCGATGACGTCGACGCCGTCGAGCGACACGAGCTCCGAGAGGATGGCGTCGTCCCAGCTCGCGGTGGGGTCGAGCTTGAACCGCAGACCGGGATCGACGGCGCGCATCGCGTGCAGCGGGGCGACGCTGGCGGGCTCGCCGAGACGGATCGAGACGACGAACCGCACCGGCTCGGCCGTCCGCCCGACGGCGTCCCGCAGCGAGAGCCCGTTCTGGCGCAGCGCGAGGTCGAGCGCCGCGCTCTCGAACGCCCAGCGGCGATAGAGCCGGGAACTGCCGCGGATCGGCTCGACCGGGAAGAGGTCGGCCAACCCCAGCAGCGTGGAGAGCTCCTCGAGGGAGCGTTCCCCGCGCAGCCACGAGAGGTCGCCCGCGCCGCGAAGCTGCTCGATCTGGTCGATCTGGTCCCAGGTGATGTCCTCGCCCTCGCCGACGTGGCCGTCCCCGAACAGCCGGACCACGATCGAGATCTTCGTGAACCCGCCCGAGGTGTCGCGCGTCAGCGGCAACAGCTCGCAACGCTCGATCCGGAGTGGCAGATCGGCGACGCGCGAGTACGTCGCGCCGCCGCCGCTCGCAGCTGGAGAACGGACGTCGCCGAGCCGTCCGTCGTGCATGCGTCGAGCGTATCGGCTCAGGGATCCGGATCGGCGCGGCTCATCCCGTGCCTGTAGTGTCGCCCGCGTGGAGACGGACCGGGCGCTGCTCTTGATCGCCGACATCGGCGGCTACACGGAGTACATGCAGGGCCACCGCACCATCCTCGGGCACGCCGAGGCGGCCACGAGGCGCATGCTCGAGAAGGTCGTCGACGCGGCCCGCGGCTTCGACCTGATCGAGATCGAAGGCGACGCGGCGTTCTTGTCCCGCGGCGCGGGGACGCCGGACGACGGCGCGACCGTCGCCACGATCACCGAGGTCGCGGCCGCGATGCACCAGGCGTTCCACGCGGAGCGGAAGCTGGTCGAGCGCAACCTCTGCCCCTGCGACAGCTGCACGCAGACGAGCGAGCTCAAGCTGAAGTTCGTCGCGCACGTCGGCGAGGTCGCGACGCAGAAGATCAAGCGACGGCGCAAGCTCGTCGGCATGGACGTGATCTACGTCCACCGCCTGCTCAAGAACCCGGTCGAGGTGCCCGAGTACATCCTCTTCTCGGAGGACCTCTACCGCAGCGGCGACACCGCGCCGTCCGAGGACCTCGCGCACGCGATCTCGCACGAGCTCGAGGGGATCGGGCCGGTGCGCGCGTACTACGTCGACGTCGAGGACCTCCCCGAGGCCCGCGAGCCCGTGCCGGAGCCCTCGTGGGGCCGTCGCCTCGGCGCGACGGTGAGCATCCTCGGCGGCGGCGTGCGGTCGAAGTTCCGCCCGCGCGATACCGCAGCCGCTCACTGAGGCGTGGCGGCGCGCCGCCGGGCGTCCGCCTCGAGTCTGGCGCTCGCGACACCGTCACCGGCCGAAGCGCTGGCGGGGTAGCCGGTCACCGCGAACAGGTACGCGTTGCGCGTGACGACGCTCAAGCGCAGCGGCGCGCCCGCGGAGGCGCGCACGGCGGCCGTTCGCGGCTGGTCGCGCAGCAGGGCGATCTCGCCGAAGCAGTCGCCGCGCCGAGCGTGGAGATGACGTCGCCGTCCTGGACCACCTCCGCGCGACCGGACTCGACGACGTAGAAGCGCTCGCCGCGCTCGCCCTGCTCGAACACGGTCTCCCCGGGGCCGAGCTCGACGTGCTCGAGCCCCGACGCCCAACTGCTCGATCGTCGTCGCCGGGAGCACGCTCAGCATGTCGACGCCGCGCAGGATCTCGATGTCCGCGTCGCGCACGCCCATGCGTGCGTCGAGCCGGCGCAGCGCGGGCCAGCCGACGCCCACGGCGAGCGGCGTCAGGAGGCCGACGACCACGAGCGCGCGCGCGAACGCCGACCAGCTCGATCACCAGCGGAGCGAACAGCCCGCCGGCCGCGACGCCGAGCGTCAGGATCGCCTCGAACCCGGCGAACATCCGCGCGAGCACGGTCTCGTCCGTCAGCCGGGCGAGCGTGGTGAAGCCGCCGACGTCGATGAGCGCGTTGCCGACGCCGACCACCGCGAGCAGGCCGACCGCCGCCACCTGCCCCGGAACGACGCCGATCAGCGACCAGCGGCGCGCCGAACAGCGCGATGCCCACGCCGAACCATCGGGCGAGCCCGCCGCGGGCGACGAGCCCGAACGCGAAGCACCGAGCCGAGCACGCCTCCCGCCCCGACCGCGGCGTTCAGGACGCCGACGCCCGCGTCCCCGGTGCCGAGCAGGTCGATCGCCACCACGACGGCGAAGACGCTCAGGCAGCCGCGCGTGAACGTCTGCGCGACCCCGAGCCCCGTGATCAGCCCGAGGCTGCGTTCGGCCGCGATGATCCGCAGGCCCCGGAGCATCGCGCGGCCGGCGCCGCCCGCGGCCGCGGCTCGCGGCGGCGCGTCGTAGGGGAGCCGGACGACGACCAGGCCGCCCAGCAGCGACGCGCCGGCGCACACGGCGAAGACCGCGTCCGGTCCGCTCGTCGCGAGCAGGACCGCCGCGAGCGCCGGGCCGCCGAGCGTGGACGAGCGAGTCCAGCATGCCGCGAACGGCGTTCGCGCTCGCCAGCTCCCGGGGGGACTTGACCAACGCCGGCAGCAGCGCCGAGTGCGCCGGCCGGAACAAGGACATGGCGACCGTGGCGACGACGGCGAGGCCGTAGATCACCGCGGCCGGCCCCCCGGCGGCCGTCACCACCGCGATGCCGCCCAGCAGGGCGGCGCGGACGACCCCGACGCCGACGAGCACGTGCTCCCGGCGAACCCGGTCGGCCACCGTCGCGAGGAACGGCGCCAGCAGCGCCGCGGCGGCCATGCGGGCGGCGGTGACGGCGCCGACGGCGACCACGCCTCCGTCGCGGAACGCCACGACGCCGAGCGCGACCATGAACGCGCTCTCGCTGGCCCAGATCGCGGCGAACGAGACCTGGGCGCGCCGGAGCGACGCGCGATCGACCCCACGGCCTCGCGGGCCCGAGCGGTCACGAAACCGCTGGAGGCGGCGGGGGCCCACGGCCGGATTATCCACCACAAGCGCCGGCGCGACCGGGCGGCGCGGCGTAGGCTCACCCGCATGCGCCCGCTCGTCGTCCTGGTCATCGTGACCATGGGCGCCGGCGCCTTCTTCGCCGGGCGCGGCTCGGTGGACAGGCGTCCGGCGCCGCGCTCGCCTGCCGGCGGCTACGCGGCCGGGCGCGAGGCCGCGTTCTCGGGCTTCGACGGCGGGTGGTCCTACGGCGTGCCGTACATCGTCACGCTGCGCCGGGGCGACCCCGGCGTCACGTACCGGTTCGACCGACGCTGGCCGATGCGGCGCGGCGTCGCCTACCGCGTCTGCGGGCACGTCGTCTGCGGACGCGCCGCGCCGTAGCGTGATCGCGATGGCGGCCACGACCACCACCGCCCCGCCCCGCGCCGACCGGCACCGCTACGTGGTGCTCGGCATCTGCTGCATGAGCCTGCTGATCGTCGGGCTCGACAACACGATCGTCAACGTCGCGCTGCCGGCGATCCGGACCGACTTCGACGCCACGATCCCCGAGCTGCAGTGGACGATCGACGCCTACACGCTCGTCCTCGCCAGCCTGCTGATCCTCTCGGGCTCGACCGCCGACCGGCTCGGTCGCGCGCGGATCTTCAAGGTCGGGCTGGCGCTGTTCACGCTCGGCTCGCTGCTGTGCAGCGTCGCGCCGAGCGTCCAGGCGCTCGTCGCCTTCCGCGTCGTCCAGGCGATCGGCGGCTCGATGCTCAACCCGGTGGCCATGTCGATCATCCGCAACACGTTCACCGACCCGCGCGAGCGCGCGCAGGCGATCGGGATCTGGGCGGGCGTGATCGGCTTGAGCATGGCGCTCGGGCCGGTGCTCGGCGGCGCGCTGGTCGAGGGCATCGGCTGGCGGGCGATCTTCTGGGTCAACATCCCCGTCGGCCTGACGCGCGATCGTGCTGACGGCCCGCTACGTCGCGGAGTCCCGCGCGCCGCACCCGCGCCGGGTCGACGTCGTCGGCCAGGTCCTCGTGCTCGTGCTGCTCGCCTCGGTGACCTACGCGATCATCGAGGCGCCCGAGCGCGGGCTGGCTGTCGGCCCAGACCGTCGGCGCTGTTCGCGCTCTCGGCCACGGCGCTCACCGCGCTCGTGCTCTACGAGCCGCGCCGCCGCGACCCGCTGATCGAGCTGCGCTTCTTCCGCTCGCGCGCCGTTCTCCGGCGCGACGGCGATCGCCGTCAGCGCCTTCGTCGCGCTCGGCGGCTTCCTGTTCCTCAACACGCTCTACCTCCAGCAGGCGCGCGGGCTCTCGCCGTTCATGGCCGGGATCTACATCCTGCCGATGGCGGCCGCGACGCTGGTCGTCGGACCGCTCTCGGGCCGGCTCGTGGCGCGCGCCGGCCCGCGACCGTCGCTGCTCGTCGGCGGCGCGGGGATCTGCGTCAGCGCGCTGATGCTCACCGACGTGAGCGTGGCGACGTCGCACGGCTGGCTCGTGCTCACCTACGTGATCTTCGGCCTCGGCTTCGGCGCGGTGAACCCGCCGATCACGAACACCGCGGTGTCCGGGATGCCGCCGGCGCAGGCCGGGGTCGCGGCCGCGGTCGCCTCGACCAGCCGGCAGGTCGGCCTCTCGCTCGGCGTGGCGATCATCGGCGCCGTCGCCGTGGCCAGCGCGGGCATCCCCGGCGACGCTCGCGGCGGCGAGCCACACGGGCTGGTGGATCGTCGCCGGCTGCGGCGCGCTCGTGATCGCGCTCGGCGCGCTCACCACCACGCGCTGGGCGCTGCGCACCGCGGCCGCGCTCGGCGACCTCGAGACCGAGTGCCGCCTCAGCCGCCCGCGATGAAGCGGCGGCCGAGCACGCGCTCGCCGAGGCGGACCGGCATCAGGACCCCGGTCCTCGAGACCGCGCGCATCCCGCCGGACATGCGCGAGAGCGCCGAATGGTCGGAGTCCTCGAAGGCGCCGCTCTCGATCAGCTCCATGTACCACTCGACCGTCGCGGCGAGCGTCTCGTCGAGCGGTCGCGTCTCGTAGCCGAGCTCGCGGCGCGCCTTGTCCGACGTGAAGCGCCAATCGCCGCCCATCAGGTCGAAGGCCTCGGCCGAGATCGTCCCCGGCAGCCCGAGCGCCTCGCGCACCCGGGCCACCCGAGCCACGCCGCCGGGCAGGACGCCGATCGGGTGGTGCCGGCCGGAGAGCTCGGCGACGCGGTCGATCAGGGCGTGCCACGACGTGTTCTCGGCCCCGAGGATGTAGCGCTCGCCCGAGGCGCCCTGCTCGGCGGCGAGCACGTGCCCGCGCGCGACGTCCTCGACGTCGACGAAGTTCATCGCCGCGTCGAGCACGGCGGGCAGGCGGCCGCGCAGGTAGTTGCCGATCGTCCGCGTCGAGGTCTCTCCCGCCTGCGCCCGGTTGACGGGGACGCCGAGGACGTAGGCCGGGTTGACGACCACGACCTCGATCCCGCGCCGCTCGGCGGCGGCCAGCGCCGCGCGCTCGCCCTGGCGCTTGGAGTCCGGGTAGGCGAGGCCGAGCCAGTCGTCGGGGTACGGGTTCTCCTCGTCGGCCGGATCGTCGCCGACCGGCGGGCCGACCGCGGAGATCGTCGAGGTCAGCACGACGCGGCGCAGGCCCTCGGCGGCCGCCGCCTCCACGGCGATCACCGGGGAGTCCGCGTTCATCCGCCAGACGAGCTCGAGCGGGCTCGAGGCGACCAGGCCCGCGGCGTGGAAGAGCACCTCGGCTCCCCGCACGGCGCGACGCATCGCGGCGAAGTCGAGGACGTCGGTCTTCGCGCGGCGGTATCGACGCCGTCGAGCGCCGAGAGGCGGTCGGCGTTGCGGTAGGTGACGCGGACCTCGTCGCCGCGCTCGACGAGCTGGCGGGCGACGTGGGCGCCGACGAATCCGGTGGCGCCGGTGACGGTGACGTTCACGGTTCGAGCGTAACCGTCATCATGCGGATCGGCGCCGTGTCCGATTCCACCGCACCCCTGACCGCCCTCCCCGACCCGCGGACCCCAGATCCGCGCGACGCGCCGCCGGCGCGCTGGGGGATCATGGCCCCGGGCGGGATCGCCCGCGCGTTCGCCAACGCCCTGCGCCGGCACACCCGCCAGGAGCTCGTCGCCGTCGGCTCGCGCTCGGCGAGCGCGCGCAGGCGTTCGCCGACGAGTTCGAGATCGGAAGGCCTACGGCTCCTACGAGGAGCTCGTGTCCGACGCCGACGTGGACATCGTCTACGTCGCCTCGCCCCACAGCGAGCACCGCGACCAGGCGCTGCTCGCGCTGGCGGCCGGCAAGCCGGTGCTCGTCGAGAAGGCGTTCACCCGCAGCGCGGCCGAGGCCGAGGAGGTCGTCGCCGCCGCGCGCGCCGCCGGGCTGCTCGCCGTGGAGGCGATGTGGACGCGCTTCCTGCCCCACGTCGACGTCGTGCGCCAGTTGCTCGAGGACGGCGCGCTGGGCGAGGTCTTCTCCGTCCTGGCCGACCACGGCCAGTACTTCGATCCCGATCCCGCGCACCGGCTGTTCGCGCCCGAGCTCGCCGGCGGCGCGCTGCTCGACCTCGGGATCTACCCGATCTCCTTCGCCGCCTTCGTGCTCGGCGCGACGCCGAGCTCGATCGGCGTCGAGGGCGCGCGGGCGTTCACCGGCGTCGACGCGCACGCGGCCGTGACGCTGCGCTACGGCAACGCGGTGGCCGCGCTCGACACGACGCTCCAGGCCCGCACGCCGACCTCCGCGAGCGTCTCGGGCAGCCTCGCGCGCGTGGAGCTGGCCGGCGACTTCTACACGCCGACGTCGCTGGCCTACGTCCATCGCGACGGCGCGCGGATCGAGCGCCCGGCCGATCGCATCCGCGGCCACGAGGGCCTGGCCTACGAGGCGGCCCACGCCGCGACGCTGCTGGCCGAGGGGGCCACCGAGTCGCCCCTGCTCGGCTTGGACGAGACCGTCGCGATCCTGCGGATCGTCGACGCCGCCCGCGCCGCGCTCGGGATCCGCTACCCGGGCGAGTAGGGGTCAGGCGTTCAGCCGCACCGACCACAGGACGCGGTGCGCGAGCAGGAAGACGACGAGGACGACGGTGACGTACCACGGCAGGTCGCCGGTGATCGTCGCCGCCACGAAGACCCCGGCGAGCACGAGGGAGACGACGGTCAGCAGGGCGCGCAGGGTCCGGGCCACGCGATCAGCCGGCGTCGATGCGGTCCCAGAACTCGGTGAGCGCGCGCACCACCCCGTCGGGGTCCTCGAGCTGGGGCCAGTGCCCGATGCGCTCGCCGAGCAGCACGACGTCGGGGTCGGGCACGAGCTCGGCGTAGCGGTCGGCCATGTGGCGCCCGGAGTTCGGGTCGGCCGGCCCGTCGATCAGGCGCATGGGCAGCGCGGTGCGCCGCATCGCCGCGACCCAGCGGTCGCGGTGCTCGACGCGGTCGAGCACGAAGCGCCCGACCTTGTGCGTCACGCGCCGGCCGTCGCCCACGTCCATCAGCTCGGAGAAGCGGGCGAGCTCCTCGTCGTCGGGCTGCGTGTCGGGCCCGAACAGCTCGGCCAGCGTCCGGGCCAGGATGCGGTCGGAGAGCAGCAGCTCGGGACGGCGCGCCGCCAGGCCGCCGAGCGGCGTGGTCGAGAGCAGCCGCTGGACGAGCCGCGGCTGGTAGGCCTCGTGGAAGAGCCCGCCGTTGAGCAGCGCCACCGAGCGCAGGCCGAGGCGGCGCTCCTGCGCCTCGTGGCGGGCCAGCAGCTCCTGGGCCACGGAGTCGCCGAGATCGTGGGCCAGCACGTGGCAGGCGCCGATTCCGAGGTGACCGAGGAGCGCCTCGTGCATGTCGGCGTGGCGCTCGACGGTGTAGCGGTAGGCGCTCGGCTTGGCCGAGAACCCGAGCCCGAGCATGTCCGGCGCGACGACCGTGAACCGCGCGGTCAGGGCGTCCCAGATCCGGTGCCAGTCCCACGAGCCGAAGGGATAGCCGTGGATGAGCAGCAGATGTGGACCGGACCCGGCGACGCGGTAGAACACGTCGAAGCCCAGGTAGTCGAAGAAATCTCCGGACATCGCGCCATTGGGCCAGTTTTGCGTCCATTTCCGGGCGAATCCTCGCACGAACGTCGACGTCCAGGCGGTCCAAGTTCTGACCCAAAAGCACGACACGTTGTCCGAGAAACTGCTTAGGTCTACGTAGGTCCGGTTACATGAACGACTGGACCCGCCCTCTCGTTCTCCCAGCCTGAAGGAGCTGATCCTGACCGTGTCGACCGCTTCCAGTCCCGCCCTCATCGTCCACTTCCCTGAAGCCGGCAGTACGACCCAGGACCGGGAATGGTGTGAGGTCGAGTCCGGAGGCGTCAGCCAGCGGATCCGCTTCCACGACTACGACGAGATCTACGCCGTCCCGGGTCTCTACGAGAAGATCTTCTACGACCACCTCGAGTGCGGCTCGCCCGAGGAGGTCGTCGGCCTGCTGGCCGAGCACGTCGAGGCGGCCGGGGTCGACCCGAGCACGCTCTCCGGCATCGACGTGGGCGCCGGCAACGGCCTGGTCGGCGTCGAGCTGCGCAAGCTCGGAGCCGGGACGCTGATCGGCGTCGACATCATCCCCGAGGCCGAGATGGCCGCCGAGCGCGATCGTCCTGAGATCTACGACGACTACCGCACGTGCGACCTCACCGCGCTGACCTCCGACGAGCGACGTGCGATCTGCGCCGTCAAGCCCAACATGCTCACCTGCGTCGCGGCGCTCGGCTTCGACGACATCCCGCCGGCCGCCTTCGCCCAGGCCTACGAGCTGCTCGAGGACGACGCCTGGATCGCCTTCAACGTCAAGGCCGACTTCCTCGCCCACGGCGACGAGACCGGCTTCCGCCGCATGATCGTCCAGATGCTCGACGACGGCTCGCTCGAGGAGCTCGGCCGCCGCAAGTACGTGCACCGGCTCGCGATGGACGGGCGCCCGCTCGACTACGTGGCCCTGGTCGGCCGCAAGCGCGGCCCGGTCCCCGAGGGCTGGCTCTAGCCATTCCACGCGGGGGCGTCGGCGCCCTCGCGTGACGGTCCCCGCTCCCACGCGGGGGCGACGCCTTCGACGGCGCCCGGCGGGCGCACGGTCTCGACCGTGCCCGCCGAGCCCTCGAGGCGCACGCGGTCGCCGTCGCGCGGCGCCGGCGCCTCGCCCGGGTCCGCCCGGCGCCGCCGGGTGGCGCAGCAGCCACGCGGCCGTTCGGGCCAGCGCGAGCTCGGCGTGCCCGCCGAGCCCGGTCGCGGTGCGGTGCACGAGCCCGCGCAGCGCCGCGGCGGCGATGAGGTAGCCGGTGGCGTGGTCGAGCGCCTGGACCGGCAGCGCGCCGGGCGCCCCCTCGGGATCGCGCTCGGTGTGCGCGATCCCGGTCGCGGCCTGGACCAGCGAGTCGAAGCCGCGCCGGTCGCCCCACGGGCCGGTCTCGCCCCAGGCCGTCAGCCGCACGGTGACGAGGTGCGGCCGCGCCTCGGCCAGCGCGGCGGGCTCGAGCCCGAAGCGCCTCGAGCGCGCCCGGGCGGTAGCCGGTGACGAGCACGTCGGCCCCGTCGAGCAGGGTCTCGAGCGTCGGCCCGCCCCTCCGGCTCGCGCAGGTCGAGCGACGCGCAGCGCTTGCCGACGCCGCCGTCGAGCACGTGCAGCGCGAGCTCGGGCAGGGCCGGCGCGGCGATCCGCAGCACGTCGGCGCCGAGCGCGGCCAGGTAGCGGGTGCCGACCGGGCCGGCGATGACCCGGGTCAAGTCGAGGACCCGCAGCCCGGCCAGCGGGCGCCCGGGCGGCGGCGCGTCGCTCCGGCAGGTCGCGGGCGTCGCCCGTGCGGCGCGGGACGAGGTCGAGCAGCGGGCGCTGCGCCAGCGCGCGGCCCTGCGGGTGCTCGGCCCACGCCGCCGGCGTGCGGACCGCCGCGGCGCACCCGCCGGCCGCCACGACGTCGCGCTCGAGGTCCTCGGCGCGGCGCGAGCCGGCGCGCGCGATCGCCTCGGTGGCGTCGGCGGGCTCGCCGAGCACGGAGAGCAGCGCCGCGCGGTGCCACGGGTAGTTCGCGTGCAGGCGCACCCAGCCGTCGAAGGTCGAGACGAAGCGCGAGAGCTCGGCAAAGCCGGGCTCGTGGGGCACGTCGGTGCGCAGGTGGCGCTCGCTGGCGAAGGCCAGCGCCGTCCGGCGGGCGTCGAGGCTCGCGCTCGGCGCGCGGCCGCCGCGGGCGCCCTGCAGCTCGGCGGCGGCGACGAGCGCGCAGCCGACCGACGCCACGGCGAGCGCGTCGCAGTCCAGCCGCGACCCGAGCAGCGCCGCCGGCTCGCTGATCCGCAGCGCGTGCGGGGCCTCGGCCGGGCCACCGAGCGCGGCCCAGGCCTCGGCGAGCATCTCGCCGCGCGCGCGGAGCGGAGCCGGATCCATCGCGACCGAGACTAGTGACGATCGAGCGGGCTAAGCGGCGGGCAGCTCGAACCAGAACGTCGCGCCGGCGCCGAGCGCGGTGTCCAGGCCCATGTCCCCGCCCTGGCGCTCGATCGCTCGCCGGCAGGTGGCCAGGCCGAGCCCGGAGCCCGAGTACTCCCCCCGCCCGTGCAGCCGGCGGAACGGCTCGAAGACGGCCTTCTGGTCCTTGGGATCGATGCCCGGGCCGTTGTCGCGGACGAAGACGCGCCACACGTCGCCGCGGCGCTCGGCGGCGACCGCGACCTCCCCTCGCCCGGGCGCGGCGAACTTCACCGCGTTCTCCACGAGGTTCTGCAACACGACCTCGACGAAGACCCGATCGGCGACGAGGACGGCGTCGTCGGGGACCTCGAAGGCGACCGTCGCACCCTGGGCCTCGATGGCAGCACGAGTCCGGAAACCGCGCGCTCGGTCGATCTCACGCAGCCGGCATCGCCAGCGGCACGAGCTCGCGCGCGCCGGAACGGGCGAAGGCCAGCAGCGAGTCGATCAGCTCCTGCATGCGCTCCACGCTCGCGTTGACGTGGCCGAGCAGCTCGACCGCCGGGACCGGCAGGTCTCCGGCGTAGCGGCGGTGAGGATGCTCGACGAAGCCGGCCAGCGTGCGCAGCGGCTCGCGCAGGTCGTGCGCCGCCGCCGAGGAGAAGACCCGCATCTCCTCGTTGGCCTGCTGGAGCTCGTGGTGCGCGGCCTCCAGGCGCTGGGCGGCCGCACGCCGCTCGGTCAGGTCGCGCGTGACCTTGGAGAAGCCGACGAGGCGGCCGGTGTCGTCGCGCAGCGCGCCGATCACCACGTTGGCCCAGAACTGCGTGCCGTCCTTGCGCACGCGCCAGCCCTCCTCCTCGAAGCGGCCCTCGCGCTCGGCGATCAGCAGCTCCTCCGCGGGGTGCTGGCGATCCTCGGTCCGGCTCGGTGTAGAAGACCGAGAAGTGCTGGCCGACGATCTCCTCGGCCGTGTAGCCCTTGATGTTCTCGGCGCCCGCGTTCCAGGTCGCCACCGTCCCGTCGGTCTCGAGGAGGAAGATCGCGTAGTCCTGTCACGCCGGAGACCAGCCGGCGGAAGCGGGACGAGCTCCTCGTTGACGCTTCTGCAGCGCCATCGCCTGCTCCCTGAGCGCCTCCTCGGAACGCCGCCGCTCGGTCAGGTCGTGGGTGACCTTGCCGAAGCCGACGAGCTCGCCGTTCTCGCGCAGCGCGGTGATCACCACACGCGCCCAGAACTGCGTGCCGTCCTTGCGCACGCGCCAGCCCTCCTCCTCGAAGCGACCCTCGCGCGCCGCGATGCGCAGCTCCTCCTGCGGGTGCTGGCGCTGGCGGTCCCACTCCGTGTAGAAGGTCGAGAAGTGCCGGCCGACGATCTCGTCGGCCGTGTAGCCCTTGAGGAGCTGGGCGCCCGGGTTCCAGCTCGCGATCGTGCCGTCGGCGTCGAGCAGGAAGATCGCGTAGTCGGTGACCGAGTCGACGAGCAGCCGCAGCTGGCTCGTGCTGTCGCGCTCCCCCGACCTTCGCTCTCCTGGACCGCTCACGCGCGCAACCTAGCGGCGCCGGGCGACAGGCGTGGCACCAGATCCCGGATTTCGGTGGCGTAGGCTCACCGCACCCGTGGAGAGGAGCCCCGCCCGATGAAGATGCGCGCCGCCGTCCTCGAGGAGTTCGGCCAGCCCCTGAACGTGACCGAGGTGGACCTCGCCGATCCAGGTCCCGGCGAGGCGCTGGTCCGGCTCGTGGCCTGCGGCGTATGCCACACGGACATGTACACCGCCTCGGGCGTCGACCCCTCGGGCTACGCGCCGACCGTGCTCGGGCACGAGGGCGCCGGGGTCGTGGAGGCCGTCGGCGAGGGTGTGGCCGACGTGAAGGTCGGCGACCACGTCGTGACGCTGTTCTCGCCCCAGTGCCGCGAGTGCGAGCACTGCCTGCTCGCCCAAGACCAACCTGTGCACCGCGATCCGCGCCGAGCAGGGCAAGGGCCACCTGCCCGACGGCACCACGAGGTTGTCCCGGGACGGCGAGCCGATCCGCCACTTCATGGGCACGTCGACCTTCGCCGAGTACACGGTCATGCCGCAGATCGCTCTGGCCGTCGTCGATCCCGAGGCGCCGCTCGAGCACGCGGCGCTGTTCGCCTGCGGGCTTTCGACCGGGCTCGGCGCGGCGATCAACACGGCCAAGGTCGAGGCGGGCTCGACCTGCGTGGTCTTCGGCGCGGGCATGGTCGGCCTCGGCGCCGTGGCCGGCGCCCGCCTGCAGGGCGCCGAGCGGATCGTCTGCGTGGACCTCTCCGACGAGCGGCTGGGCCGGGCGCGCGACCACGGGGCGACCGACGTCATCGTACGGCGGCCCGGACACGGTCGAGCAGATCCTCGAGATGACCGGCGGGATGGGCGCCGACTACACGATCGAGGCCACCGGCCTGGTCGGCGTGATGCGCCAGGCCGTCGAGAGCGCGCGCATGGGCTGGGGCCTCGCGACGATGTGCGGCGTGGCCGGCAAGGGCGAGACGCTCGACGTCATTCCCCGCTACCTGATCACCGGCCGGCGCATCGCCGGCTCGTCCTTCGGCGGCTGCAAGGGCCGAGATCAGGTGCCCGAGTTCGTCAAGCGGGGCATGGAGGGGGACATCGACGTCGCGTCGTTCGTCGACCACCGCCTGACCCTCGACGAGGTCAACCGCGGCTTCGAGCTGATGGAGGCCCAGGACGGCATCCGCAGCGTCATCCATTTCGACTGAGGAGACCCGCATGGAGATCCGCCGATCCGAGCACAGCCAGTTCCTCTCGAACTCCTATCTCGTGGCCGACCCCGGGTCGGGCAGCGCCTTCCTGATCGACGGCCAGGGCGAGGACGCCGAGCTCGTCGACGCCGCCAAGGAGCTCGGCGTCACGCCGACCCACATCCTGCTGACCCACTTCCACGGCGACCACGTGATCCTCGATCGCTTCACCGAGGCGTGGGGCGACCTGCCGGTCCTCGCCAGCGCCGAGACGGCCGAGCAGCTCGGCGGCGTCGTGACCGACACGATCGACGACGGCGACGAGGTCGAGATCGGCTCGTTCACCGATCAAGCCGCTGGCCACGCCGGGCCACGCCGTCGGGCATCTCGCGCTGCTCGTCGACGGGACCGACGTGTTCACCGCCGACGTCCTGTTCAAGGGCACCGTGGGCGGCACCCGCGCGCCCGGGCGCGACCGGCATCGACGACCTGCGCTCCTCGATCATGGACACGCTGCTCTCGCTCGACGACGACGTCGTCGTGCACCCCGGCCACCGCGAGCCGACGACGATCGGCGAGGAGCGGGCCAACAACCCGTTCGTGCGCGCGTGGCGCGGCGACGACCCGCTCGGCGACGAGCCGGTCACGGTCGGCGGCCAGGACGCGACGCTGCTCGTCTGGGGCCCGGACTACGACGGGACCAACAAGGCCTACGTGCGCTTCGCCGACGGCTCCGAGGCCGTCACCGGGGGCTCGCAGGTCGCTCGCGGCTCCTAGCCGTCGCGGCGAACACCCGCACCGGGTCGCTGCGGCCGCGCAGCTCGACCCCCTCGCGCTCGGTCAGCTCGGCCTCGTCGCCCTCCAGCAGGTCGGCCGTGAACTCGGAGACGAGCACGGCGTCGCCGGTCTGCCGCGTGGCCGCCTCGACGCGCGCGGCGACGTTGACCGCGTCGCCGATGACGCTGAACTCGAGCCGGCCGGCGCCGCCGACGTTGCCGGCGATCGACCGTCCCGGACGACAGGCCGATGCCGATCTCGAGGTCCGGTCTTGCCCTCCTCGACGGCAGCGACGATCTCGAGCGCGGCGGCCGACGCGTCGTCGGCGTGGCGCGCCGACCGCCGCGGCGCGCCGAAGACCGCCAGCAACCCGTCGCCGACGAACTTGTCGACGTGCCCGCCGTGCTCGTGGACGACGGGCACGACGGCCTCGAAGAGCTCGTTGAGCTTGGCGACGACCTCGCGGGCCGGCGTCGACTCGGCCAGGCCGGTGAAGTCGCGCACGTCGAGGAACAGCAGGGTGACGTCGATCTCCTCGCCGTCGAGCGAGACGCCCTCCTCGAGGATGTGCTCCGCCACCGCCTCGTCGACGTAGGTCCCGAACACCTCGCGCAGCCGCTCGCGCTCGCGCAGCTCGCCGACCATCCGGTTGAAGCCGGCCTGGAGCAGCCCCGCCTCGCTGCCGTCGTAGACGGGCACCTCGACGTCGAGGTCGCCGCGCTCGACCTGGCGCTGGGCCTTCTGCACCGAGACGACGGGATCGGCCGTTGCCTTGGCGGCGAGCACGGCGACGAGCAGGCCGACGACGACGGCCGCGCCACCGAGGGCGAGGATCGTGACCGACAGCTGCGTGGGCGTGCGATTCGGCGTCACGAGCGTGAACAACGCCACGAGCAGCAAGCCGAAGACCGGCACGCCGGTGCCGAGCGCCCAGGCCAGCAGCGAGCGCGCCAGCACCCCGGGCACGACGCGCTTCTCGGGTACGCCCGAGGCCAGCGCGCGCGCCGTCACCGCGCGCATGATCCGCTCGGCCAGGAAGTAGCCGACCGCCGTCGTGGCGATCGCCGCCGATCACCACCGTGATGCTCACCCCGACCGCGAGCTCGGGCTTGATCGCGAGGTTCAGCACGCCGAAGACGACGGCGGCCACCGCCCACAGCACGGCGTTGATCTGGGCGAAGCGCAGCGGGGCGCGCAGGACGTAGCGGCGCTCGGCCGCATCGGGGTCGCGGCCCTTCGAGCAGCCACTGCGCCGGGGCGACCAGGCGCTTGGTCCCCCACGTGATGCCGACGACCAGCGCGAGGAGCAGGTAGCCGGCGCCGGCGGCGAGATTGATGATGATGCCCGAGGTCGACGTCGCCTCGGGCGTCGGCACGATCCAGGCGGCGAACACGAAGACGACGATCGCTCCGCCGGTGTTCGCCGTCAGGGCCGAGGCCGTGACCCACCAGCGGGTGCGGCGATACAGCTCGCGATCGTCCTCGGCGAGCTCCGGGCGCAGGTCGGCGATCCGCTCGGACACCCGTCGCATGACGCGACGGTACCGAGCCCAGAAGCCGTTTAGGCGCGGTACTACGCTGCCGCGATGCCCCGCCTCCTCCCGCGCCGCCGTGCTCGCCGAGCACGGCGCTCTGCCGCCATCGCCCCCGCCGCCCACGCCGACCGCGTCGTGACGCTGAAGGGCTACGACGCCCCGGGCACGCCGGCCAAGTACGACAAGGTCAAGGTCTACGAGGTCGGCTCGGCCAAGGCCAAGCGCGTGCTCGTGCTCGAGCCGGGGACGCTCGGCGGAGCTCGGGCTACTTCCGCCGGTGATCACCCACGACATCGTCAAGCGCCTGCCCGGCTGGCAGGTGTGGTCGGTCGAGCGCCGGCAGAACCTGATCGAGGACCACTCGGTGCTCGACAAGGCGCATCGCGCACAAGGCCTCGGGCAAGACCCTCTTCGACTACTACCTGGGCTGGCTGGCCGACTCGAAGCGTCAAGACCCACTTCCCGCCGCCGACCGACGCCTCGCTGGCCTTCGCCAAGCGCTGGGGCATGAACGTGGCGATGCAGGACCTCCGCCGGGTCGTCGCCAAGGCGCGCCAGGGCGGCAAGCGCAAGGTCGTCGTCGGCGGCCACTCGCTCGGCGGCTCGATGACGCCGCCTACGCGACCTGGGACTTCCACGGCGTCGCGGGCGCCAAGGGGCTGTCGGGCCTCGTGTTCATCGACGGCGCCTCCTCGCGCTCGGCCGTCGACAGAAGAAGCAGGCGCAGGACCAGCTCGCCGACGCTCGACGAGAAGCAAGACGTCGCCCTTCCTCGACCTGACCGGTCACCGGCGTCTCGTGGGCGACCGGCGTCTTCGCCGCCGCTCGGCTCGACCGCCGCGCTGATCGAGCCGAACCGTTCCCTCGCGCGCCGCGAGCTTCCCGCTCCTGCCTCCATCGCTCAACCCGCCGGTGCCGCGTCACGGCCCGCGCGCAGTGGGGCTACGCCGTCGACACGCAGACCGGGCCCGAAGAGCCTCTCGCTCGTGCAGATGCACACCGGCCGCCTGGCCAAGACCGGCGACCCGCGGGGCTGGGTCGACGGCGGCAAGGGCGAGCTGACGACGCTCGAGCGCGGCGCCGTCGGCGTTCGCCGGCGTCCCGGGCATCAAGAACATCGACGGGACCGAGTGGTTCTTCCCCAAGCGGCTGTCGCTCGACGCCGGCGCGGTCGCCGGCGGCGTGAAGAACCCGGCGCAGTCGGTGCTCGACGTCCACGCGATCCACGGCCGCAGCGTGCACCTGCCGATGTACGCCTTCGAGACGTCGCTCGGCAAGGGCCGGGTCCTCAAGGCGGTCAAGGCGCTCGCCGAACCGCTCGCACGTGTCAGCGAAGAAGAACGTCGTGCTCGTCAACCGCAACAAGACCTACGCGCACATCGACCCGCTCGTCGCGGTGCCGTCGAAGAACGCCTTCCTGAAGACGCTCGTCCCGTTCCTGAGGAAGGTCCGCTAGACGGGCTGCGTCGCGCGGCCGGCCTTGGCCGCCTTGGAGGCCTTCGCGCGCGGCGTGGCCGCGAGCTCGGTCTTGCGCAGGCGGACCGACTGTGGGGTGACCTCGACGCACTCGTCCTCGCGCAGGAACTCGAGCGCCTGGTCGAGGCCGAAGACCTTGGGCGGCACGAGGCGGACGAGCACGTCCGCGTTGGCCGAGCGCATGTTGGTCAGGTGCTTCTCGCGCACGGCGTTGACGTCGAGGTCGTCGGCCCGGGAGTTCTCCCCGACGATCATGCCCTCGTAGACCTCGTCGCCGGGGGCGACGAAGAGCGTGCCGCGCTCCTGCATCTGGGCGCAGGCGAAGCCGGTCACGGGACCGGTGCGGTCGGCCACGAGCGCGCCGGTCGGGCGCGTGCGGATGTCCCCGTGCCACGGCTCGTAGCGCTCGAAGACGTGGTGGGCGATGCCGGTGCCGCGCGTCTCGGTGAGGAACTCGGTGCGGAAGCCGACGAGGCCGCGGGCCGGAACGAGGTAGTCCATGCGCACCCAGCCCGTGCCGTGGTTGACCATCTCCTCCATGCGCCCCTTGCGCAGGGCGAGCAGCTGGGTGACCACGCCGACGAACTCCTCGGGCACGTCGATCGTCATGCGCTCGACGGGCTCGTGGACCTTGCCGTCGACCTCGCGGGTGACGACCCGCGGCTGGCCGACGGTGAGCTCGTAGCCCTCGCGGCGCATGATCTCGACCAGGACGGCGAGCTGGAGCTCGCCGCGGCCCTGGACCTCCCAGGCGTCGGGGCGCTCGGTGTCGGCGACCTTGATCGAGACGTTGCCGACGAGCTCGGCGTCGAGGCGGTCCTTGACCTGGCGGGCGGTCAGCTTGGAGCCCTCCCGGCCGGCCATCGGCGACGAGTTGATGCCGATGACGACGGCCAGCGACGGCTCGTCGACGTCGATCACGGGCAGCGGGCGCGGGTCGTCGAGGTCGGCGAGCGTCTCGCCGATCGTGACGTCCTGCAGGCCGGCCAGCGCGACGATCTCGCCGGGCCCGGCCTCGTCGGCCGGGACGCGGTCGAGCGCCTCGGTGACGTAGAGCTCGGAGACCTTGGCGCGCGTGATCGTGACGCCGTCGGCGCGGCACCAGGCGACGTCCGCGCCCTTGCGCAGCGTGCCGTTGCGGACGCGGCAGATGGCCAGGCGGCCGAGGTAGGGCGAGGCGTCGAGGTTCGTGACGTGCGCCTGCAGCGGGTGGCCCTCCTCGTAGGCGGGCGCGGGCACGTGCTCGACGAGCGTCTCGCGCAGCGGGCCGAGGTCCTCGCCGGGCGTCTCGGGATCGAGCGTCGCCGTCCCCGCCTTGGCGTTGGTGTAGACGATCGGGAAGTCGAGCTGGTCCTCGTGGGCGTCGAGGTCGAGGAAGAGCTCCTCGACCTCGTGGACGACCTCCTTGATGCGGGCGTCCGGGCGGTCGATCTTGTTGACGACGAGGATCACCGGCAGCCGCAGCGCGAGCGCCTTGCGCAGCACGAAGCGCGTCTGCGGCAGCGGGCCCTCGGAGGCGTCGACGAGCAGCAGCACGCCGTCGACCATCGACAGCGCGCGCTCCACCTCTCCGCCGAAGTCGGCGTGGCCCGGGGTGTCGACGATGTTGAGCTTGAGATCGCCGTAGCGGACCGCCGTGTTCTTGGCGAGGATCGTGATCCCCTTCTCGCGCTCGAGGTCCATCGAGTCCATCACGCGCTCGTTGACGTCCTGGTTGGCGCGGAAGGCCCCCGACTGCCAGAGCATGGCGTCGACGAGCGTCGTCTTGCCGTGGTCGACGTGCGCGACGATGGCGACGTTGCGCAGGTCCTCGCGGCGCATCGGGGTGGGAGTCACTGGCGGTCCCAGGTGACGGGCACGCCGAGGCCGGCGGCGATCTTCTCGACGTCGCGGACCTGCTCGCGGCCGGCGAACGTGATGCCGATGCCCGAGCGCCCGGCGCGCGCGGTGCGGCCGATGCGGTGGACGTAGCCCTCGCGGTCCTCGGGGGCGTCGAAGTTGATCACGTGGCTGATGCCGGCGACGTCGATGCCGCGGGCGGCGACGTCGGTCGCCACGAGCGTGTCGACGGCGCCGGACTCGAAGCGGGCCAGCGCCTTCTGGCGCTGGGACTGCGACTTGTTGCCGTGCATCGCGACGGCGGGGATGCTCTCCCCGGCCAGGCGCTTGACGAGGCGGTCGGCGCCGCGCTTGGTGCGGACGAAGACCAGGGCGCGCTCGCGGTCGCGGCCGAGCTCGCGGACGAGCGCGTCGATGCGCCGGTCGCGCTCGACGGTCACGAAGCGGTGCTCGATCTTGATGCCCTTCTCCTTGGCCGGCCGGTGCTCGTGCACGCGCGGGTTGTCGGTCAGCGCGCGGGCGACCTTGCCCGCCTCGCCGTCGAGCGTGGCCGAGAAGAACAGCGTCTGGCGGTCGCGCGGGCACTGCTTGGTGATGCGGTCGACGGCGGGCTTGAAGCCCATGTCGAGCATGCGGTCGGCCTCGTCGAGGACGAGCACGCGGACGTTCTTGAGCGACAGCTCGCCGCGCTGGAGCAGGTCCTCGAGGCGGCCGGGCGTGGCCACGACGATGTGGGCGCGGGCGGCCTCCTTGGCCTGCTTGACGATGCCGACGCCGCCGTAGACCGGCGCGATGCGCAGGGCGCGGGCGTGGGCCACGGAGCGCAGCTCGTCGACGATCTGCACGGCGAGCTCGCGGGTCGGGGCGAGGACGAGGCCGGCGGGACGCTTGTCCTCGGCCTCGACGATGTCGACCATCGGCACGCCGAAGGCCAGCGTCTTGCCCGGATCCGGTCGGGGACTTGGCCAGCACGTCGTGCCCGTCGAGCACGTCGGCGATGACGAGGTTCTGGATGGCGAACGGGGCGGTCGAAGCCACGTTCCGAGAGGGCGCGGACAACCGCGCCCGAGACGCCGAGATCGGCGAAGGTCTGCGAAGACATATGGAGAGACTCCTTGCGGCGGCGCCGTGGGCGCGCGACCGCGGTGTGGGGTTCGGGTGAGGCTCTGGCCGGCCCGAACCGCCAGGGAGTGGCGGGACTCAGAAAAGCGAGTTACCTCGCAGCCGACGGCGCCGACTGCACGTTTTACGGTAGCAGCGGGGAATTCAGGCCCTGAGTGACTCTGGTCCGATCTCGTCGATCGACGCGCAGCCGGCCAGGCCGAGGGTCAGATCGAAATCGGCCCGGAGGTTCGTCGAGCACCTCCGTGGCGCCCTCCTCGCCGGCGATCCCGAGGCCGTAGGCCCACGGGCGGCCGATCGCCGACCGCCGTGGCCCCGAGCGCGAGCGCCTTGAAGGCGTCCGCCCCCGAGCGCACGCCCGAGTCGAGCACGATCGGCACGCGGCCGCCGACCGCCTCGGCGATCGCGGGCAGCGCCTCGATCGTCGAGATCGCGCCGTCGACCTGGCGCCCGCCGTGGTTGGAGACCCAGATGCCGTCGATGCCCTCCTCGACCGCGCGGCGCGCGTCGTCGGGATGGAGGATCCCCTTGAGGACGATCGGCAGCTTCGTGCGCTGGCGCAGGAACGGCAGGTCCTCCCAGGTCAGCGACGGCCGCGAGTAGATGCCGCACGAAGGCCTGCACGGCGCTGCGCGCGGCGCCCGAGCGCAGCGCGTCGAGCGTGCCGTCCGGGTGGTTGCGGCCCATCGCGAGCAGCGTGCGCACGGCCGCCGGCGACGGGCCGGGCTGCTGCTCGGTGCGCTCCTCGGCGCCGATCGTCTCGGCGATGCGGCGGAAGACGGGGTCGCTCGTGTACTGGGCGATCCCCTGCCCGCGCAGGAACGGCAGCGAGGCGATGTCGAGGTCCTTCGTGCGCCAGCCGAGCAGCGTCGTGTCGAGCGTGACGGCGATCGCGTCGGCGCCGATCGCCTCGGCGCGGTGGGCGAAGGACTCGACGAGGTCGTTCTCGGTCGACCAGTAGAGCTGGAAGATCCGCGGGTGGTCGCCGAGCTCCTCGGCGATCCGCTCCATCGGGAACGACGCCTGGTTGGAGATCGTCATCGGCACGCCCGTCGCCCGGGCGGCCCGCGCGGCGGCGAGGTCGGCGTCGCGGTGGACGAGCTCGGCCACGCCGACCGGGCTCATCAGGAAGGGCGAGGGGTGGCGGCGGCCGAAGAGCTCGATCGAGGTGTCGCGCGTCGCTCACGTCGCGGAGCATCCGCGGGACGATCCGCCAGGCGTCGAAGCCGTCGCGGTTGTTCCTGATCGTCCGGCCCGTGCCCGCGCCGCCGGCGATGTAGGCGTAGGCCTCGCTGGAGATCGCCCCCTCGGCCGCGGCCTCCAGCGCCTCGGCGTCGGTGGGGACCTTGGGCGTCTTGCCGGCGACGCCGCCGAGGTAGACCTGTTGCTGTCGATCGGGGCCGCGCATGCGGGGTTGGTACCAGGAAATAGATTCCCGGGCCCCCATGACCTCCCTTCCCCCCGCCCTCTCCGCCCTGCTCGACGCCGCCGGCGCCCTCGTGCGCCGCTCCTCCTCCGGCCGCGTGGCGCTCGCCCGCCTGCACGGCCTCGTCGACCCGGCGGCGCTGCCCGCCGAGCTGCGCGACCGGCTGCCGCCGGCGCTCGAGCGCGACTTCGCGGCCGCCACCGAGCCGCTGCGGCCCAAGGAGGTCGAGCGGATCCTCCGCGAGGCGTGGGGCCAGTCGCCCGGCAAGGTGCTCGACGACCTCGACGAGGAGCCGCTCGCCGTCACGCCCGCCGCGCAGGTCCACCGCGCCGAGCTCGACGGCGCGGCCGTGGCGGTCAAGGTCCGCCGGCCCGGGCTGGCCGCGCTCGTGCGCAGCGACCTGGCGCTGATCGACGCCGTCGCCGGCCCGCTCGCCTCGGTGCTGCCGGCCGCCGACGTGCGCGCCCTGCTCAGGGAGGTCCGCGAGACGGCACTGGACGAGCTCGACCTCGAGCACGAGGGCATGGGCCAACGCCAGGCCGGCCGCCTGCTGCGCCGCGTCGAGGACGTCCGGGTGCCGAAGACCGAGGGCGAGCTGTGCAGCGAGGACGTGCTCGTCTCCGAGCTGCTCGACGGACCGACGCTGGCCGCGGCGGCGCCGGACGACCCCGCGCGGGCCGGCCGCGCGCTCGTGCGCGCCCACGTCACCGCCCTGGCCGCCGGCGTGGCGCTGACCGACCCGCGCCCGGGCCACGTCGTCCTGCTCGGCGACGGGGCGATCGGCCTGCTCGGCACCGGCCTCGCCCGCCCGGCCGACAAGCCGCGCGCGGCGCTGGCGCTGCGCGCGACCGGGGCGCTGCGCGCCGGCGACGACGCCGCCTTCGCCGCCCTGCTCGGCGACCTCGAGGTCCTGCCCGAGGCCGAGGCGCAGCTCGCCGGCACGCTGGCCCGCGAGACGCTCGGCCCCGTCGCCGACGGGCCGGTCACCCTCGACGCGGGCTACGTCGCCGGCGTCGGCGAGCGTGCCCTGGAGCGGATCGGCGCCTTCGTCGGGCTGGCCGGGCACGCCCGTCCCGCGCCCTCGGATCTCGGCGCGCTGCGCATGGCCGGCCAGCTCTCGCTGCTGCTCGCCCGGCTCGGGGCCGAGGAGGATTGGCTCGCCCTGGCCGCCGACTGACTAGCGTCCCGCGTCGGCGTGCGAAGGATCCGCCCCGCTCTGATCGCCATCGCCGTGCTCGCGCTGCTGCCGGCCAGCGCGTCGGCCACGCGCGTGCTCTACGTCGGCGACTCGCTCGGCGTCGGCACGACGCCGTACCTGCGCGGCCTGCTCCCCGGCACGCCGATCCGCGCCGACAACCGCGTCGGGCGACCGACCCCGGAGGCGCTGGGGGTGCTCGCGAAGCTGATCCGCCCGTCCGACACGGTGATCGTGTTCGACTCGGGGACCAACGACTCGCCGGCCGCGACCGCCGCCTACGCCGCGCGGCTGCGCCAGGTGCGCCAGATCGCCGGCAAGCGCTGCGTCGTGCTGGCCACGATCAACCGGCCGAAGGTCGGCGGCGTCGGGCCCGGCGGGGCTCAACAAGGTGATCGCCGGCCTGGCCTACGCCGACCCGGACATCCAGGTCGCCGACTGGGCCTCGGTCGTCAACCGCCGGATCCTCGGGCCGCGACGGCGTGCACGCCACCGGCCAGGGCTACGCGCTGCGCGCCCAGCTCGTCGGCCAGGCGATCCAGGAGTGCGTGCTCGCCGCCCAGGCGCTCAAGACGGCGCCGCCGGCGCCGGAGCCCGAGCCCACCGCGACGGCGCGCCCGCGCGCGAAGCCCAAGCCGAAGAAGCCCGCGCTGCCGCCCTTCGGGCCGTCGGTGCGCCGCTACTGGCATCCGACGGTGCACGACCTCGGCGTGCTCGCGCGCACGGTCGGCCGCGGCACGATGCAGCTCGCGCAGCGCGCCGGCGCGGCCGTCGGCTAGCGCGAAGCGAGCTGGGGCTCGGTGACGAGCCCGCGGTTCGGCGGCGCGAGCACCGACGTGTCGCCGCCCTGGTCCTTGGCCGTGTAGAGCGCCGCGTCGGCGCGGGCGAGCAGGACCGACCGGTGCTCGCCGGGCTCGTAGCCGGCGACGCCGGCCGAGCTCAGCCCGAGCGGGCGGGCGGCCCGGCGCAGGCGGTCGACCGTCGCCACCGCCTCGGCCGGCGTGCGACCGGGCAGCGCGAGCGCGAACTCGTCGCCGCCGAGGCGGGCCAGGTAGTCGTCCGGGCCGAGCTCCGCGGTCCAGATCGTCGCCATGTCGCGCAGCAGCGCGTCGCCGGCGGCGTGGCCGCGGGTGTCGTTGACCTCCTTGAGGCCGTCGAGATCGAGCAGCGCGACGGCGAGGGGCTCGTCGCACAGGGTGGCGAGCTCCATCGCGTTCTCCATGTGCTGGGTCCAGGCGCGGCGGTTGGGAACCGCGGTCAGGTGATCGGTGGCCGCGAGCTCCTCGAGCTGGTCGGCCAGGCGCCGGCGCTCCTCGGCCTCGCCGCGCACGCGCATGACGAGCCCCTGGATCGCGCTGCCGAGCACCGCGGCGAGCAAGACGAGCACGACGAGGGCACGCCAGCCCGCGGAGGGGTACTTCGGGTCGCCGACGATGATCAGGGGCACGGCCCAGGTCGCGACCGCGCCGCCGGTGACGTAGCGCGAGCTGGAGGCGGGTGCCGTGCAGGGCGACCCACACGACGGGCAGCAGCACGAGGATCCCGAGACCGCCGGCCGAGCCGCCGACCGAGTCGCGCAGGAACGCGACCGAGAGGAGGTAGACGAAGGCCGGGAGCGTGGCGACGACCTGGTTGCGGGTGCGCAGCCACCGCCAGCGCGCGAGCGGGATCGCGACGAGCGCGAGGCCGAGCGCGATGAGCCAGTCGACCGGCTCGGGCGGGCCGTTCGGGACGGCCGCGAGCACGACCGCGCCCAGGGCCAGGGCGATGAACGGACCGAAGTCGCGGCGGCTGCTGAGATCCGGGAGGTCCACGTCACGAATATCGGCCGTTCGTCCACCGGCCTTGAGGCCGCGAACGCGTCAGGCGGCGGCCGGCTTGGCCCGCGTGCGGCGCTTTGGCGGGCGCTCGGCGTGCGCGTTGACGAACGTCTCGAGCGTCGGCCATGACGTCCGCCGCGCGCCGCGGCCGGTGAGCACGCCGAGGTGGCCGCCCGGCGCGGTGGCGAGCTCGACCGCCGCGGCGTTCGGCAGCAGCTCGCCGACGTGGTGGACGGACTTGACCGGGGCGATCCCGTCGCCGGTCCCGGCCAGCGAGAGCACGGGCGCGCGCACGTCGGCCAGCTCGATCCGCCGGTCGTGGAGCTTGAGCGTGCCCTCGGCGAGATCGTTGGTGCGCAGCACGCGGTGGTAGAGCTGGCCGAAGGTCCGCCCGGGGTAGGCGAGCATGTGGTCCATGAAGTAGTCGACGGCCTCGATCTGGGCCAGGAAGTCCCGGTCGTCGAGATGCCTGAGGAGCGCGAGCGGCTTGGTCACGTACTTCTCCGCGCCGGCGAGCTGGTAGGCGCGCTTGACGATCGGCGCCGGCGCCCCGCCGAGCACGCGGTAGATGACCGAGAGCGCGGCGCCGTTGGCGACGTTGACCAGCGGGCGCAGCGGCGCGACGAGCGGCACCTCGGTGACGTCGAACGGCGAGCCGAACATCGCCACCGAGCGCAGCGGGAGGTTCGGGCTGGTCGGCGGCGACGAGCAGGGCCATGATCCCGCCCAGCGACCAGCCGACGAGGTGGACCGGCTCGTCGCCGGCGTCCTGCGGCGACCTCGCGCACGGACGTCGGGATGACCTCGTCGACCCAGTGCTCGAGCCCGAGGTCCTTGTCGGCGAAGGCGATCTCGCCGTAGTCGATCAGGTAGGTCGGGTGCCCGCGCCCGACGAGGTACTCGACGAGCGAGCAGCCGCGGCGCAGGTCGAAGCAGATCGCCGGGGCGGCGAGCGGCGGCACGAGCAGGATCGGCGGCCCGGTCAGCTCGCGGCGCCCCGGCGGCGGGTAGTAGCGGCGCAGCGTGCGCTGCGGCCCCTCGTCGATGATCGCCGAGGGCATGCGGCGCAGGTCGGCGAGATGCCCGCGGACGACGCGGTCCCAGACGTTCGCCGCGGCGTCGGAGAGCGCCTCGGGGCTCGGAACGGTCGGGATCAGGTCCATCGGACGCCGGAAGCTAGCGGGCGGCCGGGCGCTCGACGCCGTCCGGCAGCCTCGAGCAGCAGCCGGGCGAACTCGTCCGCGCGCTCGATCTGCGGGCAGTGCCCGCAGCCGTCGAGCAGGGCCAGCCGCGCGCCCGGCACGGACTCGAGCAACCGCTGCGCGCCCGAGGAGAAGACCATCCGGTCGTGCGAGCCCCAGACCACGAGCAGCGGCGCGGTGATCCCGTCGAGCGCGAACGGGTCGCGCAGCTCGGGGATCAGCCGCCGGCCGGTCGCGAGGTAGCCGGGCGATCGTCGCGCGGTCGGCGTGGTGGGCGGTGAAGGCCTTGACGACCCCGGGCTCGACCGCCTGCTGGTCGCGGAAGGCCAGCGCGCGGTAGATGCGCCCGACGCTCTCGCGCACCATCGGGCCGGGCAGCGGGACCGGCACGGCGAGCAGCGAGCGCAGCAGCGGGTCGCGCTCGATCAGGCCGAACCACGGCGCCATGTCGAGGCCGGCGGGGGCGACGGCGACCACCGCCTCGACGTCGTCGTGGCGCTCGGCCGCCCGCAGCGCGACGGTGCCGCCGAGCGAGTTGCCGACGACGACCGTCGCCCGCCGCCGAGCTCCTCGAGCGCGGCGTCGGCCACCGCGTCGAGCTGGGGCAGGATCGGATCGGGCTCGAGCGCGTCGGCGCGGCCGAAGCCCGGGAGGTCGACGGCGAACGCCCGCCGGTTGGCGCGCGCCAGGCGGTCGAGCGTCAGCCGCCAGGTGTCGGCGGAGTCCGCGTAGCCGTGCAACAGCAGCAGCGGCGGGCCGTCGCCCTCGAGCTCGAGCACCCGCGTGCGGCGCCCCGCAAGCTCGTGCTCGTACTCGAAAAGGGGCTGCATCGAGACCACTTCTTACCGACTTCGTCACACGGAAGCGCGCCCGGCCTTGCCGTCCGGGACGCGACCTACCGTCCCCGTCGTGTTCGTACGCGACTGGGAGGACGGGAACGACATCGACTGCGCGCTGGTCGTGCGCGAGGTCGAGCGCGCGCACCAAGCGCGACGGCACGGCCTACCTGCGGCTCTCCCTCGGCGACCGCACCGGGACGGTCGTGGCGATGCTCTGGGAGCTCGAGGCCGCGCACGACGAGCTGTGCCGCGCCGGGGAGATCCTCTGGGTCCGCGGGCGCTTTCGCGTGCACCCGCGCTACGGCCCGCAGATCGACCTGCGCGACCTCCGCGCCGCCGCCGCGCACGAGTTCGCCCCCGACGAGCTGCTCGACGGGCCGCCGCGCTCGGCCGCGCAGATGGAGGCCGACCTGCGCGAGCTCGTGGGCACGGTGCAGTGCCCGCACCTGCGCGGTCTGCTCGAGCACTTCCTCGGCCACCGACTCGCCGGTCTGGCCGCTCTACCGCGACGCCCCCGCGGCCAAGCGCTTCCACCAGGCCTACCGCCACGGCCTGCTCGAGCACTCGCTCTCGGTCGCCCAGGCCGTCAGCGCGATCTCGGCCACCTTCCCGGGGATCGACCGCGACGTCGCCGTGACCGGCGCGCTGCTGCACGACATCGGCAAGCTCGAGGCCTACACGGCCGACCCGCGCGCGATCGACCTGACCGACGCCGGCCGCCTCCAGGGCGAGATCCCGCTCGGCTACTACCGCGTGCGCCGCGCGATGGAGTCAGTCGCCCGGCTTCCCCGCCGAGCTGGCCCAGGCCGTCGGCCACATCATCCTCTCCCACCACGGCTCGCTCGAGCACGGCTCGCCGGTCGTGCCCGGCCACACGGGAGGCCACCCTCGTGCACATGATCGACAACCTCGGCGGCCGGCTCGGGTCCTTCGACCGGCTCGAGAAGGAGCTCGCCAGCGGGCAGGCCTGGTCGGGCTTCGACCGGGCGCTCGGCGGCGGCGCCTACTTCGCCTCCCGCGCCGCCGCCTGACCTGGACGCGGCCCGCCGGGCCGATCTAGGGTCGGGCGATGAGCACCTCGGTTCTGCTTGATCGCGACGCGCTTGCCGGCTTCGTCGAGCGCTACCTCGCCGCCTGGAACTCGCACTCCGCCGCCCCGTTCGGCGAGCTCGTCACCGACGACGTGGTCTGGGACGATCCCGCGCTGCCGCAGCCGGCGCGGGGCCGCACCGCAATTCGAGGGCTTCCTGGCCACGAGCTGGCGCTCGTTCCCAGACCTCGCGTTCGACGAGGGCGCGGGCTTCCTCGCCGTCGAGGGCGACCGCGCGGCGTTCTCGTGGCGCATGTTCGGGACGAACACCGGCCCGCTCGACCCGCCCGGCTTCGCCCCCACCGGCCGCGCGATCGACGTCCACGGCATGGATCTCGTGCGCATGGAGGACGGCCGCATCGCCGACTACCGGGCGTTCTACGACATGCAGGGCCTCGCGCAGCCAGCTCGGGCTCGTCCCGCCGCCCGGCTCGCGCGGGCAGCGCGCGCTCGTGGGACTGCAGCGGCTCGGCGCGAAGGCCAAGCGCCGATGAGCGACCACTACGACGTCGCGATCGCCGGCGCGAGCGTGGCCGGCTGCACCGCGGCGCGGCTCTACGCCCAGGCGGGTCTGCGCGTCGCGCTGATCGAGAAGCGCCCGAAGATCGACGCGCACAAGACGGTCTGCACCCACTACATCCAGGCCTCGGCCACGCCGGTGATCGAGCGCCTCGGGCTGATCCCGCTGCTCGAGGAGCGCGGCGCGATCCGCAACAGCATCGACGTCTGGACCGAGGCCGGCGGCTGGATCGAGGACGACGGGGACCATCCCGCGCGGCTTCAACGTCACCCGCCGCACGCTCGACCCGATCCTGCGCCGGCTGGCGGCCGAGACGCCGGGGGTCGAGCTGATCGCCGGATCGACCGTGGTCGGCCTCCGCGGCGGCTCGCGCCCCGACGGGTTCGTGCTCGAGGACCGCCAGCGCGAGCGCAGCGGAGCTCGGCGCCACGCTCGTCGTCGGCGCCGACGGGCGTCGGATCGCGCATCGCGCGGATGGCCGCGATCCCCGGGCGGGCGCGCCCGCACAACCGCTTCTTCTACTGGGGCTACTACCGCGACGTGCGGCCGGGCGGCACGAAGTCGCGGATGTGGCTCGGCGACCCCGACGCGGCCTACACGTTCCCCAACGAGGACGGGCTGAGCGTGGTGCTCGTCGCTCCGGGGCGCGCGCGGCGAGACGAGTTCAAGGCCGACCCGGAGGCCGCCTTCCTGCGGGCGCTCGCGCGGCTGCCCGACGGTCCCGACCTCTCACACGCCGAGCGGGAGGGCAAGCTCGTGGGCAAGCTCGACATGCCCAACGTGTGGCGGCCGGCCGGCAAGGACGGCCTGGCGCTGATCGGCGACGCCGCGCAGGCCAGCGACCCGCTGTGGGGCGTCGGCTGCGGCTGGGCCTTCCAGAGCGCCGAGTGGCTCGTCGACGCCACGACGCCGGCGCTGGTCGCCGGCGGCGAGGGGCTCGACGCGGGGCTGCGGCGCTACCGCCGCCGCCATCTGCTGCGTCTCGGCCCGCACCACCTGATGCTCTCGGACATCGCCAGCGGCAGGCCGCCGACGGCGTTCGAGCGGATGCTCTACCGGGCCGCGGCGCGCGACCCGAAGGTGCGCAAGGAGTTCGAGGCGGTCGGCGCCGCGCCGCGCCACGCCCGGCCGGATGTTCCGGCCGGACGTGATGGCGCGGACGATGAGCGCCGGTCTGCGGCCCTAGACGACGGGCCGGTCGGCCGGCTCGGCCGCGGGGGCCGGCAGGCGCTCGGCCGTCGTCGGCTCCTCGCCGGACAGCGAGCCCTTGAGCTCGCGGATCCCCTTGCCCAGCGAGCGGCCCGCCTCGGGCAGCTTCTTGGGTCCGAGGACCACCAGCGCGATGATCGCGACGAGCATGATCTCCATGGGTCCGATGTTCGGCATCGAGCGCCTCCTTAGGCCTTGATGAGCGGCTTGACGGCGGTCAGCACCTGGTTCTTGGACAGGGTCTTGTCGAACCCGGTCGGAGCCGGCGGCTGGCCGTTGAGGATGCGGATCGCGGCGGCGTGACGCGCCTCGACCTGGACGATCGAGCCGGCGGCGCCGAGCACGGCGGCAGCCTTGATCATCGGAGCGGCGCCGTTGTAGGCGCTGACCCCGGTGTCCTCGAGCGTCTGAGCGAGCTTCAGGAAGCTCTTCTGGTCCTTGATCGGGAACGCGAACGTCGGCGACGTGACGGGCTTGCCGCCGGCGCTCTTGATCGCGGTCATCAGGGCCTTGACGTGCTCGGCCTCCTGATCGCCGAACTCCTTGGCCAGCGACTTCGCCTGGCCGGAGAGCTTGATCTTGCTCTGGGCCTCCTTGTAGAAGGCGGCCTCGAGGTACTCGAGCGTCAGCGCGAAGTTCAGGATGGCGACGTCGCCACCACCGGACTGCGCGAGCGCCTGCGAGACGAACGGCGTGACCGACGACAGGCCGTAGACGGCCGTCGCGGCGATCGCGCCACGCGCGATGAACGCGCCACGGGTCGTCCCGTGGACCTCGACGCCTTCGAGCTCCGGAGCTGCGAGCTGGTGTTCAGCCATGTGGTTGCGTCCTTCCTTGAGTCGAGCTCATGCGACGATGAACGGCTTGACGGCGGGCAGGACCTGAGCCATGGACATCGGCTTCGCGAAGCCGCCGTCCGGGGTGACGCCCTTGCCGAGCATCAGGTTGAGCGCGGCGGCGTGCCGAGCCTCGACGGAGTGGATCGACAGGGCGGCGGCGAGGATCTCCTTGCTCTTGATCTTCCCGGCCTGGCCGAGGTAGGCGGCAGCGCCGAGGTTCTCGACGGTCGCCGCGAGCTTGACGGTGCTCTTGGCGTCCTTGATCGGGAACTTCGTCATGCGGCTTCTTGGCCGGCGTGCCGAGCTTCTTGGCCGTGGCGGTGAGGGCCTCGACGTGCTGCTGCTCCTGCTCGCCGAACGTCTTGATGGCGTCCAGCTCGGCGCCCTTGAAGAGCCCGCTGGCGATGACCTTCTTGTAGAAGTCGGCCTCGAGGTACTCGAGCGTCAGCGCGTAGTTGACGATCGCGAGATCGCCGGTGCTCGCCGACGGCTTGCTGCTCGTCGAGGTGGACTTCGTCGACGAGCTCGAGGAGCTCGACGAGCCGCCGCACGCGGCGACGACGAGGGCGAGCGCGCCGGTCGCGCCGGTGCCGCCCATCATCTTCAGGAACTTCTTGCGCGACGACGGGTCTTGTGTGACCTCGGCGAGCGCGCTGTCTGATTCGATCCGGGTGTCGGTCAAGCTGACCTCCTCCTAGGGGGTCGTTCGAGCCCGCCCAGTCGGCGGGTCATGGAGGTCTTCGCGCCGGATCCGGGTCTGGTTCACAACACGGCCCGCAAACAACCCCGCCGACGCGCCCGGTCTGGCGACACTCGCGCGTGCAATTTGCGCGAATCGGCGAGTGGCGCGCGCGGCAGGCGCCCTTATGCTCGGCCCTATGGCCAAGGACACCGAGAAGCTCATCCGCCAGCTCTCGCTGATCTCGTTCCTGATGGCCGAGCGCCGCCCGGTGACGGCCGCCGAGATCCGTCAGAACGTCGAGGGCTACGCGGAGATGAACGAGGACGCGTTCGCCCGGCGCTTCTACGCCGACCGCGCCGAGCTCGACGCGCTCGGCATCGAGCTGCAGGTCGACAAGCCCGTCGACGGCGCGGCCGAGCAGGAGAACTACGCGCTGCCGCCCGAGAACTTCTTCCTCGACCCGATCGAGTTCCGCGACGACGAGCTCGCCGCGCTGGGCACCGCGCTCCAGCTGCTCGACGGCGAGTTCGCCTACGCCGAGCCGCTGCGGCTGGCGCTGCAGCAGATCTCCTGGGGGCGCCCGAGCCCGCTGGCCGCGCCCGAGCAGCGCGTCGCGCTCGGCATCACCGGCGCGCCGGGCGGCCACGACGTCTCCCAGCGCCTGGCCAAGATCGAGACGGCGATCTTCCGCCGCAAGACGGTCACGTTCGCCTACTACACGATGGAGCGCGACGCGACCGAGGAGCGCAAGGTCGACCCCTACCAGCTGCTCTTCCAGGGCGGGCAGTTCTACCTCGTCGGCCGCTCGCACGAGCGCGACGCGATCCGCGTCTTCCGCCTCTCGCGCATCCGCGGGAAGGTCGCCTACGCGACCAAGGCCGAGCACGACTTCCAGCGTCCCGACGACTTCGACCCGCGCGGCTACGGCGACCGGATCCACTGGCAGTTCGGCGAGCCCGCCGGCGTCGCCGAGGTGTGGATCGCCGAGCGCGTGGCCTGGCAGATGGAGCGCCACTTCGGCCAGTACGGCGAGTTCCGGCCCGCCGACAGCGGGGACGGGGTCGTGTTCTCGACCGAGTACGCCAGCCCGCGCGGGATCGTCTCGTGGGTGCTCGGCCTCGGCGAGCACGCCCGCGTGCTCGGGCCGCCCGAGCTCCTGGAGGAGTACGAGGACCGCGCGCGCCTGCTGCGCGAGCGCCACGGCGGGCGACTTCGCCACGGCGGCGCGCCGTGCCGCCCGCGCCGGTGGAGGACGAGGAGGTCGTCGATCGGCCGCCAGCGCAGCGAGCGGCGCGAGCCCGCCGGCGATCCGCCCCGAGCGCTTCGCGCGGCTCGTCACGCTCGCCTCGATGCTGATCGAGGCCGGCCGCGCCGGCGCGCGTCTCGCAGACCGCCGAGCTGTGCGACCGCCTGCAGGTCACGCCGCAGGAGCTGCGCGAGGACATCTCCGTGCTCAACGTCGTCAACTTCGGCGCCGGGACCTACGTCCTCTACGCCGAGATGAAGGACGACGGCACGGTCGAGGCCAACCCCGACGCCTACTGGGACGCCTTCGCGCGCCCGGCGCGCCTGCTGCCCGTCGAGGCCAAGGCGCTCGTCTCGGCCATCGACCTGATCGGCGACCACCTGCCCGCGGCGCCGCTGGCCTCCGTGCGCGAGAAGGTCGTCGCCGCGCTGGGCCGCGACCCGGTCGAGGAAGGCCTGCAGGTCGTCCAGCCCGTCGGCGAGGACGTCGAGATCGGCCACGTCGTGTCGCGCGCGATCGCCACCCGCCGCATCCTCGCCTTCGAGTACTACAAGGAGAGCGAGGACGAGTTCTCCGAGCGCGTCGTCGAGCCGCACGCGCTGATGAACGGCAAGGAGGCGCTGGTACCTCGTCGCCTGGGACCCGGCCAAGGACGACGTGCGCCACTTCCGCCTGGACCGCATCAAGGCCGCCGAGGTGCGCGAGGAGCGCTTCGAGCCCCGGCGCCGAGGTCGACCCGGCCGCCGACGTCGAGGGCTGGCCGCGCACCGGCGAGGTCCCGACCGCGCGCCGGGCCCGCGTGTGGGTCTCCCCCGAGCGCGCGCGCTGGGCCCGCGAGGAGCGCCGCGTGATCGCCGACCTCGAGGACGGCGCCACCGTCGTCGAGATGTCCTTCGCCGGCACCGACTGGCTCGTCCGCGAGATCCTCAAGGAGGCCGGCGACGCCGTCGTGCTCGAGCCCGAGGACGCCCGCGAGGCCGTGGCCACCGCGCTCGACCGGCTGCCGGAGCTCGCCGGCCGCTGAGACTCAGGGGACAGGCACCTCAGTCTCAGTGGCGCGGCGGCAGGACGCCGCGCAGGTCCTCGAGCTTGTCGTAGATCCACCAGAGGTAGCGCTGCGTCCCGTCCTCGCGCAGCGGATGGAGCTCCGCGTGCTCGGGATCGTCGAGGAAGTCCTGCAGCGCGGCGCGCGAGGGCCACTCGACGAGCACCATCATCGCCCGCGGGTCCTCGCCCTCGAGCGCCTCGGCGCGGCCGCCGAGCGCGACGACGTGCGCACCGTGCTTGCCGATCGCTCGACCGAGCGCCGGAGTACTCGCGGTAGCCGTCGTTGTCGGCGAAGTCGAAGAGGTTGAGGGCGTAGACGGGGGCCATGGGCCGGACGTTAGCCTTGCCCCGTCCCATGAGCCGGCGCGACCAGATCAAGATGAGCGACGACGAGGTCGAGGCCTTCCTCGCCGAGCAGAAGACCGTCATCTGCGCCTCGAACGGGCACGACGGCTACCCGCACCTGATGCCGCTGTGGTTCGTCGTGCGCGACGGGCGGATCTGGGCCTGGACCTACGCGAGCTCGCAGAAGGTCAAGAACCTCGAGCGCGACCCGCGCGCGACGCTGCAGATCGAGGACGGCACCGAGTACGCCGAGCTGCGCGGGGTGATGTTCCGCACGCGCGTGGCCGATCCACCGCGAGACCGACGACGTCGCCGCGCTCGGCGATCGAGATCATGAGCAAGTACGCGCGGCGTCGACGCCGGCGACGAGGGCGTCGGGAGATGGTCGGCAAGCAGGCGGCCAAGCGCGTCGGGCTCGAGTTCGTCGAGGACGGCGCCCGCGCCACCTGGGACCACCGCAAGCTCGCCGGGACCTACTGAGCCTGACGCTCCGGGCGAGCCCAATAGGCTCATCGCTCGATGAAGGGCCTGATCCTCTCCGGCGGGAACGGGCACGCGCCTGCGTCCGATCACCCACACGAGCGCCAAGCAGCTCGTGCCCGTGGCCAACAAGCCCGTGCTGTTCTACGGCATCGAGGCGATGGCCTCGGCGGGCATCCGCGAGATCGGGATCATCATCGCGCCCGAGACCGGCCAGGAGATCCGCGAGGCCGGCGGCGACGGCTCCCAGTTCGGGGTGCGCGATCACCTACATCGAGCAGGACGCGCCGCTCGGCCTGGCCCACGCCGTGCTCACCGCCGAGCCGTTCCTCGCCGACGCGCCGTTCGTCATGTACCTCGGCGACAACCTGCTGCAGGGCGGCATCGCGGACCTCGTCGCAGGCCTTCCGCGCGGGCGACCCCGACGCGCTGATCCTGCTCACGCCGGTCCCCGACCCGGAGAACTACGGCGTGGCCGAGCTCGACGGCGACGACCGCGTCGTGCGCCTGGTCGAGAAGCCCCGCGAGCCGAAGACCGACCTGGCGCTCGTCGGGGTCTACATGTTCACCGCGGGGATCCACGACGCGGCCCGGGCGATCGAGCCCTCGGCGCGCGGCGAGCTCGAGATCACCGACGCGATCCAGTACCTGGTCGACCAGGGGCGCGCCGTCGAGCCGCACGTCGTGCGCGGCTGGTGGAAGGACACCGGCCGCCTCGAGGACATGCTCGAGGCCAACCGCCTGATCCTCGACCGCGTCGAGCAGCGCCTCGACGGCGAGCTGATCGACTGCTCGGTCGGCGGCCGCGTCGTCATCGAGGCCGGCGCCCGGCTGGAGCGCTGCACGGTGCGCGGCCCGGCCGTGATCGGCGCCGGCGCGCGCCTGGTCGACGCCTACGTCGGGCCCTACACGGCGATCGCCGAGGACTGCGTGATCGAGCGGGCCGAGGTCGAGCACTCGATCCTGCTGGCCGGCTCGGCCGTGCGCGGCCTCGACGGCCGCATGGAGTCCTCGCTGCTCGGCCGCAACGTGACGATCGGCCCGTCGCCCAAGCAGCCCCGCGCCTACCGCTTCATGGTCGGCGACAACTCCGACATCGGGATCCTGTGATGGGCGGCGTGCTCGTCACCGGCGCCGGCGGCATGCTCGGCCGCGACGTCCTCGCCGCGATCCCGGCGGCGCGCCGGGCTACACGCGCGCCGAGCTCGACGTCACCGACGCCGACGCCGTGCGCGCCGCCGTCCGCGCCGCGCAGCCCGACGTCGTCGATCAACTGCGCGGCCTGGACCGACGTCGACGGCGCCGAGGCGCACGAGGACGAGGCGACGGCGATCAACGGCGCGGGCGCGGGCAACGTCGCCGCCGCGGCGGCCGGCGCGGGCGCCGCGGTCGTGCACGTCTCGACCGACTACGTCTTCGACGGCGACGGCGAGCGAGCCCTACGTCGAGTCCGACCCCGTCCGCCCCGCCACGCGCCTACGGGCGCTCCAAGCTCGCCGGCGAGGCCGAGGTGCGCGAGGCCAACCCGCGCCACCACGTCGTGCGCACGGCCTGGCTGTTCGGCGCCGGCGGCCCGAACTTCGTGCGCACGATGCTGCGCCTCGGCGAGGAGCGCGACGCGCTGTCGGTCGTCGACGACCAGACCGGCTGCCCGACCTACACGCCGCACCTCGCCGCCGCGCTGGCGACGATCGCGCGCTCGGAGCGACTACGGCACCTGGCACGCCGCCGGCGGCGGGCGCTGCACGTGGTTCGACCTCGCGGCGGCGACGTTCGCGCAGGCCGAGCTCGAGGTCGCGCTGACGCCGTGCACGACGGCCGAGATGCCGCGCCCGGCGCCGCGGCCGGCCGTGGAGCGTGCTCGCCTCCGAGCGCCCCGACGCGGTCGCGCTGCCGGAGTGGACCGAGGGCCTGTCGGCCTACCTCGACGAGATCGGGAGCGTGCGGCGATGAAGCTGCTGGTGTGCGGCGGAGCCGGGTTCATCGGCTCGAACTTCGTGCGCCTGCGCGTGCGCGACCACGGCGACGAGGTCGTCGTGCTCGACAAGCTGACCTACGCCGGGCGCCGGGAGAACCTCGCCGACACCGGCGTGCCGCTGATCGAGGCGGGCATCGAGGACGCCAAGGCCGTGGCCGACGCCGTGGCCGGCTGTCGACGCGATCGTCAACTTCGCCGCCGAGACGCACGTCGACCGCTCGATCGCCGAGCCCGACGCGTTCGTCAAGACCCACGCGCTGGGCACCTACGTCCTGCTCGAGGCCGTGCGCGAGCACGGCCTGCGCTACGTCCAGGTCTCGACCGACGAGGTCTACGGCTCGATCGACGAGGGCACGTTCACCGAGCGCTCGCCGCTCGATCCCTCCTCCCCGTACTCGGCGACCAAGGCCGGGCGCCGACCTGCTCGTCGGCGGCTACGTGCACACCTACGGGCTCGAGGCCCTGATCGTGCGCGGCTCGAACAACTACGGGCCCTACCAGTACCCCGAGAAGCTGATCCCGCTGATGGTGCTCAACGCGCTGCACGGCGATCCGCTGCCCGTCTACGGCGACGGGATGCAGGTGCGCAACTGGATCTGGGTCGAGGACTTCGCCCGCGCGATCGGCACCGCGCTCGAGCGCGGCGAGCCCGGCGAGGTCTACAACGCCGGCGGCCCCGACGAGTGCCCGAACATCGAGGTCGTCCAGCGGATCCTCGCGCTGACCGGCCAGAGCGAGGACCTGATCGAGCACGTCCCCGACCGCCTCGGCCACGACAAGCGCTACTCGCTCTCCTCCGAGAAGGTGCGCGGCGCTGGGCTGGGAGCCGCGGATGACGTTCGCCGACGGGCTCGAGCAGACCGTCGCCTGGTACCGCGAGCACACCGACTGGTGGGAGCCGATCCGCTCGGGCGCCTACCGCGAGTACTACGAGCGCCAGTACGGGCGCGCCCTGCGCTGACAGACCGCCACCCGTCGTAAGCTGGGTTCGTGGCCGATCCCGTCAGCGTTCCCCGCGGTCGTCACGCCCCGCCCCTCGAAGTCCGCCGCGAGCGCCAGCGCGAGCGCCTGCTCCACGCCTCCGCCTCCGTGTTCGCGCGCGTCGGCTACGCCGAGGCCTCGGCCGAGGCGATCGCCCGCGAGGCCGGGCATGTCCAAGGCGACGTTCTACGAGCACTTCGGCAACAAGGAAGCGGCGATCATCGCGCTCTGGGACCAGGCCGCGGACGTCTCGATCACCGCGCGCGCTCGACGCCGCCGAGGGCGCGCCGCGCGAGCCGCTGGCCCGCGTGCGCGCCGGCATCCACGCCTTCCTCGAGACGCTCGCCGAGCACCCCGAGGAGAGCCGCACGCTGCTCGTGGAGATCATCGGCGCCGGGCCCGAGGCGGCGCGCCGCCGCGACACGATCCTCCAGCGCTTCGCCGAGACGCTCTACAACGCGCGGCCGACGCCGGGCCAGCGCTCGTTCGCCTCGATGCACGACGCCTTCGCCGTGGTCGGCGCGATCGCCGAGCTCGCCTCGCGCCAGATGCGCCTCGGCGACCCCGAGGACCTGCGCGACCTCGAGCCGGTCATCGACCGGCTGCTGACCGGCCTGCTGATCGCCGACTGACCGTGGACGCCGCGCGCGCGGCCGCCTGGGACGCGCTCGATCAGGAGATCGTCGACTGCCGCGCCTGCCCGCGGCTCGTGGCCTGGCGCGAGGAGGTCGCCCGCGTCAAGACCCGGCGCCACGCGGACGAGACGTACTGGGGGCGGCCCGATCACCGGCTTCGGCGACCGCGACGCGACCGTCCTGCTGCTCGGCCTCGCGCCCGCGGCGCACGGCGCCAACCGCACCGGCCGCGTGTTCACCGGCGACCGCTCGGGCGACTTCCTCTTCGCCGCGCTGCACCGCACCGGGCTTCGCCAACCAGCCGACGTCGCGGACGCGCCGGACGACGGCCTCGCGCTCGCCGGCGCCTACGTCACCGCGGCGGTGCGCTGCGCGCCGCCGGCCAACAAGCCCACGCCGGCCGAGCGCGACACGTGCGCGCCGTACCTGCACCGCGAGCTCGCGCTGCTCGAGCGCGCTGCGCGTCGTCGTCTGCCTCGGCGCGTTCGGCTGGGACGCCGCCTGGCGCGCGCTCGACCCGGCCGCGGCGCCCGCGGCCGCGCTTCGGCCACGGCGCCGAGGCGACGGCCGGCGGCGCTGACGCTCGTCGGCTGCTTCCACCCCAGCCAGCAGAACACGTTCACGGGCCGGCTGACGCCGGCGATGCTCGACGCGGTGCTCGAGCGCGCGCGGGCTATCGCCCGAACAGGTTGAGCAGCGACAGGAAGATGTTGACGATCGAGACGAAGATCCCGGTCGCCAGCAGGACGACGTCGTCCTCGGTCCCGTGCTTGCGCAGGTAGTTGAAGTCGACCGCGATCAGCGCCGCCGAGACGCAGCCCGATCGCCGCCGACAGGATCGGGTTGCCGCCCGACGAGAACAGCACCATCACGAAGGACACGAGCACGAGGCCGAGCACGACCAGCGACAGCGGGCGCATCCAGCGCGCGAGGTCCTTGGCCATGAACGTGCCCGCCGCGCCCATGCCGAGCACGACGAGGGCCGTCACGCCGGCCGCCTGGGTCACGGCCGAGGCGTCGTTGGCGACGTAGTAGGCGAGCACCGGCCCGAGGCCGAGGCCGATCACCAGCGAGGTGGCGAACAGCCAGAAGATCGCGACCGGGCCGGTGCGGAACACCGCGCCGGCGAACGACGTGGCGATCAGCATCCCGAAGCCGGCGAACGAGAGGATCCGCGCCGTGCCGATCGAGAGGTCGCGCCCGACGTACGAGCCGAGCGCGAGGAAGCCGATGGCCAGGGCCACGAGGAACATGACCTGGCCGAGCAGGGCGGCGTACGAGGTCGTGGCGCCCGCCTGCGCCTCGGCGGAGTAGGCGGGGGAGAACATCCGGGACTCGCTCATGCGGAGAATGTAGGGGAGCCGCGCTCCCTGCGCCATCGCGCCATGCCCGTGAAGAGCTCGACCGGGTTGGGCGGCGGGCGGTCGGGGTCCAGCTCGCGCAGCAGCGACTCGGCGTTGACGACGATCCGCTCGGCGTCGCGCAGGCCGCGAACTGGCCCAGGTCGAGGTCGAGCGCGATCTCGAGCGGATCGGTCATGCCGCCCCGGAAGCGCTCCTCGACGGCGTCGCGCGCCCACCGCAGGTAGGCCTGCACGGCGCGCGGGCCCTCGAGCCCGCAGACCGGCCCGTGGCCGGGGACGATCGTGTGCGGATCGAGCTCGCAGATCAGGTCGCAGGCGGCCAGCCAGTTGTCGATCGGGCCGGCCCACATGATCGGCGTGCCCTCGACGAACAGCACGTCGCCGGTGAACAGGACGCCCGCCTCGGGGACGTGGGCGAACGTGTCGCCGCGCGTGTGCGTCGGCCCGACCTCGATCAGGTCGACGCGGCGCTCGCCGACGGTCAGCGTGTGGCGCTCGGAGAACGTGTCGGTCGGCAGCGTCAGCGTGATGTCGCCGAACTCGAACGGGCCGAAGGCGTAGTCGTAGAACTCGTCGAGCTCGGGGCCGAGGTCGTTGACGGCCATGGCGTGGAAGAGCGCCGGGGTGACCTCGGTCATCTCCTGCGCCGCGGCCGCGGTGGCCCAGATCGCCGTCCCGTCGGGCACGAGCTCGTTGCCCCAGCAGTGGTCGCCGTTGGCGTGCGTGTTGACGAGCGCGTCGATCGGCGTCCGGTCGGTGACCGGCTTCATCGCCGCGAGCATGTCGCGGGTCAAGTTCAGATCGAAGAGGGTGTCGACGAGCAGCGACGCGCCCTCGCCGGCGAGCAGCCCCGCGTTGCTCCAGCCCCAGCCGCCGTCGGGCTGGAGGTAGGCGAAGAGGCCGTCCCCGAGCTCGTGCAGGCCGCGCTCGTAGGTGGGCCGGGCGGGCATCCCGCGAACCGTATCTCGGCCGTACCCTGAGAGGTATGCCGCTCTCCTCGTTCAGTCCACGCACGCGGGAGTGGTTCGACGCAGGCCTTCGCGGGGCCGACCGAGGCCCAGATCCAGGCCTGGCCGGCCATCGCCACGGGCGAGCACGTGCTGCTCGCCGCGCCGACCGGATCGGGCAAGACGCTGGCCGCGTTCCTCTCCGGCCTCGACCGGCTGGCGGCGACCGAGGAGCGCGGGCGGACGCGCCTCGTCTACGTCTCGCCGCTCAAGGCGCTCTCGCACGACATCGAGAAGAACCTGCGCGTCCCGCTCCGCGGGATCGGCACCGATCTGCAAGGTCGCGATCCGCACCGGCGACACGCCGCAGAAGGAGCGCGCGGCGATGCTCCAGGAGCCGCCCGACGTGCTGATCACGACGCCCGAGTCGCTCTACCTGATGCTCACCTCGCGCGCCCGCGAGTTCCTGCGCGGACGCCGAGACGGTGATCGTCGACGAGATCCACGCCGTCGCCGGCACGAAGCGCGGCGCGCACCTCGCGCTCACGCTCGAGCGGCTGGAGGCGGCCGCCGAGCGGCGACCTGCAGCGCATCGGCCTCTCGGCCACGCAGAACCCGCTGGAGGAGATCGGCCGCTTCCTCGTCGGCCCGCAGCGGACGTGCCGCATCGTCGACACCGGCGTGCGCAAGCCGCTCGACCTGAAGATCCAGGTGCCGGTCGAGTCGATGGTCGAGCCCGACGAGGGCGTCGGACCCGCTCGATCCGCTGGCCGGCGGCGAGGCCACGCGGCGCTCGATCTGGCCGGCGATCTACCCCGAGCTGCTCGCGCTGGTCAAGGAGCACCGCTCGACGATCGTCTTCGTCAACAACCGCCGCGGCGCCGAGCGGCTCGCGCTCCGGCTCAACGAGCTCGCCGAGGAGCCGATCGCGCCGCGCCCACCACGGCTCGCTGGCCCGCGAGGAGCGCCTCGTCGTCGAGGAGCTGCTCAAGTCGGGCGACCTGCCCTGCCTCGTGGCGACCTCGTCGCTCGAGCTCGGCATCGACATGGGCGCCGTCGACCTCGTGCTCCAGGTCGAGTCGCCGAAGTCCGTCGCCTCCGGCCTGCAGCGGATCGGCCGCGCCGGCCACGACGTCGGCGACACCTCGAAGGGCCGCATCTTCCCGAAGTTCCGCGCCGACCTGCTCGAGTGCGCGGTCGTCGCCAAGCGGATGCACGAGGCGGCGATCGAGCCGACCGTCGTGCCGCGCAACCCGCTCGACGTGCTCGCCCAGCAGATCGTCGCGATCGCGGCGATCGAGGAGGAGGTCGCCGTCGACGACCTGTTCGCCCTGGTCACGCGCACCCACTCCTTCGCCGAGCTCCCGCGCGCGCTCGTTCGAGTACGTGCTCGACATGCTCGACGGCCGCTACCCGTCCTCGCGACTTCGCCGAGCTGCGCCCGCGCATCGTCTGGGACCGCCTCGGCGGCGTGATCCGCCCGCGCAAGGGCGCGCGCCAGCTCGCGATCACCAACGCCGGGACGATCCCCGACCGCGGGCTGTTCTCCGTCACGCTGCCCGACGGCCGCCGCGTCGGCGAGCTCGACGAGGAGATGGTCTACGAGGCGCGCCCGGGCCAGACGTTCCTGCTCGGCGCCTCGTCGTGGCGGATCGAGGAGATCGGCCGCGACCGCGTCGATCGTCACGCCCGCGCCCGGCGTCCCCGGCGCGGTGCCGTTCTGGCAGGGCGACACCGTCGGGCGCCCCAAGGAGCTCGGCGCCGCCGTCGGCGCCTTCGCCCGGGAGGCGGTGGGCACGCTCGGTCGACGACGCTCGCCGAGCGACTACGACCTCGACGAGCTCGCCGCGAAGAACCTCCTCGACTTCCTGCCCGAGCAGCAGGCCGCCACGCGGGTGATCCCGAGCGACACGACGATCGTCGTCGAGCGCTTCCGCGACGAGATCGGCGACTGGCGGCATGTGCGTGCTGTCGCCGTTCGGCGGGCGCGTCCACGCCGCCTGGGGCCTCGCGCTGTCGGCGCGGATCCGCGAGGAGTACGGCCTCGAGTCCGACGCGATCTGGTCCGACGACGGGATCATCGTCCACCTCCCCGACGCGGATGAGCCGCCGGGCACCGAGCTCGTGCTCGTCGACCCCGACGAGCTCGAGGACCGCGTCGTCGCCGAGCTCGCCTCCTCGGCGCTGTTCGGCGCGCGCTTCCGCGAGAACGCCGGCCGCGCGCTGCTCATCCCGCGCGCCTACCCGGGCAAGCGCACGCCGCTGTGGCAGCAGCGGCTGAAGTCGCAGTCGCTGCTCGAGGTCGCCAAGCGCTACGGCGACTTCCCGATCGTGCTCGAGACCTACCGCGAGTGCCTGCGCGACGTGCTCGACGTGCCCGGCGCCCGCGACCTGCTGGCCAAGCTCCACCGCCGCGAGCTGACGCTCGTCGAGGTCGAGACGCCGACCGCCTCGCCGTTCGCCTCCTCGCTGCTCTTCGACTACGTCGCGACCTACATGTACGAGGGCGACACGCCCAACGCCGAGCGGCGCGCGGCGGCCCTCTCGCTCGACCGCGACCTGCTGCGCGAGCTGCTCGGCCAGGAGGAGCTGCGCGAGCTGATCGACCCCGACGCGCTGCAGCAGGTCGAGGACGACCTGCAGCGCCGCTCCGAGCGCATGCGGGCGTCGTCGCGCGACGAGCTCCACGACGTGCTGCGCCGCGTCGGCGACCTGACCGGCCGAGGTCGCCGCGCCGCGTGCACCGAGGGCGTCGACGCCGCCGCCGATGCTCGACGAGCTCGAGCGCGAGCGCCGCGCGATCCGCCTGCGGATCGGCGGCGAGGAGCGCTGGATCGCCGCCCAGGACGCCGGCCTGTACCGCGACGCGCGTCGGCGCCGCCCCGCCCGGCGGCCTGCCCGCGGTCTTCACTCGCCGACGTCGACGACGCGCTGCTCGGGCTCTCGCGCCGCTACGCCAGCACGCACGGCCCGTTCACCACCGACGAGGTGCGCGTGCGCTACCGGCGTCGACCCCGCCGCCGCGCTGCGCGAGCTCGAACGCGAGGGCGACGTGATCCGCGGCGAGCTGCGCCCGGGCGGCACCGAGCGCGAGTGGTGCGACGCCGAGGTCCTGCGCCGCCTGCGCCGCGCCTCGCTCGCCGTCCTGCGCAAGGAGATCGAGCCGGCCGACCAGCGCGACTTCGCCGCGCTTCCTGCCCGCGTGGCAGGACGTCGACCGCCACCCGGCGGCGGGCGCGGGGATCGACCGCCTGCGCGAGGCGCTCGTCCCGCTCCAGGGCCTCGCGCTGACCCCGGACACGTGGGAGAAGGACGTCCTGCCGCGGCGCATCGGCGCCTACTCGCCGACGTGGATGGACCAGCTCTGCGCGTCCGGCGAAGTGGTGTGGGTCGGCGCGGGCTCGCTCGGGCGCTCGAGCGGCCGCGTCGCGCTCTACTTCCGCGAGGACGCCGCCGCGCTCGGGCCGCCGGCGCTGCGCGGCGCGCCCGAGCCGCCGTCGTCGCCCGCCCACGACCTCGTCCGCGCGCGGCTCGAGCAGGGCGCCGTGCTTCTTCACCGACCTGCTCGTCGGCGTCGACCTGATCCCCGAGGAGCTGCAGGAGGCGCTGTGGGACCTCGTCTGGGCCGGCGAGGTGACCAACGACGCCTGGGCGCCGCTGCGCGCGCCGCGGCTCACGCTCGCCCGCGCCCAGCGCGACCAGGCGCGCCGCGGGCGCGTCGCGCCGCTTCGCTCGCGGCGCAGCGGCGGCCGCGGCGCCAGTCCAGGGCCGCTGGTCGCTGACGACGCCCCTCTTCCGCGCGCCGCCGACCCGGCCGAGCGCCGGCGCGCGCACGCCGAGCTGCTGCTCGAGCGCTACGGGATCGTCACCCGCGAGCTGGTCCTCGCCGAGGGCGTCCCCGGCGGCTTCTCCGCGCTCTACGACTCGCTCGGGCAGCTCGAGACGCTCGGCGTCGCCCGCCGCGGCTACTTCGTCGAGGGGCTCGGCGGCGCGCAGTTCGCGCTGCCCGGCGCCGTCGAGCGCCTCCGCAGCCGCCGCGAGGACGACCGACGAGCGGCGCGCTCGTGCTCGCCGCCACCGACCCGGCCCAGCCCTACGGCGCGGCGCTGCCGTGGCCCAAGCGGGACACGGAGACCAAGCGCCCGGCGCGCCAGCCCGGCGCCCACGTCGTGCTCGTCGGCGACGAGCCGGTCCTCTACCTCGAGCGCGGCGGCAAGGGCATCCAGGTCCTCCTGCCCGACGACGAGGCCCGCGTCGACCGCGCGATCGAGGCGCTCGTCGAGCACGTGCGCCACGGCCGGGCGGGACGGCTCGGGCTCGAGCGCGTCGACGGCGAGCCGGTCGTCGGCTCGCCCTGGGAGGAGCGGCTGATCGAGGCCGGCTTCCGCCCCGGCCCGCGCAAGCTCGCGCTCTCGGCCTAAATAGCGGGCCGCTACGTACCCTCGGAGAGGTGCCCGAGGGCGACACCATCCACTACGCCGCGAACCGGATCCGGCCGGTGCTCCAGGGGCACCGGCCGGATTCCGTGCGTACGCCGCACCCGCGCTTCGGCAAGGACGGCTGGCCCGAGCGGCTGGAGGGTCGCGAGATCACCTCGGTCGACGCGCACGGCAAGCACCTCTTCCTGCGCTTCGAGGACGAGCTGACGCTCCACTCGCACCTGCGCATGACCGGCTCATGGGGCGTCCATGCACCGGGGCGACGGTGGAAGCGCCACCCGCGCCGGGCCTGGCTCGTCATCTCCGCGGGCGGAACGGACGTCGTCCAGTTCGACGGGCCGGTGCTCGAGCTGATGACCGAGAGCCGCACCCGCTTCGACCACCGCTTGACCGCCCTCGGCCCCGACATCATCCGCGACGACTGGGACGAGGACGCGTTCGTGCGGCGCCTGCGCCGCGACGACCCGACGCGGGGCATCGGCGACGCCCTGCTCGACCAGCGCACGCTGGCCGGCATCGGGAACATGTGGAAGGTCGAGGGCTGCTTCCTGGCCGCGATCGACCCGTGGCGGCCGGTCGGCGAGGTGACCGACGACGAGGCGCGCGCGATCGTGCGCGAGGTGCGCCCGCGGATGCAGGAGTCGGCCCGGACCGGCACCCAGAACCGCTTCAAGCAGATCTACGGCAAGGCCGGGCGCCCCTGCCCGCGCTGCGGCACGCCGCTGCGCGCCCGCGGCCAGGGCGACGACAACCGGATCACGTTCTGGTGCGAAGGTTGCCAGCGATGAGCGTTCGCACCGTCCCCCTGCGCCGCGTCGGCCACAAGGGCGCCGACCACATCGCGCCCGGCAACACGCGCCAGTCGTTCGACGCCGCGCTCGCGCACGGCGTGGACATGATCGAGTTCGACATCCTGCCCGAGCGCTGGATGGACGGCGACAGCGACCTGTTCCTCGCCCACGACTACGGCGCGCTGGCCGCGCGCGAGCGCTTCGGGCTGGAGGAGGCGCTGGCCCACCTCGCCTCGCCGGCCTTCGACGGGCCTCGAGCTCGACGTCGACCTCAAGGGCCCCGGCTACGAGCTGCGGGTCGTCGAGCTCCTGCGCTCCTACGGCCTGCTCGACCGCGTCCTGATCTCCACGCAGTACAAGGAGAGCCTCGCGGTCATCCGCGCCGCCGATCCCGCCGTGCGGATCGGCTGGTCGGTGCCGAAGATGCGCGTCGACCCCTTCTCGCGGCCGTGGACGCTGCCCGTCGCGCGTGCCGATCATGCTCGCCTACCGGCGCGCCCTGCCCGACCCGCGCGGCGCGGGCGATCCGCGACCGGCGCTGCGACGCGCTGATGGCCAACTGGCGCCTGACCACGCGCGCGCTGGTGCGGCGCCGTCACCCGCGCCGGCGGCGACATCTACGTGTGGACCGTCGACGACGCGCGGGTGATCCGAGCGCTTCGAGGACTGGGGCGTGACCGGCGTGATCACGAACGACCCGAGACTCTTTCGAACTGACGTGTGATGGACTGAGCGCCCCGGCGTAGTCATCGTGTGAGCATCGCCGCCGCGCCCGCCGTGCCCCGCCACCACCGACGACTTCGCCGCGCTCTACCGCGAGACGCGCGACGACCTCTGCGCCTACGTGGCCTCGCTCGTGCGCGACCGCAGCCGCGGCCGAGGAGGTCGTCGCCCAGGCCTACGAGCGCGCCTACCGCAAGCGCCGCGGCTTCAGCGCCCGGCGCGGCGACGCCGCGCGCCTGGCTGTTCGGGATCGCCCGCAACGCCGCGCTCGACGAGCTGCGCCGGCGCAGGCGGACCGAGGCCTCGCTGACCGAGTCCGGCCGACGACGCGCCGGCCGCCGGCGAGGACGACGAGCAGCGCGCCAAGCGCCTCGCCGTGCGCCGCACCGCGCTGGCCGGCCTGGAGCCGCGCGAGCGCGACCTCGTCGCCCTGCGCTTCCACGGCGGCCTCAGCCACAAGGAGATCGCCCGCGTGCTCGGCGTCAGCGAGTCCAACGCCCAGACGATGCTCCACCGCACCCTGAAGAAGCTCCGGGAGGCCGTCCATGTCCGCGACTGACCCCACGCTCGCCGCCCTCGAGGCCGAGCTGCGCGAGCCGGTCCGCGCGCTCGCGCCGGCCGGCCGCGCGGCCGCCTGGGCGGCCGAGCTCGACCGCCGGGTCGCCGCGGGCTTCCCGCGGCGACCGCGCCCCGGCCGGCGCCGCGGGCTCGTGTGGGCGCCGGCCGCGGCCCTCGCCGCCTGCGCCCTGCTCGCGCTGGTGATCGCGCTGCCGAACGGCTCCTCCGGCGCCGCTCGTCGTCGCAGAGCTCCACGGCCGGCGCCGAGAAGGACGCCGCCGCCCCGGCCACCACCGCCGCCCCCGGCTCCGCCCGGCGCCGACCGCCCCGAGCGCCGCCTCCCCGTTCCGCGGACGCCAGGTCGAGCGCTCGACCCAGCTGACCGTCGGCGTGCGCGCCGGGCGCCTGCAGGCCACCGCCCAGCGCGTCTACGCGATCGTCGGCGGCCTCGGCGGGATCGTCGACTCGTCCTCGGTCTCGTCGGGCGCGAGCACCGGCTCGGCCTCGTTCGAGCTGCGGATCCCGGCCGGGCAGCTCGGACCGCGGCGTCGACCCGCCTGGCCGCGCTCGGCCGCGTGCGCTCGCAGACGAGCGGCACGCAGGACATCACCGCCTCGTTCACCTCGATCCGCGAGCGCCTGCGCGCCGCCGAGGCCGAGCGCGCGGGCATCCTGCGCGCCCTCGGGCACGCCACCACCCAGACGCAGATCGACGCGCTCAAGCAGCGCCGGCGCCTCGCCGACGCCGAGATCTGCCGGCCTGCGCCGCGAGCGCACGGCGCTGCGGCGCCGCACGAGCTACGGCCGCGTGACGCTCGACCTCCAGACCGCGCAGCGCGGCGACGTCGTCGCGCCCGGCGGCGACGGCCGCTGGACGCCCGGCGACGCGCTGCGCGACGCCGCCGGGATCCTCTCGGTCGCCGCCGGCGTGGCGATCCTCGTCGCTGGCGCTCGCGCTCCCGCTCGCGCTCGCCGGCGCGCTGGGCTGGGGCGCGGCGCGCCCGTGGCGGCGGCGCCGCCGCGAGGCCGTGCTCGGCCCCGCCTGACCGTTTCGCCGCCGTCCGGCATCATCAGGACGATGGCCGAGGATCCGCTCCTCCGCGAGCGCGCCGCCTCGCTGGCCCGCGGCGCCGGCGAGCGCGGGCGCATGACGGTCTCCGACCGCCTCGAGCGGCTGCGCAGCGTCGGCCCGGCGATCGTGCAGACGGCCGCCGCGGCGGCGCTCGCGTGGGTGCTCGCCAAGAACGTCGTCGGCCACCCCAAGCCGTTCTTCGCCCCGTCTCGGCGATCATCGCGCTGGGCGTGGTGCTCGACGCCCGGACCCGGCGCGCCTTCGAGATCGTCCTCGGCGTCGCCGTCGGCGTGGCCGTGGCCGACGCCGTCGTGCTGGCCCTCGGCACGGGGCGGCGCAGATCGCGCTCGTCGTCGCGCTGGCGATGGCCGTCGCCGTCGTGCTCGGCGGCCGCCGCGTGATCATCGGCCAGGCCGCCACGAGCGCCGTCCTCGTGGCCACGATCTCGGTCCCCACGCTCTTCGACTTCACCCGCTCGGTCGACGCGCTGGTCGGCGGCGCCGCGGCCCTCGCGTCCACCTCGTCGTCCTCCCCGTCGATCCGCGCTGGCTCGTGCGCCGCCGCCTCGGTCCGCTGCTCGCCGACACCGCCTCGGTGATCGACCGGATCGCCACCGCCGTCTCGACCGACGACCGCGATGCGGCCGAGGACGCGCTGCTCGCCGCCCGCGACCTCGACGGGCCGACCAGCGCCTACGCCCACGCCGTCGACGTCGGCCTCGAGACCGCGACGCTCGCGCCGCTGCGCCGCAGCCGCAGCCCGGAGCTGAGCGCCACGCCACCGCCGCCCGCCACCTCGACCTCGCCGTGCGCAACATCCGCGTGCTCGCGCGCGGCGCGGTGCGCGCCGTGGACCTCGAGGCGCACGTCCCCGACGACGAGCTCACCGCGCTGGGCAACCTCGCCGCGCCGATCCGCGCCCTGCCGCCGGCGATCGAGGACGCCACCGGCGGCGAGGAGGCCCGCCGCCGCGCGCTCGAGGCCGCCGACTCGCCACCCGGGCCTTCGAGCAGACCGGGAACCTGTCGCTGTCCGTCCTCACCGGCCAGATCCGCTCGGTGGCCACCGACATCCTGCGCGCGATCGGCGAGGACCAGACCGCGGCGCGCAGCGCCGTCGTCGAGGCCTCGAGAAGGGCGCGTCGGCCTAGGAGACGGCGGCCGCGACGACCGCGTCGGCCAGCCGGTCGGCCGCGCCGGGCGCGTGGAGGAAGAACAGCGACGGCTCGGTCAGCTCGAGCTCGAGCAGCCGCGGCGAGCCGTCGTCGTCGCGGATCAGGTCGACCCGCGCGTAGGGCAGCGCCGCGCGGTCGAACGGCATCGCGTCGAGCACCCGCTCGGCCACCGCGCGCTCGTCGGCGGCGGGCTCGCGCGGCCCGATCTCCTCGGCGCGGAAGAGGCCGGACTCGAAGCCCTGGCCCGGCGCGAGCATCGCGCTCTTGACGATCCCGTGGGAGAACTCGCCGCCGAGGAAGAGCAGCGCGGTCTCGCCGTGCTCGTCGACCCGCCCGGCGTAGGGCTGGACGAGCGTCGTCCGCCCTTCGCCGGTGAGCCCGGCCACGTGGGCCAGCGCGCGCTCCTCCTCCCCGGGGCCGTAGCGGGCCGTGTCGCGCGAGCCGGCCGAGACCGCCGGCTTGACCACGTACTCGCCGCCGGGCGGCGTCCAGGCGTCGCCGGGACGCACGACCGCGGTCTCGATCACCGGCGCGCCGGCGGCCTGCAGGTCGTGCAGGTAGGTCTTGTCGGTGTTCCAGCGCACGACGTCGGCCGGGTTGAGCAGCCGCGGGACCGTCTCGGCCCAGGCCACGAACTCGTCGCGGCGCAGCGCGTAGTCCCACGGAGAGCGCAGCAAGACGAGGTCGAAGGCCTCCCAGTCGGCGGCCGCGTCGTCCCACACCACGGGCACCGGATCGGCCCCGCGCGCCCGCAGCGGCGCGAGCAGCTCGCGGTCGTCCGGATCGAGGTCCGGGAGCTCGGCGCAGGTGACGAGCGCGATCCGCATCGCGCGGCGACGGTATAACCCTGGGCATGGCCGTCCGGGAGGACATCCTCGAGTTGCTCGGAGGCGTGCCCGCGTTCGAGACGCTGGGGCCCGAGGAGCTGGAGCGCGTCGCCGACGTGTCGGTGCCGCGACGCTTCACCGCCGGCGAGGTGATCTTCCGCGAGGGCGACGACTCGCGACACCTGCTACGTCGTGCGCTCGGGCCACGCCCGCGCGCTGCGCGAGCACCCCGACGGCCGCACGCTGACGCTGGCCCGCTTCGGCCCGGGCGACATCTTCGGCGAGCTGGCGATGTTCGACGACGAGAAGCGCTCGGCCACGGTCGACACCGTCGACGAGGTCGAGACGATCGCGATCCTCGGCCGCGACATGCGCCGCCTGCTGCGCGAGCACGCCGACATCTCCGCTCAAGCTGCTGATCGCGCTCGGCCGGCGCCTGCGCGAGACCAACGAGCGCCTGGCGCGCCAGTCCTTCCAGACCGTGCAGTCGCGGGTGGCCGGCGTGCTGGCCGAGCTCTGCGACCAGGCCGCCGGCGAGGACGGCCAGGGCCCCGAGGAGGGCACGCTCGTCCGCGCCACCCAGGCCGAGATCGCCCAGCTCGCCGGCTCTTCGCGCGAGTCGGCTTCGCGCTTCCTCGCCGTGCTCGAGCGGGCCGGGGTGCTCGAGCAGGGGCGCGGGCGCATCCGCGTGCTCCGGCCCGACGACCTCGGCCGGTATGTCTTCTGAGAAGGAGTTCTCGGCCGGCGGCGTGGTCGTGGACGGCGATCGCGTCGCGGTGATCGTCCCGACCGCGCCGCGACCGCAACGGCCGCCAGGTGCTCGCCCTGCCCAAGGGCCACGTCGATCCGGGCGAGACCGCGCAGCAGGCGGCGACCCGCGAGGTGCTCGAGGAGACCGGCCTGCACGCCGACCTCGTCGACAAGCTCGGCGACGTCCGCTACTGGTACCAGCGCGGCGGCCGCCGGATCCTCAAGCGCGTCACGTTCTACCTCTTCGAACACCGCGTCGGGCTCGTTCGACGACCACGACGACGAGATCGTCGAGGCCCGCTGGATGCCGCTCGAGCAGGCCGCCGCGGAGCTGTCGTTCCCGGGCGAGCGGGACATGGTCGACCAGGCCCTGTCCCGGCTGCGCCGCCGACCAGTAGGCTCCCGCCGCGTGCGCGTCCTCAACTTCTACTCCGCGGTCTTCGCCGATCAGCTCCGGCGCGGCCGCAAGACGGCCACGATCCGGCTCGGGGACAAGTCCCACAAGTACGAGAAGAACGAGTGCGTGCTCGTGACGATCGGCTACCAGCACTCCCCGCGCGAGCGCATCTTCGAGGCGGTGATCGACGCCGTCGAGGTCAAGCGCTTCAAGGAGCTCTCGCCCGCGCGACATCGAGCACGACCACCCCGAGTTCCGCCGCCAGGAGGAGATGAAGCACTTCCTCGAGCAGATCTACGGCAAGCCCGTCGAGGACGACGACACCGTCACCGTCGTGCGCTTCTCCCAGATCCTCGACGCCCGCGGCGGCGAGCTGCGCGACCGCCTGCACGGCCTCGGGCCGGCGCAGAACTAGCCGCCCTCCGGCACTCATGTGAAGAGAGTGCCAAGGCCGGCTTGAAAGCCGGGGCAACCCTTCATAGGATGGTGCCGTTGGCACTCGGAACGTGAGAGTGCCAGGAGAACCACCTTCCCCGAACCACCGGAGGTTCCGGCACATGAAGCTCAAGCCCCTGGGCGACCGACTCATCGTTCAGGCGATCGAGGAGGAGGAGACGACCGCTAGCGGCCTCGTCCTCCCCGACACCGCCAAGGAAAAGCCGCAGAAGGGCAAGGTCCTCGCCGTCGGCGACGGCCGCCTCGACGACAACGGGAAGCGCGTGCCCCTGGACGTTTCCGAGGGCGACGAGGTCCTCTACTCCAAGTACGGCGGCACGGAGATCAAGGTCGAGGGCGACGATCTGCTCGTCCTCCGCGAGTCCGACGTGCTGGCGAAGGTCGCCTAGCACCGCCCCCAGAGACCAAGGAGACTGATACATGGCTCACAAGGAGCTCAAGTACAACAGCGAGGCGCGCGCGGCCCTCGAGGCGGGCGTCGACGCTGTCGCCAACGCCGTCAAGGTCACGCTCGGCCCCAAGGGCCGCTACGTGGTGCTCGACAAGAAGTTCGGCGCTCCGACCATCACGAACGACGGCGTGACCATCGCTCGTGAAATCGAGGTCGAGGACGTCTTCCAGAACCAGGGCGCCCAGCTCGTCCGCGAGGTCGCCACGGCCACCAACGACGTCGCCGGCGACGGCACGACGACGGCCACGGTCCTCGCTCAGGCGATCGTCCGCCAGGGCCTGAAGAACGTCGCCGCCGGCGCCAACCCGCTGGCGCTCAAGCGCGGCATCGAGAAGGCCGTCGACCAGATCGTCGAGAACATCCGTTCTCAGTCGGTCGAGGTCAACGGCAAGGACCAGATCGCTCGCGTCGCCACCATCTCGGCCGGCGACGAGGAGATCGGCGACGTGATCGCCGACGCCATCGAGAAGGTCGGCAAGGACGGCGTCGTGAACGTCGAGGAGGGCCAGACCTTCGGGATGGACCTCGAGTTCACCGAGGGCATGCAGTTCGACAAGGGCTACATCTCGCCCTACATGGTCACCGACCAGGACCGCATGGAGGCCGTGCTCGAGGACCCGTACGTCCTCATCGCCAACCAGAAGATCGGCTCGGTCCGGGACATCCTCCCGATCCTCGAGCAGGCCATCCAGGGCGGCAAGCCGGTGCTGATCATCGCCGAGGACGTCGAGGGCGAGTCCCTCGCGACCCTGGTGGTCAACAAGCTCCGCGGCACGTTCACCGGTGTGGCCGTCAAGGCCCCCGGCTTCGGCGACCGCCGCAAGCGCATGCTCGAGGACATCGCCATCCTCTCCGGTGGCGAGGTCATCACCGAGGAGATGGGCCTCAAGCTCGAGAACACGCAGCTCTCGCAGCTCGGGCGCGCCCGTCGCGTCGTCGTGACGAAGGACACCACGACGATCATCGACGGCTCCGGCGACACCGACGCCATCAAGGGCCGCATCAAGCAGATCAAGTCCGAGATCGAGTCCACCGACTCCGATTTCGACCGTGAGAAGCTGCAGGAGCGGCTGGCCAAGCTGTCCGGCGGCGTCGCCGTCGTCAAGGTCGGCGCGGCCACCGAGACGGAGATGAAGGAGAAGAAGCACCGCGTCGAGGACGCGCTGCAGGCCACCCGCGCCGCCCTCGAGGAGGGCATCGTGCCGGGCGGCGGCACCGCGCTGCTCGTCGCCTCGGCGGCCGTCGACCAGGACCTCCTGTCCGAGGACGACGAGAAGACCGGCGCGCGCATCGTGCTCCGGGCGCTCGAGGAGCCGCTCCGTCAGATCGCGTTCAACGCCGGGCTCGAGGGCTCGGTCGTGGTCAACGACGTCCGCAAGGCGGGCGGCAACCAGGGCCTGAACGCGGCCACCGGCGAGATCGTCGACCTCGTCGACGCCGGGGTCATCGACCCGGCGATGGTGACGCGCTCGGCGCTGCAGAACGCGGCGTCCATCGCGAAGAACATCCTCACCACCGAGGCCATCGTCGCGGAGATGCCGGAGAAGGAAGGCGCCGGTATGCCCGGCGGCGGCATGCCCGACATGGGCGGCATGATGTAGGCACGCGCTCTGCGCGTTGTCTCTTGCAGGACCGAGGGCCCGGCGGCGACGCCGGGCCCTCGTTGCGTCTAGGGGGACAGACCCCTCAGTCGCATTTCGCGTCTAGGGGGACAGGCCTGCGGCGCGCCGCGGCGAGCCGGCGGTAGACGGTGGAGGGGGTCACGCCGATCGCGTCGGCCACGGCGTCTGCGTCCATGCGGTGGTGATCGATCGCCGCGACGAGCCATCGATCGCCGGGAAGCCGGCGCCGGAGATCCCAGAGCAGGTCGTCGTCCGATCGCTCGACCAGAGCCACGTAGCCACCACGTGGATCCGGTCCCGGAAGATGCTCCAGCGCCCGCTCGCGTGCCACGAGCGAGTCGGCAGGCACGAGTCCGGCGAGCACACGATGTGCCGACCACGGCCACGCCGCGGCGGTCTCGGCGATACCGGCCGGGATCGGGTTCCGAGCGATGTAGCGCAAGCAGGCGACGAGATGCGCCTCCGACGCGACGAGCCGGTTGTGGAAACGACCACCGAACACGTGTCCGTGGGCATCGTGGCGGTCATTGGAATACCGCGCGAAATCACCGTGGGCCCGGTGCAGCCCATCACCGAGATCGCTGGCTGGTGTCATCAGGAGCAGGTGGATGTGGTTCGTCATCAGGCAGTACGTGAGGAGCTGCCATCTGCGCGACCGCACCTCCCGTTCCAAGAGCGCCAGGTACTGCCGATAGTCCGTGGGATCGACGAAGAGCCTGCGACCGCTCGGGCAGCGCGCCGTGACGTGGTGCGCCACATCGCTTGCTTCGACACGGGCGCGCCTGGGCATCGCTCAGTCGCTACAGCGTCGCGCGGCCTGGCCCGGTGGTTCGCCATGCTCACGGGAGGGCTCGGGCGAGGCAGATTCGCCCGCGGCGACCACGGGGCCTGTCCCCTCAGTCGCGTTTTGCGACCACGGGGCCTGTCCCCTCAGTCGCGCGCGTACCCTCGCCCCTCATGTCCGGCGGTCTTTCCTGCGTGGTGCTCTCCCTCGGCAACGAGCCGACGCTCGCCGAGGCCGTGCGCTCGCTGCTCGAGCAGGACCCGCCGCCGGACGAGCTCGTCGTGGTCAACCAGGGCGGCGGCGGGGCCGCCGCGTCGCTGGCCGCCGCCGGGCTGGGCCACGTCGAGGTGATCGACCGCGAGGAGCCCGGGTTCGCCGGGCGGGCGCGCAACCTCGGCATCCGCGCCACCCGCGCCCGCTACGTCGCCTTCCTCGCCGCCGACTGCCTGGCCGAGCCGGGCTGGGTCGCGGGCCGGCTGCGCCACCACACGGAGTTCGAGCGGCCGGTCGTCGCCACCGCGGTCACGACGGCCCCGCCGCGGACGGCCGCCGCCGACGCCGCCCAGCTGCTGACCTACTGGACGCGGACCTCCGACACGCCGCCGGAGTACCGCGCGCTCTTCGGCGCCTCCTACGACCGCGAGCTGTTCGCCCGCTACGGCCTCTTCCGCGAGGACCTCCGCTCGCACGAGGACGTCGAGCTGTTCGCCCGGATCGTCGAGGGCGAGGCCTTCGGATGGGCGCCCGAAGCCCGCACCGCGCACCGCAACCCGACCACCGTGCGCGCGTTGCTGCGCGACTGCGCGCGGCGCGGCCGGCTGACCGTCCGCGGCGAGGGCGAGCTCGGCCGCGGCGACGCGCGGGCCTCGGTCGCGCGCCAGGCGCTCCGCGACGCCCGCGGAGGCCTGCGCGCCGCCCGCTGGGCCCACGGCGCCGAACGCCGTCGCTACGCCCGCGCCGCGCCCCTCCTGCTGCCCGCCGCGCTGGCCCACGCCGCCGGCGCGCTGACCGCGCCCCGCCCACCCGCGCGGCCGGAGCGCCCCACCGAGAGCAGGCGGCGCCTGCTCGCCGTCGTCCCGGTGCGCGACGAGATGCGCTTCCTGCCCGGCCTGCTCGCCAACCTCGCCCCGCACGTCGACGGCGTCATCGCGCTCGACGACGGCTCGAGCGACGGCACGCCGGGCTACCTGGCCCACCGCCCCGAGGTGCTCGAGGTGCTGACCAGCGACCGCGCGCCGGACGGCGACTGGGACGAGCCCGAGGGCCACCGGCGCCTGGCCGCGGCGGCGTGGCGCCACGGTGCCGACTGGATCCTCTCGATCGACGCCGACGAGCGCGTGGAGGAGGACTTCCGCGCCCGCGCCGAGGCGGAGATCGACCGCGCCGAGCGCGAGGGCGCCGACGGGTGGTTCGTGCACATCCGCGAGCTGTGGGACCGCACCGACCGGATGCGCGTGGACGGCTGGTTCGGCAAGAAGAAGCGCGCCACCCTGTTCCGCGCCCGCGAGGACCACGTCCACGACCCGCGGCCGTTGCACGCCCACCGCGCGCCGCTCAACGACCAGCCCGACGGGCTCTTCGGCCAGGCCGACCTGATCGTCTACCACCTGCGGATGCTCCACCGCTCCGACCGCGAGCAGCGCCGGGCGCGCTACGAGGCGCTCGACCCCGACCGCGAGCACCAGTCCTTCGGCTACGACTACATGACCGACGAGACCGGGATCGAGCTCGCGCCGCTCCCCGAGGGCCGGGGCTTCTCGCCGGCCGAGCGACCGCCCGAGCGCCTGATCCTCGAGGCCCGCGCCGCGCCGTCCTGAGCGCGCGGCATCATCTCCCGCCGTGTCCTCCACCCGCGCCCGTCCCCGCCGCCGTCGTCCCAAGGTCGTCGAGGCGCCGGTCGAGTCGCGACCCGGCGAGGTGCTCGTCTGGACCGACGGCGCCTGCCGGCGCAACCCCGGGCCGGGCGGGTGGGCGGCGATCCTCGTCCACGGGACCGCCGAGGCCGTCGAGCTCTCCGGCGGCCACCCCGACACGACGAACAACCGCATGGAGTACACGGCCGCGCTCGAGGGCCTCAACGCGCTGCCGCCCTGGTCGCGGGTCTGCATCGTCACCGACTCGCGGCTGATGCTCGACTCGATGACGAAGTGGATCCACGGCTGGAAGCGGCGCGGATGGACGACCGCGGCCGGCGACCCGGTCAAGAACCAGGACCTCGTGATGGCCCTGGAGGCGGCGATCGCCCGCCACGAGGCCGTGCGCTGGCACTGGGTCCGCGGGCACGAGACCGGCGCCGAGCACGCCCACAAGGCGCTCAACGACCGCGCCGACCGCCTCGCCGTCGCCGCGTCGCACGCCGCCGCCGCCTAGCGCCCCGTACATTCGCCGGGTGTCCACGGTCCGGGTCCTGCGTCCAGCTCGCGCCGCGGTCCGTCGCCGCTGGCCCGCCGGACGCCTCGTCTTCGCCTTCACCGGCGGGGGCGGCGGACGGCCCGGGCTCGGGGCCGAGCTCTACGCGCGCCACGCGGCGCTGCGCGAGAGCGTCGAGGAGACGGCGGCGGTGATCGTCGCCCGCACCGGGTTCGATCCCCTGCCGTACTTCGCGGCGCCGGCCGGCGCGCCGCTGGTCGACCGCGAGCAGGACATCGTGCTGATGGGCATGACCCACCTCGCGCTGTTCGACATGTGGACGGCCGCCGGGGTGCGGCCCGACGCCGTGGCCGGCCTGAGCCTCGGCGAGGTCGGCGCGGCGTACGCGGCCGGGGCGCTGACCCGCGTCGAGGCCGCGACGGTCCTCGCCGCGATCGTCACCACGATCGAGCAGCGCCGTCCCACCCGCCTCTTCGAGGTCGCGGTCGACGTGCACGCCGCGCGGCGGCTGTGCCGAGGGGCGCCGGTCGGGCTGATCGTCGGCGGGACGGTCGCCCCCGAGCTCACCGTGGTCCAGGGCGACGCCGGCGACGCGGACGCGGCCCGGACCTACCTGGCCGAGCACGCGGCGCTCGGGCGCGAGTACCCGTCCGAGTGGCCCTACCACTCCACGTGGGGCGACTACGACCTCGACGGGATGGCCCGCCAGCTCTCCGTGCTCGACCCGCAGCCACCGCGGATCCCGCTGCACTCGTCGGTCAGCGGGGGGCAGCTTCCTGCCGACGCGCGGCTCGACGGCGCGTTCTGGGCGTGGATGGTCTCGCGGCCGTTCCGCTTCGCCGAGGCGCTGGCCGGCGCCTTCGCCGGCGCCGGGCTGCTCGTCACGGTCGGGACGCACCCCGTGATGCCGTGGATCCTCGCCAACCCGGGCAGCCGCGACGTCGCCGTGGCCGAGAGCCTGAGCGGCCGCGAGGCCTCGCGCGACTCCTGGCGCCGGGCGCGGCGCGCGGCCGCCCGCGTCCGGCGCCCGAGCGGCGCCGCCCCGGCGGCCGGCCCCGTGCGGCGGCTCCACGACGGGAGCGTGGTCGTGACCGGCCACGCCGAGGTCCGCGCCGTGCTCAGCGACGCCGAGACCTACTCGAGCTCGGAGTCGGCCGCCTTCGATCCCGTCGTCGTCGGCGCCGACGGCGCCGCGCACGCGGCCGGTCGCCGGGCGATCGCCCCCTGCTTCTCGGCCGAGCGCCTGGACGCCCTCGGCGCGCTCGCCGACCGGACCGCCCACGGCCGTCTCGACCTCCTCGTCGAGCGCGACGAATGGGACCTCGTCGGCGAGTTCGCCGAGCCGGTCGCCCAGGCCGTCGCGCGGGAGGTGCTCGGCCTCGAGCCCGAGCGCGACCCGGCGAGGGTCGGGGCGGTGGACGTCGGACGCCCGGCGCCGCCGGACGCCGACGCCGCCGAGCTCGCCGCCTTCGAGGACGTCGCCGCGCGGTCCGCCCTCTACGCCGAGCTCAGCCGCGACGGGCTCCCGGCGCCGGCGGCCCGCAGCGTCGTGCGCCTGCTCTGGCACGGCGCGACGCGCACGTCCCCGCCGCTGCTCGCCTCGTCCGTCGCGCTGCTGCTCGACCGGCCCGAGCTCGGCGACCGGGTCCGGGCCGACCCCGCGCTCCTGCCGGCGCTGATCGCCGAGGCGGGGCGGCTGCATCCCCCCGAGCGCTGGCCGAACCGCCGCGCGGTCCGCGCCGCGACGCTCGCCGGCACGACGATCCCCGCCGGGACGCTCGTCCGCCCCAGCCTCGCCGACGCCAACCGGGACCCGGCGGTCTTCCCCGACCCGGAGGAGCCCGTGCTCAACCGGGCCGGGCCGAGCCTCCTCTTCGGCGCCGGCCCGCACCGCTGCCCGGGCGCCCGGCTCGGGCGCGTGACCGTCCGCCTCGCGCTCGCCGCGCTGCTCGAGCGCGCGCCGGACCTCCGCGCCACACAGCCCGCCGCCGCGCGGCACTGGACCGACGCCTACGGGCATCGCTCCCTCGAGGCGCTCTACGTCACCGCGGGTTAGCGGACGGCCAGCAGCCGCTGCGCGAACGTGGCCCCGGCGTCCTCGTCGACGAACGACTCGGCCCGCTGCGCCGCGGCCGCCCCGAGCGCCGGCCACTCGTCGCGTCGCGCCCAGGCGCGCTCGAGCGCCTCGGACAGCGGGCCCACCGCGGCCGCGGACGCGACCCACCCGTCGATCCCGTCGCGCACGGCCTCGGCCATGTCGCCGACGTCGGTGACGATCGCCGGGCGCCCGCACCGCATCGACTCGAGCAGCGCGATCGGCAGACCCTCGGTGCGCGACGGCAGCACCGCGGCGTGGTGATCGCGCCAGACCGCCTCGAGGTCGTCGACGACCCCGGCGAAGCTGACGCGCTCCAGTCCCGCGCGGGCGACGAGGGACTCGAGCGCGGCGCGGTGCTTGCCCCCGCCGACGAAGGTCAGGTGGAGCGGCCGCGCCCGCCAGGCGTCGGCGGCCAGCACCCGCACGAGCGTGTCCTGGGCCTTGTCGCGCAGCTCCAGGCGCCCGACGCAGGCCAGGCGCAGCTCGTCGCCGCGGACCTCGGGCCAGGGCAGCGGACCGCCCGCGCCGACGTCGACCGGGTTGCGAACGACCACGGCGCCGGGCAGCGAGGCGCCGATCTGGTCCTCGGTCAGCCGCTTGCCGTGCTCGGAGACGAACGCGACGAGCCGGGCACGAGCGAAGACCTCGGCGATCGCGTCGCGCGCGCCGTCCGGCGGCCAGTCGAGCTCGGCCGCCTTGTGGCAGAGCAGCGCGTAGGGCAGCCGCAGGCGGGCGCACAGGCGCGCGAGGTGGGGGGCCTCGATGTTCTCGCCCTGCGAGAACAGGACGAGGTCCGGGCGCCGGGCGAGCAGGCGCCGGGCCGCGGCCGCGGTCTGGCGGCGCATCGGGTCGTAGGCGACCCGGCGCGGCGCGGCGGCGGTGGCCAGCGCGAAGAGGCGGTCGGGCGCGTCGCGCTCGAGATCGAAGAGGCGCACGCCGGCCCGCCGCAACGCCACGGCCTGCGGATCGCCCTCGGTCGTCCCCGGGCGCAGCACGTCCACGGCGTGGCCCTGCTCGGCCAGCGCGAGCGCCGTGCGGAACCACAGCTCCTCGCTGCCGCCCCAGTGCGAGACCAGCGTGCAGATCGCGATGCGGGCGGACACGGCGGCCAAGGCTACGGCGGGTAGATTTGCGCGGGTGATCGCCCCACCCCGGCTGCTCGCGACGATCCGCGCCGTCGAATGGTGGGACGAGAAGCTCGCCCCGGCGCTCGGCGTCGCCTACGCCACCGCGTTCCTCCTCGACGTCGACCTCCTCGACCACGCCGGGGCCTTCGTCCTCGTCCTCGGCGGCCTGATCCTCGCGGCCACCTACACGAGCCTCGTCAACGACGCGAGCGACCGCGAGCTCGACCGCCGGGTCGGCAAGCCCAATCGGCTCGCCGGCCGCTCGCACGCGGCGATCGCCGCCCTGCTCGGCGGCTGTCTGGCCGCCGGGGTCGCGCTCGGCGCCCTGGCCTGGGGCGAGCACCCGGCCGCGCTGGCCGCGTACGCCGGCTCGTGGATCGCCTTCACGCTCTACTCCGTGGCGCCGGTGCGCCTGAAGGCGCGCGGCGTCGCGGGAGCGGTGGCCGACGCCGCGGGCGCGCACCTCTTCCCCGCGCTGCTCGGGGCGCTGGCCGTGGCCGCCGCCTGGGACCGCGACCCGGGCGCGACCTGGCTGGTCCTCGTCGGCGCCTGGTCGCTGCTCTTCGGGCTGCGCGGGGCGCTGTGGCACGAGCTCGGCGACGCCGAGGTCGACCGCCGCGCCGGCGTGCGCACCCCGGCCGCCGTCGCCCCGCGGCGCACCCGGTGGGTCGCCGAGCGCGTGCTCTTCCCGCTCGAGCTCGTGGCGCTGGGCGCGCTGCTCGCCGACGCGGGCTCGGTGCTCGCGCTCGCCGCCCTGCCCGTCTACGGCGCGCTCGAGCTCGCCCGCGCCCGGCGGCGCGGCGTGCGCTTCGTCGTCGTCCAGCCCGAGCCGGGCGCGCGCATCGTCCTGCACGAGTACGCGACTGTCTTCCTCCCCCTCGCGTTCCTGATCGCCTGCGCCTGGCGCCACCCCGCCGATCTCGTCGTCCTCGTCGCCCACGTGGCCGTCTTCTGGCGCAGCATCCTGCGCGCCGCGCGCGACGCCGCGGGGATGGCCTACCGGGTCGTCGTCCCGCGCGACAGGGCCTCGAGGCACAGCGCCGTCGTGACCTCCGGCGAGCCGAACCACCCGACGGGCGGCGTCGCGCCGTCGAAGTAGACCGGCGCGGTCGCCCAGCTCCCGTCGCCGGCCTGGGCGGCGAGCAGGTGGGCCTCGGCCCTGCGCCGCACGTCCTCGGCTCCGCCGTGCCCGGCCAGCACCCCGGCGGCGTAGGCCGTGTCGATCGGACCCGCTCCGATCCGGCCGTCGCCCTGCCTGCGCGGCGGCGATCCGCTCGACGATCTCCGGCCACAGCCCGGCGAAGCCCTCGACGCCGGCCCGCTCGGCGCGGGACAGCGCCGCGTAGAGCGCGAACGGGCTGCGGTACCAGCGGTCGCGCTCCCACTCGAGGCCGCGGCGCACGGTGTCGGCCAGCCAGGCCACCGCCCCGCGGGTGCCGCGCCGGTTGCCGAGCACGAGCAGGACGTTGGCGTTGACGACCGCGTCGACGTCGCGGGGATCGGGGTTGCCCATCCACGCCCAGCGCGCGAGCGCGGGCCGGCGCCAGCGCCGGGTCGCCAGCCGCCAGAAGTCGCGGCTGCGCGGCGGCAGCCCGAGGCGGAGGACCTGCCAGGTGTAGAAGCGCCCGCGCCGGTCGCGGTTGGCGAGGAAGAGCGCGTCGTTGGCCGGGGCGCTCCCGGCCCGCCGCAGGACGTGCGTGGCCAGCGCGGTGTCGTCGGCGTCGGTCGGCATCGGCCCGAACCAGGGATGGGCCGGCGTCCAGTAGCGCCAGGCGCCCGGCGGCTCCATCGTCGCGCGCAGGAAGCCGGCGGCGCGCTCGACGATCCCCGCCGCCGCCTCCCCCGGCAGGTCGGCCAGGGCGAGCGCGACGAGCGCGGCCGGGAAGACCGAGGCGTCGTCGGGCGTGGGCTCGTCGGGCGCCGCGGGGTTCACGAACGTGCAGCGAAAGCCGCCGTCGGGCAGCTGGCGCGCGGCCAGGTAGGCCAGACCGCGGTCGACGGCGGCGGTCTCGGGAGACGAGGTGGGGTCAGGGCGTGGCACGGATCCGGTCATCGATCGGGTAGGGAGAGAGCGTGCCAGCGTCCGAGGACATCCGCGGCGAGATCCTCCGCCAGGTCCACGACCGCGAGGGCTCGGTCTGCCCGAGCGAGGTGGCCCGCGCGCTGGCCGAGGACTGGCGGCCGCTGATGGACGACGTGCGGGCCGAGGCCGGGGCGCTGGCCGACGCCGGCGAGCTGCGCGCCACCCAGGGCGACGAGACCGTCGACGCGCGGACCGCCCGCGGGCCGATCAGGCTGCGAAGAGGCTGAGCGCGCGCTCGGCCACGAGCTCGGGGCGCTCGTCGACGATGAAGTGCCCGACGCCGTCGACGTACTCGATCTCGAGCTCGTCGGCGTGCGGGCGCAGGCTCTCGACGAGCGGCGGGACGAGGATCCGGTCGTCGGCGCCGTGCAGCCACAGCGTGCGGTGGCGCAGGCGCTGGCCGGCGCGACTGCCGGCCAGGAGCGCCGGCAGCTCGCGGCGCAGGAACGTGCCGTAGACCCCGGCGCTCAGCCGGCGGCCGGCGGGCGTCGACAGCGGGCCCGAGGAACGCCTCGCGCTCCTGCGGCGACCACGACCGCGGAGCCAGCCAGCCGTTGACGCGGGGCCGCAGGGCCAGGCCACAGGCGATCGCGACCTGGTACCAGAGCCGCCACGACTCCAGGGCCAGGCGAGGGTCCCGCGCGGCGAGCGGATTCCCGGTGTTCGTGACGAGGTAGCGGCGGATGCGCTCGGGGTGGTCGAGGCAGAGCAGGAGGCCGATCCAGCCGCCCCAGTCGTGGGCGACGAGATCGACCTGGTCGATCCCCAGCGCGTCGAGCAACGCGACGATGTCGGCGGCCATCGCGTCCTTGGCGTAGCCGTCGCGCGGCTCGTCGGACCAGCCGAAGCCGCGCAGGTCGGGGGCGATCACGCGGTGGCGCGGCGCGAGCAGGGGAATGACGTCGCGCCACTCCCACCAGTGCTGCGGCCAGCCGTGGAGCAGCAGCACGGGCGGCTTGTCGCCGCCGGTGTCGGCCACGTGGAGCCGGACGCCGTTGGCCTCGACCCAGGCGTGCTCGACGCCCGGGACCGAGGGCGGCTCCCTCACACCTCGGAGAGCTGGCGCGGACCCGGGCCGATGTACTTGGCCGTCGGGCGGATCAGCCGCGCCTCGCGCTTCTGCTCGAGGATGTGGGCCGACCAGCCGGCCGTGCGGGCGCACACGAACAGCGGGGTGAACAGCGCGGGCGGGACCTCGGCGTAGTCGAGGACGACGGCCGACCAGAACTCGACGTTCGTGGCCAGCACGCGGTCGGGGCGCCGGGCCTTGAGCTCGGCCAGGGCGGCCTTCTCGAGCTCCTCGGCGACCTGGGCGCGCTTGGCGCCGATCTCGTGCGCCGTGCGGCGCAGGACCCGGGCGCGCGGATCCTCGGCGCGGTAGACGCGGTGGCCGAAGCCCATCAGGCGCTCGCCGCGATCCAGCGCGTCCTTGACCCACTTGTCGGCGTCGCCGGCCTTCTCGACCTCGTCGAGCATCTTGAGGACGCGCGAGGGCGCACCGCCGTGGAGCGGGCCGGACAGCGCGCCGACGGCGCCCGAGAGCGCGGCCGCGGCGTCGGCGCCGGTCGAGGTGATGACCCGGGCGGTGAACGTCGAGGCGTTCATCCCGTGCTCGGCGGCGGAGATCCAGTAGGCGTCGATCGCCTTGACGTGGTTGGGGTCGGCCTCGCCGCGCCAGCGCATCAGGAAGCGCTCGGGGATCGAGCGGGCCTTGTCGATCTCGCTCTGCGGGACCGGCGGACGCCCGGCGCCGCGGGCGGACTGGGCGACGAAGGACAGGGCCATCACCGAGGCGCGCGCGAGCTCGTCGCGGGCCTCCTCGTCGGTGATGTCGATGATCTGCTGGAAGCCCCACTCGGGGGCGAGCATCGCCAGGGCGGCCTGCACGTCGACGCGCGGGTCGCCCGACCGTACGGACAGGGCATGCGGGACGGCCGGCGGAAGACCGGGCCTCGGGCTGCCGTCGACGAGCAGGCCCCAGACCTGCTCGAAGGGCACCTGGCCGACCAGGTCCTCGATGTTGACCCCGCGGTAACGGAGGGCGCCGCCCTCCTTGTCGGGCTCGGCGATCTCCGTGGCGAAGGCGACGACGCCCTCGAGCCCGGACTGAACTTCCGTGGTAGCGCTCACGCCGACAAATCTACTTCGCCGGTAGGGTCCGCCCCCGGATGGAGGAGCTGCTCACGAAGCCCGCGCTCGAGCTCGCGCAGCTCCTGCGCGCCGAGGAGGTCACTCCCCGCGAGCTCACCGAGGCGGCGCTCGGCCGCATCGAGGCGCGCAACGACGAGCTCGGCGCCTTCGTCCACGTCGACCCCGAGCGCGCGCTCGCCGACGCCGACGCGGTCGACGTGCACACCGGCGGCCCCTTCGCCGGCGTGCCGACCGCGATCAAGGACAACCGCGCCGTCGCCGGCTGGCCGATGCGCTTCGGCGCGCGGCTGACCGAGGGCCTCGTCCCGCCCCTCGAGCACGCGCTGGTGCGGCGCCTGCGCGAGGCGGGCTTCGTGCTCACGGGCAAGACCACCCTGCCCGAGTTCGGGATCCTCCCCACCTCCGAGCCCAACGGCGGCCCGCCGGCCCGCAATCCGTGGGACCCGAGCCGGACGCCCGGCGGCTCCTCGGGCGGCTCGGCCGCCGCCGTCGCCGGCGGCCTGCTGCCCGTCGCCCACGGCAACGACGGCGGCGGATCGACGCGGATCCCCGCCGGCTGCTGCGGCCTCGTCGGCCTCAAGCCGACGCGCGGCCGGGTCTCCGTCGCGCCCTTCGAGGGCGACTCGTTCCTCGTCCAGGACGGGATGCTCACGCGCACCGTGGCCGACACCGCCGCGCTCCTCGACGTGCTGGCCGGCGCCGAGACCGGCGACGCGACCTGGGCGCCGCCGCCGCCCGCGCCCTTCGCCGAGCTCGCCGCGGAGGATCCGGGCCGGCTGCGGATCGCCATCACCCGCGACGCGCCGATCCCCGACGTGACGCTCGACGCGCCCCTCGAGGCCGCCTACCTCGAGGCCGCCGCCCTGCTCGAGGAGCTCGGGCACGAGATCGTCGAGATCGACGCGCCGTGGGCCGGCCAGGACGTGCTGCAGCTCTTCTCCGCCTGCTTCGGGACGAACATCGCGATGTCGATGCTCACGCTCGGCGCGGTGACCCAGACCGAGGTCACCCGCGACGTCGTCGAGCCGCTGTCCTGGCTGATGTGGGAGGAGGCCCAGAAGATCACGGGCGTCCAGTACGTCGGCGCGCTCTCGCAGCTGCAGAACTACGCCCGTGGCGTGGTCGCCGCGCTGGACCCCTACGACGCCGTGCTCACCCCCGGCCTGGCCACGCGGCCGCCCGAGGTCGGGACGATGAACGGCGCGCTGCCCGACGCCGCCGACACCTTCCGCCGCTCCGGGCTCTTCACGCCGTACACCGCGATCTGCAACGCCGGCGGTCAGCCGGCGATCATGCTCCCGCTCGCCCACGGCGACGACGGCCTGCCGTCGCCGGTTCAGCTCATCGGGCGCCCCGCGGGCGAGGGTCACCTGCTCGCGCTCGCCGCGCAGATCGAGGCGGCGCGGCCCTGGGCCGGGCGCCTCGCGCCCGGCGTCTAGCCCTTCTTCTTGGCCTTCGCCTTCGCCTTGGCCTTGGCCTTGGCCTTCTGCTTGCCCTCGGCGCTCGAGCGCGGCACGAACTTGTAGATCCGGTTGACGGCGGTGATGTAGAGCGCCGTCGGGCTGGCGATCGCCGGGTTGTAGTCGCCGCGGTCGAGCTGGAAGACCTTCTTGCCGTTGGTGATGTTCAGGCCGAAGGTCTTGTTGCCGAGCAGCGTCGAGAAGTAGACGACCGAGCCGATCACCGTCGGCGCACCGGAGATCCGCTCGCCGGCCGGGTACGTCCAGCGGACCGAGCCCGTCTTGGCGTCGAGCGCGTAGAAATAGTGGTCGTAGGAGCCGACGTAGATCGTCGGGCGGGTCTTCGGGCGTCTCGGCCGCCGCCGCCGCGCGTAGACGTAGTTGCCCGTCGAGTGCGACCACGCGAGCTTGCCGGTCTTGGCCGAGAACGAGTAGACCCGGCCGTCGGTGTTGCCGAGGTAGACGCGGCCGAAGGCCAGCGTCGGCGTCGCGTAGAAGTTGCCGGAGCGACCGAGCGCGAGGCCCGAGGTGCTCGCCCGCCAGATCTGCCGGCCGGTGCGGGCGTTGAGGCAGAAGAGGTTGCCGCCGTAGGTGCCGAAGTAGACGCGGCCCTTGGCGTAGGCGACCGAGCCCTTGACCGCGCCGGGCGCGTGGAAGGCCCAGCGCTGGACGCCGGTCTTGTAGCCCAGCGAGAAGACCGTGCCGTTCTCCGAGCCGAAGTAGACGCGCCGGCCGACGACGATCGGAGAGGACTCGGAGCGGCTCGGGAGCTTCTTCTTCCAGTAGATCGCGCCCTTGTTGCGCGGGTTGACCGAGTAGGCCTGGCGGGAGAGCGTCGTGATGAACAGCCGCTCGTGGCCGTAGGCCGGCGTCGAGGCCGACAGCGAGCCCAGGTACTTCTTCCACTTGCCCTTGCCCGTCTTGGCGCTTGACCGCCTTGAGCGTGGCGTGCTTGTTCATCAGGTAGAGCGTCCCGTCGATCAAGAGCGGCGAGATCTCCACCGTGGCCTTGGCCGTGTAGCGCCAGACGCGCCGGTAGGGCGGGCGCAGGCGCGACGGGAAGTAGCGCGTGTGCTGGTTGTTCCAGCCGTAGACGGGCCACTTGAAGGTGTCCTTCTTGGGCTCCTTCTTCTTCGGCTTGGGCGGAACCTTGGGCTTGGTGGCCGTGAACTCGACCTTGTCGCCGTTGTTGACGTCGCCCGGGGCCTTGATGAAGGCGAAGTAGACGGCGACCCCGATCGCGACCACGGCGACGAGGCCGCCGGCCAGCCACTTGGCGCGCGCGGAGGCGAACATGGCGGGCGATGGTAGCCCGGTGCTCGGCGTAGGCTCCCACGCTCGATGCGCGTCGCCGTGGTGCTCGGCTGCCTCGCGGCGGCCGCCCTGACCCTCCTCTTCGCCTGGCCGCCGGGCGCCGACGCCTGGGCCTGGCTGATCTGGGGACGGGAGGTCACGCACCTCGATCTGGCCACGACCGGCGGGCCCTCGTGGAAGCCGCTGACCGTGGCCGGGACGACCGTCCTGTCGCTGTTCGGGGGCGCCGCGCCCACCCTCTGGCTGCTGCTCGTGCGCGCGGCGGCGTTCGGCTCGCTGGCGCTGGCCGCGCTGCTCGTGGTGCGGATCGCCCGCGGCGCCGGGACGGTGGCGCTGGCGGCGGGCGCGACGCTGGCCGTGCTGGGCGATCGCGCTCGCGCCGGGAGCGCTCAACGCCGCGGCCCAGGGCTATTCCGAGCCGATCGTCGTGCTGCTGCTGCTCTCAGCTATCGAGCGCGCCCTGGCCGGGCGGATGCGCGCGGCGTGGGTGCTCGGCTGGGCCGTCGGCCTCGCGCGGCCGGAGTCCTGGCCGTTCCTCGGCCTGTTCGCGATCTGGCTGTGGATCCGCCGGCCGGAGGAGCGGCGCCTGGTGATCGGATTGCTCGTGGCGCTGCCCGTGCTCTGGTACGTCCCGGACTGGATCGGCGCCGGCGACCCGCTCTACGGCGGCCGCCGCGCGCGCTCGGGCGGGACGGTGGGAATCGACCTCGGGATCCAGGGCGACGCGGCCCGCCGGGCGCTGGCCTCGGTCGCGCTGCCGCTGTGGCTGCTCGCCGGCGCGGCGGTGGCGATCGCCTGGCGCCGGGGCGAGCGGATCGTCGCGGTGCTCGGCGCCGGCGCCGTCGTGTGGATCGCCGGCGTCGTCGTGATGACCGCGCTCGGCTACCTCGGGATCGCGCGTTTCTACCTGCCGCCGGCCGCGGTGATCTGCGTGCTCGGCGGCGCGGGGCTCGCGTGGCTGCTGGCCGAGACTCGGGGACAGTCCCCGCCAGTCCCGATCGCCGCCGCGGCGCTCGCCCTCCTGCTCGTCGTCCGGGTGCGGCACGTGGACGAGGAGACGCGCGGGCTTGCGCGCGTGGATGCGTTGCAGAAGGCGCTTCCGGGAGCGATCGACGGGCGCCGCTTCCCCGGCCTCCGGGTGGTGACCACCGCTCCCGGCACGGACCGGCCGCTTGCGTGGGAGCTCCACCGACACCTGCGCGACGTGCGCCTCGTGCGCGAGAGCGATCCTCATCCGTCCTCGGCCGGTCATCTTCGCGCCGTTCCCGAAACAGGCCCGGTGGGCTGTGTTCGCGCCCTAGCCCGTCCCGAGCACCGCCGCCATCGGCCGCGGCGACACGCCGAGCGCCTCGGCGTCGGCGGTCCCGCGCGCGGCGGTCATCGAGATCTCGAGCAGGCCCGCCTCGTCCCAGGTCGCGGGCGCCGCGGGGCCGAGCAGCAGCTCGGCGGCCTGCAGCGCGCGGCGCGCGACGGGCTGGGGCAGGCGGACGATCGGCTTGGAGCGCTTGCCGAACGAGCGCAGCGCCAGGCGCACGATGCCCTCGTGGGAGACCGTGTCGGGGCCGGCGAGCTCGTAGCGCGCGTCGCCGTCGCCGCGGCCCAGCGCCGCCACGACGCAGTCGGCGACGTCCTCGGCCCAGATCGGCTGGAAGAGCGCCTTGCCGTCGCCGGCGATCGGCATCACCGGCCCGAGCGAGAGGCGCTCGAGCAGCGTCAGGTAGTGATCGCCGGGCGAGTAGACGATCGACGGCGCGAAGACGGTGTGGCGCAGGCCCGACTCGCGCACGGCGCGCTCGGCCAGCGCCTTGGCGCGCAGGAAGCGCGAGGGGGCGTGCGGCGCGGCGTCGAGCGCCGAGAAGAAGACGAAGTGCTCCACGCCGGCCCGGCGCGCGGCCTGGACCATCCGCCAGGTGGCGATCCCCGAGAGCTCCTCGATCGACCCGCGCGGCTGGTCGCGGATCGAGGCGGCCAGGTGGACGACGGTGGTGCATCCGCGCAGCGCGTGGCGGAAGGACGGGGGGTCGGCCAGGTCGCCGAGCGCGATCTGCACCCGGACGCGCTCGACGCCGAGGCCGCGCGGGTCGCGCACGAGGCAGCGGACACGCTCCTCGCCCCCGGCCAGCCGGGCCAGAAGGGCCCGTCCCGACCAGTCCCGTCGCACCTGTCAGCAGGATCACCGGCGGGACGCTACTCGTAGCGGTAGCATGGCCCGCTCTCATGGCTTACGTCATTGCCGAACCCTGCATCGGGACCAAGGACAACTCGTGCGTCGAGGTCTGCCCGGTCGACTGCATCCACCCCACCCCGGACGAGCCGGATTACGAGACGGTGGAGATGCTGTACATCGACCCGGACGAGTGCATCGACTGCGATGCCTGCGTCGAGGCCTGCCCCGTCGATGCCTGCTTCGCCGAGGATCAGCTCCCCGACGAGTGGTCCAAGTACACCCAGATCAACGCGGACTACTTCGCGAACGCCATCCTGACGCGCGCCTGAGGGCCGTGTCGTGAAGGTTCGCAGGGCCGCACCCGACGACGCCGTCGGGATCGCGGAGACCCTGCGCGCGATCGCCGAGGAGCCCGAGGACTGGATCCTCACCGAGCCGCCGGTCGACGTCCCGGCGCGGGCGGCCCGCATCCGCGAGCAGCTCGCGCCAGCCGGGCAACGCCTCGTTCGTGCTCGAGGACGAGGCGGGGCGGATCGTCGGCTCGCTGGGGCTCCTCGTCACCGAGGACGGCGCGCTGCACCTCGGCATGGGCGTCGTGCGCGCGGCCCGCGGCAGCGGGGGCGGCGGCGCGCTGCTCGACGCGGCGCTGGCCTTCGCCGCCGCGGCGGGCCGGTCGGTCGTGCTCGAGGTCTACACCAGCAACGAGCGCGCGATCGCGCTCTACGAGCGCCGCGGGTTCGCCGTCACGGCCGAGCTGCCGGGGCACTTCGAGCGCCGCGACGGCTCACGCCGCGACGTCGCTGCGGATGGAGTGGTCGGCGCCCGCGCGGGTCGCGAGCTAGCCCATCGCCATCGGAAGCGAGATGCCGGCGGGAGCGGGCGGCTCCTGCAGCATCACGACGTCCTCGGGCGACATCGCCTCGAGCCCGCGGGCGGCCTGGCGGATCGCCTGGGCCGCCGGGTCGTCGGGATCGGGGCGACCAGCGGCAGCGCCGGCGTCCGACTGCTCGCGCAGCGGCATCGTGAGCGGCACCTTCCCGAGCAGCGGCACGTCGAGCTCGTCGGCCAGGAGCTGGCCGCCGCCCTCGCCGAAGATCGGGAAGCGCTCGCCGTCGGCGTGACGAAGCCGGACATGTTCTCGATCACGCCGCAGATGCTCGAGCTTGACCTTGCTCGGCCATCTCGGCCGAGCGGCGCGCGACCTTCTGCGCCGCGGCCTGCGGCGTCGTGACGATCAGGAACTTGGCCTCGGGCAGGAGCTGGGCGAGCGTCATCGAGACGTCGCCGGTGCCCGGCGGCAGGTCGACGAGCAGGAAGTCGAGCGCGCCCCAGTCGACGTCCTCGAGGAACTGCGTGAGCGCCTTGTGGAGCATCGGCCCGCGCCAGACGACGGCGGAGTCCTCCTCGAGGAAGAAGCCGATCGACATGACCTTGATGCCGGCGGCCGGCCTCGTGCGGGACGATCTTGCGCTCGCGCGTTGACCTTCGGGCGCTCGGCGCCGAGGCCGAGCATGCGCGGGCTGCGAGTAGCCCCAGACGTCGGCGTCGAGGACGCCGACGCGCTTGCCGTCGGCGGCCAGCGCGGCGGCGAGGTTGGCCGTGAGCGTGGACTTGCCGACGCCGCCCTTGCCCGAGCCGACGCAGATGACGTTCTGCGACCTGGGCGAGCGCGCCCTCGGGCAGCGGGCCGCGGCGGCCGAGCTTGCTGCGCAGCGCGGCCTTCTGCTCCGTCGGAGAGGACGTCGAAGGAGACGTTGACGGCGTGACGCCCTCGAGCGCCTTGACCGCGTCGGCGACCCCCTTCTGGAAGTGCGAGCGGATCGGGCAGCCGGGCGTCGTCAGGGAGACCATCACGTCGACGACGCCGTCGCGTGCGGGACTGACCGAGCGGACCATGTCGAGCTCGACGATGTCCTTGTGCGAGCTCGGGGTCGATGACGGCGCGCAGCGCCTCGCGGATCTCGGTCTCGGTGGCCATGGGCATGGTCCCTCCATTCAAGCAGCGTTGGGGCCCGTGAAGAGGAAACGGGGCGCCGCGAGGGCGCCCCGTTTCTGAGGGAGGAGAGGGTCCTACGTCCGCCGGCGGGATATGAGGCCGGCGAACCTTGCCCCGCGACCGCCCCTCTCCGCTGGCGGCCGGCGGGAGAAGCCGGATGGCTAGGCGACGGCGCGGCCTTCTCGGTGGCCTGCTGGACGAGCTTCGCGCCCTGCGGTGATGCCGGTCTGCACGGCGTTCTCGACCTGGGCCGTCGACGAGGTCGACGTTGGCCTCGACGTTCTTCCGCAGGCCCGCGGTCGTCTGCGTCAGGTCCTTGCGCGTCGCCTTGACGTTGCGCTCGAGGTCGCGTCGCGTTGCGCTTGACGCGTCGCGCTCGACGCGGGTGCGGGTCTTGCAGCCTCGCGCTGCGACGCGGTTGCGGGCCGTCGTGCCGCGGCGCTCGAGCTTCTTGAGCTGACGCTCGGCCTTCGTGCGCGTGGAGTACGTGTCGACGACACCGGTGACGGTCGAGGCGACGCGGTCGCGCGCCTCGAGGGCGACGCCGACCTGCACGAGCACGGCGCGCTCGGCGAGCTGCTGGACCTGCTCGGCGCGGGTCTTGCGCGGCCTGCCGCGGCTGCGGGCCTGGCCTGCGTGCGCGCGGTCGAGCGACGACGCGGCGGCCCGCTTGCCGCCGTGGCGGCGCTTGGTCGCGGTCGCCTGGCGGCGGGCGGTCGAGGTGCGCTTGGTGGCCGGCGCCTTCGGGCCGGTCAGCAGCGGTGCGGCGAACGCGTGGTCGAGCGGTTCGCGGCGGTCGACGAGCTGGTGGAACCGCTGTCTGCGCGGCTTCGGTGGTCTGCTGGCGGTGGTGTTCTGGTCTCGGCCATGGACGTTTCACTCCCTCAAAATCGATACGATCTGTACGGTACAGTTTAGGCCGCGAACACCTGTTCGTAAACCGTTCCGTGGTGCGCGTTACACCGCGGGATCGAGCTCTTCGGCGCCGTTCGCGCCAGCCAGGCGGCGGGATGCTCGAGCTCATGGGCGGACGGGAGCATGGTCGGGGCGCTCCCAGACCCCGTTCAGACGCTCGATGCCGCCCGCGGCGACGACGGCGTCGCAGAACGCCTTGCCCATCTTGTACTGCTCGCATCTTCATCTCCAGGCCGAGGAGCCTGGCGAGGAGCCGGGCCGGCCGGAGGACGGCTCGCGCGCCGCGCGCTCCAGCGCCCAGCGCAGCTCGGGCAGCGAGGGCAGGACCTCCTGGCCCCGACCGCGTCCATGACGTGCTCGGCGTGGCCCTCGACCACGGCCATCGCCGACTGGACCTGGTCGAGCGTCTCGCGCTCGCTCGGGCCGGGCGACGATCGAGATCACGTCGCCGCGGCGCAGGTGCTCGAGCGCCGCCTTGAGCGTCGTCGCGCGCCGGGCAGCGAGAACGAGCGCTCTTGCCGTCGCGTCGACCCGGATCTCCATGGCCGAGAGCAGCGTGCTCGACCAGGCCGGCGAGGTGGGGCTGCAGCCACGGCACGCCGGCGAACTGGACGGCGTGGGTGACCTCGTGGAGGGCGACCCAGCGCACGAACTCCTGCTCGGAGACGTCGAAGGCCAGGACCGCGCGGCCCAGGTTGGGCATGACGAACAGCAGGCGCGGGCTCGCGGGCCTCGGCCGGCTCGAGGAGGACGAGCTCGTACTGGCCGAGCACCCGCTGGGCCATGAAGCCGAGGATGACGCCGACCTCCGCGCGTGAGGCCGCGCCGGCGGCGATGCGGATCGCCGGGCGCAGCGGGCCCGCTTCGCCCGCCGCCTTGTCGAGCGACGGGGTCGAGGAGCTTCGCATGCCGGCGACGTTGGCCTGGACCCACTCGGCGCGGTCGATCGCCCTCGGCGGCGCGGCAGCGGCCGCGCGGGGTCAGCCCGGTGTAGGCCACGACGCGCTCGGCGGCGTCGCGCGGCCATCTCGGCGAGGTCGCCGGGGCCGCCGCGCGCGTCGGGACGTGCCCGCGACCCACGCGGCGAGCTTCTGGGCGAGGACCCAGTCGACCATCGAGACGCAGGGCGCGCGGCTGGTATGGCCGCCAGCGCGGCCAGGCGTCGCCTGCGCTGCGCGCCGCGACGACGGGCGAGCGGGGCACGAGGTCGAGCGGCAGGCGAGGCGGCTCGGCGCAGCGGGGAAGGCCACATGGCCGCCCGCCTCGCGCGACGATGAGGGCCGCCGCGGCGGCGTCGAAGGAGCGGCAGTCGCGCAGCGAGACCATCCCGTCGACGCGCGTGGCCGCCACCTGGCACAGCGAGATCGGCGTCGCGCCCGATCGCCCGCAGCCGGTGGGCGGCGTCGTCGAGGTCGTCGATCGCCGGGGCGACCCAGCGCGGGTCGGCCGACTCGATCGGCGAGGATCTCGAGGCGCCCGCTGCCGGTCGCGGCGCTCGGGCAGCCGGGTCGAGGACGCGCGCCGTCGAGCGTCAGGCCCCGCCGCCGCGGCGGGCGATCCACTCCTCGCCGGGGCCGAAGTCGTGCACGAAGCCGAAGACCACGTCGCCGACCGTCGGCGCCGTCGGCCACGGCGATCGACAGCGCGTGGTGGCGGCAGCCCGCGCTTGGCGTTCAGCGAGCCGTCGATCGGGTCGATGACGACGCGCGTGCCGCGTCGCCGCCGAAGTCGATCTCGCCGCGCTCCTCGGAGACGGCGGTGAAGCGATGCCCGCCGTCGTGCAGCGCCTCGAGCTCGGCGAAGACGCTGTCCTCGGCCGCTGCGTCGATCGCCGACGGTCATGTCGCCGCCCTCGCCCCGCCCCACCTCGCGGGCGCGCTCGGCCGTCGTCGGCGCCGGCCTCGAGCGCTCCCCGATGCGGCGCGGCGGCGCGGCGGCAGGCGGCGAGCCAGATCGGGAGCCTCGGAGTGTGCCATGCCCGCCTTATCCTTGCAACCGTGTGCCGAGGCTCGAACGGCCAGCGACCAGCGCCGGGTGGCGACCCACCCCGGCGGCCCGCTGCTCGTTCTGGGCGGCCGCGGGCACCGGCAAGACGCGGCACGCTGGCCGCGCGCTTCGGCCACGCTCGTCGCCGGCCGCGACGGCGCCGGAGCGGATCCTCGCGCTGACCGCCACCCCCGCCGCCGCGGCGGCGCTGCGCGGCCGCGTCGAGGCCGCACCTGGCCGACCGCGCCTACGAGGAGCTCCCGGTGATGGCGCTCGTCGGCGCTCTGCGCCCGGCTGCTGCACGACGAGGCGCTCGCAGCCGGGCCACGACCCGTTCGCCGTCGCAGTCACGCCCGCCGACCGGCTGGCGATGCTGCTCGACCGCGTCGACGAGCTCACGCTGCGCCACCACGACTTCGCCGGCGACGCCGCCGCGCTGCTCGGCGACGTTCGTGCGGCGCATCGACCGCCTCAAGGAGGAGGGCGTCACCGCCGCGCGAGTACGCGGCCTGGGCCGCGGGCCTGCCGGCCGAGGACGAGGCCGACCGCGAGCCCGCGCGGCCTGCGCGAGCGCGAGTTCGCCGGCGTCTACTCCTTCCACGACGCGATGCTGCGCCGCGGCCGGCGCGCTCGACGCGGGCGACCTGCGTGCTCGCGCGCCGTCGCGGCTGCTCGACGAGAACGCCGCACGTGCGCCGCGGCGTGACCGGGCGCTTCGCGCCACGTGCTCGTCGACGACCTGCAGGACCTGACCTACGCCGCAGTCTCCTGCTCGGGCGCCTGGTCGCCGAGCACGGCGAGCTCGTGGCCACGGCGCAACGACGACGCGGCGACCGACCGGATCCGCGGCTCGGCCGCGCGCAAACCCTGACCGCCTTCCGCGAGGCCTTCCCGCGGGCGGACGAGGTCGTCCTGACCGAGTCGTTCCGCTGCCCCGAGCGCGTGCTCGCGGCCGCGGCCGCCGTCGTCGAGCCCGCGCCCGGCCGCCTCGGGCCTGGAGACGCGACGCGGGCGCCCCGGCGGCGAGGTCGAGCTGTGGCGCTGCGCCAACGAGCGCGCCCAGGCCCAGGCCGTCGCCGCCGACGTCGAGCGCCTCGTCGCGCCGCGAGGGCGTCGAGCCCGAGCGGATCGCGATCCTCGTGCGCTCGGTCAAGCGCGAGGGCCAGGCCGTCGCCGTGGCCCTCGAGGAGCGCGACGTGCCCCACCGCCTGACCGGCGCCGGGCGCGTTCTTCCGGCGCGCGGAGATCCGCGACGTGCTCGCCTGGCTGCGGCTGCTGCACAACCCGGGCGACGCCGGCGCCGTCGTGCGCGCGCTCGCGCGCCCGCCGATCGAGCTGCGCTCGGTCGATCTCGCCCGCTGCACGCAGATCGCGCGGCGGCGCAAGCTCGACATGGTCGCCGGCGCTCGCCGCGGCGACCGAGTCGCCGCAGATCCCGCCCGAGGCGCGCGAGCGGATCCTCGGCTTCCTGAAGATGTACCGCTCGCTCGCGGCCGGCCTCGACACGACGCGGCCCGACCTCTACGTGCACCGGCTGATCGAGCGCCTCGGCCTGCGCCGCCAGCAGCTCTTCGCCGCCCACGCCGACGTCGTCGAGCGGCTGCTGCAACTTCTCGCGCCTCGGCGAGATGGCCGCCGCCCACGTGCGCCGCGACCCGCAGGCCACCGCGCGCGACTTCGCCCACTCGATCGCCGCCGTGGCCGAGGCCGGGCTGCGCGAGGACGACGCCGTCGCCGGGCTGGAGACCGCGCCGCCGATCGGCGTCTCGGTGCTGCCCATGCGCGCGTCGCGCGGGCCTGCGAGTGGGACCACGTCTACGTGCTCGGCCTGCACGCCGCGCGGATGCCGGGCGCCGCGGCGCCCCGGCGACGAGCCGATCGCCGACGAGCTGCTCCATGAGCCGCTGCCGCCCGAGGAGCGCGAGGCCCACGTCGGCGCCATGCGCCGCATGCTCCGCGCTGGCGATGACCCGCGCGCGCACGCGCATCGTGCTCGCCCATCCGGCCGGCGTCCGAGCGCGGCGCGGCCCAGCCGCCGTCGCCGTTCTGCGAGGAGGCCCGCGCCGGCGCTCGGACGCCGAATGGGAGGACCGCGCCGAGGAGCTCTTCGGGCCCGACCGAGACGCTCCACGCCACCTACCGCGCCCTGCGCAACGAGCTGCTCGAGACGATCTCGCGTACCGCGTCGCGGCTGGGCGAGCTGCGCTTCGACACCGACCTCGACGTCTCCCACGCCGTGGTGCGCTACCTCGAGGTCGTCAAGCTCGCGGCGCTGATCGACCGCGCCGAGGTCCAGGGCCCGGCCGAGGCGCTGCCCGAGATCAACCTGCGCCTGTCCGGCGCGATGACCAGCGAGCAGAAGGAGATCTTCGCCTCCTCCTCGCTCGACGAGCTGCTGCTCGGCTCCGAGGCCGACGCGGCCAAGCGCGCCGCCGCGGCGACCGCCCGCAGCGAGCCGTCGCTCGAGGCCTTCCTGCCGCGGCGCGGCGAGGGCCTCGTCCTCTCGGCCGGCGACATCGACACCTACCGCGCCTGCCCGCTGCGCTACAAGTTCGCGCGCGTCTTCCGGATCCCGTCCGAGCCGACGATCCACCAGCGCTTCGGGATCGCCGTCCACCAGGTGCTCGAGCGCTTCCACGGCGAGGAGTCCTCGGGCACGCGGGCGGAGATCCTCGGGCTGCTCGACGCCGCCTGGCGGCGCAGCGGGTTCGGCGACACCGAGGAGTCGCGCCAGCTCCGCGGCAAGGCGACCAACGCGCTGCTGCGCTACCACGAGCGGCTGATCGAGGAGCCCGCCGAGCCGGTCTGGTTCGAGCGCTCGTTCTCGTTCCGGCTGGGCCCGCACGTGCTGCGGGGCCGGGTCGACCGCGTCGACCGGCTGCCCGAGGGCGGCTACGAGCTGATCGACTACAAGACCGGGCGCCCGCGCTCGGTCGCGCAGCTGCGCGACGACGTGCAGCTCTCGCTCTACGCGCTGGCCGCCCGCGAGGCCTGGGAGCTCGACGCGCCCGAGCAGTCCTACTACTACGTGCTCGACGACGAGAAGGTCAGCGTCCCGCGCGACGCGGAGGACCGCGAGCGGATCACCGACACCGTGCTCGAGGTCGCCGACGGGATCGGCTCCCAGGGCTTCGAGCCGACGCCCTCCTATTCGGTCTGCTCGATGTGCGACTTCCGCATCGCCTGCCCGGCCGCCGAGCGCTGAACCGCCGGTGTAGGTTCAACAGGAGTGGACGAGCATCCCCGCGAGCGCGAGTGGCAGTTCGACGCGCTCGACCTGCGGCCGGTGGCCGCCTGGGTCGAACGCACCGAGCTCGTGTCCGTGGCCGGGGTGGCCGCGGTGCCGACCGGCGAGGTCGACCAGCACGACGTCTACCTCGACACCGAGGACTGGCGACTGCACCGCGCCGGGCTGTCGGTCCGCGTGCGCCACAAGGACTCCGGCGACGAGGCGACGCTCAAGAGCCACGTGACCGGCACCGGCGCCCTGCGCGACCGCCTGGAGATCAACCAGCCGCTGCGCCGCCGGAGCGGCGACACCAACGGGAACGGGAACGGGTCGATGCCGACGTCGGGCCCGGTCGGGCGCTACGTCAAGCTGCTGTGCGGCCGGCGGCCGCTGCGCGAGCTCGTCGAGACCCACACCCATCGCACCCGCTTCGACCTGACCGTCGACGGCACGCGAGCCGGGGAGCTCGCGCTCGACGACACCCGGATCCCCGTCGCCGAGGGCGAACCCGCGCGCATCCTGCGCGTCGAGGTCGAGGTCACCGGCGTCGCGCCCGAGCGCCTCGAGCCCTTCGTCGAGCGCCTGCGCGAGGCGGGCAACCTCGCGCCGTCGCCGGGCAGCAAGCTCGCGGCCGGGCTGTTCGTCCGGGGCCTCGCGCCGCCGGCCTCGGTCGAGGTCGGCTCGACGACGGTCGACCCCGACGGCACCGTCGGCGAATTCGCCTTCGCCGTGCTGCGCCGGCACTTCAACGCGATGCTCGAGCACGAGCCCGGGACGCGCCTGGGCACCGACCCCGAGGAGCTCCACGACATGCGCGTGGCGATCCGCCGCCTGCGCGCGAACCTCAAGCTCTTCGCCACGGCGCTGCCGGTCCGCGCCGAGCGGCTGCGGACCGAGCTCGGCTGGGTCGCGAGCGAACTGGGCACCGTGCGCGACCTCGACGTCCAGTACGCCAGCGAGCAGGAATGGGTGGCGCTGCTGCCCGCGCCCGACGACGCCGCGCTGGCGCCGCTCGGGACGCTGCTCCTCGAGCGGCGCGAGCGCGCGCGCCGCGGCCTGATCCGGGCGCTCGACTCGCGACGCTACGAGCGCCTGGTCGCCGCCTTCGCGGACTTCCTCCGCCGTGGCCCCAACCGCACCCAGCCGGCGGCGGCGCTGCCCGCCCGCGACACCGTGCCGGCGCTCGTGGCCGACCGGCGCACCCGCGTGCTCTCGCGGGCGCAGAAGATCGGCAAGTCCTCGCCGGCCGAGCGCTACCACGAGCTGCGCATCCTGGCCAAGCGCTACCGCTACGCGCTCGAGGCCGTGACGCCGCTCTACGACGCCGCCTCGCCGGTGATCAAGCGGCTCGTCGCGCTGCAGGACCTGCTCGGCGAGCACCAGGACGCCGACATCGCCGTGGCGACGCTGCGCGAGCTCTCCACCGAGGACCTGCCCGCCGCGACGATCTTCGCGATGGGCCGCCTGGCCGAGCGGCTCGACGCCGAGGCGGCCGAGCTGCGCACGCGCTTCCCCAAGGCGCTGCGCCGCGCCGACGGCGAGCGCTGGAAGGAGCTGCAGGGCGAGATGCGCCGCGGCGAGACCGCGGCGGAGGCCTAGCTACTCGCCGTCGCCGCGCTGGCGCAGGAAGCGCTGGAAGTCGCGGGCCAGCGTGTCGCCCGAGGGCATCTGCCCGAGGTCGACGTCCTCCTCCTCCTCGCCGTGGGCCTCCTCGAGGCGCTCGACGAAGGCCTGGATGTCGGGGTCGGACTGCACGGCGCGGTTGACCTGGCGCTCGTAGTCGCCGGAGGCCTCCTCGAGCGCCGAGCCGTCGACGGTGATCCCGATGAGCGTCTCGAGCTTGCGCACGAGCGCGAGCGCCGCCTTCGGGTTGGGCGTGGCGGCGATGTAGTGGGGCACGGCGGCCCACAGCGAGGCGGCGGGCAGGCCGGCCTCCTGGCAGGCGACCTGGAGCACGCCGACGATCCCGGTCGGCCCCTCGTAGCTCGAGGTCGCCAGGCCGAGCCGGTCGACGAGCGCCGGGTCCGAGGCGATGCCGGTGATCGAGATCGGCCGCGTGTGGGGCACGTCGGCGAGCAGGGCGCCGAGCGTGACCGCGAGCTGCACGCCGAGCGCCTCGGCGAGCTCGGTGATGATCGAGCAGAACGTGCGCCAGCGCATCGACGGCTCGACGCCGGCCACGAGCACGAGGTCGCGCGGCGCGCGCGGGACCCGCACGGCGTAGATCTCGACCTCGGGCCAGGTGACGGTGCGCGCGGCGCCCTCGGTGAAGGCGACCTGCGGCCGGGTGGCCTGGAAGTCGTAGAACTCCTCGGGGTCGATCGTCGCGAAGCGCTCGGCGCCCAGCGACTCGCCCATGAACTCCAGGGCCGTCGAGGCGGCGTCCGCGGCGTCGTTCCAGCCCTTGAACGCGCACACCAGCGCCGGGGCCCGGAGGCCGTCGGGGCGGTACTCCCAGCGCAACGGCGGCATGTACTGACGGTACCGCCGACCACCGTCCGGGGGCGAGGGCAGGATGGACCGAATGGAGGTCACCGCGCCGACCGCTGCCCCGACGGTCGCCACCCTGCGCCCCGGCGACCGGGTCGACGGCGTGTTCGCCTGCACCCGCAAGGAGCGCCTCGTGGCGCGCACGGGCTCGGCCTACCTCGTCCTCGAGCTGCGCGACGCGACGGGCACGATCGGCGGACGGGCGTTCCGCGACGCCGACGTCCTGGCCGGGCGCTTCGAGCGCGGCGACCTCGTCCGCGTGCGCGGGCGGGTGGAGCGCTTCCGCGACCAGACCCAGCTCGACGTCGAGCAGATCCGCCGAGCGACCGCGGAGGAGGCCGACCCCGCCGACTTCCTGCCCGTCGCCTACCGCGACCTCGACGAGCTCGAGGGCTTCCTCGACTCGCTGGCCGGGGAAGTCCGCGACCCGGCCTTCGCGGCGCTGCTGGCGCGCGTGCTCGGCGACCACGAGCTGCGCGCCGAGCTGCGCCGCGCGCCGTGCACCCGCGCCCAGCACCACGCCTACCTCGGCGGCCTGCTCGAGCACACGGTGGCGGTGGCTCAGCTCTCGTTCGACCTCTGCCAGCTGCATCCCCGGCTCGACCAGGACCTGCTGCTGACGGCGGCGCTCGTCCACGACATCGGCAAGACCCGGGAGTTCACCCTCGGCGCCGAGATCGAGCTCTCCGAGGAAGGCCGCCTGCTCGGCCACCTCGCGCTCGGCCAGCGCATCCTCGAGGAGCGCGCCGGAGCGCTCGACGAGGCGCGGCGCCTGGCGCTGCTGCACTGCGTCCTGTCGCACCACGGGCCCGACGCCGCGCCGGGCCGTCGCTTCGCCTCGGCCGAGGCGCTGGCGCTCCATCGCGTCAACGCACTCGACGCCGGCGTGAAGGGCGCGTTCGAGGCCGGTCTTTAAGGACCATCGGCTAGGCTCGCGCGTTCGTGTCGCGCCGTTCGGTCCTGGCTGCGCTCGTCGCCGCCCTCCTCCTCTCTCTCGTCGCCACCTCGTCGGCGCATGCCGTCACGCGCTCGTTCAAGCCGCTGGCCGACGGCTCGGTGCGCCAGGACAAGCCGACCGTCGAAGGCGGGGACGAAGAAGACCCTGCGCGTCGCCGCCAGCCCGCGCGGCGTGGCCTACCTGCGCTTTCGCCCGACGCAGCTCGCGGGCCGCTACGTCCAGCGCGCGGTCCTGCGGATCTACGCCAAGAGCGGCAGCCGCGCCGGCCTGACCGCCCATCGCGCCAGCGGGCGGCCGTGGACCGAGGCCTCGCTCGACTACTTGACCCGCCCCGCGATCGGCCCCACGCTCTCCACGTCGCGCGGCGGCAGCCGGACGCTGTCCTTCGACGTCACGTCGGCCGTGCGCTCGGGCAGCACCGTCGTGCTCGCCGTCCTGCCCGGCGCGGCGACGTCGACCGCGCTGGCCTCCCGTGAGGACAAGAAGCACCCGCCGGCGCTCGTCGTCCGCTCCGCCCCGGACGTCCAGCCCACGGCCCCGGTGACCGCCGCCTTCTACGACCCGCGCGACCCGTTCTCGTTCAAGGCGCCGGACGTCATCCGCCATCACCCGCTCGTCCGGCCCTACCTGGCGGGAACGACCGTGGCCTTCAAGCGCCAGCTCCCGGCCTTCGGCTACGGCGGCCTGCAGGCGGGGATCATCGATTGGGATCCGGCGCTCGGCGCGACCGACCTCGCGGTGACCAACGCGCTGGGCACCACGCGGCGCGCCGCCTCGAACGTGCGCTGGGGGATCCGCCTCTCGCTCGAGGACGCGGGCGACCCGACGGCCGCCCAGATCTCCACCGCGCTGCTCGAGCTCGACAAGCGCTTCGGGCGCAAGGCGGCGTTCCTGCGCGTGGCCGGGCGCCCCGTCGTCTTCGTGCGCACCGCCGACACGGACACCTGCTCGGTCATCTCGCGCTGGAAGAAGGGCAACGCGATCGGCGCCTACCTGATGATCGACGCGTTCCCCGGCGCCTCGAAGTGCAAGAGCCGGCCGGACGGCTTCTACGCCGACCGCCCCGACCGGTCCGCCGTGCGCGAGGGCGCGAGCTCCTACGCGATCTCCCCCGGCTTCTTCCGCGGCGCCGACGCGCAGGCCAAGCTCAACCGCGACGTCCCCAAGTGGGCGGCCCGCGTGCGCAAGCTGCGCGCCGCCAAGGTGCGCTGGCGCCTGGTCAACTCGTTCAACGACTGGTTCGACGGCGCCGCCGTCGAACCGGCCAGCGAGTGGCTGTCGACGACGGGCTTCGGCACCTACCTCGACGTCCTGCACCAGAAGGGCAAGGCGCCCAAGGAGAAGCGCATCCAGAACGTCGCCGCCGTCGGCGACATCGTCTGCGATCCGTCCAACCAGTACTTCAACAACGGCAACGGGGTCGGCGACAAGTGCCGCCACAAGGCCGTCTACGACGTGATCCAGAGCTGGCAGCCGCTCGACGCGTTCCTGATGCTCGGCGACGGCCAGTACGAGACCGGCCAGTTCGGCGCCTGGGCGGCGGGCTACGACCGGACCTTCGGAACCCTGCGCTCGATCACCTACCCGGTCACGGGCAACCACGAGTACCTCGCCGCCGACCGCAAGGCCCAGGGGTTCTTCGACTACTGGAACGGGCCCGGCGAGTTCTCCGGCCGCGGCGGCGATCGCGACAAGGGCTACTACTCGTTCAACCTCGGCGCCTGGCACGTCGTGATGCTCAACACCAACTGCTCCAAGGCCGGCGGCTGCCAGACGGGCAGCACGCAGGAGAAGTGGCTCAAGGCCGACCTGCAGAAGAACCCGCGGCCGTGCACGCTGGCCTTCTGGCACCAGGCCTACTTCACCTCGGGCGGCGAGGGCCCGGCGACCCGCGCGTTCGCGTTCTGGCGCGATCTGCGCCAGTACGGCGCCGAGCTCGTGCTGTCCGGCCACGACCACGACTACGAGCGCTTCCGCATGCAGGTCGAGTCGGGCCGGGCCGATCCGAGCGGCGGCATCCGCGAGTTCGTCATCGGCACCGGCGGCAAGAACCTCGTCCCGTTCATCACGAGCGCGACCGGCACGGTGATCAGGCAGGACACGACCTACGGGGCCGTCCAGCTCAAGCTCAAGGAGCGCTCCTACACCTGGAAGTTCCAGCCGATCGCCGGCAAGACGTTCAAGGACGCCGGCTCGGGCGACTGCCACTAACGGCTGCGCGGTGGACATGCTCGGAGCGATCACGCTCGCCGACGTGTCCGCCGACGTGCGGCCCGCAGTGCTGAAGCTCGCTCCCGCGCCCGACCAGCTGCGCTACGCCGGGCACCGCCGCGCAGAGCGTGCGCGACGCCGACGCCGATCCCTCGCGCCGGCCGGTGGCGATCCTCGAGGCGGGCGGCCGGTCGGGCTGTTCGTGCTCCAGCGCGGCCCGGTCTCGGGGCGGCACGTCGTGCGCCGCCCCCGACGAGCTCTTCCTGCGCGGGTTCTTCGTCGACGCCGGCGAGCAGGGTCGCGGGATCGCGACGGCGGCGCTCGGCCTCGTGCGCCGGTTCGTGCGCGCCCACGAGACCGGCATGCGCCGCGTGGTGCTCACCGTCCACGTGGAGAACGAGGTCGCCATGCGCGCCTACCTGCGCGCCGGGTTCGCCGACACGGGCGAGCTCGACCTGACCGGCCGGCTCGGCCCCCAGCACGTGCTCGAGCTCCTGACCTAGCGCGCCGGGCCCCAGCCCGCGCGCCGGAGCTCCTCGCGCACGACCACGCGGTCGTCGAACGGGATGCCCTCGCCCTCGTAGGTCCGCGTCAGCCGCGGCTGCGCTCCGCGGCCGAGCACGAGCACGACGTCGCGCTCCCCGGCCGTGTCCAGCGCGGTGCGGATCGCGACCCGCCGCTCGGGGATCCACTCGACGCTCGCGTGCCGGGCCGCGTGCGCGCCCTCGAGCAGCGGCGCGGTGATCGCCTCCGCCGAGCGCCCGCGCCGGCTGCCCTCGGTGACGATCACCCGGTCGGCCAGGCGTGCGGCGAGCTCGGCGTAGGGACGCCGCAGCTCGGGCGGCCGGTGGCCGGCGTCGCCGAAGACCGCGTGCAGCCGCGCCCCGGGACGTCCGCGCACCACGCGCCGGGCCGCGCCCACGACCGCCCGCAGCGCATCGGGCGTGTGGGCGAAGTCGACGACGACGTCGAACGGCTGGCCCTCGGCGATCGGCTCGAAGCGGCCGGGGACGCAGTTGGCCTGCGCGAGCGCGGCCGCGGCGACGTCGGAGGCGACGCCGAGCTCGCGGGCGGTCGCGTAGGCGCCCGAGCGCGTTGCGGGCGTTGTGCTCGCCCGGCAGGCGCGTGTGCAGGCGGCGGGTGCCGTCGGGGGCCGCGACGTCGAACCACGCCCGCTCGAGCGTCCACCCGCAGCGGCGCAGGCGGTAGTCGGCGCCCGGGTCGCGCCCGTGGCGGACCGCGCGCCCGCCGCGCTGCTCCACGTCGGCGGCGAGCTCCCGCGCCGAGCGGCTCGTCGGCGTCGACGACGGCCAGCGGGACGGCGCGGTCGCCGCGCACGAACAGCCGGCGCTTGCAGGCGCCGTAGCGCTCCATGTCCCCGTGGCGGCGCAGGTGGTCGTGGCGCAGGTTGGTGAAGACCGCGGCCTCGGGGAGGAACTCCGGCGCCCCCTCGAGCTGGTAGCTCGAGACCTCGCAGACGACATGGTCGGGGTGGCCGCCGAGCGCGCTCAGCGGCGGGGCGAAGATCGTGTTGCCCGCGAGCGGGGCGTCGAGGCCCGCCGCGCGGAGGATCTCCGAGAGCAGATGGCAGACCGTGCCCTTGCCGTTGGTCCCCGTCACCCCGGTGACCGGCGCGGCCAGCCGCCGCCAGCCGAGCTCGAGCTCGTCCATCACGGGCACGCCGAGCTCCCGCGCCCGCCGCAGCACCGGAGCCGACGGCGGCACGCCCGGGCTCTTGACCACGCAGCGGACGGCCGGCGGGCGCTCGAGCAGCTCGATCCCGTCGCTCTCGGTGGCGACCTCGATCCCGTCGGCGCGCATCGCCGCGATCGCCTCGCGCGCCAGGAGCGGGTCGACGCCGTCGCAGGCGCGGACCTGCGCGGCCCCGGCGTGGGCGGTCAGCGCCCCGACCGCGGCGCGGCCGGCGCGGCCCAGGCCGACGACGAGGTAGGGCCCGGGCGGGACGGGCGGGCGAGCGCTGCTCACGGACGGCGCGCGACGACCCGGGCGTGGGTGGCGTCGCGGTGCGATCCGGGCCCGAGGCCGTCCGACCGGCGAGCGCCCGGCGTGGCTGACCGCGTCGAGCGCCTCGAGCTCGAGGTCGGCGTCGCGCACCAGGGCGGCGACCTCGTCGCTCGTGCGCACCGGGGTGACCGGCACGCTGACGGCGTAGCGGCGCAGGTCGCGCTCGAACGTGTCGCGGTCGAGCTCGAGCAGCCCCGCGCGCCGGTCGAGCTCGGCCAGGGCCCACTGCACGAAGGCCTCGGTGCGCTCCGCGGCCGGTCGCGACGGCGCCGCCGCGGGCCGCTCGGGCAGCAGGCGCATCGACGTGACGATCCGGCCGCCCGGCGCCAGCGCCTCGCGCCAGGCCCGCAGCGTCGCGAGGCGGTGCTCGGGCTCGAGCAGCGTCAGCAGCGAGTCGGTGACGATCAGGTCGACCGGCTCGGCGAGGCCGGGGGCGGCGGCGTCGGCCTGGAGGACGTCGATCGCGACGCCCTGCTGCGCGGCGTGGAGCTGGGAGAGCAGCAGCGGCGTCGGGCAGCGGTCGAGCAGCGTCACCCGCGGCTCGACCCCGCCCGCGCGGTAGCCGGCGAGGACGTGCGTGAGCATCGCGCAGTCGGCGGCGCCGGCGACGAGCACCCGCGTGTGCCCGCGCGCGGCCGCCGCGACGAACTGCTCGCGGTAGAAGGCGCCCTGGCGCTGCGGCGAGGCGACGACGCCGAGCATCCGCAGCGTCGGCAGCAGCCCGTGGTAGGCGGCGCAGCCGGCGCAGACCGAGGGCGCGACGGCGCGCGCGACCGGGGCGATCGCCGACAGCGGCTCGGGCAGCACGAGCTCGTCCATGACCTCGGCCGTCCACAGCGCCTCGGCGTCGAGCGGGACGTCGAGCGGCGGCAAGGCGTTGGCGGCGTCGACGACGCGGACCTCGATCCCGGCGTCGCGATCGCGCGCGACGAGGGCGAGGACGTCACCGGCCACGGCGCGGCCGGGGTCGACCGCGAGGACGACGCGGCGCAGCGGCTCACCGGCCCGGGCGCGGGCCCGCTCCAGCTCGAGCTCGGCCGCGTCCGGGTCCAGCGGATGAGCCCCGGCCATGGTGATCGCGGTGCGCCCCACCGTCTCCTCGCGAACCCCGCTCATCCGCGCACCCTAGTCGCCCGGCGCGGCGCGATGCAGGGACTACCGTCCGCGCCGGAGCGGCAGGGGTCTGGTGGCCCATCCGGTCTTCAAAACCGGCAGGGCGGTGCAGCCCACCGCTTGGAAGGTTCGATTCCTTCGCCGCTTCGTGGCTGGAGATCGAGGACGACGAGCGCCCGCCCGCTCGCTAGGAGCGGACGGTGCGAGCTCAACGGTCGGCCGAGAACAGCTTCTCGGTCTCAGCGATCTCGAAGAGGTGGTCGCCCAGCTGCTTGACTCGACCCTCGGCGACCGCGGCCCTGAGCGCTGCCGAGAAACTCACGGCCCGCCAGTCGCGCGCACCTACGCGCTCCTCCAGCGCCTCTCGGGTCAGCACACGCGGGCCGAGCAAGGTGTGGACGATCTCATCGACGCTGGCGTGAAGCCGGGCGGCTCGGGAGCGATCGGGATCCATGGAGTCTGTCTTCCACCCTTTCCGTGTCGACCGGCGCCGCGCGGTCAGGCGCGTGACCGCCACGACTACGATCCGCCGATGCGCGCCGAGCTCTGCCGCGTCCTGGAGGAGGACCCCGACCTCGCCCGAGACCTGGAGACTGAGCGCGCCGAGCAGGCGACAGACCGCGTCCTCGCCCGCGTGGTTCGCCTCGACGCGACCGACGTGGTCCGACTCGAGGCCGGGGAGCTGATCGAGCGTCCGCCCGAGCTCCGGGGGGCCGGACTGCTGCTGCTCGACGGACTGCTGCTGCGTCGCGTGGGGATCTCCGGTCGCATCGGCGCCGAGGTCCTCGGCGCCGGCGACCTGCTGCGCCCCTGGCAGGGCGAGGACGACGAGCCCACTCTGGCGCCCGGCGCGGCCTGGCGAGTCCTCGACCCATGCCGGCTGGCCGTCCTCGACGTGGCGTTCCTCGCGCGAATCGCCCCCTACCCCGAGATCGCGGGGCGCGTCGTCGAGCGCGCGCTCAAGCGCGCTCGCCACCTCGCCGTCCTGATGGCGATCGTCCATCAGCCGCGGCTCGAGGTGCGCCTCCACATGCTGCTCTGGCAACTGGCCGGGCGCTGGGGCCGCGTCTCCCCCGAGGGGATCCGGCTCACCCTGCCGCTCTCGCACAGCATCCTCGCCGAGCTCGTCGCCGCGCGGCGGCCCTCGGTCACCACCGCGTTGGGTCGGCTGGCGGCACAGGGTCTCGTACGTACCGACGGCCAGACGTGGCTGCTGTGCGGCGAGCCGCCCTACGAGCTCACCGCGCTCGGAGGCATCGCACCGGAGGAACCCGCGAAGAGCGAGGACTGACCCCCGAGTCGCGGTCACCGGCCTGACCGACGGGCCGGGTACCGCACGGCGGGTGGGGTAGTGACCGGCGCGTGTCTGCCTCGCTCGCGGTGGCGGGGACCCGTGGGGACTACCAGGGCCTCGCATCGATCTATCTGCCCATCGGCGTGGGCGTCTTCGTGCTGGTGGTCGGAGCGCTCCTGCTGTTCGTCGTGCGCTACCGCGACCGAGGTGACGACCGCCCGATCGACCGGCGCGACGAGGCCCCGGTCCTCGAGGGCGCCTTCGTCGTGGGCCTGGCGCTCGTGGCGGCTGTGCTCGTCACCCTGACGTTCCACGTCGAGAATCGCGAAGACGCGCTGGCCTCGACTCCCGCCGTTCGCGTGCACGCCATCGCCGCGCGTTGGAGCTGGCGCTTCACGTATCCCGGTGGAGTGGTCGAGGCCGGGCGCGGCGATCGACCCGGCGACGCTCGTCGTGCCCCGCGGTGAGCCCGTCGCCTTCCGCCTCGACGCGCTCGACGTCATCCACGCGATGTGGGTTCCCGATCTGCGCTTCAAGAAGGACGCGATCCCGGGCCGGACCAACCGCTTCGACCTGACGTTCCCGAGCGCCGGCTACTACTCCGGGATGGGCGAGTGCTCGGAGTTCTGCGGCCTCTACCACGCGAACATGCGCTTCAACGTGAGCGTGCTCGAGCCGGCCGCGTTCCGCGCCTGGCTGACCGCGCCGCCGGCGTTGGGCGGCGCGATGAGCACGACGACCGCGCCGGCGCGACCGCTGTCACGCGGCGTACTCGTCACGCTGGCCGGGACCGACCACAAGTCGATCGGCGCGCGCGTGTTCGCCACCGCCTTCGGCTTCTTCCTGCTGGCCGGGATCCTCGCCGTGCTCATGCGCACCGAGCTCGCCGAGCCGGGCCTGCAGCTGTTCAGCCACCAGGGCTACAACGAGCTGTTCACGATCCACGGCTCGACGATGTTCTATCTGTTCGCCGCGCCGATCGCGCTCGGCCTCGGCGTCTGGCTCGTCCCCTTGCAGATCGGCGCCACGGGGCTGCGCTGGGGGCGCCTGGCGCTGGCCGGGTGGTGGTTGATCCTGATCGGGGGGATCGTCATGTGGTCGGGCTTCCTGACCACGCAGGGCGCGTTCGCCGGCGGCTGGTATGCCTACGTGCCGCTCTCGGGTGCAGCCGATTCTCCTGGCACGGGCGCGGACTTCTGGATCGCCGGGGTCATGCTCGCCGCCGCCGGGTCGATGGCGCTGGCCGCCACGGTGCTGGCCACCATCGTCTCGCGGCGCGCGCCGGGGATGACGATGTTGCGACTCCCGGTCTTCACCTGGACCCAGGTCGTGACCTGCCTGATGACGTTGACCGCGTTCCCCGCCCTGCTGGTCGCGATGGGGTTGCTCTACGCCGACCGCCTGACCGGCGCGAACGTCTTCTCGCCCGCGCACAACGGCCCGCTGGCCTACCAGCACCTGTTCTGGTTCTTCGGCCACCCCGTCGTCTACGTCGTGTTCTTCCCGCGCGCTCGGGGCGGCGGCCGAGGCGATCGCGACGTTCTCCGGTCGTCGCTGGTTCGGCTACCCGTGGCTCGTCGCCTCGCTGCTCGCCTTCACCGCCCTGTCGATGTCGGTGTGGGGCCATCACATGTTCACGACCGGCGGCGTGCCCAACCGCTACTTCTCGCTGACCTCGACGGCGCTGCTCGTGCCGGCGGGGATCGAGTACTTCGACTCGGCGGCGACGATGTGGCGCGGGCGGATCCGCTTGACCGCGGCGATGCTCTTCGCGCTGGGCTTCCTCGTCCTCTTCCTCGTCGGCGGGCTGACGGGCATCTGGGTCGGCTCGCCACCGCTCGACTACCACGTCACCGACTCGTACTTCATCGTCGCCCACTTCCATTACACGCTCTTCGGCGGCACGCGTCATGGGGCTGTTCTGCGCGCTGTACCTGTGGTGGCCCAAGCTGACCGGGGTGCTGCTCTCCGAGCGGCTGGGCAAGGTCCACTTCTGGCTGACGATGGTCGGGGTCAACGTGACCTTCCTGCCGCAGTTCTTCCTCGGCGAGAACGGGATGCCGCGGCGGGTGGCCGACTACCCCGCCTCGACGCGGCTGGCAGACGCTCAACGAGATCTCGACGGCCGGCTCCTATGTGCTCGCGCTCTCGGTGCTCGTGCTCGTGGTCAACATCGTCCGCTCGCTGCGGGTGCGCGATCCCGCCGGGCCCGATCCGTGGGGCGGGCACACGCTCGAGTGGTGGACGAGCTCCCCGCCGCCGGTGCACAACTTCGACGCGCTGCCGCCCGTGCGCTCACACGCGCCGCTGCTTGACCTCCGTGAGGAGGCGACGTGAGTCGTCCTTCTGTCGTCGCCCTCGTCTGGGGGATGCTGCTGCTCGCCCTCGGCGTCGTGTTGTGGGCCGTCTTCACCCCCGCGGGCGCGCTGTCCTATGTCCTTCCGGCCGGCGCCGTCGCGGGCGCCGCGGTGATCGCGGCGATCTCCCGGCGTCACCGGGCGCCGCCCGGTCCCGGGGAGGAGGTTCTCGCGCTCTCGCCGGCGACGCCGACCCTGGCCATCGGGCTTGCGCTGGCGCTGCTCGGGCTCGCCGTCGGCCCCTGGCTCTACCTGATCGGCGCCGGCGTCGCCCTGCTCGGATTGTTCGGCCTGGCGCGGGAAGGACGCTGATGCGCCTGCGCACCGCGCTGCTGTTCGCGGCCCTGGCCACGGTCGTCGTCGGCGGGCTTCGTGCCCGACCACCCGCTCTCGATCCACATGATCCAGCACGGGCTGCTGTCGCTCGTCGCCGCGCCCCTGCTCGCCGCCGCCGGCCCCGTCGCGGATCTTGCTCGGCGCGCTCGGGCCGGTGGGCCGGCGGCGGGTGGGCGCGGCGCTGCAGCTCGCGGCCCGCACGGATGCTCGGCCACCCCGCCGGCGCGCTCGCCCTCTTCGCCGGGACCGTGCTCGCGATCCACCTGACCGGCTTCTTCGACGCCGCCGAGCGCCACCCGGCCCTCCACGCGCTCGAGCACGCTCTGCTGCTGCTCACGCCGCTGCCCCTGTGGGAGCTCGTCGTCGGCGCCGACCCGCTGCCCCACCGGCCCGGTCCGCTGGGGCGGATCGCGCTCGTGCTGCTCGCGATGCCGGCCATGAGTCTCGTGGGGGTGATCCTGGCGTCGAGCTCGAGCGTCCGCTACGCCGCCGACGCCGGTCCGGGAGCGCTGGCCGACCAGCACACGGCGGGCGCGTTCATGTGGGTCGGGGGCACGGCGCTCGAGACGGTGGTGCTGCTCGTCGCCGCCGGCCTGGCGCTGGCCGGCGAGGAGCGCCGGCAGCGCCGCCGCGAGGCCCACGCCGACCGCCTGGCATCCGGGGTGCGAGCGTGAGACGGCGGCTGCTCGCTCTCCTCGCGCTGCTCTGCGGTGGCGCGTCGCTGTGGCACTTCTCCAACCCGGCGCCGGCGCCGGCCCAGGCCCCGGTCGCCCAGCCGGCGCGGCCTCCGACCCAGCGCTCGTGACCCGCGGCCGGGCGCTCTTCTCCGCCGGCTGTGCGTCCTGCCACGGCCTGTCCGCCCGTGGCGTGGCCGGCCGCGGCCCCAACCTGCGCGGCGTCGGCGCGCAGGCGGCCGACTTCTACCTGTCGACCGGCCGCATGCCGCTGTCCAACCCCCACGACGCGCCCACCCGCCATCCACCTGCCTACGACGCCGCGGACCGCCGCGCGCTCGTGGCCTACGTGAGCTCCTTCGGCGGCCCGGGGATCCCCTCGGTCGCGGCCGCGGACGGCTCGCTGTCCGATGGGCTGCGGGCCTTCACCGAGCATTGCGCCGGCTGCCATCAGGTCGCGGCGCAGGGCGGGATCGTCACCGGCGCCGTCGCCCCGCCGCTGAAAGCGGCGACGCCGCGCCAGATCGCCGAGGCGATCCGCATCGGGCCCTACCTCATGCCGCATTTCGGCCAGCACCAGATCGACCAGCGGACGGTGAACTCGATCGCTCGCTACGTGGTCTTCGCGACGCGCAAGACGCCGAACCGCGGGGGCTGGGGCATCGGCGAGATCGGACCGATCCCCGAGGGCATGGTCGCCTGGTTCTTGGCCATCGTCGCGCTGCTCATCGTCGCGCGGCTCATCGGCGAGGGGATCGCGGAGCGCCCCGACCCGCCCTCGGAGCCGAGGACGTGAAGCTCTGGCAGGCCGTCGTCGCCTTCGTCGTGTGGCTGATCGGCCGCGGCCGCGACGCCGACCCGCCCGCGTCCGAACCGCCGCGCGAGCCGGACGACCACGCCAACCCGAGCCGGCGCACGGTCCCCGCGAACCGCCGGGCCGAGACCATCGTCGCCGCGCTGCTGGTCGCGGTCGGGGTCTTCGGCCTGGTCTTCGTCGTGCTCTACGCGGTGTGGGACGACACGCAGGCGCTCGGGCTCGCGCTCGGCCTGTCGCTGACCTGCTTGGCCGCCGCGCTTTCGTGGCCGGGACCGCGGTCGTGCCCCAGGAGACCGCGGTCGAGCAGCGCCCGCCGCTCGGCGAGGACCCCGAGCCCGAGCGCGAGGCGGCCGAGGAGATCGCGAGCGGGACCGAAGGCGTCTCCCGACGCCGTCTGCTCCTGGGCTCGATGGGCGTGGCCGCGGCCGGCCTCGGCGCGGCCGGCGTCGTGCCCGCCGCTTCGCTGGGCCCGAGCGTCGGTGACAAGATCGACGACACGCCGTGGCGACGGGGCCGGGGCGTGGTCGACGACGAGGGCCGGCCGATCCTCGCCGACGACGTCACTCCGGGCGCCTTCGTCACCGGCTTTCCCGCCGGCGCCGACCCCCGTGAGCTCGCCGCCCCGATCGTGATGGTCCGGCTGCCGGTGGAGGAACTCCATCTCCCCGCCGGCCGCGATCCCGCGCGCTGGGCGCCCGAGGGGATCCTCGCCTACTCGAAGATCTGCACGCACGCGGGCTGCGCGATCTCGCTCTACCGCTATCCGCTCTACCGCCCGACGCAGCCGCGACCGGCGCTCGTGTGCCCCTGCCACTACTCCACGTTCGACCCGGCGCGCGGGGCCGAGCGGATCTTCGGACCGGCCGGGCGCGCGCTGCCACAGCTGCCCTTGACGATCGACCCCGCCACCCGCCGGCTGCAGGCCGGCGGCGGGTTCTCGGGCTCGATCGGGCCGGCGTGGTGGTCGGTGAAGCGATGAGTGCCCGATCCGAGCCCGCGGTGCCGCCCGACGCCGTCGAGGATCCCGTCGCGTGGGTCGACGAGCGCCTGGGCGCCGCCGGGTTCATGCGCGCCGCCGCTCGCTACCTGTTTCCCGACCACTGGTCGTTCCTGCTCGGCGAGATCGCGCTCTACTCGTTCCTCTTCCTCGTCGCCTCGGGGACCTACCTCGCACTGTTCTTCGTCCCGGACACGAGCGAAACCGTCTACCAGGGCAGCTACGTCCCGCTCCAGGGCGCGCAGGTCTCCCAGGCTTACGCCTCTGCCGTGCACCTCTCCTACGACGTTCCGGCCGGACTGCTGCTGCGCCAGGCCCACCATTGGGCCGCGCTCGTATTCGTCGCCGCGATCCTCGTGCACCTGCTGCGCGTGTTCTTCACCGGCGCCTTCCGCAAGCCGCGCGACGTCAACTGGGTCATCGGCTTGACGATGCTCACGCTGGCGATCCTCGAGGGTTTCGCCGGCTACTCGCTGCCCGACGACCTGCTCTCGGGCATGGGCCTGGCGATCGCCTACGGGGTGGCGCTCTCCCTCCCGCTCGTCGGCGCGCCCCTTGCCTTCTTGGTCTGGGGCGGGGAGTTCCCGGGCAGCAGCGCGTTCGAGCCGCGCCTGTTCATCGCCCACGTGTTCCTGCTGCCCGCGGTCGCTCGGCGTGCTGATCGCGGCGCACCTGGCGATCATCATGCGCCAGAAGCACTCGCAGTTCCCGGGGCCCGGGCGGCGCGAGCGCAACGTCGTGGGCACGCCGACTCTGGCCGGCCTACGCGCTGCGCGCCACCTGCCTGATGTTCGCGACCTTCGCCGTGCTCGTGCTGCTCGGCGGCCTGGTGCAGATCAACCCGATCTGGCAGTGGGGGCCGTTCGACCCGGCAACGGGACCAACGGCGCGCAGCCCGACTGGTACCTCGGCTGGCTGATCGGGGCGCTCCGGCTGATGCCGCCGATCGAGCTCCACGCCTTCGGGCGCACCCTGGTCCCCAACCCGTTCTTCGGCGGCGTGCTCTTCCCCGGGGTCGTCTTCACGCTCCTCTACGCCTGGCCGTGGATCGAGCGGCGCATCACCGGCGACCACCGCGCGCCACGACCTGCTCGAGCGCCCGCGCGACCGTCCCTGGCGCACGGCGTTCGGCGCCGGGTTCTTCACGTGGGTCGCGCTGATCTTCGTGGCCGGCGCGGCCGACCGGATCCTCGTCTCGGTGGGCATCCCCTACGAGAGCCAGGTGTGGTTCTTCCGCATCGCCGCGCTCGTGGCGCCCGTCGTGGTGGGCGCACTGACGCTGCGGATCTGCCGGGAGCTGCAGGCGTCCGATCAGCACCCGCTCGGCGGCGTTCGGGTGCGCCGCCGCCCAATCGACACGGCCGAGGACGGGTGACCGACCGCCGGCCGGTCCGGACGCCGATCTGGAAAGGAAACCGGGCGCCACCGTCGAACGCCCGGCCATGGCCGAGCGCGAACGACCGACGTTGGCCGGACATTGCGAGCTCGGGGTCCGGGAGGCGTTGCACGGCAACGCGACCGCCTTCGGCTACTCGGTCACCATCACCGCGAGCTACGGCGCGGTCCAGAACCAGCAAGGCAGCCCTGGGTTCCTCGAACTCCTGTTGTACGGGCTCGGCGCCGTCGCCGCCTTCAGCGTGCTCGAGGGGATCGCGAGCCGCGGGTTTCGCGAGCCCGTCCCCGGCGGGTCCGACGTCGTCCGGATGCTCGGAACCTCTCTGGCGTTCGTCTCGATCGTCCTGGCGATCTCATCGGCCTACCTCGTGGCCGGCCTGACGCACGGCCCGGGGATGTGGTTTGCCGCTGCCGCCACCTCGTCGACCCTCTTCGTGTTTGCCGAGGGGCTCGAGTTCACCGCGGCGGCCTGGATGCAGCGACGACGCGGCACCGACGAGTAGCGCCGCTCGACGCGGCCATAGGCGGCCGGGGCTGCGGGCCGGTCATGACGCTGACCGATCGCCTCAGCGAGTCCGAGCCGCACCGGACGGCGCATCAGTGCTGTACTACGACTTCGCCCGCGGCCCCGCCCCCCAGACACGAACGTCGCCACGAGCTGCTCGTCACGGTCCTGCTCGCGATCGCGACGGTCGCGACGGCCTGGAGCTCGTACCAGTCGGCGCGCTGGAGCGGGGTTCAGACGATCCACTTCAGCAAGGCGAACGCCGCCCGAGTCGACTCCACGAAGTTCTCGACCCGGGCCGATCAGCAGGTTCAGCTCGACGTCTCGACGTTCCTCGCCTGGACGGGCGCCTACGCCAACAAAGAGAAGAGGCTGAGCGACTTCTACTTCAAGCGTTTTCGCCCCGAGTTCAAGCCTGCCGTACAGGCCTGGGTGGCGACCAGGCCGCTGAAGAACCCGGGCGCTCCGCTGACCCCGTTCGTGATGCCGCAGTACCACCTCGCGGCACGAGATCATTCGGCGGCCCTCGACCGCCGGGCCGCCGCGTCCACCGCGGAGGCGAAGGTCGACAACCAGCGCTCGGACAACTACGTCCTCGCCGTGGTCCTGTTTGCCTCCTCGCTGTTCTTCGCCGGTATCAGCACCAAGCTCGAACGGCCGCGCTATCGGAACGTGATCGTCGCGCTTGGCTACGTGTTGTTCATCGGCACGCTGATCTGGCTGGCGACGTTCCCCGTCACCGTCTCGGTCTGACGGCTACACGGTGCTGCGATAGCGCTCGGCCTCGGGCTTGAGCTCGAGCCCGAGACCCGGTCGGCCCGGGTCGGGGACCAGCGCGCCGTCCCGCAGCGGCGCGACCCCGTCGAAGAGCAGCGCCTCGACGCGGACGTGGTCGTGGAAGTACTCGAGGTGCTCGAGGGTGGCCAGCGCGCAACCGGCGTGCGCGGTCAGCGCCGGCGCGCAGTGCGCCGACAGGCGCCGGTTGTGCGCGCCGGCCAGGGCGTCGATGCGGCGCAGCTCCGTCGGGCCGCCGCAGCGCGTGACGTCGGCCTGCAGCACGTCGACGGCGCCGGCGTCGAGCAGCCGCGCGGCGTCGAACCTGCTCCAGGCGTACTCGCCCGCGGCCACCGCCATCCCGGGCGGCGCCCGCGGCGCGGACGGCGGCCAGCCCGGCGAGGTCGTCGGACGAGACCGGCTCCTCGAACCAGTCCACGCCGTACTGCGCGTAGTGCGTCGTCCAGCCGATCGCGTCCGCCGGGTCGAAGGCCCCGTTGGCGTCGACCATCAGGCGGCACGTCGTCGCCGATCGCTCCGCGAGCGGCCCTCAGCCGGTCGTGATCGGCTGCGGGGTCGCGCCCGACCTTCATCTTGACGCGCCCGATGCCCTGCTCGGCCCACGTGCCGAGCTGCTCGGCCAGTCGCCGCAGCGAGTAGGAGGTGAAGCCGCCCGAGCCGTAGACCGGGACGCGGTCGCGGACCGCGCCCAGCGCGCGGAAGAGCGGCAGGCCGAGCAGCCGGGCGCGCAGGTCGTGCAGCGCGGCGTCGACGGCGCTGAGCGCCATCGCGCCGATGCCCGCCTGGCCGGCGTTGCGCAGCGCGGCGCGCATGGTCTCCCACGTCGCCTCGGGTGTCAGGGCGTCGGCTCCGCACGCGATGCCCGCCAGCGTGTCCGCGACCAGGGTGGCCGCGGCGGGCGGCGCGTAGGTGTAGCCCAGCCCGGTCTCGTCGCCGCCGTGGGCGTGCACGACGACGATCGTCGTCGCGTCCCAGGCCAGCGTGCCGTCCGACTCGGGCTCGTCGGTCGGGATCGTGTAGGCGGCCACGTCGACCCGGGCCACCGTGACGTTCGCGTCAGGCACGGGCCACCGCCATCCCGTCGGTGACCCGGCCGGACGCCAGGCGCTCGCCAAGGCGGGAAGCGAGCGCCATGATCGTCAGCGCGGGATTGGCCGCGCCCTGCGTCGGCATCACGCTGCCGTCGCAGACGAAGAGGTTGGGCACGCCCCAGGCGCGGTGGTCGGCGTCGACCACCGAGGTCTCGGGCGCCTCGCCCATGCGACAGCCGCCGACGAGGTGGGCGTAGCGGTCGATCGCCAGGGTGTCCTGCGCTCCCGCCGCCTGCCAGATCTCCTCGAGCCGCGACTTGCCGTAGGCGATGCTCGCGCGGTCGTTGTCGCACTGCGTGTAGTCGAAGCGCGCGACCGGCATGCCGTGGCTGTCGACCTCGTCGGCGAGCGGTCACCCGGTTCTCCGCGCGAGGCAGCAGCTCGCACAGCAGCCCGAGCGTCGTCCAGTGGTTGTAGTCGCGCATGTACTCGCGCAGCGCGTGGCCCCAGTGGCCGTCGGCGAGCACGTGCTCGGCCCAGCCGATCGGCAGCGGACCGACCGTCTGGATCGAGAACCCGCGGGCGAAGCCGCGGGCGTCGTCGGTCTCGTAGAACTGCTCGGAGCAGATCTCGGGCGGAGGCGCCTTGTACTGGTGCATGCGCTCCGGGAAGCGCCCGGCGACCTGCGAGGCGCCCTGGACCATCACGTAGCGCCCGACCTGGTCGAACGTCGTTGGCCAGGCCCTCCGGGAAGCGCGCGCTCGTGGAGTTGAGCAGCAGCCGCGGGCTCTCGATCGAGTAGCCCGGCGACGACCACGGCTGCGGCGCGCTGGAAGCGCTCGCGCCCGTCGTGCACGTAGGTCACGCCCGTGCACGCGCCCGGCTGCGTCGATCTCCACGCGCGTCGACGTGGGCGCCGGCGCGAACCTCGACGCCGTGCTCGATCGCGTCGGGCAGATGGGTGACGAAGGGCGAGCCCTTGGCGTTGACCTTGCACCCCTGCAGGCAGAAGCCGCGGTAGATGCAGTGCGGGCGGTTGCCGAACGTGCCGTTGGTGATCGCCACGGGGCCGACGCGCATCTCCACGCCGGCGGCGCGGGCGCCCGCCCAGGCGACCTCGGCCGCGCCGGAGATCGGATGGGCGGCGTGCGGATAGGCGTGGGGATCGCCCCACGGCCAGTCCTGGCCGGCGACCGGAAGCTCGAGCTCGACACGCTCGTAGTGGGGCTTGAGATCGGCGTAGTCGATCGGCCAGTCGGCGCCGACCCCGTCGCGGCTGCGGGTGCGCGAAGTCCGAGGGATGGAAGCGCGGCGTGTAGCCCGCGTAGTGGACCATCGAGCCGCCGACGCCGTGCCCGGAGTTGTTCTTGCCGAGCTCGACCGGGTCCTCGCCGCCGATCACCCGCGGGGCGGTCCAGTAGAGCTGGTGCTGGCCGGCCTCGTCGGAGACCCAGTCGCGGTCGGGGTCCCAGAACGGCCCGGACTCGAGGATCGCGATCCGCCACCCGCGCCGCGCCAGGCGCTGGGCGAGCACCGAGCCGCCGGCGCCGGCGCCGACGATCAGCAGGTCGACCTCGTCCTCGTCGCGGTAGCGCGCGCATCCGCTCGCGCCCCGGGATGCCGCGCCGGTGGAGATCGAGCAGGTGGGCGGAGTCGTTGTCGGCCGGCATGACCGAGCCCGCGCAGCACGCGTCGGAGGGGGGTGCTCACGCCTCGGTCCGCCGCGGCAGTGTCCCGGACCGGGTCGACGTCGAAGGCCTCGGCCGGCTCGTTCGGGTCCACGCCGGTCGGTCCCATGTTGCGGCGCATGTACCCGCGCGGATAGGCGGGTCCGCCGAAACCCGATCTCGTTCCACGCCCACGGGTGCGAGTAGAAGGCCGACAACGCGCCGCGCATGACCACGCTCCACGCCGTCGACGCGTCGGCCTCCTGCCACGCGCCGCCTTCCAGCGAGCCGCTCGCGAAGTCGCTGACGATCTCCGCGCGCGCCGGGTCGGACGCGGCGGCGAAGTCCCCGTGGCCACGCGCGGCGGCGACCTCGTCCAGGCCGCGGGCCACGAGCCGCCAGGTCTCGGGGTCGGCGGGCATCGTGGCGAAGCGGAAGCCGTCCAGCCGCCCGGCGTGGAGCTTCTCGTCGACCATCTCGAGCACGGGGATCCGTGGCTCGGCGTCCTGGGCGAGCACGACGTCGAGGAAGGCGCGGAGCGCCCGCGCTTCGGTCGCCGAGAAGAACCGCACGGGCGGGACCTCGTCGACCCGGCGGCGCAGCATGTCCCGGGTGACCTCGTCCCAGTGCGGTGCGTGCTCCATCACGTCGTAGTCGGGGTAGCGCCCGTGCATCTGCGGCGTGGTCCCGCGTCGCTGGCGCGGCAGCTCGGCCGGGTCGGGCGGCAGCTTGCCGCCCCGGCGCTTGGGCAGATGGTCGGCGTCGCGGAAGGAGCGGGCCATCAGCGCTCGCGCCGCACCAGCGCGGCGGCCATCCCGATGCCGCCGATCATCGCCAGCGAGCCGGGGGCGAACGGCGGCGGCCCCATCACGAGGTTGTAGCTCGCCTCGCGGAAGCCGCCCGGCTTGCGCGCGACGCCGCGCAGATGGAAGTACACGCCTGCCAAACCGTCGGCGAGGTAGAACAGCGAGAGCGCCGGCAGCACGGTGCGCGCCGCCTTCTCCGAGACGACGCCGGCCACCCCGGCCGCGCTGAGCGCGGGCGAGAGCACCACGGGCGTCCACATCCACTTGTTCCCGAACGACCCGCCGTAGTGGTTGAGGTAGATCTCGGCGCCGAGCGGCATGGCGCTCGCCGCCGTCGCCCCGGCGAGCAGCCGCTGCGCGCGGCCATGGCGGGCGTCACGCAGGACGCGCCGGAGTCTCCGTCGCGCGGTCACCGGTTGACCACCTCGGCCCACTTGCCCTTGATCGACTCCTTGACCATCTCGACCGAGGACGGGTCGCGCTTGTACAGCGTCGAGGCCATGCCCTTGGCCTGGTCGAGCGAGATGTGCGGCGGCAGCGGCGGAACCTCGGGGTCGGTGATGAACTCGAGAAGGCACGGCGTGCCCGCGGCGAGCGCCGCGTCCCACGCCGGCCCCACGTCGCCGGGCGCGTCGACGCGGATGCCCTCGAGCCCGAGCAGCCGGGCGTAGCCGGCGTAGTCGAAGTCCGGGAGCCGCTGCGACGCCTCCAACCTGGGGTCGCCGGACATCACCCGCTGCTCCCAGGTGACCTGGTTGAGATCGTCGTTGTGCAGCACGCAGATCACGAGATGCTGGTTGGTCCAGCGCTCGCGGTAGCGGGCGATGTCGATCAGGGCGTTGATCCCGATCATCTGCATCGCCCCGTCGCCGATCGCGGCCACGACGGGACGGTCGGGGTAGGCGAACTTCGCCGCCAGCGCGTAGGGCACCGCCGGGCACATCGACGCGAGCGTCCCCGACAGCGCCGCCTGCATCCCGGCGCGGACGCGCACGTGGCGGGCCCACCAGTTCGTCGCCGAGCCGGAGTCCGAGGTCAGGATCACCCCGTCGGGCAGGCGCGAGGAGAGCTCGTGGAAGACCCGCTGCGGGTTGAGCGGGTCGGCGTCCTGATGGGCGCGTTCGTCGAGGATCTCCCACCAGCGCGCGACGCCGGCCTCGATCTCCTCGCGCCAGGCGCGGTCGTCCTTGCGGACGAGCATCGGGATCAGCGCCCGCAGCGTCTCGCGGGCGTCGCCGACGAGCTCGGACTCGAGCGGATAGCGCATGCCCATCCGGCGGCCGTCGACCTCGATCTGCACCGCCCGGGCCTGTCCGGGCTTGGGCAGCCACTCGGCGTAGGGAAAGCTCGTGCCGACCATCAGCAGCGTGTCGCAGCCGTCCATCATGTCGGCCGACGGCTTCGTGCCGAGCAGCCCGATCGATCCGGTCACGTAGGGCAGGTCGTCCGGGAGCGCAGCCTTGCCGTTGAGCGCCTTGGCCACGCCGCAGCCGAGCAGATCGGCGACCTGGGCGACCTCGCCCTCGGCTCCGATCGCGCCCTGGCCGATCAGCATCGCGACCTTCGCGCCGGCGTTGAGGACCTCGGCGGCGCGTTCGAGCGAGTCCCGCGGCGGGACGACGCGCGGGGGCTCCCATCCGGGGGAGGTGAACACGCTGCCGTGCGCGCGCGGCGGGTCGGCGTGCTCCTCCTCCTGGACGTCGTTGGGAACGATCAGCGCGGTGGGCGAGCGCGTCGCGGCGGCGATCCGCATCGCCCGGTCGACCAGCTGAGCGGCCTGCTCGGGCACGGTCAGCATCTGCACGTACTCGCCGGCCACGTCCTTGTAGAGCGAGATCAGGTCGATCTCCTGCTGGTAGTCGGCCCCCAGCGAGGAGCGGGCCTGCTGGCCGACGATCGCGACCAGCGGCTGGTGGTCGAGCTTGGCGTCGTAGATCCCGTTGAGCAGGTGGACGGCGCCGGGGCCCGAGGTGGCCAGGCAGACCCCGACCTCGCCGGTCAGCTTGGCGTGCGCGCAGGCCGCGAAGGACGCGAGCTCCTCGTGGCGCACCTGGATGAACTCGAGCTCGTCGCCGACCTCGTGGAAGCCGCCGAGGATGCCGTTGATCCCGTCGCCGGGGTAGCCGTAGACGCGCTCCACGCCCCACGCGTGCAGCCGCCGCAGAATGAACTCGCCGACCGTCATGTCGATGCTCCTCGCTGTCGCCTGCTGTCTCGACGGGTACCCCCTCCCCGGGGTCGGCGGCGAGCGGCGGTCCGGCGGCTGACCGCCGGGCGAGACCGGCGAGCGGGGGCGGGTACAGAGTCCTCGTGGCCGGCCGACCCCAACCGCGAACCATCGTTGTCACTGGTGCTTCAGCCGGGGTCGGTCGCGCCACCGTTCGCGAGCTCGCGCGTCCCGGCACGTCGATCGGCCTAATCGCCCGCGGACGGGCCGGGCTCGAGGCGGCCGCCCGCGAGGTCGAGCAGGCGGGCGGGCGCGCGCTCGTCCTGCCTTGCGACGTCTCGGACGCGGACGCCGTCGAGGCGGCGGCGGATCGCGTCGAGGCCGAGCTTGGGGAAATCGACGTGTGGATCAACGTGGCGATGGCCGCCGTGCTGGCCGAGATGACCGACACGACCGCGGACGAGTTCCGCCGCGTCACCGAGGTGACCTACCTCGGCGCGGTCCACGGGATGCTCACGGCGCTGCGCCGGATGGTTCCGCGCGACCGCGGCAAGATCGTCCAGGTCGGCTCGGCGCTCGGCCGCCGCGGGATCCCGCTGCAGGCCACCTACTGTGGCGCCAAGCACGCGGTGCAAGGCGTCGTCGAGTCCCTGCGCACCGAGCTCGATCACCGCGGCTCGAACGTCGGGCTGACGATCGTGCAGCTCCCGGGTCTGAACACCACCGCAGTTCACCTGGGTGCGCGCCCGCACCGAGGACGAGCCGCAGCCGGTGGCGCCGATCTACGCCCCGGAGGTCGCCGCCCGCGCGATCGCCTGGGCGGCGGAGCACGATCGCCGCGAGCTTTGGGTCGGGGCGCCGACCGTCTACACGATCCTCGGCAATCGGGTCGCCTCCTGGGTGGCCGACCGCTACCTGCCGCACGGGCTATCAAGGCCAGCAGACCGGCGTGCCGCTGGATCCCGAGCGACCCGACTACCTCTTCGACGCGCTCGACGACGAGCTCGACCACGGCAGCACGGGGCCGTTCTCCGATCGCGACCACCGCCGCAGCCCCCAGCTCGTCCTCGCCACGCACCGCGGCGCGCTGGCCGGCGCCGCCGCAACCGCCGTCGCCGCGGGGCTGAGCGCCTGGGCCGTCGCGCGCGCCGATGAGCGCGCCCGCCCGTCCCCGACTCGCCGCGGCACGCCGTCCTGCGCGCGGCGCTGGGCATGACGCTGCTGACCCTTCCCGATCCGCTGCTCGCCGGCTCGGCGGCCGACCCGCCGACTCGACCGCACGGACCTTCGCGCGCGTTCTCGGCGCCCGCCACCTGTCGAAGCGGCGCTGCTCGTCCGCACGCCCCGTCTCGAGCTCCGGCTGCGGGCCGGTGCGCTCGTCGACGGCGTCCACGCCGTCGACGGCGATCGTGCTAGCCGAACGCCGCCACCACCGCCGGCTGGCCGAGATCAACGCCGTCTCGGCGCCGCTGTTCGCGGGCGCCGGCCTCCCCGCCGCCGGCTAGCGTTAGCGGCCTCGCCGGCTCCGCCGCGGCCAAGGCCACCGCGGCCGTGATGTGCGACAGATGGGTGAGCGCCTGGGGCAGATTGCCGAGCATGTGACCCCGCTTCCGGGTCCCACTCCTCGGAGAACAGCCCGACGTCGTTGGCGCAGGCGACCCCACCGTCGAACACGCCTCGAGCCTCGGCGGCGCGCCCCTGCCGGGCCAGGCACTCGGCCAGCCAGAACGTGCAGGCCAGGAAGGCTCCCTCCTTGCCGCCGAGCGCGTCGCTTCGCGGGTAGCGGAAGAGCAGGCCGTCGCCCGCGTCGAGCTCGGCCCAGATGGCGTCGGTCGTCGAGACCATCTCGGGCGCGTCCCAGGCCACGTAGCCGGTGACCGGCAACAGCAGCAGCGCGGCGTCGAGCGGAGGCTCGCCAAACGCCTGCAGGTAGCTGCCGCGATGACGATCGAAACCGTCGGACTCGATCGCCTCGCGGATCTCGTCACGTACGGTGGCCCACCGTCGCGTCGGGGCGCGTCGCATGCACTCCTCGGCCAACGCGATCCCGCGGTCGAGCGCCGACCAGCACAGCGCCTTCGAGTGCACGAAGTGCCGGGGATCGCCGCGCATCTCCCACAGGCCGGCGTCCGGCTCCGACCAGCGCTCGGCGGCACGGTCGACGACCGACACGAGAAAGCGCCAGTCGTCGTCGCCCGGCGAATGCCCGCGCCGATGCCAGTGCCAGGCCAGGCCGACCAGCTCGCCGTAGGCGTCGAGCTGGAGCTGGTCGACCGCCCCGTTGCCGATCCGCACCGGCGTCGAGCCGCGATAGCCGGCGAGGCCGAGCTCCTGCTCGGGCAAGCGGCGCTCGCCGCCCATCCCGAACATGACCTGAAGCTCGTCGGCATGACCGGCGGCCGAGCGCTGGACGAAGCGACGGAAGGCGTCGGCCTCGTCGGCCAGGCCGATCTCGGCCAGTGAGCGAACGGCGAAGGTCGAGTCGCGGATCCAGGAGTAGCGGTAGTCCCAGTTGCGCTGGCCGCCGAGCGTCTCCGGCAGCGACGTCGTCGCTGCCGCGGCCACCGCCCCCGTGCGAGCGTTGGTCAGCGTCTTGAGCGTGACGGCTGACCGCAGGACGGCAGGATCGGCGAGCTCGTCGGCGCGGCGCGCCCACTGCGTCCACGCCTCGGCGGTGCCGTCGAGCTCCGCGTCCAGCGAGCCGACCTCACGCGAGTCGGCGGGGCGCTCGAGCACCTCCGGTCGGACGTAGCGCAACCACAGGCGCAGCCGCTCTCCAGCGCGGACGATGACGCGAGCCACGAGGTCGTGATCGCCGTCGCGCTCCAGCTCGAGGCCTCCGCCCACGACCAGGGCGTCGTCGCCGCCGGTGAAGCTCCAGAGCCCCGGGGCCCGGTACTGCAGCCACGGGCGCACCTGCCCGTAGTCGAAGCGCGGCGCAATCCGTACATCGAGCTCCACCGTCCCGCGCACCCCTTCGATGACACGCACCATCTCGCTCTCCTCCGTGGTGTCATCCGTTGGATCGCCGAGCAGTGCGTCGATCGTGCGGGCCACGGAACCGCCGACCGCGTGCGTGGTGACGAGCACGGCGGTTTCGTCGAGATACGAGCGCGAGGTGTCGCATTCGTCAACGGGCGTGATTGCGCAGAAGCCGGCTTCATCGCCGCCGATCAGCCGGGCAAAGCATGCGCCCGAATCGAGTCGCGGCAGACAGCACCAATCGATCGAACCTCCGCGCGAGACGAGGGCCGCCGTGCGTCCGTTGCCGATCACGGCGTAGTCCTCGATCGTCCTCGAATCCACCCACCGTTTGGCTACCCACGCCCTGCCCCGGCCCGCCGGGAACGGTCACGTGGCTGACCTCCGGTGTCAACTCGGGGCGGTTCTGACCGCGTCCCGAGCGTGCCTTCATCCGGTCTGGACCATGCGTCGTTCCCGGAGCCCGACGACAGTCTCGTGCGAATCCGCAGATCCCGAGAGCGAGGAGCGAGCCATGTGTCGCTGGCTGGCGTACACCGGATCCCCCATCTTGCTGAGCGACGTCCTGTACGAGGGCCCCAACTCGCTGGTGGGTCAGAGCCTGCACTCGCGCCTGGGCGCCGAGCCGACGAACGGCGACGGGTTCGGCGTCGGCTGGTACGGCGCCCCCGCCACTCCGGGCCTGTTCCACGGCACCGAACCCGCGTGGAACGACAACAACCTGCGCGAGCTGGCCGGCCACATCAGCTCGCCGCTGTTCTTCACCCACATCCGCGCGGCGATCGGCAGCGCTGTGCAGCTGACGAACTGCCATCCCTTCCGCCACGACCGCTGGCTGTTCATGCACAACGGCTACATCAACGAGCTCGCGACGATCAAGCGCGACCTCATGCTCGCCGTCGACCCTTCCCTCTACGCCGGGATCCAGGGCCAGACGGACACCGAGCTGCTCTTCCACCTCGCGCTGACGTTCGGCCTGCAGGACGATCCGCCCGCCGCGGTGGCGCAGGCCATCGGGCTCGTCGAGGCCGTCGCCGGCCGGCACGGCATCCCCAACGCCTTCCAGGGCACCATCGCCACCAGCGACGGCGAGAGCATCTGGGCCGTTCGCTACTCCACCGAGGGCAAGTCCCGCACGCTCTACTACACGACCGACGTCCCCACGCTGCGCAACCTCTATCCCGAGAGCGGGATCTACCACGAGTTCTCCGACGATGCGCGGCTGATCGTGTCCGAGCCCCTGGGGGACGTCGAGGGCGTCTGGAACGAGGTCCCAGAGTCAAGCTGGGGCGTCCTCAGCCCCGGCCACGACGGGATCCAGCCCTTCCGGCCGGTGGCTCCCGTCGGCTCGCGCGCTGTGGCAGCTTCGTAGCTCGACCCGCTGGGGGTCAGTCGGCCAGCTCGTCGACCAGCGTCTCGACGCGCGCGGCGATCTCGTCGCGGGTGGCCCGGACCTCGTCGACGGGGCGGCCCTTCGGGTCGGGCAGGTCCCAGTCGACGTAGCGCGTGCCGGGGATGTACGGGCAGGCGTCGCCGCAGCCCATCGTCACGACGACGTCGGCCCAGTGCGCGTCCGCGTCGTCGAGGAGGTGCGGGCGACGCGGACGACAGGTCGACCCCGAGCTCGTCCATCACCTCGACCACCTCGGGGTGCACGCGGCCCGCGGGGTCGGCCTCGCTGCCCGCCGAGCGCGCCTCGTGGCGGCCGCCGGCCGCGCGCGCGAAGAGCGCCTGGCTCATCTGCGAGCGCCCGGCGTTGTGGAGGCAGACGAAGAGGACGTTGGCCATCAGCCCGTCTCGCGCACCCATCCGTAGGTCACGGCGCCGAGCGCGGCGCCGGCGATCGGGCCGACCACGTAGATCCACAGCTCGCCCCACTGCCCGGCGGCCAGCGCGGGCCCGAACGAGCGCGCGGGGTTCATCGACGCGCCCGTGATCGGGCCGCCGAAGATCGCGTCGAGCGCAACGGTCCCGCCGATGGCGATCGCCGCGGCGGCGCCGACCGCGCGCGTGTCGGTGGCCACGGCGGTGATCACGAACATCAGCAGCGCCGTGAGCACGACCTCGTAGAGCAGCGCGGTGCCGTCGCCCACGCTGGGAGCGGTGGCGCCGAGCGCGGCCGGCTTGTCGCTCCAGGCGGCGAGCAGCAGCAGGGCCCCGGCCGCCGCGCCGGCGAGCTGCGCCCCGACGTAGACCACGGCCTCGCGCCCCGGGAAGTGCCGGGCGAGCACGAAGGCGATCGTCACCGCCGGGTTGTAGTGCGCCCCCGACAGATGGCCGCCGGCGTAGATCAGGACCATGATCACGCAGGCCGAAGACCAGGCCGATCCCGAGCGTCCCGAGCGAGCCGGGGTGGACGGCGTTCGTGACGATCGCGCCGCACCCGGCGAAGACCAGGGCGAAGGCGCCGATCGCCTCGATCAGCGCGCGGCGCGCGAGATTGGGTCGGCCGTCGATCATGCCGACGCGATCCTATGCATTGACGTTCGTCACTTCAATCGATATACGTATATCGATGCCTGTCGATCTGGATCTCGTCCCGAAGACGAAGCGCGCCGCCGGCGAGCCGTGCTGCGAGCCCGTCGTCTACCCCGACGTCGAGCGCCACGCCGCCGAGCGGATGGCGCGCGTGGCCAAGGCGCTCGGCGATCCGGTCCGCCTGCAGCTCGTCGACGTGCTGCGCAAGCACGCCGGCAAGGTCTGCGTCTGCGAGCTCGTCCCCCTCTTCGAGCTCTCCCAGCCCACCGTCTCCCACCACCTCAAGGTCCTGCGCGACGCCGGCCTGGTCGGCTCCGAGCGCCAGGGCCTGTGGGCCTACTACTACGTCATCCCCGACGCCCTGGAGGACTTCCGCACATGGCTGAGCTGAACCCGAGCGACGTCCGCGAGGCCGTCCGCGCTCGCTACGCCGCGGCCGCGAGCGGCGGCTCCTGCTGCGGCGGCGACGCCGCCGTCATCACCGACGAGCAGGCCGGGGACTTCGGCCGCGCGCGCTACGGCGCCGAGGACCGCGAGGCAGCTCCCCGACGCGCGCCGTCATGGCGTCGCTGGGCTGCGGCAACCCGACCGCCGTCGCCGAGCTGCGCGAGGGCGAGACCGTGCTCGACCTCGGCTCGGGCGGCGGCATCGACGTCCTGCTCTCCGCCCGCCGCGTCGGCGCGACCGGCAAGGCCTACGGGCTGGACATGACCGACGAGATGCTCGCCCTGGCCCGCGAGAACCAGGCGAAGGCCGGCGTCGAGAACGTCGAGTTCCTCAAGGGCGAGATCGAGGCGATCCCCCTCCCCGACGACTCGGTCGACGTGATCATCTCCAACTGCGTGATCAACCTCTCGGGCGACAAGCCCCAGGTGATCCGCGAGGCCGCGCGCGTGCTCAAGCCCGGCGGCCGCTTCGCCGTCTCCGACGTGATCGCCGATCCGGACATGGACGCGGCCACCCGCGCCGACATGCAGCAGTGGACCGGCTGCATCGCCGGCGCCCTGACCCGCGACGAGTTCACGCGAGCGCTGACCGGCGCCGGCCTGACCGGCGTCGAGATCGACGAGACCCATCGCGTGCACGCCAGCGCCGCCTCGGCGATCGTGCGCGCCCGCAAGCCCGCCGGCCGCGGGGTGACCCTCGGACCGCGAACCTCCGAGGGTGGTCTCAGTCGCGGGTCGTCAGCGAGTCGATGGCGACCGTGATCGCGAGGATGAGCGGCGCGTCCTCGCCGGCGGCGACATCGACGCCGTAGGAGTCCCGGACGCGGAACCACTTCTTGGAGATGGTCGCGACGGTCTCGCCGTCGCGTTCGATCTCGTACTCGTGATCGACGACGTTGCCGTGGGCCTTCATGTCGGCGCCGTGGCCGACGTCGATCGCGAAGCGATCGCGGATCCCGACCAGCGCCTTGTGGACCGTCGCGGCGGTGTCGCCTCCGCGCTCGATCGCGATCTTGTCGCGGATGCTCAGCTTGCGCTCCTGGATCCTGACGACCTCCGCTCCCGGAGGCGTCTTCGAGCACGAAGGTCTGCCGGAGGCGGAAGGCCTTCCCGTCGACCTTGTAGGCGCGGTCGCCCTGCGCGTTCTCGATCCAGAAGTCGTCGCCGATCGCGAAGAGCTTCTGGCGCATGACGTACCGCTCGCCACGGACCTCGTCGTGACGACGCAGAAAGCCCACGCCCGGATGATCCGATGACGTCGGGCCCAGCGCGTCACCCACACTGGGTGAAGGGCCGTCACCGCGTGCGGGTAGGCGGTCGTCATGGAGTGCCGGATCGGGGACGTCACGGTCCACTACGCCGAGCACGGCAGCGGGGTACCGCTCGTCGCGCTGCACGGCGCCGGCGTCGACCATCGCGAGATCGAGGCGGCGGTCGAGGCCGTCGTCCCCGGCGACGGCCTCCGGCGGATCTACCCGGACCTGCCGGGGATGGGGAAGACCTCCGCCGACGGGCTGGGCGGCAACGACGACGTCGTGGCGCTGCTCGGGGCCTTCCTCGACGAGGTGGTCGGCGAGCCCGCGCTCGTGCTCGGCCACTCCTACGGCGCCTACGTGGCCCGCGGCGTGGTCGCGCGGCGACCGGAGCGGGCGCTCGGCCTCGCGCTCCTCTGCCCGGTGGGCGGAGGGACGGGCGCCGTGCCCGAACCGTCGGTCGTCCGGGAGGAGGACGGCGCGGGCGACGAGCTCGAGCCCGGCCAGCAGGCGGGGTTCGAGGAGTACTTCGTCGTGCGCACCCGCGCGACGGCTCGCCGCTACCGCGAGGCCGTCGTCCCGGGCACCGAGCTCGTCGACGAGGAGGCTCTCGGCCGCATCTTCGGCAACTGGACGATCGACCTGGGATCGAGCGTCTTCCCGGGGCCGACCCTGATCGCGGCTGGGCGGCGCGACGCCTCGGCGGGCTACGAGGGCGCGAGCGCGCTGCTCGAGACCTACCCGGGGGCCACGCTCGCGGTGATCGACGACGCGGGCCACGCGCTCATGCACGAGCGGCCCGAGCTGCTCGCCGCGCTGCTCGCCGACTGGCTCGAGCGGGCGGCTACCGCGGCTGGTCGAAGATCTCGCTGAGGAACCGATTCGGGATCGCCGGTGAGGGCGCGATCATTCGCGGCGCATGACGACCGACGAGCCCCAGCAGCGCAAGCGGTTCACCGACCGCGAGCGGCTCGTGCGGACGCTCACGTTCTGGCTGCGACCCGAGTTCCTGCTCCGCGTGCTCAACCGTTTCCAGAAGGTCGCCGGCTTCGACCGCGCGATCGCCTTGGCCTCGGGGGCGCTCACGGCGATGATCCCGCTGGCGATCGTCGTGAGCGCGCTGTCCTCGCAGCTCGGCGGCAAGAGCACCGCCGATCGCCTGATCAGCCGCTACGACCTGACCGGCGGCGGCGCCGAGGCGGTCAGGAGCATCTTCGCCGCGCCGTCGGGGACGAGCACGAGCGTCGGCGTCGTCGGCGTTCTCTTCCTCATCCTGACGTTGCTGAGCTTCTCCCGGGGCGTGCAGCGGCTCTTCGAGCAGACCTGGGAGCTCAAGGCGCTCAGCGTTCGCAACACCGCCAACGGGCTGCTCTGGATCGCCGGGCTCTCGGTGTACATCGCGCTCAACGGCCTTCTCCACGGCGGGCTGGGACGCAGCCGCCTCGAGCTCGCGGCGACGCTCATCGCCGCTCCGATCTCGGTCGGCTTCCTCATCTGGACCGGCCGGGCGCTCAGCGGCGGACGGATCGAACGGCAGGCGCTCGTCCCGTTCGGCCTCCTCGGGGCGGTGCTGCTGGCCGCCTACTCGGTCGGGGCGTCGGTCTACGTCCCCCACCTCTTCAACACGTTCACCTCCCGCTACGGCGTGATCGGCGTCGTCTTCGCCATCATCTCCGCGCTCTTCTGCGTCATGGTCGTCTTCGTCGCCTCGGCCGCGGCCGGCCGCGAGGTCCATGACGAGCTCGAACGCATCCGGCGCGGCCAGCGGCCCGCCGAGGACGAGGTCCGTCGCCAGTGGGACGAGGTCACCACCGAGGCGCGCTCGCGCTGGGACACCCTGCGGGTGCAGATCCGGGAGCGACGGAACCGCAGCGACGACTGACGTCTCCGCGCCGGCCAGGGATCGGTCTAACGTCAGGGGCATGAGCACCGGCCTCGAGCTCCCGCTCACCCGGCACGAGCCGGCCAGGGCCGCGCCCGATCCGGGCTGGCTGCGCGCCGCGCGCATGGCGCGGCTGCTCTCGTGGCTGAGCCTCGCCTACATGGGGATCGAGGGCGGCGTCGGCGTCTGGCAGGGCGTCGCCGCCGGATCGGTCGCGCTCGTCGGATGGGGCCTGGCCTCGTTCATCGAGGGCCTCGCGTCGGTCGTCGTCGTCTGGCGCTTCACCGGCGACCGGATGCTCTCGGCGACCGCGGAGGGCCGCGCGCAGCGCATCGTGGCGATCAGCTTCTTCGTGCTCGCCCCGTACGTGGCGATCGAGAGCGTCCGCACGCTGATCGACGGCGGCCACGCCGAGGTCACCGTGATCGGGATCGTCCTGACCGCGACCAGCGTCGTGCTGATGCCGCTGCTCGGGCGCGCCAAGCACCGCCTCGCCGACCGCCTCGGCTCGGGCGCGACCGCGGGCGAGGGCACGCAGAACGTCCTGTGCGGGATCCAGGCCGCGGCCGTGCTCGTCGGCCTCGCCGCCAACGCGCTGGTCGGCGCCTGGTGGCTCGACCCGCTCATCGGCCTCTTCATCGCCTTCGTCGCGGTCAAGGAAGGCCGCGCGGCGTGGCGTGGCGAGGGCTGCGCCGACGGCTGCTGCTGACCACGGATCTCTGCCCTACGGCAGGCGCCCGCGCCACTTCAGGCCGGTGCCGAGCCCGCCGAGGAGCAGCAGCAGGCCGACCGTGGAGAAGCCGGCGGAGAGCTGGCGCTTCTCCTTCTTGGTCCCGATCTTCGAGCCGAGCTTCTTGTAGACCGAGTCGAGCTGGCCGGCGTCGTCGACGCGGGTGAACGTGCCGCCGGTCGTCTTGGAGATCTCGCGCAGCGTCTCGGGGTCGGGCGGGACCGCGATCTGCTCGCCGAACGGCCCCGCGGTGACGGTGCCGGAGTCGGTGCCGAGCGCGACGGTGGAGACGGGGATGCCGAGCTTCTTCGCGCGCTGCGCGGCCTCGACCGGGTTGGCCCCGGTGGTCGTGGCGCCGTCGGAGAGCAGGACGACCGCGGCCGGCGCGCGCTTGCCGTCCTTGCCGCGGCGGGCGGCGAGGCGGTCCAGCGCGGCGTCCAGCGCGTCGCCGGTCGCCGTGCCGCCGTTGGCCTTGAGGCCCTGCAGCTCGGAGCGGATGCGGTCGTGGTCGGTCGTCGGCTCGATCACCGAGTTGGTCTGCGACGAGTAGGCGACGAAGCCGACGAGCAGCTGCTTGGGCACGCGGCCGAGGAACGTGCCGGCCGCCGACTGCGCCGCGGTCAGGCGCGTCGGGTCGACGTCGGTCGCGGCCATCGACCCGGACTCGTCGGTGACGAGCACGACCGAGGCCTTCTCGACCGGGACGGCGATCGTGTCCTGCGGCTTGGCGAAGGCCAGGCCGAGGACCGCGGCGGCGCCGGCGAGCAGGACGGGCGGCAGCACGCGCCGGATCCGCGAGCGGCCGGCGGCCGCGGTGGCGAACACCGCCGCGCCCGGGAAGCGCACGGCGAGGCGGCGGCGCCGGCTGCGGGCGAGCAGGCCGATCCCGGCGAGCGCGGGGATCAGCAGCAGCGTGAGGAGGTAGAGCGGGGAGGCGAAGGTCATCGCAGGACCCGCGCGAGCTCGCGCGACCAGTCGGCGTCGGTGGACAGGACGACGTGGTGGGCGCGGGCGCGGCGGATCGCGTCGGCCACGGTGGCGCGGCGCTCGGCCTCGGCCGCGGCGTAGGCGGCGCGGGTGGCCGGCGAGGCGGTGTCGGCCTCGACCGTCTCCCCCGTCTCGGGGTCGAGCAGGACGATCTGGCCGACGTCGGGCAGCTCGGCCTCCCGGGGGTCGGCGATCTCGATCGCGGCGACGGTGTGGCGCTGGGAGAGCTCGCGCAGCGGGCGCTCCCACCCGGCGTCGCGGAAGTCGGAGACGACGGCGATCAGGCCGCGCGTGCGCGCGGTGCCGAAGACGCGCTTGAGCGCGTCGCCGAGCTCGAGCTCGGCGTCGGTCCCGTCCGGCGCGACGCCGCCGCCGACGAAGCGGCGCAGCGTCGCGAAGGCCCGGCGGCCGTTGCGCGGCGGCACGGTGGCCGCGCTCTCGGCGCCGGCGACGGTCAGCGCGACCCGGCCGCCGCGGCGCACCGCGAGGCGGGCCAGCGTCGACGCGACGCCCTCGGCGACGTCGGACTTCAGCCGCAGCCCGGTGCCGAACGCCATCGACGGCGACACGTCGAGCACGACCCAGGTCGTCAGCGCGCGCTCGGGGACGTGCTGGCGCACGTGCGGGATCCCGGTGCGCGCGCTGGCCGCGGGATCGAGCAGGCGCGGATCGTCGCCGGGCTCGTAGGGCCGCAGCTGCGCGAGCTCGCTGCCCGCGCCGAGCCCGGCGCGAGCCGCTCGCCCGGCAGCTGCCCGCCGGCGCGGGAGGCGATCCCGAGGTCGAGCCGCGCGAGGCCTCCTCGGCGACCGGCCCCGGGCCCTGCCGTCCGGGCGGCGGGACGAGCTTCACGCCGCCGCCTCCACCAGCCGCGTCGACCCCGCGGGCTTGACGGCCTCGAGCACGCGGGCGATCAGGTCGTCGGGCCGCACCTGGTCGGCGAGCGCGTCGTAGGAGAGCACGAGCCGGTGGCGCAGGACGTCCGGCGCGAGGTCGGTCACGTCGCGGTCGACGGCGTGGGTGCGCCCGCGCAGCAGCGCCAGCGCCCGCGCGGCCTGCACGAGGCCGAGCGAGGCGCGGGGGCTCGCGCCGAACTGGATCAGCGGCTCCAGGTCGCCGAGGCCGTGGCGCGCCGGGTTGCGCGTGGCGTCCACGAGCGAGACGGCGTAGGCGACCGTCGAACGGTCGACGTAGACCTCGCGCGTCACCCGCTGGTGGTCGAGCAGCTCGTCGATCTGCAGCGCGCGATGCGGCTGCGGCGGATCGGCGGAGACGCGCTCGACGACGGCGATCTCGTCCTCGACGGCCGGGTAGTCGACCACGAGCTTGAACAGGAAGCGGTCGAGCTGGGCCTCGGGGAGGTCGTAGGTGCCCTCCGACTCGATCGGGTTCTGCGTGGCGAGCACGAGGAACGGCTCGGGGACGCGATGCGACGAACCGCCGATCGTCACCTGGTGCTCCTGCATGACCTCGAGCAGCGCGGACTGCACCTTGGCCGGCGCGCGGTTGATCTCGTCGGCGAGCAGCAGGTTGGCGAAGACCGGGCCGAGCTCGGTCGAGAACGAGCCGTCGCCCGGCTGCCACATCCGCGTGCCGACGAGGTCGGCGGGCACGAGGTCGGGCGTGAACTGGATGCGGTTGAAGGAGCCGCCGAGGACGGTGGCCAGCGTGCGGACGGTCAGGGTCTTGGCCAGCCCGGGCACGCCCTCGAGCAGCACGTGGCCGCCGGTGAGCAGCGCGACGAGCAGCCGCTCGAGCATCGCGTCCTGCCCGACGACGACGCGCTTGCACTCGTAGAGCGAGGCCTCCAGGGCCCGGCGCACCTCGGCGGCGGGATCGACTTCGTGCTCGGACATGTGGTCTCCAGGGTTCATGGGGTTGTCGAAGGTCAGACGAGTCGCCCGCGGAGGCGGAGCGAGACGAGGGCGGACATGGCCATCAGCGCGAGCGCGGCGCCGGCGAAGAGGTTCGTGACCTCCTGCTTGCGGTGGACCGTCGACACCTCGGAGCCGACGCGCCCGTAGATCGCGTCGAGCTGGTCGGCGTCCTGCGCGGTGAAGGTGCGGCCGCCGGTGATCTGCGCGATCTTCGCGAGCGTCTGCGGATCGGAGGCGGCGGGCTTGCCGTTGATCGTGCCCGACGGGGTGCCGAGCGCGACGGTGAAGACGGGGATCTTGCGCTGCTTGGCGGTCTGGGCGACCTGGAGCGGATCGCTGCCCGCGACCGAGTCGCCGTCGGAGAGCAGCACGATCGCGGCCGGGCCCTTGCCCTTCGAGCGTGCCGAGCGCGGCCTTGAGCGCGTCGCCGATCGCGGTGTGGCCCTTGGCCCGCACGGGCTTGAGCGCCTCGCGCACGGCGGCGTGGTCGCGGGTCGGCGACTGGAGCACCTCGGCCTTGGTGTTGAAGACGACGGCGCCGACGCGCGCCGAGGCCGGGAGGGCGTCGAGGAACGTGCCCGCCGCCCGCTTGGCCGCGGCCAGCCGGGTGGGCTTGACGTCGGTCGCGCGCATCGAGCCCGAGCGGTCGGTGACGACCACGACGCGCGAGTCGGGTCGCGCGACGGCGACGGTCGCCTGCGGCTTGGCCAGGGCGACGAGCAGCACGGCGAGCGCGCCGCCGTAGCCGACGATCGCCGCGTGGCGGCGCCACCCCGCGCGGCTCGGGACGATCGACGGCATCAGGCGCGCGGGCGCGAAGTTCGCGGGGCGGCGCTCGGAGCGCACGTAGAGCGCGAGCAGGACCGGGAGCAGGGCGAGGCCGGCGAGCAGGGCGGGGCGGGCGAAGCTCACTGCCCGCTCCAGAGCGTGGTGCGCGGGGCGGGCTCCTCGGCCGGGCCGGCCCACAGCGAGCCGTTGGGCGCGGGTGCCGGCTCGGGCTCGGGCTCGGGCGTCCGGCTCGGGTTCGGCGGCGGCCGGCGTCGCGGTCGGCGCGGAGGCCGACTCGAGGTGCTCCCACACGACGGCGCCCGCGCCGGCGGCGAGCGCGAGCGGCACGACGAACGAGAGCGCGGCGGCGTCACCGGAGAGCGCGAGCGCGAGGACGTCGATCACGGCGGCGAGGCCGCCGAGGACGACCAGCGGCTCGGCGTAGCGTCGCGCCGTCGCGCGGGTGCGCTCGTCGCCGGCCTGCGCCCGCAGGAGGCCGTGCGCGATCGCGGCGAGGACGAGCAGCACGATCGAAAGCGGCAGGGCGACGCCGGCGAACATGCGTGCATGAGAGCACTGTGTGGGATCAGCCCAAAGGCCGGCCTAAGCGCAGCTGAGAAGTTCCTGAGTTCGCGTCAGCGCCCGGTCACTTCGCCTCGGGCGACGTCGCGTTCGGGTCGCCGAGCTGCGACCGGCCCGCCGTCGAGGCGCACGCGGCGCGCGGTCGAGGCGCCGGTGCCCGGGTTGACCTCGACCAGGCCGGCCGAGCCGAGCGCGAACGGCGAGCGCCGGAACGTCACCGTGGCCAGCCCGAGCGACTGGTCCGCGGACAGGTTGCCGGTGCCGCCGGCGCCGATCGTCCCGCCGTTGACCTCCGCGATCTCGTCGCGCACGTCGACCGCCTGCGTGTGCGTGTGGCCGACGGCGAAGAGCAGCGGCGCCACCCGCTGGCGCGACGCGCAGCGCGGCGATGGCGGGAGCGGCCAGCGCCGGCTCGTGGACGAGCACGACGTCGACGCGCGGGGCGACGCGCGTCAGCCAGCGCCGCGAACGCGGCCTGCTCGGCCGGGGTCACGTCGGCGCCGCGATCGCGGTAGCCGTCGGCCGCGCGGCGCATGTTCGGGCTCGCGTACCCGGCGACGCGCAGGCCCGCCACCCGCGTGACGAGCGGGCCGTGGCTCCCGTCGGCCCGTAGCCGGCCGCGCTGGTCGAGCACCACCGCGCCCGCCCGGGCGAGCTCGCGCTCCAGCGTGTCGGAGTCGTGGTTGCCCGCGGTGAACACGAACGGCTGCCCCGTCTTCACGATCCGCCGCACCACGGCGCCCTCGAGCGGCGACCCGCGATCGGTCAGGTCGCCCGGGAAGAGCACGGGAGCTCCGCGTGCGGCGCGGGCCAGCGTGGGGATCGCGACGACGTTGTTGTGCAGGTCGCTGGCCACGATCAGATGCGGCTCGCCGGCCAGCGAGCGCCGGTCCGCGGGCGCCTGGACGATCCGCGCGAGGCCGACGAGCTGCTCGTCGGTCGTCTGGCTGAGCCGCTCGGCCGACGTGCCGACGGTCTCGACGGCCTGGAGCGCGACGGGGATCTCCGCGCCGTGGGCGTAGAACTCCGGCGGGGCGTCGAGCCCGCTGCGGGGCGCGAGCAGCCAGGCGATCACGCCCATCCAGGCCAGGGCGACGACCGCGGCGGCGGCGATCAGCCGCGGACGCCGCAGCGTCAGCGCGATCAGCGCGCCGAGCGCGAGCGCGGCCAGCGCCGTGACGAGCGCGAGCATGCGCAGGTAGGAGGCGATCGCATCGTGCGCCTGGCCGCGCACGCGCGCGATCGACGGGCGGGCACCGGTCGCCACCTGCGACGCGATCCCGCGGTCGACCGTGCGCACCTCGACGAGCAGGCGCGCCGGGATGCGCGGGCCGCCGAAGCGGACGCCCCAGTCCACGAGCGGCACGTAGACGTCGAGCGCGCCCTTGTGGAAGGGCTCGACGGACAGGACGACCGTGCCGGTCGAGCCCAGGCGCTTCTCCTGCGACCACGACCACAGGGCGACGAGCCCGCCGGCCGCCGAGGCCAGGAGCACGAGTCCGACGGCGAGGGCGGTCCGGGCACGCATGTCGCCATCGACCGTAGGCCTTGCTCGCCGCGGCGCGCTCGCCTAGGGTCGGCTCACGGCTCCCATGGACACAGGGGTGCAGATCCGGCTGTTCGGCGCCTTCGCCGTGCGGGTCGGCGGACAGGACGTCCCCGCGGGCGCGTGGCGGCTGCGCAAGGCCAAGAGCATCGTCAAGCTGCTCGCGCTGGCGCCCGAGCGGCGCATCCACCGCGAGCGGATGACCGAGCTGCTGTGGCCCGATCGCGCCCCCGAGGCGGCGGGCAACAACTTCCACCAGGCGCTCTACGTCGCCCGCCGCGCCTTCGAGGGCGCCGGCGGCGACGCCGCCACCGTCCTGCCGCTGCGCGAGGACGTGCTCGCCCTGTGTCCCGACGGCCGGGTGGAGATCGACGTCGACGCCTTCGCGGCGGCCGCCGCGCAGGCGCAGCAGACCGGCGAGCCGGCGGACTTCCACGCCGCGCTCGAGCTGCACACGGGCGAGCTGCTGCCCGAGGACCGCTTCGAGCCGTGGGCGAGCAGCCGGCGCGAGGCGCTGGCCGAGACGCACCTCGGCCTCCTGCTCGGGCTCTCGGCCCGGCTCGTCGACGGCGGCGATCCGGCCGGCGGCATCGAGGCGCTCGAGCAGGCCGTGGTCGTCGACCCGCTCCACGAGGAGGCCCACCGCGAGCTGATGCGGCTCTTCGCGACGGCCGGCCGCCGCCAGCAGGCGCTCGCCCAGTACCACCAGCTCCGCGACGCGCTGCGCCGCGACCTCGCCGCCGAGCCCGACCCGCAGACCACCCACCTCTACCGGACGCTGCTGCGCGGCGACGATCCCGAGCCGCGCGACCCGGACGCGGGCGACTGGTGCGCACCCGGCCGCGACCGCCGCCGCCGCGCGAGCCCGCGCGCCACAACCTCCCGATCGCGCTGACGAGCTTCGTCGGCCGCGACCGCGAGCTCGCCGAGGTCGCGCGGCTGCTCGACCGCCACCGCCTGCTCACGCTCACCGGCGCGGGCGGGGCGGGCAAGACCCGGCTCGCGCTCGAGGCCGCGACCGCCCGCCGCGGCGAGCGCGGCGACGGCGTCTGGCTGGTCGAGCTCGCCGGCCTGCGCGACGCGGCGCTCGTCCCGGCCGCCGTCGCCTCCGTCCTCTCGCTCACCCTTCCCTCCGAGCGACCCGCGCTCGACGGCCTCGCGGCCCAGCTCGAGCCGTGGGACGCGCTGCTGATCCTCGACAACTGCGAGCACGTCATCGGCGCCTGCGCCGTGCTGGCCGAGCGCCTGCTCGCCGCCTGCCCCTCGCTGCGCCTGCTGGCCACGAGCCGCGAGCCGCTGCGGGTCCCCGGCGAGGTGACCTGGCGCGTCCCGTCGCTCGACCCTCCCGACCCGCGAGGCCGACGGCGGGATCGCCGCCCTGCGCGACTCCGAGTCGGTCCGCCTGTTCTGCGAGCGCGCGAGCGACGCCCGGCCCGGCTTCGCGCTGGACGAGGACAACGCCGCGGCGGTCGGCGAGATCTGCCTGCGGCTCGACGGGATGCCGCTCGCGCTCGAGCTCGCCGCCGCGCGGGTGGGGACCCTCTCGCCCGGGCAGATCGCCGAGCGCCTCGGGCGACTCGCTCGCCGTCCTGACCGCGGGCAGCCGCGCGGCGCTCGACCGCCAGCAGACGCTGCGCGCCACGCTGAGCTGGAGCCACGACCTGCTGACCGGGCCCGAGCGGACGCTGCTGCGGCGCCTCGCGGTCTTCGAGGGCTCGTTCACGCTCGAGGCCGGCGGAGTCCGTCGCCGCCGGCGACGAGCTCGAGCGCCCCGAGATCGCCGACCTGCTCGGCCGCCTGGCCGACAAGTCGCTCGTCGTCACCGAGGACGAAGGCCGGCGGCTACCGCTACCGGCTGCTCGAGTCGGTGCGCCAGTACGCGCGCGAGCGCCTGGCCGAGGCGGGCGAGGCGGCCGCGCTGCCGGCCCGCCACCTCGCGCTCTACCTCGAGCTGGACGGCGACCGACCCGCCGCCGGACCGCCTCGAGGCCGAGCACGACAACCTGCGCGCGGCGTTCGACTGGGCGCTGCGCCGCGCGCCCGAGCAGGCGCTGGCGCTGGCCGTCGGCATGTGGCCGATGTGGATGGCCGGCAGCCACTTCCAGGAGGGCAGCCGCCGCATCGAGGCGGCGCTCGCCGCCGCGCCCGCGCCGACCGCGGTGCGCGCCCAGGCGCTGCGCGGCGTCGGCGGGCCTCGAGGTGCGCCTCGGGCGCAACGGACGGGCTCAACGCGATCGCCGACGAGCGGCTGGCGATCTTCCGCGCGCTGGACGACCGCCGCGCGGTCGCCCACGCGCTCGACGAGGGCGGGGTCTACGCCTACATGAGCCGGCGAGTGGGATCGCGCCGCCGGCGCGCTACGCCGAGAGCCGCGCGCTGGCCGCAGGAGCTCGGCGACGCGGGAGGTCGCGGCGACGGTCCTCTACTCGGCCGGCACGCTCGGCCTGGCCCGCGGCGAGCTGTCCGGCGCGCGCGAGCTGCTCCTCGACAGCCTGGCGCTGCTGCGCGAGCTCGCCGTCCCTGGCGGCGACGGCGTTCTTCCGCATCCAGGCGGTCGGGCTGTTCGTCGCGCCCGAGGGGCCGGCGGGCGCGCCGCGGATGTTCTTCGAGGAGACGGTCCAGTTCTTCCGTCGCGTCGACGCGCGCACGGCGATCGGCTACGTGCTCGCGGCGCTCGGCGACGGCGCCCGCGCCGCCGGGCAGATGCTCCCCGCGCGCGAGCGCCTCGACGAGAGCCTCGCCCACTTCCGCGAGCTCGGCGACGACATGGGCGCCGCCTTCGCGCTCAACCGCATCGGCATCCTCGCCGGCGTCGCGGGCGAGCGCGACTACGGCGCCGAGTGCCTGGAGGAGGCGCTGGCGCTGCGGCGCGAGCGCGGCGACCGGCGGGGGATCGGCATCACGCTCGGCAACCTCGGGGTGCTGGCCGCGCGCGGCGGTGACCTCGAGCGCGGCCGGGCGTTGCTCGCCGAGGCGCAGGCGAGCTTCGAGCGCACCTCCGACGTCCCCGGGATGACGGGCATGCGGCTCAACCTCGGCCAGCTCCTCGCCGACGCTCGGCGAGCCGGAGACGGCCCGCGGGCTGCTCGAGGACAGCGCGGGCGAGCGCGCACGAGCAGCGCCTGTTCCGCTGCGCCGGCTGGATGGACCTCCGGCTGGCCGAGCTCGCCCTCGCCGAGGAGCGACGCCGAGCGGGCCGGCGAGCTGCTCGGCGCGGCGCGGCGCCGGCTGGGCGAGCTCGGCGACCGGTGGGGCCTCGCCTGGGCTTCCGAGCTCGAGCAAGCAGCCGCTAAGCGGTCGCTAAGTCCCTCCCGCGCACGGTTGACGCCATGACCACCTCCACCATCTCCCACACCCTCGGCGACGCCACGCTGGGCGAGCTCGAGCAGGGCCTGCGCGGCCAGCTCATCCGCCCGGGCGACTCCGAGTACGACGAGGCCCGCGCGATCTGGAACGGCGCGCACGACCAGTACCCGGCCCTGATCGTCCGCGCCGCCGGCGCGGCCGACGTGATGCGCGCCGTCGACTTCGCGCGCAGCGAGGACCTCGTCGTCGCCGTGCGCGGCGGCGGCCACTCCCTGCCGGGCTTCTCGACCACCGACGGCGGCATCGTCATCGACCTCTCCGCGATGAACACGGTCCACGTCGACCCGACGGCCCGCACGGCCGTGGCCGAGGGCGGCGCCCTGTGGTCCGACTTCGACCACGAGACGCAGGCCTTCGGGCTCGCGGTCACCGGCGGCCTGATCTCGACCACCGGCATCGGCGGCTTCACGCTCGGCGGCGGCATCGGCTGGCTGATGCGCAAGTACGGCCTGACGTGCGACAACCTGATCGGCGCCGACGTCGTCACCGCCGACGGCCAGCTCGTCCACTGCAGCGAGGACGAGAACCCCGAGCTGCTCTGGGGCCTGCGCGGCGGCGGCGGCAACTTCGGCATCGCCACGTCGCTCGAGTTCCGGCTGCACCCGGTCGGCCCGATGGTCCTCGCCGGCCCGGTGTTCTTCGCCGCCGACCGCGCCGAGGAGATCCTGCGCTTCTACCGCGAGTGGATCCGCGACCTGCCCGACGACGTCACGACGCTCGTCAACCTGACGACGGCGCCGCCCGCGCCGTTCCTGCCCGAGGAGGTGCACGGAAAGCGCATCGTCGGCGTCGTCGCCGCCCACGCGGGCGACCCCGAGGCCGGCCGCGCGCTGGTGCAGCCGCTCAAGGACCTCGGCGACCCGATCGCCGACCTGCTCGACGTGATGCCCTACACGACGCTCCAGACCCTGCTCGACGCGCTCTGGGGACCCGGCGCGCACAACTACTTCCGCTCCGCGTTCATGGACGGGATCGACGACGACGCGATCGCCGCGCTGGTCGCCCAGCACGGCTCCTCGCCCTCGCCGAGCTCGGAGATCCACATCCAGCACCTGGGCGGGGCGATCGCACGGGTGGGCGAGGACGACACGGCGTTCGGCAACCGCTCGGCGCCGCTCGTGCTCAACGTGATCGCCCGGACGCCCGACGCCGAGGGCTTCGCCGAGAGCGTGGCCTGGGCGCGCGGGCACCGCCGAGGCGCTCGCGCCGGTCACCCGCGACGGGGCGTACGTCAACTTCATGGGCGACGCCGGCGACGACCGGCTGCGGGCCTCCTACGGCGACGCCAAGTACGACCGGCTGGTCGCGCTCAAGCGCCGCTACGACCCGACGAACCTGTTCCGGCTCAACCAGAACATCGCGCCGTAGCGACCTCGGGGTCGGCGAGCGGTTCAGGCCTCGCGCTGGTCGGCGAGGGCCCGGAGCCGCTCGTCGATCTCGGGGAGGTCGCGCCGCAACTGCGAGACCTTGTTGCGGTGGAAGTAGATCGCCTTGACCGGCGTGGCGGCGACGACGTCGGCGTTGCGCAGCGCGCGGCGCAGGACGCCGCGCTCGCCGACCACGCAGCCGGGCTGCAGCGTCGCGACGACCTCGTCGTCGCGCCGGACCTCGATCTCCCCCTCCTCGAGGGCGACGAGGTCCTCCGGCCAGTCCTCGTGGTGCAGGATCTCGCTGCCTTCCTCGTACTCCCGCGCCTGGGCGAGCGACGCCACCTCGTCGAGGTCGTCCGGGGACAGGTCGGCGAAGAGCTCGATCGCGCGGATCCGCTCCGGTGAGACGTTCGTGGGATCAGCCATGCCGTGGCTCTACCCGGCGGCGCGCGCGTGGGACCCGTGAACTTCCGGAAAGCGGGTGATCGGCGAGGCGCGGTGCCGTCCCGGGCCGCCGGGGTACCGTCGGGCCGACGATGCTCGCCGCGACCTACACCACGGGCGGAGACTCCGGCGTCCTCGAGGTCACCGAGGTCCCGACGCCGGAGCCCGGCCCCGGCGACGTGCGCGTGCGGATCACGGTCTCGGGGGTCAACCCGACCGACTGGAAGGCCGTGCGCGGCAGCGCGGACCTCGACGAGCTCAAGATCCCCAACCAGGACGGCGCCGGCGTCGTCGACGCGGTCGGCGAGGGCGTCGACCCCGCGCGGGTGGGCGAGCGCGTGTGGATCCTCTTCGCCGCCTGGCAGCGCCGCTGGGGCACCGCGGCGCAGTACACGGTCGTGCCCGCCGACCACGCGGTGCCGCTGCCCGACACGGCCTCCGACGACCTCGGCGCGTCGCTCGGCATCCCGGCGTTGACCGCCTGGCACGCCTTGCGCGCGGACGGCCCGATCGCCGGCACGACGGTGCTCGTGGCCGGCGGGGCGGGCGCCGTCGGCCACGCCGCGATCGAGCTGGCCAAGCACGAGGGCGCGCGCGTGGTCGCGACCGCGAGCAACGAGGAGAAGGCCGCGCTGTCGCGCGACGCGGGCGCCGACGCCGTCGTGGACTACCGCGCCGACGACGCCGCCGAGCAGATCAGGGCCGCGGCGCCGGACGGCGTGTCGCGGGTCGTCGAGGTCGCCCTGCCCGCGAACCTCGCGCTCGACCTCGCGGTCGCCGCCCCGCACGCCGTCATCTCCTCCTACGCCGACGACGGCGGCGACGAGGCGCGCGTCCCGGTGCGGCCGCTGATGGCCCCGAACCTCGTGCTGCGCTTCGTGCTCGTCTACACGATCGCGCCGGAAGAGCTGCGCGCCGCGATCGACGGCGTGAGCGCCGCCGTCGCGGCCGGCGCGCTGACCACCCTCCCGCTCCACCGCTTCGGCCTCGAGCAGATCGCCGAGGCCCACGACGCGGTCGCGAACGGCGCCGTCGGCAAGGTGCTCGTGGACATCCCCGCGCCATGAGCGCCGCGGGCCACGCCCACCACCACGGCGAGCACGGGCACTCGCACGGCCTCGTCGACGACTCGATCAAGCGCTCGCGGGCCGGCGTGCGCGCCGTGCTCGTCTCGCTGGCCGTCCTCGGCCTCGCCGCCGTGGCGCAGACGGTCGTCTACGTCCTCTCGGGCTCGGTCGCGCTGCTCGCCGACCTGATCCACAACTTCGGCGACGCCTCGACGGCGATCCCGCTGGGCATCGCCTTCGCGCTGCGCTCCGAGCGGGCCGAGCGCGGCGCCGGGCTGTTCGTCGTCGCGACGATCTTCGTCAGCGCCTGCGTCGCGGGGATCGAGGCGATCCACCGCCTGATCGATCCGTCGCGCCCCGACCACCTGGCCGCCCTCGCGCTCGCCGGCGTGATCGGCTTCGCGGGCAACCTCGCCGCCGCGCGGATCCGCACGCGCGCCGGCCACCGCCTCGACAGCCCCGCCCTGCTGGCCGACGGCGACCACGCCCGCGCCGACGCCTGGGTCTCGCTGGCCGTCGTCGCCTCGGCCGCGGTCGTCGCGCTCGGCCTCCCGATCGCCGATCCGCTGATCGGCCTGGCGATCACCGTGGTGATCCTGCGCATCACGTGGCAGTCGTGGACCACGGTGCGCCACGGGCACACCCACGCGCACTGCCGACTAGACGCGCTCGACCCGCTCCCCGGGCGCGATCACGCCGCGCACGATCAGCTCGGCGATCAGCGTCCCGCTCATCAGCTGGACCGCGACGAGCGTGAGCAGCACGACGAGCTGCGTCGCCGCCGCCCGGGCCGGGCTCGCGCCGCCGAGGATCAGGCCGACGAACGTCCCCGGCAGCGTGACCAGGCCGACGCTGCGCGTCTGGTCGATCACCGGGATCAGCGCCGAGCGCACGGCGCCGCGGACCGACGGGGCCAGCGCGGTCCGCGCGTCGTCGCCCAGGCACAGGCGCGTCTCGATCTCGTCCATCTGCTCGCGCAGCGACTCGATCAGCCGCCGGCCGGCGATGATCGTCGCGGTCATCGCGCCGCCGATGAGGATCCCCGCCGTGGGGACGGCGGCCCGCGGCGTCGCGGCGAAGGCGCCGATGGCGATCAGCACGCCGGTCGCGCCGACGGCCGGGACGGCGATCGCGAACAGCGCCCGCGCCCAGCCCGCGGTCGATCGGCCGCAGCCGGTGGGCCGAGGTCAGCGCCGCGGTGACGGTCATCGTCGCCACGAAGGCGAAGGCCAGCGCCGGCACGCTGAACACGAGCGCGATCAGCGCGCCGACCACCGCGAGCTGCACCGCGCCGCGCACCGACGCGATCGCGATCTCGCGGCCGAGGCCGAGCTCCAGGCGCACGGCGAGGAAGACCGCGAGCCCGGCGAAGAGGGCCGAGGCGACGATCTGGGCGGCGAGCTCGCTCACGGCAGCGACACCTGCCGGTCGGACCACTGGCCGGCGAACTCGACGTCGTGGGTGGCCAGGCAGATCCCCAGCCCGGCCTCGCGCAGGCTCGCGAGCGTGGAGCCGATGTGCGCCGCGGTCGGCGCGTCGAGCGCCGCCGTCGGCTCGTCGAGCAGGAGCATCTCGGGGTCGCGGGCCAGCGCCCGGGCCAGCGCGGTGCGGGCGCGCTCGCCGCCGGAGAGCTCGCGGGCCACGCGCGGGGCGAAGTCGGTCGACAGCCCGGCCGCCGCGAGCGTCGCGTCGAGCGCGGCCGGCGCGAGGCCCGCGGTCGCGTAGGCGACGTTCTCGGCCACCGTCCCGGGGAGCATCACCGGCGACTGGGCGACGAGGCCGACCCGGCGGCGCAGGTCCCCGGGCGCGAGCGCGGCGACGTCGCCGCCGTCGAGCGTGACCGTCCCGGCGCGCAGCGGCACGAGGCGCACGAGCGCGCGCAGCAGCGTGCTCTTGCCCGCGCCCGACGGCGCGATCAGCGCGACGATCTCCCCGCCCGCGATCTCCAGGTCGACGTCGTGCAGGACCGGGCGGCCGGCGAGCTCGACGCCGACGCCGGCGGCGCGGAGGGAGCTCACGGGTCGCGCTCGGCCGCGAGTCCCTGCCGGTGCGCGTAGGCGGCCGCCTCGACCCGCGACGCCACGCCGAGCTTGGCGAGGATGTTCGAGACGTGGACGCTCGCCGTCTTGATCGAGATGAAGAGCTCCTCGGCGATCTGGCGGTTCGAGCGCCCGTCGGCGACCAGCGCGAGGACCTCGCGCTCGCGGGCGGTGAAGCCGACCGTGTCCCGCGGCTCGGCGGCGGGCTCGGCGGCGGGCCCGGATCGGCCGGTTCGTCCTCGAGCGTCAGCCGCGCCCGCCGGGCCAGGCCGCGGATCTCGTCGGCCAGCGGCTCGGTGCCCATCGCGGCGGCCAGCGTCAGCGCCTCGCGGGCGGCGACCGTCGCCTCGTCGCGCGGCCCCGCGGCGCACTCGGCCTCGGCCAGCCGGAAGAGCGCGTAGGCCAGCGGGTAGGCCGCGCCCCACTCGCGCGCCACCCGAACCGCGTCGGTCCAGGGCGCGACGGCGTCTTCGCCGGCGCCGCGCAGCGGCTCGGCGGTGGCGATCGCCAGGTAGGCCTGCCCGCCTGACGACCGGACCTCGAAGTGGTCGGTGACCGCGCGCACCCGCCGCGCGAGCGCGGGCTCCGGAGGGTCCTCGCGGCGGTCGCGGGCGGCGATCGCCGCGTCGGCCTCGATCCGGGTCGCGATCCAGACCAGCGGCCAGACGTAGCGCGGGTCCCAGGCGCCGATCTCGACGTCGAGCGCGGCGTCGACGGCGGCACGGGCCGTCTCCAGGTCGCCGACCTGGAGCGCCAGCTGGGCCTGGACGGCGGCGACGGAGTGGGCGAACTGGGGATCGGGCTCCTCGAGCAGGTGCGCGACCTCGCGGATGGAGCGAGCGGCCGCCTCGCGCCAGCCGCGCAGGGCCTCGATCTCGGCGCGCAGGACCACGAGCGACGCGGCGAACACCCCCGAGGCGCCGACGTCCGGCGCCTCGTCCAGTCGCTCGAGCGCCTCGTCCCAGCGGCCGAGCAGCATCAGCGCCTCGGCCTCGTTGGCGACGGCCATCGTGCCGACGGTGCGCATCTGGCCCAGGCGGACGGCGAGCTCCACGCCGGCCGCCGCGATCCGCGCGGCGTCGGCGGGGCTCCCGCTGAAGAGCAGGACGTCGGCGAGGTTGACCGTCGCGCGGATCGCCTCCTGGTCGGCGCCCAGGGCGAGCGCCTCGGCCGACGCCGTCTCGAGCAGCGGAACCCCGCGCTCGACGTCGCCGGAGTGCGCCGTCGCGCTGCCCAGGGTGATCCGCGCGCGCAGCTCCTCGAGCTGGGCGCCGGCGGCGCGGGCGGCCTCCGTCGCCTCCTGGGCCATCGCGATCGCCGCGTCCATCTCGCCGACGCGCAGGCGCCCATTGGCCAGGGTCGCGAGCACGGTCGCCCGCAGTCGGCTCGGCGGCTGCGCCGGCAGCGCGGCGACCGCGGCCTCGAGGTCGGCCAGGCTGTCCTCGTTGCGGCCGAGGTCGCGCAGCGCTCGCGCGCGATGCTCGAGCACCTCGGCGCGCCGCTCGGGCTCGGCGCCGCCGCCGAGCCCGCGCTCGGCGCGGTCGAAGAGCGCGACGGCACGGTCCACCGCCCCCGACAGGTAGGCGGCCTCGCCGGCCCGCCGGTGCAGCTCGACGGTGTCGATCCCCGTGCGCTGCGCCGCGTCGGCGACCTGCGGCCAGAGCTCGAGCGCGCGCTCGAGATGGCGCTGGGCCTCGGCCGGCGCGTAGCCGGCCATGACCTGCTCCGCGGCCTCGAGCGAGGCGTCGAGCGCCCGCGGGAGGTCGAGCGCGGCGTACCAGTGGTGGGCGAGCATCGGCGCGGCGGCGAGCTGCGGGCCGGCCAGGCCGCGGTCGGCGGCCAGCGCCTCGCCGAAGGCGGTGTGGAGCCCGGCTCGCTCCCCGGGCAGCAGGTCGTCGTAGAACGCGGCGCGGGCGAGCGCGTGGCGGAAGGCGTAGCCGCGGCCCTGCGGATCGACGATCAGCAGCTGGTGCTCGACGGCCTCGCGCAGCGCGGCGTAGAGCGCCGGCTCGTCGAGGGGTGAGACCGCGGCGAGCAGGCGGTCGGGCGCCCACGACGCCGGCGGCCGAGGCGAGCCGCAGGACGTCGCGCGCGTCGGGCGACAGGCGGTCGGCCCGCGAGAGCAGGACGTCGCGCAGCGACGGCGGCAGGTAGTCGGGGTCGGCGCCGTGGCGCACCGCCCCGACGACCTCCTCGACCAGGAACGCGTTGCCCTCGGACCGATCGAACACGAGGTCGACGACGTGCGCCTCGGGCCGCTGACCGAGGATCGCTCCCAGCTGCGCGGCGACCTCGTCGCGGCCGAAGCGGCGCAGCTCGATCCGGCGCACCGACCGGATCCGGTCCCAGCCGGCGATCACGCGCCGCAGCGGATGCGAGCGGTGCAGCTCGTCCGAGCGATAGGTCAGCACGAGATCCACGCGCGCGTCGCGCAGGCCGCGCACGAGCAGCGCGACGAGGTCGAGCGTCGAGCGATCGGCCCAGTGGAGGTCCTCGAAGACGAGCACGAGCGGCCGGTCGGCGCCGAGGCGGACGATCGCGCCGAGGATCAGCTCGAGCAGCTGCGCGGGCTGGACCGGCCGGTCGTCGAGCGGCGCGCCGCGGTCGAGCTCGGGGACGAGCCGCCCGAGCTCGGAGCGGGCCGGGCCGAGCAGGCGCTCGAGCGTCGCGTCGTCCTCCTCGAGCGCCAGCGTGCGCAGCGCCTCGACGAGCGGCGCGAACGGCACGCCCTCGCCGAGCTCGACGCTGCCGCCGACGAGCACCCGCGCGCCGTCCTCGGCCGCGCGCCGCCCCGCCTCCTCGAGCAGCCGCGTCTTGCCCACGCCGGCCTCGCCGCTGACCAGGACGACGGCCGTCTGCCCCGCGGCGGCGTCGGCGGCCGCCTCGGCGAGCACGGTCAGCTCGGCGACGCGGCCGACGAAGAGCGGGCTGACCAGGCTCGTGCTCACCGGCGGGATCCTGCCACGGGCGCGGATGAGAGACCGCACCTGGACCATCTAAGTCCCCTCAGGGCCAAAGATCGGGATCCCGCCCGATGCGCGGGGTGGGGACTCAGATCCAGAGTCGTCCCCATGACCGCTTCACGCCCCCGGCGCCACTTCCGCCTCCTGCTCACCGGCCTGGCCTTCTCGGCCGCCGGCGACTGGCTCTACAACGTCGCCCTGCTCGCCCTCGTCTACGAGCGCACGCACTCCGCCACCTGGGTCGGCCTGACCACCGCCGCCCGCGTGATCCCGATCGTCGTGCTCGGCCCGCTGGCCGGCGTGTGGGTCGACCGCGGCGACCGCAAGCGCCTGATGCTCGGCGCCGACGGCGTCCGCGCCGTGCTGATGTTCGCGCTGGCCGCCGTGGCCGCGAGCGGTGGGCCGATCGTGCTCGCCCCGGTGCTCGCCGCGCTGGCGACGGCCGCCGCGAGCCCGCACATCCCCGCCGTCGCCGCCACGACGTCGCGCCTGGTCTGTGCCGACGGCCTGGCCCGCGCCAACGCGCTGCGCTCGGCCATCGCCAGCGGGGCGATCGTCGCCGGGCCCGCCGTCGGCGCGCTGCTGCTGGCCGCGAGCACGCCCGCCGTGGCGATCGCGCTCAACGGCGTCACCTTCCTCCTCTCCGCCGCCGCGACCGCGGCGATCCCCGGCGGCGCCGTCTTCCGCCCCGCCCCCGGCGCCGACGTCGCCCCCGGCCTGCTCGCCCCGCTGCGCGACGGCGCCCGCGCCCTGCGCCGCTCCCCCGTCGCCTGCCGGCTGCTCGCCGCCGACGTCGCGGCCAGCGCGGTCTACGGCCTGCTCACCGTCACCCTCGTCCTCGTCGGCCGCCGCGTGGGCGCCGGCGCCGCGGGCTACGGCTGGCTGCTCGGCGCCGCCGGGGCCGGCGGACTGGCCGGCGCGGCGCTCGCCTCCCGCGAGCAGGTGCACGCGCACTGGCGCCTCGCGCTCGGCGCCGGGCTCGCGCTCGTCGCCCTCCCGCTCCCGCTGCTCGCCGTCACGACGTCGCTGCCCGCCGCCGTCGCCCTGGCCGCCGTCAGCGGCGCCGGCGGCGTCGTCGCCGAGATCCTCTGCGACACCGGCCTGCAGCGCACGCTCGACGACGACGTGCTCGGGCGGGTCTTCGGCCTCGTCCTGCCCGCGGCGGTCGGCGGGATCGCCCTCGGCGCCGTGCTCGCCGGCCCGCTGCTCGGCGCGCTCGGCCTCGTGGCGACGATGAGCGCCGCGGCCGTGGCCGTGCTCGCCGTCGCCGCCGCGCTCGTGCGCCGCCCGCGGCCGGCCGCCGCGATGGCGCCCGCCGCTGCCTGACCTCGACCGAAGGCCAGCGCGATGGAACATATTTGACTTGTGTTCCATCGTCTGGTTAGGGTCGGTCTCGTGCCCCCTGGCGCCACTCCGACCGCCACGCCGCGACCGACCCGCGAGGACGCGCTCGCGCTGGGCCGCGAGCTGTTCCTGCGAAAGGAGCGCGTGGACCTGCGGCGGATCGCCCAGGAGCTCGGCGTCGGGCGCACCACGCTCTACCGCTGGGTCGGCGACCGCGAGCAGCTGCTCGGCGAGGTCCTCGGCGAGCTCAACGAAGGCGCCTGGCAGACGGCCCGGGCCCGCGCCGAGGGCGAGGGGCTGCCCGGCCTGCGCGACGCGGTCGACCGCTTCGCCGCGCTGACCACGAGCTTCGCGCCCGCCGTGCACTTCGCCCGCACCGAGCCGGCCATGGCCATCCGCGTGCTGATGGACCCCGACGGCCGCGTGCGGCGCGACATGGTCGCGCGCGTCACCGAGGAGCTGGCCGCGCACACGGAGACCGGCGTGTCCGCGCTCCGAGACCGCCGACGTCCTCGTCGAGCTGTCCATCGCGATCGTCTGGACGCCGATCACGATCGGCCGCGAGCCCGACCTCGAGCGCCTGCGCCGGCTGCTCAACGCCCTCGTCCCGCCTGCCAGAGAGGCCGCATGAACCCACGCCCCGCCCTCGCCGCCCTGTCGGCCCTCGCCCTCGCCGCCGCCCTGCCGGCCTGCGGCAGCTCGAGCGCGTCGTCCGCCGACTCGGGCTCGAGCTCGACGTCGAGCACCCAGGCCTCGTCGGGCTCCTCGACGACGAAGAAGGCCGCCTCGAGCACCAAGCCCGCGGCCGCTCCCTACTCGCCGCCGAAGGGCGCGAAGCCCGACCCGTTGCGCGGCCGCCAGTACGGCCTCGACGAGATCGACCTCCCCGCGGCGTGGAAGAAGAGCGCCGCCCAGGGCGTGACGATCGCGATCGTCGACTCCGGCGTCGACCTCTCCCACCCCGACCTCAAGTCCCGGCTCGTGGCCGGCCACGACTTCGTCGGCAACGACTCGACGCCCAAGGACGAGAACGGCCACGGCACCCACGTGGCGGGGATCGCCGCGGCGGCGACCGAGAACGGCGTCGGCGTCTCCGGCGGCGCGCCCGACGCGAAGATCATGCCCGTCCGCGTGCTCGACTCGAAGGGCTCGGGCTCGCAGGCGAACATCGGCAAGGGCATCCAGTGGGCCGCCGACCACGGCGCCAAGGTCATCAACCTGTCCCTCGGCGAGTCGGGCCTGGCCGGCGAGCTGCTGCGCGGCGGCGAGCTCAACGCGGACATCGAGCACGCCGTGCAGCGCGGGCGCCGTCGTCGTCGCCGCGGCCGGCAACGACGGCACGGCGAGCAAGCCCTACCGCACGACCACGCCGGTCCTGATCGTCGGCGCCGTCGACTCCAACGGCCAGCCCGCGAAGTTCTCCAACTTCGGCGCCACCGACGCCGTCACCGCGCCCGGCGTGCAGATCGACTCGACGCTGCCCGAGTACTCGACCGAGCAGTCCGACGCAGCACGGCAAGGGCTACGGCTACCTCGACGGGACGTCGATGGCCGCGCCCGTACGTCTCGGCCGTGGCCGCGCTGCTCGTCGCCCAGGGCCGCACGCCGCAGCAGGTGATCGACGCGATCCAGGCCACGGCGAAGAACCCGAACCACGTCCAGAAGCTCGGCCTCGGCATCGTCGACGCCGCGGCCGCCGTGGCGTCCGCCAAGGACGTCAAGCCCAAGAGCAGCACCTCGGAGCCGTCGAGCGGCACCGAGACCACCCCGAAGCAACAGCCGAAGCGCGAGCGCGGCGGCGGAAGGAAGCGCGGATGACTGGTCCCCTCTACGCCCTCGGGCGCCTGTGCGCCCGCCATCGCCTGATCGTCATCGCGCTGTGGCTGGTGGTCGTCGTCGCGCTGGCCGCCATGGCCAAGAGCGCGGGCGAGCAGACCACCGACAACCTCAAGCTGCCCGGCACCGACTCCCAGCAGGCCAGCGACCTGCTCTCCTCGAAGTTCCCCGACCAGGCCAACGGCACCGACCCGCTGACCTTCAAGGCGCCCAAGCGGGCACAAGCTCACCGAGTCCAAGTACGAGACGCGCGATCAAGCAGGTCGCCGACACGCCTACGCGCAAGGACAAGGCCGTCACCAAGGCCGTCAGCCCGTTCTCGAGCGACGGCGCGCGCCCAGCTCACCAAGGACGACCAAGCTCGCCTACATCTCGCTCACGCTCAAGGACTCCCCGAGCGAGCTGTCGATCGACGACGCCGCACGCGATCATCGACGTCGACCGACCCGGTCAAGGCGACCGGCGCTGCAGGTCGCCGCCGGGGGCTACCTGGGTCAGAAGGTCTCCAAGCCGAGCTCGCACACCTCCGAGGTCGTCGGGCATCGTCGCGGCGATCATCATCCTGCTCGTTCACCTTCGGCTCGGCCGTGGCGATGGGCCTGCCGATCGGCACGGCGATCTTCGGCCTCGTCGCCGGCCTGAGCGTGATCACCCTGCTCGGCCACGGCGTGCAGGTCCCGACGACGGCGCCCGCGCTGGCCACGATGATCGGCCTCGGCGTCGGGATCGACTACGGCCTGTTCGTGGTCACCAGACACAAGGAGCAGATCGACGACGGGCATGGAGTGCCAGGAGTCGATCGCGCGCAGCATCGCCACCTCGGGCGGCGCCGTCGTGTTCGCGGGCGACGACGGTGATCATCGCGCTGCTCTCGCTCGCGCTCGCCGGGATCCCGCTCGTGACCACGCTCGGCTACACGTCGGCGCTCGTCGTGCTGATCGCGGTGCTCGCCGCGATCACGCTGATGCCCGCGCTGCTCGGCCTGCTCGGCCTGCGCGTCAACGCGCTGCCGCTGCCCGGGCTGCACCACGTGCCCGACGACCGGCCCCACGGCTGGGCGCGCTGGGCGCGCATGATCGCCGACCATCCGTGGCCCGTCGCTGGCCGTCGGCGTGGTGATCCTCGTCGTGCTCGCCGTGCCGATCCGCAAGCTCCATCTCGGCCAGACCGACGTCGGCGCGCTGCCCGGCGAACACGCAGGCCCGCCAGGCCTACGACGTGATGCACGACGGCTTCGGCCCGGGCTCGACCGGGCCGATGCTCGTCGCGGTCGACCTGACGAAGAAGGCGACCAACGACCAGAAGCAGCTCGACTCGGTCAAGCAGCAGCAGACCGACGCAGGAGAACAAGCAGAAGCAGCAACAGCAGCAGGACGTGACCAAGGAGACCCAGCAGCTCGAGGCCCAGGGCGTTCCGCCCGACGCAGGCCCAGCAGCAGGCCCAGGCCGACGTCAACAAGCAGACCCAGTCCGACCAGCAGAAGAACGCCTCCCAGCAGCAGCAGACCCAGCAGCAGGAGCAGTTCCTCTCCTCCACGGCGTCGGACCCGCGGCTGCAGACGCTCAAGACCGACATGGAGAAGACCAAGGGCACGAAGCTCGGTCACCGAGCCGCTGGTCAACAAGAGACGGGACGGCGGCGGTCTACACGCTGATCTCCGACACCGCGCCCTCGGATCGCAAGACCGAGGACCTCGTCGACACGCTGCGCGACTCGACGATCCCCAAGGCGACCAAGGGCCAGGGCATGACCGCCCACATCGGCGGCACCACCGCGGGCTACATCGACCTCGCGTCGCAGATCACCAAGAAGCTGCCGCTCGTGATCGGGATCGTGCTCGCGCTGTCGTTCCTCCTGCTCGCGCTGGCCTTCCGCTCGCTGCTCGTCCCGCTGAAGGCGGTCATCATGAACCTGCTCTCGATCGCGGCGGCGTTCGGGATCGTGACGTTCGCCTTCGGCCACCACTGGTCGGCGACGCTCGTCGGCCTCGACGGCGAGGTGCCGATCGTCTCGTTCGTGCCGCTGATGATGTTCGCGATCCTGTTCGGGCTCTCGATGGACTACGAGGTGTTCCTGATGAGCCACGTGCGCGAGCGCTTCAAGGCCCACGGCGATCCCCACCAGGCGGTGATCGACGGCCTCGCCGGCACGGCGCGGGTGATCACCTCCGCGGCGCTGATCATGGTCAGCGTCTTCTGCGCCTTCCTGCTCAACGGCGACCCGAACATCAAGCAGTTCGGGCTCGGGATGGCGGCGGCGGTGGCGGTCGACGCGACCATCGTGCGCTGCCTGCTCGTGCCCGCGGTGATGTCGCTGCTCGACCGCAAGGCGTGGTGGATGCCCGCCTGGCTCGAGCGCCACCTGCCGCACATGAGCATCGAGGGCGAGGAGTACTTCGAGCAGATCGACGCCGAGGCGAAGCCCGCCCCGGCGTCGCCGCCCGTGCCGGCCAGCTAGCGGGGGTTGAAGACGACCTTGACCGCCCCGTCCTGCTTCTTCTGGAACATCTCGTAGGCGCGCGGCGCCTCCTCCAGCGGCACGTGGTGGGTCGCGAAGGTGTCGACGCCGAGCGGGTCCGCGTCGGAGAGCAGCGGGAGGATGTCGTCGACCCAGTTCTTGACGTTGGCCTGGCCCATGCGGAACTGGATCTGCTTGTCGAACATCTGCAGCAGCGGCATCGGGTCGGCCGCGCCGCCGTAGACGCCGGCCAATGAGATCGTCCCGCCGCGGCGGACGATCTCGATCGCCGAGTAGATCGCGCTGAGCTGGTCGACGCCGGCCTTCTCGAGCGCCGGCTGCGCGATCGCGTCGGGCAGCAGGCCGGTGAGCTTCTGGACCATCCCGATGGCGTTGGATCCGTGCGCCTCCATGCCGACGGCGTCGATCACGGCGTCGGGGCCGCGGCCGTCGGTCACCTCGCGGATCGCGCCGGCCAGGTCGTCGTGGTCGCGCAGGTCGATCGTCTCGATCCCGCGGCCGCGCACGCGCGCGAGGCGGTCGGGCACGAGGTCGACCCCGATCACGCGGCGTCCCTGATGGTCGGCGATGCGCGAGGCCATGTCGCCGATCGGCCCGAGGCCGAGCACGACGACCGTGCCGCCCTCGGGGATCCCGGCGTACCGCACGGCCTGCCAGGCGGTGGGCAGGACGTCGGAGAGGAACAGGAAGCGGTCGTCGGGCGGCCCGTGCGGGACCTTGATCGGCAGCGTGTCGCCGAACGGCACGCGCAGCAGCTCGGCCTGGCCGCCGGGGACCTGGCCGTAGAGCTTGGTGAAGCCGAACAGCGAGGCGCCGGTGCCGTACTCGTGGACCTGCGTCGTCTCGCACTGGGAGTGCAGCCCGTGGCCGCACATCCAGCAGTCCCCGCAGGACACGTTGAAGGGGACGACGACGCGGTCGCCGACCTTGGTGTCGACGACCTCGGGGCCGACGGCCTCGACGATCCCCATCGGCTCGTGGCCGAGCACGTCCCCGGCGTCGAGGAACGGGCCCGAGCACGCGGTAGAGATGCAGGTCGGACCCGCACAGGCCGGTGGACGTGACGCGGACGACGATGTCCGTCGGATCCTGGATGGCGGGATCGGGGACGTCGTCGACGCGGACGTCCTCGACGCCTTGCCAGGTGAGCGCTCTCATCGGGTCTCCTCGGAGGTTCGGAAAGCCCTCCGGTTGCCCCGTCGACTCGGCCGTAACCACCCGTCCGCGTTGCCTTTGCGACATGGCGCGTTGCATTGCAACCGACGCGGTGCGCCGCCGTGGATTACGCCCGGACGTACCCCGCCTACTCTGCGGTCAGCGTCCGGACGTTCGCGGCGCTCGGCGTCGCGAACGGACCGGACCGCGCGAACCGCCGCTTTCGGAGGTCCATGTGTCCCAGACGTTCCCAGAGATCACCCGCGCGAGTCCGCTCGCTGTTCGACCGCTACGCCGCCGATCGCGACGATCGCGCGGCGCTCGACGAGCTGTTCGAGCTACTTCCAGCCCCTCGCCCGCCGCCTGGCGCTGCGCTACGTGCGCGGCAGCGAGCCGGTCGACGACCTCGAGCAGATCGCCAACGTCGGCCTGCTCAAGGCGCTGCGCCGCTTCGAGCCGGACCGCGGCTACGCGTTCTCCTCGTTCGCCGTCCCGACGATCCTCGGCGAGCTCAGGCGCTCCTTCCGCGACTCCGCGTGGGTCGCCCACGTCCCGCGCTCCGTGCAGGAGCGCTCGGCGCGCGTCCGCGACGCCCGGCGCGCGCTGGAGCCGGAGCCCTGCCGCGCCCCCTCGCCGTCAAGGAGATCGCCGAGTCGATCCACGAGCCGCTCGAGGACGTGCTCGAGGCGATCCGCGCGATGGACGCCATGAGCTCGCTGTCGCTCGACGCACCCCCGCGCGACGAGGACGAGGCCGTCCTCGGCGACCAGCTCGGCGGCACCGACCCGAGCTACGAGCAGTTCGAGGACATCGCGGCGATCCGCAGTGCCCTGCCCACGCTCTCCGGCCTCCAGCGCGAGGTGCTCGAGCTCCGCTTCGAGCACGATCTCAAGCAGTCGGACATCGCGCGAGCGCCTCGGCGTCTCCCAGATGCAGATCTCACGGGTGCTGGCTTCTGGCCTGGACCGCCTGCGGATCGTCGTCGAACACCAGAGCCGGCCGCGCCGGACGCGTCTGACGCTTCCCTCCGCCCGGGATAGGGTGAACTCGTGAGTCGACCGCGCACCCTCGTGGTCGTCGGGGCCTCCGCCGGAGGCGTCGAGGCCCTCGTGCAGTTCGTCGGCGCGCTGCCAGGCGACCTTGCCGCCGCCGTGGCCGTCGTGCTGCACATCTCCCCCGGCGGGACCTCGGTGCTCGACGGCATCCTCGATCGCGCCGGACCGCTTCCCGCCGCGAGCGCGACCGACGACGAGCCGCTCGACGAGGGGCGTCTGTACGTCGGGCCGCCCGACGCCCACCTCCTCGTCGACGAGGGCAGCTTGCGGCTCGACCGGGGTCCGCGCGAGAATGGCCACCGACCCGCGGTCGACCCGCTCTTCCGCTCGGCCGCCGATGCCTACGGACCCAACGCCATCGCCGTCGTCCTGTCCGGCTCCCGCGACGACGGGACCGCCGGAGCCGCGGCCGTGCGCGCCGCCGGAGGCCGCGTCGCGGTGCAGGATCCCGACGACGCGCTCTACCCGAGCATGCCGCGCAACGTCCTCGAGCGGGTCGGAGCCGACCTCTCCGCCACGGTCCCCGAGCTGGCGGCGGCGATCGGCGAATGGGCGAAGGGCGAGACGGTGACCGCCGCGCCCATACCGCGAGACTCGCGGCCGTCACGCCGCGGGAGACCCCGGCTCGACCGGGCTGACCTGCCCCGAGTGCGGCGGGGCGATCTACCTCGACCGGCCCGCCGGTGTCTCGCAGCTGACCTGCCACACCGGACACGCCTACTCGCCGGCGTCCTTCGCCGACGAGCAGGAGCGCATGCTCGAGGCCGCGCTCTGGAGCGCGGTGCGACGACTCGACGAGCGCGGCGCGCTCCTGCGCCAGCTCGACGACCCGGACTTCGAGCGCCGCGCGGCCGAGGCCGAGGACCAGGCCCGCGTCGTCCGTGAGCTGATCGCGCGGCGGATGGGGGCGGCGTGAGCGATCCGGCCTTCGAGGGCCTGCTCGAGCACATCCGCGTCTCGCGCGGGTTCGACTTCACGGGCTACAAGCGCGCGAGCCTGCGCCGCCGCATCGAGAAGCGCATGGAGGAGGTCGGCGTCGCCGGCGTCGTCGAGTACACCGACTACCTCGAGCTCCACCCCGAGGAGTTCGCCCAGCTCTTCAACACGATCTGCATCAACGTCACCGCGCTCTTCCGCGACCCGCCGGCCTGGGAGCACCTGCGCCGGTCGGCGCTCCCGGAGCTGCTCTCCCGCAAGGGCGACGTCGAGCCGATCCGCGTGTGGTCGGCGGGCACGGCGAGCGGCGAGGAGGCCTACTCCCTGGCGATGCTCCTCGCCGACGCGCTGGGCGAGGAGTCCTACCGCGAGCGGGTGAAGATCTACGCGACCGACGTCGACGTCGACGCGCTGGCCGACGCGCGCCACGGCGTCTACGACCCCAAGGCCGTCGAGAACGTCCCGCAGGACCTCGCCGAGCGGTACCTGCTGCGCACCGACGGGCGCTCCACGCTCGCCCCGGAGCTGCGCCGCAACGTGATCTTCGGTCGCAACGACCTCGTCCAGGACGCGCCGATCTCGCGCATCGACCTGCTCGCCTGCCGCAACGTGCTCATGTACTTCAACGCCGAGACGCAGGCGACGGATCCTCGGCCGCCTGCACTTCGCGCTCAACGAGAGCGGGGTGCTGTTCCTCGGCAAGAGCGAGCTGCTCGTCACGCGCAGCGCGCTGTTCACCCCCGACGACGTGAAGTGCCGGACCTTCCGCAAGGTCCCGGCCGCGGAAGGCCGGCGCCTCGCGTTCTCGAACCCCGCGCGGCAACGGGCGCGGATGGCCGAGAAGGGCGCCGCACGCCAAGGCGGCGCAGGACTCCGCCTGGCTGCTCGAGCTCGGTGCCGGAGGTCGTCGTGGCGCCCGACGGGCGTCTCACGCTCGCCAACGAAGCGGCCTTCGAGCTCTTCGGGTTGCGCCGGCAGGATCTCGGCCGCCGGTTCTCCGACCTCGAGCTGTCCTACCGGCCCGTCGAGCTGCGCTCGGCGATCGAGAAGGCCACCACCGAGCGCGCGCCGGTCGCCTTCGCCGGCGTGACCTGGTCGCGCGCCGCCGACGACGAGCGCCGGCTCGACATCCGCGTCCTGCCGCTCTCGGGCGAGCTCGGGGTCGCGGTGTCGCTTCCGCGACGTCACGCGCCGAGCGCAAGCTCAAGGACGATCTCGAACGGTCCCGGCGCGAGCTCGAGACCGCCTACGAGGAGCTGCAGTCGACGGTCGAGGAGCTCGAGACCACCAACGAGGAGCTCCAGTCCACCAACGAGGAGCTCGAGACCACCAACGAGGAGCTCCAGTCGACCAACGAGGAGCTCGAGACGATGAACGAGGAGCTCCAGTCGACCAACGAGGAGCTCGAGACGATGAACGACGAGCTCCGGCGCCGCGACGGACGACCTCTACGGCGCCAACGCGTTCCTCGAGACCGTCCTGCTCGTCGCTCGAGCTCGGACTCGTCGCCGTCGACCGCGAGCGGCGTGGTGCGGATGTGGAACGAGCGTTCGGAGGATCTGTGGGGCCTGCGGGAGCAGGAGGCGCTCGAGCGCCACCTGCTCGGCCTCGACATCGGGCTTCCCGTCGACCGGCTCGGCCCGCCGATCCGCGAGATCCTCGCCGGGGGCCCGCGACGAGCTGTCACTCGAGCTCGACGCGACCAACCGGCGCGGGCGGTCCATCAGCGTCGGCGTCACGGCGCGGCCGCTGCGCGACGCCGAGCGCGCCGTCTCCGGGCGTCATCCTCCTCGTCGGCGAGACGCCGGCCGAGGACGCGCCTCAGCGCGCCGGGCGGCTCGGACCCGGGCTGACCGTTCGTCGCGCGCCCGGCGGCCGCGCGCCACCTCGTCGCGGACGAGCGCGCTCTGCTCGCGCGCCGCGACGCTGCGATCGCGCAGTGACTCGAGCTCGGCCCGGTTGCCCGGTGAACGACGCCGCGTGAGCGGCGGTCTCGGCATGGGCGCTGTGCACATGACGCGCGAGGTCGCCCGCCAGCCGGTCGATCGGATCACCGCCGTCGCCGTTCCCGTCGACGTGCAACACCCGCGCGCGCCGGGCCAGGCCGTCGCCGTCCTGGAGCACCTGCGGAGCCTCGACCCCGAGCTGCCAGGTCCCGTCGTCGCGGCGCAGTGCGTGGCCGCGCTCGGAGAGCTCCCGCGCGGCGAGCGTCACCGTCGGGCGCCGGGCGCCGACGAGACGCCCGAGGAACGCGTGGGAGAGCGCGAGCGGCACGACGATCCCGTCCGGAGTCACGCGTCCCCAGCGTCCGGCCAGGTGCCAGAGCAGCGTGAGCAGCCGGATCTCGACCCGCGGGAGCTGGGCGATCGCCCGCTGCACGGCCAGCGACGAGGCTACGGCGCGCGACCGCGGCGCAGAACGCGTCGTGCAGCATGCGGCGGCCGCGGATCAGCTCCCCAGGCCGGGATCGAGCACGAGGATCGCGGGCGGGCACGAACGCCGCCCATTGCATCTCGGCGGGGAGGAAGTCCTCCTCGCGCAGCCCCGCCCACGGCGTGCAGATGTCGCCCGGGCCCGAGGATCTCCGTCGCGCTGTGGCCCGCCAGCTCGACGTCGCGCGCCACGAAGCCGCTCAGGACCAGCAGCCCGAGGGGGAACGGCGGGCCGCAGGGACCTCCTCGGGATCCCACGGACCCTCGGGCAGCGCGAGCGTCAGCCGCCGGACCCGCGCCGCCACGGGAGTCTCGCGGGCGAGGAGATCGGCGAGGTCGTCACCCGAGTCCGGGTGCGGGCCACCGCAACGCGACATCAGCCCACCAACCCTAACGTGACTCGCGATCCCCCGGAGTTGGAAAACAACCCAATGGACCCTGCGGGCGAGATTTGGAAATCTCGCGCAGCAGGTCTACGCTCGGCCCGAGAACCCGAAATCGGCGTCGAACGACGACGAGGCTTGGGGGCTGAGAGACACAACGCGGGACGAGTACCGGAGTCGCCGGGAGGCCGGCTCTGGAGCGGGATCGCGACAAGCAAGCTTGTTGCCTTCGGAGGTCCCGTGAGCATCGAACGCGTCCCAGACGCCCATCCGCGCCGGTTGACCGGCTCCCAGCCCGCCACGATCGTGGAGCGCGCGACCGAGTACTCGCGCAACCCGTTTCTCGAGGTCTTCGAGACGGGGCGCCGGTTGCACGCCTGGCTCGACGCCGGCTCGCGCTGGTTGATCGTCGACTACGGCGAGCGCCCGCCGCCGTTGGCCGAGGTGACGATGGCGCTGGCGCTCGGTCGCGTGGGACGGCGCGCCGCGCTGGCCGGCGGCGCGCTCGTCGTCGTGGCCGAGCCGGATGCCGAACTCGCACTGCGCCGTGGCGACCGTGCCGCCGCGAGACTCGACATGGTCCGCAGCCAGGAGCTGGCCCACGCGCGCATCGCGGCGATCCAGGCAGCGCGGCACTCGAACGCCTAGCTCGCAGCCGAGGCCGTTTGACAGCCCGCTCGTGGTACCCGGGGGCGATGGCCCCCGACGAGAACCGACACGACTCCGACCAGGACACCGACCGCGTCGCGGTCGAGGTCCACGATCCCGCGCTGAGCGAGCGCGCGAACCAGGTGCTCTCCGAGGAGGTGCGCGAGGCGCTCGGCACCGACGAGGTCGAGCTGCCCGCCGAGCAGGCCCGGCACGCCGGCCGCGACCATCCCGAGGAGCACGGCCTGTTCGAGGCGCTCTGGGAGCGCCGTGTGGTGATCGGCATGACCCTCGCCTCCGCGATCGTCATCGCGGCGTTGCTCGTGCTCACCACCGGCTCGTGGTGGTGGCTCCCGGCCGTCGTCACGGTCCACGCGGCGGCCACCGTCATCGTCACGGGCGCGATCATCCGCACGACGACGCTCGTCGAGTCCCCGTCGCCCGGGGCCGAGGCCGTGCTGCGGGAGGAAGGCGTCCGCGACCCCGAACGCGAGCTCAACGACCAGGTCCGCTCCTTCACCGGCGCGCCTGGACCGAGCGCCGAGTCCGTCGTCGAGCCCGGCGAGAACCAGCGCGAGACCCGGCCCGAGGAGGCCCCCGGCGACTCCGCCTCCGAGCAGGAGACCGCGATCACGCCGGCCAGCGAAGGCTCCGAGCCGGCCGGGCCCCGGCACGGACGACTGATCGGGAGGCGCTCGGCTCGTGGCCCGGCGCGGCCACGGGCCGATTCGCGCGTGTCCGCATGGGTACCTAGAGTGCCCCCGTGGTCACCACCCTGCGCCTGACCTTCGACGACGGCCCCGACCCGGTCTGGACCCCGCGGCTGCTCGACGCGCTCGGCCCGGCACGGCGCGCGCGCGACGTTCTTCCCGCTGACCGCGCCGCGCGGCCGCGCGCGCCCGACGCTCGTCGGCCCGGATGCCGCGACGAGGGCCACGCGTCGGGCTGCACGCGACGAGCACGTGCGCCACTCCGAGCGCGACCGCGCGTGGCTGCGCCGCGACACCGACCGCGCGCTGGCCGAGCTCGCCTCGCTCGGCGTCGAGCCCGCGCTGTGGCGCACGCCGTGGGGCGACGTGGCGCCGTGGACCGAGACGGTCGCGCGCCGAGCGCGGCCTGCGAGCTCGTGCGGCTGGGACGCCGACACCCACGACTGGCGCGGCGACGCGCGCCGCGGCGATGCTCGCCGCGCTCGAGCCGGACTGCGCCGGCGGGCGCGGTCGTGCTCGCCCACGACGGCATCGGGCCCGGGCGCGCGCCGCGGCCGACTGCGCGCGAGACGGTCGCGCTCGTCGACGCTGCTCGCCGCCGGCGGTGCCCGCGTGAGCCGCGCTGCGCGCCGCGGCCGCATCGACGCGCGACGGCCGCTCGACCGGCGCCGCTGGAGCCGCGACGGATCGCCGCCGGCGCGGCCGGCGCGCGAGCGCCCCGCCGTCCCGGTCTTCCCCGAGGACGCGATCGCCGCGCTCGAGGCCGTCGGGCGCGCTGGCCTGGAACGCCCGCGCCGGGACGACGCGCCCGCCCGCGGCGCGAGGAGCTCGAGCTCGTGCGCCGCGTCGCCCGCGCCGACGGCTCGGTCGGGCCGGATCGTCGACGGCCACCTCAACGCCGTCGAGCGGCTCGCCGTGCAGGCGCCCGCGGACCTCCGCGACGCGCGAGCTGGCCGCCGTCGCGCGGCGCGAGCTGCGCGCCGGCGTGTGGGGCGGCGACCCGGTGCCCGGGCGAGGGCCCGCCCGCCGCGGTCGTCTCGCACCGCGCGCGGCGAGCGTGCTGCGCGGCGTCAAGACCTTCTGCTCGGGCGCCGGCGGCCTGCACCGCGCGCTCGTGCTCGCCGCGGGCGCCGGAGCGGCGGGCCGCCGCTGACGGTCTGGATCGACCTGACCGACGACGCGCGCGTCGAGGTCGACGCCACGTGGTTTCGCGCGCACGGGCTGCGCGCCTCGGTCTCGCACCGCGTCGTCTTCCACGACGCGCCGGTGCTCGCGCGCTTCGGCGGCCCGGGCGCGATCGCCGCGCAGCCGTGGTTCGGCCGCGACGCGCTGCGCACCGCCGCGAGCTGGGTCGGGCATGGCCGACCGCGCCGTCGCGGGCGCGCTGGCGAGCTCGCCGCCGCGCCCGGCACGCGGGCGCGCTCGAGGAGCTCGCCGCCGGGCGCATCGTCACCGCACGCGCGCACGATCGACCTGTGGATGGACGCCGCGGCCCGCGGCGATGGACGCGGCCGGGGACGATCTGCCCGCCGTCGCCGCTCGCACGCGCGCGACGCGATCGCCGCCGCCTGCCGCGCCCTGCTCGACGAGGCGGCGCGCGCCTGCGGCTCGCGGCCCTTCGCGCACGGCCGCGCCGCTCGACCGCGCGCGGCGCGACCTCGAGCTGTTCCTGCTCCAGCACCGGCTCGACCCGCTGTCGCGCGCGCCGGCGCCGCGGCGCTGGAGGCGCGCGCGATGAGCGCCATGGCCGACCGGGTCGACTTCGAGGCCCGCTACCGCGGCGGACCCGGACCCGTGGGGCTACGAGACGCAGCGCCTACGAGCAGGCCAAGTACGCCGCCACGCTCGACGCCTGCGGCCCGGGCCCGTTCGGCCGCGCGCTCGAGCTCGGCGCCTCGATCGGCGTGTTCACCGCCCTGCTCGCGCCGCGCTGCCGGCCGCTGGTCACCGTCGACCTCGCGCCGACCGCGGTCGCCGCCGCCCGCGAGCGCCTGCGCCGGCGTGCCGCAGGTCGCAGGTCGTCGCAGGGCGCCGATCCCCGACGGCGATGCCCGCGCGGCCCGTTCGACCTCGTCGTCGCCTCCGAGATCCTCTACTACCTCGAGCCGCGCCGCGCTCGACGCGCACGCTCGCGCGCCTGCGCGAGTCGCTGGCGCCGGCGGGCCGGCTCGTCGCCGTCCACTGGCGCCCGGCCGGGCCCGAGCGGCCGCTCGAGCGCCGCCGACGTCCACGCCGCGCTGCGCGACGCAGCCCTGGCTGCGCCGCGTCGACGGCCGCCGACACCGACGACTACCTCCTCGACGTGCTCGAGCGCCGATGAGCGAGCGCGTTCGCGCTCCTCGTCGTCGGCGGCGGCCCGGCCGGCGCTGTCCGCCGCCGCGCGCCTACCGCGAGGCGGGCGGCGCGCGGCGCGGTCGCGATCGTCGCCGACGAGGACCGCATGCCCTACCAGCCGCCCGCCGCTGACCAAGGAGCTGCTGCGCGGCGAGATGCGAGGAGGCGGAGCTGCCGCTCGAGGAGCGAGCGGCTGGCTCGCCGAGCACGACGTGCGGCCTCGTCGGCGGCCGCGCGGTCGCGCTCGACCCGGCGGCGCGCGACGCGTGACGCTCTCCGGCGGCCGCGAGCTGCGGCTACGAGACGCTGCCTGCTGGCCACCGGCGCCGAGCCCGAGCGCCTGCCGGTCCCCGGCGCCGACGACCCGGGCGTGCGCGTGCTGCGCACGCTCGACCACCTGCGCGAGCTGCTGGCCCGGCTGCGCCGACGGCGCGCACGTCGTCGTGATCGGCTCGGGCTTCATCGGCTGCGAGATCGCCGCCTCGCTGCGGATGCGCGGGCACGCGGTCACGCTCGTCTCCGACGAGGCGGCGCCCAACGTCGGCGCGGCTCGGCGAGCGACGCCGGCGCGCGCCTGGCCGCGGCTGGCTGCGAGGACGCGGCGTCGACGCTGCGGCTCGGCGCGCGCGGTCGAGCGCATCGACCGCGACGGCGACGGCTCGCGGTCGTCGCCGGCGGACGACGTCGCGCGCGCGGCCGCTCGTCGTGATGGCCACCGGCGTCGCGCCGCGCGGCGAGCTCGCCGCCGCGGCCGGCGCTCGAGCTGCGACGACGGCGCGGTCCCGGTCGACGCCGCGATGCGCACGCGCGCTGCCCGGCGTGCTCGCCGCCGGCGACGTCGCCGGGCGCGACAACGCCGCCGCCGGGCGCGCCGCTGCGCGTCGAGCACTGGGGCGACGCGCTCGGCCAGGGCGAGGTCGCCGGGCGCACCGCGGCCGGCGCCGAGGCGCGAGTGGGACGACGTGCCCGGGCTTCTGGTCGACGATCGGCGGCCGCACGCTCAAGTACGCGGCCTGGGGCGACGGCTGGGACGAGGCGCGGCTCGAGGACGCACGGCGACGGCGCCTTCACCGCCTGGTACGGGCGCGACGGCCGCGTCGTCGGCGTGCTCACGCACGACGCCGACGAGGACTACGAGCGCGGCGCGCGAGCTGATCGCGGAGGGCGCGCCGTGGCGCTGAGCGGGCTCGCCGCCGTCGTCGTCGTGCCCGCGCGCGACGAGGAGGCGCACATCGGCGCCTGCCTGCGACGCGCTCGCGCGCCAGACGGTCGCCGCGCGGCGCGTTCGAGACGATCGTCGTGCTCGACGCCTGCCGCGACGCCACCGCGGCGGTCGGCGCGCGCGCGCCGCGGCCGCGCACGGCCTGCGCGCTGCGCTGCATCGACGGGCCCGGGCGCCGGGCGCCGGCGCCGCGCGCCGCGCCGGGATGGACGCCGCCGCCGCGCGCGCTGCGCGACGCCGGGCGCCCCGACGGGCTGATCGCCACGCACCGACGCCGACACCCGGCCCGGCGCCCGACTGGCTCGCGCGCCAGCTCGCGCTCGTCGCGCGACGGCGCGCGGGCGATCGGCGGCCTGATCGAGCTCGACGCCGTCGAGGCGGCCGGCGCTGGCCCCCGGCGTGCTCGACCGCCGCGACCGCGACGCCGCGCGCCGGCTCGCCGCCGTCCGCGCGCGCGCGAGCCCGACGCCGAGCACCACCACTTCGGCGGCGCCTCGCTCGGCCGTCACCGCCGACGCCTACGCGCGCGTCGGCGGCCTCGAGCCGCTGCGCGCGCTCGAGGACGAGGCCTTCGCCGCGCGGCTGCGCGCGCCACCGGCGTCCCGATCGTGCGCGCCGCGCGACGTGCGCGTGACGCACCTCGGCGCGCGCGCATCGGCCGCGCCGACCGCGGGCTCGCCGTCGACCTCGCCGTCGCCGACTGGATGGAGCGCGCGCCGCTACCGCGCCGCCGACTTCGACCGCGCGACGCGCTGCGCGCGGCCAAGGGCGACGGCGACGGTCGCCGTGGTCCTGCCCGCCAAGGAGGTCGCCGGCACGGTCGGCCGGCGTGCTCGAGCGGACCGTCGCGCCGCTGCGCCGAGGCCGGCCTGGTCGACGAGGTGCTCGTCGTCGACGCCGGCTCGGCCGACGGCACGGCCGCGCGCGCCGCGGCGGCCGGCGCGCGGGTCGCTGCAGGAGGACGAGCTGCTGCCCGAGCACGGCCCGCGCGCTGGGCAAGGGCGACGCGATGTGGCGCGGCCTGCACGCGACCGACGCCGACATCGTCTGCTTCCTCGACACGCGACACCGCCGATCCCGATCCGCGCCACCTCGCAGGGCCTGCTCGGCCCGCTGCTCCTCGACCGCGACGTGCAGCTTCGTCAAGGGCGCCTTCGACCGCCCGATGCGCACCGCCGACGGCGACGCTGCCCGCACGAGGGCGGCCGCGTCACCGAGCTGATGGCGCGCCCGCTGCTCAACCTCCACGTGCCGCTGCTCGCCGGGTTCGCCCAGCCGCTGGCCGGGGAGTTCGCCGCCCGCCGCGAGCTGCTCGAGGCGATCCCGTTCCCCGTCGGCTACGGCGTCGAGATCGCGACGCTGATCGACGCGCTGCGCGCCGTGCGGGCTCGACGCGCTGGCCGAGGCGTACCTCGGCACGCGCCAGAACCGCCACCAGCCGCTGCGCGACGCTCGGCGAGATGGCCTACGCCGTGCTCGCCGCGGTCGAGGCGCCGGGTCGCGCGACGGGCGTCGCCGGCGGTCGCTTCGTGCGGCCGTGGGCCGACGACGGGGCGGTCGCCGTGCCGGTGGCCGAGCGCCCGCCGCTGCGGTCGCTGCGCCTTCCCGCCTAGCCGGACGTCGCGCGGCACAATGAACGGGTGAACGAGCGACCGGCACCGAACCGCTGGGCGATCCTCGCCCTGCTCGGCACGGCGCAGCTGATGGTCGTCCTCGACGCGACGATCGTGAACATCGCGCTGCCCTCGGCGCAGAAGGCGCTCGGCTTCTCGACCGAGAGCCGCCAGTGGATCGTCACCGCCTACGCCCTGGCCTTCGGCAGCCTGCTGCTCGTCGGCGGCAAGCTCGGCGACCTCTTCGGCCGCAAGTGGACCTTCATCGGCGGGCTGATCGGCTTCTCGATCGCCTCGGCGCTCGGCGGCCTGGCCGACTCCTTCGGCGTGCTCGTCGCCGCCCGCGCGCTGCAGGGCGCGTTCGGCGCGCTGCTCGCCCCGTCCGCGCTCTCGCTGCTGACCGTCACGTTCGCCGACTCGCCCGACCGGGCCAAGGCCTTCGGGATCTTCGGCGCGATCGCCGGCGGCGGCGCCTCGATCGGCCTGCTGCTCGGCGGGATCCTCACCGAGGTGCTGTCGTGGCGCTGGTGCCTGTTCGTCAACCTGCTGATCGCGCTGCCCGCGGCGATGGTCGCCCTGCGCCTGCTCGTCAACCAGGGCCACCCCGCGCGGCCGCGGCATCGACTGGCCGGGCGTCGCGACGGCCTCGTCGGGGCTGTTCTGCCTGATCTACGGGTTCTCCAACGCCGAGACCCACTCGTGGAGCGCGCCGCTGACGATCGTCATGTTCGCCCTCAGCGCCGCGTCCTGCTGACCTCGTTCGTGGTGATCGAGCAGCGCACCGAGTCGCCGCTGCTGCCGCCGCACATCGTCTGGGACCGCGGCCGCGGCGGCGCCTACGCGTCGATCGCCCTGGCCGGCTCCGGCGTGTTCGGCGTGTTCCTCTTCCTGACGTTCTACATGCAGCAGACGCTCGGCTTCTCGCCGATCCAGACCGGCCTCGCCTTCCTGCCGATGACGGCGATGATCGTCGTCACGGCGACCACGGTGCAGACGAAGGTGCTGCCGATCATCGGCGCCCGGCGACTGATCGCGTTCGGCATGACCCTCGGCCTGCTCGTGATGCTGTTCTTCACCCAGCTCGAGGTGGGCGGGTCGTACGCCTCGCACGTCCTCCCCGGCCTGCTCGTGCTCGGCGTCGGGATGGGCTGCATCTTCGCCCCGGCCTTCGGCACGGCGACGCTCGGCGTCCAGGGGACCGAGGCGGGCGTGGCCTCGGCCATGGTCAACACCTCCCAGCAGGTCGGCGGCGCGGTCGGCACGGCGCTGCTGTCCACGATCTTCGCCCACGCGGCCGCGAGCTACGCCACGAGCCATGCGCGCGTGCCGGGCCTGCGCGCCGCGGCGACGGTCCACGGGTACACGACCGCGTTCGCGGCGGCGGCGGCGATCTTCGCCGTCGGCCTGCTGATCGCGCTGCTCGTCCTGCCGCCGCACTCGCAGCAGCAGGTGCCGGCCGCGGCCGAGCCCGCGCCCGCGGCCTGACCTCTCAGCGCCGCAGCACGAGCGTCATCTGCGGCCCGGTGGAGCGGCCCCAGTAGCCGGTCGCGACGCAGATCGGCCGCGTGGGACAGGCGATCGCCGTGGTGCTCGCGAACTGCGCGCCGGCCGGCGCGGGCGCGGGTTGGATGCGCCACCGGCGCCCGTTCCAGCGCACGGGCAGCGGGAACCCGTACCCCGTCGGACTCGACAGTCGCTCGCCGATCGCCGTGCAGGCGCCCGGGCCCGAGCACGAGAGCCCGAAGAGCTGGCTCGGGCCGACCGCCGGGGCGGGCACGGTCTGCCTCCGCCAGTGCCGCCCGTTCCAGCGCGCGGCGTAGTTGACCGTCGCCGCCGCCGACGACGTGAAGCCGACCGCGAGGCAGGCGCGTTTGCGCGGACAGGCGACGCCCTGCAACCAGGTGTAGATCGCCCCGGGAGGGTCGGGCACCGCCTGCACCTTCCAGCGGCGTCCGTTCCAGCGCTCGGCGAGCGGGACTTCGCCGCCGCTGGCCCGCGGGGAGCCGTAGGCGCCGACGACCGTGCAGGCCAGCAGCCGCGGACACGAGACGGCCTTGACGATGAGATCGTTGGTCCCGAGGTCGGGCGAGGGCTGCGACGTCCAGCGCGTCCCGTCCCAGCGGACGAAGAGCGCGACGGGCTTGCCGAACCTGCCCACGTCCTGCAGGTCGGTCCCGACCGCCGTGCACGCCGTCGCCCGGACGCAGGACACCGCGACGAGCTGGGAGGAGCGCGAGCCGGCGGAGGTCGGGATCGACGCGACCGACCACGCGCTGCCGTTCCAGTGCGCGGCGTAGGCGCGCCCGATGTGGTCGCTCCCCGCGTACTCCCCGACCGCGACGCACGCGCTGGCCGAGGTGCAGGAGACCCCGGCCAGCGCGCTCTGCTGCGCGCCCGCGGGCGAGGGCACCGGCACGATCGACCAGGCGCTGCCGTTCCAGCGCTCGGCCAGGGCCGCCCCGCTCAGCGGCGCGGGGCCGAACTGGCCGACGGCCATGCACGCCCGCGGAGACGAGCAGGAGACGCCGAGGAAACGACTGGCGTCCGCCCCGGCCGGGTTCGGCGAGTTCTGCACCGCCCAGGTCGGGATCGCGGAGGCCGGACCCGCCAGCGCCAGCGAAGCCAACCCCCCGGCGAGGAAGGCGAGACAGCGCCGGACCGGTCGCGTGCCAGTGGCGGACATGACCTGCGCGCGATCCTACGCCCGCGAGGGCGCGGGAAGCAAGGAGGGCTCAGCCGCCGTTGCTCGCCGCGCGGTAGGCGCGGCTCGGCTCGCCGCGCAGCGCGGTGGCGACCGGGAGCGGCGTGCCCTTGGCCGTCGCCCCGGCGAGCACCGGGAGGACGAGCTTCGACGCCCGCGCGCCGCCGAGCAGGACGCGGTTGCGCATGGCGCGCGTGTCGATCGTGTCGAAGTCCCAGCGCGGGCGGTCGCCGCCCGGCGCCTCGATCGTGACGCGGATCCGCGAGCCCTTGCGGAAGGCGTGGGCGACGCCGAAGATCGGCACGCGCACGAGGGCGTAGCGGCCCTTGGGCAGCAACCGGGCGTCCTGCGCCAGGTGCGTCGGGATCGGGTCGATCGCCGTCGAGGACGGCTTGAGCTTGCGGTGCGTGGCGCGCAGCCAGCCGTTCTGCACGTAGGTCTCCTGGCCGTCGGGCCGGACCTCGGAGAGCGTGACCTGCAGGTCGGTGTCCCGCGCGGAGGACTTGAGGTAGAGATCGAGGCTCGAGGGGCCGGCGATCACGAGGTCGCGGGACAGGGCCGGCGTGGTCCATCCGAGGCCCGCGTTCTTGGCGATCGGCGCCCAGTCGTAGGGCGGCTGGGCCAGCCACGCGTCCGAGGAGCCGTCGCCGGGCAGCGTCTGCTCCGGGCGCGCCTTGGGGTCGGGGCGGTAGCCGGCCGAGCTCGCCTTCGCCGGCTTGGCGCCGAGCGCGCCGCCGGACCCGAGGTAGTACCGCGTCGCGCGCGCCGAGCGCGGCGGCCACGCGGTCGCGCGGATCTCCCACGGCGCGCCGATCGAGCCGGGGCCCTGCGGGCCGCCGCCGTTGTCCATCAGCATCCGCACGCGCGGGTAGCGCGCGAAGGCCTGCTTCGCCGCGGCGACGCTCTTGAGGTTCGAGAGGAGCGACGGCTGGATCGGCGCCGCGGGCGCGTCGGCGAGGAACTTGTAGAGCGGGCCGCCGAGCGCCGCGATCCCCGGCGGGACGCTCGGGCACGCGGTTGGCGACGTAGAGATCCAGGAACTCGACCCAGCGGGTGATCGTCGTCGGGCCCAGCGAGTCGGCGTGGACGCCGTTCTGCAGCGAGACCCACACGCGCTTGTTGTGCTTGAGGTACTTCAGCGACTCGGTGAAGTGGCCGCCGGTCTGCTCGTCCTGGAACTGGCCGACGAGGAAGGTCGGCACCTTGTCGCGCGCGAGCCACGGGCCGGGCGCGCGCTGGGCGAACATCGAGGGCGTCCGGAAGGGGTTGGCCTTCTGCATCGGCCAGCGCGTTCTGGGTCTGCAGGCGCAGGCGCTGGTTGGCCTTGCACTGCTTGTCGCCGGCCTTGACGAGCGCCCGCGCGTAGGGCTGGCCGCCGCCGGGCGCCGGCCGCGCGTCGCTCATCCGCTCCTGGATCCACGACTTGCGCGAAGCCGTTGTTGAAGATCCCGCCCGGATAGCCGGTGCCCTCGTAGGTGTCGTCGGTGACCGACATCGGCGCGATCGCCGCCAGGTGCGGCGGCCGCGTGCCGGCGACGAAGAGCTGGGTGATCCCCGAGAACGAGATCCCGACCATGCCGACCTTGCCGCGGACCCACTTCTGCGCGCCGACGCTCTCGACCGCGTCGTAGCCGTCGTAGGTCGTCGGCCGGTCGAACAGGTCGAAGGCGCCGCCCGAGCAGCCCGAGCCGCGCATCTGCACGCTGACCGTGGTGAAGCCGAGCAGCCGGGCGATCACCGCGCCGACGACCGTCGAGGACGCGGGCGCGAGCGGATCGTCCTTCGCCGTGCCGCCGGAGAGCGCCGTCGTGATCGACGTCAGCAGGTCGTGGGGCGCGGCGGTCTGGTAGCCGGAGTACTCGATGACCGTGGGGAACGGCCCGTCGGCGAGCGTCTTGCCCGGCGGCGGGCGAACGGTCATCGCGAGCTTGACCCCGTCGCGCATCGTCACGTAGTTCAACCCGGCGTGGAGCTTCTTCTTCTGAAAGAACGCGGCCGGCGGGTTCGCGCCGGGGCGCAGGACCGAGAAGCTCCGTGTGCCGGCCACGCCGTGCGCGGTGCGCCGGCGCACCGTGTAGCCGCCGCCCGCCGGCAGCGCGCGGAAGATGCGGCTGCCGAGCCGGTCGGCGCGGCCGGTCGCCAGGACGCGGCCCTTGCGGACGAGCAGGAGCTTCGCGCCCTTGGGGGCGCCGAGCACGTACGCCTGCCCGATGCTGCCGCGAGCCGTGAAGCTCGCGCGGTGCGTCGTCGCCGGGGCGGTCGCGGCCGATGCCGCGGGAGCGGCGACGAGCAGAGCAGCGAGCACGGCGACGAGCGTGGCGGGGTGAGGCACGCGCATCGAGACGACGAGGGTAACGGACGCGGGGGTGCCGGACGCGCCGACCTAGGCCGACTCGACGACCACGTTGGTCGACTTGACCACCGCGGCCGCGGGCACGCCGGGCTCGAGGCCGAGCTCGTCGGCCGCCTCGCGCGACATCAGCGAGACGACCCGGTAGGGCCCGCAGGCGAGCTCGACCTGGGCCATCACCTCGTCGCGCTTGACCGCGACGACGACGCCCTCCATCCGGTTGCGGGCGCTCGAGCGGTCGCGCGGGTGGCGCTCGCGGAGCAACCGGGCGAGCTCGTCGGGGGCGATGTAGCGCTGCCGGCCGCGGCGCTCGAAGCTCGCCCGCCCGCTGCGCTCCCAGCGGCGCAGGGTGTCGACGCTGACGCCGAGCGCCGTGGCGGCGGCGCCGATGCGCAGGGCGCCGAGAGGTGGTTCGCGGTCGGCCACGCGGGCCGATCCTACGGGACCCGGGCAGGCCGGGAGCAGGGGCGCCGGATGCACGTTGCGTTGCTTTTCGGTCATCCGACTTAAGTTCTGCCGCCGAATAGCCGATCATCCGTCCAGTGGGAACCAGCAGCAGTGCGCCCAACGGTGATTCGCGCCAGCGAGTGGTGCTCCTCGGGAGCCTCGCGCTGCTCGTCGTCGTCCTCGGCGTCCTCGCCTACCTGATCGCCTCCTCGCAGTCCCAGGCGCACAAGGACCTGCAGCGGCGCTTCCGCGACCGCTCGAAGATCTCGGCCGCCGTGGCCGAGTCCGTGTTCGCCTCGCTGGGCAGCGGCACCGCCGCCCCGGCGCTGACGCCGAAGAAGATCGATCCCCGGGCGCTCGACAAGCTCGCCGCGCAGGGCAAGAACCCCTACATCGTCGTCCGCGACGCCAACGGCAAGGTGATCGCCGCGTCGACCAAGGCGCCCGCCGCGGTCACCGGTGCGCTCAACCCGGAGCTGCGCGCGGCGCTCAAGACCCGCAAGTCGCTCTTCTCGAGCGTGATCCCCGGCCCCACGCCCGCCAAGTCCGTGGTCCTCTGGGGCATTCCCTTCAAGGCGGTCGACGGCTCCAAGCGGCTCGAGGTCATCCCGATCCCGGTCCCGGCCATGGCCAAGTTCCTCGGCGCGTTCCTCGGGCAGCTGCCCAACGCGTCCTCGGCCACCGCCGCCGTCCTCGACACCAGGGGCCGCGTGGTCGGCAGCCCGGACAAGGGCGTGGTCGCCGGCGCGATGTACAAGGACGCCGCGCTGGTCGCGGCCAACCGCAAGGAGTCCGCCGGCGACGTGGGCGACCGCTACTTCGCCTCGACGCCGGTCAACGGCTCGACCTGGAAGATCGCCATCGCCGCGACCAACGACAAGCTGTACTCGTCGATCAACGGCAGCCGCCGCACCGTGCCGTGGCTGATCCTGATCGTGCTGGCGATCGTCGGCCTCGCGGGCCTGCTCGCGCTGCGCCGGGCGGCCAAGGCGCAGGCCGAGGTCCAGCGCCGGGCGATCTCGCGCCGCGCCGCGCTGGAGATCAACGACAACGTGATCCAGCGCCTGGCCGTCGTGAAGTTCGCGCTCGAGCGAGGGCAGGAAGCGTCCACCGAGGCCAAGCTGGCCGAGGCGTTGCAGGAGGCCCAGAAGCTCGTCAACCAGCTGCTGGGTGAAGAGGGGGCCGAGGCAGGGAGCCTGCGCCGCACGACCGAGAGCCCCGCGGACGTGCTGTGAACGGCGTTCGCGCCTTTCTCTGCGACGACGTCCCCGACCTCCGACTCCTCTTCCGCCTCGTGCTGGAGGAGCGCGGTGTCGAGATCGTGGGCGAGGCCGGTGACGGCCAGGCGGGCGTCGAGGGCGCCGCCGAGTTGCGCCCCGACGTGATCCTGCTCGATCTCGCCATGCCCATCATGGACGGGCTGCAGGCGATCCCGCTGATCCGCGAGCGCTCGCCCGACACCAAGATCATCGTGCTCTCGGGCTTCGGCGACGGGCCGGCGGCGGAGAGCGCCCGCGCGCTGGGCATCGACCGCTTCGTCGACAAGAGCAGCTCGCTGGACAAGATCGCCGACGCCGTCCTCGAGGTCGTGGCCGCGTGACCCCGTACTCGCCCGAGCCGCTGATCCGGCACGGCGCCTTCGTCGAGTCGCCCGAGGCGCACCGCGCCGTCCTCGACGCGCTCGACTCGGCCATCGTCGTGTTCGACGCCGACGGCCTCGTCCGGCTGGCCAACCGCCAGGCCGAGGAGCTCTTCGCCGCCCCCGAGGGCGGCCTCGTCGGGCTCCCGGTCACCGACCCGCGCTACCCCGTCTACGACGAGGACGGCGAGGTCGTCCCGGCCGACGCCTACCCGGTGACGGTCGCCCAGCAGACGGGCCGCTCGATCGAGGGCGCCTCGGTCCGCACCCAGCTCCCGGACGGCTCGCCGCTGTGGATCTCGGTGTCGGCCAACCCGATCTTCGAGGAGGGCGCCTCGGCGCCGCACGCCGTCGTGGCCTCGATGAGCGACATCACGCGCTACAAGGAGGCCGAGAGCGAGCTCGCCCGCTCGAACTCCGACCTCTCGCAGTTCGCCTCGGTCGTCGCCCACGACCTCAGCGCGCCGCTGTCGGTGATCGCCGGCATGGCCGAGCTCGTGCAGCGGGCCGCGCCCGACGAGCTCGACGAGCGCTCGATGCTCATGCTCACGCGCATCGAGGCGGCGGCCAAGAGCGGCCAGAGCCTGATCCGCGAGCTGCTGGACTTCGCCAAGGCCGGCCAGGCCGAGCTGCGCACCGACCGCATCGACCTGCGCGACGCTGGCCTTCGAGACGCTCGAGGTCCTCGAAGGGCCCGACGGCGCCTCGCGGGTGACGGTCGGCGACGCTGCCGAGCGTCGTGGCCGACGAGGTGCAGCTGCGCCAGGTCCTGCAGAACCTGCTCTCCAACGCGCTCAAGTTCAGCGACGGCCCGGTCGGCGTCGACGCCGCGCGCGGCAGCTCGACGGTGACGGTCAGCGTGCGCGACGAGGGCATCGGCATCCCCGCCGACGAGGCCGATCGCATCTTCGGGATGCTCACCCGCACCCACGACGCCGAGGGCTACCCCGGCACGGGGATCGGCCTGGCGGTCTGCCGGCGGATCGTCGAGCGCCACGGCGGGCGCATCTGGGTCGAGTCCGGCCTCGGGCCGCGGGCAGCACCTTCTTCTTCACGCTGCCGGCGTAGCCGGGCTCAGCGCCGGGCGCCGAGGCGGGCGATCAGCCCGCGGTAGACCGCGAACGCCGGCTTGGGCGTGTAGTCGGAGCGCAGCAGGCCGAAGTACGACTGGAACGTCGGCCCGTTCGAGTCGTTGTCGCGCAGGCCGAACCAGCGGAAGTCGGTCACGTGGTAGGTGCCGCGGTAGGCGTTGGCCGCGCCGACGAAGCCCTTGACCGCGGCGACCTGCGTCGCCTCGGAGCGACCGGGGCCGGTCGGGTAGCCGGTCTCCTCGATGCGCAGCGGCACCGCCTGCCCGAGCCTGGCCTTCCTCATGTAGCACTGGCGCACCTGCGCGAGCCCCTCGAGGAAGGCGTCGCGGTAGGAGACGATCCCGGCCGGCGGCACGAACGTCCCCGGGTAGATGTCCATCCCGACCCAGTCGACGCTGCGGCGGAAGGTCGCGCCCGCCGCGGCCGAGCGCGGCCCAGAAGTCGGCGTCGCTCTGGTCGCCGAAGCGCCAGGCGTAGTTGAAGCCGATGCGCAGCTGGCGGTAGCGGTGGCGCTTGGCCGTCTGCTTGGCCGCGATCACGCCTTTGACCAGCGCGGTGGTCGCCCGCTTGTAGGCGCCGTCGGACGTGTTGGGCGAGATCGCGAGGTTGACCTCGTTGGTGATCTGCAACGCGGTGACGTGCTTGATCGGGCCGAACGTCGTGGTCACCTTGCGCACGAAGCGCAGCCAGGCGGCGATGTCGCCGTCGCGCGCGGCGGTCGGGTGGTAGCGGACCTGGAGCTCGACCTGGAGGCCCATCGCCGCGTAGTGGCGCGCCATGGAGCGGAAGTGCGCGATCCCCTTGGCGCCGTCGGACTCGAAGAGCCGGTTGAGGCGCACGGCGAGCACGCGCTTGCCCTTCAGCTTGCGCAGCGCGGCGTCGCGCTTGGCGCGGTTCTCGGGCACGAGCGAGCCGGTCTGCCCCGCGCCCGTCTCCCCCGCCAGCCGCGGGCCGATGCCGAAGCGGATCCGCGGGCCGCCCTTGGGCCTGTCGTTCGCGTAGCTCTCGTCGCAGCGCGGGTCGGCCTTGGCCGCGGCCGGCGTCCGCGACGGCGGGATCGCCCCGGGCGCGTCCCACGGGATCGCGTGCGCGACCGTCGCCAGCACGGCGAGCGCGAGCAGCGCGGCGAGGGTCGAGACGGCGAGGCGCACCCGAGATAGGGTCGCAAAGCGATGCCGGATTTCGTCGAAGTGCGACCGGTCGGCACGGTCGAGTCGCCGCTGCGCGAGCTCGCGGACGCGCCGCGCCAGGGTCACGAGGGCGCGCCGGAGGCGACGCTCGTGTTCGCCGACGAGGTCGCGCCCGCGCTCGACGGCATCGCCGCCGGCGACGAGCTGATCGTGCTGACCTGGCTGCACCGCGGCGACCGCACGGTGCTGCGCGTGCACCCGCGCGACGACCCGTCGATCCCCGAGCGCGGCGTCTTCTCCACCCGCTCGCCCGACCGGCCCAACCCGGTCGGCCTGCACCGCGTGACCGTCGTGGCCGTCGACGGCCTGCGGCTGCGCGTCCGCGACCTCGAGGCGCTCGACGGCACGCCGATCGTCGACGTCAAGGCGGTCTGGGCGCCGGTCGACGGCTAGCGCCGTACCCTCGCCGGCATGCCGGAGGTGCTGCGCCCGCTGTTCGACCAGATCGTCGTCAAGGAGCTCGAGCCCGACCGCATGCGCAAGTCGGGCCTGCTCGTCCCCGAGGGCTCGACCGACCTGCCGCCCAACGAGGGGATCGTGCTCGCCGTCGGCGACGGGCCGCCCGACCTGCCGGACTTCAAGATGCCCGTCGCGCCCGGCGACCACGTGCTGTTCCCGCGCACGGCCGGCGTGTGGGTCGAGGTCGAGGACGAGCGCCTGCTCGTCTGCCGCGTGCGCGAGCTGCTCGGCGTGCTCGAGGACCGCGACCTCTAGGCTCGCTGGATGGCCGCTCGACTCCGTCTCCTCCTCGCCCTGCTGACGCTCGCACTGCTCGCCGCCCCCGCCGCGGCGAGCGCGAAGAGGAAGGCGCCGGTCAGGTGCAACGGCGAGGCGCGGCTGTGCGACCGCCGCCTCGACAAGGTCGTCTTCCCGGCCACGCACAACTCGATGTCGGCCCGCTCGCTCGGCTGGCTGATCCCCAACCAGCCCTTCGCGATCCCCCGCCAGCTCGGCGACGGCGTGCGCGGGTTCCTGTTCGACACGCACTACGGCAGCCTGCGCAGCGACGGCAAGGTCCACAACGACGACACCAAGACGCCGCAGAGCAAGGTCTACCTCTGCCACGAGCTCTGCCAGCTCGGAGCCGAGCCGCTGGTCACCGTGCTGCGCCAGGTCAAGCGGTTCCTCGTCAAGCACCCGCGCACCGTGCTCGTGTTCGACCAGGAGGACTACGTCACGCCGCAGGACTTCGGGCGCGAGATGGTCAAGGCCGGGCTGAACCACTACGTCTACCGCGGCCGGACGCACAAGCCGTGGCCGAAGCTGCGCACGATGATCCGCTCCCACCAGCAGATCGTCTCGCTGGCCGAGCACGACGCCACGGGCCTGCCGTGGCAGCACCTCGACTACGCCGGGATCGTGCAGGAGACGCCGTACACGTTCAAGACGCCGAACCTGCTGACCGACCCGGCCAACTGGTACGCGTCCTGCGCGCCCAACCGCGGGGGAACGACCGGGTCGCTGTTCCTGATGAACCACTGGTCGCCGGACATCCCGCCCTCCCAGCCCGACCCCGCGACGGCCAACCGGGTCAACGCCTACAAGACGCTCGTCGGCCGCTCGAAGGCGTGCCACAAGCGGCGCGGGCGCTGGCCGAACCTCGTCGCCGTCGACAACTACCGCAACGGCGGGCTGTTCGCCGCCGTGCGCAAGCTGAACTCGCTGATCGTCCGCTGAACCGGCGCACCGGGTTTCGGCCCGGACTTAGGATCGCGACCGTGCCCAGCTTGCGTCGCGTCCTCGCCCTCTCGGTCCTGATCCTCGCCGCGCTCGCGCCCGCCGCCGCGCGCGCCGCCGGCCCCACGCCGCAGCCCTACGGCACGAACAGCGCCAAGGGCTTTCGCAACGTGCTGCCACCGGGGACCAACGGCCTCGACAACGCCGCGCAGCTCGGCGCCTTCGAGAGCTCGGGCGCGCGGCCCGCGCACAACGACGACCAGCTCGGGATGTACTCCAACCTGATCAAGGTCGCCCCCCACCTGACGACCGGGCAGATCCCCCAGTTCTTCAAGGACTCGACCTTCGGCATCCCCGCCGGGCAGACCGCCTCGACCGAGTCGCCGTGCCCGGACGTGACGATCACGCGCGACAAGGCCTACGGCGTGCCGCACATCTACGGCTCCACGCGCGCGGGGCTGATGTGCGGCATCGGCTACGCGACGGCCGAGGACCGCCTGTTCTTCATCGACGTCCTGCGCCACGTCGGCCGCGCCGAGCTCTCGTCGTTCGCCGGCGGCGCGCCCGGCAACCGCGCGATGGACCAGGCCCAGTGGGCCGTGGCGCCCTACAAGGAGAGCGACCTGCAGGGGATGGTCGACATCGGCAAGCAGTACGGCGCGCAGGGCGCGCAGCTCTACTCCGACGCCACCAACTACGTGGCCGGGATCAACAAGTACATCCAGGCGGCCAAGCTCAACCCGCTGCTGATGCCGGGCGAGTACGCGGCGATCGGCAAGCCGCTCGGGCCCGACCCGTTCAAGGTGACCGACATCGCCTCGATCGCGTCGCTCGTCGGCGGGATCTTCGGCCGCGGCGGCGGCAACGAGCTGCCCTGGGCGCAGTACTTCCAGACGCTCGAGTCCCGCCTGGGCAACAAGGGCGGCGCGCAGGCCTTCAAGGACTTCCGCGACCCCGACGACCCCGAGGCGCCGAGCACGGTCCACAAGAAGCGCTTCCCCTACCGCACGCATCCGAAGAAGACGGCCAAGGGCAGCGTCGCGCTGCCCGACCGCGGGTCGGTCAAGCCGTTCGTCACGGCCAAGCCGCTCGGCGGCGCCAACGGCTCGGGCGGCGGCTCGCAGGGTGGCGGCGGCGGGCTGCCGCCCCTCCCCGTCCTCGGCCAGCTGCGCCAGGCCGCCGGGCAGAAGGGCCTGCTGCGCTTCCCGCACTCGCAGTCCAACGCGCTGCTCGTCTCGGCGCGGGAGTCGAAGTCGGGTCACCCGATCGCCGTCTTCGGCCCGCAGGTCGGCTACTTCACGCCGCAGATCCTGATGGAGGAGGACATCCACGGGCCGGACATCGACGCGACCGGCGCCGCCTTCCCCGGCACGAACGTCTACGTCCAGCTCGGCCACGGGCGCGACTACGCGTGGAGCGCGACGTCGGCCGGCCAGGACATCGAGGACACCTACGCCGTGCCGCTCTGCGACCCGGCCGGCGGCAAGGCCACGCTCGCCTCGACCGGCTACCGCTACGGCGGCGCGTGCCGGCCGATCGAGGAGCTCGACCGCACGAACTCGTGGACGCCGAACGCGGCCGACCAGACCCCGTCGGGCACCGAGACGCTCAAGGCGCAGCGCACCGTGCTCGGCCTCGTCACCGCCCGGGCGACGATCAAGAAGAAGCCGGTGATCTACACGCGGCTGCGCTCGACCTACCGCCACGAGCTCGACTCCGCGCTGGGCTTCGCCGACTACAACGACCCGGCGAAGATGCACACGCCCGACGGCCTTCCGCAAGGCCGCGAGCAAGATCGGCTACACGTTCAACTGGTTCTACATCAACCGCAAGCACATCGCGTACTTCAATTCCGGCGCGAACCCCGTCCGGCCCAAGGGCCTCAACCCGTTCTTCCCGGTCACCGGGCGCGCGCCGTTCCTGTGGAAGAAGTTCAACGCCGCGGCGGCGACCGAGCAGCAGACGCCGGCCTCCCAGCACCCGCAGGTCACCGACCAGCAGTACCTGACGAGCTGGAACAACAAGCAGGCCCGGGGCTACGCCGGGCCGGACACGCGACACGCCGTTCACGTCGATCTTCCGCTCGCAGCTGTTGGACTCGCGCGTCATCAAGAGCATCAAGGGCAAGCGCAAGGCCACGCGCGCCGACCTGATCAACGACATGGAGGACGCGGGCACCGCCGACCTGCGCGGCTCGCGCGTGCTGCCCTACCTGCTCAAGGTCGTCGGCAAGCCGAAGTCCAAGGCCGGCAAGGCGGCCGTGGCCGCGCTGCGCTCCTGGCAGCGCAGCGGCTCGCACCGCATCGACCGCAACGGCGACGGCGCCTACGACCAGGCGACCGCCGTGCGGATCATGGACGCCTGGTGGCCGCGGGTGACCGCCGACGTGTTCAAGCCCACGGTCGGCGCCAAGGCCTACACGCAGCTGCTCGACGTCGACCCGTCCGACAACGTCCCGCAGAACGGCGGCGACCACCTCGGCTCGGCCTGGGACGTCGGCTTCTACGGCACCGTGCAGAAGGACCTGCGCGCCGTCCTGGGCAAGAAGGTCAAGGGCAAGCTGTCGCGCCTGTACTGCGGCACCGGGGCCAAGGCGCCGCGCACGAAGAAGGGCAAGCGCCGCGCGCTCGCCCATTGCCGCGCGCGGCTGAAGACGTCGCTGCTCGCGGCGGCGGCCGAGCCCGTCACGAAGGTCTACCCGGGCGACGACAAGTGCAAGGCCGGCGACCAGCCGTGCTGGGACTCGATCTCGCTGCGGGCGCTCGGCGCGGTCACGCAGCCGCTGATTCCCTGGGTCAACCGCCCGACCTTCCAGCAGGTCGTCGAATTGACGGGCTGACGCACCGAAACTTCGCGCGGGCGCGTGTGTTGGGACGGTCGGTGTATACCCCTGTCTCCCCAAGGAGCCCCATGTCCCTCATCTCTCGTGCGCGGATGACGCTCGTCGCGGTTGCGGCGCTCGCCGTGCTCGCCATCGGCGCCTCCAGCGCCCAGGCCGCCAAGGTCCATTACGCCGGCGGCACCACCGCCGTCACCCCGTCTGCCGGTGCTGTCAAGGCCCTGAGCAACGCGGGCATCGGCGTCAGCGCCGTCGCCCCCGCCTCGGCGTCCGGCGGCGTCTTCTCCTTCCCGATCGCGAAGGGCTTCGTCAACCCGGCCACGGGCCGCGCGGAGCTCCTGCACAAGGGCGGGCTGAAGTTCACCAAGGGCGGCAAGTCCGCGACCCTGCGTCACTTCATCATCCGCAAGGGCGCGAACAAGAAGACGGCCACGCTCTACGCCCGCGTCCCGAAGAAGGCCTGCAAGGTCGTTCTGCGCTGGACCAAGAAGCACGGCAAGACGAAGGCCCACCGCAAGGCCGTCCGCGTCTGCAAGTGGCACCTGCGTTACTACGCCGCCGCGCGCATCACGGACATCAAGGCTGCCTCCGACGGCAAGACCGTCTCCGGCACCCTGCACATCACGAAGGCCACCGCGCAGATCTTCAACAAGGTCGCCGGCAAGAAGGCCGTCAAGGCGGGCGCCGTCCTCGGCACCGCGACGAGCACGGTCAAGGCCTAGCCAGGCCACGTAGCGACCAGAGCGCTACGCAGGAACGGAGGGCGGTCCCCCCTGGGGCCGCCCTTCGTCGTTAACCTAGAGGTTGCGCGCGAGCGCGCGGCCGGCGGTGCGGCCCGAGAACAGGCAGCCGCCGAGGAACGTTCCCTCGAGCGAGCGGTAGCCGTGCATCCCGCCGCCGCCGAAGCCGGAGGCCTCGCCCGCGGCGTAGAGGCCGGAGAGCGGCTCGCCGCCCGGGGCGAGCACGCGGCCGTCGAGGTCGGTGTGCAGCCCGCCGAGCGTCTTGCGGGTCAACACGTTCAGCTTGACGGCGATCAGCGGACCGGCGTCGGGGTCGAGCAGCTTGTGCGGCGCGGCCACGCGCGTGACGCGGTCGGCGAGGTAGCGCCGGGCGCCGTGGATCGCGGTGATCTGGCCGTCCTTGGCGTACGGGTTGTCGATCTCCCGGTCGCGCGCGACGACCTCGCGCTCGATCGCGACCGGGTCGAGCAGCGGCTCGTCGGTCAGCCGGTTCATCCCCTCGACGAGCGCCCGCAGGTCGCGCTCGACGACGAAGTCCGCGCCGTGGTCCATGAACTTCTGGATCGGGCCGGGGACGCCGCTCGGCCGACGCGCGTGCTTGAGCACCTCGCGCAGCGACTTGCCCGGTGATGTCCGGGTTCTGCTCGGAGCCGCTCAGCGCGAATTCCCGCTCGATGATCTTCTGGGTGAGCACGAACCACGTGTGGTCGTGGCCGGTCGTGCCGATGTGGGCGAGCGTGCCGAGCGTGTCGAAGCCCGGGTAGAGCGGGCCGGGCAGGCGCTTGCCGGTCGCGTCGAGCCACAGCGACGACGGCGCGGGGATGATCCGGATGCCGTGGTGGCTCCAGATCGGGGACCAGTTGCGGATGCCCTCGACGTAGTGCCACATGCGGTCGCGGCCGATCAGGTCGGCGCCCGCGTCCTCGGCGATCTGGAGCATCCGGCCGTCGACGTGCATCGGCACGCCGGAGATCAGGTTCTTCGGCGGCGGCCCGAGGCGCTCGGGCCAGTTGCGGCGCACGAGGTCGAAGTTCGCGCCGATCCCGCCCGAGGTGACGAGCACGGCCTGCGCCGCTCGGCGGTGAACTCGCCGACCTCGACGCGCGAGCGAGTCCTCGCCGCGCTTGGCCGCGCTGGGCTCGAGCACCGCGCCGCTCACGCCGGTGATCGCGCCGCCGGTGTTCGATCGAGCTCGTCGACGCGGTGGCGGTAGGCGATCGTCACCAGGCCGCGGCGCTGCGGCCTCGCGCACGCGGCGCACGAACGGCTCGAGCACGCCGGGGCCGGTGCCCCAGGTGATGTGGAAGCGCGGGACGGAGTTGCCGTGGCCGATGGCGCCGTAGCCGCCGCGCTCGGCCCAGCCCGGGTTGGGCAGCCAGCGCACGCCCTGGGCGTGCAGCCAGGCGCGCTTCTCGCCCGAGGCGAAGTCGACGTAGGCCTCGGCCCAGCGGCGCGGCCACTCGTCCTCGGGGCGGTCGAAGTCCGCCGCTGCCCAGCCAGTCCTGCCAGGCGAGCTCGCGCGAGTCCTTGACGCGCAAGCGCCGCTGCTCGGGCGTGTCGACGAGGAACAGCCCGCCGAGCGACCAGAAGGCCTGGCCGCCGAGCGAGGCCTCGGGCTCCTGGTCGAGCAGGACGACCGAGCTGCCGGCGTCGGCGAGCTCGGCCGTGGCCACGAGGCCCGCGAGGCCGGCGCCGACGACGACGACGTCGGCCTGCAGATGCGCGTCCGGGCTCGCCACGGCGCGGGACTCTATGCGGTCAGTTCGTCGGCAAGCGTCGCCACCGACTCGACGATGCGAGTGGGGCGGTACGGGAACTTCTCGGTGTCCCCCGGCTGGGAGACGCCGGTCAGGACGAGCACGGTGTCGAGCCCCGCCTCGAGGCCGGAGAGGATGTCGGTGTCCATCCGGTCGCCGACCATCGTCGTCGTCTCCGAGTGCGCCTCGAGCGTGTTCAGCGCGCTGCGGATCATCAGCGGGTTGGGCTTGCCGATGTAGTAGGGCTCGACCCCGGTGGCGCGGGTGATCAGCGCGGCGACCGAGCCCGTCGCGGGCAGCGGGCCCTCCGGGCTCGGGCCGGTCGTGTCCGGGTTGGTCGCGATGAACCGCGCGCCGCCGGCGACGAGGCGGATCGCGTGGGTGATGCGCTCGAAGGAGTAGGTGCGCGTCTCGCCGAGGACGACGTAGTCGGGCTCGCGCTCGGTCAGCACGACGCCGACCTGGTGCAGCGCGGTCGTCAGGCCGGCCTCGCCGATCACGAACGCCGACGCGCCGGGACGCTGGTTCTCGATGAAGCGCGCGGTGGCCAGCGCCGAGGTCCAGACGTGCTCCTCGGGCACGTCGATCCCGCTGCGCCGCAGGCGGGCGACGAGGTCGCGCGCCGTGTAGATCGAGTTGTTCGTCAAGACCAGGAAGGGGATCCCCTGGTCGCGCAGGGCGCCGATGAAGCGGTCGGCGCCCTCGATCGCGTGCTCCTCGGTGCACGAGCACGCCGTCCATGTCGGTCAGCCACGCGTCGGGCACCGGTGCAGCTTAGGCGTGGCCGCGGCGCGGTGCCTGGGCATGCTCGGACTCCCGATCTTCTGACACCGAGGAGTCCCATGCCCACGATGCGCGCAATGCAGGTCCCCGAAGCCGGCGCCGACTTCGAGCTGGTCGAGCGCGACGTCCCGTCGCCCGGCCGCGATCGAGGTCGCTCGTCCGCGTCGAGGCCTGCGGCGTCTGCCACTCCGACATGTTCGCCAAGGAGGGCGCCTACCCCGGCGTGTCCTTCCCCGTCGTCCCCGGCCACGAGATCGCCGGGCGGATCGAGTCGCTCGGCGAGGGCGTCGAGGGCTGGAGCGAGGGCCAGCGCGTCGGCGTCGGCTGGTTCGGCGGCTTCTGCGGCCACTGCGACGCCTGCCGCCACGGCGACTTCATCGCCTGCGCGAACACCGTCATCCCCGGCGTGACGGCCGACGGCGGCTACGCCGACTACGTCGTGGTCGACGCGACCGCGCTGGCCTCGATCCCCGACGACCTCGAGGCCGCCGACGCCGGCCCGCTGCTGTGCGCCGGCATCACGACCTACAACGCGCTGCGCAACACGCACGCGCGCGGCGGCGACCTCGTCGCGATCCTCGGCGTCGGCGGCCTCGGCCACCTCGGCGTGCAGTTCGCCGCCAAGCTCGGCTTCGAGACGGTGGCGATCGCGCGCGGGACCGAGAAGGAGTCGCTGGCCCGCGAGCTCGGCGCCCAGCACTACATCGACTCGACGGCGACCGACCCGGCCGAGGAGCTGCAGAAGCTCGGCGGCGCCACGGTGATCCTCGCCACGGTCACGAACGCCGAGGCGATGACCGCCGTGCTCGGCGGCCTCGGCCGCCGCGGGCGCCTCGTGATCGTCGGCGCCTCGGGCGACCCGATCGAGATCCCGCCGGCGATGCTGATCGGCGGCGGCACGGGGATCTACGGCCACGCCTCGGGCACCTCGATGGACTCGCAGGAGACGCTCGCGTTCTCGGCCCTGACCGGCGTGCGCCCGCGGATCGAGACCGTGCCGCTCGAGGAGGCGCAGGCGGCCTACGACAAGATGATGGCCGGCGACGCGCGCTTCCGGATGGTGCTCACGACGGGCGCCTAGGGCAGGACGCGGAAGCCGATCCCTGCGCGCTCGAGCCGGGCGCGCAGGGCCGGGCCCATCGCCTGCGCGGTGGTGACCTGGCCGGCGGTGGCCGGAAGGTCGTCGTGGGCCAGGCAGAGCGCCGACTCGCCCAGCATCTTCGCCGTCTCGGCGTAGCCGGGATCGCCGCCCGTGACCTCGGTCTGCACCTTCTGGCCGCCGCCCTCGCCGAGGAAGCGCACGTTGAACCAGCCCTTCTCGCGCTGCTCGGCGCTCGGGCCCGAGCCCGAGGGCCGCAGCTTGGTCATCAGGTCGCGCGTCGGCTTGGTCTGGGCCAGGGCGAAGATCGTCGCGATGCCGGCGCCGGCCGCCGGCGATCATCAGCGGGTTCTTGACCGCCGCGTAGTGCGTGTAGGAGAAGTCCGGGCCGTAGCGATCGAGCGCCCGGGCCGAGCGGCCGACGACCTGGGGATCGATCGTCGGCAGCGGCACGGCGAAGGCGCCGATCGCGCTCTCGCGGTGCAGGCTCCCGGCCGGGGTGCGCACGCGCCGCCCGGCGGGCTCGCCCTCGGCCTGCCGGCGCTCCTTGGCCGTCGAGTACATCTTCCGGACGCGGGAGAACGCGGTGACCGCGGAGTCGAACGTGCCGCCCGAGGCGGTCCCGCCCGCGCGCACGAAGCCCTCGACCTTGAGCGGCACGCCCTCCGGGAGCTGCTCGACGGTGAACTGCGCGCCGAGGTCGTGGGGGATCGAGTCGAAGCCGCAGGCGTGCACGATCCGCGCGCCGCTGGCCTTGGCCGTCGCGTGGTGGGCGAGGTACATGCGGTCGACGAACTCGGGCTCGCCGGTGAGGTCGACGTAGTCGGTGCCGGCCGCGGCGCAGGCGGCGACGAGCGGCTCGCCGTAGCGCAGGTACGGGCCGACCGTGGTGATCACGACCTTGGTCGACTCGGCCAGGCGGCGCAGCGAGCCGGCGTCGGTGACGTCGGCCTCGATCACCTCGGGGTCGGCCGACAGGCGACCGCGCAGGGCCGCGAGCTTCTGCGCGTTGCGGCCGGCCAGGGCCCAGCGGGTCCCGGGATCGGCGTGGGCGGCGAGGTACTCGGCGGTCAGCGCGCCGGTGAAGCCGGTGGCGCCGAGGAGGACGATGTCGTACGTGCGGTCGGCTGCGGGCATGGCCGGCGACCCTAGCGGGACTGAGGTGACTGTCCCCTCGGTCCCGCTCTAGGCGGCCAGCGCGGCGGGGCGCCCGGCGCGGGCCGCCGCGGCCATCGCCGCGGTGACGAGCGCGAGGTCGTCGTCGCTCGTGACGTAGGGCGGCATCGCGTAGACGAGGTCGCGGAACGGGCGCAGCCAGACGCCGTGCTCGACGGCGGCGGCGCACGCGGCGGCGACGTCGACCGGGCCGTCGAGCTGCACGACGCCGATCGCGCCGAGCACCCGCACGTCGGCGATCCCCGGCTCCTCGCGCAGGGGGGCGAGGCCCGCCCGCAGCCCGGCCTCGATCCGCGCGACGTCGCCGCGCCAGGCGCCGTCGAGCAAGAGCCCGGTCGAGGCCAGCCCGGCGGCGCAGGCCAGCGGGTTGGCCATGTAGGTCGGGCCGTGCATCAGCGCGCCGCCCTCGCCGGCCGCGATCCCCGCCGCGACCTCGGGGGTGCAGAGCGTGGCGGCCAGGGTCAGGTAGCCGCCCGTGAGCGCCTTGCCCAGGCAGAGCACGTCGGGCACGACGCCGGCGTGCTCGCAGGCGAAGAGCGCGCCCGTGCGGCCGAAGCCGGTGGCGATCTCGTCGAGCACGAGCAGCAGGCCGTGGCGGTCGCACAGCTCGCGCAGCAGCCGCAGGCAGGCCGGGTCGTAGACGTGCATGCCGCCCGCGCCCTGCACGACCGGCTCGACGATCACCGCGGCGAGCTCGTGGGCGTGGCGGGCGACGAGCGCCTCGACGTCATCGGCCCAGATCGGGTCGAGCCCGGCGTCGAACCCGGCCGGCGGGCGCGGCGCGAAGATCTGCTCGGACAGGGTCCCCGCCCACAGCGCGTGCATCCCGCCGTCGGGGTCGCACACGCCCATCGCCCCGAACGTGTCGCCGTGGTAGCCGCCGCGCACGGTCAGCAGCCGCCGCCGGTCGGGGCCGCGGGTGGCCCGCGCGGCCTGCAGCGCCATCTTGATCGCCACCTCGACGGCGACCGAGCCCGAGTCGGCGAAGAACACGTGCTCGAGCCCGGGCGGCGTCATCGCCACGAGCCGCTCGGCCAGCCGGATCGCCGGCTCGTGGGTCAGGCCGCCGAACATCACGTGGGCCATGGCGCCGAGCTGGTCGCGCACCGCGGCGTCGAGCACCGGGTGCCCGTAGCCGTGGACCGCGCACCACCACGAGGCCATGCCGTCGACGAGCTCGCGCCCGTCGGCCAGCTCCAGGCGCACGCCGTCGGCCGCGACGACCCCCAGCGCCGGCGCGGGCGCGGGCATCGGCCCGTACGGGTGCCAGACGTGGCGGCGGTCGGCCTCGAGCAGCGCGTCCCAGTCGGGGGTCATCGCCGGCGATCGTAGATCGCGTGGCGGACCGCCCCCCGAAGGTTTACGCTGCCCCCGTCCGCCCCCCGTCCGAGGTCCAGCTTGCGCCCCATGATCCGCACCGTCGCCCTTCTCGCCTCCCTGGCCCTCGTGCTCGCCGTCGGCGTCTCCGCCGGCTCGGCGGCGGCCCCGACCGCCCAGGCCGCGAAGGCGTGCTCGGGCAACCTCCGCAACTACTCGCAGACGAGCTACATGTTCAAGTTCCGCGCCGCGCACATCTCGTGCGCCTCGAGCCGCAAGGTCGCCAAGGCCTTCCAGCGCTGCCGCGGCAACGGCAAGGCCCGGTGCCACCACCGGGTCTACGGCTACTCGTGCAAGGAGAAGCGCTCCTACGGCTTCGCCTCGTTCGACTCCAAGGTGACGTGCAAGAAGGGGCGCAAGGTCGCCTCGCACGTCTACACCGACTCGTTCTAGTTCGGCCCGAAGTCCTTCTCCAGGGCGCGGAGCACGGTCGACGCGGCCAGCTTCGCGCCCTCGTCGTTGAGGTGGACGCCGTCGGCGTTGCGCACGATGCGCTGCGTGCCGCCGACGTCCATCGCCGCGCGGTAGTTCCCGCCCGGGGTGAAGATCCGCTCCATGTCGAGCACGCGGACGTCGCCGACGTAGGCCGAGGCGGCGATCGGCACCGCCGCGTTGACGATGCGCGCGACGATCTGCTGGCGGGTGTTGCGGGGATAGGGGAGCGTCAGCCAGTAGACGCGGGCCGCGCCGGCCTGGCGGTAGGTCGACATCATCCGCCGCACGCGCGAGGCGTACTCGGCCGCCCACACCGCCGAGCAGCACTGCACGTCGCCCTTGACGCCGGGCGTCTTCATCGGGAAGCCCTCGTTGGCGCCGACGAACATCACGACGGCCTGCGGGTGGTCCTTCTTGACCTGGGCGACCGAGAGCTTGCCCCAGTCGAGCAGCGCGCTCTTGGAGATGCCCGTGCCGAGGTGCGAGTCGCGCTTGACCGTGACCCCGTCGCGGCCGGCCAGCCGCCGGGCGAGCTCCTGGTCGAGCGGCTGCGACATCGAGTCGCCGGTGACCAGGACCGTCCTGAGCTTCGGCGCCCGCGCGGGCTTGGCGCGCACGACCGCGGGCGGGAACGACTGCGGCGTCACGCGCGGCACGCCGCCGGCCGCGCCCACGCCGCCGGCGAAGCCGCCGGCGCCGTTGAGATCCGCGTCGGGCGACAGCCAGCCGGTCAGCGAGCGGCCGAGCGCGGCGAACGGCAGGTTGTCGGCCAGCCACACGGCCGGATGGGCGACGGCGAGCGTGGCCGCGCGCGTGGGCCCGGACTTCATCTCCTCGGCCGTGCGGTGCATCCCTCCGCCGCGGACGAGCAGCAGGAGCCCGAGCGCGACGAGGACGGCGACCACGGCGTCGCGCGCGCGGAAGCGGCGGCCGGCACGGCCCTCGAGCGGGTTGGAGCGGATGTCGTCGTTGTCCATGGGGATCAGAAGGCGAAGTAGATGAAGGGCGGCACGCCCTGGGTCGGGATCGTCGCCGCGACGAACAGGATGACGGCGCCGAGGGCGGCGCCGAGCACCGGCGCCGGCGCGGCCTCGAACCGCGCGCGCAGCGCGGCGAGCGGCTTGACGGGCAGCAGCTGGACCCCGATCACGCCGACGACGAGCGCGACCGCGGTGGCGCTCCACAGCGTCGCCGGCCCGGGATGGACCAACCGGGACAACAAGGTTCCCACGTCGGCGAGGCTCTGCGCGCGGAAGAGGATCCAGGCGAAGACGACGAGGTGGAACGTGATGAGCCAGCCGAGCCAGCGCGGCATCCGCACGCGCCCGTCGACGAGGTGCTCGACCACGAGGCAGGCGCCGTGGAACGCGCCCCACAGCACGAACGTCCACGCCGCCCCGTGCCACAGCCCGCCGAGGACCATCGTGATCATCAGGTTGCGGGCCACGAACCACTTCCCGCCGCGGTTGCCGCCCAGCGGGATGTAGAGGAAGTCGCGCAGGAAGCGCGAGAGCGTCATGTGCCAGCGACGCCAGAATTCCCTCACGCTGGCCGAGCGGTAGGGGCGGTCGAAGTTCTGCGGGAACACGAAGCCCATGAGCAGCGCCAGCCCGATCGCCATGTCCGTGTAGCCCGAGAAGTCGCAGTAGATCTGCGCGGCGTAGGCGTAGACGGCGAGCAGCACGTCGGGCCCGGAGTACGCGCCGGGGACGGCGAACACCGGGTCGACCACCGTGCGGGCGAGGAAGTCCGCGATCGCGACCTTCTTCGACGAGGCCGAGCGCGATCAGCGAGATCCCCGTGCCGAGCGCGACGTCGTCGGGGTCGCGCGGCGTGGCGAGCTGCGGGAGAAACTCCCTGGCGCGCACGATCGGCCCGGCCACGAGATGCGGGAAGAACGACAGGTAGATCGCCAGGTCGAGCGTCTTGGCCGGCTCGATGACCCGGCGGTGCACGTCGACGGTGTAGGAGATCGCCTGGAAGGTGAAGAACGAGATCCCGACCGGCAGGATCAGCGAGAGCAGCGGGAGCGGCAGGCCGAGCCGGACGGCGTTGAGGGTGTCGTCGACGTCCTGGGCGAAGAAGCCGTAGTACTTGAACAGCCCGAGCACGCCGAGGTCGAAGGCGACGGTCGCCCGCACGATCCACCGGCGCCGGCGCTCGTCGGTGCTGCGGTGGATCGTCACGGCCCCGAGCTGGTTGACGAGCGTGACCAGGCCGAGCAGGAAGCAGAAGCGCAGGTCGGCGGCGCCGTAGAACGTGTAGGAGGCCACGACGATGAACGGCTTCCACGCGTGCGGGCGCGGCATCAGCGCCCACGAGAGCGCGAGCACGACGGGGAAGAAGAGGGCGAACTGGACCGTCGGGAACAGCATGGGGCGGCGGATTGTCACACTGTCGCCCGATGCCCTCGATCCGGTGGATGGTGGCTCTGCTGACCGCCGGCGCGGTCCTCGCCGTGCCCGCGGCGGCCCGCGCCGAGAACGCCTGCGACGCGCAGACCATCTCCAAGCCCAAGCACAAGAAGGGGACGCAGGCCCCGCCGCTGTTCCTCGGCGACTCGACCGGGATCTTCGCCGCCCCGCGCCTGGCCAGGCGCGGCGTCGAGGCCAACGCCCGCGGCTGCCGTCAGATCGCGGCCGGCCTGGACATCCTGCGCTCGCGCAAGGCCCACGGAGCGCTGCCGCGCGTGGTGATCATCCACCTCGGCGCCAACGGCTCGGTGACGCAGTCGGACATCCGCGCGGCGCTGCGGATCACCGGTCGCCACCGCATCCTCGTGCTCGTCACCAACCGGGAGACCGGCGGCGGCTCGGGCTCCGACGCGCAGAACGAGCGCATCATGGCCAAGGCCCACCCGCAGCGCATCCGCCTGCTCGACTGGGTCAAGCACGCCCGCGGGCACTCGAGCTGGTTCGCCGGCGACGGGCTGCACGTGACGTTCTCCGGCGCCGACGCGCTGGCCTCCTTCATCGCCGGCCCCGCCAAGCGCTTCAACGCGCCCTGGGGCACCCGCTCGCCCGCGCGCTGAGGCGGGTCTCGAGGTCGGCCGCCTGGCCGAGGTCGAGCGCTAGACGATCCCGTCGGCGCGCAGCGCGGCGCGGATCAGCCGCGCGGCCAGCGCCGCACCGGTCCGGTTGAGGTGCACGCCGTCGCCCTGGCGCACGCGGCGGACCGTGCCGCCGACCTTCATCGCCGCGCGGTAGCGGTAGCCCGGCGTGAAGACCCGGTCCATGCGCAGGACGCGCACCGTCGAGGACGGGCCGAGGCTCTTCGCCGCGCGGAGGATCGCCGCGTTGACCGCGACGAAGACCGTGCGAAAGCGCCCGGAGCGCGGCGCCGGCAGCAGCAGCCAGTAGACCTGCGCCGCGCCGCCGCGGGCGTAGGCCTTCATCATCGCGCGGACCTTGCGGGCGTAGATCGCCTGCCAGGCGGCGCCGCAGCAGCCCGCCTTGCCGAAGTTGAAGCCGTCGTTGGCGCCGAGGAACATCACCGTCACGTCGGCCTTGGCCCGGCGCGCCTGGCGCGCCGCGTGGACCGGCCAGTCGAGCAGCGACGGCTTGGAGATCCCGGTCGAGATGTGGGCGTCGCTGCGGACGCGCGCGCGGCCCTTCAGGCCCGTCTTCAGGTCGCCGTCGACGATCTGGATCATCGAGTCGCCCGTGGCGATCAGGTCCAGCGCGCCGGCCCGCGGGCGCACGCGCAGCCGCTCGCGCGCCGGGCCGGTCCAGTGCGCCGGCGTCACGCGCAGCGTCCAGCGGCCGGGCCGCGGGGTGGCGACCGCGGTGCGCGTGAGCCGCGCGTCGCGCTTCAGGCGCCCGGTGCGACAGCGCGCCGCGCCGCGCGCGGGGACGAGGCAGATGCGGACGCCCGCCCCGGCGCCCCGGAACCCATCGGCGATCGCGATCGGCAGGCGGCGGCCGGCGCGCGGGTGGACCGTGGCGGCGCGGACCGCGAGGCGGTGGCGACAGGACGGCGTCGTGGCCATCGCGGTCGCCGACCCGTCCGCCGCCGTGGCGACGAAGGTCCGCGCGCGGCGATCGCAGCGCCAGCGCGTGGCCCGGGCGACGGTCACCTTCTCGCTCGCGCCGGGGGTGACGGTGCCCAAGGGCACGTCGGTCGCCCCGACCCGCTCGGCGAGGCGGATCGGGATCCCGCTCGCGCCGCGGACGTCGAGCGCGACCCAGCCGCGGACGGTCGAGCCGGCGGTCAGCGCGGGCGCCGCCGCGGCCCGCGCGGGGACGGCGAGCAGCAGCGCGGCGAGGACGAGAAGCGGCGCGAGCCGCGTGGCCGGACCGGTCACCCGCGCGACTCTAGTTCGTCGGCTCGCAGGGTGATGAGCATCGCCTCGGGCGGCCGGCGCAGGCGGACCGGCAGCCGGCTGACGCCGACGCCGGAGGTGACGAGCAGGAGCCGCCCCTGGATCTCGATCAGCCCGCGGGAGTAGAAGCGCGACAGCGTGCGCCCGAGCACGAGCCGGCGCACGCCCGGCAGGTCGATCTGCCCGCCGTGGGTGTGCCCGGCGAAGCTCAGGGCGACGCGGCGCGGCACCCAGGGAAAGAGCCGCGGGTCGTGCAGCAGCCCGAGCAGCGCCGCGTCATCGGGGACCTCGGCCAGCGCCTCGCGCAGGTCGGGGAAGGCCCGCCGCGGGTCGGCGAGCCCGATGACCCAGAGCCCCGGCCCGGCGGACGCGGCGGCGTTCTCGAGCACGCGGATCCCCTCGGCCTCGAGCGCCGTGCGCATCGCCCCGCCGCCGTGGGCGGTGTCGTGGTTGCCGAGCACGGCCCACGCCCCGCGCGGCGCCTCCAGGCGAGCCAGCGCCCGGGCGATCGACCCGCGCGACGGCGTCGGGCCACCGGGCAGGTCCGGGTCGACGTAGTCGCCGAGCCACAGGACGAGGTCGGGCCGCGCCGGGGCCAGCCGGTCGGCGACCCGCTCGACGCGCGCGGCGTCCACGTGCGGGCCGCCGGCGTGGAAGTCGGCCGCGACGGCGACGACGAGGCCGTCCAGCGCCGCCGGCCAGTCCGTCGGATGGACGTCGTGGCGCAGGATCACCAGGCGCCGGGGCTCGATCCAGGCCGACCAGACGACGAGCGCGAGCAGCGCGAGGACGACGAGCGCGGCGGCGACCGTCAGGCCGCCCATGCCCACAGTCCGAAGCGGGCGGTGAAGACCGTGAAGCCGATGACGAAGAGCGCGGCGAGGGGGACGAACGCGCGCGGCTTGGTCCCCAGCCAGAGGAAGCAGGGGAACAGCACGAGCACGAAGCGCGGCAGCGACATCAGCGGGTGGTCGGGCCACGGGACCGAGAGCGGGAGGGCCAGCGACAGCGCCGCGTAGAGCCCGTAGGCGGGGCCGAGGCGCCGCCACGCCCCGACGGTCGCGACGACGGCGAGGACGAGGATCGCGAGCAGCGCGAGCTTCATCCACGGCGGCTCGAACTCCCCGGGCGCGGCCGACGCGAGCAGGTGCGGCAGCGCGTCGACGGCGTCGCCGACGCCCATCGGCACCGCCGCCAGCGGGCCGTGGAAGGAGCGCCCCCAGACCGTCTGGGCGTGCGAGGCGGCCAGCGCGTCGCCGGCCCGGGCGGCGGCGTAGACCAGCCAGCCGGCGAGCGCCGCCGGCGCGAGCGCGAGCCACGCCGCGCGCCGGCCCGGCGGGCGCGCCTGCCAGGCGAAGATCAGCAGGGGGACGACGATCAGCGCGCCGGAGGTCCGCGTCAGCGTGGCCGCCGCGGCGGCGAGGCCGGCCAGGGCCCAGCGGTCGGTCCGCGCCGCGTACACCGCGGCGACCGTGAGCAGCAGGAACGGCGCCTCGGAGTAGAAGGCGCCGAGCGCGAAGGCGCCGGGGAAGAGCGCGAGCAGCCACACCGCGCGGCGGGCGGCGCCGGCGCCGAGTCCCTCGACCAGCGCGAGGCGGTGCAGCAGCACGAGCGCCCCGAGCGAGCAGGCGAGCGCGATCAGCGTGCCCGCCCACCACAGCCCCGCGCCGCTGCCGCCGAGCAGCCGGGCGAGCGCCGGGAAGCCGGGGAAGAACGCCCAGTCGCCGCTCGGAGTGCGCCGGGTAGCCGTGGCGCGCGATGTCGGCGAAGTGCAGGCTGTCCCAGCGCAGGGCCAGCGCGCCCAGCCAGCCCGGCGCGTCGTCGGGAAGGCCCGGCGCGCGGTCGGTCCCGGTCTGCGTGGCGATGAGCGTGACGAGCGCGGCGAAGACCCGCGAGGCCACGAAGGCCAGCCCGGCCACACGCCAGGAACGCGACCAGGCCGCCTCGTGCGGCATCCTCTGCGCCGTGAACGACGCGCCATCACCCGATCGCTGGTGGACGCTCGGGGCGGTCTGCCTCGGGATGTTCATGCTCCTGCTCGACATCACGGTCGTGAACGTGGCGCTGCCCGACATCCAGAAGGACCTGGGCTCGAGCTTCTCCGACCTCCAGTGGGTCGTCGACGCCTACTCGCTCTCGCTGGCCTCCCTGCTGCTCACCGCCGGCGCGCTCGCCGATCTGCTCGGGCGCAAGCGGGTCTTCGCCTTCGGGCTCGTCGTGTTCGTGCTCGCCTCCGTGGGCTGCGGGCTGTCGGGATCGCCGCTCGTGCTCAACATCATGCGCGCGGCGCAGGGCGTTGGCGGCTCGGTCATGTTCGCAACGTCGCTGGCCCTCGTGGCCGCCGCCTTCTCCGGCAAGGAGCGCGGGACGGCCTTCGGGCTCTACGGCGCGACGATCGGCGCGGCCGTCGCGGTCGGCCCGCTCGTCGGCGGCGCGCTGACCGAGGGCGCGGGCTGGCAGTGGATCTTCTTCGTCAACGTGCCGGTCGGGATCATCGCCCTGGCGGTCACGCTCCTCCGGGTCCAGGAGTCGAAGGACCCCGACGCCACCGGCGTCGACTGGGCCGGGCTGATCACCTTCTCCGGCGGGCTGTTCGCGATCGTCTTCGCGCTCGTGCGCGGCAACTCGCTGGGCTGGGGCTCGACGACGATCGTCACCCTGTTCGTCGTCGGCGCGGTGCTGCTCGTGGCCTTCTACGTGGTCGAGCGCCGCCAGACGCGCCCGATGTTCGATCTCTCGCTTCTGGGCAAGCCGGCCTTCGCCGGCGCGTCGATCGTCGGCTTCGCGATCGGCGCCTCGATGTTCGCGATGTTCCTCTACCTCACCCTCTACATCCAGGGGGTGCTCGGCTACTCGCCGCTCGAGGCCGGGCTGCGCTTCCTGCCGATCACGCTGCTCTCGTTCATCGTGGCGCCGATCGCCGGACGCCTCTCGGTCCGGGTGCCGGTGCGCGCGCTGCTCGGGATCGGGATGCTGGCGATCGCCGTCGGGCTGTTCCTCATGCGCGGCCGTCTCCTACGGCGACGACTGGACCGTCCTGCTGCCCGGCCTGCTGCTCGTGCGGCGCGGGCATCGGCCTCGTCAACGCGCCGCTGGTCTCGACCGCGGTCGCCGTCGTCCCGCCCGCGCGCTCGGGCATGGCCTCGGGGATCAACAACACCTTCCGCCAGGTCGGGGTGGCGACGGGCATCGCCGCGCTCGGCGCGATCTTCGAGGACCGGATCACGAGCAAGGCCGTCGAGCTCGTGGGCCCGAAGGGCGAGCAGCTCGGCCCGGCCTTCTCCTCGGGGCAGGGCGGCGGGATCCCGCTGCCCGGGATCCACCGCGTGTTCGAGCTCTCGTTCCTCTCGGGCCTGCACGCGATCCTCGTCGTGGGCGCGATCATCGCGCTGGCCGGGGCGATCGCCGGCGCCGCCCTGGTGCGTCCGCAGGACTTCGACCAGGCGGCCGGCCGCCACTAGACGGCGGCGCGGGCCTCCCGGCGCTCGCGCAGCGCCCGGCGCGCGAGCTGCTGGGCGAGGAAGAGCTGGACGCAGGCGAAGGCGATCTCCAGCGCGCGCTCGGGCACGACGTTGGCCAGCCCCACCCCGGCCACGGTGCCGCCGGCGGCGAGCACGCCCACGAGGGCGCCCACGCGCAGCTGCAGGTTGCCGTAGGCGTGCTGGCGCCAGGCGCCGACGATCGCCACGGGGATCATCGCCAGCAGCGACGTGGCCTCGGCGTCGACCTGGCCGAGGCCGGCCGACGAGCACGAGGACGGGCACGAAGAGGATCCCGCCGCCCACGCCGAACAGGCCGGAGATGACGCCGGCGACGAAGCCGACGACGATGAGCTCGATCACGCGCCCACCAGCATCCGCACGGCGACGACGCGCGAGCAGGAGCGCGAAGGCGAGCGACAGCGTCGGCGTGGCGATCCGCTGCTGGACGCTCGTCCCCGCGAGCACGCCGGCGACCGCGGGCAGGCCGACGAGCGCCGCGTCGCCGGGGTGGACGTTGCCGTAGATCGCGCCGGCGATCGCGCCGACGCCGGCGATCAGGACGATCGCGGCCAGCGAGGTACCGGTCGCGGTGCGCTGGTCGTAGGCCAGCCAGAGGATCAGCAGCGGCACCATGACCGCGCCGCCGCCGACGCCGAACAGCCCGGAGAAGAGCCCGGCCGCGGTGCCGACCGCCGCGAGCTTGACGGTCACGCTCCGCCGCTGGTCGGTCATGCGGCGGGCATACTAGGACCGTGCCCACGGCGTCGACCCTCGAGAGCCTGCTCGCGCCGCTGCGCGAGGACCCGAAGCGGACGGCGCTGCTCTTCGACATCGACGGCGTGCTCGCGCCGATCGTGCGCGACGCCGGCGACGCGGCGGTGCCGCCCCGCAGCCAGCGATCGCTCGTGGCGCTGGCCGCGGCCTACGGCCTGGTCGCGTGCGTGACCGGCCGCCAGGCCTCCGACGCGCGCCGGGTCGTCGGGCTCGGGATGCTCGCCTACGTCGGCTCGCACGGCGTCGAGCGGCTGCGCGCCGGCTCGACCCGGCCCGAGCTCGACCCCGCCGTCGCCGAATGGGCCGACCGCGTGCAGGCGCTCGGCCGCGAGCTCGACACGCCGGAGGTGCGCACGCTCGGCATCCGGCGCGAGGACAAGGGCCCGGTCGTCGCCTTCCACTGGCGCGGCGCGCGCGACGAGCACGCGGCCGAGGGCGCGATCGCCGAGCTCGCCGAGCAGGTCGAGGCCGCCGGCCTGCACGTGCATCGCGGCCGCAAGGTGATGGAGCTGCGTCCGCCCGTCCCGATGGAGAAGGGCCGCGGCGTGCGTGCCCTGCTCGCCGACGTCGACGTCGACCGCGCGCTCTACGCGGGCGACGACGTCACCGACCTCGACGCCTTCCGCGCGCTCACCGAGCTGCGCGACGAGGGCGAGCTCGAGGCCGTCGTGCGGGTCGCCGTGCGCTCCGACGAGGGACCGACGGAGATCGTCGAGCAGGCCGACTGGGCGGTCGACGAGCGGCGACGGCGTGGCCGATCTGCTCGACGCCCTGCTGCCCGGCTAGGCCGCGCTGCGTGCTGTTCACCGACTTCCTCAAGGCGACCGTGTTCCTCTCGGCCGCGATGGCGAGCCTGCTCGCCGTCGTGTGCGTGGCCGGCTTCCACCAGGACGGCGACCTCACGCCGCTCGTCGGCCTCGCCGCGTGGTGGGCGCTCTCGGCCGCGTTCGGCTTCTGGATCGGGCGGCGCCTCGAGCCCAACCCCGGGATCTCGCGGCTGCTGGCCGGCGCGCGCTCGCAGGCCGCGCTGCCCGAGGTGCGCCCGGCGCGGGTCCTGCTCAACCGCCTGTGGCCGCTGCTGCTGTTGACGATCGCGGCCGGCGGGCTGGCCTTCGCCTTCCCGCAGGTGCCCGGCATCTTCGCCGGCGGCGCGATCATCTGGGCGCTGCACTGGCGCCGCCAGGAGTCGGCGGTGACGGCGATCGAGGGGCGCGACGGCGTGCGCTTCTTCGTCGAGGCCACGAAGAAGCTGTGGGAGCCGATCCAGCTCGTGCGCACCCCGGGCTTCAAGACCTCGGCCTTCGAGGGCACGCCGCGCGAGGCGGTCAGCCCACCAGGCTGACGAGGCCGACGAGCGCCGGCGCGAAGACGAGCGCCGGCAGGAAGTTGCCGACCTTGACGTCCTTGAGGTCGAGCAGCTTCAGCGAGATCCCGATGATCAGCACGCCGCCGGCGCTGGTCAGCGCGGCGAGCGCCTCGCCCTTGAGGAGGTTGTCGAACAGGCCGGCGCCGAGCGCGATCGCCCCCTGGTAGACCAGCACGGTGAGCGCGGCCAGGCCGACGCCCCAGCCGAGCGTCGAGGCCAGCGCGATCGCCGCGAAGCCGTCGAGCAGGGCCTTGGTGGCCAGCGTCTGGTAGTCGCCGGTCAGCCCGTTCTCGATCGCGCCGAGGACCGAGAGCGGGCCGACGCAGAACAGCAGGCTGGCGGTGAAGAAGCCCTCGGCGATCGTCGAGTGCTCGTCCTCGTGCGGCGAAGCGGCGCTGGAGGCGGTCGCCGAGGCCCGCGAGCCGGTCCTCGATGCGCAGCGCCTCGCCGGCCAGCCCGCCGAGCAGCACGGCGCCGAGCACGTAGAGCGGGTTGGTGTCGCGCCAGGCCAGCGCGTTGTCGACGCCGAGGACGAGCGTGACGAGGCCGAGCCCGGCGAGCACGCGCGCCTGCAGGCCCGCCGGCAGCCGCGAGCCGAGCAGCGTCCCGACGAGCGTGCCGAGCAGCACCGTGCCGACGTTGATCCAGGTCCCCGTCATTGCGGCGGGGTAGTGTGCCGCCGATGCCCGGGGTGGACGTGCTGCTCGTCTCGCTGGGCTCCTCGACGAGCGGCTGGAAGCGGACCGACGCCGCGCTCGCGGGCGCGCTCGAGCGCGCCGGGGCGTCGGTGGCCCGCGCGGTCGCGGCGCCGACCCGCGAGGTCCGCACGCTGATGCTCACCGACCTCGTGCAGGCCCGCGCGGCCCGCGCGGCCGCGGTGCGGGGCATCGCCGAGCACGACCCGCGCGCGGTGATCTACTCGACGACGACCGCGGCGCTGCTGTGGCCGCGCCCCGGGGCGATCCACTTCGACGCGCTGGCCGCGGCCAACCGGCCCGGGCGCCACGGCCTGTGGCAGCGCGCGCTCGAGCGCCGGCGCCTGGCGCAGGCCACCGCGCTCGTGCCGCTCGACGCGGGCGCGCTGCGCGAGGCCGGGCTCGAGCGACCCGATGCGATCGTCGTGCCGGTGCCCGTCGAGCCGTCGGGACCGGGCGACGGCGCCCGCGACCTCGCCGCGATCACCTACGCGGCCAACCCGGACAAGAAGGGCCTCGACCGGGTGCTCGCCGCCTGGGCGCGCGTGCGCCGCGCCGACGAGACGCTCGTCGTGGCGGGCACGGCGCCGGGCGCTGCCGGCGCCCGGCGTCGAGTGGGCCGGCCTCCTCCCCTCCGCCGAGTACCGCGCGCTGCTGCGCCGCGCGCGCGTCTTCGTCACCGCGCCGCGGCGCGAGGACTACGGCCACGCCCAGCTCGAGGCGCTGGCCGACGGCTGCGTGCTCGTGACCACCGAGGCGCCCGGCGCCTACCCGGCGGCCCGGCTCGCGCACGACCTGGACCCGCGGCTCGTCGGCGACGACCTGGACCGCGCGCTGCGCGCCGCCCTCGACGAGCCGAGCCCGGGCTACGCCGCGCGCGCGACGGCGGCGCTGGCCCCGTTCGCGCCCGCGGCGGTCGACGCGATCGTGCGCGACCGGCGCTGCTGCCGCGGCTGCTCGGCGGCTAGGGCCCGGTGCCGGGCGGCGGCGCGCCCGCGCGGCCGCCGAGCCAGGTCGAGACGACGCCGCCGGCGAGGAACTGGAAGACGATGCCGGCCGGCCGCTCGGGGCGGGCCCCGAACGTCACCCGGACGGTGGTGGGATCGGGCCGGGAGACCGCGCTCGTGCGCACGAGGCTGCGCACCGGCTGCTGGGTCCGGGGCTCGAGCGCGCGCAGCGCGGTCGCGCGCCGCAGGCGGGTGGCGAGCGTGTCGGCCGCCGCCTTGTCCTTGGCCGTGACGCAGATCCGCTCGCTCCACCGGCCGCCGGCGCCCGGCGCGGTCACGCCGACGCCGGCGCGGACGAGGCCCGCGCCGCGGACGTCGAGCCCGTCGGCCGACTCGACCTGCGCGGCGGCCACGTCGCCCAGGCAGGAGGCCACGGCGCCCATCCCCGGCGCGGCGGCGAGCTTGGCGCCGCTCGGGCGCAGCAACGCGAGCACGGTGTCGTCGTAGACGCCCGCGGCCACGGCGCCGGCGGTCAGCCCGACGCGGTCGAGCGCGTTGACGACGCCGAGCCGGCCGATCGGGCCCTTGAGCAGCGCGGTGCCCTCGGGGGCGACGGCGATCAGCTCGGGCCCGTCGCCCGTGCTCGCGCGCGAGCGGGCGCCCGCGGCCTTGAGCTTGGCGACGATCGCGGCACGGTCGACGCCCTCGCCGGCCAGCCTTACCCCGACCCGCGGCGGACGGCCGATCGACGTCGAGTCCCCGGCCTGCAACGGCGCGATCCCGGTGACGGCGGGCAGTTGGTCGGCCACCTGCGCCAGGCGGTCCTGCCCGACGGCGGCGACCGCCCGCCAGCGCTCGCCGAGCGCCCGCAGGCGCTGCGAGTCGCCCCACGAGACCGAGGCGCGGCCCTCGGACGTGTCGCGGATGCCGCCGAGCACGCGGCCGAACGCGGTCTGGGCCGGCCCGGTCGTCGGCGCCCCCCGCGCTGCTCGAGACGGTCGCGTCGTCGCCCGACGATCCGCACCCGGCGAAGCCGAGCACGAGGACGCCCAGGGCGATCGCCGCGGACCTAGCCACGCGAGGCGAGCGCGGCGTGCTTGCGCAGCGGGGCGAACTCCGCCCACGACCGCGTGTTGGCCACCTGCTCCGGCGTCAGCCAGGCGCGCCGCGCCGTGGCGATCCCCCAGCGCGGGAGCCGCAGCAGGTTCGTGGTCGAGTGGGCGTCGGTGTCGATCAGGATCGGCACGCCGGCCTCGGCCGCCGCGCGGGCGTGGACGTCGTTGAGGTCGCGGCGGTCGGGCGAGGCGTTGATCTCGAGCATCGTCCCGGTGGCCACCGCCTGCTCGATCACCCGGTCCATGTTCGAGCGCGTAGGGCTGGCGCTGCTCGATCTTGCGGCCGGTCGGGTGGCCGATCGCGTCGACGGCCGGGTGCTCCATCGCCGTCGTCATCCGCCCGGTCATGCGGTCGGCGTCCATCGCGAAGGACGTGTGCACCGAGGCGATGGTCCAGTCGAGCGCGGCCAGCAGCTCGTCGGGGTAGTCGAGGCTGCCGTCGAGCCCGATGTTGACCTCGGAGCCGGCGAGCAGCTCGAGGTCGTCGAGCGTCTCGTTCAGCGCGCGGATCTCCTCGACGCGCGCCCACAGCGCCTCCTCGGTCACGTGGTTGCCGAACCCGTGCGAGGCCGAGTGGTCGGTGATCGCCAGGTACCCGAGGCCGCGCTCGCGCGCGGCGGCGACCATCTGCTCGAGCGAGTGGCGCCCGTCGGACAGCGTCGTGTGGCAGTGCAGGTCGCCGCGCAGGTCGGCCTCGGTGACCAGGGTGGGCAGCGTGCCGGCCGCGGCGGCCTGGAGCTCGCCGCGGTCCTCGCGGAGCTCGGGCGGGATCCAGGCCATCCCGAGGCGCTCGTAGACCTCCTCCTCGGTGGCACAGAGATGCGTCTCGCCGCTCTCGTCGTCCTCGATGCCGTACTCGGAGACGTGCAGCCCGCGGCGCACGGCGGCCTCGCGCAGGGCCATGTTGTGGTTCTTGGAGCCCGTGAAGTGCTGGAGCAGGTTGCCGAACTGCTCGGGGCGCACGACCCGGAGGTCGATCGCCAGCCCCGAGTGGGTCCGCGCCCGGGCGGCGCGACCGCCGCGCTCGGGGCGCCGGGCGGCGTCGCCGGTGGAGACCGACTCGATGATGTCGAGCTGCGCCAGCGCATCGACGAGCGTGCCCGGGTCGTCGGCGGCGGCGATGATGTCGAGGTCCTTGACGGCGTCGGCCAGGCGGCGCGCCGAGCCCGCGAGCTCGACCTTGGCCTCCGGGCCGCCGCGGGCGCGCAGCGCCTCGACGATCCCCTCGCCGACGTCGAGCGCGGCGGGCAGCAGGACGCGGCGGCCGTGGATGCCGTCCTCGGCGGCGAACGTGGCCAGCCCGGCGAGGATCGTGTCCTCGGCCTTCTTGCCGAAGCCGCGCAGGTCGCGGATGCGCCCGTCCTTGGCCGCGGCCTCGAGCGCCTCGGGGCCGTCGATATCGAGCTCGTCGAACAGGCGGCGCACGCGCTTGGGCCCGAGGCCCGGGATCTGCGTCATCGCGACGAGGCCGGCCGGGTACTTCGCGCGCAGCTTCTCCGCCGCGGGGATCGTCCCCGTGTCGACGAGCGCGACGACCTTCTCCTCCAGCGTCTTGCCGATGCCGGGCAGCTCGGTCGCGCGGCCCTGCTTGGCCATCTCGGCCACCGAGCGCGGCGCCTCGCGGACGGCCTTGGCCCCGGCGCGATAGGCGAGCACGCGGTGGATGACGGCGCCGTCGAGCTCGTTGAGGTCGGCGAGCTCGTCGAAGGCCAGGGCGATCTCGGCGTTCGTCACCGCGGGCATGGCTTCAGGGTAGGCGCGCGACTGCCGATGCAGGTCCGGATGCGTGCCGACGACCTCGTCCTCGTGCAGGGCGCCCGCGACACGCGGGCGGCGCTGACGCGATGGAACGCGCACCCGGGCCGCGTGCTCGGCCCGTGGGTCGCCGTGGCCGCCGCGGTGGCGGTCGTGCTGCTGCTCGCCACGTGGTTCGTCGCGGCGCTCTCGACGCCCGACCCGACGCGGCTCGAGATCCCCGGCGTGACGCGCGGGGTGACCCCGGCCGACGCCGGGCCGATCCTCATGCGCAACGGCCTCGTGCTCGCGCTGCACGCCTTCGCCTGCCTGGCCGGGTTCATCGCCGGCTCCTCGCTGCCCCGGGAGGCCGAGCGCTACTCGGGCTTCGTCGCGCACGGTCCACGATCGCGCGGGCGCGGCGGCGATGATCTTCGTCGCCGGCGCGACGCTCTTCTCGCTCGGGACCCAGGCGTACGATCCTCGGCGGCGAGGCCTCGTCGCTGGCCGCCCAGGTCGGCCTGTCGCCCGGCCTGTACCTCGCCTGCCTGCTCCCCCACGCGCTGCCCGAGCTGACGGCGCTGTTCCTCCCGCTCGCCGCGTGGCTGGTCGCCGCGCGCCGCGGGGACAGCTCCGACCTGCTCGCGGCGACGCTCGTGACGGTGGCGCTCGCCATCCCTACGCTGCTGCTCTGCGCGGTCGTCGAGCTCGAGATCAGTCCCCGGATCGTCGTCGCGCTGGGCGGGTAGTCGACGGACGAGGGAGCGTGGCGCGGCGCGCCGGGCGACCCACTATACTTTTAGAAGTAAAGAGCGAGCGCGAAGGAGCAGCAACGCACATGGCAGCCAACGTCACCGAGGTCAACGACTCCAACTTCCAGGCCGAGGTCATCGAGTCCACCGACCCGGTGCTCGTCGACTTCTGGGCCCCGTGGTGCGGTCCGTGCCGCATGGTCGCCCCGGTGCTCGAGGAGATCGCCAACGAGCGCCAGGACCTGCGCATCGCGAAGCTCAACGTGGACGAGAACCAGCAGACCGCGGCCCAGTTCGAGGTCCTCTCGATCCCGACGATGATCCTCTTCAAGAACGGCCAGGTCGCCAAGAAGGTGATCGGGGCCTACCCCAAGAAGAAGCTCGAGGCCGAGCTCGAGCCCGCGCTCGCGTAGGCGGAGTTGACGTCGCTCCGGCGCGCCTGGGTTATTGGCCCAGGCCGCCGAAGACGGCGAACGGGTAGAGGCTGGAGAAGCTCGCCAGCCCGTTGCCGTCGACCTGCACCTTGGCGCCCGCGGGCGCCTCGGCCCGGAGGCGCTCGGACAGCGCCTTGGCGTCGTCCTCCGTGGCGGCGCCGGCCATCACGTGCTCGCTGCGGCGGACCACGTGCAGGCCTTCCGACTCGAGCTGCGCCGCGAACGCCTTGGCGTCGTCGTGCGAGGCGAAGGTGACGCGGACCTCCCACTGCGGGACGCCCGTGCGCCGGGTCTCCTCGGCCTCCTCGGCCATGAGGTCGGCGTGCTCGCCGGCCTCGTCGACCGGGACGTCGACGTCCTCCCAGCGCTCGGCCTCGTGGTGCCAGCGCTCGATGCGCTCGGCGGTGATCTCGAGATCGTGGTGGGCGACGAGCGGCTTGACCGCCTCGGTCGCCGCGCGGGCGTCGTCCTCGGAGCCCGTGTAGAGGTAGAGCCGGTCGCCGTCGTGGGAGACCACGACCCGGTCGCCGAGCTTCTTGGCGGCCTCGCGTTCGACGCCCTCGGCGTGCATGCCCTCGAGCAGCTCGCCGACCCGTCCACCGTTGCCGTCCAGCCTGAGAGTGACCCGCACATCGTCGTTCATCGCGGCGCATCGTATTCGGTCTTCCTGGGTACTCTGCTTGAACGACCGCGTTCGCTGGCAGGGGTGCCGCGCGCACGGAGGTCGCAGATCGAACCCAAGGAGGGAGACCAACCGCATGCGGCGACTTGCCCTTGCTCTGTCCATCGCCGGCGCGCTCGCCGTGCCCGCCGTCGCCAACGCCGCCCCGTCATGGGCGCCGGCGTCCACCGCGCCCGTCCATCCGGGTGTCCAGACGTTCACCGACGGTGCCCAGTGCACCGCCAACTTCGTCTACTACGACGCGTCGAACGTCTACATCGGCCAGGCCGCCCACTGCTCCGGCACGGGCTCCTCGACCGACACCAACGGGTGCAGCTCGGCTTCGCTGCCGCTCGGCACGCCCGTGCAGGTCACCGGCGCCAGCAAGCCCGGGACCATGGTCTACAACTCGTGGCTGGCCATGAAGGCAGCCGGCGAGAAGGACGCGAACACCTGCCAGTACAACGACCTGGCGCTCGTCAAGCTCGACCCGGCCGACGCGGCCAAGGTCAACCCGTCGATCCCCTTCTGGGGCGGCCCGACGAAGCTCGGCGCCACGACGGCGGCGGGCGACACCGTCTACTCGTACGGCAACTCGGAGCTGCGCGGCGGCATCACGCAGCTCTCGCCGAAGTACGGCAAGAGCCTCGGCGACGACTCGGGCGGCTGGAACCACACGGTCTACACCGTGACGCCCGGCATCCCCGGTGACTCGGGCTCGGCCTTCCTCTCGAAGGACGGCGCCGCGCTCGGGATCCTGTCGACCGTCGCGATCGCGCCGCTGCCCGCCTCCAACGGCGTCGGCGACGTGGCCAAGGAGGTCGCCTACGCCCAGAGCCACGGCCAGTCCGGCCTGACGCTCGCGGCGGGCACCGAGCCGTTCAGCCCTGCGCTGCCCTAGCTCAGCGCGACAAGCCCGGTCCAGCACCGCAAGGCCGCCCTCCCCCGGGGGCGGCCTTCGGTGCTTAAGGCCTCCGTGTCGACGCGGCTGGCGACCTGGTCCAGCGCGCTTACATCGCGGTGGCGGTGCCGGCCAGCACGCACACGGTCGAGTCGTTCTGGTCGACCTGGCTGACCGCCTCGTACTGCACGGTCACCTCGTGGCCCCCGATCTCGGAGTAGACGACCGAGCGGAGCTCGCTCGCGGCCGAGAGCGTGTGATCGGCGGCCGTCGTGAAGTCGTCGTCGAGCGTGTCGGCGCCGTTGCCCTTGGAGAACAGCTGCGCGTGGTCGGACGAGGTCGAGGCGACGACCTGGATGTTGCCGGCACCGCTGCAGCTGGCGTAGAGGCGCAGGTGCCCGACGTCGAACGCGGTCGTGGCGCCCGTGCTTTTCGGCAGCCGGAGATTGAACGGATGGATCGTCGCTCCGCCGACGGCGCCGGCGCTCTTGGCCGTCGTCGCGGTGTCGGCGTGCACGGCGCTGCTCGCCGAGTCCGCGTGCTTGGCGGAAAGCGCCGTGCTCGCCGAGCGGGCGCTGTCCGCTGCGGCCGCGTGCAGGGCGAAGCGCGCCGAAGGGACGACGCTGAGGCCGGACTCGCGGATCTGGTTTCCACCAAGCGAGTTGCGGCGGATCTGCTTGGGGCCGACGGTGCCCCGGTGGAGCTTGCCGGCGGTGATCGAGCCGTTGCGGATCTTGTGCCCGTCGATCAGCGAGCTGCCGGCGGCGGCGGTGCCGGTGCCGGCGAGCACGAGGGCGGCAGTGGCGACGGCCATGGACGGAGAGAGGTGAGAGCGAATGGACATGGGTTCCTTTTGCTGGGGTTTCGGACCTCGGCAACCATCGACGCACGGCCGGGGCGGCGCCCGGGGGAACTCCCCCGTCCGCTCGGCGGTGGACCCCCGCGCCGCCGGCACCGGCCGCTGGGAGGCTGCGCGCATGACCACCGCAACCCCCCATGCCGAACGCCCGATCTTCACCAGCGCGATCGATTGGGTCGTCCCCGTCCGACCGCTCGCCCGGCTGCTCCGCTCGGCCCGGCCGGCACTGGCGCTCGTGATCCTCGCCGGCGCGATCGTCTTCGTCGCCGGCGTCGCCGCGGCGATCTTCCTGCTCAATGGAACATCGAGAAGCGCCGCCACCCGCGCGTCGCGGAGCTTCGACACGGCGGTCGTCGCCAACCAGCCGGGCATCGCGCCGCCCGGCGCCTCGGCCTATGTCGCCGGCGTCCGAGCCCGTTTCGGCCCGGTCACCGCCGCGACGTTCCTCGGCGCCCACAACCACGGCGTCAACGGCCCGGACAACACCGACAACCGCACCTTCTACGAGGCCGCGGTGCTCCTGCAGACCCGTCGCGGTCCTGTGGCGCTCGAGCTGGCCTTCGACAACCACTCGCTCAGCAGCGAGCGGGTCTCGAGCATCCGCGAGCTGCGACCGGACGAAGTCGACGGGCTCGGCGTAGCGACCCGCCGCGCACTGGCGCGCGCGTTCGCCGCGCGCGGCGGCCACGCCGCCACGGCGAGCGTGCTCCTCGCGCCGCCGCATCCGGTGACGGCGCGGCACGCCGCGGTCCGCACGCAGACGGTGCACATGCCGAGCGCGCTGAAGTGCGTGCAGCAGGCCCGGGGCGACGTGACGAAGCTGCAGGCGTGCGCGTCGCCGTGAGCTAGGCGGCGAGCGCCACGGCGATCGACAGCGGCCGGCCCTCGACGGTGACCGCGGTCCCGCCGTCGGCCTCGCCGTCGTAGGCGACGGTGGTGGCGAGCGTCTCGCCGGTCACGTAGGCCTCGTGGGCGCGGGCGGCGTCGAGCACGTCGGCGTCGCCGGCCAGCGACAAGGCGATGCGGTCGGAGACGTCGAGCCCCGCGTCCTTGCGCGCGGCCTGGATCGCGTGGACGACCTCGCGGGCCAGGCCCTCGCGGCGCAGCTCGTCGTCGAGGGCGAGCTCCAGCGCGACGGCGTGGCCGCCCTCGCGCTCGACCTCGTAGCCCTCCAGCGGCTGCATCGCGGTGACGAGGTCGTCGGCGCCCAGGTCGTGGTCGTGGCCGCCGACGGAGATCCCCACCGCGTCGCCCTCGCGCAGCGCGGCGGCGACGTGGCGCGGATCGAGCCCGGCCACGGCGCGGGCGACGTCGGGCATGTGCTTGCCGAAGCGCGGGCCGAGCGTGCGGTAGTTGGGCTTGACCTCGATCTCCCCCAGCTCGTCGGCCGCCGCGGCGAAGCGCAGCTCCTTGACGTTGAGCTCCTCGCGCACGACGTCGGCCAGGCGCTCGATCGCCTCCCGCTCGCGGCCGGTGGCGACGACCACCGCGGCGCGCAGCGGCTGGCGCACCTTGAGCTTGGCCTGCCCGCGGGCGGCGAGGCCGAGGCGGACGGCCTCGCGGGCCACGGCCATGTCGGCCTCGAGCCGCTCGTCGCGCACGAGCCCGTCGCGCGCGGGATCGGGGAAGTCGGCGAGGTGGACCGAGTCGAGCGTGCCGTCGAGGTTGTCGTAGATCTCGTCGGCGATGAACGGGCAGAACGGGGCGAGCAGCTTGGCCGTGGTGGTCAGGCAGCGCTCGAGCGTGGCGAAGGCCGCCGGGTCGCCCTCCCAGAAGCGCCGGCGCGAGCGGCGCACGTACCAGTTGGAGAGATCGTCGACGAAGGCCTGCAGCGCGCGGCCGGCGGTCGTCGCGTCGTAGCTCGTCCAGCCGCGCGGTGACCTCCTCGCAGGTCGCGGCCAGGCGCGACTCGATCCAGCGGTCGAGCTCGGTCGGCGCCGCGTCGCTCGCGGCGTCGCGCTCGATCGCGTTGGCGTTCGCGTACAGCGCGTAGAGCCCGTAGACGTTCCACAGCTGGCGCAGGAACAGCCGCACCGACTCGCCGACCGCGTCCATCGAGAAGCGGTAGCCGTCCCACGGCTGCTTGGAGGTGAAGAAGTACCAGCGCAAGGCGTCGGCGCCGTAGCGCGTCGAGCACCGTCCACGGGTCGACGACGTTGCCGAGCGACTTGGACATCTTCCGGCCCTCGCCGTCGAGGATCAGCCCGAGGCAGACGACGTTCTCGAACGACGCGCGCCCGAACAGCAGCGTCGAGACGGCGAGCAGCGAGTAGAACCAGCCGCGCGTCTGGTCGAGCGCCTCGCAGATGAAGTCGGCCGGGAAGCGCGCCTCGAAGCGCTCCTGGTGCTCGAACGGCGCGTGGTACTGCGCGAAGGGCATCGCAGCCCGAGTCGAACCACACGTCGATGACCTCGGGCACGCGGCGCATCTCCTCGCCGCAGTCCGCGCAGGGGAACGTCGACGTCGTCGACGAACGGGCGGTGCGGGTCGTCGAGCCGGACGCCGGAGAGCTCCTCGAGCTCGGCGAAGGAGCCGATGCAGTGCACGTGGCCGGCCGCGCAGCGCCACACCGGCAGCGGCGTGCCCCAGTAGCGCTCGCGGGACAGCGCCCAGTCGACGTTGTTCTCCAGCCAGTTGCCGAAGCGCCCGTGCTTGATGTGCTCGGGGTGCCAGGTCGACGTCCTCGTTGGCGGCGAGCAGGTCGTCGCGGCGCGAGGCGGTGGCGATGTACCAGGAGGGCTTGGCGTAGTAGAGGAGCGGCGTGCCGCAGCGCCAGCAGTGCGGGTAGGAGTGCAGGTAGGTCTCCGAGCGCAGCAGCCGCCCGCGCGCTCGAGGTCGTCGATCAGGTCGCCGTCGGCGTCCTTGACCCAGCGCCCGGCGTAGGGCCCGATGCGCTCGTCGTAGGTGCCGTCGAGCCGGACCGGGTTGACGACGGCCAGGCCCTGCTCCTGCCCGAGGCGGAAGTCGTCCTCGCCGAAGGCGATCGCCGTGTGCACGAGGCCGGTGCCGTCGTCGGCGGTGACGAAGTCGGCGGGCAGGACGGTGTGGCCCTTGGGCCCGTAGTCGCTCGGCCGGGATGAACCCGAACGGCGGCTCGTAGCGCGCGCCGATCGAGCTCGGCGCCGGGGAAGCGGTCGAGCGACCTCGGCGTCCTCGCCGAGCACGCGCTCGACCAGCGCGGCGGCGAGCACGTAGCCCGTCGGCTCGTGCGCACGTACTCGAGCTCGGGGTCGACGGCGACGGCGGCGTTGGAGACGAGCGTCCACGGCGTCGTCGTCCAGACGAGCAGCTCGTCGCCCGCGCGCAGCGCGCCGGCCGGCTCGACGACCGGGAAGCGCACGTAGACCGACGGGTCCTCGACGTCGCGGTAGGCGCCGGGCTGGCCGACCTCGTGCGAGGAGAGCGTGCCGCAGCGCGAGCAGTAGGGCACGACCTTGTCGCCCTCGTAGAGCAGGCCCTTGTCGCAGATCGACTTCAGCGCCCACCAGACCGACTCGACGTAGGTCGTGTCGAGCGTGCGGTAGGCGTCGTCGAGGTCGATCCAGAAGCCGATGCGCTCGGTCAGCCGGTTCCACTCCTCGACGTGGCGGAAGACCGACTCGCGGCACTTGGCGTTGAACTCGGCGATCCCGTAGGCCTCGATCTCCGGCTTGCCGGCGAGGCCGAGCTCCTGCTCGACGGCGATCTCGACCGGCAGCCCGTGGCAGTCCCAGCCGCCCTTGCGCTCGACGTAGTAGCCGCGCATCGTCTTGTAGCGCGGGAAGATGTCCTTGAACACGCGCGCGAGGACGTGGTGGGAGCCGGGGAGGCCGTTGGCGGTCGGCGGCCCCTCGTAGAAGACCCACGGCTCGGCGCCCTCGCGATCGGCGCACCGACGCGTGCGAAGACGTCGCGCTCGCGCCAGCGCTCGAGCACCTCCTGCTCGAGCTCCGGGAGGCTGCTGGCGGGGGTCGACGGGGCGGAGCGGCATGGGGCCTGCGAGTCTAGGATGCGCCGATGGGCCGGCTCGACAGCCTCGATCTCTCCCTCCGCCTGGAGAAGAAGGAGTACGAGAAGCGCCTCGAGGCCGCCCAGACGCGCCTGCTCGCGCTGCGGCTGACCTGCGGCGGGCTGATCGGCGAGGGCCAAGCTCGGGCCGCCGCTGCTCGTGCTGCTCGAGGGCGCCGACGCGGGCGGCAAGGGCGGAGCGCTCAAGCGCCTCGTCGCGCCGCTCGACCCGCGCCACGTGCGCGTCCGCGCGTTCGCCGCGCCGACCAAGGACGAGCAGCGCCACCACTACCTGTGGCGCTTCTGGCCCCACCTCCCCGGCTGGGGCGGCATGGCCGTCTTCGATCGCACCTGGTACGGCCGGGTGCTCGTCGAGCGCGTCGAGGGCTACGCCACCGAGGACGAGTGGCAGCGCGCCTACGGCGAGATCGCCGAGTTCGAGCGCACGCTCGCGGCCGAGGGCATGGTGATCGTCAAGGTCTGGCTCGAGGTCTCCGCCCGAGGAGCAGCTCAAGCGCTTCGAGAAGCGCAAGAAGGACCCGCTCAAGGAGTGGAAGCTGACCGAGGACGACTGGCGCAACCGCGAGAAGCGCCCGCTCTACGACGAGGCCGTCGAGGAGATGCTCGGCCGTACCGACCTGCCCGACGCGCCCTGGACCCTGGTCGAGGGCGACCAGAAGAAGTTCGCCCGGGTCAAGGTCATCGAGACGGTCGTCGCCGCGCTGGAGCGCGGGATGGAGCGGGCCGGGCTCGAGCTGCCCGAGAAGCCCTGACCCGCTCCGGACGCGGCTAGCTCTGCTGGGCCTGCATCTCCGCGGCGGCCTCGGCGGGGTCGAACGCGCGGGGCTCGACGACCCGGATGTGGTTGCCGAACGGATCGCGGATCCCGAAGTCCACGCCGTAGAAGTGCTCGGTCGGCTCCTCGTTGACCTCGACGCCCTTCTGCCTTGAAGTCGGCGTACGTGGCGCGGGCGTCGTCGACCCGGAAGCCGACGGCGAAGCCCGTGGCGCCCTTGGTGACGAGCTCGCGGACCTGCTCCGCCGTGCCCTCGTCGTGGGCCGGCGGCCCGGGGACCTCGAGCAGGATCTCGCGGTCCTCGTCGCCGGGCGCGCGGACCGTCAGCCAGCGCATGAAGCCCATGTCGATGTCGGCGGCGACCTCGAGACCGAGCTTGCCGACGTAGAAGTCGAGCGCCTCGTCCTGGTCGAGGACGAACACTCCGGAGTGGGTGATGTTGGTGATCATGGACGCGAAGCTACGCCTGTCCGGGCGGCTTCGCTTCTCCGAAACTGCTCGGTCGCGTCTGCGCCCGGATGAAGCAGCTCGGGACCCCGAAGGAGACCTTGGCCGCGCGGCGCCGGTACTCCGTCGGCGACAGCCCGATGATGTCGCGGAACGTGCGGCTGAAGGTGCCGAGGCTCGCGAAGCCGACGTCGAGGCAGATCTCCGAGACGCTCGTGTCGGTCTCGCGCAGCAGGAACGTCGCGCGCTCGACGCGGCGCCGCTGCAGATAGCGGTGCGGGGTCTCGCCGAACGCGCGGCGGAAGGTGCGGATGAAGTGCGCCTCGGAGACGTGAGCGCGAGCCGCGCCAGCGCGGCGATGTCCAGCGGCTGGTCGTAGCCGCGATCCATCGCGTCGCGGGTGCGCAGCAGGCGGCGGTTCTCCTCCTCGGCGGCGCGGCTCACGCGGTGGAACCTACGACGGCCCAGCGCTCGGTCCGAAAGCGCGCGAGCAGGGTGATGAGGCGGACCAGCATCAGGCCGACCAGGCCCCACCAGACGCCGGCGATCCCCCAGTCGAAGGCCAGCGCGGACAGCGCGACGGGGATGTAGACCGCCGCGGCGGCGAGCATCGACCACTTCAGGTAGCGGGTGTCGCCGGCGCCGATGAGGATCCCGTCCAGGGCGAAGACGACCGAGCCCGGGAGGAGCAGGAGGGCGAACAGCGGCCAGATCTCGTGCGCGCGATCGAGCACGGCGGCGTCGCTCGTGAAGGCGCGCGGGACGAGGTCGGCGGTGGCGAGCAGGACCAGGCCGAAGACCACGCCGACGACCAGCGACCACTCGATCATCCGCCGCGAGGCGGCGCGGGCGCCGGCGGCGTCGCCGGCGCCGAGCGAGCGGCCGACGAGCACCTGGCCGGCGATCGCGATCGCGTCGAGCACCAGCGCGAGGAAGACGAAGAGCTGGAAGGCGATCTGGTGGGCGCCGAGCGAGGCGGCGCCGATGCGGGCGAGCACCGCGCCGGCCACGGCGAACGAGCCGAGCAGCGCCGCCGTGCGCACGAAGATGTCGCCGCCGATCCGCAGCAGCGGCGCGAGCAGCGCGCGGTCGGGGCGGCGGGTCTCGGCCGGCGGGCGCAGCAGCAGGACCGCGAAGGCGGCGCCCATCCCGAGCTGGGCGATCACCGTGCCCCAGGCCGAGCCGGCCAGGCCCCAGTCCGAGCCCGTAGACGAAGACGAGCTCGAGCACGACGTTGACGCGGTGCGTCACGACGACGACGACCAGCGGCGTGCGCAGGTTCGCCGACGCCGCGCAGGTAGCCCTGGCCGGCCAGGGCGATCAGCGCCGCGGGCAGGCCGAGCGAGGAGATCCGCAGGTAGGTCTCGGCGCCGCTCGCGACGTGGCCGGTGCCGCCCATCAGCTCGACGAGCGGCACCGCGCCTGCCGTCGCCGACGACGAGCAGGACAGCCGCCGATCGCCAGCGCCAGCCACAGCGCCTGGGCGGCGAGCGCGCCGGCCCGGGCGTCGGCGCCCGCGCCCGTCAGCCGCGCGACCTGCGCGGTGGTGCCGTAGGTGAGGAAGTTGCACAGCCCGGTGGCCAGCGCGAGCAGCGTCCCGGCCAGCGCGAGCGAGGCGAGCTGGGCCGTGCCGAGGTGCCCGACGATCGCCGTGTCGACGAGCAGGTAGAGCGGCTCGGCGGCCAGCGCGCCGAGCGCGGGCAGCGGCGAGGCCGAGGATCTCCTTGTCGTAGGTGGAACGCAGCGGCATCGGCGGGCGAGCCTAGGTCTAGGATCGGCGTCGTGACCGGCCGGCTGGCGTGCCTCGCTCTTGCCGCCGCGGTCTTCGGGGGGTGCGGGAACGACTCGAAGCCGCTGGCCGACTCCTGCACGCGCGACGGCGCGCGGATCGAGCGCGCCGCTGGCCCGCGCGCCCGGTCGCGTGACGCTCGCCGGAACGCCGCTCTCGGACTGCGTCGAGGCGGCCACCGGCGCCGCCGACCTGCAGTCGGTCGGCGCCACGTTCACCGACGCCGGCGCCTCCCTCGCCCGTCGCGCCCCGCGCGACCGCACGGCGGCGCTGCGGCTGGGCTACCTCGTCGGCGCCGTCGAGCGCGGCGCCAAGCGCACGGCCGGCTTCCAGGACGAGCTGACCTTCCGCATGAAGACGTTCGTCGAGGACTCCGTCGATCCGCGGGCCGAGCGCGCCGCCGTCGACGCCGGGCTGCGCGCCGGACGGGCGCGGGGCTGACCGTGCGGCTGCGGCTGTACCACCACCCCGACGGCGCGCGCGTGGCCTACCGCGAGGCGGGGACCGGGCCGCCGCTCGTGCTCCTGCACGCGACCGGGCTCTCCCACCGCGAGTGGGAGCCGGTCGTCGAGCCGCTGGCCGCGCGCTTCCGGCTCGTGCTGCCCGACCTCCCGCTCCACGGCGACTCCGAGGACCGCCCGCGCCATCCCGTTCACGCCCGAGTGGCTGGCCGAGGTGATCGGCCGCTTCTGCGCCGAGACGGCCGGGCCGCGGGCCGTTCGTCGGCGGCCACGGCGCCGGGGCGGAGATCGCGCTGCGCGCGGTCGAGACCGGCACGCTGTCGCCGCGGCGGCTCGTGCTGCTGCCCAACGCCCTGCACCGCGCGCCCGAGGGCCCGACGGGCGGGTGGCGGACGATCGGCCGCCTGGCCGGCGCGCCGGGACTGGCCGGGCCGATGTCCCGCGTGGCCGCGCTGGCGGCGCGGCCCAAGATGGCCGACCGCCGCTGCGTCACGCGCGACCCGGCCGCCCGCGACCTGATCCGCCACGCCTTCGCCGACGTGGCCGGCGACGCCACCCGCGCGCGGGCCTGGTCGCGCGCGATCCGCGCCTGGCCGACCGAGCCGCGCCGCGAGCTGCTCGACGCCTACGCGTCGATCACGGCGCCGACCCTGCTGCTGTGGGCCGACCGCGACGTCTTCCACCCGCTCGCCGGCGCCCAGGAGGCGGTCGACCTGCTGCCCGACGCCCAGCTGCGCGTCCTCTCCGACACCGGCCACCTGATCACCTTCGACGATCCCGTCGGCGTGGCGCGGGAGATCGCGGCGTTCTGCCGATGACGCCCCCGACCCGAGGTCCGACGCCGCCCGGCGAATCCTGTCCGGGTGGACAACCGATCGGCCACGGCGGCCGGAGAACCTTCGGGGATGTGCGGATTCGCCGGTGAACTGCGCCCCGACGGCGCGCCCGCCGACCGCGCCGCGGTGGAGCGGATGGCGGCGACGATGGGCGACCGCGGGCCGGACGGCCACGGCGACTGGGCCGAGGGCGCGGTCGCGCTCGGCCACCGCCGGCTGAAGATCATCGACCTCTCCGAGGCCGGCCACCAGCCGATGGTCGACGAGGCCCTCGGGCTGGCGATCGTCTTCAACGGCTGCGTCTACAACCACCACGAGCTGCGCGCCGAGCTGCGCGGCCACGGCTACGAGTTCGCCTCGACGAGCGACACCGAGGTGATCCTCAAGGCCTACGCCCGCTGGGGCGAGGACTGCGTCGAGCACTTCCGCGGGATGTTCGCCTTCGCGCTGGTACGAGCGCGGACTCGGGCCGGCTGTTCCTGGCCCGCGACCGGCTCGGGATCAAGCCGCTCTACCTGGCCGACGTGGGCGGCGCGCTGCGCTTCGCCTCGACGCTGCCGGCGCTGCTCGCCGGCGGCGGGAGTCGACACGGCGATCGACCCCGTCGCGCTGCACCACTACCTGTCCTGGCACGCGGTCGTCCCGGCGCCGCACACGATGCTCGCCGGCGTCCGCAAGCTCGCCGCCCGCCCACGTGCATGACCGTCGAGCCCGACGGCACGTCGCCGCGAGCGGCGCTACTGGGAGGCGCCGTTCGCGCGCCGCGCCGAGGACGAGGGCCGCTCGCCGCAGGAGTGGCAGGAGCTCGTGCTCGACACGCTGCGCGAGGCCGTCAAGTGGCGCATGGTCGCCGACGTCCCGGTGGGGATCCTGCTCTCCGGCGGGCTGGACTCGAGCCTGATCGTCGGGCTGCTGGCCGAGGAGGGCCAGCGCGGCCTGGCCACGTTCTCGATCGGCTTCGAGTCGGTCGGCGGGCGCGAGGGCGACGAGTTCGCCTACTCCGACGTGATCGCCGAGCGCTTCGAGACCGACCACCACCGCATCCGCGTCGGCGGCCGGGAGATGCTCGACGCGCTGCCCGGCGCGATCGGCGGCGATGAGCGAGCCGATGGTCTCCCACGACGCGGTGGCCTTCTACCTGCTCTCGCAGGAGGTCGCCAAGACGCGCAAGGTCGTGCAGTCGGGCCAGGGCGCCGACGAGGTGTTCGCCGGCTACTCGCTGGTACCAGCCGCTGGCCGGGGTCGGCGGCTCGGGCGTCGAGGCCTACGCCCGCGAGTTCTTCGACCGGCCCGACGCCGAGATGGACGCGGTGCTCGAGCCGCGCGTGCGCGCCGGCGGCGATCCGAGCACGGCCTTCGCCACCGCGCACTTCGAGCGCCCCGGCGCCGACACCCCGGTCGACCGCGCGCTGCGGCTCGACACCGAGATCATGCTCGTCGACGACCCGGTCAAGCGCGTCGACAACATGACGATGGCCTGGGGCCTGGAGGCGCGCGTGCCGTTCCTCGACCACGAGCTCGTCGAGGTCGCCGCCGCCTGCCCGCCCGAGCTCAAGCTCGCCCAGGGCGGCAAGGGCGTGCTCAAGGAGGCGGCGCGGAAGGTCATCCCCCGTGACGTCATCGACCGGCCCAAGGGCTACTTCCCCGTGCCCGCGCTCTCCCACCTCGAGGGCGAGGCGCTCGCGCTCGTCGCCGACGCGCTGACCGACCCGAAGGCCCGGCAGCGTGGGATCTTCCGCCCGGGGTACGTGGACGGACTGCTCGAGTGATCCCAACGCCCACCTGACCACCCTCGACGGCTCCAAGCTCTGGCAGCTCGGGCTGCTCGAGCTGTGGCTCGACGCGCATGGCGTCTGACCCGCGGCCCTTCACCGACGGGTGGGACGAGGCCTACACGGCCGACGGCGAGCCGCGCCCGCACTACGCCGAGCTGCTCGGCGTGCTCGGGGAGATGGACCTCGCGGCGCTGCACGACCGCGCCCAGGAGCGCCTGCTCTCGCGGGGCGTCTCGTTCGGCGAGGGCTCGCCCGTTCGTCGTCGATCCCGTCCCCCGCCTGATCCCGTGGACGCAGTGGTGGGACCTGGCCGAGGGCCTCGCGCAGCGGTTGCGCGCGCTCGAGCACTTCGTGCGCGACGTCTACGGGGCGCGGCGGATCGTCGACGCGGGAGTGATCCCGGCCGTGACCGTCGACGAGGCGGAGGGTCTCGAGCCCGAGCTCGCCGGGCGCTTCCCCGCCTTCGGGCCGGCCGTCGGCGTGGCCGGGCTCGATCTCGTGCGCGAGCGCGACGGCTCCTTCCAGGTGCTCGAGGACAACCTGCGCGTGCCCTCGGGCTACGCCTACGCGATGGCCGCGCGGGATGCCGTCGCCGGCGAGCGGCTGCCGGGGCTGCCGCAGGAGGACTTCACCGCCGCCGCCTTCGCCGGGCTGGCCAACACGCTGCTCGCCGCCGCCCCGCCCGACGCGGGCGAGCCGAGCGTCGTCGTGCTCACCGACGGACCGGAGAACTCGGCCTACCACGAGCACCAGCGCGCGGCGCGGCGCCTCGACATCCCGCTCGTCACCCCCGACGACCTCGAGCTGCGCGACGGGCGGCTCGTGCGCCGCGACGAGCACGGCCGCGCCGAGCCCGTCGACGTCGTCTACCGCCGCTCGGACCACGACCGCCTGCGCGGCGCCGACGGCGAGCTCACGCCGCTCTCGGAGCTGCTGCTCGAGCCCTGGCTGGCCGGGGCGGTCGGGATCGTCAACCCCTACGGCACCGGGGTCGCCGACGACAAGGCGGTGCACGCCCACGTCGAGGACATGGTGCGCTTCTACCTGCGCGAGGAGCCGCTGCTCGCCTCGGTGCACACGCTCGACCTCGCCGACGAGGGCGCGCTCGACGAGGCGCTCGGGCGGATCGACGAGCTCGTGGTCAAGCCGCGCTTCGGCCACGGCGGGCACGGGATCGTCGTCTGCGCCCACGCCACGCCCGAGGACGTGCGCGAGATCGTCGAGGAGCTCAAGCAGAACCCGACGGACTACGTCGTGCAGCCGACGGTCGCGCTCTCGCGCCACCCGACGATCGTCGACGGCGGCACCCTCGCGCCCGCGCCACGTCGACCTGCGCCCGTTCGTGTTCTCCTCGCGCACCCGGATCGCGGTGCCGCCCGGCGGGCTGACCCGTGTCGCCTTCGGCGAGGGCGCGCTGGTCGTCAACTCCTCGCAGCAGGGCGGCGGCAAGGACACGCGGGTCGTCGCCGACCCGCACCCGCTCGGCGCCTAGGGGACTGGCCCCTGAGTCGCATTTTGCGACTGGGGGGCCTGTCCCCCCTTAGCGCAGGAACGCCGCGGGGATCGTCATCCCCACGTTCCACACCCCGGCGTCGACGAGCTCGAGGATCTTCAGGTCGCCGGCCAGCGAGCAGGCGACGTAGGCCTCCTCGGGCGTGATGCCGCGCTCGGCCACGAGGCGGTCGACCATCGCGCCGACGGCGATCCGCGCGCCCTCGCGCAGGTCGGCGTGGATGCCCATCGTCCCCAGCGTGCCGCCCGCGTCGGGGATGGGCCGCGGGGGCGTGTCCCAGACCGGCACCGCCGACTCGCGCTCCTCGACGGTGACGCGGAGCTCCGCGCGCATCGGGCACTCGAGCGCGGTCACGCAGACCTCGCCGTCGCCCTGGCGGGCGTGGGGATCGCCGAAGGACAGCAGCGCGTCCTCGCACCAGACCGGCAGCCACAGCGTCGAGCCGGCGACGAGGTGCTTGTTGTCCATGTTCCCGCCGCCGCGGTGGGGCGGGAAGACCGAGGCGATCGCCGGCTGCCCGGGGTGCACGCCGACCGTGCCGAGGAACGGCTCGAGCGGCGCGACGATCCCCGGCGCGATCTCGACCTCGTCGCCGTCGAGGTCCCAGGTGAAGAGACGCGGGTCGGGAAATCGCTCGGGCAGGACGCCCTCGCCGGGGAGGATCGCCGCCCAACCCCAAGGGCCGGGCTGGAGCGAGACGACGTCGATCCGCAGCGTCGTGCCGGGCCGCGCGCCCTCGCACGGCGACCGGCCCGGCGAGGTAGTAGGTCGGCTCCCCCGGGTCGAGCCCGGCGAACGGCGCCTCGCGGTCGATCTGCCCGTGGCGGGCCATCCGCAGGTCGGCGGCGATCGTGTCGCCGGAGGCCACGAACGCGACCGGGACGAGCTCGCGGTCCCACTCGGTGTGCACGCGATCGGGATCGAGCTCGTGGACCACGCCGCGACCGTACCCTGAAGCGAGACCTTCTTTCGACACGGGAGCAACGGACATGGGCACGCAGGAGACCGAGCGCGAGCAGCTCTGGGGCGGCGAGACGACGAAGGCCGTCGACAACTTCCCGATCTCCGGCGAGCGGGTCCCCGTGCCGGTCGTGCGCTGGCTGGGCCGCATCAAGGGCGCGGCCGCCCGCGTCAACGGCGAGCTCGGCCTGCTCGACGCCGACCTGGCCGAGCGGATCGGCGCGGCCGGCGAGGCCGTCGGCGACGGGCAGCACGACGACCAGTTCCCCGTCGACGTCTTCCAGACCGGCTCGGGCACCTCGTCGAACATGAACGCCAACGAGGTGATCGCGAACCTCGCCGGCGACGGCGCCCATCCCAACGACCACGTGAACATGGGCCAGTCGTCCAACGACGTCTTCCCGTCCGCCGTGCACCTCGCCGCGCTGGCCGAGGCCCAGGACGAGCTGCTGCCCGCGCTGGAGAAGCTCGAGGCCTCGTTCGCGGCCAAGGCCACCGAGTTCGAGGACATCGTCAAGTCCGGCCGCACGCACCTGATGGACGCCGTGCCGGTCACGCTCGGCCAGGAGTTCTCCGGCTACGCCGCGCAGATCCGCCTCGGCGCCAAGCGCGTGCGCAACGCGCTTGCCCCAGGTCGCCCAGATCCCGCTCGGCGGCACCGCGACCGGCACCGGGCTGAACACCCACCCCGAGTTCGCCGAGCGCGTGCGCGCGAAGCTCGCGGAGTCGACCGGCGTCGAGGCGCTCGCGCCCGAGGATCCCTTCGAGGCGCAGGGCAACCGCGACGCGCTGGTCGAGCTGTCCGGCGCGCTCAAGGTCGTCGCCGTCTCGCTGATCAAGATCGCCGGCGATCTCGCGCTGATGGGCTCGGGCCCGCGCGCCGGCATCGGCGAGCTGTTCCTGCCCGAGCTCCAGAAGGGCTCCTCGATCATGCCCGGCAAGGTCAACCCGGTGATCCCCGAGGTCGTCCTCCAGGTCGGCGCCCAGGTGATCGGCAACGACGCGGCGATCACGATCGGCGGCCTGCAGGGCCAGTTCGAGCTCAACGTGCGCATCCCGCTGATCGCCCGCAACCTGCTCGGCTCGATCCACCTGCTCTCCACCGCGTCCACGGCGCTGGCCGAGAAGTGCGTCGACGGCATCCAGGCCAACCTCGAGGGCACCGAGCGCTCGGCCGAGTCGACGCTGGCCGCGGCCACCGCGCTCAACCCGTTCATCGGCTACGACAAGGCGGCCGAGATCGTCAAGGAGGCGTCGTCCTCCGGCGCCCTGCTGCGCGACGTCGCCCGCAAGCACGGGGTCGACGAGGAGACGCTCGACAAGGCGCTCGACCTGCGCAAGATGGCCTCGGGCTCGAAGGCCTCGGCCGACTAGAGCAGCGCGCCGTGCGGGAGGAACGGGCAGAGCGGCCCGAGCCTCCCGCCGACGAAGTACGGCCCGGTGTTCTCGGGCTTGAGCCGTGCGGCGAGCGCCACGTCGACGGCCCACCCCTGCTCGGCGCTGACCCAGCCGACGCGGGCCTGCTTGCCCGGCGGCGTGTCGGCGAAGATCCGCCACAGCAGGGCCGTGGCGTCCTCGGGCCGGCGCGCCACGAGCATCCGCGCGGCGCCGTCGCGCCCCATCGCGTAGCCGTCGCGGGTGCGGTAGAGGCGGTCGCCCTGGCCGAGCGCCCAGACGAGGTCCTCGGGCCGGGCGCCGCCGCGGATCTCGCGGTCGATCTCGGCGAGCTCCTCGACGTCGCGCTCGTCGCCGGCGCGCACGGACGGGAGCGCGGGCAGGAGCGAGCGGTCGAGCTCGCCCTCGGCCTTGACGCACGGCCGCATCCGCAGGCCGAGCCCGTGGTAGAGGCGCCAAGCGCGGCCGTCGAGGTCCGAGCCGATCATGAAGCCATGGCAGTCGTCGCCGTAGCCGCGCGCCGCGGCGATCAGTGCCCGGCCGATCCCGCCGCTCTGCGCCGCGGGGTGGACGACGAGCGAGGCGAGCGCCCAGATCCCCTCGCGCACGACGGCGAGCGCGAGGCCGTCGAGCTCGCCGCCTTCGGCTTCGGCCACCCAGGCGCCGCCCGGGTCGCGCTCGAGGCAGCGCGCGTAGCGGGCGCGGAACGCGCGCGTGTCGTCGGCGGAGTCGAAGGCGCCGAAGCCGGCGATGCCGAGGCGGACGATCGCGTCGAGCTCGGCGGGCCGCGCGGGGCGGATCACGGTCTCGCTCACAGCAGCGCCGAGTGGGGGATCCAGGGGGTCAGCGGCCCGAGCCGGCCGCCGGTGAAGTAGGGCCCGTCGGGCTTGAGCGACAGCCGCGCGGCCAGCGCGGCGCCGACCGCCCAGGCCTGGCGCCCGTCGATCCACAGGCAGGCCGCCTCGCGGCCGTCGGGCGTGTCGGCCCAGACGCGCCAGAGCAGCGCCGTGGCCTCGGCCTCGGTGCGCGCGGCGAGGGTGAGCACCGTCCCGCGGAAGCCGAGCGCGAAGCCGCCGTCGGTGCGGTAGAGCGGGTCGCCGTCGGCGAGCAGCGCCTCGAGGTCGCGCGTGCGCGCGCCGCCGCGGATCTCGCGCTCGATCGCCGCGCACTCCTCGAGGTCGCGCGCGTCGCCGTCGCGGACCTCGGGCAGGGCCGGGATCAGCGCGCGGTCGAGCGCCCCGCTCGCGCCCACCGCCGGCTGGATGGCCAGGCCGAGGGAGTGGTAGAGGCGCCACGCGCGCGGGTCCTCGGTGGCGCCGATCAGCCAGCCGTGGCAGCCCTCGCCGGCGGCGTGGGCGGCCTCGATGACGCGCCGGCCCGCCCCGGCGCTCTGGCCGCCCGGGTGGACGGCGAGCGTGGCGAGCACCCAGATCCCCTCACGCACGACGGCGAGCGCGAGCGCGTCGATCAGGCCGTCGTCGCTCTCGATCACCCAGCAGCATTCGGGCTCCTCGGCGAGGATGCGCTCCTCGCGAGCGCGGAAGCGCCGCAGGCGCTCGAGGTCGTGCTCGAAGCCGAAGGCGGCGGAGCAGACGCGCTCGATCTGCGCGGCGTCGGCGGGGGTGGCCTGCCGCAGGCCCCCGCTCACGTCATCACGGTCTCGGTGCCGAGCTCCTCGCTGATGCGCACGTCCACGGAGTAGTCGATCGGCAGCACGATCAAGGACGGCACGTCGAGCGTGAGCGCGTGCCGGAGATGGGTGCGGAAGTCGGCGACCGACTCGCAGCGCCAGGCGGGCAGCCCGAAGGCCTCCGCGAGCTTGACGAAGTCGGGGTTCGTGAAGTCCACCCCGAAGTGCTCGCCGAACTTGTTGTCCTGCTTCCAGACGATCGAGCCGAACTGCTGGTTCTCCCAGACGACGTTGACGAACGGGGTCTTGAGGCGCTTGGCCGTCTCGAGCTCCTGGCAGTTCATGAGGAAGCCGCCGTCGCCCGAGACGGTGACGACGTTGCGGTCGGGGTGGACGAGCTTGGCCGCGACCGCGCAGGGCACGGCGAAGCCCATGCCGGCCAGGCCGTTGGCGATCATCACCGTGTTCGGCTCGTGGGCGGGGAACATCCGCGCGATCCACAGCTTGTGCAGGCCGACGTCGGAGATGAGGATGTCCTCGCGGCCCATCGCCTGACGGATCTCCCACAGCGCGCGCGGCGGCTGGGCCGGGAACGACTCGTCGTCCTTGGCCTGCTCGAAGCGGCCGAGCACGACGTCGCGCAGGCGCTGCGAGCCGCCGGCGTGCGGCACGTCGCGGCACTCCTCGCCCAGGCGCGAGAGCGTGTGGTAGATGTCGCCGATCAGCTCGACCTCGGGGACGAAGGCGGCGTCGATCTCGGCCGAGACCGTGTCGATGACGACGATCTTCTTGTCCCCGTCGGGGTTCCAGTGCTTGGGCGAGTGCTCGACGAGGTCGAAGCCGAGCGCGATCACCACGTCGGCCTCGTCGAAGCCGGCCATCGCGTAGTCGCGCGACTGCAGCCCGACGGTGCCCAGCGCGGCCGGGCTCTCGTAGTCCATCAGGCCCTTGGCCATGAACGTCTCGGCCACGGGGATCCCGGTCGCCCGGGAGAACTCGCGCAGCGCGGCCGCGGCGTTCTGCCGCACGACGCCGTTGCCGGCCAGGCAGACCGGGTTGAGCGCGCCGCGGATCAGGTCGGCGGCCTTGAGCAGCTCGCGGGCGCCGGGCTCGGGCAGCTCGACCGCGCGCCGCGGCACGGGCGAGGCGTCGAGCGGGCGGACCATCACGTCCTCGGGCAGCTCGAGGTGCGTGGCGCCGGGCTTCTCGGCCTCGGCGACCTTGAAGGCCTTGCGCACGACCTCGGGGATGATCTCCGGGGAGGTCACGCGGGCGTTCCACTTCGTGATCGGCTTCATGATCCCGACCACGTCGATGTACTGGTGCGACTCCTTGTGCATCCGGTCGAGGTCGGCCTGGCCGGTCAGGGCGACGAGCGGGGCGCGGTCGAGGAACGCGTCGGCCACCGCGGTGACGAGGTTCGTCGCGCCCGGGCCTAGAGTTCCCAGGCAGACACCGGCGTGCCCGGTGAGGCGGCCGTACATGTCGGCCATGTAGGCGCCGCCCTGCTCGTGGCGCACGGGGACGAACTCGACCGAGGAGTTCGCAAGCGACTGGTTGAGGTCGAGCGTCTCCTCGCCGGGGATACCGAAGACATACTTCGTGCCCTCAGACTCCAGGCACTCCACAAAGACGTCCGATGCCTTCCGTTCACTCATCGCCATTCCTCGCTCTGGTCACCGAGCCGGGAGCCTACCCAGCGCAACTTTCGCGAGCCGCAGGAGTTGTGAGCGCCTAGTGCGCTCGCTTGCCACAAGCCTGCTCGTCGCGCTCGCGACGGCACTCGTGCCCGTCTCCGCGAACGCGGCCACGATCTGGAAGGTCCGGGGCCGGGGCTTCGGCCACGGCGTCGGGATGAGCCAGTACGGCGCCTACGGCTACGCCCAGCACGGGTGGACCTACGACGCCATCCTGCGCCACTACTACACGGGCACGGACCTGGGCAGCAAGAACCCCTCGATGCGCGTGCAGGTGCTCGTCGACACCGAGCCCAACTCGGTGGCCTTCGACGGCGCCACCTCGGTCAACGGCAAGGCCATCTCATCAAGCAAGGCCTACACCGTGCGCCGCCGCGCGAGCGGCGGGACGGCGGTCTACCGCGGCTCGACCGTCGTGCGGCGCAGCACCGCCGGCATGCTGATCAAGGGCGGGATCTCGGTGCGCCTGCGCGAGGGCGGCAGCCGGCTGTTCCGCGGCTACCTGTACGTCTCGCGCGTCGGCGGGCGGCTGCAGGTGCTCAACCAGCTCGGCCTGGACAACTACGTCAAGGGCGTGGTCTCCGGCGAGATGCCCTCGTCCTGGCTGCCCGAGGCGCTCAAGGTCCAGGCCGTCGCCGCGCGCAGCTTCGCGGTGGCCAACGGCGCCGGCACCAAGGTCCTCTACTCCGACACCCGCTCGCAGGTCTACCGCGGCATGAGCGGCGAGAGCCGCACGGGCAACGCCGCCGTCACCGCGACCAAGGGCCAGGTCGTCACCTACCAGGGCGTCGCGATCGTCACCTACTACTTCTCCACCTCGGGCGGGCGCACCGAGAACGTCGAGAACATCTTCTGCCCGGGCACCGGCGGCTCCTGCGCCGAGCCCTACCTGAAGTCGGTCGAGGACAAGTACGACGCGATCTCCCCGCGCCACACCTGGACCTTCCGCTTCACGCCGGGCAACATCGGCGCGCGCCTCGGCGTCGGCTCGCTCAAGGCGGTCAAGGTGACCCAGCGCGGCGTCTCCCCGCGGATCGTCTCCGCGCGCTTCCGCGGCAAGAACGGTTCGCTGCGGATCTACGACGGCAGCGAGATCCGCTCGCGCCTGGGGACCTACGACTCGTGGCTGCGCTTCTACAAGATCTCCGCCCAGGCGGCCGCCGCGGCCAGCGCGGCGACGACGATGCACGGGGCGGCCGGCAACTCCTCGGTGCCGACCCGCGTGACCGCGGAGCGCCATCAGCGGCTGACCGGCTCGTTCGTGCCGGGCCGCGCGGGCGCGACGGTCAAGGTCCAGCGCCGCACGAGCGGCGCCTGGGTGACGGTCGACACGACGACGCTGCGCAAGGGCGGCGCCTTCGCCTGGACGGCGAGCCACGCGGGCAGCTACCGCGCCGTCGCCGGCGGGCTCTCGGGCCCCGCCGTCACGCTGCGCTGACGCGCCGCTAGAGCGCCGGCGCCGGCCACGCGAGCCGGCGGAACGTCGCCTTGCGCGCGAGCTGGAAGGCGCGGGCGTTCCACCACACGTTGCCCAGCGGTCCGCGGCCGCAGGCCTGGCCGCGGACCTTCCCGTTCGAGGAGATCCCCGGGCGGGAGATCCACAACAGCGCGTCGGCGTAGGCCGAGCCGGTCGCCGTCGTCGGCCGGGCGCCGAGGCCGGCGTTCTTCGGGTTGCACCACATCGAGCGCGAGCCGTGGGTCCAGTACTTCCTGGGCAGCGCGCCGCGGCCGTTCTCGGCGGTGTTGATCACGTAGTGCTTGTGCAGCCGCCGGGCGATCGCGTTGCCGTAGGCGCGCTCCTTGGCCGTGGCGTTGTAGTGCGTCGAGTTCGTCGCGAAGCCCCGGACGTAGCGCACCCCGGCCTTGCGCAGCATCGCCGTGGCCTCGCCGCGCGTGGCCCAGGACGACGAGCCGACGTCGAGGTAGGTCGTGATCCCGAAGCGGCGCAGCCGGCCGAGCTTCTTCGCGGCGTAGCGCAGCAGCGCGAAGCGGCTGGCCCGCGCGCGCCGGGTCAGGCAGCCGCTGCGCCGGCTCATCAGCGCCAGCGCGTCGGGCTCGAGGACCACCGTGGCCGGGCGCACCGTGCGCGCGAAGTAGCGGCGCGGCCAGACCGTGTGCGCCCAGAACCGGTAGCGGAACGGCCCGGCCCAGCGCTTGCGCAGCGCCGCGGCGAAGTCGTTGATCCAGCCCTTGTAGCGGCCGCGGTGGTAGCGACCCCACGGCCCGCCGCCGTCGTAGCCCCGGCAGCCGGAGTAGCCCAGCGCGCGCAGGACGAGCACCGGGTAGGTGCCGACGTAGGCGCCGCGGTGCCCGCGGGCCAGGTGCGTCGCGCAGCGCGAGCCGCCCCACTTCGGGTCGTCGACGCGCGCGAAGTAGCGCTCGAACATCTTGCGCCGCGAGGCCTTGGCGCGGATCGAGCCTCCGGCGAACCACTTCGCCGTCGGCACGGTGGCGATCTTCTCGACGAGCGCGGTCTTGGCCGGCGAGCCGTGGCGCTGCCAGTAGCGGGCCCAGTACCAGGGGTTGCTCGCCGCCGCGCCGCGCTCGTGCGAGGCCTCGCAGTCGACGAAGAGCTGGCGACCGGCCTGCGGGGCGCTCGCGTGCGCGGTCGCCACGCCGACAGGCGCCAAGGCCAGCAGCACGGTGAGCAGGGCGAACAGCGTCCGTGGGGACATGCGGGAGAGAGCGACGCGGTCGGGAGCGATGCCCGGGGAGAGTCGTCCCGGGCGTGAGCGTCACGGTCCAGGGTGGCGCCGCGTGCGCCGGATCCCAACTTCGCGTCAGGCGCTACAAGCCCGTCTACAGGGCCCGGGGCGGCCAGGCGGGCGCGGCGAAGTTCGCCTGGCGGGCCTCCCAGAGGCCCTTCTGCTCGAACCAGACGTTGCCGATCGGGCCGATGCCGCAGGCCTTCACGCCGACCTTGCCGTTCGACGAGATGCCCGGCCGTGAGATCCACAGGTAGGCGTCGGCCCACTTCGAGCCGGTCTGCGTCGTCGGCTGGGTGCCCAGGCCGGCGTTGCGCGGGTTGCACCACTTCGAGCGCGTCCCGGCCGACCAGAACCTCTTGGGCAGCGAGCCGTGGGCGTTCTCGGCCGTGTTGATCACGAAGTGCTTGTGCAGCTTCTTGGCGATGCGGTTGCCGAAGGCGAGCTCCTGGCGCGTGCTCTGGAAGTGCGTGGAGTTCAGCGCGAAGCCGCGGGCGTAGCGGACGCCGGACTTCTTGAGCAGGCGGATCGCCTCACGGGTGTTCAGCCAGTCCGACGCGCCGGCGTCGATGTAGACCGAGACGTTCGGCAGCTTGGAGATCTGCTTGGCCGCGTAGGTCAGCAGCGCGACGCGGTGGGCGCGGGCCGAGCGCGTCAGGCAGTTCGAGCGGCGGCCGATGAAGCCGAGCGCGTCGGGCTCGAGGATCACCGCGCCGGGGCGGCTGCGCCAGCGGACGAAGTGCCCGCCGGGGTAGACCCGCTTGTTCCAGTACTGGTAGCGGTCGCCGCGGTTGGCCACGTAGCGCTTGGTGAACTGGTCGATGAAGGCGTCGATCCAGGGCTTGTACTTGCCGCCCTTGGTGCTGGTTCCAGGCGCCGCCGCCGTCGTAGCCGCGGCAGCCGTAGTGCTGCATGGCGCGCAGCGTGATCACCGGGTAGGAGCCGACGTAGGCGTCGCGGTGGCCCTTGGCCAGGTGGCTGCGGCACTCGGCGCCGCCGTAGTGGGGATCGTCGACCGCGGCGAGGTAGCGCTCGACGCGGCGCTTCATCGCGTGGCGGTCGAGGATGCCGGCGCCGGCGAACCACTTGACGGTCGGGACCTCGGCGATCTTGCGCAGCAGGTTGGCCTTGGCCGGGTTCGAGCGCTCGTAGGACCAGACGTAGGGCCAGGCCTTGTACTGGCGCGAGGACGACTCGTGGTTGCCGTCGCAGTCGAGGAACTGCTGCTGGCCGCGGAAGGGCGAGTCCGGGGCGGTGGCGTGGGCGGCGGGCACCGCCAGGAGGAGCAGGGCCAGCGCGAGGATGAGCGAGCGGGTGCGCATACCCCTGAGATCGCGTCCCATGGCAGGGGTCCCTTTACCCATCTGCGACGCGAGATCGGACGATCGGCCAGACGCGTTTGCGCCAGCGTCGCCGCGGAGGCGCTCAGCCGGTGTAGAGGCGGGCCAGCGACTCGGCCACGCAGACCGGCTTCTCGCCGCCCTCGCGCTCGAACGTGAGCTCCATCGTCGTCTGGATCCCGCCCGGGACGTCGTCGACGGCGGCGAGCTTCATCCGCATGCGGACGCGGTCGCCGACGGGCATCGGGGCGGGGAAGCGCACGCGGCCGAGGCCGTAGTTGACCCCGTAGGCGAAGCCCTCCATCGAGATCAGCGCGTAGGAGAAGCGCGGGGCGAGCGAGAGCGTGAAGTAGCCGTGGGCGATCGTGCCGCCGAAGGGCGAGGCCTTGGCCCGCTCGACGTCGACGTGGATCCACTGGTGGTCGCCGGTGACCTCGGCGAACGTGTCGACGTCCTCCTGGGTGACCTGGAACCAGTCGGAGACGCCGATCTCCTCGCCGACCTGAGCCCGGACCTCGTCGATGCCGGTGAGCGTGAGCATGGCGGGACGGTATTTCATCTACCGTCCGCGGGATGCCCGGTCCGCTGCTCGTCGTCGACGCCCCCTCGGTCCTCTACCGCGCGTTCTTCGCCCTGCCCGACTCGATCGTCGGCGGCAACGCGCTGCTCGGCGGGGCGAACATCGTCCTGCGCGTGGCGGCCGACCACGAGCCGCGGGCGATCGTCATGTGCTTCGGCGCCGAGGCCGCGGCCTACCGCACGGCGGCCTTCGCGCCCTACCACGCCGACCGCCCCGAGATGCCCGAGAAGCTCGCCGAGCAGTGGGCGGCCGCCGACGACTTCTTCGCCGCCTTCGGCTGGACGGTCACTCACCACGCACGAGCTCGAGGCCGACGACCTGCTCGGCTCCTACGCGCTGACCGAGGAGGAGGCGGGCGGCACCTGCCTCGTGCTCACCGGCGACCGCGACATGTACCAGACGGCCACCGAGCAGACGACCGTCCTCTACCTCAAGACGGGCACGAAGGGCGTCGAGGAGGTCACGCCGCGCGAGGTCGAGAAGCGCTACGGCATCCCGCCCGCGCTCGTGCCCGACTTCATCGCGCTGCGCGGCGACCCGTCCGACGGCCTCCCGGGCGCCAAGGGGATCGGCGAGAAGACCGCGAAGGACCTGCTGCGCGAGCACGGGTCGCTCGAGGGCGCGATCGCCGCCGCGCTGACCAAGACCCCGAAGGTGCGCGGCGCGCTGATCGGCCACGAGGACGAGCTGCAGACCTTCAAGGACATCGCCGACGCTGCGCCGCGTCGCGGTCGAGCGGCCCGAGGACCGCGAGACCGACGCCGAGGGCGCCGCCGCCGCGGCGCGCGAGCGCGGCCTCAACCAGCTGGCCAAGCGGGTGGAGGAGGGGCGTGGCCTAGCCCGCATTTCTGAACGGTCACGCCATACAGATTGCTATGACGCCACCCGCGATCGCCACGAGCCAGAGCCCAAGGATGAAGAGTGGCAGGCGAGCTTCGGCGACCGAGGCCCGCCGGCGTTCTCCCGGCATCAGCGCGAACCGATTCACCGCCGAGCTGAGCTCCCGTGTTCCTCCAGCCGGCCGGAATATCTCGGTCTGCTCGGTGAACGTGGTCGAGGTCACGATTGTCTCGAGGGCCACGAGTTTCGCCCGATGGAAGCGGATGTAGGCGTTGTGCCGGCCCTGCACGGCCTTCCAGACCCAGGAGACAGCGACGCCGAACGTTCCGACGACGCAGGCAACGACCCCCTCGAGCCAAAGCTTCTCGGATGCGGTGATGACAAGCCCAGCCGCGACGAGAAGCGCGGAGTTCACCGTCAAGAACGTCTGATTGCGCGCCGAGCGGAGCGTGTCCATGTGCTTCCACATGTCGAAATTCAGCCTCAACTCGTCCGACGGACCGAATTCTCCTGACACGGGCCGAGAGTAGTGATCACGAGCGACATCACCCGGCGCCGGCGTGCTCCCCGCCACCTCGCGAAGACTCCACCGTCGCCGCTACCGCAACTGCCTCCCTACATCGGCTTCGGCGGCCAGCTCGGCTGGGCGAAGCTCGCCCGGCGGGCCTCCTTGAGCGCGCGCTCCTTCCAGAACACGTTGTCGAGCGGGCCGCGGCCGCAGACGGCCTTGCCGTTCTTGCCGTTGGACGAGAGCCCGGGGCGCGAGATCCACAGGAAGGCGTCGGCGTAGGGCGAGCCGGTGTTCGTCGTCGGCGGCGTGCCGAGCCCGGCGTTGGTCGGGTTGCACCACATCGAGCGCGAGCCGACCTTCCGGTTCCACAGGCGCTTGGGCAGCGCGCCGTGGGAGTTCTCGGCCGTGTTGATCACGTAGCGGTACTGGCCGCCCATGTAGCGCGACATCCAGTCGCCGTAGCGCAGCTCGGCCTGGGTCGCGTTGAAGTGGGTCGAGTTGATCGCGAAGCCGCGCACGTACTGGATGCCGGCGGCGCGGAGCATGCGGATGTTCTCCAGCGCATCGACCCAGGCCGAGGAGCCGGCGTCGAGGTAGGTGGAGATGCCGGGGACCGCGCCGAGCTTCTGCGCCGCGTAGCGCAGGTTGGCCAGCGTGCGGAGCTTGTTCCGGTGGTCCGAGCAGTGCGACTGCGAGGAGATCAGGCCGAGCGCGTCGGGCTCGAGGATCACGGCGGCGTGGCGCTGCGTCGGGCGGAACATCGAGCCGGGCCAGCGCGTCTTGGCCCAGTACTCGTAGCGGAAGGGGCCGTTCCAGGTGCGGTCCACCGAGGCGACGAACTTGTCGATCCACTTGCGGTAGAGGCTGTCGGGGCCGGTCGAGTTCCACTTGCCGGCGCCCTGGTCGCCGCCGCACTTGCGCGTGGACCATCGCGCGGACGACGAGCACCGGCATCTGGCCGACGTAGCCGTCGCGCGGCGCGGGCGTCGAGTGGGACGAGGCCTGGCCGAGGCGCTGGGCCTTGAGGTAGTCGGCGCGGCGCGGCAGGCCGAGCGTCGAGTGCAGGTGGGTCTTGCAGTTCGGGCCGCCGTACTTCGGGTCGTCGACGCGGGCGAGGTAGCGCTCGACCATGCGCGCCGGGCTGGGGCGGACGCTCGGCCCTGCGAACCACTTCGCCGTCGGCACCTCGGCCAGCTTGCGCAGCAGGTCGGCGTCGGCCGTGTGGCCCTCGCGCTGGTACTTCCAGACGTAGTGCCAGGGGTTGTTCTTGGCCGCGTTCTTCTCATGGCCGGCCTCGCAGTCGATGAACGGCGTCTGACCGCGGAAGGGGTTCGAGGCGTCGGTCCCGTCCGCGCGGGCGGCGGCCGGAAGGACCAGAGCGAGCAGGAGCGCGAGGAGGAGCGAACGGCGGGGCATGGACCGTTTTTCGGTACCCGAACGCGGGCGGGCTTGAGTCCGCCCGGGCAAAACTCAACGTCTGGTCGAGATCGGAAGCGCCGGGAACGCGGGCGCCGGCCACGGCGGGTTCTCCGCCTTGGCCCGCGCGGCCTCGGAGAGGGCGCGCGGCTTCCACCAGACCTGCTGCAGTGGGCCCTTGCCGCAGGTGCCGCGGCCGTTGGGCGTGTTGGTCGACAGGCCCGGGCGGGAGACCCACAGCAGCGCGTCGGCGTACGGCGTGCCCGTCTTCGTCGTGGGCAGCCCGCCGAGGCCGCTGTTGCGGGGATTGCACCACTTGGACTTGAACTTCGCCTTGCCCCAGTAGCGCTTCTTCAGCGCGCCGCGGCCGTTCTCGGCCGTGTTGACGATGAAGTGCGTGCCGAGCTTGCGGGCGATCTTCGTCCCGTAGGCGAGCTCCTGGCGGGTGGTGTTGAAGTGCGAGGAGTTCAGGGCGAAGCCGCGGACGCGGCTGACGCCGGCGGCGCGCAGCATCCGCACCGCCTCGCCGGTCGTCAGCCAGTCCGAGGCGCCGGCGTCGATGTAGGTCGCCACGTTCGGGCCGAGCGCGCCGAGGACGGTGGCCGCGTACTTGAGGTTGGCCAGCCGGCGCTTGCGGGCGCCGTGGCCCAGGCAGCCGGACTTCTTGCCCATCACGCCGAGCGCGTCGGGCTCGAGGATCACCGCCGCCTGGCGGGCGATCGGGGAGAAGTAGGCGCGGGGGAACGTGCGCTTGTCGCGGTAGGCGTAGCGCGTCGGCCCGGTCCAAACGAGACCGAGCCAGTAGGCGAAGGAGTCGACCCACCTGCGGTAGGCCGAGCGCGGGCCGCTCTTGCCCCAAACGCCGCCGCCGTCGTAGCCCTTGCAGGCGTTGAACTTCATCGCCTTGGCGACGATCACGGGATAGGAGCCGACGTAGGCGCCGCGCTTGCCCTCGCGCAGCGGCGTGCGGCAGTTCGGGCCGCCGACCTGCGGGTCGTCGACCCGGGCCAGGAAGCGCACGAGCGCCTTGCGCGGCGTCGGGCGGACCCCGTTGCCCGCCAGCCACTTGGCCGTCGGGACCCGGGCGATCCGCCGGTAGAGCTGCTTCTGCCTGCCCTTGGAGTGGTTGGCCCAGTACCAGGGGTTCGTGAGCTTGGCCCGGGCCTCGCGGGCGGCCTCGCAGTCGGTGAACAGCGCCTTGCCCGCGAACGGGTTCGGGTCGGTCGGCAGCCGACGCGCCGCGGGCGGCGCTGGGGACCACGGCGAGCAGGAGCAGCACGAGGAGAACCGAGGAGCGGAGCACTGCTCCCTTCATCGGCATCCCGCCGGCAGAACTTCAGGGCGTGAACTTGACCGTGATGACGTCGCCGTCGCGCATCACGTAGTCGCGGCCCTCGAGCCGCAGCGTGCCCCTGTCGCGCGCGCCGGCGTAGCCGCCGGCCTCGACGAGCGCCTCCCAGCCGATGATCTCGGCGCGCACGAACCCCTGCTGGATGTCCGAGTGGATCTCGCCGGCCGCGTGCCAGGCCGTGAGGCCGCGGCGCAGGTGCCAGGACTGGGCCGGCTTGTCCTCGCCCGCGGTGAAGAAGGCGATCAGGCCGAGCAGGTCGAAGGCGCCGCGCACGACGCGCTGCAGCGAGGGCTCGGAGATGCCGAGGTCCTCGCGCATCGACGCCGGCCTCCTCGTCGTCGAGCTCGGAGAGCTCGGCCTCGAGGCGCGAGGAGACGGCCACGGCGCCGGCGCCCTCGGCCGCGGCGTGGGCGGCGATCGCCTCGGGGACCTCGTCCTCGCCCTCGTCGACGTTGGCGACGTAGAGGACCGGCTTGGCCGTCAGCGGGGAGAGGTCGCGCAGCGCCTGGGGGGCCGCGGCGGGGACCGGCACGCTGCGGGCGGGGCGGCCGGCCTGGAGCGCCTCGACGACCGCGCCGCAGCCACGCCTCCTCGGCCACCGCCGCCTTGTCGCCGCCGCGCGCCTTGCGCACGACGCGCTCGTGGCGGCGCTCGGCCTGCTCGAGGTCGGCGTAGACGAGCTCGGTCTCGATCGTCTCGATGTCGCGCAGCGGGTCGACCGAGCCCTCGGGGTGGATCACGCCGTCGTCGTGGTGGGCGCGCACGACGTGGATGAGCGCGTCGGTCTCGCGGATGTTGGCCAGGAACTGGTTGCCGAGGCCCTCGCCCTTGTGGGCGCCGGCGACGAGGCCGGCGATGTCGTGGAAGTCGATCGTGTCGGGGACGAGCTCGGAGGCGCCGACGGTGGCCGCGACCCGGTCGAGGCGCTCGTCGCCGACGGGCACGACGGCGACGTTGGGCTCGATCGTCGTGAACGGGTAGTTGGCCGCCTCGGCGCCGGCCTGGGTCAGCGCGTTGAACAGCGAGGACTTGCCCGCGTTCGGCATCCCGACGATCCCGACCTTCACGCTGATCTCCCAGCGCTCCCGATGACGGTGCCGAGCAGCGCGCCGGCGACGATGTCGGTCGGGTAGTGGACGCCGAGGTAGACCCGCGAGACGGCCATCGCGGCGGCGGCGCCGTAGAGCGGGCCGGCGGGCAGCAGGCCGCCGCCGGAGAACGCCCGGGCCGCGGCGAAGGAGGAGGAGGCGTGGGCGCTCGGGAAGGAGAGCTTGGTCGGCGTGGCGATCAGCGCCGGGAGGTCGTCGAGCAGCGGCCGCTTGCGGCGCACGACGAGCTTGAGCAGCGTGTTGACGACGTAGGCGACGGCGACCGAGACGGTGGCGCGGCCCCAGCGCTCGCGGCGCTCGCGGTCGGTCGCCGCGCCGGCCGCGCCGAGCGCGAGCCACAGCGCGGCGTGCTCGCCGGTGCGCGAGTAGAGGCGGACCGGGCGCTCGATCGCGGGCTGGTGGCCGTGCGTGCGCAGGCGGCGGTAGAGGGCGAGGTCGGCCTTGGCCACCCGGCGCAGGACGGGGCCGCCGGTCAGGCGGACGAAGAGCGAGCGGTTGCTCTCCCGCGGCGGGAGCAGCGGGAGGCGGTCGGAGCGGGGCACGGGCAGGCGGGGCATCGGCGCCGCCACCTTACGGGCACACTGGGGGCGATGCGGGTCGCGCTGGCGGCGAATCCCGGCTCGGGCCGGGACACCGACCGCGACGCGGTCGCCGCGCGGCTGCGCGCGGCGGGCGTCGAGGTCGTCGACGCCGAGCAGCCCGCGGAGCGCCTGGCGATCGCCGGCGGCGACGGCACGGTGGCCGTGGCCGCGGCCCTCGCCGCCCGGCGCGGGCTGCCGCTCGCCGTCCTGCCCACGGGCACGGCCAACGACTTCGCCCGCGCGCTGGGCCTCCCGCTCGACCTCGACGCCGCGGCGCGACTGGCCGCCGACCCGGCCGCGCGGCGAGCGCGCGATCGACCTCGCCTGGCTCGACGACGGCGGCGACGAGCGGGTCTTCCTCAACGCGGCGAGCGCCGGCCTCTCCCCCTACGCGGCGCAGCCGCGCGAGCGCGCTCAAGCGCCGGCTCGGGCCGCTGGCCTACGCGGTCGGCGCGGTCGTGGGCCGGGCTGACCGCGCCACCGGCCTGGCTGCCGCGTGCGGGCCGACGGCGAGGAGGTCTTCGCCGGGCGCGCGTGGACGGCCAGCGTCGCCGGCACCGGCGCGTTCGGCGGCGGCCGTCGGTCGGCCACGCCGACCCCGGCGACGGCCGGCTCGACGTCGTCGTCGCCCCGGCCGGGCTCGCGCCTCGGCCTCGCCCGCCTGGCCTGGGGCATGCGGACCGGGCGCCTGGACGAGCTGTCCGGCGTCACGCACGCCCGCGCCCGCCGCGTCGAGATCGAGACCGGCGAGCCGGCCGACCCCGTTCAACGTCGACGGCGAGCTCGTGCGGGCGGGCTCGATCGCCTGCCGGGTGCAGGCCGGCGCGGTGCGGGTCCTGGTGCTGGTGCCCTAGGCCCCGAAGCCGACGCGGTGCTCGGCGGAGTCGGTCATCACGTAGACGACCTTCTCCGGCGGAGATCAGCGCCGACCCGTCCTCGGTCACGAGGTCGTGCCAGCCGCCGCCCTCGAGGGCGTCGCGGAGATTCGAGAGGGCCTGCTCGGACAGGCGGGTCGAGAGGACCTGCCCGCCCTCGAAGCCGATGGAGACGCGTCGCGTGTCGGAGGCCATCAGTGGGCGGGCTCCACGAGCTCGGTCAGCACGCCGCCCGTCGAGGCGGGGTGCACGAAGGCCACGCGCGAGGCGCGGATGCCCACTCGGGCGGTGTCGTCGATCATGCGGATGCCCTCTCCCTTGAGCCGTTCCAGCTCGGCGTCGATGTCCTCGACCTGGTAGGCGACGTGGTGCAGGCCGGGGCCCTTCTTGGCCAGGAACTTGCCCACGGGCGTGTCCTCGCTCAGGGGCCGCAGCAGCTCGACGTGGTTCTCGCCGACGTCGAGCAGCACCGCCTCGACGCCCTGCTCCTCGACGGTCTCGCGGTGCGCGGTGGCCATCGCGAGGTCGTCGCCGTAGAGCTTGAGGGCGGCGTCGAGGTCGTCGACGGCCACGCCGATGTGGTCGATGCGCCGGAGCACGGGCGCGGAGTCTACGGCGCTAGGACTCGAAGGCGCGGCGCCGCGGCGATCCGCAGCTCGCCGCCGGGCTTCTTGACCCGCGCGGGCGGCGTGACGCCGGTCATCACGCGGTCGATCTCCTCGCGGTCGATGCCCTCGTGCTCGAGCAGCGACGCGGCGAGCGCGTCGAGCTGCGGGCGGTAGGCGACGATCAGCTCGAGCGCCTGGCGGAAGGCCTGGTCGGTGAGGTCGGCTCGCTCCTCGTCGCGCAGGCGGCGCAAATGTTCGGAGAGCTCTTCCGAGCCGGCCTGCTGGGAGACGATCGACGTGCCCATCGCGTACTCGGTGACCATCGCGTGGGCGATCTCGGTGACCCGCTTGAGGTCGTCCGAGGCGCCGGTGGTGACCTCGCCGAAGACGATCCGCTCCGCCGCGCGGCCGCCGAGCAGCATCGTCATGAAGTCGACGAGCTCGTCGCGCGTCTTCAGGTAGCGATCCTCCTCGGGCAGGTTGAGCGTGTAGCCCAGCGCCCGGCCGCGGGGGACGATCGAGATCTTGTGGACCGGGTCGACCGAGGGCAGCAGCTCGGCGCACAGCGCGTGGCCGGCCTCGTGGAAGGCGACGACCTTGCGCTCGTGCTCGGTCAGCGTGCGGCGCGACTGCATGCCGGCCACGACGCGCTCCAGGGCGCCCTCGAAGTCCTCCTTGGCGAGCATCTGGCCGCCGCGGCGCGCGCAGAAGATCGCCGCCTCGTTGCAGATGTTCGCGAGGTCGGCGCCCGACAGCCCGGCCGTCTGGCGGGCGAGCAGGCGCAGGTCGACCGACGGGGCGAGCGGCTTGCCCTTGGTGTGGACGCCCAGCACGTGCTCGCGGCCGTCGACGCCGGGGGGCGAGACGAACACCTGGCGGTCGAAGCGGCCCGGGCGCAGCAGCGCCGGTCGAGCTTGTCGAGCAGGTTGGAGGCGGCGATGACGACGACGTTCTCGCGGCCGGTGAAGCCGTCGAGCTCGACGAGCAGCTGGTTGAGCGTCTGGTCCTTCTCGCCGGAGACGTCCATGCCGCGGTGGCCGCCGACGGCGTCGAGCTCGTCGATGAAGACGATGCAGGGCGCGTGCTTGCGGGCCACGCGGAACAGGCGGCGGATGCGCGCGGCGCCCAGGCCGGCGAACATCTCGACGAACGAGGCGGCGGACTGCGAGAGGAACTGGGCGCCCGACTCGTGGGCGACGGCCTTGGCCAGCAGCGTCTTGCCCGTGCCCGGCGGCCCGTGCAGCAGGATCCCGCTCGGCACGCGCGCGCCGAGCTTGCGGAAGCGCTCGGGGTCGCGCATGAACTCGACGACCTCGCGCAGCTCGGCCTTGGCCTCGTCCACGCCGGCGATGTCCGTCCCAGTGGATCGTCGGCATCTCGCTCGGCTTGATCTGCACCGGCTTGGTCTTCGGCATCTGCCGCAGGAAGAGCAGCAGGACGACCGACGATGCATCCCCATGAAGATGATCGGCAGCCACGGTGACCAACCAGTCGCCGTGGAGGACGTGGAGCCGAGGAAGGCGAGGACGCTCATGGACCTTGGATGCTCCCCGGTTCGGTCCGCTGGGGAACTGGGGTCACGACCCTATTGCAGGCGCGGGTTGGGGTTGAGCTGGCGCCCGACCTTCGCGCAGGGGCGCCCGTCCACCATGACGATGTCGGCGGTGTAGTCGTTGCGCCCGCGGATCAGCGATGACCCCACGCCGTAAGCATCGACAGGAACGCCCTGTTCCTCGAATCGGGCGATCCGCTCGGCGTCGAAGCCGCCCGAGGCGACGATCCGCACGTCGGGGAAGCCGCCGGCGTCGAGCGCGTGGCGGACCTTCTCGACCAGGCGGGGATTGACCCCGGTCGGCGTGAAGGTGCCCATCTCGTCCCACAGCGAGCGGTCGACGAGCGTCCCGCTCGTGTCCAGGCGCACGCCCCACAGCTGGTCGCCGAGCGCCTCGGCCACCTCGAGCGCGGTGCGCACCGAGTCGTTCTCGAAGTCGACGAGCACCGTCACGTTGGTCTCGCCGCGTAGCGGGCGGCGAACTTCCGCGCCGCGAGCACGGTGTCGCCGCCGTAGGCCGCGATCAGCCCGTGCGGGACCGTGCCGATCCCGCGGCCGCCCCACCAGGAGGCCTGGGCGTCGGTGGAGACGCCGATCGCGCCGGCCACGTGGGCGCCCCAGCCGTCGCCGGTCTGCACGAGCCAGTGGTCGTGGCGCGCGGGGAAGTAGATGATCGACTTGCCGCGCGCGGCCTCGACGACGTCGACGACGTTGCGCATGATCAGCGAGCGCCGGGCCAGGCAGCCGAGGTAGACGGTCTCGAGGTGGGCGAACAGCGAGTAGTCGCCCTCGATCGTCATCACCGGTCTCGTACGGCTCGATCGCGTCGCCCTCGGCCAGCGCGTGGACCTCGAGCTCGCGGCCAGCCGTCGATCCAGCTGCCGTCCGGCGCGCGGGTGCCGGCCCCGATCTGCAGCACGGCGAGCGCCTCGTCGATCCCGCCGCACAGCGAGCGCTCCTTCTGGAAGACCTGCATCAGCACGCGCGGGTGGTGCTCGTCCTCCTCGAGCAGCGTCTTGGCGTTGACGAAGTAGGCGTCGGAGTACCAGCCGTCGCGGATCCGCTCGACGGGCAGGCGGAAGACCTCGGCGGGCAGGCGCTCGGACTGCGTGGTGGCGGTCATGCGAGCAGCCGCTTGGGGAGATCGAAGAAGCACTCGGCGGCGAAGCCGAGGTCGCGGACGTCGATGCGCTCGTCCTTGCCGTGGATCAGCGACCACGTGTCGTAGAGGCTCATGTGGCGCTGGGGGAAGAAGCCGTAGGCGACGATGTCCGGGAACGCGGCGCGGAACGTGCGCGAGTCGGTGAAGGCCGGGAGCATCGTCGGGACCAGCGCGGCCTCGGGGTCGGCCTGCTCCAGCCAGCCGCCGAGCGCGTCCATCAGCGCCGACTCGGCGGGCGAGCCGTTGCCGACCTTCTGCTCGATCCAGTCCAGGCGGACGCCCTCGTCCTCGCCGAGCACGGCGCGCAGCCGGGTCAGCGTCTCGGCCTCGCCGAGGCCGGGCGGCACGCGGCAGTCGACGCGCAGCTCGGCGCGCGCGGGCAGCACGTTGATCTTCTCCGAGGCCCTGATCTGCGTCGGCGCGAACGTGATCGCCATCATCGGCTCGACGAACGCGGCCAGCCGGCGGTCGGCCTTGGCGATGCGCTCGATCGCGCCGCGCGGGTCGTCGGACTCCTCGCCCAGGGCGGCGAGCAGCGCCGCGGCGTAGGGCGTCATGTCGTGCTCGGGCGGCGCCGAGGCCAGCCGGGTGATCACGGGGGCGAGCTTGAGCAGGGCGTTGTCGCCCAGGCGCGGCAGCGAGGCGTGACCGGCGACGCCGTCGGTCGTCAGGCTGAAGCGGAACGTGCCCTTCTCGGCGCAGCACACCCCGTAGAGGCGGCGCTGCCCGAAGGGGAAGTGCTGGCCGCCGCCCTCGTTGATCAGGTAGTCGCAGCGGACGAGATCGGGATGGTGCTCGCACATCCACTCGGCGCCGAGCGTGCCGCCGACCTCCTCGTCGACCACGCAGATGACCAGCAGGTCGCCGCGCGGCGGGCGCCAGCCCGAGCGGGCCAGCGCGACGGCGGCGACGGCCTCGGCCGCGGTCTGCGACTTCATGTCCAGCGCGCCGCGGCCCCACAGCTCGCCGTCGATCACGTCGCCCGACCAGGGGTCGTGCTGCCAGTCCTGGGCGTCGGCGAGGACCGTGTCCATGTGCGACAGGTACCCGAGCGACGGGCCGTCCTGCCTCTCCGCGCAGGCGCGCGACGAGGTTCGGGCGCTCCTCGGTGGCGCCGCGCAGCTCGACCTCGAAGCCCGCCTGCGCCAGATAGTCGGCGAGCCACTCCTGCGCCGCGCGCTCGTTCCCGGGCGGGTTGACCGTGTCGAAGCGGACGAGCTGCTGCAGGACGCGGGTGGCTTCCGCCTGAAGCTCCATTGCGCGGGATGCTAGACCCGCGATACGGTCGCCGCGTGCGCAGGCTGGTCCTCCTCGCGACGCTGGTCCTCGCGCCTCTTCGCTCCGGCGGCGGCGCGAGCCGCGACGGTGCGCGTCGACGTGGACTCCTCCGACGACCGGGCCGGGACCCAGCAGCGGCTCGTGTTCACCGCCGCGCCGGGCGAGGCCAACCGCCTCGTCGTCGCCTTCTCGAGCGCGGGCTTCGCCGTCGACGACGTCGTCCCGCTGACGCTCGGCGCGAACTGCCGCCGGCCGGTCGCGTCCGATCCCACGCAGGCGATCTGCGGCGTCGACGCGGCCAACAGCGAGGCGTCGATCGACCTCGGGGACGGCGACGACACGGCGACCATGCCGATCGGCGACGCGTTCTCGGAGATCGACGCCGGACCCGGCAACGACGTCGTGCACGGGGACACGGTCGACGGCGGAGCGGGCGACGACCAGATCTGGGGCCGCGCGCTGACGGGCGGCCCGGGCCGCGACACCGAGACCGCCGTGGAGGACGTCGCGGGGTCCGGCGCGACCTTCGACGAGGGCTCCGCGGCCAACGGCAACGACGTCCTGATCGGCGGCGACGGCGAGGACACGCGTGTCCTACGCCGGGCGCACGGCCCCGCTGCGGGTCGACCTGGCCGCCGGGCGCGGCGGGCAGCACGGCGAGCTCGACGACCTGCGCTCGATCGAGGACGTCACCGGCGGGAAGGCCGGCGACCGGCTCGCGGGCACCGTCGGGGCCGAACGTGATCGAGGGCGGCCGCGGCGCCGACACGATCCGCGGCGGCCGGGGCGACGATCGGCTGTACGCGGACTCGGGCAACGACACCGTCGACGGCGGCGCCGGCGACGACGAGGTCGAGGGCGCGGCGGGCAACGACCTCCTGGTCCCCGGGTCCGGCTTCGACGCGGTGCAGGGCAACAGCGGCAACGACCGCATCCGCGCCCGCGACGCCGCGGTCGACGAGGTCTCGTGCGGGACCGGCCGCGACCGCGTCACGCTCAACACCCTCGACTTCGTCTTCCCCGGCTGCGACCGCCGCTTCCGCAACGGGACGCCGGCCGCGGTCCCGCTCGGCGTCTCGACGTTCAACCAGTCCGACGAGATCGCCGCGCTCGTGGGATGCCCGGCCGACCTCGGGCCGCGCCTGCGCGGGCGTCGTGAGCGTGCGGCTGGGCCGGCGGACGTTCGTCAAGCGCTTCCACGGCAAGGCGGGCGAGGTCGTCTCCGTGATCCTGGCCGACTCGCGCGACAACCCGTACTACCCCGCCTTCGGCCAGCGGGTCAGGATCTCCGTGCGCGCGACCGACCGCCATGGCCGGATGCGCACGGTCATGCGGCGCCCGCCCGCCGGCATCGACGAGTAGACCGGGGCGGGCGGGATACTGGGCGAGACGATGGACTCGCTCTTCTCCCCCGAACCGACCGGCCCCGACGCCGCCGCCGCGCCCGACGCGCCGCTGCCCGCGCGGCTGCGCCCGCAGGCGCTCGAGGACGTCGTCGGCCAGGAGCACCTGCTCCACCCCGGCGCGCCGCTGCGCCGCGCGATCGAGGAGGGCACGCCGCACTCGATGCTGCTCGTCGGCCCGCCCGGGTCGGGCAAGACGACGCTCGCGCGGATCGTCGCGCGGGCCGCCGGCGCCGCCTTCGAGGAGCTCTCCGCCGTCCAGGCCGGCCGGCCCGAGGTGCGCGCCGTGCTCGAGCGCGCCGAGGAGCGGCGCAAGGCCGGGCAGGCGACGGTCTTCTTCCTCGACGAGATCCACCGCTTCAACAAGGCCCAGCAGGACGCGCTGCTGCCCGCCGTCGAGGAGGGGCTCGTCACGCTGATCGGCGCGACGACCGAGAACCCGTCCTTCGAGGTCAACCGCGCGCTGCTGTCGCGCACGCGCCTCTACGAGCTCAAGGCCCTCTCGCCCGCCGACGTGCGCACGCTGCTCGAGCGCGCCGAGCGCGACGCGACGCCCGAGGCGCTCGAGCTGCTCGCGGAGCGCTCGGGCGGCGACGCGCGGATGGCGCTGGCCGCGCTCGAGATCGCGCGCGAGCCGATCACGCTCGAGGAGGCCGAGGAGGCGCTCCAGCGCCGCGTGATCCGCTACGACAAGGGCGCCGACGCCCACTACGGGACGATCTCCGCCTGGATCAAGGCCACGCGCGGCTCCGACGTCGACGCGTCCCTCTACTACCTGGCGACGATGATCGAGGGCGGCGAGGACCCGCGCTTCATGGCGCGGCGGATGATCATCTTCGCCTCCGAGGACGTCGGCAACGCCGACCCGCAGGCGCTGCAGGTCGCGGTCGCCGCCGCCCACGCCGTCGAGCACGTGGGGATGCCCGAGGGCTCCTACGCGCTCGGCCAGGCGGCGATCTACTTGTCTCTCGCCCCGAAGTCCGACGGCGTCGGCCGGGCGCTCGGCGCGGCGCGCGCCCACGTGCGCGAGCACGGCGTGGCCGAGCCGCCACCGTCGATCCAGCCGCGCTCGACGCAACTACGACAACCCGCACGGCCGCCCGGGTCACCTGGGCCGCGACGACCTGCTGCCCGAGGAGGTCCGCGGGCAGCGCTTCTACCGCCCCGACGACGCCGAGGGCCCGCTCGCGGCCTGGTACGAGCGCATCCGGGCCGCCCGCGGCGGGGGCGATGAGCGCGCCGCCGAGCTCCCCGACCGCCCAGGTCCAGCCGTTCTGGGCCTCGCTGCCGCCCTCCGACCGCTCCCGCTACCTCAAGCGCGCGGGCCAGGTCGTGCTCGACGTCTCGCGCCAGCTCGTCGGCTTCCTCGCCGCCGAGCACGGCCGCACGCCGGCCGACGCCTGGACGCTCGACGTCCTCCCCGCCGTCGACGGCCTGCACTGGGCCGCCCGCGCCGGCCTGCGCGCGCTGGAGCCCGAGCGCATCCGGCCCGAGACCCCGCTGGCGCGCACGCAGCGGGCGACGCTCGTGCGGCGCCCGCGCGGCGTGATCGCCGTGCACGCCCGGCCCGGGTCGCCGTGGGCCGACGCGATCGAGCGCACGGCCGTGGCGCTGATGGCCGGCAACGGCGTCCTGCTCGCGGCGACGGAGACCAACGAGCGGATCATGCGCGTGTTCGAGCGGGCCGGCCTGCCCGAGCGGATCGTCTCCACGGCCGACGCCGCCGCGCTGGCCGCCGCGCCCTTCGCCTGGACGGCCGCGGCCGACGAGCCCGGCCCGATGCTCGTGCTCTCCGACGCCGACCTCGGCCGCGCCGCCGCCGCGGCGGCCTGGAGCGCCGGCGACGGCAACGGGCGCACCCCCACGCTGGCCGAGGCGATCGTCGTGCGCGACGTGGCCGAGGCGTTCCGCGGGCGCCTGGCCGCCGGGCTGGCCGCCGATGCGAACGCGCCGGCGGTGACCGTCGTCGCCGACGTCGAGGAGGCGCTCGACCGCGCGGGGGCCGCCTCGGCGCGCGCCGTGGCCTCGGTGTGGAGCGCCGACCGCGAGCGGGCCGAGCGGATCGCCGCCGACCTGCCGGCCGGGATGGTCTGGATCAACGATCACGGCGCGCCGGTCGCGCGGCGCTCGCCGCTGCTGTTCGACGCGGTCACCCACCCCGGCGTCGTGTCCGCGGGCGGCTGGTCGCCGTGGTGGCCGCCGGCGCTGCCCGGCCTCGATCGCGGCCTGTCGTCGCTCGGGACGCTGCTCTACGGACGCGAGAGCGACCGCGCCGGCGCCTTGCGCGAAGGCGCGCGCCCGCTGATCGCGCTCGCCGGCCGCGTCCGCCGCCGGCGCTGACCGACCGTCCACCGGTCGTCCACCCCTCCTCAAGCCGCGGTGCGCGACCGGACGACAGGTACCGGGATGACCGATGCCTTCGACCTCGACGCGGCGCTCCGCGAGACGCTCCTGGCGGGAGCCTCCGACCTCCATCTCAAGGTGCCCGCGCCGCCGCGCGTGCGCGTCGACGGCGAACTGCGCGACCTCCCCGGCTTCGACCCGCTGACGCCCGAGGACACCGCGCGGGTCCGCGACCGCCTGATCGACAACGAGATCAAGCGGCGGGCCTTCTCCGCGCGCGGCTCGGCCGACCTCTCCTACTACCTGCCCGAGGGCGCGCTTCCGCGCCAGCGTCTTCCTCCAGCGCAACTCGGTCGCGATCGCCTTCCGCACCGTTCCCGAAGGCGCCGAGTCGCCGAGCGCCTCGGCCTGCCCGACGTGCTGGCCAGCTGGGCCGACGCGCCGCGCGGGACTGGTGATCGTCACCGGCCCGACGGGCTCGGGCAAGAGCACGACCTGCGCGGCGCTCGTCGACGCGATCAACAGCCGGCGCGCCTGCCACATCGTCACGATCGAGGACCCGATCGAGTTCCTGCATCCCGACAAGCGCGCGCTCGTCGCCCAGCGCGAGATCGGCGCCGACACGCCGGACTACGCGACCGCCGTCCGCGCCGCGCTGCGCCAGGACCCCGACGTGATCCTCGTCGGCGAGATCCGCGACGAGGACACCGCCACCGCCGCACTGCGCGCGGCCGAGACGGGCCACCTCGTGCTCGCGACGATGCACACCCTCAACGCGCGCCGAGACCGTGCAGCGCCTGTGCGACCTCTTCGGCGACCGCGCGGCACATGGCGCGGCTGATGCTCGCCAGCACGCTGGTCGGCGTCTGCTCCCAGCGCCTGGTCGCCGGACGCGAGGGCGGCCGGGTCCTGAACACCGAGATCGCCGTCAACACGTCCCGCGTGCGCGACCTGATCGCCGGCGAGTCCTCGCTCAAGGCACTGACCGACGCGCTCGCCGAAGGCGACTTCTACGGCATGCACACCTTCGACCAGGACCTGATCGAGCACGTGCGCGAGGACCGGATCGCCCGCGAGGTCGCCCTGGCCGCGGCCAGCCACCCGCACGACCTGCGCCTGATGCTCGACGCCGAGGGCGTCGGCGCTTTCCCCGGCCCGGCCCGAGCCCGAGCGGTCCCGAGGAGGCGGCCCTATGCGGCCTCGCGCGCGCTCGGAACAAAGCGCAGCCGCGCGGGCAGCAGCGGTACGACGAGGCGCTTGAGGTACTCGGCCCCGCCGGCGACGGCGAGGCCGCGCGCCGGATCCCACCCGAAGCCGTACTCGTCGCGGATGCGCTCGGGCAGCAGCCCGACGGTGATGAAGTTCGCGAGCTCGAGCAGCGGGCGGACCTTGAGCGGCACGGGCGGGCGCATGACGATCTGCACCGCGAGCTCGCGCGCCTCGGGCCCGATCGCGAGCTCGTCGCCGGCGACCATGTCCTCCACGTAGGCGTCGAAGTCCTCGATCGTCTGCGGGCATGTCGGCGTCGGTCAGCCCGAACAGGCGGCCGACCTGCTTGTAGTCCTGCCAGTAGCGGTCGCGCGCCTCGTCGGAGAGCGAGCCGACGTAGCGGCCGTAGACGACCAGGGCCGAGTCGACGAGGGTGGCGAGCACCCACAGCAGCCACTCGGGCCGGTCGACCTTGGCCTTGCGGTGCATGGCGCGCACGCGCCGGGTCATGCGGTCGGCCTCGGTCCGGGGGCCGAAGACGATCGTGTTCATCACCTCGGCGGTGCGGGCCAGGCGCTCGTAGGGCTCGTCCATCGAGGCGGAGTGGGCGAACAGGGCGTCGAAGGCCTCGGGCAGCGCGGCCTGCATGAGCAGCGCCCGCGGGCCCGAGAGGGCCACGACGTACTCGCGGTGCACCCGGCGCACCATCGCTCGATCGGTGAAATATCCCTCGCTCACGGTTCTACTGTGTACGGAGCGATGCCCGCTCAGGCCTATTCCGGAAAGCCGTGCGTGTGCCAGTTCCGTCGCGGCACCTGCGATCAGACCTGCGTGCGCGACATGCTCGACACGCCGTTCTACATCGCCTGCCTGAAGCTCAAGGGCCGGCGCTGCCTGGTCGTGGGCGGCGGCGAGGTCGGGCTGGAGAAGGTCGACGGCCTGCTCGCCTGCGACGCCGACGTCGTGCTCGTCGCCCCCGAGGCCGAGCCCGCGCTCGTCGCCTACGCGCAGGAGGGCTCGATCGAGTGGGACCGGCGCGAGTACCGCCCCGAGGACCTCGAGGGCTCGTTCATGGTCATCGCCTCGACCAACGACTCCGAGGTCAACATCGGCATCTACCACGACGCCGAGCGCCGGGCGATGCTCGCGAACATCGTCGACGTCCCGCCGCTGTGCAACTTCATCCTCCCGGCGATCGTGCGCATGGGCCCGCTGGCCATCGCGATCTCCACCGCCGGCGCCTCCCCGGCGCTGGCCAAGCGCATGAAGCGCGAAGTGGCCGACCTGTTCGGCGAGGAGTACTCGCGGCTGGCCGTGATGCTCAACGACGCGCGCGGCTGGGCCAAGGGCAACCTGCCCACCTACCAGGACCGCAAGGCGTTCTTCGAGTCGATCGTCAACGGCGACCCCGACCCGATCGAGCTCATCCGCGCCGACGACGAGCAGGCCGTGCTCGACCTGATCGCCGCCGCGCAGCGCACGCACGCCCCGGCCTGAGCCGCGCGTGGACCACTGGGCGCAGCTGGCCGGTCTGCCGCTCACGGTGGAGTCCGTCGACCTCGGCCGGCTCGACCCCGGACCGGGGTTCGGCGAGGCGCATCCCTCGCGGCTCGTCCGCCTCTCCGGCGCCGGCCACGAGGGCTTCGGCGAGGACATCACCCTGTTCATGGACGGCGCGCCGCCCGAGCCGGAGCTCGTCGGCCGCTGGACGCTCGGCGAGCTCTGCGCGCACCTCGGCGAGGCCGACCAGTGGCCGGACGGACCGCCGGTGTGGGACATGCCGGCGACGATCTCGCCGGAGGGTGCGAAGGCGTTCACCGCCATGGCCTACCGCTGGCGCAACTGGTCGTTCGAGTCGGCGGCGCTCGACCTCGCGCTCGCGCAGGCCGGTCGTCCGCTGCACGACGTGATCGGTCGCGAGCCGCGGCCGGTCACCTACGTCAACTCCCTCGGGCTCGGCGACCCGGCGTCGGCGGACACCGTCCTGCGCCGCCTGGAGCGCTACCCGGGGCTGCGCTTCAAGCTGGATGCCGCCGTCACGTGGACGCCGGAGATCGTCGACGCCCTCGTCGGCACCGGCGCGGTCCACACGATCGACTTCAAGGGCCGCTACGGCATGGAGGTCGACCGCGACGCCCTGCCGGGCCTCTACGAGCGGCTCCTCGACGCCTTCCCCGACGCGCTGATCGAGGATCCTCACGATCTGCCGGAGATCACGGCGCTCGTCGAGCCGCACGCCGACCGCGTCTCCTACGACGCGCCGATCCACACCGTCGCCGATCTCGACACCGGTCCCGTCGGCGCCCGGACGTTCAACGTCAAGCCCAGCCGCGTCGGCCGCCTGAGCGACCTCTTCGCCCTCTACGACGCGTGCGAGTCGCGCGGCTTGGCCATGTACGGCGGCGGCATGGGCGAGCTCGGCGTGGCCCGCGGGCAGATCCAGCTCCTCGCCGCCCTGTTCTCGCCCGACGGGCCGAACGACATCGCGCCCCCCGGCTTCAACGCGCTCGACCCCGCGCCCGGGCTCCCCGAGAGCCCGCTGGACCCGGACCCCGCGGCGGCCGGCTTCCGGCGCCGGCCGCGACGCCTGAGCCCCAGGGCCGGACCGGCAGGTCCCACCCGGAAAGCTCTCTGCGGGTACGGCGACGTGGCGGCCCGGCGCGGCGCTCGCGTGGCTTTCCGGAGTGGGATCCTGACGGTCCGGCCCCACCGCCCGGCCGGTCCACCAGCGGACCACCCCATCGGCGCGTCAGACTCCCCTGGCGTGACCGATCGCCTCACCCACCTGGACGAGACCGGCGCCGCGCGCATGGTCGACGTCGGCGCCAAGGAGCCGACCGAGCGCCGCGCCGTGGCCGAGGCCGTCGTGCGGATGTCGCCCGAGACCGCGCGCGCCGTCGCGGCCGGCGACGCGCCCAAGGGCGACGTGCTCGGCACGGCCCGCCTGGCCGGGATCATGGCCGCCAAGCGCACGGCGGAGCTGATCCCGCTCTGCCACCCGCTCGCGCTGTCGTTCGTCGACGTGACGGCCGAGGTCGGCGAGGACCGCGTGACGCTGCGCGCCGAGGCGCGGCTGACCGGCCGCACCGGGGTCGAGATGGAGGCGCTGACCGCCGCCTCGGTCGCCGCGCTGACCGTCTACGACATGGTCAAGGCGCTCGAGAAGGGCGTCGAGATCGAGCACGTCCGCCTGCTCGAGAAGGACGGCGGCAAGAGCGGGGACTGGCGGCGCTGATGCGCACGGCGATCCTGACGATCTCGACCACCGTGTCCCGCGGCGAGGCCGAGGACGAGTCCGGCCCCGCGCTCGCCTCGCTGGCCGAGGAGGCGGGCGCCGAGGTCGTGGCGATGGAGGTCGTGCCCGACGACGCCTCGCTGATCGAGGACCGCCTGGTCCACCACTGCGACGCGGGCGCGACGTTCGTCTTCACCACCGGCGGCACCGGCTTCACGCCCGACGACGTCACGCCCGAGGCCACCCGCGCGGTGATCGAGCGCGACGCGCCCGGGTTCGCCGAGACGCTGCGCGCGAAGTCGCTCGAGTTCACCCCGCTCGGGATCCTCACCCGCGGCGTCTCGGGCATCCGCGGCGCGACGCTGATCGTGAACTTCCCGGGCAACCCGAAGGCCGTCCACCAGCTCTTTCCCGTGCTCGCCCCGACCCTCGGCCACGTGGCCGAGACGCTCCACCGGCGTGGGGGCCGGCCCTCCGGCGGTTGAGCTCGCCGGGCTCGGACGCCGCCACGGGGACCGCATCGCGCTGCGGGACGTGACGGCGGCGGTGCCCGCGGGCTCGACGCTCGCCGTGCTCGGCCCCAACGGGGCGGGGAAGTCCACGCTGCTGCGCGTGCTCGCCGGCCTGCTGCGCCCGCACGCGGGGACCGTCCACGTGCTCGGCGAGCCGCTGCCCAAGCGCGGCTGGGCCGTGCGCGGTCGCGTCGGCTTCGTCGCCCACGACCCGCTGCTCTACCGCGACCTGAGTGTCCGGGAGAACCTGCGCTACCAGGCGCGCCTGTTCGACGTCGATCCCGCCCGCGCCGACGCGCTGCTCGAGCAGGTCGGCCTGGCCGGCCGCGCCGACGACGCGGTGCGCACGCTGTCGCGCGGCATGGTCCAGCGCGCGGCGATGTGCCGCGCCGCGCTGCACGACCCCGCGCTGCTGCTGCTCGACGAGCCGCGCGCGAACCTCGACCCCGGCGGGGCCGCCGCCGTCGCGCCGCTGCTCGACGGGCCGCACGATCGTCCTCACCTCGCACGACCCGCGCGCCGCGCTGGCCGAGGCCGACCACGCGCTCGGGCTGCGCGCCGGGCGCGTCGCGTTCCACGCGCCCGGCGGGCGACGTCACCGAGGCCGACGTGGAGGCGCTCTACGCATGAGGACCGTCCGCGCCGTCGTGGCCAAGGACCTGCGGCTCGAGCTGCGCACCGGGGAGGTCGTCCCGGCGATGGCGCTGTTCGCGATCACCGCCTTCGTGCTCTTCCACTTCGGGCTGCAGCGCGACGAGCTCGACGGGCCCGACGCGGCGGGTGTGCTGCTTGTCACCCTCCTGCTCGCCGCGACGCTCGGGACCGTCCGCCTGTTCGTCGCCGAGCGCGAGGAGGGCGGCCTCGAGGCGTTCCTGCTCGCGCCCGTCGACCGCACCTCGCTGCTGTGGGCCAAGGCCTCGGTCCTGCTCGTGTTCCTGATCGCCCTCGAGCTGATCGCCGTGCCCGGATTCGCCCTGCTGCTGCTGGGTCCGGGCCTGTCCTGGGGCGACGTCGGGCAGCTCGCTGGTCGTCCTCTTCGCGCTCGACGTCGGCCTGGCCGTGGTCGGCACGCTCGTCTCCGCGCTGGCCGTCCAGACCCGCGCGCGGGAGCTGATCGCGCCGATGCTCGCGCCTGCCGCTGCTGATCCCCGCCCTGATCGCCGCCGGGCGCTGCACCGCGCCGCTGTTCGAGCGCGGCCCCGCCGGGGGCGCTCCGGGCACCTGGCTGGGGGTGCTCGGACTCTATGATCTGGTCTTCGTCCTCCTGGCCTACGCGGTCTTCGACTTCCTGCTGGAGGACTGAGCGATTCGATGGTCTACGGCAAGCGCCTGCGAAGCCTCTCCCTCCTGACCGCCGCGACGATCACCGCGGCGTTCGCGCCTCGTGTTCTTCTACGCGCCCAACGACGCCGACCAGGGCTTCGTCCAGAAGATCTTCTACCTCCACGTGCCGATGGCGATCGTCGCCCTGTGCGGCTTCGTGTTCGGCGGGATCATGGCCATCCAGCACCTGCGCACGGGCGACCGCCGCTACGACCTGCGCTCCTACGTCGCGATCCACCTGTCCCTGATCCTCGGCGTCGGCGTGCTCGTCACCGGGTCGATCTGGGCCCGCGCCGCCTGGGGGCACTGGTGGGTGTGGGACGAGCCGACGCTCGTCTCCTTCCTGATCGTCTTCCTGCTCTACGCGACCTACCAGCCGCTGCGCTTCTCGATCGAGGATCCCGAGCGCCAGGCCCGCTACGCCAGCGTGTTCGCGATCGTCGCCGGCGCCTTCGTGCCGCTGAACTTCCTCGCCGTGCGGATGGCGCAGAGTCTCGTGCATCCGCGCGTGCTGAGCGCGACCGGTGGCAACCTGCCCGGGCAGATGCGCCTGACCTTCCTCGTCTCCCTGCTCGGCATGGCCCTGCTCTTCACGACGCTGTGGAAGTACGAGATGGCCTCCAAGCACGCCTCGATGCAGCTCAAGGTGCTGCGCCGGCGCCTGCTCGGCGACGAAGCCGACGCGTACGACCCGCTGGCCGCGCCCGCCGGGCGCAGCGCCGCGCCGCAGGTGCTCTGATGCCCGCGCTGCCGCTCGACGAGGCCGGCAAGTACGTCGCGGGCGCCTACGTCGTCTTCCTCGCGCTGATCCTCGTCTACGTGGCGATCATGGCCACCAAGCTCGGCAGGATCGAGCGCGAGCTGACCGAGCTCGTCGACCGGACCGCCCCGAAGGGGGACGAGTGAGCGAGGTCCTCGTCCTCGGCGTCTCGCACAAGACCGCGCCCGTGGCGCTGCGCGAGCGCCTGGCGATCCCCGATCCCCAGGTCGCCTCGTTCCTGCGCGACCTGCAGGCGACGAGGGAGATCCGCGAGGCGGCGATCGATCTCGACCTGCAACCGCACCGAGCTCTACCTCGTCGCCGGCGACCCGGTCGAGGCCGAGACCGAGGCGCTCTCCATGCTCGCCCGCCGCGCCGGCATCCGCCCGACCGAGCTCGCGCCCGCGATCTACGCCGAGCGCAACTGCGACGCCGCGCGCCAGCTCTACCGCGTGACCTCGGGCCTGGAGTCGATGATCGTCGGCGAGGCCGAGGTGCAGGGCCAGGTGCGCCGCGCCTTCGACCGCGCCGTCGCCGCCGGCACGACCGGGCCGATGCTCAACCAGCTCTTCCGCGCGGCGCTCGAGACCGGCAAGCGCGTGCGCACCGAGACCGCGATCGGCGAGCGCCACCTGTCGGTCTCCTCGGTCGCCGTCGGCCTGGCCCGCGAGACGCTCGGCGGCCTCGATCGGCCGCGAGGCCGTCATCCTCGGCGCCGGCGAGACCGGCGAGCTGACCGCCCGCGCGCTGATCGAGCAGGGCGCCGAGACGCTGTTCGTGGCCAACCGCTCGCGCGGGCGCGCCGTCGCGCTGGCCAACCGCTTCGGCGGCGAGGCCAAGGGCTTCGACGAGCTGCCCGGGCGCGCTCGAGCGCACCGACATCGTCGTCGCCGCCACCTCCTCCCCGCACACGCTGCTCGAGGCCGACGACGTCGCGGCCGTGATGGACGGCCCGCCACGGCCGCCCGCTGCTGCTGCTCGATCTCGCCGTCCCGCGCGACATCGACCCCGAGTGCGGCGACATCGAGGGCGTGACGCTCAACGACATCGACGACCTGCAGGCCGCCGTGGCCCGCAACCGCTCCGTGCGCCAGGCCGAGGCCCAGCGCGCGCAGGGCATCGTCGAGGAGGAGATCGCCAGGTTCGCCGCCTGGCTCGGCGGGCTCGAGGTGCGCCCGACGCTCGCCGCGCTGCGCGAGCACGGCGACCAGATCGCCCGCCGCGTGCGTGCTCGAGAACGAGGGCCGCTGGGAGTCGCTCTCCGAGCGCGACCGCCAGCGCGTCGAGGCGCTGGCCGCGGCGATCGTCAAGCGCCTGCTGCACGAGCCCACGCTCCAGCTGAAGAACGTCTCCGGCGAGAACGCCCACGCGCGCATGCAGGTCGTGCGCGAGCTCTTCGGGCTCGAGGAGCCCGACGAGGAGGGCCTCGCCGAGGTCCGGCCGCTGCGCCGACCCGCCTCTTGACGACGGGCGTGACGCTGCGCCTGGGCACGCGCGGCAGCGCGCTGGCCCTCGCCCAGGCCCAGCCGATCGCCGACGCGCTCGGCGCCGAGCTCGTCACGGTCCGCACGGCCGGAGACCGCGGGACCGGGCCCGGCGACAAGTCGCGCTGGGTCGGCGAGCTCGAGGCCGCGCTGCAGCGCGACGAGATCGACCTCGCCTGCCACTCGGCCAAGGACGTGCCCGGCGAGCTGGCCGACGGGCTGGCGATCGTCGCCGCGCCGCCGCGCGCCGCCGGCCGAGGACGTGCTCGTCGGCGCCGATGGGCTGGCCGCGCTGCCGCCCGGCGCGCGCGTGGGCACGAGCTCGCTGCGTCGCGCCGCGCAGCTGCTGGCCGAGCGCCCCGACCTCGTGGTCGTCGACCTCCGCGGCAACGTCGACACGCGCCTGCGCAAGCTCGCCGAGGGCGAGGCCGACGCGCTCGTCCTCGCCCGCGCCGGCCTCGTTCCGCCTCGGGCGCGACGGCGGCGTGCTCGCTGGCCTGGGTGCCCGCGCCCGGGCCAGGGCGTGCTCGCGCTCGAGGCGCGCGCCGACGACGACCTGAGCCGCGTGGCCGCCGGGCAGCTCTCCGACCCGCCGGCCGAGGAGGCGCTGGCCGCCGAGCGCGCCGTGGCCCACGCGCTGGGCGCCTCGTGCCTCTCGGCCTTCGGCGCCCACGCCGCCCGGCGCGGCGACGGGCCGCTGACCCTGCGCACCTGGCTCGGCGCGCCCGACGGGTCGGCCTGGCTCGAGGACGACGTCGACGGCCGAGCCCGGCGAGGACGCGGCCGCGCTCGGGCGCCGCGCCGCGCGAGCGGCTGCTGAGCGCCGGTGCCGGGAGAGCTGCTCGGATGAGCGGGATCGCCTACCTCGTCGGCGCCGGCCCCGGCGACGCCGGCCTGCTGACCGCGCGCGCGCTCGAGCTGATCGCGAGCGCCGACGTGATCCTCCACGACCGCCTGATCCCCGCCGAGGCGCTGGCCGGCGCCCGCGCCGACGCCGAGATCCGCTACGTCGGCAAGGAGGGCCGCGGGCCGTCCGTGCCCCAGGACGAGACGACCGCGCTGCTCGTCGAGCGCGCGCGGGAGGGCAAGCGCGTCGTGCGCCTGAAGGGCGGCGACCCGTACGTGTTCGGCCGCGGCGGCGAGGAGGCCGAGGCGCTCGTGCGCCGCCGGCGTGCCCTACGAGGTCGTGCCCGGCATCACCGCGGGCGTCGCCGCGCCCGCCTACGCCGGGATCCCCGTCACCCACCGCGACCGCGCGAGCGCCGTCGCCTTCGTCACCGGCCACGAGGACCCGACGAAGCCCGACTCGATGCTCGACTGGGCCGCGCTGGCCGCCTTCCCCGGCACGCTGGTCTTCTACATGGGCGTCGGCAACCTGCCGAAGATCTCCTCCGCGCTGATCGACGCCGGGCGCGACCCGGACGAGCCGGCGGCGGTCGTCGAGCGCGGCACGCTGCCCGGCCAGCGCACGGTCGTCGCCGACGCTGGCCGAGCTGCCGGCGCGCGTCGAGGCCGAGGGGATCCGCCCGCCGTCGATCACCCTCGTCGGCCCGGTGGCCGCGCTGCACGACGAGCTGGCCTGGATCGAGCGCCGCCCGCTGCACGGGCGCACCGTCGCCGTGACCCGCGCGCGGGCGCAGGCCAGCGGCCTCGGCCGTCCGGCTGCGCGAGCTCGGCGCCGCGGTCGATCGAGGCGCCCGCGATCCGCATCGAGCCGCTCGCCGCCGAGCTGGGCGACCTGGCGGCCTACGACCTGATCTGCCTGACGAGCCCCAACGGCGTCGCGCGGCTGTTCGAGCTCGTCCGCGACGCGCGCGCCCTGGCCGGCGCGACCGTCGCGGCGATCGGCCCGGGCACCGCCCGCGCGCTGCGCGAGCACGGGATCGAGGCCGACGTCGTGCCCGAGCGCTTCGTGGCCGAGGGCCTGGTCGAGGCGCTCGCCGACGTGCCGGTGCGCCGCGCGCTCGTGGCCCGCGCCCGCGAGGCGCGCGACGTGCTGCCCGACGCGCTGCGCGAGCGCGGCGCCGACGTCGACGTGGTCGCGCTCTACGAGACCGTGGCCGGCGCGCCGACCGACGCGGAGCGCGCCGCCGCGCTGGGCGCCGACTACGTGACCTTCACGTCGTCCTCGACCGTGCGCTTCTTCCTCGAGGCCGCCGGGCGCCCGGGGCCGGACACGCGCATCGTCTCGATCGGGCCCGTCACCTCGCAGACGCTGCGCGACGCCGGTCTCGAGCCGCACGTGGAGGCCGCCGCGTCACGACGTCGACGGCCTCGTCGACGCGCTGCTCGAGGACGCCGCGCGGTGATCGTCACCTTCCTCTCCGACTACGGCACCAAGGACGAGTTCGTCGGCGTCTGCCACGCGGTGATCGCGCGGATCGCGCCCGGACGTCCGCGTGGTCGACCTCGGCCACGGCGTGCCGCGCCACGACGTGCTCGCCGGCGCCGTGCTCCTGCGCAACGCGCTGCCCTACCTGCCCGCGGGCGTCCACCTCGCCGTCGTCGACCCCGAGGTCGGCGGCGAGCGCCGCGCCGTGGCGGTGCGCGCCGACGACGACCGGCTCTTCGTCGGCCCCGACAACGGCCTGCTCTGGCCCGCGCTCGAGCGGGCCGGGCGGCGCGGTCGAGGCGGTCGACCTGGCGCGCTCGCCGCACCGGCTCGAGCCGGTGGCCGCGACCTTCCACGGCCGCGACCTGTTCGCGCCGGCCGCCGCGCACCTCGCCGCGGGCGGCGCGCTGGCCGACGCCGGGCGACCCGCTCGCCCCCGACGAGCTCGTCACGCTCGAGCTGCCCGGCGCCGCGGCTCGGCGACGACGGCGCGCTGACGCGCCACGGCGATCGGCGTCGACGGCTACGGCAACGTGCAGCTCGACGCCACGCACGAGGACCTCGCCGGCACGCCGCTGCGCCTCGGCGCGGCGCTGTCCGTCGCCGGGCGCCCGGCGCGGATGGCCCGCACGTTCGCCGACTGCGCCGCCGGGCGAGCTGCTCGTCTACGAGGACGCCTGGCGCTGCCTGGCGCTCGCGGTCAACCGCGGCGACGCCGCCGCCGAGCTCGGCCTGGCGCCCGGCGCCGACGTGCGCATCGAGCCCGCCTGATGCTCGGCCGCCCCCGCCTGCACCTCAAGCGAGACGACGTCGACCAACGACCGCGCCCGGGCGCTCGCCGCCGCCGGCGCGCCGCACGGCACGCTGGTCACCGCCGCGGCGCAGTCGGCCGGGCGCGGGCGCCAGGGCCGCACGTGGACCGCGCCGCCGGGCACCGCGCTGCTGATGTCGGTCGTGATCCGCGAGCCGACGCCGCTGCTCTCGCTCGCCGCCGGGGTCGCCGTGGCCGAGGCCGTGGGCGACGCCGGCGCAGATCAAGTGGCCCAACGACGTGCTGCTCGACGGCCGCAAGGTCGCGGGGATCCTCGTCGAGGGCCGCCCGCAGGAGGGCTGGGCGGTGCTCGGGATCGGCGTCAACGTCGCGGTCGACCCCGCCGACCTCCCGCCCGAGCTGCACGCCACGGCCGGCACGCTGGGCCGCTCGCGCGGCGACGTCGAGGTCGTCCTCGAGCTGCTGCTCACCGGGCTGGCCCAGCACGTGGCGCGCGCCGGCTCGCGAGCGTGCTCGCCGCCTTCCGCGCGCGCGACGCGCTGCGCGGGCAGGCCGTGCGCTGGGCCGAGGGCGAGGGCCGCGCGACCGGGGTCGACGACGACGGGCGGCTCGTGGTGGAGACCGCGGACGGCACGCTCGCGCTGGCCGCGGGCGAGGTCCACCTCGGGCGGGACTGAGGTGACTGTCCCCCGAGTCCCGGCTCTAGGCCGCCGCGTCCTCTTCGTCGTCGCGGCCGGCGGGCGTCGCCCCGCGGCTGGCGGCGAGCGCCGCCGCGGCCTCGGCGATCCCGGCGGCGATGGCCTCGGGATCCTCGGGCTCGGGCTCCGGCTCGGGCGCGGTCTCGGCCTGCGGCGCGTCGTCCGGCTCGTCGTCAGTCGTCGTCGACGTCGGCCTCGGTGCCCTCGTCGATCCCGGTGTCGTCGTCGACCGCCTCGACGTTCTGCGGCGTGTTCTGCGCGCCGCCTCCGCCGCCGGCACCGGCCTTGTCCTTGTTGCGCTTGCGGCGCCGGCTGCGAGCGCTTGCCCTTGGGGAAGTTGCGCAGCAGGTCGCGCGCCAGCGCGCTCGGCTTGCGGGCCATGCGCGTGCGGGCGCCGTTGACGGCGTCGGCCGACTCCGGCGTGTGCGGCAGCGCGGCGGCGAGCAGCGCGGCGGCCAGGCGCCGGTCCTGCTTGCGGGCGGCGTGGACGAGCCGGCGGGCGTTGCGCGCGTGGGCGCCGCCCGAGGAGTTGACGAGCAGCCCGAGCAGGCGCTTGGTCTCCGGCCAGCGCTGGATCGCGTACTCCTCGTGGACCTCGCGGGTGTACTCGGCCAGGCGCCAGATCCAGTTGTTGGCCTGGTCGCGGCGGCCGATGCGCTTCTCGGCCAGCGCCTGGAGGAGCACCTTGACGCCCTCGCGGCGCTCGTCGCGCGGCCAGGTGCCGACGATCTCGACGGCCTCGTCGAACGCCTCGGGGTCCTTGCCGTTGGCGACCTCGCCGAGCGCGCGCTGGCGCACCGGCGCGCTCTTGTTCGAGCGCAGCGCCTCGAGCATGAACGAGCGGCGCAGCTCGCCCATCTTGTCGAAGTGGAGCATCGCCTTGGCGCGGCGCCAGTTGTTCGCCGTGACCTTCCTCCCGGCCAGGCGCGCCCAGGCGATCTGCTCGCCGTAGTCGAGGTGCTCGACGGCGATGCGCCACAGCTCGCGCTCGAAGACCTCGGCGCGGCGCTCGATGTTCGGCGTGACCGGCACGACGCGGCGCTCGACGCGCACCCGGCGGCCGCGGCCGCGGCGCACGGGGCCGACGACGATCGCGCCGCCGCGGTAGACGTCGCGGTCGAGCAGCGAGTGCAGCGTGACGACGGGGTCGTCGTGCTTGGTCGCGGGATGGACGAAGTCGACGACGATCCCGGCCTCCTTGCCCGGATGGCGGCGCGTGACGCGGCCGACGCGCTGCTGGTAGATCCGCTTCGACGCGGTCGGGGCGAGGTGGAGGCAGATCGTCGCGCGCGGCGAGTTCCAGCCCTCGGCGAGCAGCTGGGCGTTGATCAGCACGTCGATCTGCCCGCGCTCGTAGTCGGCGAGGATCCGCGCGAGCTCGCGCTTGGGCGTCTCGCCGGAGACGGCCATCGCCTTCAGGCCGATCTCGCGGAAGGCCTCGGCGACGTTGTGCGCGTGGCGCACGCCGGCGGTGTAGACCACGCCCGGCGTCGAGCCGAAGCGCGTCTTGTAGAGGTCGGCGACGGCGAAGTTGAAGGGCAGCTGGTCGAGCAGCTCGGCCAGCAGCTCCTGGTCGAACTCGGTGTCGACGTCGCCGCGGCGCAGCGGCACCTTGGCGATCGTGCGCACGCCCGGGCCCGGCGGGATGCGGATGCAGCGCAACGGGGAGATGACGCCGCGGCGCGCCGCCTGGGCGAGGTCGAAGCGCGAGGTCTGCGTCGGGAAGAGGTCGGTGACGTGGCGGGCGATCAGCGCGCCGGTCGCCGTCATGCCGATGAAGATCGGGCCGCTCCAGGCGCGGATCGCCGCCGAGGTCTTCTCGCCCAGCGCGGTGTGGGCCTCGTCGCAGATGACGATCGAGTAGGCGTCGGAGATCGTGCCGGCGTTGCGGACGAACCACTGGTAGGTCTCGACCGTGACCGGGCCGGCCGGGTTGTCGGCGCCGCCGAGCAGCGGCGCGGAGATGCGGTCGCGGTAGCCGCGGTCGCGCAGCTCGCCGAGGAACTGGTCGACGAGGTTGCGGCGGTGGGTGAGGATCAGGACCCCGCCGGTGCGCGACGCCTCGACGAAGCCGAGCGCGGCGACCGTCTTGCCGGCGCCGGTGGCGTGCTCGAACCAGAAGCGGCGGGCGGCGTTGGGGTCCTCGGGCGCCTCGGCGATGTCCTCGTCGGCGTCCTGGGTCCAGTCGACGGGCTCCTCGTCCTCGGCGACCTCCTCCTCGTCCTCGGAGTCCTCCTCGCCGGGGATCGCCGACGAGGCGAGCAGCGGCGCGACCCCGTTGGACTTGCCGCCGTTGCCGTTCGCGGAGGCGACGGCCTGGACGTCGGCCATCAGCGCGGTCAGCGTGCCCGAGAGCGCGTCGACCTGATGGGCGGAGAGCGTGGTCCCGTCGACGAGCACGGGCTCCTCGTCGGAGAGGACGCGCTCGAGCCCGAGCAGCAGCGAGTACTCGCGGCGCCATTCGACCGACGGGCGCGTCGCGACCGGCCTCGAGCTCGGCCAGCGCGGCGTCGAGCGCGCGGCGTCGGGCCGTGCCGGCGGCAAGCGCGTCGGCGGCGTCCTCGCCAGGGTGCACGAAGCGCTCGCGCGTGAACTTCTCCGCGCGCTTCATGGCGGCTTGAGATGGAGGCGGGGTCGTGGTGACCCCGGTGGTCGGTTCGGCCATTCGCGGCTCTGTAGGACGGAAACGAGAGGCTCCCGGCGACGACTGGACCGCGTCGGGGACCTCCGGAAAGCAGCGGACGGAAGGGCGAGCGCCAAAGCGTGCCGCGTCCGCGTACTCATGAGAATACCCCCTTCGGGCGCCGGGAACCAGCCGGCGGTGTGGCATCCTGATTCCGTGTCGCTCCGCAGTGCCTCGATCGCCGGTCTGACGGGCCTCGCGCTCTTGTTCGCCACGGGCTGCGGCGGCGACGGCGGCGGCGGTTCCGTGCCCTCGGCCAAGGCCGCCAAGCAGGAGCTCGCCGGCGCGCCCGCGCCGCTGGCGTCGATCCACAAGCAGGCCAACGACCTCCTGCCCGGCGGCTCGCGCGCGTTCGCGGCGCGGCTGGCCGCGCTCAAGGGCCACGGCGTCGTGGTCAACAAGTGGGCCTCGTGGTGCGCGCCGTGCCGCTACGAGTTCCCCGTCATGCAGCGGGTGTCGGTCAAGCGGGGCAAGCAGATCGCCTTCCTCGGCATCGACGCGCGCGACAGCACCGGCGGCGCCGAGCGCTACCTCAAGCAGCACCCCGTGAGCTACCCGAGCTACGTCGACGCCAAGGAGCAGCTCTCGCGCACGGTCAAGGCTCCCGAGGGCTTCCCGATCACGAACTTCTACGACCGCGCGGGCACGTTGGTCTTCCAGCACGCCGGGCCGTACACGAGCGACAGCGCGCTCGAGCGGGACATCACCAAGTACATCGGGTGACCGTCGAGATCAGACCCGCCCTGGACGACGCAGAGCGCGACGCCGCCATCGCCCTGCGCCACGAGGTGTTCTGCCGCGAGCAGGGCGTCCCCGTCCACGACGAGCTCGACGGCCGCGACGGCGACGGGCTGCATCTCGTCGCGGTCGACGGCGCGGGCGTGATCGGCACCTGCCGCCTCGTGTTCGCCGGCGGCACCGTGCAGTTCTCGCGCCTGGCCGTCCGCGCCGGCCGCCGGCGCGAGCGGATCGCCTCGCGGCTGCTCGACCTGGCCGAGGACGCGGCCCGCGCCCAGGGCGGCAAGCGCATGGTGCTCCACGCCCAGACCTACGCGCTCGCCCTCTACGAGAGCCACGGCTACCGCCGCCGCGGCCCGCTGTTCTGGGAGGCGGGCATCGAGCACGTGGCGATGGAGAAGCCTCTTGCCTGAAATTCGCGTCGACGCCCTGACCGGGCTGCGGGCGATCGTCGCCGGCGACCGCGCCGCGCGGCCGGGCAGCGGGCTGACCGTCGAGCCCGCCGCGCCGATCGACGTCGAGGCCGACCCCTTCGCCGACGGCCACGAGGACCGCACGCCCCCGGAGCTCGCCGCCGTGCGGCCCGGCGGCGGCCCGCCCGACTCCCCGGGCTGGAGCGTGCGCGTCGTGCCGAACCTCTACCCGGCGCTCGATCCCGACAGCCCGGAGCCCGAGGCCGACGCGCGCCCCGACCTCTTCCACGCCGAGCCGGCGGCCGGCGCCCACGAGGTGATCGTCAACGCGCCCGATCCCGTCTCCTCGCTCGCCCGCCTCGAGCCCGACCAGGTCGCCGGCGCGATGGAGATGTGGCGCGAGCGCATGCGCGCCCACGCCGGCGCGGCGCTCGTGCACGTGATCGTCAACGAGCGCCAGGAGGGCGGCGCCTCGCTGCCGCACACCCACGCGCAGCTCTACGCGCTCGACCTCGTCCCGGCGGGGGTCGCGCGCGAGCGCGAGCGCTTCGGCGCCTACGCCGTGCGCACCATGGGCCAGAACCTGCTCGGCGACCTGCTCCAGGAGGAGGTCCGCCGCCGCACGCGGATCGTGGCCTACGACGACGAGGCCGTGGTGCTCGCGCCCTTCGGTTCGCGCCTGCCCTACCAGCTCATGCTCGTGCCCCGCGAGCCGCGCGCCTCGTTCGCCGACGACGGCCCGACCGGCGCGCGCCTGCTCCACGACGCGCTGCGCCGGATGGAGCGGCTGTTCGGCGCCGCCCCGCCGCTCAACCTGTGGGTGCGCACCGCCCCGGCCGGCGCCGAGCACTTCTGCTGGCGCATCGACGTGGTCCCGCGCCTGACGCAGCTGGCGGGACTCGAGCTCGGCACCGGGCTCTACCTCAACGTCGTCGCGCCCGAGCGCGCCGCGGCCGAGCTGCGCGACGCCTAGGGCGCCGGCGCCCGCGCGTGCTCCCCGTCGTCCTGGCGATCGTCGCCTCCACCGCGCTCGGCGTCGCGGCCGAGCGCCGCTGGCCGACCCGCGCCGACGGCGTCGCCCGGCGCGGGATGAGCTTCGTCCTCTACGTCGTGCTGCCGATCGTCGCGTTCTTCTCGATCGCGCGGCTGCACGTGACCGCGGGGATCGCGGGCGGGATCGGCGCCGGCTACCTCGCCGTGACCACGGCCGGCCTCGTCGCGTGGTTCGCGTCGCGGCGGCTGCTGCGGCTCGACCGGCCCGAGGCCGGCGAGGCGACGATCGGCGCGCTCGTGGCCAACACGGGCTTCCTCGGCATCCCGGTGTGCGCCGCGGTGCTCGGCCACCAGGCGGTCGGCCTGGCCGTGGCCTGGGACACGCTGATCTCGGCGCCGACGCTCTTCCTCGGGGCCTTCGGGCTCGGCGCCGCGGTCGGGCGCGAAGCGGGAGCGAGCGCCCGCGAGCGGCTGCGCAGCTTCGCGCTGCGCAACCCGCCGCTGATCGGGCTCGTGCTCGGGCTGCTCGCCCCGGAGTCGCTGGCCCCCGACCCCGTGTACCACGCCGCCCGGGTCGTGGTGCTGCTGATCCTCCCCATCGGGTTCTTCACCGTCGGCGTCGCCCTGGCCGAGGAGGCGTCCCTGCCGCCGCGGCTCTCACCGCCGGCGCTCGTCTCCGTGCTCTCGCGGATCGTCGTGGCGCCCGGCGTCGTGCTGCTCGTGTCGCTCGTGCTCACGCTCCCGCGCGCCTACCTGCTGCAGGCCTCGATGCCCGTCGGCGTCAACGCGCTCGTCGTGGCGCGGGCGTTCGGCCTCGACCGGCGGCCGATCGCGGCCGCGATCCTCTGGAGCACGACGCTCGTGCTCGTCGGCCTGGCGATCGTCGGTCCGTCGCTCTAGGTGACGGCGGGCGCCCGGCGGCAGGTGAGGATCCGCTCGCGGACGAGGGACAGCGTCACGCCCTTCTCCAGGTAGCCGTCGGCGCCGGCGGCCATCACCGGACCGGCCATGCGCTCGGCCTGGAAGCCCGAGAGCACGAGGATGCACGCGTCCGGCGCGGCGGCGCGCATGCGCGGGATGCACTCGAGCCCGTCGAGCGCGGGCATCGCGAGGTCGAGGAGCACGACGTCGGGGACGAGGCGCTCGACCAGCCAGCAGGCCTCGAGGCCGTCGGAGGCCTCGCCGACGACGTGGATCTCCGGGTCCTCCTCGAGCGCGAGCCGCACCAGCAGCCGGTACTCGGCGACGTCGTCGCACAGGAGGACGCGCGTGATCACGTCGCCGTCGCCCGTTCAGCCGCCGGGACGCCCGGGAGCGGAGGGACCTCCGCCGCCAGGCCGCCGGCGGCGATGGTGAAGCAGAACGTCGTCCCGCCTCCGGGCGTCGGCTCGACCCAGATGCGCCCGCCGTGGCGCTCGACGACGGTCGAGCAGATCGCGAGGCCCACGCCCGTCCCGGGGTAGGCGTCGCGCTCGTGCAGGCGCTGGAACATCTGGAAGATCCGGTCGGCCTCCGCCGGGTCGACGCCGATGCCGTTGTCGCTGACGCGGAAGCGCCAGCCCTCGGGCACCGAGTCGGCGGCGACGGTGATGTGCGGCGCGGCGTCGCCGTGGAACTTCAGCGCGTTGCCGATCAGGTTCTGGAAGAGCTGGCGCAGCTGGCGCGCGTCGCCGCGCAGCCGCGGCAGCTGCCCGACCTCGATCGTCGCGCCCGTCTCGGCGACCGCGGCCGCGAGGTTGTCCCGGGTGTCGCGCACGAGCGAGGCGACGTCGACGTCGGCGAGCTCGAGCGGCGCGCTGCCCGCCCGCGACCAGGCGAGCACGTCGTCGATCAGGGCCGACATGCGGTCGGTCGCGCCGCGCATCGACTGCAGGAAGCGTTGCTCGCTGGGCTCGAGCCGGTCCGACGCGCGGCGCTCGAGCAGGTCGACGAAGCCGGCCACGACGCGCAGCGGCTCCTTGAGGTCGTGCGAGGCCACGTTGGCGAACTGCTCGAGGTCGCGGTTGGAGCGCGCGAGCTCCACGTTCGCCTGCTCGAGCCGGGTGTTGGCCTGCTGGAGCTCGCCCGCGCGGCCTTCGAGGTCGGCGTGCATGCGCTCGAGCTCGCCCGTCGAGCGCGCGCGCTCGGCCAGCGTGGTCGTGAGCATGTCGAGGACCCAGCCGAAGACGAGCCACGGGATCGCCATCGCGGTCGCGCGGCTGATGATCTCCCACGTGCTCAGGTCGGTCGGGAAGTCGTACTTCAGCCAGACCACCTGGGCGACGAACGCGGCCAGCGTGGCGAGCAGCGCCCCGCGGAACCCGTACGCCAGCGCGAGCGCGACGACCGGGACGAAGTAGAACGTCGAGATCGGGGCGTTCGGGTTGTCGATCGTCAGCCGCGCCAGGGCGGTGGCGGCGAACACGACCACCGCGAGCGCGACCAGGCGGCGCCGGTCCGCGTCGGACGGGAAGACGAAGCGGCGCAACGAACCGATGGGTTGCATCAGCGGTTTTCGGCAGGGGCGTGCACGGCGAGCAACGTTCTCATCGGCGCGCAGCGCCATCTTTCTTGAGCGTCGGCGGTTACGCTCGCCCGGTGAGAGCGCTCGTGCAGCGGGTCAGCCGCGCCGCGGTGCGCGTCGAGGGCGAGACGGTGGGAGCGATCGGCCCGGGCCTGCTCGTGCTGCTGGGGATCACGCACGACGACACCGAGGCCGACGCCGACCGGCTGGCGCGCAAGCTCGCGGCGCTGCGGATCTTCCCCGACGCCGAGGGGCGCATGAACGAGCCGCTGGGCGACCGCGAGGTCCTCGTCGTCTCGCAGTTCACGCTCCACGGCGACGCCCGCAAGGGCAACCGGCCGTCCTACGTCGCCGCCGCGCCGCCCGCGCTGGCCGAGCCGCTCTACGAGCGTGTGCGCGACGCGCTCGGTGCCGCCGGCGGGCGCTTCGGCGCGCACATGGAGGTCGAGCTCGTCAACGACGGGCCGGTGACGCTGCTGCTCGAGTGAGCGCTACTGCGGGGCGACGCCGATGCGGTCGAGCCACTCCGGGATCCCGAGATGCTCGACCAGGGCGTCGAAGTCCGGCGGGACGGCGAGCGACTCGGTCGCGCTCTCGAGCAGCTCGTCGTCGGGCCCGGAGAGCAGCGTGAAGCAGAAGAAGAGCTGGTCGAGCAGGGCGAGCGGCACCGTCGGATCGACCGGCGTCTCGCGCGCGGCGAGGAGCACGTCCGGCCGGCGGCGGACCGACCCGAGCACGGTCGCCGCCTGCTCGGCGGCCTCGTGGGCGGTCGTGCGCACGTCGTCGCTCTGGCCCTCGGCGTCGCGCTGCTCCATCAGCTCGCGGAAGAGGGCGGGATGGGAGCGCAGCAGCGTGCCCGCGACGGCGAGGTGACGCAGCAGCCAGCGCTCCTCGTCGGTCAGCTCGGGCGCGTCCGCGTCGGCGGCGTCGTGCGTCTCGAGCGCGGCGCGCAGCTCGGGCTGGCTCATCGCTCGGCCTCGGCCGGCAGCTGGGCCATCACCATCTCCACGAGCTCGTCGGCGCCGTCGTCGGCCAGCAGCGTGGCGAGCTCGTCGCCCTGGATCAGCGCGAAGGGCTCGGGGTCCTCGTCGGCGAGCGCGAGCAGGCAGTAGGCCAGGCGGGAGGAGACCCGCAGCGTCGCGGCGAAGCGCTCGAAGGACACCGGCAGGCGCTCGGAGATCCGCTGCGAGGCCACGAAGCCGATGCGCCCCTCGAGCGCCAGGTGACGCGCTGCCTCCCGCGCCTGGGCGCGGTCGTCGGCCGACAGCCGTCCGGCCTCCCAGCGCGCGACGAGTCGCTTGGTCAGCGCGAGCTTCGTCCCCACCTCGTAGGCGAGGTTGCGGACGATCGCCCCCTCTTGTTCGAGGTCGCTCATCGCGACAGGGAGTTGATCACATGGGTGATCCGGTCCGCCGCGTGCAGCGCCGCGCGGGTTCCCCGTGCCTCGAGCGCGTACTGGAGGTGCATGAGCCTGCCGATGACGTAGTAGCGGTAGGCGGTCTGGTTCTCGGCCACGTGCGAGAGGAAGTCGCCCGCGCCCGGGGGCAGCGGGGCGCCCGCCTTGCTCGCGCCCTCGAGCACCGTCCTGATCGTGCGCGCCTGGTGGGCGTCGAGCTCGTAGTGCGCCTTGAACTCGGCGTTGGTCCCGGCCGCCTTGATCGCCTCCGAGCGGCGCGACGTGGGCCCGAGGATCGCGTCGAGCTCGGCCTCGGCCTGGCGGGTCGCGTCGCGGGCGATCTGCCCGCGCGTGGTGATCCCGAGCCCCTCGCCCGCCCCGGTGAGCAGCCGCTCGGCCGCGCCCATGACGGCGCGGCGCCCGAGGCCGGCCAGCCCGCCGGCGAGCAGGTCGACGGGGTTGAGGAGGCTGTCGTCGGGCTCGGCCGAGCCGACGACCCAGTCGGAGTGCATGTAGTCGTCGAACTTCGGGATCGAGGACGTGGGGACCAGCGTGCTCGACCCGCCGATGTCGCCGGCGCCGATCGGGGTCGCGCCGAGGCCGTGGCTGGCCCCGTCGCGCGCGCCGGCCGCGCCCGTCAGCGCCGCGTTGGCCTTGCGCTGCTCGTCGTCGTAGTGCTGCCTGACGTGCTGGGCGCGATGGAGGATCCGCGTGGCGTCGTCGGCCGCCGCCCGCGCGTCGCCGGCCGCCTGCGCGACATCGGACTCGAGGCCGGCCACGGCGTGGTCGGGCGCGATCAGCAGCTCGGCCCCGAGCCGGATCGCCGCGCCGGCCGCGGTCGCCTCGCGGGTGCGCGCGTCGTCGTACTGGACCTTGAGCTGGCGCAGCTCGTGCTGGGCCTGCTCGAGCGCCCCGGCGTAGGCCTCGGTCGCGTCGGCGGCGTCGCCGATCAGCCCGCCGGACTTCACGGCCTCGGCGGCGAAGGAGTCGGCCGCCGTGCGGTAGGTGCCCGCCGCGATCCCGTGCCAGTCGGCCTGGAGCGCGCCCGTCGCGCCCTTGAGGCCCGAGTCGACCTCGCTCAGGCCGCGGGCCGCGCGGCGCAGCGCGGCCGCCCCGGCGCGGATCCCGCCCGGCGATCCCTTGGGGATCTCGGGGAAGCCGTCGGCGCTCACAGGTGCGTGCCCTTGGTCCAGAACACCTGCTTGAGGATGTCGGTGGGGATGACGCCCTGGTCGGTGTTGACGTAGCCGAGCGCGGCCAGCCCGGTGTTGCGCCCGAGCTCCTTGATCGAGGCGGCGAGCGCCTCGGCGTTGTAGCCGCCGTACTGGCAGACCGAGCGGAACGCCTCGCCGACCGGCTCGCCGCCGAAGTCGCCGGCGTGGCCGGCCGCGGCGGACATGTCGCCGTGGGCCGCGCGGCAGGTGGCGGCGACCCGGCCGATCACCCCGGCGGCCAGCGCGAGCTCGGGCGTCTGGACCTCGATGCTCTGTCCCATCACCGAAGGGCTACCCGCACTGCCCGCAGCGCACTCGAATCCGGCTCGCGGCGGCGATCATCTACGCTGCGCCGCCATGGCTCCCACCCAGCGCTTCGTCTGCTCCTTCGCCGCCGAGCCCCCGCAGGAGGGGCTCCCCTACGGCCGTTGGGCCGACACGCTGCGCGAGCACTTCCTCGCCGCCTGCCTCGACGCCGCCGGCGACGCGACCGCGGCCGACGACGACCCGGGCGAGCCCGGCGAGATCACGTGGTTCCCCGACCGCACGTGGAACGGGCGCACCTACGTCCCGGCCACGACGCGGACCGACGGCGGGCTGGGAGTACCTCGGCTACGTCGCCTTCACGCCGGGCACCGGCGAGGAGGGCCCGCAGGACTTCGTCGCGATCGCCGACCTGACCGACGACACCGCCGAGGACAACCCCGACTGGCGCATCGACCTCTCCGACGAGGAGATCGGCGCCTGGCGGGGCGAGGAGGGCAAGGTGGCGGCGATGACGCTCGTGTGGGGCCGGCCCGCTGCAGGGCGACGGCGTGGTCGTCACGGCCGAGCTCGCCGACCTCGCCGTCGACCAGTGCACGCTGCTCGAGGACCGCTTCACGATGATCGCCCCCGACCGCTATCGCGGCGACGAGCTCGAGGTCAAGCTCTGGAGCCCGCGCGGCGAGCTGATCGCCCGCGAGTCGCTCTACGTCGAGGAGGAGTAGCGCCCCGCCGGGGTCGCGCCTTCCGTGCGCGCGAACCTCGGATAGATTGGGGCCCACGTCGCAACAATCGTTCTGAGGAGGACGTACATTGCCATCCCGTGAACGCGCGCTGCCTCTGCTGGCAGCCGCCGTCGCCACGCTTGGGCTGGCTGCCTGCGGAGGCAGCTCCAGCAGCAGCAGTTCCGAGTCCAAGGGCGACAAGGCCCAGACCAAGGCTCCGGCCGGAGCCAAGAAGGGCGGCAACCTGTCCGTCCTCTACTCCGCCGACGTCGACTACATCGACCCCGGCGCCACGTACTACCAGTACGGCTTCAACGTCGCCTACGCGACGCAGCGCCCGCTGTTCAGCTTCAAGCCGGACGGGACGAACGCCGTGCCCGACCTGGCCTCCGCGCCCGGCGAAGATCGCGTCCGACGGCAAGACGGCGACGATCACGATCCGCAAGGGCGTGAAGTTCTCGCCGCCGGTCAACCGCGAGGCGACCGCCGCCGACGTCAAGTACGCGATCGAGCGCGGCTTCATGATCGGCACCCAGAACGGCTACGCCGTCGCCTACCTCGGCGACCTCGTCGGCGCTCCGGCCAAGCCGGTCAAGGCGCACCCGAACATCCCGGGCATCCAGACCCAGGGCAAGTACACGCTGGTGCTGAAGTTCAAGCGCGCCCGCGCGCGGATCGCCGTCGGCGCGCTCGCGCTGCCGCTCTCGGCTCCGGTCCCGCCCGAGTACGCGAAGAAGTTCGACGCCAAGAACCCGTCGCAGTACGGCAACAACCAGGTCGCGACGGGCCCGTACATGATCAAGAACAACTCGTCGGGCAAGGCCGTCGGCTACCAGCCGAACCGCCAGATCCAGCTCGTCCGCAACCCGAACTGGGACAAGGCGACCGACTACAAGCCCGCCTACCTGAACTCGATCACGATCAAGGAGGGCTCCGACCCGACCGTCGCCTCGCGCACGATCACGGACGGCAAGTCGACCGTCTCGGGCGACTTCCAGCTGCCCACGGAGTTCCTGCGCCGCGGCGCGACGGGCAAGCTCAAGGTCAGTTCGTCGTCTCGCCGCCGACCGGCCGCGTGCGGTACGTGGCGCTGAACACGAAGATCCCGCCGTTCGACAACGTCAACGTCCGCAAGGCCGTGATCGCCGGGTTCGATCGCACCGCTCCTGCGCCAGGCGTTCGGCGGCCCGGTCACCGGGCCAGATCGCCACGCACTACATCCCGCCGGGCATCGCCGGGCTACGAGCAGGCCGGCGGCGCCGCCGGGCCGAAGCTCGACTTCCTGGCCAAGCCGACGGGTGACCCGGCGCTGGCCAAGAAGTACATGCAGAAGGCCGGCTACCCGAGCGGCAAGTACACGGGCTCCGGCCAACGTGCTGATGGTGTCCGACAACGCCACGCCAGCAGAAGAAGGTCGGCGAGGTCGTGCAGAACCAGCTGCAGAAGCTCGGGCTTCAAGGTGACGCCCCGCTTCGTCACCCGCGACACGATGTTCACGGCCTACTGCAACGTCCCGGCCAAGAAGGTCCAGGTCTGCCCGAGCGTCGGGTGGCTGAAGGACTTCCCGGACCCGGAGACGATGCTGTTCCTGACGTTCAAGGGCAAGAACATCCAGCCCAACAACAACTCGAACTGGCCGCAGCTCGACAACAAGGCCGTCGACTCCGCGATGGACAAGGCCGGGCTGATCCAGGACCCGGCCGCGCGGGCGAAGGCGTGGGCCAAGATCGACGAGCAGATCAGCGCCCTGGCCCCGGCCGTGCCGTGGCTGTGGGACAAGCAGCCGCTGCTGCAGTCCTCGGACGTCAACGGTGTGATCAACACCGCCAACGCGTCCTTCGACTTCGGGTTCACGTCGCTCAAGTAGGTGCCGACACGACGCGACGGACCGGGGGCCTGCGGGCTTCCGGTCCCGCGTCGCTCTCACCGCGTGCGCCTCGCGCCCTACACCGACGCCGACCTCGCGCTGACCCGCGAGCTCGAGACCGACCCGGCCGTGATGGCCGAGCTCGGCGGCCCGCGCACGCCCGCGGAGATCCCGCGGATCCACCGCCGCCGGATGGCGAGCGTCGGCGAGGGCGACTGGTGGTTGACCATCCACCCCGACGACGGGCCCGCGGTCGGCGCGATCGGCGTGTGGCCGACGCGAGTGGCGCGGCGACGACGATCCACGAGACGGGCTGGATGGTCCTCCCCGCTTCCAGGGCCGCGGGATCGCGGGCGCCGCGCTGGCCGAGCTGATCGCCCGCGTGCGCGCCGACGGCCGCTTCGAGGCGCTGCACGCCTTCCCGGCGATGACCAACCCGGCCTCGAACGCGCTGTGCGCCCGCGCCGGGTTCACCGCCGTCGAGGACGACATCGAGGTCTCCTACGCCGGGCGCCCGCTCGTCGTGCGCCACTGGACGCTGGACGTGTAGGCTCCTCAAGCTCGCGCGGAGCGCTGCCGAAGCAAGCCTCCATGCAGGACGAGCTTCGTCTGCGCGCCCGCATGATCACGGCGGGCGTGTGCCTGAGCGTGGTCCTGCTCGTCGCCACCTCCGCGTGGATCGCCGCCACGTGGGACCGGCCCCATCGCGGCGGCCTGATCGCCTCGTGCTCGCCGCCGCCGTGACCACGGCCGTCATCGCCGCCGTCCCGCACGACCGGATCGTCGCCGGGCGCCTGCGCGAGCCGTTCTTCATCTCCTGGAGCCTCTCGCTGATCTTCTTCATCACCGTGGCCGCCGGGCTCGACGACGGCGTGCGCAGCCCGATCGTGCTGATGCTCTTCCTGACCCTCGTCTACGCCGCGCTCTCCTACCCGCGCGGCACCGTCGCGCTGGTCTCGGTCGCCTCGCTGATCACCGTGCTCGTCCTCAGCCAGTTCAGCGGCGGCGGCAGCGGGCCGACCGATCCCGTCTACCTCGCCGGGCTATGCTGACCCTCGCCGTGACCGGCGTGATGTGCGTCTGGCAGGCCCGCATCCAGCAGGAGCACCGCACCGAGCTCGGCCGGCTATCGCGCTGCGACCACCTCACCGGCTGCCTCAACCGGCTGGGCTTCGCCGAGCGCGTGATCAAGGAGCTGCGGCAGCGTCGACGCGCGGCGCGAGCCCGGACGTTCAGCCTCGTGGTCCTCGACTTCGACGGCTTCAAGCTCGTCAACGACGGCTCGGCCACTCGGCCGGCGACGAGATGCTCGCTGGGCCACCGGCGCGATGCTGGACGCCCTGCGCCCCGGCGACGCGCTCGGCCGGCTCGGCGGCGACGAGTTCGCCGCCGTGCTGCCCGACACCGACGCCGTGCAGGCGCGCGCCGTGGCCGACCGGCTGCGGCTCGCGCTCTCGCTGCGCATCCCGGCCAGCACCGGCGCCGCCACCGCGCCCGGCGACGGGACCGATGCCGATTCGTTGCACCGTTGCGCCGACGAGCGCCTCTACGCGGTCAAGCGCAGCCGCGCGACCCGCGGCGCTCGCCTCGCCCGCTAGACGGCGCGGCGCTCGGCACGCGCGACTCGACCTCTTCCCGCGTCAGCGGGAAGTGGCAGGCGGCGTCGCGTGCCCTCGCCCTTGGGCTCGAGCGGCGGGGTGTCCTCCGAGCACTTGGGCTGGGCCTTGGGGCAGCGCGTGTGGAAGCGGCAGGCCGACGGCGGGTTGGTCGGGCTGGGCACGTCGCCGGTGAGGATCTGGCGCCCGCGCTTGGCCCGCGCGCCCGGGTCGGGCACCGGGCACGGCGGAGAGCAGCGCGCCCGTGTACGGGTGGCGCGGGTACGTGTAGAGCTGCTCGCTCGGCGCGAGCTCGACCATCCGGCCGAGGTACATCACGCCGACGCGGTCGCACATGTGGCGGATGACCGACAGGTCGTGCGAGATCAGCACGAGCGTGATCCCGCGGTCGCGCTTGAGGTCGTTGAGCAGGTTGAGCACCTGCGCCTGGATCGAGACGTCGAGGGCCGAGACCGGCTCGTCGGCGATGATCACCTCGGGGTCGAGGGCGAGCGCGCGGGCCACGCCGATGCGCTGGCGCTGGCCGCCGGAGAACTCGTGCGGGTAGCGGTTGTAGTGCTCGGGGTTGAGCCCGACCTGCTCCATCAGCTCCTGCACGGCCTTCTTGCGGTCCGCCGCGTCGGTGTGGATCCGGTGGATCTCGTAGGGATCGCCGATGATCGACCCGATCGTCTTGCGCGGGTTCAGCGAGCTGTAGGGGTCCTGGAAGACCATCTGCATCTTGCGGCGCAGGCCCTTGAGCGCGGGCGCCGCCGAGCGTGGTGATGTCCTCGCCCTCGAGCGAGATCGTGCCCGAGGTGGGCTCGAGCAGGCGCATGACCAGGCGCGCCGTCGTGCTCTTGCCGCAGCCCGTCTCGCCCGACGATCCCGAGCGTCTCGCCCTTGAAGATGTCGAAGGACACGTCGTCGACCGCCTGCACCGCCCCGATCTGCTTCTGGATCAGGATCCCGCGGGTGATCGGGAAGTGCTTGGTCATGTTCCTGACCTCGATCAGCGGCTCGGTCATGCCGGCGCCTCCTCTTCGGTGGCCCGGGTCTCGATCGGGACCGCCTTGACGATCTGGTCCGGGGTCTTGCCCATGTCGAGCTCGGACCACAGCCGCTTGCGCGTCTCGGAGACGAGCAGGCAGCGGACCTCGTGGTCGGTGCCCTCGCCGCGCACGAGGTCGGGCACGACGCGCGTGTGGGCGGGCTGCACGTACGGGCAGCGCGGGTGGAACCGGCAGCCGGTGGGCGGCGCGATCATGCTCGGCGGGCGGCCGGCCACGGGGATCAGCGCCTCGCCGCGCAGCGGTCGAGCCGCGGGATCGAGCGCAGCAGCCCCCACGTGTACGGGTGCTCGGGCGCGCGGAAGATCGTCTCCTTGGGCGCCGACTCGACGACCTGGCCGGCGTACATGACCGTGATGTGGTCGGTCACCTCGGCGACGACGCCGAGGTCGTGGGTGATCAGCACGACGGCCATGCCGAGCTCCTCGCGCAGGCGGGCGATGAGCTCGAGGATCTGGGCCTGGACGGTCACGTCGAGCGCCGTCGTCGGCTCGTCGGCGATCAGCAGCTTGGGCTCGTTGGACAGCGCCATGGCGATCATCGCCCGCTGGCGCATGCCGCCCGAGAACTCGTGCGGGTAGTTGTCGACCGCGCGAGTGCGGCTCGGGGATGCCCGACGAGGTCGAGCAGCTCGACCGCGCGGTCGCGCGCGGCGGCCTTGGAGACGCTCTGGTGGGTGCGGATCCCCTCGACGAGCTGCTTGCCGACCCGGTAGAAGGGGTGCAGCGAGCTCAGCGGATCCTGGAAGATCATCGCGATGTCGTTGCCGCGGATGCGGCGCATCTCCTCGCTCGAGGCCTCGAGCAGGTTCTTGCCCTCGAAGAGGATCTCGCCGGAGATCTTCGCGTTGCGGGGCCTTCGTCAGGCCCATGACGGTGAGCATCGTGACGCTCTTGCCCGAGCCCGACTCGCCGACGATCCCGAGCGACTCGCCCTTGTGGATCGTGTGCGAGACGCCGTCGACGGCGCGCGACGACGCCGTCCTCGGTCTCGAAGTGGACCGAGAGGTCGCGGACCTCGAGCAGCGGTTCGGCCGGCCGCGCTCACGAGAACCGCACCCGCGGGTCGAGGAAGGCGTAGGCGACGTCCACCACCAGGTTCGCGATGACGATGAAGAAGGCGCCGAAGAGCACGGTGCCCTGGATGATCGGCAGATCGGAGTGCACGATCGCGTCGTAGGCCAGCCGCCCGATGCCCGGGCACGTTGAAGACCGACTCGGTGAGGATCGCGCCGCCGAGCAGGATGCCGATGTCGAGGCCGAGCGCGGTGACCACCGGCGTGATCGCCGAGCGCACGCCGTGGCGCAGGACCACCGTGCGCTCGGGCAGGCCCTTGGCCCGCGCCGTGCGGATGTAGTCCTCGCCCATCGTCTCGATCAGGTTGCCGCGCAGCAGCCGCGCGTAGAACGCGGCGAACGACGCGGCGAGCACGATCCAGGGCAATATCGAGCGAGCCCGCCCAGTGGAGTGGGTTCTGGGATATCGGCACGTAGGAGCCCGCGCCGTCGAACAGCGGGAACTGGCCGATGTCCTTGGCGAAGAGGTAGAGCGAGACCAGGCCGAGCCAGTAGACCGGCGCGGAGATGGCCAGCAGCGCGCCGCCCATCGACGCGCGGTCGAGAACGTGCGGCGGCGGACGGCGGAGATGATCCCGACGACCGACGCCGACGACGATCCAGATGATCACCGCGCCGAAGGTCAGCGAGATCGTGGCCGGCAGGCGGTCGAAGATCTGGCTCTTGACGTTCTGGCTGTTCTGGTAGCTGTAGCCGAGGTCGAAGTGGAAGACCACGCGCTTCATGTAGTGGAAGTACTGCACGTAGATCGGGTCCGATGAGCCCGAGGTTCTTGCGGATCTCGGCCACCACGCTCGGTGACGCCGACCGGCCCGCGCGCAGCGCGGCGGGATCGCTCGACGGGAAGACGAAGAAGATCACGAAGGTGAGCGCGCTGACGAGGAACAGCAGCACGATCACCCAGAGCAGGCGGCGGATGATGTAACGACCCATGGCGGTTTCGATGGCCGTCGCGCCGGGCGCCCCGCCCCGATGAGCGGGGCGCCCGTGTGCGACTGGACTTGGTTCTAGTCCCTGGCCCTCCCTACTTGACCGACGAGTAGGAGAAGTTCCAGGCGGCGTTCCACTTGTCGATGACGCCCTTGACGTTCTTCGAGCGGACGTTGGGCTGCTTGTCCCACAGCCACGGGATCGCCGCGGCCGTCTTGACGATCGCCTTGTCGACGTCGCCCCACGCCTCGGCGCGCTGCTTGCGGAGTCGGTGATCGTCCCGGCCTTCGCGATCATCGAGTTGATCTTCGGGTCGTTGAGCTGCGGCCAGTTCGAGTTGTTCGCTCGACGTGATGATCGGCCCGTTGAACGTGACGTCTGGAACATCGCCAGCGGATCGTTGAAGTCCTTGATCCAGCCGACGTTCGGGCAGATGTTGACCTTCTTCTTCGGCACGTTGCAGAACGCTGGTGTACATCGCGTCGTGCGCGACGCTGCGGAAGTTCACCTTGAACCCGAGCTGACTGCACGGCGTCTGCAGCACGACCTGGGCGGTCTTGTCCGCCGGAGCCTCGTTGTCGGCGACCATCAGCACGCGGGCGTGCCCTTCTTCGAAGCCGCCCTTCTTCATGTACTTCTTGGCGACGCGCCATGTCGCCGTTGAGGTTCTTGTTGAAGTCGAACTGCGGCCCCTTGGCGCTCCGCCGCGCCTCCTCGTAGCCGGGCACGCCCGGCTGGATGAAGTGCGTGGCGATGTCGCCGGTGACGCGTGCCGCCGCGCGTCTGCCGCAGCGCCGTCTGCGGTCGATCGCCGCGTACACCGCGCTGGCGGAGGTTGACGTTGTTGAACGGCGGGATCTGCGTGTTGAGCGCGATGTAGCGGTTGCCCTGACCCCGGTGAAGCGCGATCTGGTCCTTGTACTTCTGCACGCGCCAGCTTGACGATCTGCGCCGGCGGGGTGTCACCCGAGAGCGCGTTCTGGCCCGATCAGGATCTGCCGGCCCGCGACCGTCGGGTCCGTCGCCGAGCGTCAGTCGACCTTGTCGACGTAGGCCGGCCGGAAGTCCGTCGTCGGCCTCCCAGTTCGGGTTGCGCACCAGCTCACGAAGTGCTTGCCCGGCTTGTAGCCGTGATCTTGCCGGCCTTGTCGTTCTGTGATCATGTACGGGCCGGTGGCGACCTGGTGGTGCCGTACTGCGACGGGTTCTTCTGGTCGTACTTGCTACGCGTAGTCCTTCGGGACCGGCGCCGTGTCAGCAGCACCAGCGCCTGGACGAGCGTGCCGGCCGTCGGCTTGGTCAGCTTGAAGACGATCGTGTACTTGTCCGGCGTCTGGATGCCGGGGATCGGCTTGTAGTTGCCCTGGCCGACTTCGGGGCACCCGACGAGGTCGCCGAAGTAGGCGCCCGGCGTAGCCGTTGGCCACCTGCTTGGTGAAGCCGCGCTCGATCGCGTACTTGACGTCGGACGAGGTGACCTCGCGGTTGACCGGCGGCGAGAACTTCACGCCCGGCTTGATCTTGACCGTGACCGTCTTCTTGTCGGCCGAGATCTTCGGCTCGCCGGCGGCGAGGTCGGGCGACGGCTTGTCGGGATGTCGGGCTTGTACTGGTAGAGCGTCTTGTCGCGTCGATCGTCAGGAACTCGTAGGAGAACTGGTAGTAGGCGATGCCCGGATCGATGTTGTCGAAGTCCGCGTTCGCGAGGACCTTGAGGGTCCCGCCCTTCTTCTGGCCCTGGTTCGTCCCGGTGTTGCCGCTCGAGCCCGAGCTCGGACGAGGAGGAGTTGCTGTCCCCCGCATCCGGCCAGCGCGACGGCACCGACGGCGACGAGGGGCAGCGCGAGGTTCCGCAAGCGGAGCCTGGACATGGCTGTCCTTTCGTAGCGATTGTCACTCACAGCAGCGCCCTCCTCGGGGCGCCTTCTCCTCGGCATCTCCACGGCGAGTCGCTCACCTGTCGACCTTCGGGTTCAGCGCGTCCTGCAGCCCGTCGCCCAAGCAGGTTGAAGGCGAGGACCGTGAGGAGCAGCGCGATGCCGGGGAAGAGCATGTACCACCACGCCGTGTCGAAGATCGAGTGGCGTCGGCGATCATCGCGCCCCAGCTCGCCTGGGGCGGCTGGACGCCCACGCCGAGGAACGACAGCGCCGCCTCGAACAGGATGTTCGGTCGGGATGATGAGCGTCGAGTAGACGATGATCGGCGCGACGAGGTTGGGAAGGATCTCCTTGAACAGGATCCGGGTGTTCGAGGCGCCCTGGGCGCGGGCGGCCTCGATGAACTCCTTCTCCCGCAGGGACAGGACCTGGCCGCGGATGATGCGGGCGATGTAGGTCCAGTTGACGAAGGCGATCACGAAGATCACCACGGTCAGGCCGGGCTTGATGATGCCCTCGTTGCGGTTGCTCCCGAAGGCGAAGCAGCAGGCCGACGAGCAGGAAGATCCCGACGAAGACCAGCGCCCGGGCACGATCGAGCGCCGGCTCGGGCGTGCCGACCCGACGGCTGTGCTGCGAGCCCTGCGAAGCGACGACCATGAGCAGCCGCTGACGATGGCGACGATCAGGAAGAAGATGCCGACGCCGTGCGCCTTGAGGCAGCCCGTTGCCCAGCGAGCAGGCCGACGCGAGGCCGATGCCGAGCAGCAGGATCGGGAACGCGAGCAGGACGTCGATGAGGCGGGAGATGAACGTGTCGACCCAGCCGCGGTAGAAGCCCGCGACCATGCCGAGGATCACGCCGATGAGCACCGAGATGGCGTCGCGACGAGGGCGACGTAGAGCGAGACGCGGGCGCCGTAGAGGACGCGGGCGAAGACGTCGCGCCCGAGCGGGTCGACGCCGAAGGGGTGGGCGCTCGACGGACCGGTCGGGCCGCCGAAGTCGTCGAGCAGGTTGCGGGTTCTGCTTGTTCGGGCCCGGCGACGCCGACGAGGTTGCAGATGACCGGCGCGAAGACGGCGACGAGGATCAGCAGGACGATGAACAGCGCGGCGCCGAGCGCCACGCGATCCTCGCGCAGGCGGCGCCAGAAGAGCTGCAGCGGCGAGCGCGCGGCGATCTCGCCGCTGTAATCACCCTCGACCTCATCGGCCACTGGCCCCTCGTGGAGCAGATCGGCACCGACGCTCACGCGTCCCCCTGCCGTCGTCGGGCATTCCGGCCCGTCGTCCTCACAATTTTCCTCCAGTCCGGTTCGGTCGAGCGGGGTGCCCGGCCGGACAGGCTCCTCAGGCAGATGTATGTAGCACAGGTTCGCTCCCGGCACACGGAATGCGCGGGTTACGCTGCCCTCATAAAGCCCCGATAGCTCAGCTGGATAGAGCGACTCCCTCCTAAGGAGTAGGCCGCAGGTTCGAATCCTGCTCGGGGCATTTGTCCGCGCGCGGCGCGCCCGCGGCGCGCGGACCGACCGGCGGTCCTAGCGGTCGGGCCGCTCCGGGTACACGTCGTCGATGGTGGAGAGCGCGACGAACGGCGCCCCCGCCGCGGCCTCGATCGCCTCGGCGCCGCCGGCCAACCTGTCGCAGATCGCCACCACGCCGCAGACCGAGAGGCCCTCCTCGTGGAGCGCCTCGATGGCGCGGACGGTCGAGCCGCCGGTCGTCACGACGTCCTCGACGACCAGGCAGCGGTCCTCGGGGGTCAGCGCCGGCCCCTCGACGCGGCGCGCCAGCCCGTGGGTCTTGGCCTCCTTGCGCACGAAGAACGCCTTGACGTCGGCGCCCCCGGCCAGCGCGGCGCAGGCGATCGGGTCGGCGCCCATCGTCATCCCGCCCACGGCGGTCGCCCCGAGCTCGGCGGCCTGCGCGGCGACGAGCTCGCCCAGCGCGGCGAAGCCGGCGGGCAGCAGGATCGCGCGCTTGGCGTCGACGAGGTACTGCGCGGTGCGGCCGCTGGTCAGCGTGACCTCGCCGATGATCAGCGCGTGGGTGCGCAGCTCTTCGACGAGGCGGGTCCGGGCGTCGGCGTCGGTCACGGGACGGGCATCTTGCCACGCGCGCTTGGCAGGATGCTCGCCACGTCGTGATCGAACGCGCGCTGAGAATCGTGTCGGTGGGGTCGGTGCTCGTGCTGCTGGCCTCCTTCGCGCTGTTCGCGATCGACCAGGCGCGCGGCTTCTCCCAGTCCGAGCAGCGCCAGCTCGCCGGCCAGGACCCGGCGCTGCCGACGACCGAGCACCACGGCCAGCCGCGCCGGGCGATCGACGGCACGGCGCGCGTGCTGCTCACGCCGTTCACCGCGCTCGGCACCGGCAAGGGCCCGTGGGGCCAGCGCGCGCTCCCGACGCTGGCCGCGCTGCTCGTCTTCGGCTTCGGCCTCGGCCTCCTGGCCGGCCGCGAGCCCTGCCCTAGATGCGCACGCGGGGCTGGCAGGCCGGGCTGCACCTGTGGGTCGCCTGGTCGCTGGCCGTGGCCGGACCCGTGCTCGACCTGCTCGGGCAGCGACGAGCGCTTCTTCGCCGCGCGCGGCAGCACCGGCGGCGACGTCGTCGTGCTCGCGCTCGGGCTCTCGCTGCTGCCCGCGCTCGCGCTCTGGGGTCTCGTGGCGCTCGCCGCCCGCGTGCGCCCGGCCGCCGGCGAGGCGCTGCTCGCCACGCTGATCGGCGCGCTCGTCGGGATCTGGCTCGTCCCCGTCGTCGACCTCGTCCCGGGCCTCGGCGGCGTCCCGGTCCTGATCGGCGCGCTCGCGCTCGGAGCGCTCGCGGGCGTCGCCTACGCGCGGCGGCCGGCCACGCGCTCGCTGGCCACGGCGCTGGCGCTCGCGCCGGTCGCCTTCCTCGTCGTCTTCCTGCTCGTCTCGCCCGTCTCGCGCCTCGTGCTGCCCGGGCGCCGAGGCGCGCGGGGCGCCGGCCGCGGCGCCGGGGCGCACGCCGGTCGTGCTCGTCGTCTTCGACGAGCTGCCGCTGACCTCGCTGACCGAGGGACGCGACCGGATCGACGCCGGTCGCTTCCCGCACTTCGGCGCCGCTGGCGCGCGAGGCGACGTGGTACCCCGAGGCGTCCTCGGTCAGCGGCTCGACGCTCTACGCGGTCCCGGCGATCCTCGACGGCCGGCGCCCGCGGCGCCACGCGCTGCCCGACGCCGACGACCACCCGAGCTCGCTGTTCACCCTGCTCGGCCGCAGCCATCGCATCGTCGACGCCGAGCCGCTCACCGACCTGTGCCCCGACCGGCTCTGCGGCCCCGACCGCGACCACGTGGGACGGCGGCTCCGCGACCTGGCCGACGACGCCGGCGCGGTCGCCCTGCACGTCGCCGCGCCCGCCTCCCTGCGGCGTCCGCTGCCGCCGCTGACCCGCGCCACCGGCCGCTACGGCCGGGCGATCACCGGCGACGTGCACATCCCGCGCACGCTGTTCGACGACCGCGTGACCAAGGTCGAGGGGGCGCTGGGCGCGCTGCGGCGCCCGGGCGGACGGCCCCCGCTCGCCGTGCTGCACGCGGTGCTGCCCCACGAGCCGTGGACGCTGCTGCCCGACGGCAGCGAGTACCCGGTCAGCGGCGACTCGATCGTCGGCCTGCGCGACGACGTGCTGGCCCGCGACCCCGAGCTCTCGCGCCAGGCGCTGCAGCGCCACCTGCTCCAGCTCGGCTACGTCGACCGGGTGCTCGGCGAGATCGAGGCGCGGCTGCGCGCGACCGGCCTGTGGGACCGCTCGCTCGTCGTCGTGGCCGCCGACCACGGCGCGGGCTTCCGGCCCGGCGGCAACCGCCGCCGCGTGACCCGCGAGGACGCGGCCGAGCTCGCCGCCGTCCCGCTCCTGATCAAGCGCCCCGGCCAGCGGCGTGGCCGCGTGGACCGCCACCCGGTGCAGACGAGTGACGTGACGCCGACGATCGCCGCCGCGCTCGGCTTGTCGCTGCCCTGGCGGGCCGAGGGCCGGCCGGCGGGCACGAGGGCGCTCGACCAGGACGTCCGGATCGTCGGGCCCGAGCGGTCGGGCGCGCCGTTCGCGTCGGTCACGCTGTCGCGGGCGGCGTTCGACCGCGGCCGCCGCGCGGCGGGCCGGCGGGTGGCGCGCTGGTTCGGCACCGGCTCGTGGCGCGGCGTGTACGCCTCGGGGCCGCGAGGGGACCTGCTCGGCCGCCGCGTCCCGCGCGGCCGGCCGCCCGCCGCCGGCGTCGTCAGCGTCGAGGGCGCGAGCGGCCTGGCCTCCGTGCGGCGCGGGTCGGGCGTCCTGCCCGTCTACGTGACCGGGCGCGTCCGGGACGGGAACCCGGCGCCGCTCGCGCTCGCGCTCGGCGGCCGGGTCGTCGCCACGACGCGCCCCTACCGCGACGGGGGCGAGCTGCGCTTCTCCGCCGTCCTGCCGCCCGCCGCCGTCCGCGAGGGCGCCAACGAGCTCGACGTGCTGCGCCCGCGCGGCCGGCGCCTGCGCCTGCTCGCGCGCGCCGGCTCGCGCAGCCCCTACGCCCTGACCGGGCAGCCGGGCCGGCCGCGGCTGCGCCAGGACGGGCGAGCGCTCCCGGAGGCCGCCGGGCAGCTGCGCGGCGAGATCGACCAGGCCGAGGTCAGCGACCGGGTGCTGCGCCTCGGCGGCTGGGCCGCCGACGTCGGGCCGGACGGGCGCCCCGCGCGCGCCGTCGCCGTGTTCGCCGGCCCGCGGCTGCTGTTCGCCGGAGCGACGACCAAGCGCCGCCCCGACGTGACGGGCGCCTTCCACGCCCCGGTGCTGCGCTCGGGCTTTCGCTTCACCGTCGCCCGCGACGACCTGCTCGAGGCCGACGGCCGCCCGGCGACCCTGCGCGCCTTCGCGCTGGGCGCGGACGGCGCGACGCCGCTGGCGATCACCGGCCAGGCGGCCACCGTGCTCGCGCGCCGCGGGCTGCTGCGCGCCGCCACCGTCACCGGGCAGGACGCGCTGACGCTCGACGGCCGCGGCGTCGCGCTCGCCCCCGGGTCGGGGTCAGGCGAGGTCGAGGCCGTCGCCGTGCGCCGGCACACGCTGGCGCTGACCGGCTGGGCGCTGGCCGCGGACGGCGCCCCGACCGGGACGCTCGTGGCCCTGACCGGCCGCCACGTGCTCGCCGTCGGGTCGCCGTCGCTCCCGCGAGACGACGTCTCCGGGCGCAGCGGCTTCCACATCGAGGTCGACCGCCGGGCGGTGCGCGGACGCGCACCCGTGCGGGTGCTGGCGATCGGTCCTGCCGGTGCGACGGAGCTGAGCCTCAGCCCCGCCTCGCGCCGCGCCCTGGAGGGCGCGGCAGGCGGCTCCTAGCGGTAGACGTCGATCCGCTCGCCGATGTTGATGTGCGAGTAGATCGAGCGGGCGCTCGGGATCGGCACCCGCAGGCAGCCGTGGCTGGCGTTGAACACCGGCACCGAGGCGTAGCCGTGGATGGCGTAGCCGCGGATGAAGTAGTTCGCGTCGACCATGCCCTCGGAGTTCGTCCCGAGGTCCTTGCGGTAGAAGTGGTAGGTGCCCGAGCACCGTCGGGGTCGACGGCTTGCCCGAGGACATGTGGTAGACGCGGAAGACCTTCCCGCCCTTGTTGATCAGGGCGAGGACCTGGCGCGCCGATGTCGCCCTCGACGTGGCGCCCGTGCGACGGGTAGCGCGCCTTGAACTGGCCCTTGTTGGCCAGCAGCATGTGGAAGATCGACTTGCTCAAGACGCCGGTGCGCGCCATCCCGTTGACCTTGCGGAAGGCGATCAGCGCGCGTGACGTCGAGCCGTCGAACCAGCCCGAGCGCGAGACGGCGTAGTGCTCGCGGCCGAGGCGGTCCTGGAGCAGCCTGACGACGGTGCCGCGCGAGCCGTAGCGGACGTTCGGGCTGTGCGAGCGCAGCCGCAGCGCCTTGGCCTTGGTGCCGCGCTGCGCGCGGGTGCGCCTTGTGCGCCGCGGTGATCCCGATCTTGCCGGCGCCCTTCGGCGTGATGCGCAGCTTGAAGCCGCCCTTGCCGTGGCCGACGCCGCGGATCGCCACCGTCTTCTTGAAGAAGAGCTTGCCGTTGCGGTAGCCGCGCACGACGGCACGTCTGGCCGGCGACGTAGGTCGAGATGCGGCCGCGGACGCGCAGGGAGCGGCCGACGAGCGCGAGCGCGTGGCCGTGGAGGCGCACGGGCGCGATGAAGCGCAGCGAGAGCCGGCCGCCCTTGGCGACGGGCTTGGGCGCGGGCGCGGGGGTCGTCGGCGGCGTCACGACGACGGGCGGCGTCGCGGCGGCGGCACCGTCCTGCGCCCACGCGGGAGCGGCGGAGAGGGCCAGCGCGGCGAGCGCGATGAGGGAGATGAGAAGGCGGCGCATGGGACGCGCCAGCTTAGTGGCCGAGATCAGGCGGCCGACGACCGCGGCCAGGAGACGAGTACGCGTTCGTTGAACGGCCGCAGGATCAGCGCGATCGCCGTCCACGCGCCGATCAGCAGCGGGACGGCCTGCCAGTCCCAGTGCTGCAGCGACGCGTAGGCGATCGAGTTGTTGAGCGCGTGCAGCGCGATGCAGGGATAGAGCGAGCCGGTCTTCCAGCGCACGAGGCAGAGCACGAAGCCGAACACCCCGAGCGGCACGAGCAGGACCGGCGGCGTCGAGGTGGCGTGGAAGGCGCCGAAGACGACCCCGACCGCGAGCGCGGCGCCGAACACCCCGAACGTCGGGCGCAGCGCGGCGAAGCAGAAGCCGCGGAAGAGGAACTCCTCGGCGATCGGCGCCATGCACGCAGACGAACAGCGCGAGCAGCCCGACCTCGAAGGCGCTGCGCGAGACGCCGAGCGACTTGAACAGGTCGTCCTGCTTCTGGTTGCCGACCGACGCCGCTCCACAGCGCGGCGAACAGCAGGTAGACCGCCGCCGGCCAGCGCCGCCCAGCCCACGGCGCGCCAGAAGCGGCGTGCTGCGCAGGCCGAAGTCGGCCGCGCGCAGCTGGCCCGGCGTAGAGCGGCGATCAGCACCGCGGCGCCGATGAACGCGCCGTCCTGCGCGACGGTGAGCACGACGTTGTAGGCGCCGTCGCCGTTGCCGGTGATGGTGGCGCCGAAGATGAGGAAGACCGCGCCGATGACCAGCGACAGGACGATCGTCCCGAGCAGCGCGACGACCACCGCGGCCGGCGCCATCCACCAGCGCCAGGGCGGCCCCGGATCGGGCGGGAGGACCCCGGCCGGACGCTCAGGCCGTTCCGGCGGCGGGGCGACCGAGGGAGTGGGAGCGGACCCGGACACCGTGCCGTCCGACTCTACGGGCGAGGCGCAGGAGCTCGTCGAGTCCGGCGATCGCCTCGACGCCCGCCGGCACGCCGGCGCCGGCGCGGCCGTCGCGGTCGAGGAGCACCGCGCGCAGCCCGGCCGCGTGGGCGCCGGCCACGTCCTCCTCGATCGAGTCGCCGACGTGCACGCGCCTCGTCCGCGTCGACGCCGAGCCGCGCGAGCGCGCGCGTGAACAGCTCCGGAGCGGGCTTGGCCGTGCCCTCCTCCGCCGACGTGAGCACGGCGTCGAAGCCCGTCAGCCCGCAGGCGGGCGAGGACCTCGTGCAGCGAGACGTCCCAGTTGCGAGACGACGGCCAGCCGCAGCCCGCGCTCGCGCAGCGCGGCCAGCGTGGCCGGGACCTCCGGGAAGGCGCGCGAAGGCGATCGCCGCCGACGAGCGCCTCGGTCACCGGCTCGAGCGGCGCGCCGGGCGCGCCGACGGCGCGGCGCACGACGTCGCCGCAGTCGGCGCCGCAGCGCGGCCAGCGACGCCGGCGTCGCGGCCCGGTGCAGGTTGGCGCGGTAGAACGCGATCTCCTCGCGCACGGCCGCGCGCGCCGTCGCCTCGTCGACCTCGAGGCCGGCGCGGCGGCGCAGCTCGTCGCGCAGCGCCGGCGCGGGGTCGGAGAACGTGCACGAGCGTGCCGAAGCGCGTCGAGCAGGACGGCGCGCACGGGGCGAGACGAGGACGGCATCGCGTGCGCCATCCAAGCACGCCTCCGCGCAGGACTGGACGCCCCGCGGTCGAACGAAGCCTGCGGGCTACAATCCGACGCCCGCGAGCACGGCCCGGACGGGCTCAGAGTGCGCCGCTCGTGCCCCGCCGAGCACCCTCTTCCGATGAGCCGACGCGAGAGACAGAGACGACGCGGGCGCCAGCAAGGGCCGCCCCGTCCTGCGCGCGACGATCATCACCGTGATCATCGCCCTGTGCGCGGCCGGCCTCGGCGTCGCCGGCGCCGTCGGCTGGGTCGTCTCGGTCGCCGAGTCGGCCGATCTCGACCAGCTCAAGCCCGTCTCGAGCGGCTCGAGCTCGATCGTCTACACGCACGACGGCAAGCGCCTGGGCTTCATCTCCTCGCTCGTCCTGCGCACGCCGGTCACGCCAGCAGAAGATGCCGCTGCAACCTCAAGCCGCGCCACCGTCGCGATCGAGGACCGCCGCTTCTACGACCACAAGGGCATCGACTACGAGGGCGTCGTCCGCGCCGCCGTGCGCAACATCACGAGCAAGAAGACGGTGCAGGGCGGCTCGACGCTGACGATGCAGCTCGTCCGCAACATCTACCTGACCAACGAGCGCTCGCAAGAAGTCCTTCGAGCGCAAGATCCGCGAGGCCAAGCTGGCCGAGGAGCTCGAGAAGCGCCACCCCGGCCGCAAGGGCAAGGAGTGGATCCTCACCAAGTACCTGAACTCCGTGCCCTACGGCACCGTCGGCGGCCAGACCGCCGTCGGCGTCGAGGCCGCGTCGCGCATGTTCTTCGACAAGCCCGCCTCCAAGCTCACGCTGGCCCAGTCCGCGCTGATCGCCGGCCTGCCGCAGGCGCCCGTCCGAGTACAACCCGTTCCTCGACTCGAGCGCCGCGCTACGACCGCCGCGCCGAGGTCCTCAACGCGATGGCCAAGGCCGGGTTCATCACCCCCGCCGAGCGCGGCCGCCGCAGCGCAGGAGAAGCTCGGCGTCAAGCACAACCGCTTCTACACGGCGCGCCGCGAGCAGTACTTCTTCGACTACGTCACGGCCGAGCTGTTCAAGAAGTACGGCGTCAAGACCGTCCGCCAGGGCGGCCTGAAGATCTACACGACGCTCGACCTCAAGCCCAGAAGCAGGCGCGCGCCGCGATCGCCGGCCGCCTCAACCAGCCGGGCGATCCCGCCTCGGCGATCGTCTCGATCGACCCGCGCAACGGCCACATCGTCGCCATGGCCTCCTCGGAGCACCTACGGCAAGACGAAGTTCAACTACGCCACCCAGGCCCATCGCCAGCCCGGCTCGACGTTCAAGGTGATGGTGCTGATGACCGCGCTGGTCGCGCGGGCGTCGACCCCACCCGCACGACCTACAGCTCCCACCTGCTGGCGCCCGGCTGGCTGCCCGGCTACCCGGACTACAAGGTCGAGACCTACGGGCACGACTACTCGGGCACGATCAACCTCGTCCAGGCGACGCTGCAGTCCGACAACACCGTCTACGCCCAGCTCGGCGCCGACCTCGGCCCGAGCCGCGGTGCGCGAGACCGCCTACAAGATGGGGATCACGACGCAAGCTCGACGCGATCCCCGCCGAGGCGCTCGGCGGCCTGCGGCTCGGGGTGTCCCCGCTCGAGATGGCCAGCGCCTACGCGACGATCGCCTACGGCGGCTGGCGGCAGCACCCCGGTGGCGATCCTCCAGGTCGCGCCACCCCGACGGCCACGTCGACGACATCGGCAAGGGCTCGGCCAAGAAGGTCTTCTCCGACGGCGTGACCTACGAGGCGACGAAGATCCTCCACGGACAACGTCCAGGCGGGCACCGGCACCGCCGCGAACTACGGCTGCCCCGCCGCCGGCAAGACGGGCACGACCTCCGACTACAAGGACGCCTGGTTCGTCGGCTTCACGCCCGCACCTCTCGACCGCCGTCTGGGTCGGCTACGCCGAACCCGCCGATCCCGATGCTCAGCGTGCACGGGATCGAGGTCGCGGGCGCGACCTTCCCGGCCCAGATCTGGCACGACTACATGAACGTCGCCCACGGCTCCTTCTGCGGCGACTTCGCGCCGCCCAAGACGCCGTTCCAGCCCCAGCCGTTCTTCGGCAAGTACTCGCGCACCGGCGGCAGCAGCGACACGGACAACTACAACTCGCGTACGGCACCGGCCACGACGACTCGCTACGGCCAGCAGAACGGCGGCACGACGCAGAACGGCGCAGAGCCACGAGCCCGACGTCGAAGTACAACGACCCGAACCTCTACGAGAGCCCGCCGCAGACCGCCCCGGTGCCGACGCCGACCCCGACGCCGGGGACCGGCAACGGGAACGGCAACGGCAACGGCAACGGCAACGGGCACGGCCAAGCCGCCGAAGCCCGGCGGCGGGAACGGCAACGGCCACTAGCCATCCGCCGGCCGATGGCCAAGGAAGAGAAGATCGAGCTGGAGGGCGAGGTGGTCGAGGCCCTGCCCAACGCGATGTTCCGCGTGAAGCTCGACAACGAGCACGTCGTCCTCGGGCACGTGGCGGGCAAGATGCGGCGCTTCCGCATCCGCATCCTCCCGGGCGACCGCGTCCGCGTGGAGCTCTCGCCCTACGACCTCGACCGCGCCCGCATCGTCTACCGCCACCGGTAGAGCGCCGGGCGCCGAGCTGGCGCTGATCGACGCCGTCACGGCGGCTCGCTGTCGGCGCGCGGCGATCGCGTCGTGCGCTGGATCGGCGACGACGCCGCCGTCGTGCGGCGCGCGCGCGTACGCCGTCACCTCGGTCGACATCGATGGTCGACGGCGTCCACTTCCGCCTCGGGCCAGCGTCGGCTGGGACGACGTCGGGCACCGCGCGCTCGCCGGCGCGCTCTCCGACCTCGCCGCGATGGGCGCGCGAGCCGGGTGAGGCCTACCTCGGCGCTCGTGCTCCCGCCCGGCGGCGACCCGGACGACGCGCTCGCGCTGCTCGCCGGCGCTCGAGGCGCTGGCCGCGCGGACGGGCACGACGCTCGCCGGCGGCGACGTCACCTCGGGCCCGGCGCTCGTCGCTCGCGGTCACGGTGGTCGGCTGGGCCGACGCGCGCCGACGACCTCGTCGGCCGCGACGGCGGCGGCCGACGGCGACCTCGCTCGGCGTGACCGGCGCGCTCGGCGGCTCGGGCGCGGGCCTGGCGATCCTCGAGGGGCGCGCGAGCGGGCCGGACGCGCTCGTCGGCGCGCTACCGCCGGCCCGAGCCGCGGCTCGACGACGGGCGCGCGCTGGCCGCCGCGGGCGCGAGCGCGATGATCGACCTCTCCGACGGGCTGGCCACCGACGCCGCGCCATCTGGCCGCGGCGAGCGGCGTCGCGCTCGACGTCGACCTGGCCGCGGTCCCGCTGGACGACGGCGTGGCCGAGGTGGCCGCGGCGCTCGGGATCGCCGGCCCGCGAGCTCGCCGCGACCGGCGGCGAGGACTACGAGCTGCTCGTCCTGCGGTCCCGCCCGCGCGACGCGCCGCCGCCGAGGCGGCCGCCGCTCGGCCGACTCACCTGGATCGGGACGGCGCGGACCGGGCTCAGGCGTGCGCTTCGAAGGCGCGAGCGCTGAGCTCGCGGGCTCGAGCACGACGTCTGACGGCACGCTGATGCGCGCGACGATCGCCGCGGCGACCGCGTCGACGTCGACCGCGTACTCGCGCGCGGCGGATCCGATCTCTCAACTCCACGGTGGTCCCTGTCTGGACATGTGTTCGTCTGCCTCCCTGCCAGCGCATCCTGCCCTGGCCTGCCGTCAGTATCGGCGCACGTGGCGTCAGGGTAAACCGGCTCTGGACACCCGTCCGTCGGGTCGCGACCCCATACGGAACCGCTGGTCGTCCGACCGGTTTTCAGCCCGTCGGCGTCGCGCGTGACGAGCCGGGCGAAGACGATGATCCGCTTGCGCCGCGCGGTACAGCGGATGGCAGGCCGAGAGCACGAGGCGGTCGTGGTCGACGCGTCGGATCACGTAGAGTCGCGTCGGGCGAGACGATCTTGCGTCTTCTCGACCGCGTAGGGGAAGTGGCCGTAGGGCATGTCGAGGTCGATCCGGTCGCCCTTGCCCAGGTGGTTGATGCGGCGGAACGGCGCGAGGTAGGTCGTGCGGTGCCCGGCGATGGCCACCGTCCCGTGGATGCCCGGGCAGCGGCGTCTCGGGGTAGTGGCCCGGGCCCTTGCGCAGCGCGGCCGCGTCGGTGCCCTGCACGACGACGTAGCTGGCGCCGATCTTCGGGATCTTGATGCGGCCGAGCGCCTGGCCGTCCTTGACGCGGCGGCGCGGTGGCGCGGGCCAGGTAGGCCAGGCGGCGGCTCGAGTCGAGCTTGGCGCACGGCGCGCCGCTCGGCGGCCGGCAGCGGGGCGCGCTCGAAGACCTGCGAGGTCGCGGTTGAGGTGCCCCTGGGTGCGGTGGGCGTAGTAGGCGCTGACCGGCTCCTGCCAGGCGACCGTCAGCGCCGCGTCGGCGATGAGCATCAGACCCGCCGACGATCAGGACCGTCGAGAGCCAGCGGACGAACCCGCGCATCGGAGAAGACGTTACCTCTGTCGGATCGCCGAGCGGGTGCCACCCAGCGAGCCCGGGCCGGCGTAGGACAGCGGGCCGCGGACCGACGGCGCCATCGGCGGGTTGGTCGGCCGCCGGCCCTCGCGCGAGCAGCGCGACGACGGCCGGCCAACGCGCCGGCGGCCAGCGACCAGGCGACCGCCTCGCCGACGCCGACCGCGCCGCCGGCCAGGCCGAGCAGCGCGTTGCGCACCAGGCCGGCCGGGCCGAGGTCGAACGCGAAGGCGTAGATCAGCAGTCACGATCACGGCGGGGATCGAGCGCCGGCCAGCGCGAGCGCGAGCGCGGGGCGGCGGCCCGGCCGCAGGTCGGGCACGGCGGCCGGGATCCAGAGGTGCAGGGCGGGGACGAGCAGCGCGGCGGCGAACGGGTTGGCGAGCCACAGCGCGATCGCGGCGACGAGCGCCACGGTGAGCGCGCCTCCGGCCCGGGCCGAGGCGGGCGGGCGCCGTCGCGCCGCGCCAGCCGCGCCAGCACGGGCCGCAGGCCCAGCCAGGCGGCGACGCCCACGGCCAGGCAGAGCCCGAGCGAGACGAGCTGCACGGCGGTCCACCCGCCGGCGTCGCCCGGGAGCGTCGGCCCGGCGTCGAGGATCCGCAGCAGGCCGAGCAGGCGCGGCAGCAGCGCGGCGAGCAGGAACGGCGACCACGCCGACGAGCGCCCAGCGGAGCCGGCGGCCGGGCGGTCGCGGCGGCGGGCGCAGCGCGGGCCAGCCCGTCGATCGTCACGAGCAGGACCGGCAGGATCCGCAGCCCGGCGAGCAGGCGCACCGTCCACGGCGGGAGGACGTGGCGCACGACGACGAGGTCGCGGGTGTCGCCGCCGGGCTGCGGCCGGCGTCGAGCGCGGTCGCGGCGCGCAGGACGCCGCGGCCGAAGCGGGTCGAGCTGCGGCGGGGTCGATCAGCTCGGGGTCGCCGCCGGGCGCTCGCCGTGCGGGCCGACGAGCACGGCCGGCATGCCGTGCTCGAGCAGCGGCGCCTGGGCGCCGAGGGTGAGCGGGAAGGCCAGGCGGCGCGAACTGCGTGAAGCCGCCCTCGGCGCCCGGCGAGCGCCGCACCTCGGCGGCCAGCGCCTTCTCGACCGTGCGCCGCAGGCCGATCGGCGCGGCCAGCGAGCGCGTCGACCACGGCACGACCCACGGCGTGCGCGAGCCCGGCGTGCCGAGCGGGCCGAGGACGATCACCGCGCCGGACGGGCGCGGCAGCGCGTCGGCCACGGGCTCGGTGCCGCCGCCCTCGGGCCCGCCCGCGGTCGAGATCAGCTGCAGCGTCCGCGTCGGGCCGCGGCCCGAGAAGACCCGGGCGAGCTCGAGCAGCGCGCCCGTGGCGGCCAGCGAGCCGCGGTCGGCGACCACCGTGACGGCGCCGTCGGCCAGGCCCGTGCGCGCGGCCGACCACGGCGGCACGCGTGCGGCGCCCGGCGGCCGTGCGCACCGAGACGGGACGGCTCGAAGCCATGAAGCCCAGGCGCCGCAGCTCGCGGCGCACCCGCGCGGCGACGGCCTGGTCGCCGGTGGTCCCGGGGCCCCGATGCGGGCCGCCGATCGGCCTTCAGCCGTCGGCCATTCGCGCCGCGCCGGCGCCGTCGAAGGCCTGGCGCGGAGAGCTGCGTCGTCGACGGCCCGCGGGAGCTCGCGCAGCGAGAAGGCGACGAGCACGACCGCGAACATCACGGGGATCCAGCCCGCGCGATAGATGCGGGGATCGAGCACGCCGCCTACCCTATGTGGCGGTCCAGACGGGACCTCGATGGCCGAGCGCGCCGCCCGCATCCTCCTCGTCGACGACGAGCAATCCGTCCAGACGCTGCTGTCCTACCCCTTGCGCAAGGACGGCTACGAGGTCGTCCAGGCCGACCGACGGGCGGCCAGGCGCTCGACCGTTTCCGCGAGCAGCCGTTCGACCTCGTCGTGCTCGACCTCATGCTGCCCGCGCATGGACGGGCTCGAGGTGTGCCGGCGCCTGCGCGCAGCGCTCGGCGGTGCCGATCATCATGCTCACGGCCAAGTCGGAGGAGATCGACAAGGTCGTCGGCCTGGAGATCGGCGCCGACGACTACATCACCAAGCCGTTCTCGATGCGGGAGTTCCGCTCGCGCGTCAAGGCCGCGCTGCGGCGCGCCGAGATGCACCGGCTCGGCCGACGCGGCGGGCGAGGACGCCGTCGATCGAGGTCCCGGGCCTGCGCATCGACCCGGCCAAGCGCACCGTCGTCGTGCGCGGCGAGCCCGTGACGACCACCTTCGTCGAGTTCGAGATCCTCTGCTCGCCCTGGCCCGGAGCCCGGGCCGCGTCTTCACCCGGGACATGCTGCTGGCCGGCGTCTGGGGCGACTCGGCCTACCGCGACCCGCGCACGGTCGACGTCCACATCCGCCACCTGCGCGAGAAGCTCGAGGCGCGACCCCAAGGCGCCCGACTTCATCTTCACCGTGCGCGGCGTCGGCTACCGCTTCCGCGACACCGAGAACTAGGCCGAGTGATGCGCGCGCCGGGCCTGCGCTCGATCCGGGCGCGCCTGACCCTCGCTCTTCCTCCTGATCGTCGCCGCCGCGATCGGCGGCCTCTACCTCTACGTCGTCCCGCCGCTGCAGCACGCGCCTGACGCCGAGCAGGCTCGCCGCGCTGACGCGCGGCGCACCCTGCGCTACGGCCCGGCGTCGGCCGCGCGCGGTCAACCGCAGCCGGCCCGCCTTCGCAGTCGCCGCCGCGGTGCGCGCGGCGGCCGCGGCCACCGCCTCGCGCGTCGCCCTGCTGCGCGTCGGGCGCGCGGGCGGCGAGCCGCAGCACCGAGCTCGTGACCGACTCGAGCCGGGCCGCGGCCGGCCGGCGACCTGCGCTACGGCATCGGCGCTCGAGGCCGCCGCGTCCGGGCCGCACCGTCGCCGGCACCGAGACGGCCGGCGACCGGCCGGTGGGCCGAGGCGGCCCGGCCGTTTCGCCAGGCGGCCAGGTCGCCGCGGTCGTCGTCTCTCGCCAGCCGCTCGCCGACGTGCAGCGCAACGGTCAGCGTCGTGCGCCGCCGGATCCTCGCCGCCGGCGGCGCTCGCGCTCCTCTTCGCGCGTGCTGGCGGGCTTCGTCGTCGCCGCGCGCGCTCTCGCGCCGCGTCCAGCCGCCTCGAGCGCGCGGCCGAGGCGATCGCCGCCGGCGACTTCTCCCGCCCGATCCCGGTCGCCTCCGACGACGAGCTCGGCGACCTCGACCCTGGCCTTCAACGACATGCAGCGCCAGCTGGCCCAGCTCGAGACGGCGCGCAAGTCGTTCATCGCCACCGCGTCGCACGAGCTGCGCACGCCGATCTTCTCGCTCGGCGGCTTCGTCGAGCTGCTCGAGGACGACGACGCTCGACGAGGAGGACCGCGCCCGCTTCGTCGCCCAGCTCGGCGAGCAGGTCGAGCGCCTGCGCAAGCTCGCCGTCGACCTTCTGGACCTCTCGCGGCTCGAGGCCGGCTCGCTCGAGCTGCGGCCCGAGCCCGTCGACCTCGCCGAGCTGTCGCGCGCGGTGGCCGCCGAGTTCGAGCCGGCGCTGGCCCGGCACGACTCCCACCTCGAGCTCAGGCTCGGGCGCAGGCCCGGCCGAGGCCATGTGCGATCCCGTCGCGCGTGGCCCAGGTCCTGCGCATCCTCATCGACAACGCGCTGACCCACACGCCGCCCGGCACCGACATCGTCGTCACCGCCACGCAGCGCGACGGCCGACGCCGCCTCGCCGTGCGCGACCGCGGGCGAGGGCATCCGCCGGGGCGACGTCGAGCCGCATCTTCGAGCCCTTCTTCACCGCCGACGGCGCGCAGGGCTCCGGCCTCGGCCTGGCCATCGCCTCGCGAGCTCGCCGAGCGCATGGACGGCACCCTCGGCGTCGAATCGACGCCCGGCCGCACGACCTTCACCCTGGAGATTCCCGACGCATGAGCCGCGACTCCGCCTCCCGCTCGCCCTGCTCGCGTGGCGCCCTCTGCGTCGCCGGCTGCGGCGGCTCCTCGGCTCGAGCGGCGACTCCGGTCGTCGAAGACCGTCACCGTCGACGGTCGCACGGTCGGCGCCGGCGGCGACGACGGCCGCCGCGAGCCCGTCTCGACGGCAGCTTCGACCCCGAGCGCGATCTACAAGGAGCGCGCCCGGCGTCGTCACCGTCATCTCGCTCGTTCGGCGGGGCCTCTCCGGCCTGCTCGGCGGCGGCCAGGGCGAGCGAGGGCGTGGGCTCCGGGCTTCGTCATCTCCAGCAACGGCGAGATCGCCACGAACGCCCACGTCGTCACCAACGGCAGCGGCACGGCGCTCGAGCGCGCGAGCCAGGTCTTCGTGCGCTTCGCGCGACGGCAACGAGGTCCCGGCCAAGATCGTCGGCTTCGACCCCAACGCCGACGTCGCGCTGATCAGCGTCGATCCCGACGGGCCTGAAGCCTGCGAGCCGCTCCCGCTCGGCCAGAGCGAACGGCCTGCACAGGTCGGCGCAGCCCGTGGCCGCGATCGGCTCGCCGTTCGACGAGCCGCAGTCGCTGTCGGTCGGCGTGATCTCGGCGACGGACCGCACGATCGACTCGCTCGTCCGGCAACTTCGAGATCCCCGGCGCGATCCAGACCGACGCCGCGATCAACCACGGCAACTCCGGCGGCCCGCTGCTCGACGCCGAACGGCCGGGTGCTCGGGATCAACTCCCAGATCCAGTCGACCGGCGGCGGCGGCGAGGGCGTCGGGCTTCGCCGTGCCCGATCGACCTCGTCCGGCGCTCGCTCGACCAGCTGCGCGACGACGGCAAGGCCTCCTACGCCTACCTCGGCGTCTCGCACCGTCGCGCTGTTCCCGCAGCTCGGCCGGCACTTCCACCTCGGCGCACCGCAGCGGCGCTGGATCCAGCGCGTCACGCGCGGGCGGCCCGGCGGACAAGGCCGGGCCTCAAGGGCCGGCGGCGCCGCACGCAGACGTTCCAGGCCGCAGCGCTACCGGCCGGGCGGCGACGTCATCACCAAGGTCGACGGGCACCCAGCATCGCCGCCGAGGCCGACCTCGTCCGGGCGATCGCCGCGCACCGGCCGGGCGAGACCGTGACGCTCGAGGTCTACTCGGGCGGCAAGCAGCACGACCGTCGACGGTGACGCTGGCCGCGGCCCGCGCCGCGGCGCGTCGCCGGGAGCCGTAGGCCGCCCGGACCGCCGATCGGCCGCCGCGACGGATAGATTCCCGCCGCCGCCATGCTCCAGCCCGTCCTCGTCGGCTCCAAGACCCTCTGCGGACTACACCCACATCGTGGGCAGGACGCTGGTCGAGGAGATCCGCGAGCTGGCCGAGCCGCTGCAGGGCAAGCGCGTCCTCCACGTCTCCGCCACGGCGTTCGGCGGCGGCGTCTCGGAGATCCTCTTCACGCTCGTCCCGCTCATGCGCGACGTCGGGCTCGAGGTCGAGTGGCAGGTGATCTACGGGCGCGAGGAGTTCTACAACGCCACGAAGCTCATGCACAACGCGCTCCAGGGCGCGCCCGACGACCTCACCGCCGGAGCAGTGGGAGACCTGGCGGCGCTACAACGAGATGAACGCGCGCGAGCTCTCCCGCGACTGGGACGTCGTGCATCGTCCACGACCCGCAGCCGGCCGGCGCTGTACGCGCCTCGTGCCCGAGAAGGCCGCGCACTGGGTGTGGCGCTGCCACATCGACCTCTCGACGCCGAACCCGGCGACGATCGAGCGCCTGCTGCCCTACGATCGCCGAGTACCCGGCGCAGGTCTACCACCTCGGCGCCGTACGCCCCGGACGGGCTGCAACGGCACGTCCACATCGTGCCGCCGGCGATCGACCCGCTGGCCCCGAAGAACATGGCCTTCTCGCCCGAGGACGCCATCTACATCTGCGAGCAGTTCGGGATCGACGTCGACCGGCCGCTCATGTGCCAGGTCTCGCGCTTCGACCCGTGGAAGGACCCGCTCGGCGTGATCGACGCCTACCGGATCGTCAAGGAGCAGCATCCCCGAGGTCCAGCTCGCACTCGTGGGCTCCATGGCCTCCGACGACCCCGAGGGCTGGGACTTCTTCAACGCGACGATCGCCCACGCCGCCGGCGACCCCGACATCCACATCCTCAACAACTTCAACAACGTCGGCGCGATCGAGGTCAACGCCTTCCAGTCGCACGCCGACGTGCGTGATCCAGAAGTCGACGCGCGAGGGCTTCGGCCTGACCGTCTCGCGAGGCGCATCTGGAAGGCGCGGCCGTTCATCGGCGGCGACGTCGGCGGCATCCCGCTCCAGGTCACACGACGGCGAGTCGGGCTACCTCGTCTCCTCCGTCGAGGAGTGCGCCGAGCGCGCCGCTGCGGATCCTCGCGCGACCCGGCCCTGGGCAAGGAGCTCGGGCGGCGGGGCAAGGAGCACGTCCGCACGCCACTTCCTCATCGCCGCGACTGCTCCGCGACTGGCTTCGCATCTTCTCGGAGCTGCGGAGACGGGAGGTAGGAGGGCGTGCGCAGTCCGCCGCCGCTCGTGCTCGTCTCCAACCGCGGCCCGGTCACCCACCAGGACGACGGCACGGTCAAGCGGGGCGGCGGCGGGCTCGTCACCGCCCTGACCGGCCTCGCCTCCCACCGCGACGCGGTCTGGATCGCCTCGGCGATGACCGACCGCGACACGGAGGTCTCGGCCGAGCACGGCGGCCGGCCCTTCGAGGTCGAGGCGCCCGACGGCGGCGACCTACCAGGTCAAGCTCGTCGCCTCCGACCCGGACGCCTACGACCGCTTCTACAACATCGTGGCCAACCCGATGCTGTGGTTCATCCAGCACTACCTCTGGGACCTCTCGAACGCCCCGGACATCCGCCGCCACGAGGTCGAGGCCTTCGAGTTCGGTTACAACGTCGTCAACGAGGATCTGGCCCGGGCCGTGCTCGAGGAGATCGAGGGCGCCGCAGGACCCGGTGGTCATGGTCCACGACTACCACCTCTACACGCTGCCCGGCGCTCGTCCGCCGCGAGCGGCCCGACGCGTTCCTGCACCACTTCGTCCACATCCCGTGGACCCAGCCCGACGCCTGGCGCGTGCTGCCCGCGGCGATCCGCCAGGAGCTCTACGACGGGATCCTCGCCAACGACATCGTCGGCTTCCACACGCAGCGCCTACCAGCTGAACTTCCTCCAGTGCTGCCGCGACCTCATGGCCCACGAGGTCGACTTGCGAGGCGCGGCGTCGGTCACGGTCGGATCCCGCGAGGTCTGGGTGCGCGCCTACCCGCTGCCGATCGACGCCGAGGCGACGCTGCGCGTGGCCCAGCGGGCGCGCACGCAAGGAGTTCGAGGAGGAGCTGTGCGCCGCCGGCGCGACCACCTGATCCTCCGCGTCGACCGCGCCGACCTGTCCAAGAACGTGCTGCGCGGCTTCTCGGCCTTCGACCTCTTCCTCGAGCAGCACCCGGAGTTCGCACGAGCGGGTGACGTTCATCGCCCAGCTCATGCCCTCGCGCCAGGACGTGCCCGAGTACGCCGAGTACCTCGAGCGCATCGAGGCCGTCGTCGCCGTGGTCAACCACCGCCACGGCACGCCGGACTGGATGCCGATCCAGCTCAAGCTGCGCGACGACCTCGAGGAGGCCGTGGCCGCCTACAAGAACTACGACGTGCTCGTGGTCAACGCGATGTTCGACGGCATGAACCTCGTGGCCAAGGAGGGACCGCTCGTCAACGAGCGCGACGGCGTCTCGATCCTGTCGGAGAACACCGGCGCCCACGAGGAGCTCGGCGAGTACGCCCTGTCGGTCAACCCGTTCGACCTCCAGGACACGGCCGACTCGATCCACGCCGCGCTGACGATGTCCCCGCAGGAGCGCAAGCGCCGCGCCGACGGCCTCAAGGCGATCGTCACCGAGCGCGACCCCGGCGACTGGATCGACGACCAGCTCGCCGACATCGCCGAGAAGGCCCGCGCCGCGGGCATGAGCTTCTCCGCCGACTGAGCTCACGGACCGAACTCGTTCGGCGGCGACGGCGCCGGGGTCGGGGCGGAGGTCGGTCGCGGGGCGCTGGGGGTGGGCGCTGCCGGCGCTCGGGCTGGGGAGGGGGACAGGCTTCTTCGCGGCGCCGGCGGGCTCGAGTGGCGCGTTCCGTGACGGCATGTTCACGTTTCGCGCCACTCGACGGACGGGTCGCCGGCGCGGCCGATGCCTGCGCCGCGGCCGGGGTCGCACCTTGCGCCGGTGCGCCGTCCTGGAGACGCGCTTCGGGCGCGGCCGCGCGCCGGCGCTCGCGCCGCCGTCGCCCGCGCCGGCGGGGTGCTCCGCAGCGGCGCCAGCGGGCGCGCGCGCGGTGTCGACCGAGCTCGCCGCCCGGGGTCGTCGCCGGGACCGAGGCCGAGCAGGGCGCCGCCGGCCAGCGCGGCGGCGGCCCAGCCGGCGAGCGTGCGTCGCGAGGCGTCCATGCCCAGCCAGAGGCCGCCGGGGCGGGCAACTCGCCCCCGCTACACTCGCCTGCCGTGGCAAAGGGCCCCAAGATCTACGACCTCATGGTCATCCTGCGCGCGGACGCCGACGACGACCGTCGCGACGCGATCCTCGACCAGATCCAGCAGCGGATCGAGTCCGAGGGCACGCTCGAGTCCCAGCACGACTGGGGCATCCGCGGGCCTGACCTTCGAGATCGACCACCAGAACGAGGGCGAGTACTTCCTCTACCAGTTCAGCGGTCCCGCGTCGCTGCTCGAGGAGCTCGGCCGCCAGCTGCGCATCGCCGACGGGGTCCTGCGCTTCCGGATCATCAAGGTCCTGCCCGGCACCCCGCCGCCGCCCGAAGTCCGGGTCGAGCCGGTCGCCGCCGAGTACTAGACCGCCGTCTAGCCGCTCTCACCGCGTTTTTCCTTCCCCGATCGGGGGCGAGCTCCGCCGTCCCCGCACCTAGACTCGGCTACAGAGCCGAATCGAAGGAGACGCACCGTGGCCGCCACGAACATCAACCGCGTCGTCATGACCGGCAACCTGACCCGGGATCCCGAGCTCCGCTCGCTGGCCAGCGGCACGTCCGTGTGCTCGCTGCGCATCGCCTCGAACACCCGCCGCAAGAACAACGCGACCGGCGAGTGGGAGGACAAGCCCAACTTCTTCGACGTCACCGTCTGGGGCGCGCAGGGCGAGAACTGCGCCCGCTACCTCTCCAAGGGCCGCCCGATCGCGCTCGACGGGCGCCTCGAATGGCGCGAGTGGGAGGACCAGAACGGCCAGAAGCGCCAGTCGGTCGATATCATCGCCGACTCCGTCCAGTTCCTCGGTGGCCGCGATGAGGCCTCCGGCGGATCCAACGGCTTCCAGCGTTCGGGCGGCGACGTCCCCATGGACACGCGGGACTTCGCTCCCGCCACCAGCGCTCCGGCCGACGACGACATCCCCTTCTAGGCAACGATTCAGACGAGGTAGTCAGTGGCGAAGCAGCGCAGGAAGCCGGCAAGGCCCCGGCGCGACAAGCGAGGCGGTCCCGGCAGCGGGCGGCGCAAGTCCGTGCCCGTACTGCAAGGACAAGATCGAGCGCGTCGACTGGAAGGACGTCGGCTCGCTGCGCCGCTTCGTCTCCGAGAAGGGCAAGATCCGCTCCCGGCGGATCACCGGCGCGTGCCGCCGGCACCAGTCGCAGATCGCGCGGCGCCGTCAAGCGCGCGCGTGAGCTCGGCCTCCTCTACTACGTGAACGAGACCGCCACCGAGCGCACCGGTGGGCGCGGCGGTCGCGATCGCGACCGCGACCGCTAGCCATGGCCCAGGCCATCCTCCTGTCCGACGTCGAGAACGCTCGGCGAGCAGGGCGACAGTCGTCGACGTCGCCGCGGGCTACCTGCGCAACTACCTCGTGCCGCGCAAGCTCGCGCAGCCGGCCACGAAGGCGTCGCTCGAGGTCGCCAAGCAGCGCGCCGAGCAGGCCGAGGTGCGCCCAGCGCGAGGCCGCGGCCCGCGCCCAGGAGAACGCGTCCCTGCTCCAGAAGACCGTCCTGACGATCACCCAGCAGGCCGGCGAGGACGGCCGCCTGTTCGGCTCGGTCACCGCCCAGGACATCGCCGACGCCATCAAGGAGGCGCGGGGCATCCGCGTCGACCGGCGCAAGATCCACCTCGACGACCCGATCCGCCACGTCGGCACCCACATGGTCGTCGTCGAGGTCTCCGAGGGCATCACGGCGGCCGTCAAGACGATGGTCGTCGAGCAGAAGTAGCGCCGCTTCCGCGCGTCTGCTCGCGCAAAGTCGCGGAACTTCACGGGCGACGTCCTGCGTCCGACTCCGGGCCGACCGCTTAGTCTCGGTGGGGTGTCGATCGCCGAGCCGCCGCCCCTCTCCACCCCCGACTCGACGCCGCCGCACAACCTCGACGCCGAGCAGTCCGTGCTCGGCGCGCTGCTGCTCAACGAGCGCGCGATGTACTCCGTCGTCGTCGCGCAGAGCCTCAAGCCCGAGCACTTCTACCGCCCGCAGCACGGCGAGATCTTCGGCGCGATGCTCGGCCTCTACGAGGAGTCCGAGCCGATCGACCACGTCGCGGTCACCGAGCGCCTGGAGCGCTCGGGCAAGCTCGAGCAGGTCGGCGGCGCGGCCGTCGTCGCCGGGCTGACCGCGGCCGCGCCGACCGCCGGCAACGCGCAGCACTACGCGAAGATCGTCCACCAGAACGCGCTGCTGCGGCGGCTGCTCGACGTCGACCTACGACATCCAGGCGTCGGTCCTCAACCACGAGGGCGACGCCGACACGCTCGTCGACCTCGCCGAGCGCCGCGTGCTCGAGGTCGCCCAGGACGACAAGCAGAAGGACTTCGTCAAGGCCTCGGACCTGCTCGACCGCGCGCTCGACCGCTTCCAGGAGCTCGCGCAGAACAAGACGTCGCTGATCGGCACGCCGTCGGGCTTCAAGGACCTCGACGAGGTCACCGGCGGCTTCCATCCCGGCAACCTGATCATCCTCGCCGCCCGCCCCGGCATGGGCAAGTCGGCGCTCGTCACGAACATCGCCGAGAACGCCGCGCTGGCCCACGGCAAGCCGGTCGCCCTGTTCTCCCTCGAGATGTCCGAGGCAGGAGCTCGCCCAGCGCTTCGTCGCCTCGCAGGCGAACATCAAGGGCGAGGCGCTGCGCCGCGGCCGCGTCGACGAGCGCCGCTGGCCGAAGATCCTCGACGCCGTCGAGAAGCTCGCACGACGCGCCGCTCTACGTCGACGACACCTCCGACGTCGGCACGACGGAGGTACGCGCCAAGGCCCGCCGCCTGCACCAGCAGAGCGAGAACGGCCTCGGCCTCGTGATCGTCGACTACCTGCAGCTCATGCGCGCCGACGGCCGCATCGAGAACCGCGTCCAGCAGATCGGCGAGATGTCGCGTGGCCTCAAGCTGCTGGCCAACGAGCTCGAGGTCCCCGTGATCGCGCTCTCCCAGTTGTCCCGTGCGGTCGAGTCGCGGACCGACAAGCGCCCGCTGCTCTCCGACCTGCGCGAGTCCGGCAACCTCGAGCAGGACGCCGACCTCGTCATGTTCATCTACCGCGACGAGTACTACACGAAGGAGGAGTCCGAGGAGCCCGGCGTGGCCGAGATCGGCATCGCCAAGAACCGCCACGGCTCGCTGGACACCGTCAAGCTCACCTTCCAGGGCGAGTACCCGAAGTTCATGAACTGGGTGGACGAGGAGCGCTACTGATGGACCCGGCGCCCTGCCCCTTCGGGCGCTGCGACGGCAGCGGCCTGCTCGTCGACGAGGACACGAACACCGCGCGCCCGTGCTCGTGCCGCGCGCAGCGGATCGCCAAGGCCAAGGCGAGCTCGCTGTCGGCCGTGATCCCCAAGCGCTACCGCAACATGTCCTTCGATCGCCCGCCGATCGCCGACCTCCCGCACCCGCGTCACGTTCGCGATCCGGCGCTACATCGACGACCTCGAGACGCACATCGACGAACGGCCGCGGGCTGTGGATCTTCGGCGACGTCGGCACGGGCAAGACCTCGCTGGCGATGCTCGTCTCCCAGGCCGCGCTCGAGGCCGGCCACACGGTGGCGATCTACTCGATGCCGACCCTGCTGCGCCAGATCCGCTCGACCTACGGCGACGACTCGGAGACCACCGACGTCGCGCTGCTCGAGCGCCTCGCGACCGTCGACCTGCTCCACCTCGACGACGTCGGCGCCGAGCGCATGACCCCATGGGTGGCCGAGCTCCTCTACTCCCTGGTCAACTCGCGCTACGAGGAGGAGAAGGCGATCCTCCTGACCACGAACATCCGCGAGCTCGACGAGCTCGGCGACCAGATCGGGAAGCGCACGACGTCACGGCTGGTCGAGATGTGCGAGCAGATCCCGCTGCTCGGCAGCGACCATCGCATCCCCGCCTAGAATTCACCTCTCATGCCGGGAGTCGTGATCGTGGGTGCCCAGTGGGGCGACGAGGGCAAGGGCAAGGTCACCGACCTCCTGGCCGAGCGCGCCGACGCCATCGTGCGCTTCCAGGGCGGCAACAACGCCGGCCACACGATCGTCCGCGACGGCACGACCTACAAGCTGCACCTGATGCCGTCGGGCATCCTCTACCCCGGCAAGCCGTGCCTGATCGGCAACGGCGTGGTCATCGACCCGAAGGTCCTGACCGACGAGCTCGACGAGCTGCGCCGGCGCGGCGTCGACACCGGCGGCCTGCGGATCTCGGCCAACGCGCACCTGATCATGCCGTACCACATGTTCCTCGACCACGCGGGCGAGGCGAAGCTCGGCAAGCTCCAGATCGGCACCACGCGGCGCGGCATCGGCCCCTGCTACGCCGACAAGGCCGCGCGCCTCGGGATCCGCATGCAGGACCTGCTCGACGAGAAGATCCTCAAGAAGAAGATCACCGCCGCGCTCGAGCCCAAGCGGCTGTCGCTGCGGCCGTTCGCGCGCGACCCCGCGCTCGACCTGCAGGCGATGACCGAGGAGTACCTCAACTACGGCCACCGCCTCGAGCGCTACGTGACCGACACCGTCAAGCGCGTGTGGGACCTGCTCGCCGCCGACCAGACGGTGATCTTCGAGGGCGCCCAGGGCGCGATGCTCGACATCGACCACGGCACCTATCCCTTCGTCACGTCCTCGAACCCGATCGCCGGCGCGGCCTGCCTCGGCGCCGGCGTCGGCCCGCGCGACATCGACGAGGTCTGGGGCATCACCAAGGCCTACGCCACGCGCGTCGGCGCCGGGCCGTTCCCGACCGAGCTCAACGACGAGCTCGGCGACCAGCTGCGCGAGGCCGGCGGGGAGTACGGCACGACGACGGGCCGCTCGCGCCGCGTCGGCTGGATGGATCTCGTCGCCCTGCGTTACGCCACCCGCCTGAACGGGCTGACCGCGCTGTGCCTGACGAAATTGGACGTGCTCTCGGGCCTCGATCGCCTGCTGCTGTGCACGAGCTACCGCTCGGCCGAGGGCGCGACGCTGGACGGCTTCCCGTTCCACCAGACCGTGCTCCACCACGCCGAGGCGCTCTACGAGTCGATGCCCGGCTGGACCGAGGACCTCGGCGACGTGCGCAGCGAGGATGACCTCCCGCCCGCCGCCCGCGACTACCTCGAGTTCATCTCCGACTACATCGGGGTGCCGATCGTGCTGATCGGCGTCGGGCCCGGGCGCGAGCAGACGATCTGGACCCGCGCGGCGCAGGAGACGGTCATGGCGCCCGCCGCCGCCTGAGCGGTCACCTCGTGCCACGCGGCTTCCCCGTCCCCGGCCGCGGCGTCGCCTCCGTCGTCGCTGCGGCGCCCGCCCCGGGCGAGGGCAGTTGGGCCGGCGCCCCGAGCGCGGCGCTCGACGACGACGGGGCCGTGATCCTCGCCTATCGCGTCCGCTCGCCGGCCGAGCGCGGCGGGGTCGTGGTCCTCGCTCGCGAGGATGGAGGTCGCTGGACGACGCTCGCGCGCCTGACCAAGTCGCGCTTCGGCGCGGCATCGCTCGAGCGCCCCGCGTTGGTCCGCACCGCGAGAGGCGGATGGCGGCTCTACGTCTCGTGCGCGACGCCCCACGGCAAGCACTGGCGGATCGACGTCCTCGACGCCGACGACCCGGCCGCGCTGGCCGCGGCGGACGCGCGCACCGCCTTCCCCGGCGACGAGGAGCTCGCCGTCAAGGACCCGGTGGTGCGCCGGGACGGTTCGCGCTGGCGCGCGTGGGTGTGCTGTCACCCGCTCGACGTCTCCGGGGAGGAGGACCGGATGCACACGCGCACCGCCACGAGCGACGACGGCCTGGCCTGGTCCTGGGACGCGGACGTCGCGCTCACCGGGCGGCCCGGCACGTGGGACGCCCGCGGCGCGCGCGTCACCGCCGTCCTGCCCGACGGCCGCATCGCCTACGACGGGCGCGCCACCAAGGAGGAGAACTTCCGCGAGCGGACCGGCCTGGCCGAGCACCGCGGCGAGCCCGTCAGCGACGCCCGGTACCTCGATGTGCTCGCGCTGCCCGGCGGTGGGTACCGGCTCTTCTACGAAGCGCCGCTGCCCGACGGCAGCCACGAGCTGCGCAGCGAGCTCGCGGGCGGGTCCGGCTAGGGCGACTCGAGCACGGCCTCCTCGCCGCGGCGCAACATGCGCCGGGCGATCACCGAGCCGCCGAGCACCGCGGTGGTCGTCAGGCCGATCTGGATCGAGAGCACGCCCTCCTGGCTCCAGTAGACGTCCTCGAGCTGGAGCAGCAGCGCCGACTCGTCGAGCGTCAGGCCCAGGCCGACCCCGAAGGGGATCGCGAGCCACGGATCGATCCGCTCCTGCGCCGACAGGACCGACCAGCCGCCGGCGCCGAGCGAAAGCAGCAGGCCGGGCACGAAGTGGTGCACGTGCCGGTGCCCGACCCGGAGGTCGCGGAAGGGCCCGAACCGCCCGCGGCGGCGGATCTGGTGGCTCGAGAGGCGCGCCGTCCCGAAGGCGATCACGAAGGAGGCGAAGAGGTTGAGCAGGGCGCCCTCCCGGTCGCTGGCGCGCTCGATGGCCGCGATCGCCACGTCCCGCGTCTCGCGGGTGGCGACGGCGGCGGCGTCGAGCAGGTCGGGCGCGTCGGCCGGCAGGGGCGCCGAGCCGCGCTTCCACACCCGCCCGACCTCGAGCGCGACCACCGCGCCGACGGTGCCCAGCGCGGCGCCCGCCAGCGCGAGCGTCGGCCGCTCGATCTGCTGACGGGGACGGCGGCGAAGGCGCATCGCGAGAAGCCTGACACGCCGCGGCGCGGGCAAAAGGCTCGATCATCCGTCCAGAACGTTTCTCCGCGGCCTTTGCCGCGGGGCAGAAATCGGAACATGCGTTCCGCTCTGGGGGTCGTAGGCCACGTGATCTGGTACGTCGGGTACCACACGGGCTCGCTCGGCCCGCGCACCAGCTCCGGCCAGCTCGCCTCCTAGCGCCGGCTCAAGACCGGGCGCCGGAGAGCTCGTCGGCGACGAGGCCGGAGAAGATCTCGGCACATTCGCGCGTCCGCGGGCCCGGCGCCGCCGGCAGCTCCGTGCCGTCGATCGACGCGATCGCCTGCACCTCCCGCGTCGTCGAGGCCAGGAACGCCTCCTCGCAACCGATGAGCTCCTCGAGGGAGACCGGCACCTCGGCCACCTCGACGCGCGGCGAGCAGGCGCCGGCGGGTGATCGAGTCGAGGATGTGGTCGGACAGCGGCGGCGTGCGCAGCTGGCCGCCGACGACGTAGAAGAGCGACGACGTCGGCGCCTCGAGCGCGCGGCCGTGCGGGGTGACGAGCAGGGCCTCGTCGGCGCCCGCCTCCTTGGCCAGCCGCGTGGCGAGCATGTTGCCCGCGTAGGAGAGCGACTTGATCCCGTCGAGGATCCGCGGCGGCGCGAAGGTCACCGAGGCCAGCCGGACGCGCGGTGGCGTGCTCGGCCAGCGCCTCGAGCAGGGCGATGATCCGCCCGCCGCGGGTGATCATCACGCGCAGCTGGCCGTCGAGGTACTCGCCCTCCGCCGTGGCCACGAGCGCCTCGGCCTGCGGCGCGGATCGCGTTGAGGTCGATCTCGAGGCGCAGGTTGCCGGCGGAGTTCGCCAGGCGGCGCAGATGGTCGTCCCAGGCGAACGGCTGTCCGTCGTAGAGGCGCACGACCTCGAAGACGCCGTCGCCGCGGACGAGACCCTCGTCCGTGACGGGGACGACCGCCTCCTCGGCGGGCATGATCCGTCCGTCGACTGACGCCATCGGCATGAGCGCGGATTAGGCTACCGAGCATGCCCTCGGCGGCGCTCGACGCCATCTCCTACGAGGATCTGTACGCGCGCTGGGAGCGCGGCAACTGGAGCGCGACGGCGATCGACTTCAGCGAGGACCGCCGCCAGTGGGAGGAGGTCTTCACGCCCTTCGAGCGCGAGGCCGCACTGTGGAACTACGCGCTGTTCTTCTGGGGCGAGGACGCGGTCGCCGACAACCTCGGGCCCTTCATCGACGCCGCCCCGCGCGAGGAGCAGAAGTACTTCCTGACCACGCAGCAGGTCGACGAGGCGCGCCACGCGGTCTTCTTCCGGCGCTTCATGCACGAGGTCGCCGGCCTCGGCGACGGCACGACGGCCTCCGGGCTGGCCGCGATCCAGCCGCGCCTGAACTGGGGCTTCAAGAAGGTCTTCGGCGAGCTCGACGCCGTGGCCGACGGGCTGCGCCGCGACCGCTCGATCCCGCGCCTGGCCGGAGCGGTCGCGCTCTACCACATCGTGATCGAGGCGACGCTCGCCCAGCCCGGCCAGCACTTCATCGAGCGCTATCTGAACGAGCGCGATCTCCTGCCCGGCTTCCGCGAGGGGATCGCCAACGTCGCCGCCGACGAGCAGCGCCACATCGGCTTCGGGGTGCGGCTGCTCGCCGACCTGATCGAGGAGGACCCGCGCTCGCGCGACGCCGTGGCGGCGATGCTCCGGCGCGTGATCCCGTGGTCGACCGCGGTCTTCTGGCCGCCGGGCGGCAACCGCGACTACGTCGAGGTCTTCGGGACGAAGATCGAGGACGTGGCCGAGGAGGGCGCCCACTCGCTGATGACCAAGCTGCGCTCGGCCGGGCTGCCCCCGGAGGACCTGCCCGGCGGATCCCCGATCCCCGTCGGCCTGCCGCCCCGCGAGGCGGCCGAGCGCGGCCTGGCGCTGATGGGCGCCGGGATCCTCGGCCCCAAGGAGCGCCCGAACGCGCGCGACCCCGAGACCGTCGCGCTCGTCTTCGACGTCGTCGCGCGCTCGGTCGACCCCGAGCACGGCCTGACCGAGCGGGCCGTCGTGCAGTGGGACTTCGACGACCTCGCGCCCTGGCACCTCGTGATCGACAACGGCTCGACGAGCGCGCACGCCGGCGCGCATCCCGACCCGGGCGTGCGCCTGCGCTGCACGTGGGAGGACTGGGCCGACGTCGTCGGCGGGCGCGCCGACGCGCGGCGCCTGCTCGTCACGCGGCGCCTGCGGCCCTCGGGCAGCCTGCGCCTGCTCGCGCGGATGCCGCGCCTGTTCCCGCCGCGCGGGCGCTGAGTCAGTCGGGCAGCCAGCCCGGCCGGTAGGCCGTCGGCGTGTCGGCCTCGGCGCCTGAGTAGGCCTCGCGCGACGAGGTCGTCGCCTCGGACACGCCGGCGCCGTGGCGCTGGGCCAGCGCCGAGGCCGGGTAGACGATGTCGCCGCCGCGGCGGGTCCCCGTCCCGAGCAGGACGCTCGGGCCGTCTCCGGCGCCGAGGAAGACGTGCTCTGTCCCCGGCGGGGAGTGCACGAAGTCCCAGGCCTGCAGCGGGCGCTCCTGGCCGTCGATCAGCAGCAGGCACTCCCCGCTGAGCACGAGGAAGTCCTCCTGCTCGTCCTCGGCGTGGTAGTAGCACGTGGACTCGCCGGGTCGCAGCACGGCGATGTTGAAGCCCTGGGCCGGGAAGCGATCCTCGCCCTCGAAGCGCGTGTAGGCCCCGAACGGCCCGGTCAGCCACTGCGCGTCGCGGGCGTTGAGAACGAACCACCCGGGCTCGGCGGGAACCAGGCCGGTCTCAGTGCGTTCCAGACGCGCCTCGCTCATGGGCTTCGACCCTAGCCAGAGCGCGCCGCGAGGAAGCTAGAATCGGCCCTCGCTCCCCGGGCCGTTAGCTCAATTGGCAGAGCAGGGGACTCTTAATCCCAAGGTTGAAGGTTCGATTCCTTCACGGCCCATTCCGCCGTTCCCCGCTTCGGGAACCGGCGCCCTCGTGGGATATTCGGCATCAGGTGTCGAATTCTCGCCCTCCGTTCGTCTAGGGGGCGACCATCCCCACCAAGGAGGACCTCATGAAGTACATGCTGCTCATCCACCAGGGCACCACGCCGCTCCCGGGCACCGAGGAGTGGGACGCGCTCACCGACGAGGAGCGCGGCCGGGTCTACGCCGCCTACGGCGAGATCAACCAGACGCCGGGCGCGACCCCGGGCGAGCGCATGGACGGGCCGGAGACGGCGACGACCGTCCGCGTGGCCGACGGGCAGACCCTGACGACCGACGGGCCCTTCGTCGACACCAAGGAGGCGCTCGGCGGCTACCTGTTCCTCGAGGCCGACGACCTCGACGCCGCGATCGCGCTGGCGGGCAAGGTCCCCGCCGCCAGCATGGGCGGCGCGGTCGAGATCCGGCCCATCGTGGAGGGGTAGTTGCCCGAACCACCCCTCGAGCAGGCCTTCCGCGACCAGTGGGGGCGCGTGCTCGCGACCCTGATCGGCTTCCTCGGCGACTTCGAGCTCGCCGAGGAGGCCGCGCAGGAGGCCTTCGCGATCGCCGCCGAGCGCTGGCCCCGCGAGGGGACACCGGCCAACCCCGGCGCCTGGCTGATCACGACCGCCCGCAACCGGGCCATCGACCGCGTGCGGCGTGAGCGGACGCTCACGGAGAAGACCCGCCTGCTCGCGGCCGAGCCACCTCCCGAGGAGCGCGACGTGGACGAGACGACCGCCTTTCCCGACGAGCGCCTCGAGCTCGTCTTCACCTGCTGCCACCCGGCGCTGTCGACCGACGCCCAGGTCGCGCTGACGCTGCGCACGCTCGGCGGCCTGACGACCGACGAGATCGCCCGCGCGTTCCTCGTCCCGCGACCGGCGATGGCCCAGCGGCTCGTGCGCGCCAAGCGCAAGATCGCCGCCGCCGGGATCCCCTTCCGCGTGCCGCCCGCGCATCAGCTGCCCGACCGGCTGGCCGCCGTGCTCGCCGTCGTCTACCTGATCTTCAACGAGGGCTACTCCGGCCGCGTCGACCTGGCCGCCGAGGCGATCCGCCTCGCGCAGGCGCTGGCCGAGCTGATGCCCGACGAGCCCGAGGTCCAGGCGCTGCTCGCGCTGATGCTGCTGCACGACGCGCGCCGCGACGCGCGCTTCGACGGCGACGACCTCGTGCTGCTCGCCGACCAGGACCGCTCGCGCTGGGACGCGGCGCAGATCGCGCGCGGCCGCACGGCGCTCGACCGCGCGCTGGCGCTGCGCGGTCGCGGGCCCTACGTGGTCCAGGCGGCGATCGCGTCGCTGCACGCCGACGAGCCGCACGACTGGGCGCAGATCGCCGCGCTCTACGGCGAGCTGTTCCGCCTGACCGGATCGCCGGTGGTCGAGCTCAACCGGGCCGTGGCGGTGGCCGAGGCCGAGGGGCCCGAGGCCGGGCTGGCGATCGCCGACCGGCTCGAGCTGCCCGACTACCGCTACCTGCACGCGACGCGCGGCGCGCTCCTGCGCCGCCTCGGCCGCGACGCCGAGGCGCGCGAGGCCTACGAGCGCGCGCTCGCGCTCGCCCACGACGAGCCGGAGCGGCGCCTGCTCGAGCGGCGACTGGCCGAGGTCGCGCCGGCGCGCTGACGAGCTCAGGCCGTCGTGGCCGGGCGCGGGTGTCGCTTCGACCCGCGCTCGCCGCCGCGCGCGCTCGCCGCGCGGCTCGGGGATCCACTCCAGCCAGCTCGGCAGGTACCAGTTCCAGTCGCCGAGGATCTTCATCGTCGCCGGGAGCAGCACGCCGCGGACGATCGTCGCGTCGATCAGCACCGCCACCGCGAGGCCCACGCCCATCTCCTTGAAGTCGAGGAAGCTCAGCGTGACGAACACGGAGAAGACGACGACCATCACGATCGCGGCGCTCGTCACCGTCCCCGCCGTCGTCGCGATGCCGTGGCGCACCGCCTCGGTCGTGCTCATCCCGCCGCGCCACGACTCGCGCACGCGGGAGAGGATGAACACGTGGTAGTCCATCGAGAGCCCGAAGAGGATCACGAACAGGAACAGCGGCAGCCATGACGTGACGCCGCCGTTCGAGGTGAAGCCGAGCAGGCTCTCGCCCCGGCCGTCCTGGAAGACGAGCACGAGCACGCCGTAGGCGGCGCCCACCGAGAGCAGGTTGAGCACGATCGCCTTGATCGGGATCACGATCGAGCGGAACGTGAACAGCAGCAGCAGGAAGGCCAGCGCGAACACGAAGGCGAAGATCAGCGGCAGGCGGGACACGAGCAGGTCGTGGAAGTCCTTCGACTGCGCCGCCGAGCCCGAGACGTTCGTGTCCGCCCCGTTCACCCGCCCGACGGTGGTCGGGACGACCTGCTTGCGGATCGCCCGCAGCGCCCCGAGCGAGGGACCGTCGTTGCCGTTGCCGCGGGTCGGGATCGAGACGAGCGCCACGGTGCCGTCGCGGCTGACCGTGGTCTCGGTGCCGGGCAGGACGCCGGGGACCGCCCTCGCCTCGCGGCGCAGGGCGACGATCCCCGCGGCCACCGGACCGGTGCGCACGTCGGCCGCCTTGACGGCGACGTCGACCGTCACGCCCTCCTTGGGGAACGCCTCGCGCAGGCGGTTGTAGGTCTGGATCACGGCGAGGTCCTGCGGCAGGTCGTCGACGCTCGTGACCGCGATGTTCATCTTCAGCGCGGGGACGGCGAGCGCGACGAGCAGACCGCCGGCGAGGACGATCGCCGGCCATGGGCGGCGCATCACGAGGTCGACCAGCCGCGACCAGAAGCGCGAGGGCCCGGCCGTGCGCCGCGGCAGGAACGGGATGCGCCCGCGCTCGACCCGGTCGCCCAGCCAGGCGAGCACGGCGGGCAGCACCGTCAGCGAGGAGACGACCGCGATCGCGACGACGAGGATCGTGCCCTCGGCGAAGGAGATGAAGGTCTTGTCGCCCGACAGGAACATCCCCGCCATCGCGGCGATCACCGTCAGGCCGGAGATCAGCACCGCCCGGCCGGAGGTCCCCGCGGCGATCTGCAGCGCCGTGCGGCTGCTGCGCCCGGCGGCGCGCTCCTCGCGTTCGCGGCGCAGGTAGAAGAGCGAGTAGTCGACGCTCACCGCCAGGCCGATGAGCAGGATCACCGACGAGAGGTTCGAGTCGATCGGCGAGATCTGGCTCGGGAGCGCGACGAGGCCCAGCGCGGCCATGACCGTGGTGATGCCGATGAGCATCGGGACGAGCGCGGCGACCAGCGAGCCGAAGGCGAGCACGAGGATCAGCAGCGTCAGGGGGAACGACAGCAGCTCGGCCTTGCCGAGGTCGGACGAGAAGGTGTCGTTGAGCTCCTTGTTCGAGCTCACCGAGCCGAACTGCTCGATCCGCAGGCCCGGATGGGCCGCGGCGACCGCGGCGACCGCCTCCTTGGACGGATCGATCCGCTTGGCCGCCTGTTCGGAGTTCCCGGTGATCTCGAAGTCCACGAGCGCCGATCGGCCGTCCTGCGAGATCGGTGCCGCCCGGGGCCAGCGGCGAGGTGACCTTGCGGACGTCCTCGGTGCGCCGCAGGCGGACGACGGCGTCGGCGATGGCGGCGCGGAAGGTGGGATCGCGAACGGTGCGCGTGCGGCTCTGGACCAGCACGTGCTCGTCGTTGGGCCGCAGGCCCGCGCCGTACAGGGCCTGCTCGGCACGATGCGACTCGCCGGAGAACTGGTCCGCGTCCCGGATCTGGTTCTGCCCGATCGCGTTGCCGAGCAGGAACGCGACGACGACGAAGCCCAGCCAGCCGAAGATGGCGGTCTTACGGTGAGCGGCGCTCCAGCGGGCGGCGCGCGCGGGGAGGTTGCGGTACTGGTTCACGGGGGCTCCTCGGAGGGCGGATGACCGAGCGGTCACCGCCAGCCTCCGCCGTGCCGGCCCCGCGAGTCATCGGGGAACCCCCTGAGATCGCCGCACATCAGGGTCTCATGTTCGGTTAGGCTCGCCCGTGGGAGGCAAGATCGTGACCGAGGCGGCCCCCATCGTGGGCCGAGAGCGCGAGCTGCGACAGCTCGATCAGTTGCTCGACACGCTGGACGCGGGAGCGTCCCGATTCCTGCTGGTGACCGGAGAGCCGGGCATCGGCAAGACCCGGCTGCTCGACGAGCTCGTGCGGCGGGCCGATGACCGGGGCTGGCCGGCGCTGCGCGGTGGCGCGGCGGAGTTCGAACGCGCCCTTCCCTTCGGCGTGCTCGTCGACGCGCTCGACGGGGCACTCGAGGACCCGGCCCTCGTCACGGCGCTGGCCGACGACGACCGCGAGGCGCTCGCCGCGGTGTTCCCCGCGCTCGGCGGCCGGCAGCGGCGCGAGCGGCCGATCCCGGGAGAGCGCCATCGCCTCCATCGCGCCGTCCAGCGCCTCCTCGACGCGCTCGCGGCCGACCGGCCGCTCGTCCTTGCGCTCGACGACCTGCACTGGGCCGACGGCGCCTCGCTCGAGCTGCTCGGCCAGCTGCGCCGCCGGCGTCCGCACGGCCCCGTGCTCGTGGCCGGCGCCTACCGCGACGACCCCGCCGCGCGCGGCCCGGCGCTGGCCGGCGGCGCCCGGCCGGAGGACGTCGCGGTCGAGCTCGGGCCGCTGCCCCGGACGGCGGCGCTCGCCCTCGTGCCCTCGGCGACGGAGCACCTGTACGAGACCAGCGGCGGCAACCCCTTCTACCTGCTCGAGCTCGCCCGCGCCCCACAGGCCGACGACGACGTGGTCCCGCGCGGGATCACCGACGCCACGAGCGCGGAGCTCGCCCGCTTGCCCGCGCGAGCACGGCGGTTCGCCGAGGGCGCCGCGGTCGCCGGAGACCCGTTCGAGCTCGACGTCGCCGCGGCCGCCGCCGACCTGCCCGAAGCGGAGGCCCTGGAAGCGCTCGACGCGCTCGTGGCCGCCGGCATCGTGCGCCCGACGGCGCTGCCGCGGCGCTTTCGCTTCCGCCACTCGCTCGTGCGCCGCGCCGTGCGCGACGCGTTCGCGCCGGGCGCGCGCATCGCCGCCCACGCCCGCTGCGCGGCGCTCCTCTCCGGCCGCGGCGCCTCGGCCTCCACGCTGGCCCATCACGTCGAGCACGCCGCCCGCGCCGGCGACGAGGCCGCCGTCGCGGTGCTGCGCGAGGCGGGCGAGGACGCCGCCGCCCACGCGCCGCAGAGCGCGGCGCGCTGGTTCGAGGTCGCCCTCGGACTGCTCGGGGACGGCGGGGACGCCGACGCGCGCTGCGCCCTGCTGCTCGATCTCGCCGGCGTACGCGCGGCCACCGGCCGCTTCGAGGAGAGCCGCGCCGCACTGCTCGACGCGCTCGCGCACGTGCCCCCGGACGACGAGGCGCAGCAGGCGCGGCTCGTCGGCGCGATCGCCGGCGTCGAGCAGATGCTCGGTCGCCACGAGGCCGCGCGCGAGCGCCTGAGCCGGGCGCTGCGCACCCTCGACGCGCCGGCCGGCGCCGCGGCCGCCGATCTGATGCTGGGCCTCGCGGTCGGCGACTTCTATCGGATGGACTACCCCGGGATGCACGCGTGGGGCGGCCGCGCGACGACGGCCGCGGCCGCCGCGCGGGACCCGGCGCTCGTGGCCACGGGCGTCGCCGTGCTCGCCGTCGCCGACGCGTTCCTGGGCGAGATCCCCTCGGCCGAAGCGGGCTGTGACCGGGCGTCGGCGCTCGTCGACGCCCTGCCCGACGAGGCCGCGTCCGCCCGGCTCGACGCGCTCGCGCACCTGGCGACGGCCGAGCTCTACCTCCACCGCTACGAAGCCGCCGGCCGCCACGCCGAGCGCGGGCTGGCACTGGCGCGCGACAGCGGGCAGGGCGACCTGTCCCCGGTCCTCGTCCCCGTGCTCGCCAACACGCTGCACGTGCGCGGGGAGATCACGCGCTCAGCCGAGCTCCTCGACGAGGCGATCGAGGCGGCACGGCTGGCGGGCAACGCGCCGGCGCTCGGCTGGGCTCTCCTCAGCCGGGCCTTCACCGCGGTGGCGGCCGGCGACCATGCCCTCGCCGTCGAGCTCGCCGTCGAGAGCCTTGACACGACACGCCGGATCGACGACAGCCTCGTCACCGCCTACGCGAACCTCGCCCTGGCCGACGCGCTGTGCCAGTCCGACCAGCCCGACCGCGCCGTCGACGCGCTGCTCTCGGGCGCCGGCGGCGAGGAGCTCTCGCTCGTGGCCGGCGGCTGGCGGGCCAACTACTTCGAGCTGCTCACCCGCTGCCGCCTGGCCCAGGGCCGCGGCGCCGACGCGGCCCGCTGCGCGGCGACGACGGCCGAGGTCGCCGCGGACACGGGGCTGCCGTTGGCCGTCGCGATGGCCCGCCGCGCCGAGGCGGCCGTCGCCCTTGCCGTCGGGCGGCCCGAGCGAGCCGCCGCGCTCGCCTTCGCCGGAGCGGACGCCGCCGACGCGAGCGGCGCCGTCGTGGAGGCCGCGCGCGCCCGGGTCCTGGCCGGCGTCGCGCTCGGCGAGGGGGGCGAGCAGGAGCGGGCGATCCGCGAGCTCGAAACCGCCGCGCGCGAGCTCGCCGCATGCGGCGCCCACGGCTACCGCGCAGGAGGCCGAGGCCGCCCTGCGCCGCCTCGGCCGCCGCTTCCACCGCCGCGCCCCGCGCGGCGCGACCGGAGGGTCGCGGCGTCGAGACGCTGACCGGCCGCGAGCTCGAGGTCGCCCGGCTCGTGATCGACCGGCGCACGAACGTCGAGATCGCGACGCGCCTCTACGTCAGCGAGAAGACGATCGAGTCGCACATGCGCAACATCTTCCGCAAGCTCGACGTCTCCTCGCGGGCCGACGTCGCCCGGACGCTCGAGCAGGCCGACGGTCTGCGAAGCTAGGCGCGATGCCGGCCGCGGCACGCGAACTGCTCGAGCGCCACCAGCCCTGCCTGCGCTACGACTCGATGGAGGCGTACTTCGCCGACGCGGCCGACGAGTGGACGGCCAACCCGGAGAACGTCCTGACCCGGGCCGACGGCAAGCCCGGCGGCGCGCTGTCCCTGGCCACGCTCGCGCCCGTCTACGCCGACGACTGCGCGGCCGCGCCGGGCGACGTGATCCAGTCGACCCGGGACGACTACACGCGCCAGTACGGCGCTCTGCGCGGCGCCCACCAGGAGTTCCGCAACGTGATCTACGGCCGCGTCGTGCCCTACGAGGGCGACGTGTGGCTGCAGTACTGGTTCTTCTACTTCCTCAACGACTACCAGCTGGCCTGGGGCGTCGACGTCCACGAGGGCGACTGGGAGATGGTCCAGCTGCGGATGGAGGGCGAGCCGTCGCGAGGTGACCACGGCGGTCTACGCCCAGCACACGTTCTTCGAGGCGCGCGCGTGGGAGTCGGTCGTCAAGCTCGCCGACGAGAAGCGCGACGAGGGCGTCGCCCCCGAGCCCGGCGACGAGCACCGTCCGCTGATCTACGTCGGCCGCGGCTCGCACGCGTCGTTCTTCGAGCCCGGCTTCCACCAGACCGACTTCTACGACATCACCGACGGCAAGCAGCGGGCGAAGACCGAGACGCGCCTGGTCGACGTGACCGAGACGCCGGCCTGGCTGCAGTGGCCCGGCCACTGGGGCGGCAAGCGCACGGGCTACGCCGGGCCGAGCGCGCCCGCCCAGCACGACCAGTGGGCCGACCCTCCGGCCTTGATGACCGGCGATCCGCCGCCCCACAGCGTGGCCCACGAGGCGGGCACGCCGTGGCTCGGCGTGCGGCGCCAGCGCGGGCACCTGGCCGTCGACTTCGACGGCTCGGCGCTGCCGCGCCCGCTGACGCGCCTCGTGGTCACGGTCAACTCGGCCGACGAGGCCACGGTGCCGCCGCGGCCCTACCGCTTCGCGATCTCCGAGGTCGAGGCCGGCAGCCTCGAGACCCGCGTGCCGCTCGCGGCCGACAAGCACTACGACGTCCGCGTCGCGGTCGTCGACGCCGGCGCGCACCCGAGCTTCGCCCAGGTGTTCCTGCTCGTGCCGCGCAACCGCTGGCGCGACCTGCGCCGCCGCGTCACCGGCGCGTTCGGGCGCCTGGTCTACGAGTTCCGCCTGGCCTTCCGCGCCGAGTACGCCGAGCGCGACCCGGACCGCTCAGCCTGAGAGCGCCGCCGACGCGCGGCGGCCGTGCTTGACGTCGTACATGGCGGCGTCGGCGCATTCGAGCAGGCGATCCGCGGTCGCGACGTCGAGCGGCCAGACGGCGCGGCCGATGCTCGCGCGCAGCGACAGCAGGTGCCCGCCGGCCGAGAACGGCTCGTCGAAGGACTGGGCCAGGCGCGCGGAGATGCGCTCGAGGTCGTCGTCGGTCGCGACCTCGAGGACGACGGCGAACTCGTCGCCGCCGAGCCGCGCGATCGTGTCGCGATCGCGCAGGCGCCCGGCCAGGCGGTCGGCCACCGCGCGCAGCAGCTCGTCGCCGACGCTGTGGCCGTAGCGGTCGTTGACCGGCTTGAAGTCGTCGAGGTCGACGTAGAAGGCGGCCAGCGGCGTGCCGGAGGCCGCGGCCTCGCCGGTGGCCGTCGCGACGTGCTCGCTGAAGCCGGCGCGGTTGAGCAGCCCGGTGAGCTGGTCGTGCGTGGCCTGGTGGGTGATGTGGTCGATCAACCGGCCGTTCTGGAGGGCCTGCACGGCGTGCGCGGCGATGCCCGAGAGGCGGTCGCGCAGCTCCGGCGAGTCGGCCAGGCGCTCGGCGTCGGAGGCGACCGAGACGCACAGCAGGCCGAGGAGCTGCGCCTCGCCGACGATCGGCACGGCGACCGTCGCGACCGAGCCGAGGCCCTTGAGCGCGTCGGACAGCGGCGAGGCCTCGACGTCGATGAAGATCGGCTCGGGGCTCGGGCGCTCGGCGAGCTCGGCGATCCGCGACGAGGCGTCGTCGGCCGCGATCTCGACCGGGCCGTCGCCGTCGAGTGCGAGGTCGTTGACGGCACGGCGCACGAGGGTGCGCCGCTCGTCGTCCCAGAGGAAGACCGAGACGCGGTCGCAGTCGACGACCGAGCCGACGGCGTCGGCGAGCCGCAGCGCGACCTGCTCGCTGTTGCCGGCGGTCGCCAGGCGCCGCGCGAGCTCGAGCAGTGCGCGGCTCTCCTGGAAGCGGACGTGCGCCTCATGCTGCGCGGGCCCGCGCCTCGCGCAGCGCGGCGGCGTTGTCCAGCGTGGCGCGGCGTAGCGGGCGTAGAGGGCGAGCAGCTGGCGCTCGGCGGGGAAGAACTCCTCGCCGGGCTGGAACATGGCCGCCAGCGCGCCGTAGTGGTTGCGGTGCGATCGGACCGGGGCGACGAGCCAGTGCGCGGGATGGACGTCGGGCCCCTCGGTGACGATGAGCCGCGCGACGTCGGCCGCCTCGTCGTCGGCGAAGCCCTTCTGGTGCCAGAGCAGGTCGGCGCCGGGCGTCGGGCGCACGGCGAGCACGTACTGCGGCGCGCGCACCTGGTGGGCGGCGCGGTCGGTGATCCGCGCGAGGGTCTCGTCGAGGTCGTCGGCGGAGATGAGGTCCGAGGCCGTCGCGAAGACGCTCTCCAGGCGCTCGGTCATCGCCGCGAGCTGGCCGCGCAGGCTCGCGATCTGCTCCTCGGGATCGGCGTCGAACTCCGATCCGACCGGCCAGCGCACGACGTAGCGACAGGCGTCGGCGCCGTCGGCCTGGCAGGTGGGGTGCTCGATCGTGGCCGCCGGCATCCCGAAGAGCGCCGAGCACGTGCTGAGCAGCCCCTGGGTCCACTGGCAGTGCAGGGGATGGCGCTCGAAGCCGTCGGCGGCGCGCGCGTCGATCACCGCGTGGCCGGGAGACGTCTCGATCGCCTCGAGGTCGGCGACGGTGCTGAAGCGCCGGGTGACCGTGGGGATCTTCGCGAGCATCGCCTCGGGCGAGCCGAGCAGCCGCAGGACCGTCGAGGTCGACGAGCTCCCGAGCTGCTTGACCGCATCGCCGCCGACGTGACGCGGGAAGTCCTCGTCGCCGGTGACCTCGATCCCGGCGCGCCACAGGGCGACGGCCTCGTCGAGCGAGATCCAGTTGCCGATGTCCTCGAGGAACTCCCGGTCGCGCGAGGTGCCGGCCAGCTCGAGCACCCGGTCGACCGCGGGGTCGCCGCCGAAGGCGCGAACGCGGGCGAGCAGGACCGCGGTCAGCGAGCAGCAGAAGTGGTTCTGCGTCGGCGCGTGGTCAGGCTTGGCGTTCGCCACCCCACCCGTATCGGCACGGCGGCGGGACTTCTTCACCACCCGGCCAGAAAAGCCGCAAATTGCGGCGGCGAGGACTAGCCGCCGGGCAGCGCGGGCGAAGCGGACCCGCCCGAGGAGGACCCGCCGGCCGCCTGCTGGGCCGCCTGGGTCTTGGCCGCGGTCAGCTGCGACTTGACCTGCTGGCGCTGGTCCTTCGGCGTGCGGCGGATGGCCTCGGCCGAGGCGAGGTCGCCCTTGTTGGTCTGGTTGGCCGCATAGGCGGCGATCGCCAGGTTGGCGTAGGCGTTGGCCGAGGGCTGGTCGTCGACGACGAACTCCCAGGCCCTGACCGCCTCCGTGGGCCGGTTGAGCGACGCGAAGGCGTTGGTCATCTTGCGCGCGAGCCCGGCGTCGACCTGCTTCGGGTTGAGCGCGACGTAGCGGTCCCACGCGCGGGCGGCCGTGCGCAGCTTGACCAGGCCGTCCTTGTCGAACGTCCCGGTGTTCGAGTCGAAGTTGCCGTTGGCGTTGTCGTACCGGGTCTGGGCCAGCGTCGCCCAGGCCGCCGTGCTCTGCGGGTGCAGCTTGACCTGCTTCTCGGCGGCGTCGAGCCGCTTCTTGAAGGTGTCGCTGCTGGCGCCGGTCCCGCCGTTCGTGTTCTGGTTGAACAGGCCGACGCCGGTGCCGCCGACCCCGAAGAACACGAGGCCCCCGCCCATGAGCAGGGCGAGGCTGGCGTAGATCACCTGAACGGTGCGGCGGCGGCCGCGTCCACGTAGGTCGAAGAGCATGGCTTTAGATCACGGGTTCGTCGTCGTCATCGGCCAGGAAGAGGGCGGCCTCCTCGGCGTCCTCGTCGAGCTCACGGCCGCGACGGCGTTCGGCGAATCCGACCAGCAGGATACTCAGGCCGTAGAGGAAGAAGAGCGGGATCATGCAGAGGCTGGTGGTCACCGGATCGACGCCCGGGCAGCAAGGCCGCGATGATCGCGATCGCGACGATCGCGATGCGCCAGTTGCTCGTCAGCATGTGCTTGTTGATGATCCCCACGCGCCCGAGCGCGAGGGCGCCGATCGGGATCTGGAAGGCCAGGCCCATCGCCAGCAGCGTGAAGATCGAGAAGTGGTAGTAGTCCTTCGCCTGGATGAGGACGTCGAAGCTCTTGTTGTTGAAGTTCTGCAGGAACGAGATCGCCGGTGGCAGGATCACGTAGTAGGCGAACACGACGCCCGCGACGAACAGGAACGGGATCGCGAGCATGATCGGCAGCGCGAGCCGTTTCTCGTCGGGTGAGAACGCCGGCAGGACGAACGCGTAGGCCTGGTAGAGCAGGATCGGCAGGCTGAAGATCAGCGCGAAGTACAACGACACGGTCAACGTCGTCGTGAACGGCTCTCCGACTCCGATCGTGACCGGTTTTCGCTTGGGGACGGTCTTGGGCAGCGCGTCGGCGGCCGCCTTGAGCCCGCGCGCGGCCTGGGCGAGCTGGCGCTGGTCGGCGGCGTTGCCGACGCGGCCCCCGCGCGCGACCTGCCCGAGCGACTGCGCCGCCTCGCCGATGCCGATGCGCAGCTGCGTCTGCGCGGCGGCGACGCTCGACAGGCGGCCGGTGCCCTCCGAGCTCTGCGCCGAGGGCGTCGACTTCTCCAGCGGGCGGTTGAGCACGTTGAGCAGCCGGCCGTTCTGCCAGAAGCAGATCGCGAAGGTGAACAGCAGGACCGCGCCGCAGATCATCAGCCGCGTGCGCAGCTCGTCGAGGTGGTCGACGACCGAGAGCGTGTCCTCGTGCCCGATCGGGCGCAGTCGCGTCGCCATGGGGGCGATCAGGCGTTGCTGCGATCCGGCCGCTCGGCCGGTACGGGCTCGGCCTTGGCGGCCTCGGGCTCGGTGGCCGTCGACTGCGTCAGCGCCGGGGTCTCGTCGTCGTCGCCGGCGTCCTTGTCGTCGCCGGTGATCGACTCCTTGAACTCGCGCATGCCACGCCCGAGCTGCTTGCCCAGGCCGGGGAGGCGCTTCGGGCCGAAGATGATGAGCACGATCGCCAGGACGATGAACAGCTCCATGGGACCGACCTGCGCTCCGAACATGCCGTCAAGCCTAGCCCCTACCGACTTGACCATCCCGGCATCGGTCACCTGTGGAGTCGCCCTCAAGGACCCCGCAGGTTCGTCCGATGGAGTGGACCAGCGAGCCCCGCCCGTCATGAGCCACCCCGATCGACACTCCGTCCGCCGCGTCGTCCTGCCCTCGGGCAAGACGATCGAGGTGGTGTACTTCGACGAGTACCCCGTCGAGGACGACGTGACCGCCGAGGCGCCGGTCACCCCGATCGGGACCTGTCGCGGCTGCGAGTCGGCGCTCGTCTACCCGACGGACTGGCAGGAGGCCGGCAACGACCACTGGGAGCTCACGCTGCGCTGCCCCGAGTGCGAGTCGGTGACGCACCGGGTCTTCGACCAGGCGCAGGTCGAGGCCTTCGAGGAGCAGCTCGATCTCGGCACCGAGCAGCTCGTGGCCGACCTGCGCCGCCTGGCCCAGGCCAACATGGAGGACGCGGTCACCCGCTTCGCCTCGGCCCTCGAGGCCGACGCGATCCTGCCGATGGACTTCTAGGCTCGAGCTCAGGAGTAGCCGCGTCCGACCGACGCCGTCGGCCACGAGCTCGAGCGCCAGCCGCTGGCGCTCGAGACACGCCGGCGGGCAGCTTCGCGCTTGGCCTCGTCGACGACCGCCGAGCGCGCGGTCGCGGGCGGCGTCGAGCGCGCCCGTGGCGGCGATCGCGTCGGAGACGGCCTCGGCCTGCTCGGGCGTCGTGACCTCGGTGCGCAGGTCGATCCGCGCCAGTGACGCGTCGCGCTCGCGGGCGACGATCAGCGGCAGCGTGACCGTGCCGTCGAGCAGGTCGGTGCCGCGGGCCTTGCCCGTGCGCGCGGCCGGGCCGGAGACGTCGAGCACGTCGTCGAGCAGCTGGAAGGCCAGCCCGATGCGCCGGCCGAAGGCGGCCAGGGCGACCGGATCGGCCGGCCCGTCGACGGCGCCGAGCTCGCAGGCGGCGCTGAACAGGCTCGAGGTCTTCAGCTCGCAGCGGTGCAGGTAGCGGTCGAGCGGCACGCCGACGTCCCAGGCGTCCGCGCGCTGCAGCAGCTCGCCCTCGGCCAGCGCCGAGGACGCGGCCGACAGGATGCGGACCTGCTCGGTGCGGCCGGGCCGGGCGACCTCGGCGAAGGCGCGCGCGAACAGGGCGTCGCCGACCGACGTGGCCAGCGCGCGGCCGTTGGTGGCGAACACGGTCGGGCGGCCGCGGCGGAGATCGGCGGCGTCGAGCACGTCGTCGTGGACGAGCGTGGCCGAGTGGATCAGCTCGACGGCCACGGCGGCGCGCACGAGCGCGTCGGTCTCGCGCGGCTCGTCGCCGGCGGCGAGGAAGACGAGCAGCGGGCGCAGCCGCTTGCCGCCGGCGGCGATCGTGTCGCCGGCCGGCTCCGCGAGCGCGGCGCCGGTGTCGGCGGCCACGGCGGACAGGCGCGCCTCGACCGCCGCCATCAGCTCGGCGACGTGCGGGCCGATCGCCTCCGCGACCCGGGCCACGGCCGCCGCGCTCACGCGGCGGGCACCGTCCCGGAGTGCAGGGCGATGATCCCGCCCGCGGTCAGGATCCAGCGCACGTCGGTCAGCCCGGCGCCGGCCATCGCCGCGCCGAGGCCCTCCGGGCCGGGGAAGCGGCGGACCGACGCGGGCAGGTACTCGTAGGCGGCGGAGTCGCCGGCGACCTTGCCCAGCGCGGGCACGATCCGGTCGAACCACAGGCGCGAAGAAGGTCGACAGCGGCGGCTTTGCCGGCGTCGTGATCTCGAGCACGACGACGCGGCCGCCGGGCCGCACGACGCGGGCCATCTCGGCCAGGCCCGCGGTCGAGGTCGGCGAAGTTGCGCGCGCCGAAGCCCACCGTCGCCGCGGCGAACTCGTCGTCGGCGAAGGGCAGGGCGAGCGCGTCGCCCTGCATCCACTCGACGTCGCCGCGCTTGTCGCGGGCGTGGGCGAGCATCTCCCCGGAGAAGTCCAGGCCGACGACGTCGCCGCCGCGGTCGCGCGCGGCGATCGCCAGGTCCCCGGTGCCGCAGGCCACGTCGAGCACGCGGTCGCCGTGGGCGACGTTCGGCCAGGTCGACCGCGCGCTCGCGCCAGCGCTGGTCCAGCCCCGCCGTCATGACCCGGTTCATCGTGTCGTAGACGCCGGCGATGCGGTCGAACATCGCCTGGACCTGGGTGTCCGGGAGCGTTCCCGGAGCCGCCGACACGGCGTCGTCCTCCCGGTTACTTCAGCTGGCCGAGGAAGGCGACGATCGCGTTGAGCTTCGCGGGCGGAAGGTCGGCGAACGACGGCATCGGCGAGGTCGGGTTGCGCAGGGTCTGCGCGATCGCCTGCTCGGGGAGCTTCGAGGCGATCTTGGTCAGCTGTGGGCCTGGACCGTCGTTGCCGTTCTCGCCGATCTTGTGGCAGGCCAGGCAGCCCGACTGGGCCACCGCGAGCTTGCCCTTCTGGTACATCGCCTTCTGCGAGGCCGACAGCGACGCCGGTGGCTTCATGTCGATCTCGTTCGGCGAGCCGGCGTTGGCGCCCTCGTAGGTGAGGAAGCCCATCGCGGCGATCGTCAGGATCCCGGCCAGCGTGGCGATCGGCCGCTTCTCCGGGCGCCGCTCGGGGTTGCGGTCGTAGAACGGCAGCAGGAACAGCAGCGCCATGCAGATCGTCGGCACGCCGATCGTGGCGACCGGCGTCAGCAGCGGCGGCTTGATGACGCGCAGGACCTCGAAGAGGAAGAAGAAGTACCACTCCGGCCGCGGCACGTAGGTGGTCGTCGTCGGGTCGGCCTTGGGGCCGAGCTCGGCGCCGAGGACGATCGACATCGTGATGATCACGGCCATGACCACGACGGCCATGGCGGAGTCCTTGGCCACCGCGTAGGGGAAGAACGGCTTGCCCTGCGACTTCGCGATGGAGTACTCGCGGAGGTACTGCTCCTTCTCGCGCAGGTTCATACCGCTGCCTCGTCCGGCCGGCCGTCCTTGCGCTCGTACTTGGTCCACGGCGGCGCGGTCGTGCCCAGGCGGGCGACGAGGTAGAGGTGCGCGCCGATCAGCGCCGGCGATCGCGCCGGGGATCAGCAGCATGTGGATCGCGTAGAAGCGCGAGAGCGTGGTGGCCGTGAAGTCAGGGCCCGCCCGCAGGAAGTCGGAGAGGTAGGGGCCGATGATCGGGCCCGTGCCGTTGATGTTCACGCCGACGATCGTGGCCCAGTAGGACCGCTGGTCGAAGGGCAGCAGGTAGCCCGTGAAGGACATCGCCATCGTGAGGATCAGCAGGACGACGCCGATCACCCAGTTGAGCTCGCGGGGGTACTTGTAGGCGCCGAAGAAGAACGTCCTGCCCATGTGCAGGAAGATCAGGATCACCATCACCGACGAGCCCCACTTGTGCATCCCGTGCACAAATTCACCGAGGAAGACGTCGTTGTTGACGTGGCGCATGGACTCGTAGGCCCCGCCCGAGGCGTCGGGCGTGTAGTACATCGCCAGGAAGACGCCGGTCACGGCCTGGGACAGGAAGGCGAACATCGTCGCCGAGCCCAGCGTGTAGAACCAGTTCGTCCCCTTGGGGACCTTGCGGAAGAGCATCCAGCGCACGCCGCCCGAGAGCGAGGTGCGCTCGTCGACCCAGTCGACGACGGACAGGCCCTGCTCCTTGGCGGCCTCGACGGGATCGAACTTCTCGGCCTCGCCCGGGCGCTTGGGCTTGGGGCGGAGGCTGTCCGGGATCGGCAGTGGCGGAGGCTTGAGCTTCATGGCTTGGCGGGGGTGTCGAAGCGGCCGGGATAGAGGTACTTGCCGATCCCGTCGAGGTCCTGGCCGGGATCGTGCGGCGAGAAGCGCACGAGGTGCGAGTTGACCGAGTAGCGCGGGCCGATCTGGACCCGGCCGGCCTTCAGGCGCGTGTAGAAGCGGTCGAGCGGGCGGACCGGCGGGCCGCCGGTGCGCGAGCCCTGGAAGTCGTAGACGCCGCCGTGGCACGGGCAGATGAAGCGCGAGGCGGCCTCGACGAAGCGCACCGGACAGCCGAGGTGCATGCAGCGCGTGGAGAGCGCGATCACCTGGTTGTACTGGTCGGGCTTGTCGATCGTGTCGATCTTCGGGTTGCGCTGGCGCATGTAGACCGTGGTGTTGCCGGTCGCGCCGACGCCCTGGATCTCGGTGATCACCCGGGGGACGTAGGTGTCGTTGGGCAGATCGGCCTCGGGGCCGACGTCCTGCCACTGCCACTCGCGGCGCTCGAAGATCGGGCCGATCGCGAAGCCGAGCGCGGGCAGCGCGAAGGCCATCGTGGCGGTGATCCCCAGGCCCTGCGCGCCGAGGTTCATCAGGCGGCGGCGGGTGACCGTCTCGCCCTCGAACGCCCCGGGCATGCCCCGGTCGGCGGTGTACGGGCTCTTCTTGGGCTTGCGAGGCTCGGCCACAGCGAGCGCAATCCTAGCTTCTCGGATCGCTCCCAGCGTGCCTGACCGCACGCTCGTGACGATCGGGCACAATTGCGCGCGCCGCCGCCTCCAGCGCCGCCTGGGCTCCGGTCTCGCCGCGGCGCGCGGCGGCCTTGGCCGCGGCGTGGTCCGGCCCGCCGCCGTGGCCCACCGCGACGGTGCCCGCGAGCCACACGGCACGGGCCAGATCGCGGTCCCCGGCGGCCCGCGCGGCGGCGGCCAGGGCGATCACGTCGGCCAGCTCGGCCACCGCCTCGACGTCGCCGAGCGCGGCCAGGCGGGCCAGGCCCATCGCGTAGAGGCGATCGCCGGCCAGCAGGGCGAGATCGGGGTCGTCGGGCTCGACGACTCGGCCGGCGCCCTCGTAGTGCAGCTCGTAGCCCTCGCGGACCAGCTCGACGAGCAGCGCGTACTCGGCCTCGTGACCGGCGGCCCGCGGCCCGGCGGCGGCGCGATCGCCCCAGCCGGCCCGGGCGTCCGGATCCGCGGGCGGCCGCACGGTGCCCGGCGGCAGGCCGCCCTCGGCCGCCACGAGCTCGGCCAGAGCGGACGAGCGGCGCTCATCGCAGATCGGCGAACGACGCCGCCGCGGCCTCGAGCGTGCGCGTGACGTGCTCGCTCGTGTGGGCCAGGGACGGGAACCACGCCTCGAAGGGCGATGGCGGCGGGTAGACGCCGCGGGCCAGCAGCGCCCGGCACCAGGCGGCGTGGGCCTCGCGGTCGGTCGCGGCGGCGCCCGCGTAGTCGGTCACGGGCTCGCTGGCGAAGAAGACGGTGAACAGGCCGGGGCGCCCGACGACCTGCACGGGCACGTCGGCGCTCGCGGCGGCCTCGCGCATCCCGTGGACGAGCGGCGTTGGTCGTCGCGATCAGGCGGTCGTAGGCCTCGCTCGTCGAGCAGCGAGAGCGTGGCCAGGCCCGCGGCGACGGCCAGCGGGTTCCCGGACAGCGTCCCGGCCTGGTAGACGTCGCCGGCGGGCGCGATGCGCTCCATCAGCTCGCGCGCGGCCGCCGTAGGCCGCGGCGGGCAGGCCGCCGCCGATGACCTTGCCGAGGATCGTCAGGTCGGGCTCGACGCCGGCGAGCTCCTGGGCGCCGCCGCGGCCCACCCGGAAGCCGGTGATGACCTCGTCGAGCACGAACAGCGCGCCGTTGGCGTCGGCGAGCTCGCGCAGGAGCTGCAGGAAGCCGTCGCTGGGCGGGACGAGGCCCATGTTGGCCGGGATCGGCTCGGCGAGGATCGCGGCGAACTCGTGGCGCTCGACGGCCTCGCGCAGCGCGACCTCGTCGTTCCAGGGCACGATCACGGTCTCGGCCGCCTGCGCCACGGGAACGCCGGGGCTGGCCGGGATCCCCTGCGTGGCCAGGCCCGAGCCCGCCTCGGCCAGCAGGCCGTCGACGTGGCCGTGGTAGTGCCCGGCGAACTTCAGGAGCTTCTCGCGGCCGGTCACGGCGCGGGCCAGGCGGATCGCGCTCATCGAGGCCTCGGTGCCCGAGGACGTCATGCGCAACAGCTCGACCGACGGGATGCGGCGGCGGACCTCGGCGGCGAGCTCGACCTCGCCGGCCGTCGGCGCGCCGAACGTCGTCCCGTTGCGCGCGGCCGCCACGACGGCGGCGACGATCTCCGGGTGGGCGTGGCCGGCGATCAGCGGGCCCCACGAGCAGACGTAGTCGACGTAGCGGTTGCCGTCGACGTCGACGATCTCCGCGCCCTCGCCGCGCTCGACGAAGATCGGGTCGCGCCCGATCGAGCCCATCGCGCGGACGGGGGAGTTGACCCCGCCCGGCATCACCTCGACCGCGCGGCGGTAGAGCGCGGCCGAGCGGGCGTCGTTCAGGAGTGCGCCCGCTCCCACGCCTTGAACTCGTCGGTGAAGTACTGGAGGCGGATCTTCTTGAACTCCGTCGACGAGTAGAGCGTCGAGCGCTCGTGGATGCCCGTGTCCTCGGCGATCGCGTCGAGGATCGCGTCGCACTCCTCCTTGGATCGCCCGTGGGCCATCGTGAAGACGGAGTAGGGCCAGTCGGCGTAGGTGGGCCGCTGGTAGCAGTGGGAGATCCCGCGGAAGGACGCCATGCGCGCCCCCGATCTCGAGGATCTTGTCGTCGGGCACCTTCCAGACGCCCATCCCGTTGGCCGAGAACCCGGCGCGGCGGTGGAAGAGGATCGCCGCCACGCGGCGCAGCAGCCGGCGCTCGCGCATGCCCTCGAGGTGCTCGAGCAGCTTGGGCACGTCCCAGCCGAGCTCGGCCGCGGCCGGCGCGAAGGGCTCGGCGACGATCGGCATGTCGCCCTGCGTGGCGCGGATGACCGCGATGTCGGTCTCGTCGTAGGGCTGGCGCTCGGTCTCGGCCGGCTCGGTGGCCACGGCGGCGGTGGCCAGCGCCTCGGTCCCCTTGACCATCTCGAGGTCCATGCGGATCTTGAAGAGCTTGAGCGTCGGCAGCTGGCGCACCGACTCGGCGCCCGCCTCCTCCGCCAGGGCCTGCAGCGTGCCCTCGAGCCCGAGCTCGGAGTCGGGCTCGGTGGCGATCGTGAACCACAGGTTGAACTCGTGGTTGCGCAGGTAGTTGTGGCTGACGCCCGGGTGGGCGTTGACGACCTTGGCCGGGCGCCACGGGTTCTCGGGATCGACCTTGGCGGCGACGAGCATCGAGGCGTAGCCGAGCGCGCGCGTGTCGTAGATGGGCGTGACCTGGCGGATGATCCGCTCCTTCACCAACCGGTCGACCCGCTGGACCACCTCGTCTTCGGTCAGCTCGATCGCGGCGGCGACCTTCGCGTACGGGCGCGGGTCGAGCGGGAACGAGCCCTGGAGCAGGTTGAGCAGGCCGCGGTCGGTGTCGTCCATCGCGACGGCGGCGCCGTCCTTGCGGCTGCGGATCTTCAGCGAAGCCATGCGGCCGCCTCCTTGGCGAAATAGGTGACGATGAGGTCGGCGCCGGCGCGCTTGATCGCGACGAGCGACTCGAGCGCGACCGCGTCCTCGTCGATCCAGCCGTTGGCGCCGGCGGCCTTGATCATCGCGTACTCGCCGGAGACCTGGTAGGCGGCGACGGGGACCGGAACGGCGTCGCGGACCTGGCGCAGCACGTCGAGGTAGGGACCGGCGGGCTTGACCATGACCATGTCGGCGCCCTCGTCGACGTCGAGCGCGACCTCGCGCAGCGCCTCGCGGGCGTTGGCCGGATCCATCTGGTAGCCGCGGCGGTCGCCGAGCTGGGGGGTCGAGTCGGCCGCGTCGCGGAACGGGCCGTAGAAGGCCGAGGCGAACTTCGCGGCGTAGGCGAGGATCGGCGTGTCGGTGAAGCCGTCGTCGTCGAGCGCCGCGCGGATGTGCGCCACGCGCCCGTCCATCATGTCGCTGGGGGCGATCACGTCGGCGCCGGCGCGGGCCTGGGAGACGGCCGTGCGGGCGAGCAGCTCGAGCGTCGCGTCGTTGTCGACCGCGACCCCGCCGCCCGGCTCGGGGCGCAGCACGCCGCAGTGGCCGTGCGAGGTGTACTCGCAGAGGCAGAGGTCGGCGATCACGAGCAGGTCGGGACAGGCGTCCTTGATCGCGCGCGTGGCGAGCTGGATCACGCCCTCGTCGTCCCAGGCGCCCGAGCCCTCCTCGTCCTTGTGGGCGGGGATCCCGAAGAGCAGCACGGCGGGCAGGCCCGCCGCCTGGGCCTCGCGGGCCTCGACCACGGCCTCGTCGATCGACACGCGCTCGACGCCGGGCATCGAGCCGACCGGCGCGCGGCCGGTCTCGTGGGTCACGAACAACGGCAGCACGAGGTCGGCCGGGTGCAGCCGCGTCTCGCGCACGAGGCCCCGCAGCGGGGCCGAGCGGCGCAGGCGGCGCAGGCGGGTGGTGGGGAAGGCCACGCACCGAGTCTAGATGGGGGATGCCGCGGTCGCCGTGGTCAGATGTGCCCGGCGCCGCGGGACGAGTGCAGCCGGCCGCGGGGGTCGTGGCATCCCCCATCCCGATGCGCGATCCTTGGGCCATGGCCGACCCCGCGCCAGCCCGCCGGGCCGAGGCGCTCCGGGCGCTGCACGTGCCCGGAGACCCGCTCGTCGTCGTCAACGCCTGGGACGCCGCCAGCGCCCGCGTGGTGGCCGCGGCCGGCTCGCGGGCGATCGCCACGGCGAGCTGGGCGATCGCCGCCGCCTACGGGGTGCGCGGACGGCGCGTTGCCGCGCGGCGCGATGCTCGCCGCGGTGCGCCGGATCGCCGCCGCCGTGCCCGAGCTGCCCGTGACCGCCGACCTCGAGGCGGGCTACGGCGAGACGCCGACGAGGTCGGCGCGACCGTCGTCCGCCGCGCTCGACGTCGGCGTGGTCGGACTCAACCTCGAGGACGAGGGGCGCGCGGTCGAGGACGCCGCCACGCGGGTCGCCGCCGCGCGCAACGCCGGCGAGCGGGCGGGCGTGCCGGTCGTCATCAACGCCCGGGTCGACCCCTGGACCGGGTCGCCGGAGCAGCGGGTGACCGAGGCGGCGGCGCGCGGCCGGGCCTACGTCGCCGCCGGCGCCGACTGCGTGTTCGTGATCGGCGCCTCCGAGCCCGATGACATCGCCCGCCTGGTCGAGCTGATCGGCTCGCCGGTCAGCGTGCTCGCGCGGCCCGGAGCGTCGGTGACGCGAGCTCGCCGCGCTCGGCGTGGCGCGGATCTCCTTCGGCCCGGGCCCGATGGGCGGCGCGCTGGCCGCTCTCGACGCCGCCGCCCGGACGCTGCTCGATCGCGGCGCCGTGCCCGACGCGTTCGGCTTCCGGCCGCCCTCCGGCTGAGCTAGCCCGACCAGATCGCGTCCTCGCCGTAGGCGTGCACGCGATGGCGGTGGTCGCCGACGCCGACGACCAGGGCGTGGCGGCCCGGTCCGAGCGGCGCCGAGGCCGCCGCGCGCACGAGGTCGACCACCGCCTTGTGCGGAAGCCAGACCGCGAGGTGCTCGGGCTCGGCCGGACGCGCGTCGTCGGCCGTGACGCCGCCGAAGCGGATCGCCACCGTCTCGAGGCCGCGATGGGCGGCGAAGTGGCGGGCGAGCGCCTCGATGGCGACCTTCGAGGCGCCGTACGGGCTGGTGGGCATCGGCGTCGTCGCCGGGTCGAGCAGCTCCTCGCCCGGTGGCCACCAGGCGTCGGCGTGGACCGACGAGGCGAGGACGACCCGGCCGACGCCGGCCGCGCAGGCCGCCTCGAGCGCGCCGAGCGCCATCGCGAGGTTCTCCGGGGAGATCGTGCCGCTGTCGTAGTCCTCGGTGGCGTCCCAGGCGAGATGGACGATCGCGTCGTGCCCGCGGGCCGCGGCGGCCAGCGCCGCGGCGTCATGGACGTCGCCGCCGGGCAGGTCGAACGACGTCAGGCGCCCGCGGGGCCAGCGCCGCGCCACCGCCCGGCCGATCTTGCCGTCGCCCCCGGTGACGAGCAGCGCGCGGCCAGTTCTCCGCCGGACGGCGGCGGCGCCACATCAGAACCTGCGCACCGCCAGCCGCGCGAGCGCACCCCAGCCGGCCATGAGCGCGGCGAGATGGAGCAAGAGCAGCCCGAACGCCGTGTTCTCGTTGCCGTTGAGCGCGTTGTCGAGCGCGTCGAGCGAGGGCTTGAACGGGAAGACCGCCGAGACGGCGTTGAGCACGTCGTGCAGCGAGCCCGACACGGCGTTGTCGGGCACCAGCGCGACGAACGCGATCGGCAGCGAGAGCAGGAAGGCGAGCAGCGAGGCGGCGCGCACCTCCCGCGTCAGCGCCCCGATCGCCACGCCGAGCGCGCCGAAGGCCGCGCCGGCGAAGAGCAGCGCCACGAGCCAGAGCCCGAAGCGGCTCCACTCGAGCGACACGACGATCGAGATCCCCGCCGCGAGGATCAGCCCGACGAACGAGCCCGAGAGCCCGCCGAGCACCGCCTTCTCGGCCAGCAGCGCGCCGCGGGAGACGAGCCCGCGGACGAGGCGGCCGAAGGCGTGCTCCTCGCGCTCGAGCGCGAGCAGGCCCGAGGCGAGCAGCAGTGCCGACGAACATCAGCGAGACGGTCACGGCGATCACCACCGCGTAGGCGTCGGTCGGGGTGGTCTTGCCGCCGACCTCGGTGCGCTTGACGGTGACCGGCGAGGAGACCGAGCGCAGCACGTCGTCGGAGAGGTTCAGGTTCTGGATCGCCAGGCGGGCGAAGCGGATCACGCGGTCGAGCTTCGCCCGTTCGGGCGACCCGGGCGGCAGCTTCGCGCGGGCGCCGACGAGGACGGTCTCGGCGCGCTTGAGGCCGAGGATGTCGAGGTTCTGCCCGAGCAGCGAGAACTGCCCGCCCTTGAGCAGCAACCCGATGTAGCCCGCGGCGATCTGGGTGAACTTCTTCGAGAGCGCCTGGTTGGCGTCGGACAGGCGCGCGCGGATCGTCTCGTCGACGAACTGCTTCTCCAGCGGGTCGTTGACGTTGAGGATCACCTCGACCTGCGGCTGCTGGATGCCCGACTGCAGCTTCTGGGTGATGTCGGGCGGGACGATCAGCGCGGCCAGCGCGCGGCCCGACTTGACGGTGTCGAGCGCCTCCTTGCGCGAGTGGACGCGGATCGGGTCGATCGACTTGTAGAGCTCGTTGGCGTACTTGGAGGCGTCGACCTTCTCGCCACCGAGGTCGAACGTGCCCTGGCCCGGAGCGACCTCGTTGAGGATCGCCACCTTGGGCTTGCCGGGCGGCGAGGAGAGCGCGAAGCCGATCAGCAGCGCGAGCACGATCGGGTAGGCGACGAGCAGCGCGACGAGCAGCGGCGAGCGCCGCAGGATCCGCAGGTCCTTGGCCAGCAGCCAGCGGATGCCGCTCAATGTCCTCGACCCGCCAGGAACGTCACGAAGGCGTGCTCGAAGTCGCGCGCGTGGCCGACGGCGTCGCCCATCTCGCGCGCCGAGCCGGAGAAGACGAGCTCGCCGTCGGCGAGCACGAGGACGCGATCGGCGTGGTGCTCGGCCTCGCCCACGTGGTGGGTCGAGTAGACGACCGCGGTGCCCTCGGCGACGAGCCCCTCGACGAACTCCCACAGGCGCTCGCGCTGGCGCGGGTCGAGCGCGGTCGAGGGCTCGTCGAGCAGCAGGACGGGCGGGGCGGCGAGCAGCCCGACGGCGATGTTGACCCGCTGGCGGTTGCCGCCCGAGAGCCGGCCGAGCTCCTCGCGGCGGCGCTCGACGAGGCCGGTCTGCTCGAGCATCCGGTCGACCACCGCGTCGGGCTCGTCGACCTTCTCCAGGCGCGCGAACAGCTTCAGGTTCTCCTCGACCGAGAGCTTCGTGTAGACGGCCGGCTGCTGCGGGACCCAGCCGACGGCGCCGACGGCCTCGACGGATCCGGCCGTGGGGCTCTGGATGCCGGCGAGGATCGAGAGCAGCGTGGTCTTGCCCGCGCCGTTGGGGCCGATGACCGCGACGCGCTCGCCGGGGGCGGCGCTGAACGACACGTCTTCGAGCGCGGTCCGCTCGCCGTAGCGCTTCGTCAGGCCACGGGCGGCGAGCGCGAACTCCGGCACGCCGGGCAGGCTACTCGGGCGCGGGCGGGTCCGATCCGCTCGCCGCCGGACGCGGCGACCAGCCCTCGAACTCGAGATGGCGGTTGAGGTAGACGACGGTCTCGCGCAGGACGGCCACGAGCGGCAGCGCGATGAACGCGCCGATGATCCCGTAGGCCTCGGCCCCGAACAGCAACGCGAAGATCACGATGATCGGGTTCAGGCGCAGCGAGAACCCGAACACCTGCGGCGCGACGATGTGCCCCTCGATCTGCTGCAGCGCGAGGAAGAGCAGCGCCACCCAGACCGCGGTCAGCGGGTCCTGCAGCAGGCGCGACGACGATCGGCGGCACCGCGCCGAGCACCGGACCGACGTACGGGATCAGCTCCATCAGCCCGAAGAAGACCCCGAAGAACAGCGCGTAGGAGCGGCCGTCGGGGAAGATCCCGAGCACGCCGAAGATGTAGAGCGCGACGCCCGCGGTCGTGCCCATGATCACCGAGAACAGCAGCTGGCCGCGGACGTAGGAGGAGACGGCCTTCTGGGCGCGGATCGGGAAGTCGTCCTCGGGCGTGCCGTCGCCGGTCGGCATGACCTGGCGCACGAGGCCGCCGATCGACTCGGCGTAGAGCAGCATGTAGACCGAGACGACGAGCACGAGGATCAGCGCGAACGCGCCCTCGACCAGGCGCTGGAGCAGGTCGCGCCCGAACGACACGACGTCGCCCGAGCCCTTGAGCACGTTGCTCTGCAGGGTCCCGAGCGCGGTCTGGCCCTGCTTCTTGATCTGGACGTTGATGTTGTGGTCGTCGAGCCAGTGCTGGAAGTCGGCCAGCGTGTGGTTGGCCGACTTCACGAGGCCGGGGACGTCGTGCTGGAAGGCGGCGACCTGGTCGGAGGCCGGCTGGATCAGCAGCAGCACGGCGCCGGCGAACGCCGCGAAGAAGAACAGGAAGACCGCGGCGACGGCCAGCCCGTGCGGGATGTGCGCGCGCTCGACGAGCTTGACGAGCGGGTTGAGGATCAGCGCGATCACGCTCGAGACGAGGAAGACGAGCACGACGGTCCCGGCCGCCGAGACGATCACGTAGAGCAGCAGCAGCGCGACGGGCAGCAGCACGAGCTGCACCACCCGGGGACGACCACCGGCGCGACGGTGCTCGAGATCGGATGATCCGGCTCGGCGGCGGGATCGGGATCGTGCGGAGCGGTCTCGGGCGCGCCGTTCCCGACGGGCTCGCGGAGCTCGCTCTCGGGGGTGGTTTCGGTCTGCGTCGCGTCGGGCGTCATGCTGTGCGTCCCAGTATGGACGCCGCCGACCACGCCATCACGATCCTGTTCGTCGGCGACGTCGTCGGGGCTCCGGGCCGCCGGACCCTGCTCACCCTGCTGCCCGCGACTGCGCGATGCGCACGCGCCGGACTTCGTCGTGGTCAACGGCGAGAACGCCGCCGGCGGCCTCGGGATCACCCCGAAGGTGGCCAAGGAGTTCTTCGCCGCGGGCGTCGACGTGATCACGCTGGGCAACCACACCTACCGCCACCGCGACGTCTACCCCTACCTCGACGAGGAGGAGCGGATCCTGCGCCCGGCCAACTACCTGCGCTCCCAGCCCGGGCACGGCTCCTGCGTGGTCGAGCGCGACGGCACGCGGCTCGGCGTGATCAACCTCTCGGGCAGCGTCTTCCTCAACGCCGGCCGCCCGCCGTTCCCCGAGGCCGACGCGTCGCTCTACGCGCTGCGCGACAAGGTCGACCACGTGCTCGTCGACATGCACGCCGAGGCGACGAGCGAGAAGGTCGGCATGGGCTGGCACCTCGACGGCCTGGTGACGGCCGTCGTCGGCACCCACACGCACGTGCCGACCAACGACGCGCGCGTGCTCCCGGGCGGGACCGCCTACATCTCCGACGTGGGCATGACCGGCGCCCGCGGCGGCGTGCTCGGCGTCAAGCGCGAGCAGGCGATCCAGTCGATGATGACCCAGATGCCCGTGCGCTTCGAGACGTCCGACGTCGACCCCTGGCTGATGGGGGTGGTCATCCGCACGGCGGCCACGCCGTTGCGCGCGGAGTCGATCGAGCCGGTGCTCGTCTCCGCCGCCTGAGCGGCCGGCTCGGCGGCGGCCGCGCCGATCCGGGGCCGGCACGCACAGGGCGATCATCACGAGCGGGAAGAACCAGACGACGTAGAGGTAGAACCAGTGCGTCACGCCGAGCTGCAGCGCGATCACCGCGGCGGCGGCCAGGGCGGCGGCGCGGCCGACTCCCGCCGGCGCGGGACGACGCAGCAGCGCCAGGCAGCCGATCGCCGCGCCGGCCTGGACGACGTGCTGCAGGCCGGACCAGCCGTACAGGCCCCAGACCGAGAACGGCGAGCCGCGGTGGGCCTGGTAGGCGACGGTGCGGTCGTACATCGCGTGCAGGCCGCCCCACCAGAGCTGCACGGGGACGAGCAGGCGCGGCGAGCACGAGCCCGCCGCCGAGCGCGTAGAGCGCGAGCTCGCGCCGGGTCGAGCCGGCCGTCGTCGGGCCGGCGCGCGAGCACGGGCCCGACCCCGAGCGGGGCGAACTTCGCCATGCCGGCCAGCGCGACGGCGGCTCCGCGCGCCGCGGGTCTCGCGCCGACGACGAGCAGCGCGAGGACGAGCAGCGCCGGGACGAGCGAGTCGTTGGAGTTCGACTCCAGCGAGTAGGCGGTGAACGGGAAGGCGGCCCAGGCCCAGGCCAGCGTCACGCCGAGCGCCGGGCCGGCCAGCCGCCGGCCGAGCAGCCACAGGCCGAGCAGGGCGAGCAGGTCGAAGCCGATCGCGGTCGCGTGCGCGGCCGGCAGGTCGTCCCAGCGCCCGCTCCAGCCGAAGATGACGACGGCCGGGATGTAGGCGAGGTAGGTGAGCGGGCCGTAGGTGTCGCCGTGCTGGTTGTCGGTCGGGAAGGCGCCGAAGAGCTGCTGGCCGTGGAGGATCTTGTGGGCGCCGATCACGCCCGCGTAGCCGACGTCGATCACGTTCGAGTTGGCCAGGTTGAGCCCGACGCGGAAGCCGACGAGGAACAGCAGGCCGATCCCGGCCCAGGCGACGGGCGCGTGCAGGGTCAGCGGCGGCCCGCGGCGGCCCGTGAACCCGATCCACAGCATGCGCCCCAGCAGGTAGAGCAGCGGCGGGTAGCAGAGCGGGACCGACATCCCGATGTCGCCGTGGTTGAAGAAGGCCAGCGAGACCGAGAACGAGACGAGCACGAGCAGGTCGAGGTGGGCGATCCCCAGCCCGCGCCGGCGGCGCCCGAGGAACGGCAGCAGGAACAGCGCGCACAGCGGCAGCCACACGATCAGCGCGTTGATGCGCCGCCCGAACGCGCCGGGGTAGCCGCGCGCCATCGACCAGGCGACCTGGTAGCCGGTCCACGTCTCGAGCACCCTGCCGTCCGTGTCGTCGATCAGGACCTGGGCGATCTCCTTCTTGCCCGAGCGGTTGTAGTAGGAGACCTGCCAGCGCGTGCCGCCCTTGAGGAAGACCCGGCGGTAGTTGCCGCGGTGCGCGCGGCGCGCGGCGATCACCTTGGGCAGCGCGGTCGGCGATCGCGGGCCACCCGGCCCGGCGTCTGGTAGTGACCGGGCGGGCGGACCTTCGGCGCGCCCGCGTCGGTCAGCGCGTTCGGGGCGGGAGCCGTCGTGGTCAGCCGCGGCGGCGGCGCCGACCCGGCCGAGCCGCCCGCCGCGCTCGCCACGCCGGCCCCGGCCAGGGCGAGCACGGTCGCGAGCGCCGCCAGGACGGCGGCCCGGCGCATCAGGAGCGGAAGCTCCAGAGCTTCTGACCGAGGAAGTTGAGCGGCAGGCCGCAGATCACCGCGATCGCCTGCGCGGGCAGCTCGGCCATGCCGGCGCCCTCGACCAGCGCCGTCAGCACGCCGAGCGTGATCAGGAAGGTGACGATCGAGACGACGAAGAACCGCGCGGCCTGGAAGCGCTTGCGCCCGCCGCGCAGGCCGAAGGTCCAGCGCCGGTTCCAGAGGAAGTTGTTCGAGACCGCGACGAGGAAGGCGAACACGGCGCTGACGCGGTAGTCGAGCCCCAGCCCGTGCAGGGCGACGGCGTAGGCCGCGAGGTTGACGGCGTAGCCCGAGGCGCCGACCACGCCGAAGCGCACGAGCTGGCGCCAGTTGTCGGGGTGGCGCAGCCCCGCGGCGATGCGGGCGGGCAGCGGACGTTGCAGGGCGAGGGCCTCGTCGCTCACGCCCGACAGGGTAAGGCGCTCAGGCGGGCGCATCCCGCGACGCCGAAGTGGTCGCGCACGAGCCCGGCGATGTCGCGCAGCGTCCACTGCGTCCCTGGCGTCGGCGCTCTCGGGGCCGGTGCCGCACCACAGCAGCGCGCCGAGCGAGTCCGAGGCGTGCAGCGAGCCGTGGGTTCCCGCCGCCCTCGTGACCCTGGCCGCCCCAGTCGAGGAACTCGTAGCCGGGCTCGGCCGACATCAGGATGTCGCCCGCCGTCGGGCAGGTCAGCGCCGCCCACGCCCGGGCCAGCGCGTCGGGGTAGTCGGGCGCGACGAGCAGGCCGTCCTCGATGCGGGCGCGCAGGCAGTCGAGGTCGCCCTCGATGCTCCAGGTCTCGCCGCGCGCGTCGCGGACGTCGCCGCCCGCGGCGAAGCGCAGCTCGCCGCGGACCGAGCGGATCACGCCCTCGCCGCCCGAGCGGTGCAGCACGAGGTCGACGCCCTCGGCGGCCAGCGCCTGCGGCGCCGGCGCGGACGGTGAGCTCGCCGCGGCGCTCCTCGTCGAGCACGTAGACCATCGCGGCGCGCTGGGCGGGGCACAGCGCGATGTCGGCCACCGTGCCGGGCTGGCGCGCCCGGAGCGAGCACGTCCCACTCCGAGAACGCGGCGGCGAGGTCGGCGAGCTTCTCGACCGAGGCGTGCGAGTGGTCGGCGCAGACGATCACCGCGTGGTCCTCGAGGAACGCGTCGGGCCCGCCGGCGGCGTGCATGAGCCGCTCGAGCTGCTTGTCGGCCACGGCGATCGAGGCCGTCTGCGCGTGCGGGCCGTTCTTGTGCGAGTGCGTGTCGTTGTCGGGCAGCGAGAGCAGCAGGAAGTCGAAGAGGTCCTCCTCGATCAGGTAGGACCCGACGCAGCCGGCGTGCTGGTCGCGCGCGCCGGGGAGGCCGAGCTGGCCGCGGCAGCGGCGTCTTGCGCGAGGCGAAGATGTCGGCGTAGAAGAGCTCCTTCGGGCCCGTACGTGGCGTGGCGGAAGAAGCGTCGAGGTCGCGAGCCGGGCCAGGGCCGAGTCCTGCGCCGCCTCGTGGCGGTAGCGCCCGCGGTACATCAGGTACGTCGTTCCCGCCGTGCGCACGCCGGCGTCGTCGAGCGACTCGAAGACGTCGGCGTCTCGCGCGACAAGTGCGAGAGGTTCATGTTGTAGACGGTGTCGATCAGCGAGCCGACGACGCCGTGGGCGCGCGTCGCGGCGAACGACGAGCCGTACTCGACGTAGCGCTCCTCGCCGCGCAGGAACCAGTTCATCGACGGGATCAGGTGCTCGTCGACGTGCGCGCCGGTGGCGATCGTCGCCGCGCAGGCCGGCGTGACCGAGGGGAACGCGGCCGCGCAGGCGTCGGTGTAGGCGCCCTGCTGCATGATCCGCTCCATCGCGGGCGCGTTGCCGGCGCGCGACGGTGCGCTCGAGCATCGACGGCTTGAGGCCGTCCACGACGGCCAGGACGAGCTTCTTGGCGCTCAACGCAGGACGCGCAGGCCCGCGTACTTCTGCTCACCGCGCCGGCGGCCGGTGACGAGCAGCGCGACGAGGAAGATCAGGCCGATCAGGCCGAGCGGCGGCAGCAGGACCGCCGCGGCGGCGAGGAGGAGCCCGACGCCCTCGGCGTAGACGGGCAGGGCGGCCGCCGCGCCGGCGTCGAGCCGGGTGCGGGTGCGGGCCAGCAGCGAGCGGATCGCGGTCTGGGCGACGAGCGCGCAGAGGATGCCGGCGATCAGGCCGGGCCACCAGACGTCGAAGCCGTCGTCGAGCGCGCCGGCGAACAGCAGCGCCCCCAGCGCCGGGCCGAAGGCGCCGATCGTCGCCCCGACGGTCCCGCTCTCCAGGCGATCGGGCCCGACGCGGCGCTCGGCCACGAGCAGCAGCGCGAAGGCCACGGCCAGGGCGACCATGAAGGGAACGGACTCGAGGAAGGCGAACTTCGTCCCATCGAAGTCGATGCCGACGTCGCCGGAGGCCAGCGCGGCCACCGCGAGGGAGGGCAGGAAGGGGCGGATGCCGGCCGCAGCAGCGATCCCGGCGCCCATGCAGATGGCGAAGACGAGGGTCATGGAGGCGGGTGGTCGCGTCGCGGCCACCAGTAGCGTGGACGGTACCCAGTCATGAGCCGTCGCGATCTCGAACGCTACGCCGGCCTCTTCGCCGAGCGCACGCGCGGAATGAAGTCCTCGGCCATGCGCGACCTCATGGCGATCACCGAGCGCCCCGAGGTGATCTCGCTGGCCGGCGGGCTGCCCGACACCGCGTCCTTCCCCGCCGACGTCTTCGCCGACGTCCAGGCCCGCGTGGGCGAGGCCGCCGCGCGGGCGCTCCAGTACGGCCCGACCGAGGGCATGGCCGCCGTGCGCGCCTGCATCCAGGAGGTCATGGCGGCCGAGGACACGCCGGTCGACCCCGACGACGTGCTCGTCACCACCGGCGGCCAGCAGGTGATCGACCTCGTCTGCAAGACGCTGCTCGACCCCGGCGACGTCGTGATCGCCGAAGGCCCGACGTATCCGGGCGCGGTGCCCGCCTTCACCGCCTACCAGGCCGATGTCGTGCAGATCCCGATGGACGAGGACGGCATGAAGATCGACCTGCTCGAGGAGGCGCTCGAGCGCCTCGACCGCGAGGGTCGCACGCCGAAGTTCGTCTACACGGTGCCGACCTTCCAGAACCCGGCCGGGGTGACGATGTCGCTCGAGCGCCGCCGGCGCCTGGTCGAGATCGCCCACCGGCGCGAGCTGCTCGTGCTCGAGGACAACCCCTACGGCCTGCTGCGCTACGACGGCGCCGCGCTGCCGACGCTGCGCGCGCTCGACGAGGGCCACTTCGTGATCTACCTCGGGACGTTCTCGAAGATCCTCTCGCCCGGCCTGCGCCTGGGCTGGGCCGTGGCGCCGAGCCCGGTGCTCGAGAAGATGAACCTCGGCAAGCAGGGCACGGACCTGTGCTCGTCCTCGCTCTCGCAGCTCTGGGTCACCGCCTACTTCGAGACCGGCGCCTGGCGCGAGTACGTCGACGCGCTGTGCACGCTCTACCGCGGGCGCCGCGCGACGATGCTCGAGTCGCTCGAGGAGCACCTGCCCTCCGAGGCGATCTGGACCCAGCCGCGCGGCGGGCTGTTCGTCTGGGCCACGCTGCCCGACTACATCGACACGACCGACCTGCTGGCCCGCGCGCTGCGCGAGGACGTCGCCTTCGTCCCCGGCCGCGCCGCCTACACCGACGGCCGCGGCGGCTCGGAGATGCGGCTGAACTTCTCGGGGGTCGGCGACGACGACATCCGCGAGGGCGTGCGCCGCATCGGCAAGGTCGTGCGCGAGCAGGTCTCGCTCTACGGCACGCTGACCGGCGCGCCCGTCCCGGCGCCCCGCGCCGAGCAGGCCGGGGAAACCGGCCCGCCCGCCGACGACGGGCTGGCCGACGTGCTGCACCTCCGCGACGCCGCCGAGCGGGCGCGACGACGCGCATGACGTCGGTCGCCGTGCTCGAGGGCGGCCGGTCCTTCGAGCGCCAGGTGTCGCTGCGGTCGGGCGCCCGGGTCAAGGACGCGCTCGAGCGCCTCGGCCACGAGGTCCACCCGATCGACGCCGGCACCGACCTCGTCGAGTCCCTGCGCGCCGCGCGGCCGGACGCCGTCTTCGTCGCCCTGCACGGCCGCGACGGCGAGGACGGGACCGTCCAGGAGCTGCTCGAGATCCTCGGGCTGCCCTACACCGGCTCGCGCCCGGCCGCCTGCATCCGCGCCGCCGACAAGGTCGTGGCCAAGCACGCGTTCGTCGCCGCCGGGATCCCGACGCCGGACTTCTACGCCTTCTCGGAGACCGCCTTCAAGGAGCTCGGTGCGGCCGGCGCGCTGCCGTCGATCGAGGAGCGCCTGTCGTTCCCGCTCGTCGTCAAGCCCGCCAGCCAGGGCTCGGCGCTCGGGATCAAGGTCGCCGCCGCCGCCGGCGACGTGCCCGCGGCGCTGCTGACCGCCTTCTCCTACGACCGCAAGGTCCTGCTCGAGCGCCACGTGGCCGGGCGCGACCTCGCGGTCTCGGTGCTCGACGGCGAGGTGCTGCCGATCGTCGAGGCCGTGCCCAGCGACGCCGAGGACTTCTACGACTTCTCCGCCCGCTACGAGATCGGCGGCGCGACCTTCCAGTGCCCCGCCGCGCTGGACGAGCCGACAGCCGCGCGCGCCGCCGAGATCGCGCTCGCCGTCTGGTCGGCGCTCGGCCTCTCGGGCTTCGCGCGCATCGACCTCATGCTCGAGCGCGAGACCGGCGAGCTGTTCGTGCTCGAGGCCAACCCGGTGCCCGGGCTGACCGAGACGAGCCTGCTGCCCCAGGCCGCCGACGCCGCCGGGATCGGCTTCGACGACCTGGTCGCGCGCATCCTCGCCTCGGCGCGCTAGGCGCTACTTGATCCGGAACGACTTCTTGACGAAGTGCTTCTTCCGGTTGCCGAACCGGTCGACGGGCCGGATCACGGCGACGTAGCGGGCCTTCTTCAGCTTGAGCTTGCGGCCGAAGCGCCAGTGCTCGGCGCCCTTGGCGTGGAAGACCGTCCCGGCGCGGTGGCACGAGCGCCGGGCGCCGAACTTCCCGTTCTTCTTGAGCCAGCGGCACTTCGAGCCCGAGCGGCGGGCGACCGCGACGCGCACGTACTTGACCTTGCCCTTGCGGCCCAGGCGCGTCTTGGTCGCCTTGCAGCCGCGGTCCTTGGCCGTGCCGCGCAGGGCGATGCCCCGGCGCGTGATCCGTGACCGCTTGGAGTACTTCGCGGTCGGGCGGGCGCGATCGCGGCACGTGCGCTTGATCGCCGACGGCGGCTTGGTGAAGCCGAGCTTGTAGACGCCGCGGCCGAGCGAGGCGACGTAGAGCGCGTTCGGGTTGCCCGGGCGCAGGCGCATCGAGAAGATCGGCGCCGGCGGCAGGGCACGGCCGACGTGGCCGTAGTCCGGCTGGCCCTGGTCCTTGATCGAGCGCTGCGTGCCGTAGACGCCGAGCGTCGTGCCCACGAGCAGCTGCTCGCCGCGCAGCAGCGTCCAGCCCGCGCCGATCTTCGGCAGGTTGCCGGTGATGTTCGTGAACGAGGCGCCGGCGTCCGTCGAGCGGTAGACGAACCCGCCCGCGCCGGAGACCCCGTCGGGGCCGAGGCCGCCGGCCGGCACGTAGGGCCGCAGCGACGAGGAGCCGAGCGTGACGTAGATCGTGCGGACGTTCTTCGGGTCGATCGTGATCGACGTGATCAGGCGGCTCGGCAGCCCCTTGGCCTTGGCGATGTGCCAGCCGGCCGACGTGCCCGCCTTCGGCGGCTTGGCGCCGCCGATGTTGGTGGCGATGCCGTTGGCGAACGTGTTGTGGTCGCGCACCGGGTCGCAGCCGCCGCAGAAGCCCGCGTAGACCGCCCGGCCCTGCGCCTGCGCGGCCGAGACCTGGTTCTCGGGGTCGGTCTCCGGGTCGCCCTCGGCGGTCGTGCTGGCCGGGTGCTTGTGCGTGCCGAGGTCGAAGACGTTGACCCAGTCCTTGTCCGACGAGCTCCCGGTGTCGGTCCCGTACAGGGTCTCGGCCACCTGGCGGCCCCCCGTGACGAGGTGCTTGGAGTTCAGCGGATCCATGATCAGCGGCGAGTAGAAGGACGCGTTGGTCACCTCGGGCGGATACGCGTTCGTCCACGTCTTGCCGCCGTCGGTGGTGAAGGAGATCCCGGCCTCGGGCGTCTCCTCCCAGGCGACGTTCGAGTTCTTCGGGTCGACCTGCGTGAACACGCCGTCGCCGCCGTAGACGGCGTTCTGCTTGCCGTTCTTGTCGATGCGGACCTCGCCGTTGTCCTGCAGGCCGGCGTAGACGATCCCGTCCTTGGCGACGTCGACGCCGTAGGGCAGCAGCGTGTGGAAGCCGTTGTCGGCGCCCTTGCCGAAGCCGGCCTGCGAGACCTCCTGGTTGGCGCCGAGCTTCTGCACGTAGGCGCCGCCGTCGTTGCCGACCACGAGCGAGACCCCGCCCTTGCCGTCCGGGATCCAGATGTTCGCGTGCTGGTCGGGGTGCGTCGTCGTGTTGCCCGGCGTGGCCGACTGCTTGGCCGAGCACGCCGAGGAGGCGAGCACGAGCAGGCAGCCGCCGCCGTTGGCGTTGTAGGGACCGACGGTCTTGAAGTCCGTGCGCCCGTCGACCGGCAGGCGGGTCACGCGGTTCTCGTAGACCTCCTCGAGGCCGAGCGACAGCCGCGTCGGCACGCCGCCCAGCTGACGCGTCGGGTCGGGCTTGACGAACAGGTCGTACCAGGACTGGATGCCGGGACCGAAGCCGAGCGGCTGCAGCTGGGCGAGCGTCGACCCGGTGGTCGGGCTCTGGAACTGCTCGCGGTCGGCGACCTTGGTCCACGTGTGGCCGAAGTCCTTGGTCACGTAGACGCCGTTGAGGTAGGTCGGGGTGGCCGTGGGGTCGACGCCGACGCCGAGCGGATCGCCGCTCACGCCGCCCGTGTCGAGGCCTTCGACCTTCCCGGAGTTGAAGAGCTTGGCGTCCTGGACGACGGCGTAGACGTAGCCGTGGTTCTGGTCGGGCCCCGTGGCGGCGCCGAGCTCGACGCGGCCGACGGCGTCCTGCGGCGCGAAGCCGGCGGCGCTCTCGTTGACGTTCTGGAAGGTCCCGGGCGCCCCGGTGGCCGACGTGTAGACGCCGTTCTCGGGCGACTGGGTCGAGCCGTCGCGGTTCTTGAAGGCGCCCGAGCGCCACCCGACGACGGCGAGGACGGCGCCGCCCTTGTGGCCGTACTTGTCCTTGGCCTGGACGACGACGTCGGTGACGACGTTGCCCAGGAAGCAGTGGTCGGCGGTGGTCTTGCCCGCGCAGCGGCCGGTCGGCAGGTTGACGTCGGCGAAGGAGACCCCGCCGTCCGTCGAGCGGTAGAGCCCGAGGCCGCTGGCCGCGTAGACGACGTTCGGGTTGGCCGGGTCGACCGTGATCTTGAAGCCCATCGCGCCGCGCGGCACGCCGGCGGAGCGAGTCCAGCTGCGCCCGCCGTCAGTCGAGCGGTAGACGCCCTCGCCCGCGTACGTGTAGCCGCCGAAGGCGTTGTCGCCGGTCAGCGCGAGGATCGTGCCGCCGTGCGCCGGCGTGTAGGCGACCGAGCCGACCTGCTGGAGCGGCAGCGTGTCGCCGACCGAGCGCCAGCTCGCGCCGAGGTTGCCCGAGGCCCAGACGCCGCCCGAGGCGACGGCGGCGTAGAGCTGCTTGTGCGCGGGGTCGTAGGCGAAGTCGGAGATCCGCCCGGCCAGGCGCGAGAAGCCGCCGCCGAACGTGTCGCCGTAGGTCGGGTCGTCGGAGATCAGCGGGGTCGTGCCGACGGGAGTCCAGCTCGCCCCGCCGCCCGGCGTGGTCGAGAGCTTGTCGCTCTGCTTGACCGCCGTGCCGTAGGCGCCCGGCGTGTCCTGACCGAAGCGCGCGGCCTGCGCGGTCGAGATCGTCGTCAGGTCGCGCACCGGCTCCGGCGTCTTGGCCGGGGCGCACTTGAGCTTGTGCATCAGGCGCTCGACCTTGGCCTCGCTGCCCTCGCCCTCCTCCTCACGGCCGCCGGCCGGCTGGGCGCGACCGTTGACGAGCTCCTCGGCGACGCGCTCGGTCACCCGGGTCGTGCCCGCCGGGCAGCCGGAGGACGCCACGGGGCGCGACGACGAGGAGTCGCCGCCGGTGGCGAGCAGGACGGCGGCGAGGATCGCCACGGCGCCCACGAGGGCGACCAGGACGAGGCGCAGGGGAGTGACTGGGCTGGACACGAAGCCTCCGGGAAGGGACGAGTGGGGTCTTCGTCTGCAACGCGGCGCAGGCGAAGAACTTGCTCAGCCTTCGGAGGCGAAGTCCTCGGGTGTGACCTGGTCGAGGAAGTCCTTGAACTTCTCGACGACCTCTTCGGTGTCCTCGACGTCGTGCTCGAACTCGATCGCGGACTCGGCGATGACGTCCTCGGCGGCGAAGATCGGGGCGCCGGCGCGGACGGCCAGGGCCAGGGCGTCGCTCGGGCGCGAGTCGATCTCGACCTCGCGGCCGTTGACCGTCAGGGTGATCGCGGCGTAGAAGGTGTTCTCGCGCAGCTCGGTGACCGCCACCCGCGAGCACTGGACGTCGAGCTCGCCGAGCATCTCGGAGAGCAGGTCGTGCGTCATCGGACGCGGCGTGGAGGCGCCCTGGAGCTTCATCAGGATCGCCGCCGCCTCGGGGTGCCCGATCCAGATCGGCAGGAACTTGTTCGAGTCGACCGTCTTGAGCAACACGATCGGCTGCTTGCCGACCATGTCGAAGCTCACGCCGTAGATGACCATCTCCTGCACGAAGCCCAGGTGCTCCTCGGGTCGGGAGAGCCAAGTATAAGGCCGCCCGGAGTGGTCGGAAGAGCCGGCGATCCCGCCGCCGGGATGGGCGATCCAGGACTCGAACCTGGGACCTCTTCCTTATCAGAGAAGCGCTCTAACCGGCTGAGCTAATCGCCCTTCGGCGGGCCAGTGTACCCGGCGTCAGCGGGCGTCGGAGCGGGCGCCGAGGCGCTCGGCGAGGGCCTGCGCGTCGGCCACGGAGTCCAGCCGGAGCTCCACGCGACAGCCGTCTCCGTCGGGGCGGACGCGCACGTCGCCGCCGAGCGCGGAGCCGAGCCGGTCGCCGACGTCGGCCAGCGCGGCGGCGAGGTCGGGATGCACGCCGCGGACGCGGCGCGAGCGGCGCTTGGGCTCGAGGTCGTCGCGGCCGGCGCGGGCGCGGCGCTCGAGCTCGCGGACCGACCAGCCCTGGGCCGCGGCCTCGCGGCCGAGGCGCCGGCGATCGCCGTGGTCCTCGGCCAGGAGCAGCGCGCGGCCGTGCCCTTCGCTCAGAGCACCGCTTTCCAGCATTTCGAGGGTGTCGTCGGGAAGATCCAGCAGCCGCAGCAGGTTCGAGACCGCCACGCGCGAGCGGCCGACGCGGGTGCCGACGTCCTCGCGGGTCAACCCGAGCTCCTCGACCAGGGCGGCGCAGGCGCGCGCCTCCTCGACCGGGTTGAGGTCCTCGCGGGCCATGTTCTCGATCAGCGCGACCTCGAGCGACTCGGCGTCCTCGCGCTCGCGCACGAGCGCCGGCACCTCCTCGAGCCCGGCGAGCTTGGCCGCGCGCCAGCGGCGCTCGCCGGCCACGAGCTCGTAGCCGCCGTGGGCCAGCGGGCGCAGCAGCACGGGCTGGAGCACGCCGCGCTCGCGCACGGAGTCGGCCAGCGCGACGAGCGCCTCCTCGTCGAAGCGGCGGCGCGGCTGGTGCGGGCTGGCCTCGATCAGGTCGACCGGGACCGAGCGCAGCTCGTCGTTCTCCCGCGGGACGACCGAGAGGATCGCCGCCAGGCCGCGGCCCATGCCGCGCTGACGCTCAGCCATCGGAGCCAGCCCGGGCCGGGGTCCGCGCGCCCCGGCGCACGACGACTTCCTTGGCCCACTCGAAGTACGCGTCCGAGCCCGCGCAGTGCGGGTCGTGGTGGATCACGGGCTTGCCGAAGCTCGGCGCCTCGCCGACGCGGACGTTGCGCGGGATGACCGTCTCGTAGACGAGCTCGGGGAAGTGGTCGCGGACCTCGCGCTCGACGTCCTGGGCGAGCTTGGTGCGCCCGTCGTGCATGGTCAGGAGCATCCCGGCGATCCGCAGGCGCGGGTTGAGCTCGCGGCGGATCAGCTCGAGCGTGTCGAGCAGGCCGGCCAGCCCCTCGAGCGCGAAGTACTCGGTCTGGACCGGGACGATCACCTGGTCGGCGGCGACGAGCGCGCCGACGGTCAGCGGGCCGAGCGACGGCGGGCAGTCGACGATCACGAAGTCGTAGGCGGCGCGGACGGACGCGAGCGCGTCGCGCAGCAGCAGCTCGGAGCCGGCCCGGCGCGGGAGCTCGACCGAGGCGCCGGCGAGGTCCGGGTGGGCGGGCAGGACCCGCAGGCCGCCGACCGGCCCGTCGACGACCGCTTCCTCGGCGCGAACGCCGTCGGCCAGCACGTCGTAGAGGTTCGGCTCGAGGTCGCGTCCGAGGCCGAGGCCGACGGTCGCGTTGCACTGGGGATCGGCGTCGACGAGCAGCGTCGAGAAGCCCGCCTCGGCCACGCAGGCGGCGAGGTTGACCGCCGTCGTCGTCTTGCCGACGCCGCCCTTCTGGTTGGCGATCGCGAAGACGGGGCTCACCCCGCTGAAACTACTCGGCGTCCGGACGGATCCGCGGCGAAGAACCCGCACCGAGCGGGCGTTTCGTCGCCATGCCCGGCCGGCGCGGGAAGCGCGCGGGCGTGGGCGCGATCTTGCGGAAGGCGTGCAGGTGGCGATGGCGTGCCGCCGGGAAGGGCCGCACGGCGACGGGCTCGAGCGGCTCGAGCCCGAGCTCGGCCGCCGCGGCGGCGCCGGCGGCCTCCTCCTCGGGATCGCGCGCGCCCTTCCAGGCCACGAGGTGCCCGCCCTCGGCCAGCAGCGGCGCGGCGTATTCGGCGAGCACGGGAAGCGACGGCGAGCGCGCGGGCGGTGACGAGGTCGCAGGCCCCGCGGCCGGCGCCCCAGGACTCGGCGCGCTCGGCGACGACGTCGACGCCGGTCAACCCGAGCTCGACGGCCGCGCGACGAGCGAAGCCGGCCTTGCGCCCGCCGCTCTCGACGAGGGTGACCTGGGCGGCGGGGCGGGCGATCGCGAGCACCAGGCCGGGGAACCCCGCGCCCGAGCCCAGGTCGGCGACACGGGTCGCCTCCCGGACGGGCGCGAGCGCGAGGCCCGAGAGCGAGTCGGCCACGTGGACGTCGACCGCCTCGGCCGGATCGCGCACCGGCGTGGGCGCGTGCGGATCGGCGGCGAGGAGGTCGAGCAGCGCGGCCAGGCGCGCGACGGCCCCCTCCGGCAGTCCGTGCTCGGCGGCCAGGGCCTCGAGGCGTTTCACGTGGAACACCGAGACCCACCGTTTCACCCTGCCAGAGGGTTTCATGTGAAACGCCCTACGCGGAGAGCGGGGCGACGACGAGGTGCCGGTCGGGCTCGTCGCCTTCGGAGTACGTCTCGACGTCGCCGCGGTCGCGCAGGTGCTCGTGCACGAGCCGGCGCTCGATCGCGCCCATCGCCTCGAGGCGCACGGGGCGGCCGAGCCGCAACGCGTCGGCGGCGGCCTCGTCGGCGTCGTGGCGCAGCAGGGCGCCGCGGCGCTCGCGGTACCCGGAGGCGTCGATCGTCACGCGCTTGCGGACGTCGCCGACGACCGCGGCGCGGTAGGCGAGGTGCTGCACGGCGTCGATCGTCTGGCCGTGGCGGCCGATCAGCAGGCCGAGCTCCTCGCCCTCGACGGTCGCGCGGATCGACTCGTCGTCCTCGGCGAGCTCGACGTTCCCCTCCAGCTCGAGCGCCTCCAGCACGTGCTCCACGAGCGCGCGCACGCGGTCGGCGGATTCGGACATCAGCGGCGGCGGCCCGAGCGCTTCTTGCGGCGGCGCGGCGGGGGCGGCGGCGCGGCGCCGGAGCTCCCGTTGGTGGCGGGCTCGGCCTTGACCGTGGCTCCGCCTCCGCCGGCGGGCGCGGCAGCGGCAACGGCCGGGGTGCCGGCCGCGGCGGCCGCCGCGGCGTTGTCGGCCTTGCGTTTGTCCATGTCGGCGACGACGCGCGGGCCCACGTGGCGCTTGACGATCCACTGCTGCACGATCGTCCAGGCGTTGGTCGTGATCCAGTAGACGACGAGGCCGGCCGGGAAGGTGATCACGAAGGTCGCGAACACGATCGGCAGCGCGAGCATGATGTTGCGCTGCGTCTTGTCGGCGCCGACCATGGTGATGAGGCTCGAGACGAGCTGCGTGCCGATGTAGAGGATCAGCAGCACGACGAGCACGGCTCCGGTGGCCGGGGCCGTCAGGTCGGGGATGAAGAGGAAGCCCGCGGCCGGGACGTCGCCGCAGTGCTTGGCGCCGGTCGCGGCGACCACCGGGCAGATGTCGTGCAGCAGGTCGTGCCGCAGCATGTAGAAGAGCGAGATGAAGAACGGCAGCTGCAGCGCGAGCGGCAGGCAGGAGGCCAAGGGGTTGACCTTGTGCTCCTGGTAGAACTTCATCATCTCCTGGTTCAGGCGCTGCTTGTCGTCCTTGTACTTGGCCTGGAGCTCCTTGATGTCGGGCTGAAGGAGCTGGAGCTGGCGCAGCGAGCGCGACTGCTTGAGCGTCAACGGCAGCAGCGCGATCCGGATGACCAGGGTCAGGCAGATGATCGCCATGCCCCAGCTGACTCCCACGTTGTCGTGGAAGAACACGAGGATCGAGTGCAGGACCGTGATGAGCGGCTGCAGGATGTTGGCGAGAGGGAGCGTCATGGCGGGTTCAGGCGCGGGTTCGGAAGAGAGTCTGCTGGTGGACCGGATCGAGGCCCCCGTGACTCCATGGGTTGCAGCGGAGCAGCCGCCACCCGGCGAGGACCAGCCCCCGCAGTATGCCGAACTCTCCGATCGCCTCCGAGGCATACCGCGAACAGCTCGGTTCGTAACGGCAGCGCGGCGGCAGGCCCGGGAGAAATGAAGCGCGACCAGAACTCGATCGGCGCGCGGACCACGTTGCGCGCCGCCGCGTGCCAGCGGGCCGGGCGGTCGCGCCGCCGCCGAGGTCATCGCAGGCCCGCCTTGTCGAGCAGCTCGGCCAGCGCGGCCGCCACGCCGTCGGCGCCGTCCCGCTCGGCCAGCGCCAGGGCGTCGGGACGCGCGACGACGACGAGGTCGAAGCCCGGCGGCATCGCGGCGCGCTCCTCCTGCGCGGCGTAGGCCTCGCGGATCAGCCGCTTGACGCGGTTGCGCTCGACGGCGCCGCCCACCTTCCGGGAGACCGAGAGGCCGAGCCGGGTCGGCTCCTCGTCCCCGCGCGGGAAGGAGTGGAGCACGAGCGCTCGGCCGCCGTGCGAGCGGCCGTTGCGGTAGACGCGGTCGAAGTCGGCCGAGCGGGAGAGGCGGCCACGGCGTGGACGTCCGGCGCTCGGCGGCGTGCTCACGACGTCCTCAGACGGTGAGGCGCTTGCGGCCCTTGGCGCGGCGGCGCCGGATGATCTCGCGGCCGCCGCGAGTGGACATGCGGGCGCGGAACCCGTGTGTGCGGGCCCGCTTGCGCTTCTTGGGCTGGTAGGTGCGCTTCATGTCCGGAGGCGAGTATAGGAGCCGTCGCGATCGTTTTGGCCGCGCTTTGCGGGCGCGGCTCCGACAACCGGCCCAGCGGCGCGGCGGGCGCTGGTATACGTCGGCGACGTGCCCGCCCATCCGGAGGAGACCTGGACCCGGATCCGCGGCGAGCTGCGGCGGGTGGTGCCCGAGACGACCTACCAGCTCTGGCTCGAGCCGCTCGAGCTGCTGTCCGTGTCCGACGACCGCCTCGTCGTCGGCGCGCCCGCGAGCCTGCGCACGTGGGTCGCCGAGCGCCACGGCGCGACCCTGCGCGCCTGCACCCGGCGCGTGCTCGGCGCCACCACCGAGGTCGACATCGTCAACCTCGAGGAAGGCGTCGCGTCCGTCCGTCGCGCGCCAGCCCCCGCCGGTCCCGGCGACCGCCCCGGCGCTGGCGCCGGCCGAGCCGTTCAACCCTCGCTACACCTTCGAGCAGTTCATCCTCGGCGACACCAACCGCATGGCCCACGCCGCCGCGCTGGCCGTGGCCGAGCTGCCGGGCCAGGCCTACAACCCGCTGTTCATCTGCGGGCCCGCCGGGCGTGGGCAAGACCCACCTGCTCCACGCGATCGGCAACTACCTCGCGGTCAACGACCCGGCCGTGCGCGTCCGCTACGCCACGGCCGAGACCTTCACCAACGAGTTCGTCCGCGCGGTCCACCTGAAGGCGGTCGAGCCCTTCAAGGCCCGCTACCGCGACGTCGACCTGCTGCTCGTCGACGACGTCCAGTTCCTCGAGCGCAAGACGCGCACCGTCGAGGAGTTCTTCCACACCTTCAACCACGTCTTCGAGTCCGGCGCCCAGCTCGTGCTGACGTCCGACCGCATGCCGCGCGACATCCTCGAGCTCGAGGAGCGCCTGCGAGCGCGCTTCGAGTCCGGCCTCGTGGCCGACGTCGGCCAGCCGGACCACTCCACCCGCATGACCTTCCTGCGCAAGCGCGCCCGCACCGACGAGGTCGAGCTCGTCGACGAGTCCCCGCTCGAGCGCATCGCGGCGGCGATCCCCGAGAGCATCCGGGCCCTGCAGGGCGCCTTCATCCGCGTCGTCGCCTACCACTCGCTGCGCCGGCGCCCGATCGACGGCGCGCTCGTGGACGAGGTCCTCGCCGGCCTCTATCCCGATCGCCGGCCCACCGGTCCGCGCTCGGTCGCCGACGTCCAGGCCGCGGTCTGCGAGAACTTCGGCCTGACCGTCGACGAGCTCCGCTCGCCCACGCGCTCGGCCCGCGTCGCCTGGCCGCGCCAGCTCGCGATGTACTTGTCGCGCGAGCTGACCGACGCCAGCCTTCCCGCGATCGGCCGTGAATTCGACCGCAACCACGCCACCGTGATCCATGCCTGCCGCCGTGCCTCGGAGCGCATGTCCGAGGATCCCGACGCGCTCCAGGCTGTCAACTCCCTGACCGAACGTCTGCGGTCCGCCTGATGCGGTCCGCCGCCCTTGACAGACTCCACCAGTTGCCCTGTCGGCCATCTCGCCTGCTCTCTCCGGCTGTTTGCGCCGTTGTCCACATCTCCACAGCCCCTATGACTTCTCTATCTCTTCTCTCTCTTGACGGGTGTCCGGCATGAAGTTGTCGTGCTCCCGGGACGAGCTGTTCGCGACGCTGTCGACGGTTGCCCGCGTCGCGTCGACCCGCTCGGCCATCCAGGCGCTCTCCGGCGTCCAGCTCCAGGCCGCCGACGGCGCCGCCGAGTTGCGCGGCACCGACATGGAGGTCTCGCTGCGCGTCCCGCTGGCCGCCGAGATCGAGCAGGACGGCGTGACCGTCCTGCCGGCCCGGCTGCTGCTCGACGTCGTCCGCGCGCTCCCGGCCGATGACGTGACCCTCGAGCTGCGCGCGGCCGAGCAGGACGTCGAGCTGCGCTCCGGCGCCGCCACGTTCCACATCCGCACCCTGCGCACCGAGGACTTCCCGCCGCTGCCCGAGCCGGGCGGCGACACCGAGGTGACCGTCCCGGCCGACGCGTTCGTGACGACGATCGCCCGGGTCGCCCGCTCGGCCTCGCGGGACGAGACGCGGCCGGTGCTCACCGGCATCCTCGTCACCGCCGAGGGCCCGCAGCTGCGGATGGTCGCGACCGACTCCTACCGCCTGTCGGTCAAGGAGACCCGGCTCGAGACGCCGCTCTCCGGCTCGTTCGAGGCCAACGTGCCGGCGCGCGCGCTCGGCGAGCTCGGGCGGATCGTGCAGTCCGGCGAGAACATCGAGACGGTCACGATCGGCGTGCGCCAGAACCAGATCGTCTTCCAGGTCGGCGGCACCGTGCTCTCGTCGCGGTTGATCGAGGGCCAGTTCCCCAACTACCGCCAGCTCCTGCCCGACACCTACGAGCACGAGCTCACGCTCGGGTCGAGCGAGCTCGTCGACGTCGTGCGGCGCATCTCGCTCCTGGCCCAGAAGAACGTGCCGCTGCGCCTGGCCTTCGCGCCCGGGGAGCTGACCGTCTCGGCGCAGACCCCGGACGTCGGCGAGGCCAGCGAGGCGCTGCCCGTCCCGTTCCAGGGCGAGCCGTTCGAGATCGGCTTCAACCCGGACTTCCTCCGCGACGGCCTCGAAGGCGTCGAGGGCGACGAGCTCGTGCTCAAGCTGATCTCGCCGCTGCGGCCCGGGCTCGTCGAGTCCGCGGACGGCGACGGGTTCGTCTACCTCGTGATGCCCATCAGGCTCAACGTGTAGTTGAGCGTTGGCGTGCGCGTCGTCCGCTGCCGCCTGCGCGACTTCCGCTCCTACGCCAAGGAGGAGCTCGAGCTCGGGCCCGGGCTGACCGTCGTCGCCGGCGACAACGGCGCGGGCAAGACGAACCTCCTGGAAGCGCTGTACTTCGGCTGCACCGGGCGCTCGTGCCGGACGGGGAACGAGCGCGAGCTCGTCGCCTTCGGCGGGGGTCCGGCTCGAGTCGAGGTCGAGACCGAGGACGAGGCCGGCGCCCACGTGCTCGCCGTCGGGTTCACCCCGGGCGAGCCGAAGCACCTCCAGGTCGACGGCGCGGCGGTCGACAAGCTCGCCGACTCGCCGGCCCGTCCGCTCGTCGCCGTGTTCCTCCCCGACCGGCTCGAGCTCGTCAAGGGCACGCCGCAGGTCCGGCGCGCGCACCTCGACCAGGTCGTCGCCGCGCTGTGGCCCTCGCGCGTCGTCACGCGGCGCTCCTACGCCCAGGTGCTGGCCCAGCGCAACGCCCTGCTCGGCCGCATCCGGGCCGGCGCGGCGTCCGAGGGCTCGCTCGACACCTGGGACGCGCAGCTCGCCGACCGCGGCCTGGCGCTGATGGCCGACCGCCGCGAGGCGGCCGAGACGCTGCAGGCGCCCTTCGCCGCCCACGCCGGCGACCTCGGCCTGACCGGCGAGGTCGACGTCGCCTACCGGCCGCGCTCCAAGGCGGCCACCGTGGCCGAGCTCGTGGCCGAGCTGGCCGAGCGCCGCCACTCCGACCTCGAGCGCGGGTTCAGCGGCCACGGGCCGCACCGCGACGAGCTCGTGCTGCGCCGCGAGGGCCGCGAGCTGCGCACCTACGGCTCGCAGGGCCAGCAGCGCCTGGCGCTGCTCGCGCTGCTGCTGGCCGAGCGCGAGGCGATCGGCGCGCTGCGCGGCCACCCGCCGCTCCTGCTGCTCGACGACGTCATGTCCGAGCTCGACGCCGAGCGCCGCGAGCGCCTCGTGGCCGCGGTCACCGGTGACGGGCAGGCGCTCGTGACCACGACCGACCTGGGCCACGTCCCCGGTGCCGATGGCCGCGATGTGCGCCGTCTGCGCGTCGCCGACGGCCGGGTGCTCCCGGCCGGGCCCGAGGCGGTGGCGGCGTGAGGCGCCGCGAGCCGCGGCCGCTCTCCGCCGGCCTCGCGCCGCTCGTCGAGGCGTGGCAGCCGCGCTCGACGCTGGCCGACGTGCAGCGGGCCTGGCCGACGGTCGTCGGCGACGCCGTGGCGCGCGCCGCGCAGCCCTCGGGCGAGCGCGGCGGGGTGGTCACGGTGACCTGCGAGTCGGCCGTCTGGGCCCAGGAGCTCGACCTCCTCGGACCCGGTTTCGTGGCCGCGTTGAACGACGTGTTGGGGGCCGGGGTCGTGACCCGCCTCAAACCCACCGCGGCGCGGGGTAAGAAAGCGTAGATTTGCAGCACTTTCTCCACAGCTTCGAGACGGGTTCCGACCCCCGACGTTGCTATCCTTATGTATCTACAAGCACGACGTTCCGGCAGGCCGCGCCAGCGCGCGTGACCGGAGCGCCGCACCATCCGACGGAGGCTCCGTGGCGAAGGACAACAGCGCCGCCGACGGCCGCCCGCGGGATGGCTACGACGCCCAGGACATCACCGTCCTCGAGGGCCTCGAAGCAGTCCGCAAGCGCCCCGGCATGTACATCGGCTCGACAGGAGAGCGCGGCCTGCACCACCTGGTGTGGGAGGTCGTCGACAACTCGGTCGACGAGGCGCTCGCGGGCCACGCGACGGCGGTCGACGTCACGATCCATCCCGACAACTCCGTCACGGTCGTCGACAACGGCCGCGGCATCCCCGTCGCGACGATGGAGAAGGAGCAGAAGCCGGCGGTCGAGGTCGTCCTGACCGTCCTGCACGCCGGCGGCAAGTTCGGCGACGGCGGCGGCTACAAGGTCTCCGGTGGACTGCACGGCGTCGGCGTCTCCGTCGTCAACGCCCTGTCGGAGTGGCTGAAGATCGAGATCCGCCGCGACGGCTACACCTGGTCGCAGACCTACGAGCGCGGCGCCCCCCAGGGCACGCTCGAGAAGGGCGCGGCGACCAAGGAGACGGGCACGAGCATCACGTTCATGCCCGATGACGAGATCTTCGAGACGGTCGACTACGACTGGGCGACGGTCGAGGGGCGCCTGCGCGAGACGGCCTTCCTGACGCGCGACCTGCACATCAAGATCAAGGACGAGCGTGCCGAGGGCCGGTCGGCCGAGTTCCACTACGAGGGCGGCATCGAGGACTTCGTCCTCTACCTCAACGAGAACAAGACCCCCCTGCACCGCAAGGTCGTCTTCCTCGAGGGCGAGGACGACAAGCAGGGCGCCGTCGAGGTGGCCATGCAGTGGTCGCAGGACTCGTTCGCCGAGTCGGTCTTCTCGTTCGCCAACAACATCAACACCCACGAGGGCGGCGCGCACCTCTCGGGCTTCCGCTCGGCGCTGACCGGCCAGATCAACTCCTACGCCCGCAAGCAGGGGCTGCTCAAGGAGAAGGACGCCGGGCTGCAGGGCGAGGACATCCGCGAGGGCCTGACGGCCGTCGTCTCGGCCAAGCTCGCCGACCCGCAGTTCGAGGGCCAGACGAAGACCAAGCTCGGCAACCCGGGCATGGCCGGCTTCGTCCAGAACGTCGTCAACTCCGGCCTGGCCGAGTGGCTCGAGGAGAACCCGACCGACGCCAACCGGATCGTCCGCAAGGCCGTCGACGCCTCCCGGGCCCGCGAGGCCGCGCGCAAGGCGCGCGATCTGTCCCGGAAGACCGCGCTGAACTCCTCCGCGCTGCCCGGCAAGCTCGCCGACTGCTCGGTCAAGGACCCGGCGCTCGCCGAGCTGTTCATCGTCGAGGGCGACTCCGCCGGCGGCCCGGCCAAGCAGGGCCGCAACCGCTCGACCCAGGCCGTCCTGCCGCTGCGCGGGAAGATCCTCAACGTCGAGAAGGCGCGCATCGACAAGGTCCTCAAGAACGAGGAGATCCAGGCGCTCATCACCGCGATCGGCACGGGCATCCGCGAGGAGTTCGACGTCGACAAGCTGCGCTACCACAAGATCGTCCTGATGACGGACGCCGACGTCGACGGCGCCCACATCCGCACGCTCGCGCTGACCCTGCTCTTCCGCGAGATGCAGGAGCTGATCGAGCGCGGCCACATCTACATCGCCAAGCCGCCGCTCTACCGCATGACGTGGGGCAAGAACGCGCGCTACATCGAGAAGGAGTCCGAGCTCGAGCAGATCCTGCTCCAGGACAAGTACGAGAAGCTCGAGATCGCCGACCGCGACGACCACGCCTTCAAGCTCACCGAGGCGCGCTGGCAGAAGTTCAACCGGCTGCTCAAGCAGTACGAGGGCTGGGGCTCGGCGCTGCGCGCCGCCTACGGCCACGAGCTCGTCGTCTTCCTCGAGGAGTCGATGATCCTCGACGAGGGCATCGTCGACGAGGCGGCGCTGGACAAGCTGCTGTCCACCGACTCCCCGGAGTCCGAGCCCTGGTCGACCTCGATCCAGGACGGCGACCCGGTGGACATCATGGTGCGCGCGATCGAGCGCAAGACGGGCCACGCCCGCCTGCACCGCATCCCGCGGAAGATCCTCGCCGAGCCCGACTACCAGCAGCTCGTGCGCGTGCACGGCCAGCTGATCCAGCTCGCCGGCACGCCGCCGTTCACGCTCGGCCTCGCCGACAGCACGGCCGAGGCCAACTCGTTCGAGGAGCTCCGGCGCTGCGTGATCCAGCTCGCCGGCAAGGGCGTGCAGCTGCAGCGCTTCAAGGGCCTGGGCGAGATGAACGCCTCGCAGCTCAAGGAGACGACGATGGATCCGGAGTCCCGCACGCTCGTGCAGGTGACGATGGACGACGCCTCGCAGGCCGAGCGCGTCTTCACGATGTTGATGGGCGACAAGGTCGAGCCGCGCCGCGAGTTCATCGAGAGCAACGCGCGCGACGTCGCCAACCTGGACGTCTAGGAGGGAGGCGACGCGATGAGCATCACCCCAGAGCGAATCGAGCTCCGCGAGCTCGAGCAGGAGATGCGCACGTCGTATCTCGACTACGCCATGAGCGTGATCGTCGGCCGGGCGCTGCCCGACGTCCGCGACGGCCTCAAGCCGGTGCACCGCCGCGTGCTCTACGGCATGAACGAGATGGGCCTGCAGCCCAACCGGCGCTACGTCAAGTGCGCCAAGGTCACCGGCGAGGTGATGGGCAACTACCACCCGCACGGCGACTCCGCCATCTACGACACGCTCGTGCGGATGGGCCAGGAGTTCTCGATGCGGCACATGCTCGTCGACCCCCAGGGCAACTTCGGCTCGATCGACGACGACCCGCCGGCGGCCATGCGGTACACCGAGTGCCGCCTCTCGCGCATCGCCACCGAGATGCTGCGCGACCTCGACCAGGACACGGTCGACTTCCAGCAGAACTACGACGGCTCGACCAACGAGCCGTCGGTCCTGCCCGCGCGCTTCCCCAACCTGCTCGTCAACGGCGCCTCCGGCATCGCGGTCGGCATGGCGACGAACATCCCGCCGCACAACCTGCGCGAGACGATCGACGCGACGATCGCCTACATGGACGACCCGGCCATCGAGGTCGAGGCGCTCATGCAGCACATGAAGGGCCCGGACTTCCCGACCGCCGGCGTGATCCTCGGCATGTCGGGCATCCGCGACGCCTACCGCTCGGGCCGCGGCCGCGTGCGCGTCCAGGCGCGCGCCCACACCGAGCAGCTGCGCGGCAGCCGCGAGGCCATCGTCGTCACCGAGCTGCCCTACCAGGTCAAGAAGGGCGGCCCGACCGGCGTCATCGCCCGCATCGCCGAGCTGGCCAAGGACAAGGTCATCCCCGAGGTCGTCGACATCGAGGACAACTCGAGCGACGAGGGGATGCGCATCGTCATCCACCTCAAGCGCGACGCCCTGCCCAAGGTCGTCCTCAACAAGCTCTTCAAGCACACGCCGATGCAGACGACGTTCGGCGTCAACATGGTCGCGCTCGTCGACGGCGTCCCGAAGACGCTCGGGCTGCGCGAGATCCTCGGCGCCTACGTCGACCACCAGCGCGACGTCGTCGTGCGCCGGCTCAAGTTCGAGCTGCGCCAGAAGGAGGCCCGCCTCCACGTCCTCGACGGCCTGCTGATCGCGCTCGACAACCTCGACGAGGTCATCGAGCTGATCCGCTCCTCGCCCGACTCCGAGGCCGCGCGCACCGGCCTGGTCGAGCGCTTCGAGCTGACCGAGATCCAGGCCGAGGCGATCCTCGCCCTGACCCTGCGCCGCCTGACCGCGCTCGAGACCGACAAGATCAAGTCGGAGCACGCCGACCTCTCCGAGCGGATCGCCGAGCTGCGCGAGATCCTCGGCGACGAGGCCAAGGTCCTCGACCTGATCCGCGACGAGCTGCGCGAGATCGCCGAGGCCTACGGCGAGGAGCGCCGCACCGAGATCACGTTCTCCGAGGACGAGATCGACATCGAGGACCTGATCGCCGACCAGCAGATGGTCATCGCGATCACGAAGTCCGGCTACATCAAGTCGCTGCCGCTGGCCACCTACCGCCAGCAGCGCCGCGGCGGGGTCGGCGTCACCGGGATGTCGATGAAGGACGAGGACTACATCGAGCACCTCTTCGTGACCTCGACCCACGACTACCTGCTGTTCTTCACCAACCGCGGGAAGATCTACCGGCTCAAGGTCTACGAGCTGCCCGAGGCCTCGCGCACGGCGAAGGGCCGCGCGCTCGTCAACCTGCTGCCGCTGCGCGAGGGCGAGCGCGTGCAGTCCGTGCTCTCCACCCGCGACTTCACCGAGGGCAAGTACCTCGTCTTCGCCACGCGCCAGGGCGTGATCAAGAAGACCGAGTTCCTGGCCTACAACACGCCGATCAAGGCCGACGGGATCATCGCCATCAACATCCGCGACGACGACGAGCTCGTCGCCGTGCGGCGGACGACCGGCGACGACACGGTGATCATGGTCTCCCGCTCGGGCAAGGCCGTGCGCTTCGAGGAGTCCGCGGTCCGCGCGACCGGGCGCTCGACGAGCGGCGTGCGCGGCATGAACGTCGCCCAGAAGGGCAACTGCGTGCTGGCGATGGACGTCGCCCGCGAGGACGCCGAGCTGCTCGTCGTGACCGAGAACGGCTACGGCAAGCGCACGTCGATCTCCCAGTACCCGATCAAGGGCCGCGGGACGATGGGCGTCAAGACGATCACGCTCGGGGAGAAGCGCGGCGGCCTGGCCGGCGCGCTGGTCGTGCGCGAGCACCAGGAGCTCGTGTTCATCTCCCAGTCCGGGATGGTCCAGCGCACGAGCGTCAAGGGCATCAACCAGTACGGCCGCGCCTCGCAGGGCGTGCGGGTGATGAACATCCGCGACGACGGCGACCAGGTGAGCGCCATCGCGCTCGTCGTCGAGACGGAGTCCCCGACCGGTGCGCCGGTGGCCGAGTCGACCGAGGACCCCGGCTCGGGCGTGACCGTCGACCTCGACGGAGAACGGCGCCCCGGACGTCGACGCGGACGTCGACCCGAACGGCTCCGCGCCAGAGGATCCGGACGAGGTCTGAGCGGGCTCCGGTTCCGTCCTCGCCTTCGGTATCTTTCGCGATACCAGAGAAAGGAGGTGGTCCGTATCGACGACAGTACTTGTGGGACCCTGGAGGTGTCTGGGCCCTAGGTAGCCGGGTTACCTCCACCTAGTGGAGTCCACCCCAGGCACCGTCGAGAGCGGTCCCGGGATTCGTCCCGCCGGTAGCGCGCGCAAGCCGTTCTCGATTTCAGGTAGCTACGCGAAGGGCGTCGCCGACGGGCGGCGCCCTTCTGCGTTAAGCGGCGTCAGGCGGCGCGGTGCTGCTGCTGCGGGAGGTACTGCTGCCAGGTCGTCGGGATCGTCGGGCTGGCGACCTGGATGAAGATCTGGGGGCCGGGCGGGCGCGGCGGGCAGCGCAGCGTCATGCCGGCGCGGCGCAGCGAGAGGTCGCCCTTGCGGCGGTTGCACGGCGCGCAGGAGGCGACGATGTTGTCCCAGCTCGAGCCGCCGCCGCGCGAGCGCGGCACGACGTGGTCGACCGTCAGCTGGCCGCGCGAGCCGCAGTACTGGCAGGTCCAGCCGTCGCGGGCGAAGACCGCGCGGCGGGTGATCTTGCGCCGGTGCGTGTCGCGCGGGATGCGCACGTAGGAGACCAGGCGGATGACCGCGGGACGGGCCACGGTCGTCGAGCCGGAGTGGAGCGCCTCGCTCCACTGCTCGAGCATCTCGGCCTTCTCCTTGAGCAGCAGGACGACCGCGCGCCGGACCGTGCAGACGTTGATGGGCTCGTAGGTGGCGTTGAGCACCAGGACCCTGCCCGCGCTTCGCCCGCGCCGCCCGTGTCCCGGTGACGACGCGGACCCGGTTGGTCCGGAGACGACGAGGGCCATCCCGCGCGGCAGTCTATCCGCCGTTCAGGCGTCAACCAGAGGGCCAGGTGCCGAGCACGCGCACGCGCTCGGCCTGCCGCTCGAGGCCGGCGACGGCCTCGTCGGACGGGGTCGTCGCCGGACGCTCCGTCGAGGTCGATGAAGAACGCGTAGTGACCGAGTCCCTGCTTGCGCGGGCGCGACTCGATGCGGGTCAGGTTGACCCCGCGGAAGGCGAACTCCGACAGGCAGCGCACGAGCCAGCCCGGGGTCTCGTCGCCGGTCCCCCAGAACACGAGCGCCGTCGTCCAGCGCTCGCCCTCGTCGCGCTCGGGGCCGTCGCCGGTGCGCGCGACCGTGTCGCGCGGGGCCAGCCAGACGAAGCGCGTCTCGTTGCCGGGCACGTCCTCGATGCCCTCGGCGAGGATCGTCGCGCCGTAGCGCTCGGCCGCCGGCCGCGTCCCGATCGCCGCGTCGGGGCCGGCGCCCTCGGCGACGAGGCGGACCGCCTCGGCCGTCGAGCTGACGGCCATGACCTGCGCCTCGGGCAGGCGATCGCGCAGGAAGCGCACGCACTGCTCGGTGGCGTGCGGATGCGAGGCGACGAGGCGGATGTCGGCGAGCGGCCGGTCCTCGGCGGCGATCAGGCAGTGGACGACGGGCAGGACGATCTCGCCGACGAGCGAGACGTCCTCGGCGTCGATGACCAGCGCGTCGAGGGTCGCCGCGACCGACCCGGCCAGCGCGTTCTCGAGCGGGACCAGGCCGCGGTCGAGCTCGCGGCGCTGCACGCCCATGACGACCTCGTGGATCGTCGCGCAGGGGACGAGCTCGTGACGCTCGGCGTCGACGGCGCTGCTCGCCGCCTCGTCGGAGAACGTGCCCGCCGGTCCGAGGTAGCCGACGCGCATGGGCCGGGCGCTCAGGCGCCGGTCGCCCCGCCGAGCGCGACGCGGATCGCCTCGGCCTCCTCGGGCGAGAGCTCGTGCTCGGCCTGGCCGTTCTCGACCTGCTTGGTGTAGAGCCGCGCCTGGTCGCGATGGTGGATCGAGGAGAGCACGACGCCCGAGCGGTGCTCGTCGAGCAGGGCGATCGTCGTCGACTGCTGGCCGGACATCTCGCCGTAGGCGTCGTAGCGGACCAGCGCGCGGTAGGCGATCGCGCGATCGAGCCGGCCCTCGGCCGTGTCCATCCGCCCGTGCAGGCGCTCGAGCGCGTCCTCGACGTAGACGTTCAGCGCCCCGAACTCGCGCTGCAGCTCGGCGGCGTGGGCGACGAGGTCGCGGCCCTGGTCGCCGAGCACGTCGCGCTGGGCCGCCCGCAGGCGCCGCAGCTTGACGGCGAGGATGAGCGCGAGCACGAGCGCGAGCGCCGCGACGCCCGCCGCGGCCAGCGCGACGATCCCGGTGGTGTCGGTCAGCCCGTCCACGGCGGCCAGGATATGGCTCCGACCAGCGACGAGGCTCAGCTCGTGAAGAGGACCTGGTAGGTCTGCTTGTTGTTGTCGGTCTTCTGCTCGCCGGCGACCTTCACCACGGTCACCGTCAGCGAGAGCACGCTGCCCTTGGGCGGCGTCTTGGGCAGCGGGATCGAGGCGGTGGCCTCCTGGCCGGCCGTGGTCGACGAGATCGTCTTGCTGGCGGTGATCGGCGCGCCGGAGCCCGAGAGCCGCAGCTGGACCTTGACGTTGCTCTCGTTGTTCTCGCCCTGGTTCTGGATCTTGACCTGGAAGACGGGCGCCGGCGAGGCCGGGATCCGGTTGACGCCGGCCGTGTTGAGCGTCGTGTTGCCCGCCGACGTGGAGACCACGCCGTGGCCGTGGGTGCCCGGCGCCGCGGTCTTGTCGCTCGCGCCGCTGCCCGAGAGCTTGTCGGAGACGAAGCTCGGGTCCAGCCAGCCGATGTCCTTGAGGAAGGCCGAGTTGGCCACCGTCTCGCCGCCGGTGCCGACGGTGATCCCCGCGCCGCGCAGCGCCTGGGTGATCAGCGGCTGGGCGAACTGCGACCAGATCACGTCGGAGGCGTCGAAGTTCCGCATCTGCCCGGCGATCCGCTGCGTCGCCTGGCCGCCGTCGGTGCCGCCGAGCGCGGGCTGGAGCAGCTCGGCGATCCGCGAGACGCCGTTGCGGCGCAGCTCGAGGGTCAAGCAGCGCCTGGCGCTGGGCGTCGACCGCCTCGCTGGGAACGTCGAGGGCCTCGGCGCGCTTGAGCTCGTCCTCGGCCTCGACCTTGAGGTTGTTGACCTGGTTCTGCAGCTCGACCGAGCGGCCGGGGCTGCCGCTGCCGGCGTTGTTGAGCAGGCGGAACAGCGGCGCCGAGACGTCGGCGTCGGACTTCTGCACGAGCGCCGAGATCGAGCGGTTGTAGTCGCGCAGGCCCCGCTTCTTGGCCGAGTCCGAGCAGGACTTGACCCCGAGCACGAGCAGGATGAGCACGAGCGCGCCCACGCCGAGGGCGACGGCCTGGCGGCGTCGGACGGCCTGTTGATCGGTGGGAGGTGTTCGACGTCCGCCGCCGCCCGAAGGGGTGCGGGGGCCCGGTCGCGGTGAACGGCGACGGGGCTCGGCGGGATCGTCCTCGAAGAACGACAAAAGGGTTCGCTGGCTCCTTGGGCAGACGACCGGCGCCGCCAGTATGCCGTTCCGGGCGGACATGCGCCGTCACGGTCGCGCTCGCTGGCAGCCCCCGTGCGCGCGGGAGGAAGGCCCGCATCCGCGCCGAATCGCGTCCTATGGACGCCACCGAGCCCGCCGGAGGCGTCGCCGTCGCGCCCACGCGGGTGGCCGGTCCCGGCGTCCATCGCGCGCTGGGGCGCTACGCCCTGCTCGAGAAGATCGGCGCCGGCGGCTTCGGCACGGTGTGGTGGGCCCGCGACGAGCGCCTGGACCGCGACGTGGCGGTCAAGCTCGTGCCCGAGGACCGCGTCGGCCCGCGCCGGCGCTGGCGCGAGGCGCTGGCCGCGGCCCGCCTCTCGCACCCGGCGATCGTCCAGCTCTACGAGGCCGACACCGACGAGCACGGCGCCTGGCTGGTCTCCGAGCTCGTCCGCGGCACGCCGCTGGCCGCGCTCCTGGCCGAGGGGGCGCTCTCGGACCGGGACATCGCCCAGATCGGGGTCGCGCTGGCCGACGGGCTGGCCCACGCCCACTCCCACGGCGTCATCCATCGCGACGTCAAGCCGGCCAACGTGCTGATCCCCGAGGCCGGTCGCCCGGGCGACGCCCCGGCCAAGCTGACGGACTTCGGGGTGGCGCTGATCGCCGACGACGACGCGCTGACCCACACCGGCGACGTCGTCGGGACGCTGGCCTACATGGCCCCCGAGCAGGCCGACGGGCACAAGGTCACGCCGGCGGCCGACCTCTACGCGCTCGCGCTCGTCCTGCACGAGGCGTGGGCGGGCACGAACCCGCTGCGCGCGGCGACGCCGGCCGCGACGGCCCGGCTGGTCGGGACCCGGCTGCCCGCGCTGTCGCGCCGCCGCCGCGATCTCCCCCTCGAGCTCTGCGAGGCGATCGACCGCGCCACCGACCCCGATCCCGCCCGCCGCGGCACGCTGGCCGACCTGCGCCGGGCGATCGGGCGGGCCACGCCCGAGCTCTCCGACGAGCCGGGCCTCGTCGCCCCCGGGCGCCTCGAGCTCGGGATCGGCCCGACGGCCTCGCTGCCCTCCCGCCTGCTGGCCACGGTCGGCGCCGCGGGCCTGGCCGCGCTCGGCGCCTTCCTCGCGCCGGGCACGCCGGACGTCGCTCCCGGGCCTGATCGTCGGCGTCGCCGCCGCGCTCGTGCTCGTGCTCCCGCGCGCGGGCTGGCTGGCCTGCGTGCTCGCCGCGGCGGGCTGGACGGCGGGGCAGGACGCCACGGGCGCCGCCCTGCTCATGGTCATGGCGGCCGCTCCCGTGCCCCTCCTGCTCGCCCGCTCGCCCGGCCTGTGGTCCTATCCGGCGCTCGCGCCGCTGCTCGGCTCGGCCGATCTCGCCGCCGCGTTCCCGGCGCTTGCCGCGCTCGGACGCACCGTGCCGCGGCGCGCGGCGCTCGGCGCGCTGGGCGCCTGGTGGTGGGTGCTGGCCGGCCCGGTGCTCGACGACCATCCGCCGGCGCGCTGGTGGGCCACGCCGCACGACGCGATCGCCGCCACGGTGACCGCCGCGGCGCAGTCGGGGGCGCTGGCCGTGCTCGCCGCCTGGGCGGCGGCCGCCGCGGTGGCCCCGCTCGTCGTACGCTCCGAGTCGCCCGCCGGGCGCCTGGGCGCGACCCTGGCCTGGACCGGCGCACTGGCCGGGGCCCAGGTGCTGTGCTTCCCGCATGACCCGGTGCCGGTCGCCGGGCTCGCCGTCGGGGCGACGATCGTTCTCATCGCCGCCTCGATCCGCGAGGCGAGGATCCGACGCGCGGGCCTAGGTCCCGTAGCATCGGGATCCCCCGAATGAGCATGCTCAAGAACCTCGAAAGCAAGATCGCCGGCCTCGTCGAGGGCACGTTCTCACGTGCCTTCCGCTCCGAGGTGCGCCCGGTCGAGATCGCCCGCAAGCTGACGCGCGAGATGGACGAGCACCGCTCGCCCTCGCTGTCGCGCGTCTACGTCCCCAACGAGTACGCCGTCTGGCTCTCCCCGCCCGACCGCGAGCGCTTCGCCGACTACGAGGACGCGCTGAAGACCGAGCTCTCCGGCTACCTGCTCGAGCACGCCCGCGGCGAGCGCTTCTCGCTGCTCTCGCGGCCGGTGATCGAGTTCAAGACCGACGAGCGCCTGCAGCTCGGGGAGTTCGGCATCCAGGCCCGGCTCGTCCACGCCGAGGAGCCGATCGGCCAGGAGCCCCGCGCGGTGCAGGGCGACTCCGGCCACACGATGGTCTACTCGGCCGCCGAGCGGCTGTCCGAGCCGCTCGAGGAGCGCGCCCGCACGCGCCAGAGCTCGGCCGCGCTGACCGTCGAGGGCCAGCGCAAGCCGATCGGATCGGCCGGCGCCACGCTCGGGCGCTCGCGGGAGTGCGAGATCCAGCTCTCCGACGCGAACGTCTCGCGCCGCCACGCCGAGATCCGCCCCCGCGGCGGCGGCTGGGTGCTGACCGACCTCGGCTCGACCAACGGCGTCTCGGTCAACGGCGTGCCGGTCGACCGCCCCAAGGTGCTCTCCCCGGGCGACGAGATCGAGCTCGGGACCACCCGCGTCACGTTCGACGTCGAGTAGCGCATGCTCGATCCGGTCTCGGTCGCGCTGAAGTTCGGCTTCCTGTTGGTGCTCTACCTGTTCCTGCTCTGGGTGGTGCGCTCGGGGCTCAAGGACCTGCGCCAGACCAGCCGCGAGGCGCTGGCCGCCGATCCGGTCGCGCCGCCGGCCGACGCCACGGGCATGCACCAGGCCTCCGCCGGCCTCGGCGTGGAGGGCGAGGGCGACCCGCATCTCGTGGTCGAGCGGGCGCCCGGGCACGAAGCGGGCATGATCTACGACGTGGGCGACGGGGCGACGCTCGGGCGGGGGAACGTCGAGATCCATCTCGAGGACCCGTTCGCGTCGGCCAACCACGCCCGCATCTCCCGCGAGGGCAGCATCGTGGTCGTCGAGGACCTCGGCTCGACCAACGGCACCTACCTCAACGGCGAGCCGCTCAACGGCCCGCAGCCCCTGCACCCCGGCGACAAGATCCGCATCGGCGACTCGGAGTTCACCTACGCCCGATGAGCCTGCGGATCGCCGAGCACGCCGAGCACACCGATCCCGGCCTGCAGCGGAAGGGCAACGAGGACGCGTTCTTCGTGTCCCCGCCCGTCTTCGCCGTCGCTGACGGCATGGGCGGCGCCCAGGCCGGCGAGGTCGCCTCGCACGCCGTCGTCGAGCAGTTCCAGCAGGGCCTGCCCGACGGGGGCTCGCCGTCCGAGCGCCTGGCCGCGGTCGCCCGCGCGGCCAACGACCGGATCCGCGAGCTCGCCCGCTCCGACCGCACCCGGGCGGGCATGGGCACGACGGTCACCGCGGCGATGGTCGCCGGCGACGACGTGACGATCGCCCACGTCGGCGACTCGCGCGCCTACCGCCTGCGCGGCTCGGTCCTCGAACCCCTGACGCGCGACCATTCGCTCGTCCAGGCGTTGATCGATCAGGGACGCCTGACCGAGGAGGAGGCGCTGACGCACCCGCAGCGTTCGATCATCACCCGCGCGCTCGGCGCCGAGGACGGCGTCGAGGTCGAGACGAGCACGGTCGCCGGCCACGACGGGGACCTGTTCCTGCTGTGCTCGGACGGGCTGACCTCGATGATCGGCGAGGACGAGATCGAGCGCCTGCTCGTCGAGAACCCGGCCCTGCCCGACGCCGCGGCCCAGCTCGTCGAGGCCGCGAACGCGGCGGGCGGCAAGGACAACATCACGGTGGTCCTCTTCCGCGTGGAGGAGGGCGAGCCGCAGCCCGGCGACGCCGCCGCGGCGCCCGTGACCAGCGAGGCCGCGCCGTCCATGGCCGAGTCGACCCAGCGCCACGACGTCGTCACGTCGGCCGGCCCGGCCACGGCCGAGCGCCGGCGTCCGATCCCGCCGCGCACCCACCCGCTGCCCGCCGACGCGCAGACGCGCGCGCCGCGCCAGCGCTCGACCGCCTGGCGCCGCATCCGCCGCACCGGCCTCGTGATCGCGCTGCTGTCGCCGTTCGTCGTCGGCGCCTGGATCGCCACGCGCGCGGTCTTCTTCCTCGGCACGAACGACTCCGGCCAGGTCACCGTCTTCCGCGGGCTGCCCTACGACCTGCCCGGCGGTTTGCCCCTCTACCAGAAGGTGTACGTGACGGGCGTGCCCGCGGTCTCCGTCTCCGCCGCCCGCCGCGAGACGCTGCTCGACCACAAGCTGCGTTCGCAGAGCGACGCGCTCGACTACGCCCAGCAGCTCGAGCTCGGCAAGGTCTCGCGATGAGCGCCCGCAACCGCGAGCTGCTCGCGCTGATCCCGGCGTCGCTGCTGGTCACCGGCGGCTTCGCGGCGATCCTGCTGCAGAGCAACAGCGGCAAGGTCGCCAACAACGCCGTGATCCCCTCGGGATCGCTGACCTACGGGCTGATCTTCCTCGGCCTGTGCCTGGCCGTCCACGTCGTGCTGCGGATCATGCTGCCCGACGCCGACCCGTACCTGTTCCCGCTCGTCGCGGTGCTCGCCTGCTTCGGGCTGGTGATGATCTACCGGATCGACGAGACCCTGGCCCGCCAGCAGGCGCAGTGGTTCGTCGGCGGGCTGGTCCTCTTCGTCGCGACGATCGTCGCCTTCCGCGACTACCGCAAGCTCGAGCAGTACCGCTACGTGATCGCCGCGGGCTCGCTGCTGCTGCTGTTGCTGCCGCGCGTGCCGGGGATCGGCGCGCAGACCAACGGGGCCTACCTCGGGATCCGCGTGCCGGGCTTCGGCGCCTTCCAGCCGGCCGAGTTCGCGAAGATCGGGATCGTCATCTTCCTCGCCGCCTACCTGCGCGACACGCGCCAGGTGCTCGTGCAGGGCTCGCGGCGGGTGCTCGGGATGTCGGTGCCGCCGATCAAGCACCTCGGCCCGCTGCTCGCGATCTGGGGCACGGCGATGCTGATGCTGATCGTCATCCGCGACCTCGGCTCGTCGCTGATGTTCTTCGGCGCCTTCCTGGCGATCCTCTACGTGGCCACGAGCCGGTTCTCGTTCGTGGCGATCGGGCTGGCCCTGTTCGGCTTCGGGGCGTGGCTGGTCACCCACATGGTCGGCCACGTGCAGTCCCGCGTCGACGCCTGGCTGCACCCCTTCGACCCGCACACCTACAACGCCATCGGCGGCTCCTACCAGGTGGCCCAGAGCGTGTTCGCCCAGGCCGACGGGGGGCTCTTCGGCCGCGGGTTCGGGCAGGCGCTGCTCAACCTGCCCAACGGCTCGCACCTGCTGCCCGCGGCGCAGACCGACCTGATCTACGCGGTGATCACGTCGGAGCTCGGGCTCGTCGGCGCCTGCGCCGTGCTGCTGACCGCGCTGCTCGTCGTCGAGCGCGGGCTGAAGACGGCGATGCTCGCCCGCGACTCGTTCTCCAAGCTGCTGGCCACCGGCCTGTCGGCGGTCTTCGCGCTGCAGGTCTTCGTGATCGTCGGCGGCGTCACCCGCGTGATCCCGCTGACCGGCGTGACGCTGCCGTTCGTCTCCTACGGCGGCTCGTCGATCCTCGCGAACTTCGTGCTGCTCGCGCTGCTGCTGCTCGTCTCCGACCGCGCCCGCCGGGAGCGGGGCGTGCGATGAACGCGCCGATCCTCCGCGTCTACGGCGTGATCGTGATCCTGTTCGCGCTGCTGATCGTGTTCACGTCGCGCTGGACGGTGTGGCAGGCCGACGCGCTGCGCGAGAACACGCTCAACCGCCGCGTGCTGCTCGAGGAGCTCGAGGTCAAGCGCGGGAACATCACCGCCGCCGACGGCACGACGCTGGCGCGCAGCGTCCCGGCCCAGGGCAAGACGTTCAAGCGCTTCTATCCCACGGCCGGCCTGTTCGCCCAGCCGATCGGCTACGCCAACGTGGCCCGCGGCCAGCTCGTCGGCTTCGAGCGCGCGCGCAACAACCAGCTCAGCGGGCAGGACGGCACGCTCAACTCCCTCGTCGACCAGTTCTCCGGCAAGCGCAAGGAGGGCGACGCGATCCGGACGACGCTCGACCCCAGGGCCCAGAAGGTCGCCTTCGACCAGCTCGCCGGCCGCAAGGGCGCCGTCGTCGCGCTCGACCCGCGCACGGGCGCGGTCAAGGTCATGGCCGCCTCGCCGACCTACAACCCGAACAACCTCGACAAGGGCGGCGGGTCGCTGTTCAACCGCGCCACCCAGGCCGCCTACGCCCCGGGCTCGACGTTCAAGGTCGTCACCGCCGTGGCCGGGATCGACTCGGGGAAGTTCACCCCGAACTCGGTGCTCGACGGCTCCTCGCCCAAGAAGATCTCCGGGGTCGAGCTGCGCAACGACGGCGGCGAGAGCTTCGGCTCGATCGACCTGACCAACGCGCTGACGCACTCGGTCAACACCGTCTTCGCCCAGGTCGGCGTCGGCGTGGGCCGGTCGACCATGGCCAAGTACATGCAGCGCTTCGGCTTCTACTCGGCGCCGCCGCTCGACTACCCGGCCGACCAGCGCCGCGCCTCCGGCGAGTTCAAGGGCCAGCACCTGCTCGACCCCAACAGCGACCAGATCGACGTCGGCCGCATGGCGATCGGGCAGGACAAGCTCGCGGTCACCCCGCTGCAGATGGCGATGGTCGCCTCGGCCGTGGCCAACGGGGGCAAGCTGATGCGCCCGCACATGGCCGACAAGATCGTCGATCCCGACGGCCGCACGGTGGAGACGGTCAAGCCGAAGGTCCAGGCCACCGTGATGAAGCCGCGGACGGCCCAGCAGGTCAACGACATGATGCAGCAGGTCGTCCGCGAGGGCACCGGCACCGCGGCCGCCCTGACCGGCATCGACGTGGCCGGCAAGACCGGCACCGCGGAGGTCCCGTGCGGACCGGGCAACCTCGGCGTGCAGACCTGGTTCATCGCCTTCGCGCCCGCCCGCAACCCGAAGTCCGCCGTCGCGGCCACGGTGGAGTGCTCGGGCGGGCAGGGCGGCACGGTCGCCGCCCCGATCGCCAAGGCCGTCATGGAGAGCCTCCTCAACGGACATGCCTGACCTCGCGAACGACACGGTCGTCGACGGCCGCTACACGATCAAGAACCGGCTCGGCTCGGGCGGGATGGCCGACGTCTACTGCGCCGAGGACTCCCAGCTCGGGCGGCAGGTCGCGCTCAAGGTCCTCCACCAGCGCTTCGCCGCCGACTCCGAGTTCGTCGAGCGCTTCCGCCGCGAGGCGCGCTCGGCCGCGGGCCTGCAGCACCCGAACGTCGTCGGCGTCTACGACCGCGGCGACTGGGACGGCACGGCCTACATCGCGATGGAGTTCATCGAGGGCCGCACGCTCAAGGAGCTGATCCAGGCCGAGGCGCCGATCGATCCCCTGCGCGCGATCGACATCACCTCGCAGATCCTGCGCGCCGCCCGCTTCGCGCACCGCCGCGGCGTCGTGCACCGCGACCTCAAGCCCCACAACGTGATGATCGACGAGGAGGGCCGGGCCAAGGTCACCGACTTCGGCATCGCCCGCGCCGGCGCGTCGGACATGACCGAGACCGGCTCGATCATGGGCACCGCCCAGTACCTGTCGCCCGAGCAGGCGCAGGGCAAGCCCGTCTCGCCGCAGTCCGACCTGTACTCGATCGGCGTGATCCTCTTCGAGCTGCTGACCGGGCAGGTGCCCTTCCACGCCGACGCCGCCGTCTCGATCGCGCTCAAGCACGTGGCCGAGGAGGCGCCCTCGGTGCGCGAGCTCAACCCGGCCGCGCCCGAGGAGCTCGACCAGATCGTCGCCTGGGCGCTGCAGAAGGACCCCGAGCGCCGCCCGGCCGACGCCGACGCCTTCCTCAACGCGCTCGAGGACGCCCGCCAGCATCTGCTCAAGGGCGAGGGCGGCGCCACCGCCGCGTTCGTCCCCGTGGCCGAGGAGCGAGGTCGTGGAGGAGTGGGTCGAGGAGGATCCCCACCGCCACCGCGCGTGGTGGATCGCGCTCGCGCTCGTGCTGCTCGCGCTGGCCGGCCTGGCCGCCTTCCTGCTCACGCGGCCCGACAAGCAGACGGTCCCGAGCGTCGTCGGCCAGTCGCTGACGGTGGCCCAGACCCGCCTGCAGAACGAGGGCTTCAAGGTCGACGTGATCCGCCGCACGAGCGATCGGCCCAAGGACGACGTGATCGCCCAGGACCCGTCGCCCGGCAACGACGTCAAGAAGGGCGAGACCGTCACGCTGACGGTCTCCGACGGGCCGGGCACGGCCGCGGTGCCGGACGTCGCCGGCCAGTCGCAGGACCGCGCGGTCAAGGGCGTCAAGGAGGCGGGCTTCAAGGCCACCGTGCACAAGCAGCACTCGGACGAGATCAAGTCCGGGAACGCGATCTCGACGTCGCCGCCGGCGGGCTCCGAGCTCGACAAGGGCCGCACGGTGATCGTCAACGTCTCGACGGGCTCGGCGCCCGTGAGCATCCCCGACGTCGTCGGCGAGGACCGCGGCGCGGCGCGCTCGGACCTGGCCAACGCGGGCTTCCAGATCGCCGAGGGCGAGCAGGAGAGCGACCAGACCCCCGGCACCGTGCTCTCGCAGTCGCCCTCGGGCGGCACGACGGCGGCGAAGGGCTCGACGGTCAAGATCGTGATCGCCAAGGAGAAGCAGGTCTCGGTGCCCGACGTCACCGGGCTCTCGAGCGAGGACGCCGTCAACAAGCTCTCCGACGCGGGCTTCCAGCCCCAGGTGCGCAAGAAGGACGTCACCAAGCCCTCGCAGGACGACACCGTCCTGTCGCAGAGCCCGGGCAGCGGCTCCAAGCAGACGAAGGGGGCGAAGGTCGTGATCACGGTCGGGCGCTTCAACCCGGACGTCACGCCCAACGAGCAGAACACGACCCCGACGACCCCGACCGACGCCGTCGACGGGCGGCGGCGGGACCGGATGAGGGTCGCGGTCCTCTCCGGAGGGCGCTCGTCCGAGCACGAGGTCTCGCTGAGCTCGGGGGCGGCGGTCCGCGAGGCGCTCGCCGGCGCGGGCCACGACGTGCTCGACGTCCGGATCGACCGCGACGGCGCCTGGTCGTGCGACGGCCGCGCGATCGACGTGCGGCCCGGCGCGGGCCTGCTCGACGCCGACGCCGTGTTCCCGGCGCTGCACGGGCCCTACGGCGAGGACGGCGTCGTGCAGGGCCTGCTCGAGTGCCTCGACGTGCCCTACGCCGGCTCGGGCGTGCTCGGATCGGCGCTGTGCATGGACAAGGTCCTGGCCAAGGACGTGCTCGCCGCCGCCGGCACCCCGCAGGTCGACTACGTCGCGCTGCGCGACGGCGAGGACCGCGGCGCGGCGCGCGACCGGGCGGCGGCGCTCGGCTTCCCGCTGTTCGTCAAGCCGGCGCGGCTCGGCTCCTCGGTGGGGATCGCCAAGGTCGGCGCCGACGACGAGCTCGACGCGGCGCTCGAGGCCGCCTTCGCCCACGACCCGCTCGTGATCGCCGAGGCGATGGCGCCCGGGATCGAGGTCGAGTGCGCGGTCCTCGACGGCGCGCCGCCGACGGCCTCGGTGCCCGGCGAGATCGTGATCGAGGCCGACAGCGAGTTCTACGACTACGAGGCGAAGTACACGCCCGGCGGCATGGACCTCGTGGTCCCCGCCCGCATCTCCGACCGCGCGGCGGCCGAGCTGCGCCGCCTGGCCGTCGACGCCTTCGTCCGCCTCGGGTGCGCCGGCCTGGCCCGGGCCGACTTCTTCGTCGACGGCGAGACGGTCCTGCTCAACGAGCTCAACACGATGCCCGGCTTCACGCCGACGAGCGTCTACGCGCGCCTGCAGGCGGCCGAGGGCCTCGACTTCGCCTCGGTCCTCGAGCGGCTGCTCGCGCTGGCCCGCGAACGCCACTCGGCGCGGCGCACCTACGCGGCCTAGACCTTGACGACGAGCAGGGCGACGTCGTCGTTCGGCGCGCCGCGGGCCAGGCGGTGGACCTCGTCCTCGAGGCGGCCGGCGATGTCGTCGGCCTCGCCCGCGGCGCCGCCGGCCATCGCCCCGACGTCCTCCCACGTGAGCTGCCGGTTGGGGGCGGCCGCCTCGGTCACCCCGTCGGTGTAGAAGACGAGCGCGTCGCCGGGGCCGAGCTCGACCTCGACCTCGAGCAGGTCGGGATCGTCGATGACCCCGATCAGCGTGCCGGGCTCGGCCGCCGCCTCGACGCCGCCGCCGGCCCGCAGCACGACGGGCGGCGGGTGGCCGCCGGTGCAGCAGCGCAGGCGCGCGCCGCCGCCGGGCCGCGGCGTCAGCTCGGCGTAGGCGGCGGTGAGGAAGCGCATGTCGCCGCGCTCCGCGAGCACGGCGTGGTTGAGCGCGCCCAGCACGCCGGCGGTCGAGCCCTCGTAGCGGGCGGCGGTGCGCAGGGTGTGCCGGGCCAGGGTGGTCAGCGCGGCCGCCTCGGCGCCCTTGCCGCAGACGTCGCCGATCGTCACGCCCCAGGCGTCGTCGCGAGCCGGGAAGGCGTCGTAGAAGTCGCCGCCCACCTCCATCCCGCCGGCGCCGGGGTGGTAGCGCGCGGCGGCCGTGAAGCCGGCGGGCGGCGACAGGCGCGGCGGCAGCAGGGAGGACTGCAGCGCGCGGACGGTCTGCGTGCGCTCCGAGTACAGCCGCGCGTTGTCGACGGCCAGCGCGGCGCGGCCGGCCAGCTCGCGCAGGTCGGCGAGGTCGCGGTCGCCGAAGCGCGAGGGCCGCGAGGAGTGCAGCGTGACGGCGCCGATCACCGCGCCCCGGGCGATCAGCGGCATGCAGGCGTAGGAGCGGGTCCCGAGCAGCCGGATCGCCTCGAGGTGGCGCTCGTCGACGGCCGCCGCCGCGCGCTCGTCCTCGGTCATGTCCTCGCTGGAGACCAGGCGGCGCGTGCGCGCGGCCTGCATCACCGGATGCCCTTCGGGCAGCAGCGCCGGCGCGACGTCGGCGACGACGGCGAGCGCCCGCGAGCTCTCGGCGTCCTCGCGGCCGACCGACGCGCGCACGGTCACGAGCGGACCGTCGAGGAGATCGACCATGCAGGAGCACTGGAGGGCCAGCGCGGCCAGCCGGGCGAGCTCGGAGCAGACGACGCGCAGGTCGAGCGAGCGCTCGAGCACCTGCGAGACGTCGGCGAGGAACGACGCTCGGTCGCGGGCGCGCCGCTCGCGCTCCAGCGCCTCCTGTCGCTCGCGCTCGGCCCGCTTGCGCTCCGTGACGTCGTAGTGCGCGACCACCGCGCCGCCCTCCGGGCGTCGCAGCGGCGTGACGTGGACGACGTACCAGCCGTGCGGGTCGCGCAGCTCGTACTCGTGCACGAAGCGATCGCGGCGGCCCTCGAGCACGTCGGCGATGCCGCGCGCCGCCTCGGGCTGGTCGCCGGCGGGCTCGTCGGCCCCGGAGCGGCGCCAGGCGTCGTTGACGGCGATCACCGCGCCCCCGCGGTCGAGCACCGCGATGCGCGCGGTCAGCGAGTCGAGGACGTCGCCGAGCGCCTCCGATGAACCAGCGAGCTCCCGTGGCACCGGCGCGATGCTACGCAGGAGCCGCGCTCAGCGGTAGAGGCCGAGCGACGAGATCTTCGCCTGGCTGACCCCGGCGGGGAGCTTCGTGATCCACAGCAGCCAGTAGCGATGCTTGCCGGCGACCTTGACGGCGATGTCCTGCTGGCGGCCGACCTTGGCCGCCGCGCCGACCTTGCTCCAGCCCGAGAGCTGCTTCGGCGGCCCGCTGTCGGCGACGTAGACCGAGGCGGCGAAGCCCGGGCTGCTCGTGCGCACGCGCATGAACCGCGCCTTGGTGCCCGGGCGGGCGTCGAGGTAGAGCCCGACGCCGGGCTTGCCCAGGCCGCCCTGGTAGCTCTCGGTCGTCCACTCGGTGCCGGGGTCGTTGTCGACCGCGAGCTTGGTCTCGTCGGGATGCTCGCCGCCGGTCCCGTACGGGTCGAAGTCGTGCGCGGCCGACGCGGCGAGCGTGACCGGCGAGGTCTTGGCCGGCGGCTTGCCGACCGGCGTCCCGGCGCCGTGCTGGGTGCGCGAGGTGAGCAGCAGCCCGCCGACGATCAGGATCGCCACGGCCAGCAGGGCGATGGCCAGCACGTCGCGACGGGCGTGGCGGATGCGCAGGGGCAGCCGGCGGCGGGCCTTGCTCGGCAGCGTGCGCAGCACGGTCGTCGCCTCGCCGCGGACGTCGCCGCCGCGCGAGGTCTCGATCGCCAGGACGTCCTCGAGGTCGGCGGCCAGGTCGGAGATGTCGGCGTAGCGCTGGTTGAGGTCCTTCGCGGTGGCCCGCTCGACGACGCTCGCCAGCGCGGCGGAGACCTCCGGGCGCTCGAGCTGGACGTCGGGCAGCGGGTCGCGGACGTGCTTCATCGCCACCGCGACCTGGTTCTCGCCCGCGAAGGGGACGCGCCCGGTGAGCATCTCCCACAGGACGATCCCGAGCGAGTAGATGTCGCTCTGGCCGGTCACGGGGTGGCCGAGCGCCTGCTCCGGGCGAGACGTAGTCGGTCGTCCCGAGCACCCGTCCCTCGGCGGTCAGCCCCTCCTCGTCGAGGACCCGGGCGATCCCGAAGTCCGTCACCTTCGCCGCGCCCTCCTCGTCGATCAGGACGTTCTGGGGCTTGACGTCGCGGTGGACGATGTGCCGCTCGTGGGCGGCGGCCAGCGCGCGGGCGATCTCGATCGCGTAGGCCACCGACTCGGTCACGGGCAGCCGGCCGAGGCGGCGGATGCGCTGCTTGAGCGTCTCGCCGTCGACGTACTCGAAGACGATGTAGGGCCGTCCCGTGTCCTCGCCGTAGTCGATCACGGTGACGATGTGCTGATGGGAGACCTGCGCGACGGCCCGGGCCTCGCGCTTGAAGCGCTCGAGCTGGTCGGAGTCCGCGGCGATCTCGCGGTTCATCAGCTTGATCGCGACCGGCCGCTCGAGCACCTGGTCGAAGGCCCGGAAGACCGTGGACATGCCGCCGCTCCCGCACCGCGCGTCGAGGCGGTAGCGGTCCGACAGCAGGGTGCCGAGGAGGGCGCTCACGCCCCGCGGATGTTCCGGCTGTGGCGGGGGATGGGACGAGCCTATCTGTGGCGGCTGACCGCTAGGGCAGGCCGGCCGCCCGATGCTCGCCGGGGCGCAGCCCGCCGAAGCAGCCGGGCGACAGCGGGACGTCGGCCAGGGAGGCGCCGTTGGCCTTCTCGCCCGCGGCGGGGTTGGTCTTGCACCACACGACCACGCCGGCCGCGGGCTTGACGGCGCCGAGCACCTCGTAGCCCAGCGCCGCGTTCCCGCGGATGCCCGAGGTGACGCCCAGGCACTTCATGCGCTCGATGTCGTCCTTGAGCCGCGGGTCCTCGGGCAGGGGACCGCAATCGACCCGCTTGACGCGCGGCGGCGCGAGCGTCCCGGCGCGCTGGCGGGCGCGCAGATCGCGCCGGATCGCGAACTCGAGGGCCGTGGTCGTCCCGCGCACGGTGTGGACCGAGGTCCGCGCGCGGTGGACGCGCTGGTCGATCCGCAGGCGGCGCAGCTCGGCCGCGCGCGCCACGGAGAGCGTGCGCTGCTCCTGGGCCGAGCGCTCGCGCTTGTCCTTCGAGATGCGCGGCGCGAGGTAGATGCCGGCGGCGATCAGGCCGATCAGGACGGCGACCACGGCGACCCGGCCGGCGGTGTTCAGCCTCCGCCAGGCCCAGCCCGGCAGCGCGGTGAAGCCGGGAAGCGGCTGATGACGCTCCTCCACCCAAACGAGGGTAGAGCCAAAACACAGGTAGATTTCGCGGTATGGCACCGTCGGATCGGCCAGCGTCCGTCCCGACGCTCGTCGTCGTCGATCCGCACCCCGTCGTCCGCGACGGCCTGCCGCTGCTCCTCAAGGACGAGGCGCTCGTCGTCGTCGCGGCGGGCGGGACCGGCGCCGTCGGCCAGACCCTGGTCGAGCGCCACGCGCCGACGGTGATGCTCCTGGCCGACCCGCTGCCGGACATGAGCGCCTCCTCGCTGGTCGCCCGGCTCGTACGCCGCGGCTCGCGGACCGCGGTGGTCCTCCTCGTCGACGGCGACGAGCGCCCGGCCGTCCAGGCCGCGCTGAGCAACGGCGCGGCCGGCGTGGTCTCCTCGCGCCGCCCGGTCGCCCAGCTGTCGCGGGCGCTGCGCACCGTCGCGGCGGGCGGGACGTGGTTCGGGGAGTCCGATTGGGTCGAGGCGCCGCTGTCCGAGGCCGCGCGCCGCTCGGTGCCCCGCACCGAGGACCTCTCCACGTCCGAGCGCCGGGTCCTCGCGCTCGTCGCCGCGGGCGCCGCCACCGAGGAGATCGCCGAGGCGCTCGGCGTCTCGCCCCACACGGTGCGCACCCACGTCCGCAACCTGCTGCGCAAGCTCGACGCCCAGTCGCGCGCCCACGCCGTCGCGATCGCGATGCGCGACTCGGCGCTGGACCTCTAGCGTAGCGCTCGACGACGCCGGCGCGGTCGGTCACGCGGCCGATGCGGCGCGCGCCGGGGTGGTGGGCGGCGAGCAGCGCCGCCGCGTCCTCGGCCGCCTCGGCCGGGACGGTGGCCACGAACCCGCAGCCCATGTTGAAGACGTGGTCCATCTCGGCCTGCTCGACGTCGCCGTGGCGGCGGATCAGCTCGAACACCGGCGGGACGGGCAGCGGATCCTCGATCGCGTAGCCGATCCCCGAGCCGAGGCGCAGCAGGTTGGACAGGCCGCCGCCGGTGATGTGGGCCAGGCCGTGGACCGGGACGCCGGAGGCGAGCAGCTCGAGCACCGCGCGCACGTAGATCACGGTCGGCTCGAGCAGCGCGTCGGCCACGGAGGCGCCGCCGAGCTCGCCCGGCGTGGCGTCGAGCGCGAGGCCGCCCTGGTCGAGCAGGGCGCGGCGCGCGAGCGTCAGGCCGTTGGAGTGCACGCCGCTGGACGGGATGCCGATCAGGGCGTCGCCGGGCGCGATCAGGTCGCCGGTGACGATCGCGTCGAGGGCCACGGTGCCGTAGGCGGCCGCGGTCAGGTCGTAACCGCGCACGAGCTCGGGGATCTGCGCGAGCTCGCCGCCCGGGATCTCGATCCCCGACGCCTCGGCGCCGACCTTGAGCCCGGTGGCGATCGCGCCCGAGGACGGCGGGGTCGGCCTCCTCGACGGCGATGTAGTCGACGAGCGCGACCGGCTCGGCGCCGACGCAGATCAGGTCGTTGACGTTCATCGCCACGCAGTCGATCCCGACCGTGTCCCAGCGCCCGGTCTGCTCGGCGACGAGCAGCTTGGTCCCGACGCCGTCGCAGCAGACGGCGAGGCCGAGGTCGCTCGTCAGCTTCAGCACGCTGGCGTAGTGGCCCGAGGCGAGCACCGAGCGCGACGGGCGGCCCGGCTCGATCGTGCGCAGCACGTCGACGATCGCGCGGACGCCGGCGTCGGCCTCCGCGATGTCCACTCCCGCGGCGGCGTAGGCGTCGCTCATCGCCTCCCCACCCTATTCACGGTCACGGCGGCGAGGGCGAGCCGGTAGGCGGCGAACGGCGCGAGCGGGGCGCGGACCGGCGCGTGGCGGGCGGCCAGGGCGCCGGAGGCCCAGGCGGAGAGGGCGCCCACGGCGGCGGCGGACGCGGCGCGCGGCGCGATCCCCGCCCGGGCGGCGCGCAGGCCGGTCAGCGCCGCGGCGCCCACGACCACGGGCGTCCCGGTGTCGCGGGTCAGCGTCCAGGCCGCCGGGCGGGTGAAGCCGCGCGCGCGGGCGGCGGCGAGCGTCGCGCCCGACCGCGACACGCCCGGGGCGAGCGCGACGGCCTGGGCCAGGCCGAGCCAGAGCCCGTCGCGCGGCGTGGCCGAGGCGGCGCTGCGCACCGCGGGGCGGCGGTCGGCCAGGGTCATCGCGACCGCCCCGGCGGCCAGGCCGGCGGCGATCCCCCGCGGCGTGCCCAGGCGGCGCTCGATCGGGCCGGCGAACAGCCCGCCGAGGACGACGGGGGCGACGAGCGAGGCGGCGACGGCGCCGAGCGGGGCCTCGGGAACGCGGGAGATCCCCGCGGCGGTGCCGGCGTGGACGGCGACCTCGAAGGCCTTGTCCGCGCCCGGCGCGAGCAGCCGGACGTGCGCGGAGGAGGAGACGGGCAGCAGCTCGGCGGGCCCGTGGACGAGCCCGATCAGCGCGGCGTCGAGCAGGCCCGGGCCGTCAGGACGACGGAGCATCCGTCGCCGGCTCGGGCGTCGCGCCGCGGCCGCGCCACCAGCGGATGCCGTAGAAGACGACCAGGCCCACGATCGCCACGAGCACGACGTAGTCGACGTAGTGCAGCCGGTCCTTCCAGTCGGTCCAGTTGTCGCGCGCCTGTTCGCCGATGAAGCCGAGCAGCAGCACCCACGGCAGGCAGCCGAGGACGGTGAGCACGGAGAACTTGACGATGTTCATCCGCGCGACGCCGGCGGGCAGCGAGATGAACGTGCGCACCACGGGCAGCAGGCGGCTGAAGAACACGGCGGGGGCGCCCCAGCGCTCGAACCAGCGGTCGGCCTGGGCCAGCCGGGCGGGGGTCACGTGGATCTTCTTGCCGTGCTGCTCGAGCAGCTCGAGGCGGCCGAAGTAGCCGACGGCGTAGGCGATCCACGAGCCGACGAGGTTGCCCGGCGGTGCCGACGAGGGTGATCTCGATCAGGCTCCAGTGCCCGTCGGAGACGTTGAAGCCGGCGAACAGCATCGTCGCCTCGGAGGGGATCGGGATGCACGCGCTCTCGAGCACCATGAGCACGAAGACCCCGGCCAGGCCGAGCGAGTCCACGGTGTTCGTGGCGAAGTCGGCGAGGCGTTCGGTGACGGCGGCGAGGACGAGCACGAGCGCTCCAGGCTAGCCGCGGCCCGCGTAGGGTTCCCCGCGAGCGTGCGCGTCTGGGTCGACCTCACCAACTCCCCGCACGTGCTCGTGCTCCGGCCGGTGATCGAGCGCCTGCGGGCCGCCGGGCACGAGGTCGAGGTGACCGCGCGCGACTTCGCCCAGACCCTCGAGCTGTGCGATCGCCACGGCATCGCGCACACGACGATCGGCCATCACCGCGGCGGCCACGTGGCGGCCAAGGCGCTCGGCCTGGCCTCGCGCTCGGCCGCGCTGTGGCGCTGGGCCGGGCGGCCGCGCGCGCTTCGACCTGGCGATCGGCCACGGCTCCAACGACGTCACGCTCGCCGCCCGCGCGCGCCGCGTGCCCGTGGCGACGATGTGGGACTACGAGTGGGCGACGATCCAGCACGGCATCAACGACCGCCTGGCCCAGTCGATCGTCGTGCCCGAGGCGATCCCGGCCGCAGCGCCTGCGCGCGCTCGGCGCCCGCGAGGACAAGGTCCACCGCTTCCCCGGCCTCAAGGAGGAGTACTACCTGGCCGACTTCGACCCCGACCCGGCCGTGCTGTCCGAGTTCGGGCTCGACCCGGTCGCGCGCCGATCGCGCTCGTCCGCACGCCGCCGGCCGTCTCGCTCTACCACCGCTTCGAGAACCCGCTGTTCGGCCGGGTGCTCGAGTCGCTGCGCGAGCGGGCGCAGACCGTCGTGCTGCCGCGCACGCCCGAGCAGCGCGCCGAGCTCGTCGCCGCCGGCGGCTACGTCGTCCCCGAGCACGCGATCGACGCGCCCTCGCTCGTCGCCCTGGCCGCCGCCGTCGTCTCGGCCGGCGGGACGATGAACCGCGAGGCCGTCGCGCTCGGCACTCCGGTCTGGACGGTGTTCGAGGGCAACGCTCGGCGCCGTCGACGCCGAGCTGCTCGAGAGCGGGCGGATGCATCGCCTCGAGCGCCCCGAGGACGTCTCGCTCGTCGCCGCCCGACACCCGGCCCGAGCGGATCCGCCGCGACCCGCAGGCTGATCGTCGACATGCTCACCGCGCCCGTGCGCCTCGGATAGGGTCGGCCCGGCCATGGACGCCTTCGCCCCCGCCCACGAGCTCGCCGCCGCGCTGCGCGCGGGCGAGACGACGGCCGCTGGCCCTGGCCGAGGCGGCGCTCGAGCGCATCGACCGCGTCGACCCTGCTCAACGCCTACCGGACCACGCGCCGCGAGGCCGCCCGGGCCGAGGCCGGCGAGGCGCAGCGCCGCCTCGACGACGGCGACGCCTCGCCGCTGCTCGGCATCCCGATCGCGCTCAAGGACAACGTCGCCCAGGCGGGCGAGATCTCGACCTTCGGGACCGCGGCCTACGGCGGCCCGGAGACCGAGAGCGCCGTGCTCGTCGAGCGCCTGCGCGCGGCCGGCGCCGTCGTCGTCGGGCGCACCCACCTGCCGGAGTTCGCGATCCACCCGGTCACGGAGTCGATCGCCTGGGGCGCGACGCCGCAACCCGTGGGACCTCGGCCGGTCGCCCGGCGGCTCGAGCGGGGGCTCGGCCGCGGCCGTCGCCGCCGGCACCGTGCCGGTCGCCCACGCCACCGACGGCGGCGGGTCGATCCGCTTCCCCGCCTCCTGCTGTCACCTGTTCGGCCTCAAGCCCCAGCGCGGCCGCGTCTCGCTGATGCCCGACGCCGACCACTGGAACGGCCTCTCGACGGCCAACTGCGTGGCGCGCTCCGTGCTCGACTCCGCCCACTTCCTCGACGTCATCGCCGGCCCCGAGCCGGGCGACGCCGACGTGGCCGAGCCGCCGGCCGAGCCCTACGCCGACGTCGTGCGGCGCGCCGACCCGGGCCGCCTGCGGATCGCCGTCTCGGTCAAGCCCCACCAGCCGGGCCGCGTCCATCCCGACGTCGTCGCCGGCGTGCGCGAGACGGCCGAGGCCCTGCGGGCGCTCGGCCACCAGGTCGACGAGGCCGACCCGCCGCAGATCGTCCAGCTGCCGGCCTTCTACCCCCGGTACGCGCGCTCGTTCGTGGCCGACGCCGACGCGCATGCCGCATCCCGAGCGCCTCGAGCGCGGCACCAAGCAGCAGCTCGCGCTCGCGCGGCTCGATCTCCGCCAAGGCGGAGCGGTGGGCCCGCGGGCAGAGCGACAAGCATCGCGCGAGAAGGTCGCGCCGTTCTTCGAGACCTACGACGCGCTCGTCACGCCGGTCGCGCCCCATCTTCCGCGCCCGGTCGGCACGCGCGCCGGCCGCGGCGCCGCTCCGGCGCTGCTCGGGAACGGCTGGACGATCACCTTCACGGCGCCCTGGAATATCGTGGGCCAGCCCGCCGCATCGGTCCCCGCGGGGCTCAATCGGCGACGGCATCCCGCGCGCGGCGCAGCTCATCGGGCGCCCCCACGACGAGGCGACCCTCTACGCGCTGGCGGCGCAACTCGAGGTGCAAAGGCCCTGGAAGGGCCTCACGCCGCCCGATCCAGCCCTAGAATCCCCCGCCATGCAACGGCGGACGCTCGCCTCGCGCCTGCCCGTGCACCGGCACTCGTTCACGCAGCTCGTGGTCGACGCCGTGCTCGTGGCCGCCGCGTACATCCTGGCCTTCCACTTTCGCTTCGACGCCGACCTCCCGGCGCGCTACGACCGCCTGCTCTGGCACAGCCTCCCGTGGGTCGTCCCGACGTGCCTCGCGATCTACACGATCTTCGGCCTGTACGCGAAGTGGTGGCGCTACGCGACGCAGCGCGACTACGAGACGATCCTGCAGGCCGTCGTCGTCTCGACGTTCGCGATCGTCGGGCTGATCGCGGTCCTGCACCCGATCGTCTCGCACCCGCTCGTGACCCGCGCCGGGCGCACGTTCCACGCCGACATCGCGGTGACGATCCCGACCGGCGTCGCCGTGCTCTTCTTCCTGCTCCAGGTCGCGCTGCTCGGCGCCGCGCGCTGGGCGGTCCAGCGCGGCTTCGAGCGACCCGTGCGCGGCGTGCGCGCGCGCAAGGACGCCCGCAGCGTCCTGATCGTCGGCGCCGGCGAGGGCGGCCAGCTCGTGATGCGCGAGATGACGCGCAACCCCGACCTGCGCTACCGCCCGGTCGGCTTCGTCGACGACGACCCGCGCAAGCTCCACATGCGGCTGGGCCCCAACCTCAAGGTTCTGGGCACCACGCACGAGGACGATCTGCGTCGCGTGCTCGACGAGGCCGAGCCCGACGAGGTCATCATCGCCATCCCATCTGCGCCGGGCACCGTGCGCCAGCGTGTCGTCGCCGCGTGTCGCGTCCGCTCGATCCCCGTCCGCACGACGCCGACGGTCTTCGAGCTCCTCCGCGGCGGCTCGACCGTCATGCGGCAGGTCCGCGAGGTCCGCGTCGAGGACGTCCTCGGCCGCCAGCCCGTGCGGATGGAGCTCGAGCGCGTCGGGGCCTACCTGCACAACCAGACCGTGCTCGTCACCGGCGCCGGCGGCTCGATCGGCGCCGAGCTGTGCCGGCAGATCGCGCGCGTGGCGCCCAAGCGCCTCGTCCTGCTCGACCACGCCGAGGACAACCTCTTCGAGATCCGCCGCCACCTCGAGGAGGACCGCCACTTCTCCGGCGCCGTCGCCGTGCTGGCCGACTGCAAGGAGGAGGAGCGGATGCGCGAGGTGCTCGCCGAGCACCGCCCCAACGTGGTCTTCCACGCCGCCGCCTACAAGCACGTGCGCATGATGGAGGACAACCCCGTGGAGGCCGTGCGCAACAACGCGCTGGCCACGCGGCTCGTCGCCCGGCTGGCCGGCGAGGCCAAGGTCGGCACGTTCGTCCTCGTCTCCACCGACAAGGCGGTGTCGCCCGGCGACCGTCATGGGCGCGTCCAAGGCGCTGGCCGAGTGGGCCGTCGAGGCCGCCGCGGCGCGCTTCCCCGACTCGCGCTTCGCCTCGGTGCGCTTCGGCAACGTGCTCGGCTCCTCGGGCTCGGTCGTCCCGATCTTCCGCCGCCAGATCGCCAACGGCGGCCCGGTCACCGTCACCGACCCGAAGATGACCCGCTACTTCATGACGATCCCCGAGGCGGTCCAGCTCGTGATCCGCTCGGGCTCGCTCAAGGCGCCGTCGGGCTCGGTCTTCGTGCTCGAGATGGGCGAGCCGGTCGGGATCATGGAGCTCGCCGAGCAGATGATCCGCCTCTCCGGGCTCGAGCCCGAGCGCGACATCGCGATCGACGTGGTCGGCCGCCGGCCGGGCGAGAAGCTCCACGAGGACCTCTTCAACCCGTACGAGGTCTCCGAGCCCACGCCGGCCGAGAAGATCCTCCGGGCCGAGCGCGACGCGCGCGACCCCGCCTGGGTCGAGAAGACCTTCGACGACATCAACCTGCTCGTGCTCGAAGGGGATGCCGCCGCGCTCGCCGCCCGCGTGGCCGAGCTCGGCGCCGGCCGGGCCCCCGTGGACGCCCGGTCGGTCACCTAGACTCACGCCCGATGCTGGCTCTCTCGTTGCCGGGTCAGCTCGAGACGGTGGGCTCCATCGCGGGGTTCGCCGCCATCCTCGGGCTGGCGGTCCTGTCAGTCCTCTACTTCGCGCAGGCTCGCGAGGTCAAGCGCCTGCGCGACTACCTCGAGGACGCGGGCGAGCGCGCCGTCGGCGCGCCGCAGGCCGCGACCCCCGGCCGGCGCCGGCGCCGTGCGCAAGGTCGCGCCCGGCCCCGGTCGCGGGATCCCCGCCGGCCCGGGCCACGCCGCAGCCCCAGGCCCAACCGCAGCCCGGGCCCAGCCCGCCGCGGCCGCCGCCGTTCGCCGCCCCCGCCGCGCGGGGAACGGCCGCCCCGGCCGGCATGGGCGCCCCGGCGCTGGCCTCGGCCACGCGCTTCGGCGGCCTCGCCGCCGCCACCGCGGCCGCCGTGGCCACGCCCGAGCAGCGCGAGGGAGCCGAGGCGGCCACGCAGCCGCCGACCAAGGCTCCGCCCGAGCCCCGACCTGCCGCGCCCGACGCCGAGCCCGCCACCCAGGCCGTCCCGGCGCTCACCCCCGCCGCCGCGACGCCGGCCGCCGCCCGGGCCGGCGGCCAGGGCAACGGCCACGCCGACCGCCCCGTGGCCCCGCCGCCGGCCCGTCCGCCCGCCCGCCCCGCCGCGCGCCCCGCCGCCTCGCGGACGATGCCGCCCAGCCGCGGCGCCACCCGTCCCGCCGCCGCCGCCGCCGCACGGCGCCGCCCCGCCGCCGCCGCTCCTGGGTGACGGCGCTGCTGACCGCCCTGGCCCTCGTCCTGCTCGCCGGGCATCGCCTTCGCCGCGATCCAGTTCATCTCGGGCGGCAACGACAGCACCGGCCCGACGGCGAGCCTGCCCCGGCGAAGTCGTCACCAAGGGCACGAAGCGCAAGCAGGGCGCGTCGTTCTCCAACGGCAACACGACCGTCGCCGTCCTCAACGGCACGCCCACCGCGGGCCTGGCCAAGCGCGTGGCCGACGAGCTCGTCGGCGCGGGCTTCAAGCAGGGCACGGTCACCAACGCCTCCGACCAGGCGCGGTCGGCCACGATCGTCTCCTTCCTGCCCGGCCACGGCACCGAGGCGAAGCGCGTGCGCAGCGTGCTCAAGGCGGGCTCGGTCCAGCCGATGGATCCGACGACCAAGGCCATCGCCTGCATCGCCCCGAACCCGTGTCCGTCCGTCGTCGTGACGGTCGGGTCGGACCGCGCGCAGTAGCGGACGCGTCCCAGCCTCCCGTGACGCCCTTCCTCGACCTGCCCGCGCGGAGCCCGAAGCCCCGCGAGCGGGGGATCACCCACGTGCTCGACCGCGGCCTCTCGCTCGCCGAGGTGGACGGGCTGATCGAGGTCGCCGGCGACTCCGTCGACCTCGTCAAGCTCGGCTGGGGCACGGCGATCGCCACCGGCAACCTCAAGCCCAAGCTCGAGCGCTACGCCGCCCACGGCATCCCCGTCGTGCTCGGCGGCACGCTGGCCGAGGTGGCGATCGGCCAGAACAAGCTCGACGCCTACACGAGCTGGCTCGTCGAGCTCGGGATCGGCCACGTGGAGATCTCCGACGGCACGATCGAGCTGCCGCACGACGAGAAGCTCGCGATCATCGAGCGCCTGGCCAAGGACTTCGTCGTGCTCTCCGAGGTCGGCTCCAAGGACCGCGAGGAGATCATGGCCCCGTACCGCTGGGTCGCGCTGATCGAGGCCGAGCTCGCGGCCGGCGCCTGGAAGGTCATCGCCGAGGCGCGCGAGAGCGGCACGGTGGGCCTCTACCGCGACTCCGGCGAGCCGCGCATGGGCCTGATCGACGAGATCGTCCACACGATCGAGATCGACAGGCTGATCTTCGAGGCCCCGCTCAAGGACCAGCAGGTCTGGTTCATCAAGACCTACGGCCGCGAGATGAACCTCGGCAACATCGCGCCCGACGAGGTCCTCTCGCTGGAGACCCTGCGACTCGGCCTGCGCTCGGACACGGTCGGGCTTCCCGAGGCGCCGTGATCCTCCTCGCCCGTCACGGCGAGACCGACGACAACCGGCCGCCGCTCCGCTTCCAGGGGCAGCGCGACACCCCGCTCAACGACACCGGCCGCGGCCAGGCGCGCGAGCTCGCCGCAGCGCGTCGCCGGCGAGGGGATCGTCACGCTGTGGTCGAGCCCGCTGTCGCGGGCGCGCGAGACGGCGGAGATCGTCGGCGCGCGAGATCGGCCTCGAGCCGACGCTCGACCCGCGGCTGATGGAGGGCTGGCGCGGGCGCTGGGAGGGACTGCTGTTCGAGGAGGTCGAGCGCGACGAGCCCGAGGGCTGGGCCGCGTGGCGCGCGGCGGGCCCGGACTTCCGCTTCCCCGAGGGCGAGTCGCTCGCAGAGCAGCAGGACCGCGTCGCGGCCTCGATCGCCGACGCGCGGCGCGAGGCCCAGCCCGCGCTGCTCGTCTGCCACGGCGGGTGCATCCGCACCGTGCTCTGCGCCCGCGACCCGCGCGGCCTGGACGCGTTCCACGAGTGGGAGGTCCCGAACACGGCGCTGGTGCAGGCGTGACGCGCCTGGCGCAGGTGACGTTCGCGCTGCTCGCGCTGGCGACGTTCGGCGCGTTCTTCGTCGCCCAGCGCCTCAAGCGCCAGCCGCCGCTGATCCTGCGCACGAACGTCGCGCCGCGGAACTTCTCGCCCAACGGCGACGGCGTGCGCGACACGCGTGCGCGCAGCCCTGCGGCTCAAGAAGGCCGACGACGTGAGCATCTCGGTCGTCAACCGCGACGGCGACGTCGTGCGCGACCTCGTCACCAACCGCCACGTGGGCGCCAAGCAGAAGACCACGGCCACCTGGGACGGGCGCGACGACGCCGGCCGCCGCGCGCCCGACGGCTTCTACCGCTTCCGCCTCGGGCTGCGCGACTCCGGGCCGCAGCGTGAACATCCCCTTCGAGACGCGGCTCGACGACTCCGCGCCCGCGGCCGGTCATCACGAGCGTCGCCGGCCGGGCGCCCCAGGACGTGACGGTCCCGCTGATCGTGCGCGCCGGCGCGCCGAAGCCGATCGCCGTGCGCTTCCGCGGCTCGACGCGCCGCCCCGCGCAGCTGCTCGTCGTCCGTACGGACGGGGTCGGGCCGCGGGTCGTCGACCGCACGACGATCCCTGCCCGGAGGCTGACCGCGACCTGGGACGGCCGGGTCGGCGGCAAGCCTCCGCCACCGGGGATCTACCGCCTGCAGATCAAGGTTCGCAACCAGGCGGGCACGGCCGGGTACTCCTCGTCCGTCGCGCCGGGCAACGGGGTCACCGTGCGCGGCGTCGCCGCCCAGCCCCCGCTCGAGGCGATCCGCGCCGGGCACCGCGCGACGCGTGCTCGTCGACGCCCGCGGCCGCCGCTACTCGTGGTCGCTGCGGCGCGCCGGCGGCCAGGCCACGCGCGGACAGGGCAGCGGGACCGGTGTGCGCCTGCGGGTGCGGATGCCGCGCGCCCGCGGGATCTACATCCTCTCGGTGCGCGCCGGCGCCTACGGCACGCAGGTCCCGCTCGTCGTGCGCCCGCCCAAGCCCTCCAAGGTCCTCGTCGTCCTGCCCGCCTTCGCCTGGACGGCGGGCGCGCGCACCGACGACGACGGCGACGGCAACCCCGACACGCTGGGCCGCGGCAGCGACCGCGTCCGCGTCGCCCGGGTGCTCTCCGGCCTGCCGCCGCTCGGCGCCGAGGCCCAGCTGATGCTGCACCTCGACTCCGCCGTCCTGCCCTATGACGTCACGACCGACGTCGCCCTGGCTCGCGGCGACCGTGACGTGACCGTCCCGCTGATCGTGCGCGCCGGCACGCCGAAGCCGATCGCCGTGCGCTTCCGCGGCTCCACGCGCCGCCGCGCGCAGCTGCTCGTCGTGCGCACGGACGGGCCCAAGCCGCGGGTCGTCGACCGCACGACGATCCCCGCCCGGCGGCTGACCGCCACGTGGGACGGCCGCGTCGGCGGCAAGCCGCCGCCCCCGGGGATCTACCGCATGCAGATCAAGGTCCGCAACCAGGCGGGCACGGCCGGGTACTCCTCGTCGGTCGCGCCGGGCAACGGCGTCACCGTGCGCGGCGTCGCCGCGCAGCCGCCGCTCGAGGCGATCCGCGCCGGGCACCGCGCCCTCGTGCTCGTCGACGCGCGCGGCCGCCGCTACACGTGGTCGCTGCGCCGCGCCGGCGGCCGGGCGGTGCGCGCCCAGGGCCGCGGCCACGGCGTGCGCCTGCGGGTGCGGATGCCCCGGGCCCGCGGGATCTACATCCTCTCGGTCAGCGCCGGCGCCTACACCACGCAGGTCCCGCTCGTCGTGCGCCCGCCCAAGCCCTCCAAGGTCCTCGTCGTGCTGCCCGCCTTCGCCTGGACGGCCGGGGCGCGCACCGACGACGACGGCGACGGCAACCCCGACACGCTCGGCGCGGGCAGCGACCGCGTGCGCGTGGCGCGGGTGCTCTCCGGGCTGCCGCCGCTCGGCGCCGAGGCCCAGCTGATGCTGCACCTCGACTCCGCCGTCCTGCCCTACGACGTCACCACCGACGTCGCCCTGGCCCGCGGCGACGGGCCCAAGCTCGCGGACGCGAGCGGCGTGATCCTCGCCGGGCGCGAGGACTGGCTGCCGGCCGCGCTCGGCGCCAAGCTGCGCCGCTACGTCGAGGACGGCGGCCGCGTCGCCTCCTTCGCCACGCGGTCGCTGCGCCGCCCCGCGCACCTGCGCGGCGACGTGCTGAGCGCGCGCGGCCCCCTGCGCCGCAGCGACGTCTTCGCCGCGCGTATCGGACCCTCGTCGCACAAGACCAAGGACTTGACCGTCTTCCAGAACGGCGCCGGCGTCTTCGACACCGTCGGCGGCCTGTTCTCGAACTGGCCGGCCTGGGAGCCCACCCGCTCGGCCGGCCCCGGGAAGCTGGTGGCCGCCGCCGGGCCCGATCCCGACACGCCGGTGATCGTCGGGATCACGCTGGGCAAGGGCCTGATCATCCGCACCGGCTGCCGTCGGCTGGGCCAACCGCCTCGGCCGCGACGCCGCCGTCGACGCCTTCACGGAGCACGCATGGACCCTGCTGGCGCACTGAGCCCGGGCCTCCAGGAGGCCGCCGCGGTCGCGCTCGCGGCGCTCGTCGCCGTGGCGCTGCTCGCGCTCGGTCGCGCGCGTGCGCGCCGCGGCCGTGCTCGGGCTGCTCCTGCTCACGCCTGCCGTGCTCGTCGGGCAGGTGTGGAACTCCGCGCAGTTCGCGCACGATCCGCGACCACCCCGCCGCCGCGGCGTCGCCGCCCTGATCGGCGCCGGCCTGCTCGTCGCTCGCCGCCTGGGCGCTGCGCAAGAAGCCGGTCGTGCTGCCCGCGCTCGCGCTCGGCGTCCTGCCCTTCCGCATCCCGATCGAGTCGGGCGGGACGACGACGAACCTGCTCGTCCCGCTCTACCTCGTCGTCGCCGCCGGCGCGCTGGCCTTCATCGTCCCGGCGCTGTGGAACGAGCACGCCGAGGACGAGCGCGACACCAAGCCGATCGCGCTGGTCCTCGCCGTCTTCGTCGTCCTCTACGGGCTGCAGACGCTGTACTCCGACGACGTCACCAACGCGCGTCGACCAGCTCGTCTTCTTCTTCGCGCCCTTCGCGCTGCTCTTCCTGATCCTGCTCGAGGTGCCGTGGACGCAGACGACCGCGCGCCTGGTGCCTCGGCGTCCTGACCGGCGGTGGCGCTCGTGCTCGTCGGCGATCGGGTTCGTCGAGTACGAGACGCGCACCCTGTTGCTCAACCCGAAAGTCATCGACACGAACTCGTTCTCGGACTACTTCCGGGTCAACTCGCTGTTCTTCGACCCGAACATCTACGGGCGCTTCCTCGCGATCGTGATGATCGGCGTGGCGACCGTCCTGCTGTGGACGCGCACGCAGCGCACGGCGCTCGTCTGCGCCGCCACGCTGGCCGTGCTCTGGGGCGGGCTCGTGCTGTCGTTCTCGCAGTCGAGCTTCGCCGCGCTGCTCGTCGGCCTGGCGATCCTCGCCGCGCTGCGCTGGAGCCCGAAGCGGACGGCGGTGCGGTCGTCGTGCTCGCCGGCGTCGCGGTCGGCATTCGTCGTGCTCGGCCAGAGCGCGCTGCACCTCGACCTCAAGAACGGCCGCTCGCTCAACCGCGCCACGGCCGGCCGGGTCGACCTCATCCAGGGCGGCTGGGATCTCTTCCAGCAGCGCCCCGCCGCCGGCTACGGGTCGGGCTCGTTCCGCAAGACCTACCGCCGCGAGCACCGCAACTCGCGCCAGCGCGCGGTCAGCGCCTCGCACACCATCCCGATCACCGTCGCCGCCGAGCAGGGGCTCCCGGGCCGCTCGCCTACGCGCGCGCTGCTCGTCGCCGCCGGCTTCCTGCTCATCCGCCACGCCCGCCGCGACCCCCTGCGGGCCTACCTGCTCGCCGCCTTCGGCGCGCTGGTGATCCACACGCTGGCCTACGCGTCCTTCCTCGAGGACCCCGCGACGTGGGCGATCCTCGGGATCGCCGCCGGGCTCCCGCCACCCTCCCGCGAGCGTGACATGACCCGCCGCCGCGAGCTGCTCGCGGGCGGCGCGCTCGTCGCTCGCCGCGGTCCTCGGCTGGGCGCTCGTGCGCACCTACCCGGGCTACGACTCCTACTTCGCGCTGCTCTGGGGGCGCGAGATCCGCCACGGCTTCGGCCCGGCCTATGAGGTCTACGCCGCGCCCACGCCGCACCCGCTGTGGACGGCGACCGGCGCGCTGGCCGGACTCTTCGGCCGCCACGGCGACCGCGTCCTGATCCTCGTCACCGTGCTCTCGCTGGGCGGCGTCGGTGTGGGGCGTGGCGCGGATCGGCTGCGGCGCTCTGGGACGGCGCGCGCGGCCTCCTCGCCGCGCTCTTCCTCGCCACGAGCTCGGCCTTCCTGCTCTACGCGGGCAAGGCCTTCGTCGACGTCCCGTTCGTCGCGCTCGTCGTGTGGGCCGGCGCGCTCGAGGCCGAGCGCCCGCGCCGCGGCCGCTCCGTGGCGCTGCTGCTCGCGCTGGCCGGGCTGCTGCGCCCCGAGGCATGGATCCTCGCCTCTGGCTACGTCGCCTGGCTGTGGTGGGCCGACCGGCGGATCGATCCCGTCGTCGCCGCGCTCGGCGTCGGCGCGCCGTTGCTGTGGTTCCTGCTCGACGCCCGGGTCACCGGCGACCCGCTGTTCTCGCTGCACCAGACGTCCTTCGTCGTCGACTCGATCGGCGAGGACGTTCCCGTCTGGCGCGTGCCCGACCGGCTGGTCTCCTTCCTGGGCTCGACCGTGCGCCCGCCGGTCCTGCTGCTCGGCGTGGTCGGGCCTCGTGCTCGTCTGGCTCGACCGCCGCCGCCGCGCGCTACCCGAGCTCGTCGTCCCGCTGCGCTGCTCGCCGGCGGGATCGTCGCCTTCGTCGGCTCCGCCATCGCCGTCGGCACCGTCCAGCAGCGCTACCTGACCCTCCCGGCCGTGGCGTCTGCCTGTTCGCGGCGCACGCCCTGCTCGGCTTCCGCGACCGGACGGGCGCGTTCGCGGCGCGCTGGCGCACGGGCGCGATCGTCGTCACCGTCCTCGGCGTGCTCGGCGGCGCCGTGCTCCTGCCCGGGATCGTGCGCCGCCTGACCGACGAGCTGCGCTTCGTGCGCGACGCGCATGATCAGCTGACCACGCTGTCGGCCGCGCCCGGCGTGCGCGCCTGCCGCCCGATCGTCCTTCCCACCTACAAGCTCGTGCCCGACCTGCGCTGGATCGTGGACGACGACCACGGCGGGGTGCGCGCCGCGCCGGCCGGCCCGGTCCCGCCTCGCGACGTGCGGCTGTTCGTGATCGGCGGGGACAAGCCCACGCGCCGCTTCGGGATCGCCGCCGGCGTGCCGTTCTCGACCAACGACGCGCGGCGCGACACGCGGCCCGAGATCGCCCGGACCCCGTTCTTCCTGGCCAAGGGCGGCTGCCGGCCGTGAGGGTCCTCGCGCTCGCGCCGCACCCCGACGACGAGGTGCTCGGCGCCGGCGCGACGCTGCTCGGCCTGTCCGACGCGGGCTGGGAGGTCGTCGTGCGCGCCTGCACCCTCGGCTCGGACCCGGCGCGCCACGAGCAGCGCGCGGCCGAGGCGCGCGAGGCGTGCCGGCGCCTGGGCTGGAGCTGGCGCGCGCCCGACGAGCCCGCCTGGGAGGACGGGGACTGGGACCTCGTCGTCTCCCCGCACCCCGACGACGACCGCCATCCGGCCCACGCCGCGGCCGGCCGGGAGGCGGCCGAGCGCGCGAGCGGCCCGTGGTGGCGCTGGGCGCTGTGGGGCGACCTCAACGCCGCCAACCGGCTCGTGCCCTTCGGCCGCGCCGAGCTCGGCCGCCTCGAGGACGCGCTCGGCGCCCACGCGAGCGAGCTCGAGCGGCTCGACCTCTTCACCCTGCTGCGCGCCCGCGCCGAGCTCGCCGCCGTGCGCGGCCCCGAGCTCGTCGGCGGCTTCGGCGCGGCGCGGAACGACCCGGCGCCCTTCGCCGAGCTGCTCGACGTGGTAGAGCTTCGCTGATGCCTCGCCGCTTCGCCCAGGTCGACGTCTTCGGCGGCGCGCCCGCGGGCGGCAACCCGGTCGCCGTCGTGCTCGACGCCGACGGACCTCGACACCGAGGCGATGCAGCGCTTCGCCCGCTGGACGAACCTCTCCGAGACGACGTTCGTGCAGTCGCCGACGACCACCGAGGCCGACTACCGCGTGCGGATCTTCACGACCAACCGCGAGCTGCCCTTCGCCGGGCACCCGACGCTCGGCACGTGCCACGCGTGGCTGAGCGCGACGGGCGCCGACCGCGACCGGATCGTGCAGGAGTGCGGCGCCGGGCTGGTCGACATCCGCCGCACGGACGCCGGCCTCGCGTTCGCCGCGCCGCCGCTCATCCGCTCGGGCCCGGTCGATGACGACGTGTGGACGAGGTCGTCGCCGTGCTCGGCGTCGACCGCGACGCGATCGTCGACTCCCAGTGGGTCGACAACGGGCCCGGCTGGCTGGCGCTCCTGCTCGGCTCGGTCGACGAGGTGATGGCGCTGCGGCCCGGGACGACCGAGCTCGACATCGGCGCGGTGGCCCTCGACGACTCCGGGGCGCCCGAGCAGCTCGAGGTCCGCGCGTTCTTCCCGGGGACGGCCGTGCTCGAGGACCCGGTGACGGGCAGCCTCAACGCGTCGGTGGCCCAGTGGCTGCTCGGCGACCGGCCGGCTGACCGCGCCCTACGTCGCGCGCCAGGGCACCGCGATCGGCGTCGACCGGCCGCGTGCACGTCAGCCAGGACGCCGGCGGAGCCGTGTGGGTGGCCGGCGCCACGCACACGCTGATCGAGGGCACGGCGCGGCTCTAGTCGCCGTCGTCGAGCGCGCGGACGTCGACGAGGTCCAGCCCGAAGCGCCAGTCCGGCAGCCGCGCGGCGTGCTCCACGGCGCGGGCGCGCGAATCGGTGTCGACGACGTAGAAGGCGACGAGGTCGCGCGCCGTCGCCCGGCACGGCCCGCGCAGCGTCTCGGCGAGGACGAGCTCGCCGGCGTCGCGCAGCTCGCGCTCGAGCTCGCGGTAGACCGACGCGCAGGCGTCCCGCTCGGCGTCGGGCAGCGCGCGCCAGGCCTCGCGGGCGGCGGCAGTGGTGTGGATGAGGATCGCGTGGCGCACGGACTCGATCACTATGGTTACCTTGATCGAGGTAATCGTGCGTGCGGTAGCTCACCCGACAACGACCCGCCTGGCGGCCGTGCGCCGCGAGCTCGCCCTCGAGGCGCGCGAGCTGGCCCGCGCCCGCGTGTGGCCGGACACCGTCGGCGCGCTGGCCTCGACGGCGTGGCGCGTCATCGCCGCCGCCGCTCCGGACGCGCCCGCGGCGCTGCTCACCGCGGCCGCGGCGGCCGCCGGCCTGCGCGTGGCCCCGCCGGCCGCCACGGAGGGGCTGCTCGCGCGCACCGAGCGCCTCGTGCGCTCCGGCGGGCCGACGTACATCAAGCTCGGCCAGTTCATCGCCAGTGCCGAGGGGCTGCTGCCCGACGAGTGGGTGCGGGCGTTCGCCTGGTGTCGCGACCGCGCCCCGGCGCTCGACCTCGACGTCGTGACCGGGGTGCTCGAGCGCGAGCTCGGCCCCGACGCGCTGGCCTGGCTCGATCCCGAGCCGCTGGCCGCCGGGTCGATCGGCCAGGTCCACCGCGCCCGCCTGCACGGCGGGGGGACGTCGTGGTCAAGGTCCGCCGGCCCGGGCTCAAGCGCCGGCTGCGCTCCGACATCGGGGCGCTCGCCCTCGGCGCCGCCGCGGCCGAGCGCGTCAGCGACACCGCGGCGGCGGCCAATCTGAGTGGCTTCGTCGAGCTCTTCTGCCAGCTCGTGCTCGAGGAGCTCGACTTCCGCCTCGAGGCCGAGAACCTCGTCGAGAGCCGGGCGATCTTCGCCGCCCGCGGGCTCGACTACGCGCGGGTCCCGGCGCCGGTCGAGGCGATGGTGACCGAGCGCGTGCTCGTGATGGAGCACGTCCCGGGCGTGCCCTACGACCGCGCGCTGGCCACCCACGGCGACGCGATCGACGGCGACGCGCTGCTGCGGCTGGCGATCACCGGCGTGCTGACCACCACGCTGCTCGACGGCCTGTTCCACGGCGACCTGCACGCCGGCAACGTCCTCGTCGACGCCGACGGCACGTTCGGCCTGGTCGACTTCGGCATCTGCGGCCGGCTCGACGCCGGGCAGCGCGAGGCGCTCGGCCGCTACCTCTTCGCCTTCGCCGCCTCCGACGCCGCGGCCCAGATCGACGCGATGCGGTCCTTCGGCGCGATCCCCGACCACGCCGACACCGACGCGCTCGTCGCCGAGCTGTCGGTCGAGCTCGCGCGCCTCGACGACCGCGTCGACGGCGCGATCACCTTCGAGCGCCTCGGGGACACGATCGGCCGCCTGCTCGCCGTGCTGATCCGCAACGGCTTCCGCATGCCCAAGGAGCTCGTCCTGTTCTTCAAGAACCTGCTCTACCTCTCGGGCTTCGCCGCGAGCATCGCCCCCGACGCCGATCTGTTCGAGATCGTGGACGACTCGCTCGGCGAGCTCGCCGCCGGGACCTAGGCGAACTCCACGATCCCCAGCGCCTCGAGCCGGTCCCACAGCGGCTCGTTCTGCACCCGCGCCTCCTGCTCGAGCGCCCAGCTCGCGCAGCGAGGGGTCGGGCCGCGCGGCGCGCAGCTCGCGCTCCCAGTCGTCGAGCGTGGCGCACACCGTCACGGCCCCGGTCGAGCGTGCGCACGCCGGCGAGGTCGGGAGCCAGCGTCCGCCGGCCCGAGCCGCGCGTACTTGACCACGCGCTGGGGCAGGCCGGCGTCGTTGAAGGGCTCGACGGCGAAGGGGACGATCCCCACCGAGCAGGCGGCGAGGATCCGCGCCGCCGCCTCGTCGGGCTGGCGCCCGCACCAGACGATGTTCGGCCGCTCCACGCAGGCGTGGAAGTCCGCGTCGCCCGAGACCTCGTCGTCGTGGCGCTCGCCGACGAGCATAAGCACGAGGTCCTCCATGCGCTCGGAGAGCGCGCGCACGAGCGCCCAGTCGGTGCGGTAGCCGAGATGCCCGAGCGAGCAGGCGAAGACCATCCCCGCCGGGTCGGGCGCCGGGAACTCGTCGTGGGCGGGCACGACGAGATCGGCCTCGCGGCCCTCCTCGCGCTCGAGGCGCACGAGCTCCTCGCTGACGGCGAAGGTGAACGAGGACCGCTCGGCCACGCGCGCGTGCAGCGTCTCGAGGCGCTTGCGCAGCCCCGGCCCGGCGTCGTGGGCGACCTCGTAGCGATCCCAGCGCGCGTACCAGAGCTCGGCCTCGGGATAGACGGCCAGCAGCCCTTCGGCCAGATAGGCCTGCAGCGGGTGGAAGACGACGACGACCCGGACGTCCTTGAGGGTGCGGCGCAGTCGGCGCGCCTGGCGGCGCCCCATGCCGACCGCGACCGCGTCGGGCATCCGCCCGAACGCGCCGTAGGGCACGCGCGGAGGCTCGAGCGCGACGATGCGCGGCGCCTCGAGCAGGTCGCGCGCCGTCTCGCGCAGGATGAAGCGCTCGAGCGGCGCGGGCAGGAGCAGCACGGCGGTGGGCCCGTCCACGCCGAGGGACGCTATAGCGTCAACCCGCGTGACGGGCTACCTGAAGCGCCTGCTGACGGGCGGGGCGGTCTACCAGCTCGCCGACATCGTCTCGAAGTTCCTCGCGCTGGCGCTGCTGCCGGTCTACACGCGCCACCTGACCAAGAGCGACTACGGCACGGCCGAGCTGCTCACGACGCTGGTCATCTTCGTCTCGATCCTCGTGCGCCTGGGGATCGTCGAGGCCTTCGTCCGCTACTGGTTCGACGAGCCCGACGAGGCGAGCCGCCGCGCGCTCGCGCGCCGCTCGGTCGGCCTGCTGCTGCTGACCACGACCGCGCTGTCGCTGCTCGCCGCCGCCTTCGCCGGGCCGCTGTCGGAGCTCGTCCTCGGCCAGCGCGAGACCAAGACGTTCCTCGCCGCCGTGCTCGGCCTGTGGGCCTTCACGAACCTGGAGCTCGCCTACGGCCTGCTGCGCGTCGAGGAGCGCTGGCGCACCTACGCCGTGGCCTCGATGACCAACGTGGCGATCACCATCTCCTCGACCGTCGTGCTCGTCGTCTTCCTCGACCAGGGCGCCTTCGGCCTGCTGCTCGGCAACTACGCCGCCTCGGCCATCGTGCTCGTCGCGGTGCTCGCCCGCGAGCGCGCGACGTTCGGCAAGCAGCACGGGGCCGAGCCCGCGCCGCTGCGCACGCTGATGGGCTTCGGCCTCCCGACGGTCCCGGCCGAGGCGTCGCTGTTCGCGCTCAACCTCGTCGACCGCTACTGGCTCTTCCACCGCCAGAGCCCGGCCGCCGCCGGCCTGTACGCGCTCGGGGTCAAGCTCGCCGGGGTCGTCGTCTTCTCGGTGCGCGCCTTCCAGTACGCGTGGCCGCCGCTGGCCTACTCGATCGAGGACGACCGCGACGCCTCGCGGCTCTACGCGCTCGTGGCCACCTACTACGTCGTCTTCACCGGCGTGATCGTCGCCGGGCTGACGCTGCTCGGGCGCTGGCTCGTGCGCCTGTTCGCCGCGCCGGCGTTCTACGCCGCGCACGAGTCGCTGCCCTGGGTCTCGCTGGGCTGGGCGCTCTACGGGCTCGTGCTCGTGCTCGTCGCCGTGGCCGGCCGCGCCCGGGTGACGACGCGGAACTTCCCGGCCACGCTGATCGGGCTCGTGGTCAACATCGGCCTGCTGGCGATCTTCGTCCCGAAGTACGGCCCGGCCGGCGCGGGCATCGCGCTGTGCGGCGCCTACCTCGTGATGCTCACCGCGCTGCACCTGCTGACGCGCACGCTGTTCCCGGTGTCCTTCGAGTGGGGGCGCCTCGCGCACGCCGTGATCGTGATCGGCGGCCTCGCGGTGGGCGGGGAGCTGCTGCTGCCCACCGACGGCCTCGGGGCGTTCGCGCCGCGCACGCTCGTGCTGCTGGCGATCCTGCCGCTGCTCGCGCTCACCGGCTTCCTGCGGCCCGAGGAGCGGATCCAGCTCCGCAAGCTCCCGGGGCTGATCAGAGGTGGCGTCCGCCGCGGTTCCACTCCGCCGCCGCCTCGCGAAGCCCCTCCCCGCGATCCGGAAACAGCGTCGCGGTGACGTGGCGCCAGTACCGCCTGGCGTCGTGGCCGGGCAGGACCAGGGCGGCCGCGGCTGCGCATCGCGTAGGTCCCGGCGGTGATCCAGCGCACGGCGGCCGCGGCGGCCGTCGAGTGGTGCTTGCGCATGTAGCGGTCGCGGTTGCGCGAGAACTCGACGATGCGCCGCTCGGGGACGGGCCCGGTCGAGAGCTGCTCGTGGTGCGTGGCCGCCGCCTCGGGGACGTAGAGCGTGTGCCAGCCGCGGTCGGCCAGGCGGCGCTGGAAGTCCACCTCGTCGGAGTAGACGAAGAACGAGTGGTCCCACCAGCGAGACCTCGTCGGCGGCGTCGTGGCGGATCAGGATCGCGCACGACTGGGCCCAGTCGACCGGCCGGTTCTTCTCCCCGGTGCTCTGCACGACGAAGCGGTGGTGGAGCGAGAGCGGCGGTGAGCAGCGCGGTGCCCGGCGTCGGGAAGCGCCAGGCCGACGGCTGCTGGTTGCCCTCGGGCCGGAACAGCGCGGCCGCGGCGACGGCGGCCTTCCGGTCGCTCTCGAGCGCGCGGTGCAGCGCGGCGACGGCGCCGGGATGCAGCTCGGCGTCCTCGTTGAGCAGCATCACGTAGCGCCCGCGGGCGCGCTGGCCGATCGTCGAGACGTTCTCCGACCAGCCGCGGCGCTGCTCGCGCTGGATCACCTCGGTGACCGCCGGATGGGTGCGCGCCGCGCCGGCCGAGCCGTCGGTCGAGGCGTTGTCGAGCACGAGCACCTCGGTCGGGAACGGCAGCGCCGCGCGCTCGCGGGCGATCGCGTCGAGCCCGCGGAGCAGCAGCTCGCGTTGCTCGGTGTTGACGATGCAGAAGGAGACCTCGACGCCCACGGGGGCCGGGACGATAGTGCCGGGGATCGGACCAGTCTTGGTGCGAGTTCCGGCAGGTGGGACGGCTTGAATGGGCGCGTGCGCGTCCTCGTCGCCGACCCGTCGGCCTACACGCCGGCCTACGACCACGCCCTGTGCGCGGCGCTCGGCCGCGCCGGGGCGCAGGTCGAGCTCGCCACGAGCTCGCTTCCCGTACGGCCCGGTCCCCGAGCCCGACGGCTACCGGCGCGTGCGCGGCTTCTACCCGAGCGCGCGCGGGCCGGCCGGATCCAGGCGCCGCCTCGCGCTCAAGCTCGCCGAGCACGTGCCGACGATGCTCGCCTTCCGCCGCCGCGCCGAGGCCGAGGCCGACGTCGTGCACTTCCAGTGGCTGGCCGCGCAGCCGCTCGACGTCCACCTGCTGCCGCGCCGGGTCCCGACCGTCCTCACCGCCCACGACGTGCTCCCGCGCGAGCCGCGCCCGGGCACGCTCGCCGCCCAGCGCCGCCTCTACGCGCGGGTGGACGCGGTCGTCGCCCACACCGCGCACGGCCGCGACCGGCTGGTGCGACGAGGCCGGCGTGGCGCCCGAGCAAGGTGCACGTGATCCCGCACGGCGCGCTCGACGACCTCGCCGGCGAGACGCCCGCCGAGCTGCCGCCCGAGCTCGCCGCCGTCGACGCGCCGGTCGCGCTGCTCTTCGGCCTGCTGCGCCCCTACAAGGGCCTCGACGTGCTGCTCGAGGCCTGGCGCGGCGTCGACGGCGCCGAGCTGTGGATCGCCGGCCGACCCGCGCATGGACGTCTCGGCGCTGCAGGCCGCGCACGCCGCCCGGCGTGCGCTGGCTGCTCGGCTACCACCCGCCGGCGCTGGCCGCCGCGCTGCTGCGCCGCGCCCAGGTCGTCGTGCTGCCCTACCCCGAGATCGAGCAGTCCGGCGTGCTGTTCTCCGCGCTGGCGCTCGGGCGCCCGCTGCTGCTCTCCGACGTCGGCGGCTTCCCCGAGGTCGCGGCGACCGGTGCCGCCGACCTCGTCCGCGCCGGCGACGCCGACGACCTGCGGGCCGGCCTGCGCCGCCTGCTCGGCTCCCGCGTGCGCCGCGCCTCGCTGTCGGTCGCCGCCGAGCGCGCCGCCCGCGAGGTCTACGGCTGGGACGCGATCGCCGAGCGCACGCTCGAGCTCTACCGCGAGCTCGTCTGAGCACGGCCGCGAAGGCCCGGCCCTCGCCCGCGCCGGGTCTCGATCGACCGAGCGCGCCCGGCGGCAGGCGCGGTGGCGCCACGGCCGCACGTGCTCGTCCACCCGTACGACGCGGTCGCGGCGGTCGAGCCAGACGAGGTCGAGCGCGAAGCGCATGCCCGCGGTGTGGACCGAGCGGGCGCGGGACGAGATGCAGGCCGCGCCCGGGCTCGAGCTCGGCCAGGCCGGCCAGCCCGACCAGCCGCGCCCGCGGCGTGCGCGCCTCGGCCAGCCGCAGCCCGCCGGGCAGCAGGCGCTCCTCGAGGCGGTCGAGCCGGTCGCGGGCCACGTCGAGAAGAGGTCGCCGACAGGGGACGTTCGCCCCCCGCGGCAGAATCAGGGCCGCCGATGACCGTCCTCGCCGTCCTCTTCTGGGTCTCCGCCGCCCTGCTCGTCTACGCGCAGGTCGGCTACGGGCTGCTGCTCGCCGCGCTCGCGCCCCTGCGCCGCGGGTGGGACCGAGGTGACTGTCGCCGCACGTCGCGCCGCCGGCGTCTCGCGTGGTCGTCGCCGCCTACCAGGAGGGCGCGGTGATCGAGCGGCGCGGTCGCCAACCTGCGCGCGCTCGACTACCCGCGCGGACCGGCTCGAGGTGATCGTCGCCTGCGACGGCTCGCCCGACGACACGGCGGCGCGCGCCCGCGCGGCCGGCGCCGACCAGGTGCTCGACCTCCCGCGCGGCGGCAAGATCCGCGCGCAGGACGCCGGCGGTGCGCGCGGCCGCGGGGCGACCTCGTCGCCTTCTCCGACGCCAACGCGCGTCTGGGAGCCCGACGCGCTGCGCGCGCTCGCCGGCGCCGTTCGCCGACGACCAGGCGTCGGCTACGCCTGCGGCCAGGTCCGCTTCACCAACGACGGACGGGCACCAACCAGGAGGGCCTGTACTGGCGCTACGAGATGTGGATCCGCGCGCTCGAGTCCCGGCTGGCGTCGGTCACCGGCGGCAACGGCGCGATCTACGCCACGCGCCGCGAGGCCTACGTCGAGGTCGACCCGATCATGGGCCACGACCTCTCCTTCCCGTTCAACATGGTCAAGCGCGGCTGGCGCGCGGTCTACGCGCCCGGCGCGCGGGCCGAGGAGAAGATGGTCCCCTCGATCGAGGGGGAGTTCGCGCGCAAGCGGCGCATGATGAGCCACGCCTGGCCGATCGTCCTGCGCGGCGGGCTGCTCTCGCCCAAGGGCTACGGCCCGCTCTACGCGCTGATGATCTTCTCGCACCGCGTGCTGCGCTACGCCTCGCCGTTCCTGCACGTCGTCGCGCTGGTCACGTCATCGCGCTCGCGCTCGACGGCGCGGGGCTGGTCTACGTCGTGGCCGCCGCGGCCCAGCTCGCGCTGCTGCTCGGCGCCGCGCTCGCCGGCGCGTGGTCCCCGCCGCGCCCGCTGCTCGTCGCGCGCTACTACGTGCTGACCACCGCGTCGATCGCCGCCGGCCTGTGGGACTACCTGCGCCACGGCACGGCCGCGGGCTGGGAGCCGGCCGAGGGCACGCGTGATGACCCGCCGCGCTCTTCGACCTCGTCGTCGGCGGACGCGGCCGCCCTGCGTCGACCGCGCCGCTCGTCGCGCTCGCCTGCCTGGCGATCCGGCTCGAGTCGCCCGGCCACCCGCTCTACCGCCAGCGCCGGGTCGGCCGCGACGGCGAGCCGTTCGACATCTACAAGCTGCGCACGATGGTCACCGGCGCGGAGTTCATCGGCGCCGGCCTGGCGGTCGACGAGGGCGACACGCGGATCACGCGCGTCGGGCGCGCTCCTGCGCCGCACCTCGCTCGACGAGCTGCCCAACCTCGTGAACGTCGTGCGCGGCGAGATGTCGATCATCGGCCCGCGCCCGACGGTGCCGGTCCAGGTCGACCAGTACACCGAGCGCCAGCGCGGGCGCCTGGCCGTCAAGCCGGGCATCACCGGCTGGGCGCAGGTCAACGGCCGCGCGTCGCTGCCCTGGAGCGAGCGCATCGAGCTCGACCTCTGGTACGTCGAGCACCGCTCGCTGGCGCCTGGATCTCGACATCCTCGAGCGCACGGTGACGATGCTGCGCTCGGGCGAAGGCCTCTACAAGGGCGAGACGGGAGGATGGGGGAAGTGACCACGGTCATGCTCACCGGCGTCGGGCGGCGCTTCGACATCGTCTCGGCCTTCGCGCAGCACGCGCAGGTCGTCGCCGTCGACCCCGACCTGATGGCCCCTGCGCGCTACGCCGCGCAGGTCGCCGTGGCCGCGCCGCGCTTCGACGACCCCGCCTACCTGCCGGCCATCCGCGAGCTGGTCGCCGAGCACGACGTCGATCTCGTGCTCCCGCTCACCGACCTCGACATCGAGCTGCTCGGCCGCGCCCACGAAGAGGACGGACTGCCCGCGCTCGTCGCGCCCCACGAGGTCGCGCGGCGCACGTTCGACAAGCTCGAGTGCGCGCGGCTGCTCGCCCAGCACGGCCTGCCGACGCCGCTGACCGTCACGCCCGACCGCCTCGACGAGCTCGGTGGGTTCCCGGTCGTCGTCAAGCCGCGCCAAGGGTCGGGCTCACGGGGGATCTTCTTCGCCGACGACGCCGAGCAGGTCGAGTTCCTCGAGCGCTACGCGGGCGAGCCGGTCGTCGTGCAGCGCCGCTACGGCGGCGAGCACGTGTCGCTCGACTGCCTCGGCGACCGCGACGGCCGCTGCCTCAACGTGATCCCCCGCGCGATGCTCGAGTCGCGCGGCGGCGAGCTCGTGAAGGGGACGATCCTCGGCGACCCGGAGCTGATCGAGATCGGTCGCGCGCTGATGGAGGCGCTCGGCGTGCGCGGGCCCGGGATGGTGCAGCTCTTCCGCGACCCCGAGCTCGGGATCGGCATCCACGACGTCAACCTGCGTTTCGGCGGCGGCTTCCCGGGCCTGATGTTCGGCGCCCTCCCCGGCCAGACCTACCCCGAGCTGATCGTGCGGATGGCCGCCGGAGAGCGGGTCGAGCCGCACGTCGGGGAGGTTCGCGCCGGCGTCTCGTTCTCGCGCTTCTACTGGCAGATGGAGCTCGACCAGGAGCTGCGTCCGACGCCGGCCGACATCGTCGATCCGCCCGGACTGCCGCGGCCCTGGGCCACGGGGACATGACCGCGCGCGAGCGCTTCCAGGCCGGCCTGGCCCGCCAGCTCGGTCATCCGCGCGGACTGCGCGGACGGGCTGTCGCGGCCATCCTCAACCGGCGCAACCGCTCCACGGTGACGGCCGCCGTCGCCGCCCTGGCGCCACGTGACGCGACGACCGTGGCCGACGTCGGGTTCGGCGGCGGCCTCGGCCTGGGCCTGCTCCTGGACGCCGTCGGCCCGCGCGGGCACGTGCACGGATTCGATCCCTCCGACACCGCGCTGGAGGGCGCTCGGCGGCGGCATGGGGACGCGATCGCGGCCGGGCGCCTGACCGTGGCGACGGGCACGATGGACGCCCTCGGCCTCGACGCGAGCACGCTCGCCGGGGCGATCAGCATCAACACCGTCTACTTCATCGAGGACCTCGCCGCCTCCGCGGCCGAGATGGCCCGGGTGCTCGCTCCGGACGGCACGCTGGTGATCGGAATCGGCGATCCCGCGCGGATGCGGGAGATGTCGGTGACGTCGCACGGCTTCCGGATCCGTGAGGTCGACGAGATCGCCGCCGCGCTTTCGGCAGGCGGGCTCGAGCTCGTTCGCGACGAGCCGGCGGGCAAGGACGAGCGGCCCCCGCGCCTGCTCGTCGCTCGCCCGCGGTCCTAGCGCAGCCGCGCCGCGACGCGCCGGCGGGCCAGGCGCAGCCGCGTGCGCAGCGTGGCCCGGGCCGGTGCGCCGCCGCGCCGTTCGCGATCGCGACGGAAGCGCTCGACGAGCGCGCGGGTGTGCTCGTTGCTCTGGCTGACGCCGATGGGCGGTGGGATCTCGGCGACCGCGACGCCGGGACGCAGGGCGCCCACGACGCGACGCAGCTCGCCCTCGTAGTCGGCGATCAGGTCCTCGTAGACCACCTCGACCGGCTGCAGGCGGTGGGCGGCGAAGAAGCCCACCCAGGCCGCCTCGTGGCGGAGCATCAGGGCCCGTAGCCGCTCGATCTCTCCGTAGTCGTACGGAACGCGCGTGCGGGGCGCGGGCTCGTCGCGCTCGCGGTGCCACGCGTCGGTCAGCAGGGCGACCCACAGGGACACCGCCTGGGCGTCGGCATCGCGCCGGCTGATGTGCACGAACCGCGCACCGGGCGCGAAGGCGAAGATGGCCTCGGGATCCCCCGCGCGGCGGTTGGCCGCCTCGAGCTGATCCCAGTGGACCTTCACGCCGAAGACGCCGTTGGCGTCGGTGCGGTGCGTGCGCAGGAACGGGGCGTAGATCGACATGTCCTCGGGCAGGCCCCAGCGCGTGCACAGCGTGGTGATGTTCACCGGGTTGAAGTACTCGGCCGGGGTCCCCACGAGCCCCGTCGACGCGAGTCCGCGGGTCAGCAGGCCGCTGCCGCACCGCGGCGTCGAGCAGACGACGTAGGAGAGGTCGGGCTCGCGTGGCGGGTCGGTGTCGAGCGCGGCGCTCGTCGGTTCCCACTGACGGGGCACGGAGCGACTGTAGAACCCGGTGTCAGGCGGGGGCGTCGTACTCGCGCACGGCTTGCGCGAAGTCGCCGATCGCGCCGCGCGTGGTCTGCTCGAGCGCCTCCCAGCTCGGCCGCGCCTCCGTGACGAGCGCGGCGAGGTCCTCGGGTCGTCGGGCACGGTCGAGCACGGCGGCGGTCACGTCGTCCTCGCCGAGGAAGTCGACGTCCCAGTCGGCCAGGCCGAGCGTCCGGACCAGGCTCGCCGAGCGCTCGTCGTAGCTGATGTTGACCGCCGGCACGCCGAAGCTCAGGCAGGGCACGAAGGCGTGGAGGCGAAACGAGACGACCAACGTCGCCCGCCGCAGCAGGTCGAGGTAGGAGAGGACGTCCTCGGGCAGGACGTACTCGACGTCGCCGAACCCGGCGGCGAAGGGGAGATCGCGCTTGTCGTGGCAGAGCAGGCGGACGGGGCCGCGGCCTTCGGCGACCAGCGCGTCGACGAGCTCGCGCACGCAGGCGTGCACCCGAGCCTGGTCGGCCAGCGGGATGCTCATGAGCTGCGGATGGCGGATCGAGACGAGTACGTCGCCGCCGGTGGCCGGCGGAGGGGACGGCGCCGCCGCGAGCAGGTCGGCGAGCAGCAGGCTCGGGCACCCGCCCAGCCGGGCGTCGTCCAGGCCGAGCTCGTGGAGATGGCGCAGCGTCGCCTCGTCGCGGGCGAGCGAGCGCATGGCCTTCGCGCCGAGCGCGCCGATGACCTCGTCGGGCATCGAGTCGGTCCGCTCGGTCAGCCGGCGGTGACGGTCGTAGATGCGCCCGTAGGAGAGGCTGCAGAGCAGCAGTGGCGGGGCCAGCCGCGAGAGCGCGTGCGCCTCGACGTCGAGCTGGCCGTTCTCGTACAGGTTCCCGCCGCCGATCACGACCCCCTGGCCGTAGAGGTTGATCTCGTGCACCGTCCGGGGCCCGAGGCCCGCCAGGGAGCCCTCCTCCTCGCTGGCGATGGCGGGGATCGGGACGATGTTCAGCGGCTCCTCGAACGCCTCACGCAGCAGGGCGCGCACGGCGACGCTGATGGTCTCGTTGCCGACGTTGAAGCCCCGCGGCCGGACGTGGAAGACGTTCACGAGCGCTCGGCGCAGGGCCAGACGTCGACGCGGCTCGAGATCGTGTAGTAGAGCCAGCGGCGGCGGCCGGCCAGCCGACGGATCGCGCGCGGCCCGTGGAACCCGCGGTTGGAGTTGAGGAAGATCACGCCGGTGTTGTGCCGTGGCGCGAACGAGCAGGCGAGCTCGGGCTCGTGGCACCAACGGTCGTTGCGAAAGCCGCGATCGTGGTACAGCGCGAGTTCGCCGCCCTCGAGCCCCTCCTCGTCCGCGTCGGAGAAGAAGAGGATGCTGCCGACGACGCGCCGCGGCCAGTCGAGGTGGACGAACTCGCGGTAGCCGCCCTCGGCCTTCGACTGGAAGTCGAGACGGGTGAAGAGGTCATTGGGATCGAGGTCGCCGTCGAGGCTCGTCGCCTCCTTCTCCTCCCGCGACTCGGTGAACGGGACGAGGCGCGCGTCGTCCGGGTCGACGAGACAGCCCTCGCGGCGGAGGTCGTCGGCGAAGGTGCGCAGGACGCCCGAGACGAAGTCCGGTCCGCGGAGCTCGTCGTGCAACGCCCGCCAGTCGCGATCCTCGAGGACCTGGCCGTAGCGCTCGTCGCTGCCCGTGATGCCCCAGCTCGCCCCCGGCTCGACGAGCGCGTCCGGGAACACGAGTCGCCGGTAGGCGTCAGGGTCGACGATCTCCTCGATCCGTAGGTGTGGGATGGGCTCGGCTTCGTAGCGGTAGCGGATGGCTGCTCCTCGGCCCGGAGCGTAGACCGGTACGCGCGTCAGCGCGTCACGCGCTCGGCGCGCTGGCGGACGAACGCGCCGGGTGCCACGAACGGCAGGCGCAGTGCGAGCGGACGCACGAGCGCGCGCCAGTGCCCGGGCGTGAGGCGGCCGCCCGCGTCGGCGCGGGCCTGGGCGATCGCGCGCAACGCGTCACGCGGGTGACCGGCCATGAGCGCGAAGCCCGCGCTCGCCATGCGCTGGCGTGAGAGCCGTTCGCGCCGCGCCCGTTCGATGATCTCGTCCGGGAACGCGAACCGCTCCAAGAAGGCGATCGCCCGGACGATCTGGGCGTCGGTACGCGTGACCTGCCCGCGGTGCAGACCAAGCTGCACGGGGGCGTCGTCGAGGTAGAAGAAGGGCCACTCCGCCGCCGCGGCGCGCACCCACATCGTCGCCGCGCCGAGCGCTCCGTCGCGCAGCGGCACGCTGCGTTGTCCCTGCTCCCACACCGCTCGGCGCTGCACCGCCGCGGACGACGCGACCGGGGACGAGGCGACGAGCTGCGCGAGCAGCCGGTCGTGGCGGCCGGGCGGAAGGCGCAACGACCGGCGCACGAGGCGATCCCCGATGGCGAGACGGACGTCGGTGAACACCACGCCGAGGTCGGGGTCGCGCGCGAACGGCGCGACGGCGGCGGCGAGGAAGCCCGGATCCCAGCGATCGTCGTCGTCCAGCAGCGCGAGCAGCGACCCCCGGGCGGTGTCGAAGCCGTTGCGCAGCGCGGCGGCCGGCCCGCGGCAGTCCGTCAGAGGCGCGTAGCGAAGCCGGGGATCGGCGAACTGGCGAACGGCGGCCTCCGAGCGGCCGCCGTCGTCGGAGACGATCACCTCGAGCTCGACCCCCTCCTGGGCCAGCGCGCTCGCGATCGCGCCGCGGAGCTCCTCCGGGCGGTCCTGCGTGCGGATGCAGACCGACACGAGCGGCGCCGGGTCGTCGGCGCCGATCACCGGAGGCGCAGAACGGTTCGGACGTCACGCACGCGCGTGCGCAGCGTGCGCCGGCCCAGCGCTCCGGCCCGGCGCCGCCGTTCGCCCACGAAGCGCTCTCCCAGCTCGACGGAGCGCTCGTCCCGCTGCCGGCGGCTGTCGGGCTCGGGCACGAGCTCCACCGGGACGCCGGGAAGGACGCCGGCCAGCGTCCGCCGGATCGTGCCGGCGTGGTCGGCGCACAGGTCCTCGTAGACGACCTCGAGTGCCGGCCCGCCGCGGGCCGCCAGGAACTCTCCCCAGCCCTCCTCGCCGGCGACGATCAGGCGGCGACAGCGTTCGATCCCCGCGTAGTCGTAGGGCACCGTGCGGGTGCGAGCCGACCGCGCGCCGGCACGCTCGGACCAGGTGCCGGTGTAGAGCGCGCTCCACAACGAGATCGCCTGCGCGTCGAGGTCGCGCCGCGTGATCCGGACGATCCGCGCGCCGGGCAGGAGCGAGCGGAGCGCCTCGGGGTCGCCCGTCTCGCGTCGCAGCGCTTCGTGCTGGAGCCAGTGGACCTTCGTGCCGAAGACGCCGTTGGGTCCGGCCCGGCGCGTGCGCAACGCGGCGGCATATCCGGCGGCGTCGGTGCCGCAGCCCCACCGCCTCGCCAGCGGCTCGCGCTGATTCGGGTTGAAGTACTCGGCCGGCACGCCGCCGAGACCGGTGGCCGCGAGGCCGCGACAGAGCAGGCCGCTGCCACTGCGGGGCGTCGCGCACACGACGTAGCTCGCCGTCGGCTCGCGCGGGGGGTCGGAGTCGAGCTCGGCCCGCAGAGGATCCCAGACGCCCGACATGGTTCGCCCCGGGGCGCTACGGGCGCCCGGAGATCAGGTCCCAGGCGCGGGTCAGCTTGCGGTGGAGCTCACCGGGTGGTGCGTCCTCCGCGCCGTGGTTCTCCATCACCGCCGGGTTGGCCGACGGCTCGTGCAGCTTGGCGACGGCGTCCTCGGTGATCGTGAGCTGGACCGCCCCTTCGCGGATCTCGGCGACCTCGGGGGCATCGACGAAGCGCAGGCCGCCGGGGCCGCTGCGCAGGTCGATCACCAGGCCGTCGAAGATGTCGGTCTGCTCGTCGCCCAGGACGTGCTGGACCGTGCCCACGCGCTCACCGCCGGAGCAGATGACGTCCCCGCCGGGCTCGAGGACCTTCCAGGAGATGGGATTGCCGCTGGACATGGGCGCAGGCTAGCTCGTTGTCTGATCTGATCTGCGGCATGGACGTCGTCCTCGGCCTCGACATCGGGACGACGAGCGCCAAGGCCGTCGCCTTCGACGCCGGACGGCCGCGAGCGCGGGCACGGCGAGGCGGGCTACCAGCTCCTCGAGCCCGAGCCCGGGCAGGCCGTCCAGGATCCCGCCGCGGTGGTCGACGCCACGCTGGCGGCGGTCGCGCGACGCGGCCGCCGCGCGCCGAGGGGGCGCGATCGTCGCGCCTGTCGTGTCGGCGGCGCATGCACTCGCTCGTCGGCCTCGACGCCGACGGCGCGCCCGCTCACCGCCGCTGCTGACGTGGGCCGACATGCCGGGCGACCGAGCAGGCCGAGCGCCTGCGGACGGAGCACCCCGACCTGCACGGCCGCACCGGCACGCCGCTGCATCCGATGGCGCCGCTGGCCAAGCTCGTCTGGTTTCGCTGAGCACGAGCCCGAGACCGTTCGCCGCGCGTCGAGCGCTGGGCCGGGATCAAGGAGCTCGTGCTCGCGCCGGCTCACCGGGCGAGTGGGCGGTCGACCGCTCGTGCGGCCTCGGGCACGGGGCTGCTGGACCTGCGCGCTCGGCGACTGGGACGCCGAGGCGCTCGAGCTCGCCGGGCGTGCGCCGCCGAGCAGCTCTCCGCCGCTCGTGCCGACGACCACGGACCGGCTCGAGCTCACCGCCGCGGCGGCCGAGCGAGCTCGGGCTCGACGGGCCGGCCCGTTCGTCGTCGGCGCGCGGCGACGGGCCGCTGGCCAACCTCGGCGTCGGCGCCGTGCACCCCGGCGTGGCCGCCTGCTCGATCGGCACGAGCGGCGCGCTGCGGCTCATCGTCGAGCAGCCCGTCGGTCGATCCCGAGCGGCCGGGTCTTCTGCTACGCGCTGACCCCGGCCGCTGGGTCGTCGGCGGCGCGATCAACAACGGCGGCGTCGTGCTCGACTGGGCCGGCGACGGCGCTCGCGCCCGACCTCGGCGACCACGCGGCCGAGCAGCTGCTCGAGCTCGCCGGCGACGTCCCGCCGGGCAGCGACGGGCTGATCATGCTCCCCTACCTGCTCTCCGAGCGCGCGCCGCACTGGAGCGCGCTCCCGCGCGGCGCCTACGTCGGGCTGACGCGCCACCACGGCCGCGGGCACCTCGTCCGCGCCGCGCTCGAGGGCGTCTGCCAGCAGCTCGCGCTCGTGCTCGCCTCGATGCGCGACGCGGGCAACGAGGTCCGCGAGGTCCGCGCCACCGGCGGCTTCTGCCCGCAGCGCGCTGTGGCGCCAGATGCTCGCCGACGCGCTCGGGATGCCGATCGGCTTCCCCGACGGCCACGAGGGCTCGGCCTTCGGCGCCGCGCTGCTGGGGATGGCGGCGCTCGGGCTGGTCGACTCGATCGAGCTCGCCGCCGACCTCGTGCAGATCGACGAGGTCGTCGAGCCCGACGCGGACGCCGCCGCGCGTCTACGCCCGCCAGCTGCCCGCTCTTCGCCGCGCTCTACGACGCGCTCGCGCCGGCGTTCCGGGCGCTGCGGGAGGACGAGCGGTGAGCGCCGGCTAGAACCCGGCGCCCCGCCCGACTCCTTGACGCCGAGCGCGAGCGCCTTGGACTTCCCCGAGGCGTTCTTCTTGTCGGACGCGGTGGTGGCGACCACGCGGTAGGGCGCCTTGTGGGACAGCGTCGGCTTGACCGTGAAGCGGCCCTTCCTGGTCCTCAGCCGCTTCCAGGTCTGGACCGTCTTCCACTTCCTGCCGACCTTGCGCTGGAGCGCGACGGTGACCTTCGCCTTCCACGGCGAGGTGCGGCCGCGCACGGTGACCTTCCCGCCGGCGGGGACCGTCGTCTTGCTCGCGGCGAGCAGGATCTCCGGGCGCACGAAGGCCGAGAGTGGCTCGGAGGCCAGCGCGCGCTGGCCGTCGGCGCCGCCCCAGTAGGCGCGGGTGCGGGTCGAGGCCTTGAGCCTGTAGGGCAGCGTCCATGCGCCGGCGGAGCCGGTCGTCGCCGTCGTCCAGGTCTGCCACCTCTTGCCCGTCCACTTCTGCAGGGCGATCGTCCGGCCGGCGACGCTCGGGCCGCCGGGCAGGGCGAGCGAGCCGGAGAAGGTGAAGCGCGACGGGTAGACGGTCGCCGCGGGCTTGGCCAGGAGCTGCAGGGACGGGTGCGCCGCGTAGCGCCCGGCGGCGGTGGTCGCGAGCTTGCGGATCTGCGGCAGCTGGTCGTACAGCGCCGTGCCGGGACATTCGGTCTGGTCGCCGTCGCGGTGGCCGGAGATGCGGTTGAGGGTCACCGACGTGCCGCTCGAGTACCGGTTGGTCGGGCCGCCCGCCGACTGCACGGTGATCTTGCCCGTCGTCGGCACGTGGTGCAGTGCGAGCTTCCAGCCGATCAGGCGGCCCATCGCGTTCAGCCCGGCCGTCGTCTGGCCGACGGAGGAGAACGTCCCGAGGTTCGAGATCCCCGTCGAGACCGAGTTGTAGCCCTGGGCCTGGGCGCCGATCACGGCGCGCGTCGTGCCGCCGGCTCGGCCCTCGAAGATCTTGCCGTAGCGATCGACGAGGAAGTTGTAGCCGATGTCCCACCAGCCGTTGGAGTCCTCGTGGTAGCGGCAGATCGAGAGGACCATCGCGGCCGACTCGTCGGGCCCGTAGGAGTTGGCGCTGACCGTGTGATGGACGAAGGCCATCTTGACCTTGCCGTAGGTCGGGGCGTGCTTGGGCTTGCAGTCGCCGTTCGGATCCCAGCCCGACCGCGGGATGATGTTCGGCGCCCCGGCCACGGGCGCCGCGGCGCGGGCGAGAGCCGGCAGGATCGCGGCGGCGACGGCGTGGGTGCGGCGCTGGATCGTCGTGCGCAGGCGATCGGCGCGGGTGGCGGTGCCGGTCGCGTTGACGAAGTGCGCGCGAAGGCCGGCCGGGCGGCGGGCCATCTTCAGCTGGTACTCGTCGTCGCCGCCGGCCCAGACCGGATCGCTGCCGCCCGGAGCGCCGTGGTCGGCGGCGCTGGCGACCGGGACCCAGTGGCTCCACCTCCGGCCGTGCTTGCGCACGCGGATGCGCAGCTTGGGATCGAGCTGCTTGTCCTTCCAGCGGAAGCCGACGAGGTCGAAGCGCTTGGGCGCGCTGATCGCGCGGGTCGTCAAGGGGCCGCCGGACGCTGCGGCGGGCAGCGCGACGGGGGCGGCGAAGTCGACGGCGTGGGGGTGGAGCGGCCCACGCGAGAACGCGGGGGCGGCGGCCACGGCCACGGCGGCGAGCACGCCGAGCAGGCAGGGGAGAACGAACCGGCGCATCCGTTGCCTCAACACGGTGACACGACGGGGGTTGCGTCCCCGGGCGATCCGTTGCACATAAAAATGCCTGGTCCGCGAGCGGACGACGGGCCTACTCGGGCTGGGCGATGACCTCGGGGCCCTTGAGCCGGTACTTGTCGCGGAACGCCCGGAAGGCGTCGTAGACACCGGGGGTGAAGGACGTGCAGCCGAGGATGTGCGTCCAGGCCACGGCGGCGACCTTGAACGGCATCGCGCTGTTGTTCTGGAAGATCTGGACGAGGTCGGGATCTTCGTTGAAGAGCGTCTCGAGCCCCTGCACCTGGCGCTTCGGCGTCCCCGGCGCGTACTGGTACTGGATGCGGCCGTGCTCGAGCGAGTGCACCCAGTTGCTCACCGGGGGGGTCTTGACGCCGGCGTAGTCGCCGTCGCTGGCCGGCACCTCGAAGTGCTTGCCGAAGCTCGGGGGGTTGGTCTTGTACTTGACCTTGGTGCTCGTCGACACGTGCCCGCGGTCCTCGTAGCCGCCGGGGTAGGACTTGAGCGTGCAGCCGGCGGTCTTCACGGCCGCGGCGAGGTCGGAGGTCTTCTTGGCCGGGATCGGCACGGTGGTGCCGGCACTGTCCTTGGGCGAGCCGGTCCCGTTGCCGCCCCCGCCGCCCATGGCCAGGGCGACGCCGACGGCGACGAGCACGACGACGATCGCCACGGTGCCCCCGACGATGCGCAGTCGACGGGTGCGGGCCTCCGCGGCGGCGGCGGCCTGCTCGGCCGCGATGCGCGCTTCGCGCCGCCGCTGCTTCTCCTCCTGTCGGCTGGCCATCGCGGACGAGGATACGGGCTGGATATGGTCCCGCCCCATGGCCAAGACCCCTCGCTCGCTCAACGGAACCGTCGTCGCCGTCACCGGAGGGGCCCGCGGCATCGGCCGTGCCACCGCCGCCGCCCTCGCGCGCTCGGGCGCGCGGGTGGCGATCGGAGACCTCGACGGCGAGCTCGCCGCCTCGGAGGCGGCCGCGATCGGCCGCGACGCGATCGGCCTGCCACTCGATGTCACCGACACCGAGTCGTTCACCTCGTTCATCGACGGCGTCGAGGAGCAGCTCGGGCCGCTCGACGTGCTCGTCAACAATGCCGGGATCATGGCCTTGTCGCGTTTCGCCGAGGAGGACGAGGGCAGCGCCCTGCGCCAGGTGGACATCAACCTGCACGGCGTGATCCGCGGCTCCAAGCTCGCGCTGCGCCGCTTCGAGTCGCGCGGCCGCGGCCACCTCGTGAACATCGCCTCGTCGGCCGGCAAGTACGGCGCGCCCGGCGGCGCGACCTACTCGGCCACGAAGTTCGCGGTCGTCGGCCTCTCCGAGGCGATCCGCGCCGAGACCGCCGACGTGCCCGGGATCGAGGTGTCCTGCGTGATGCCGGGCGTCGTGCGCACCGAGCTCGCGACCGGGCTGGTCGAGACGCGCGGCGTCAAGGTCGTCGCGCCCGAGGACGTCGCCCAGGCGATCGTCGAGGCCCTCCAGCACCCGCGCTTCGACGTCTACGTGCCCAAGGACATCGGCCGCGTCGTCTGGCTGACCCAGCTGCTCCCCCGGCGCCTGCGCGAGGGGCTCGGCCGGGCGATGAAGGCCGACCGCGTGCTCGCCGGCGCCGACCTCGGCGCGCGCAAGGGCTACGAGCTGCGCGCCGCCAAGAGCGACCCGCAGCTGCCGCCCGCCGCCTAGTCCTCCGAGAGCCAGCCGGCGATCAGCCGGCCGATCTCGTCGCCGCGGTCCTCCTGGAGGAAGTGCCCGGCGCCGGCGATCCGGTGGTCGATCTTCGTGCCCAGCGCGGCGGCGAACTTCTCGCCGGTCTGCAGCGAGAGGATGTTGTCGTTCTCGGCCCAGATCACGAGCTTCTCGCGCGGGTCGTCGGCGAGCGCCTCGAGCACGGTCTGGCCCTCGGCCGCGCCGGGAGCATCGGGCGCTTGCGGGATCATCAGCGGGAAGGCACGGGCGCCCGCCTTGCTCGCCACGTTGGGGAACGGGGCGTCGTAGGCGGCGACGACGGCGTCGCCCGGGTCCTGCGCGCAGCCGCCGCGCACGAGGAAGCCGACCGGCAGGTCCTCGGTGCGCTCGACGAAGTCGTGGAACATGGTCCACGCGTCGCTCATGCGCTGGTGCCCGGTGAACAACCCGGTGTCGAGGATCACGATGCGGTCGACGCGCTCGGCCAGCTCGGTGGCCATGCGCAGGCCGATCGGGCCGCCCCAGTCGTGCACGACGACGGTGACGCCGCGCAGGTCGAGCTCGGAGACGAGGTTGCGCAGCGCCGCGGTGTGGCGGGCGTACGAGTACCAGCCGATGTCGGTCGGCTTGTCCGAGCGCCCGAAGCCCGGCAGGTCGGGCGCGATGCAGCGAAAGCCCGCGTCGAGCAGCGGCGGCATGACCTTGCGCCACAGGAACGACCAGGTCGGCTCGCCGTGGACGAAGAGCACCGGGCGGCCCTCGCCCTCGTCGAGGTGCGCGAGCCGCAGCCCGTCCCAGTCACGGAAGTGCGGCTCCCACGGGAAGTCGGGGAGATCGGCGAGGACCTCGTCGGGCGTGCGGACGGCGTCGATACGCCGCAAATTACCTGAGGTGGGCTAGAGCCGCCGCGAGGACCACAGCACGCCGGCCAGGACGACCGAGACGAGCGAGACGACGAGGCCGACGATCCAGCCCTGCACGTCCTGGCTGACCATGATCGCGGCGATCACGACGCCGATGGCGACGATCCCGATCGTGGCGACGACGCGCATCAACAGCGACTCGGCGCCGGTCCGCCCGGAGCGCGCGGGGATCATCGTGTCCGGGTCGCGCCGGCCGCGCTTGGCGGGCGAGGAGGGCGACTTCACGTCGGTGCCGGGAACCGAGGCGGGCGGCGCGCCGGTCGTGGCCGGGCTCGAACGCGGCGGGGCGGAGGCGGATCGGGCTCGGAGGCCATGTATTGAGTATGCCCCCGCGGGGAAGCGATCACGCGGCGTCGCGCAA
>CAVTSQ010000026.1:0-17950 GCA_963737395.1 uncultured Solirubrobacterales bacterium | reverse complement strand
GCCGCATGAGGGTCTTCGTCGCCGGCGCGACCGGCGCGATCGGGCGCCCGCTCGTCGCCCGGCTGCTCGCCGACGGCCACGAGGTGACGGGCATGACCCGGCGCGAGGACCGCGCCGCCGCCCTGCGCGCCCGGGGCGCGGCGGCCGCGGTCGCCGACGCCTACGACGCCGAGGCGGTGCGGGCCGCCGTGGTCGCCGCCCGGCCCGAGGTCGTCGTCAACGCGCTCACCGACATCCCGCCCGAGCTCGACCCGCGCAGGTACGAGGCGCAGATGGCGGGCAACGACCGCATCCGCCGCGAGGCCGGCCCGCTGCTCGTCGCCGCCGCCGAGGCGGCCGGCGCCCGGCGGCTGATCGCGGAGTCGATCGCCTTCGCCTACACCCCGGCGCCCGGGCTCGCCCACGAGCTCGACCCGCTGTGGCTCGACGCTCCTGGCGGGTTCGCCCGCGCGACGGCCGCGCTGCAGGCGATGGAGGACGCGGTGCTCGGCTCGACGGTCGAGGGCGTCGTGCTGCGCTTCGGCTGGTTCTACGGCCCCGGGTCGTCGTGGGCCCGCGACGGCGCCAGCACCGCGCAGGTGCGCAAGCGCCGCTTCCCGGTCGGCGGCGGCGGCCGCGGGGTGTTCTCGTGGACCCACGTGGACGATGCCGCGCAGGCGATCGTCCACGCGCTCGACCGCGGCGCGGCCGGGATCTACAACGTGGTCGACGACGAGCCCGCCGAGCTGCGCGAGTGGCTGCCCGAGGTCGCCGCCCTGCTCGGCGCGCCGAAGCCGCTGCGCCTCCCGGGCTGGCTCGTGCGGATCGCGGCCGGCCCGTTCGCGCTGACGATGATGACCGAGATGCGCGGGGCGTCGAACGCCCGCGCCCGCGACGAGCTCGACTGGGCGCCGATCCATCCGAGCTGGCGCGAGGGCTTCGGGGCATACTGAGCCCATGGCTCCAGAGCCCGATCCGAAGCCGGCCACGACCGGCGCGCCCCCGGCCTCGGTGCCCGGGACCGACACCAAGGCCCCCGCGACCCCCGCCACGCGCGGCCGCCGCGATCCCGACACGATGATCCCCGCCCGCTCCGGGCGGACCGGCGCCGAGTCGCTGCTGATGCGCGTCGTCGCCACGATCGGCATCGTCGCCATCGGCGTCGTGATCGCCGCGATCATGGTCAGCCAGGACGCGCAGGGCTGGATCGTCGGCCTCGTCGTCTCGCTCGTCTCGGTCGTGCTGGCCGGCGTGCTCTGGTCCTCGCGGCGGCTCTAGCCCCGCTCAGGTAATTTGCGGCGTATCGACGCCGTTCGCACACCCGACGAGGTCCTCGCCGATCTGCCCGACTTCCCCTGGGAGCCGCACTTCCGCGAGTGGGACGGGCTGCGGCTCGCCCACCTCGACGAGGGCGACGGCCGGCCGGTGCTGTTCGTCCACGGCGAGCCGACCTGGTCGTTCCTGTGGCGCAAGGTCATGCCGCCGCTGCTCGACGCGGGCTTTCGCTGCATCGCGCCCGACCTGCCCGGCTTCGGGCGCTCGGACAAGCCGACCGACGTCGGCTGGTACTCCTACGCGCGCCACACCGCGGCGCTGCGCAACCTCGTCTCGGAGCTCGACCTGCGCGGCGTCACCGTCGTCGTGCACGACTGGGGCGGGCCGATCGGCCTGCGGATGGCCACCGAGCTGGCCGAGCGCGTCGACCGCCTGGTGATCCTCGACACCGGCCTGTTCACCGGCCACCAGCGGATGAGCGACGCCTGGACGATGTTCCACGACTTCGTCGAGCGCACCGAGGACCTGCCGGTCGGCTTCCTCGTGCGCGGCGGCTGCGCGCAGGACCCGGGCGACGCCGTCGTCGCCGCCTACGACGCGCCCTTCCCCAGCGTGCCGAGCAAGGCGGGGGCGCGCGCCTTCCCGCTGATGATCCCGCGTGCGCCCGACGACCCCGGCGCGGCCGAGGGCCAGACGGTCCTCGCGGCGCTGAGCGAGGACCCGCGCGAGAAGCTCGTGATCTGGGCCGAGAACGACAACATCCTCAGCCTGAAGACCGGCGAGAAGTTCGCCGCCGCGCTCGGCACGGAGATCCACCACCGGATCCCCGGCGCCGGCCACTTCCTCCAGGAGGACCGCGGCGACGAGATCGGCCGGCTGATCGCCGGCTGGCTCTCCGAGGACTAGGACGCGGGCGGCAGCTGCGGGTCGCTCTTGGCGGCGCGCAGCTCGTAGCCCTGGCGGGCGCCGAGGTCGGCGCCGGCGAGCACGCGGTCGGCCTTCATCGCGCGGCCGAGACCCTCGCGCAGGCGCCGCGGCAGCAGCTGCGTCAGCCAGACGACGCGGCCGATGTCCTTGGGCACGTAGACGTCGAAGCGCGGGTGCTGGAGCGCCTCGACGATCGCCTGGGCGACGTCCTCGGGGGCGACGACCTTGACGCCGCGGGTCTCGACCAGGCCCGGTCGCGAGCTCGGTGCGCACGACGCCCGGCATCACGCAGGAGACCTCGATCCCCGGCATGTCGGCGGTCTCGGCCCGGATCGCCTCGGACAGCCCGACGACCGCGAACTTCGTGGCCGAGTAGGTCGCGCCGCCGGGCGCGCCGTACTTGCCGGCCGAGGAGGCGATGTTGACCAGGTGGCCGCGCCCGCGCGTCTCGAAGCGGCGCAGGGCGAGCTTGGAGCCCCGGATCACGCCGTGCAGGTTGATGTCGACCTGACGCAGGGCGCTGCCCTCGTCCTCCTCGGCGAAGCGCGAGAGCGCCATGATCCCGGCGTTGTTGACGAGCACGTCGAGCGGGCCGAGCTTGTCCTCGACCCCGTCGATGAAGGCGGCGAACGACTCCGCGTCGGTGACGTCGAGCGGCAGGCCGATCGCGTCGCGGCCGATCGCGGCGGCCTCGGAGGCGGCGAGCTCGCCGTCCAGATCCCCGATCGCCACGCGCGCACCCGAGCGCGCGAGGGCGGCGGCGGTGGCGCGGCCGATGCCGCGGGCCCCTCCGGTGACGGCGACGACGGTTCCGTTGAGCGAGCGCGGGGTCTTGGCCATGGGCCGGACCATATCCAGCCCGTATCCTCGTCCGCGATGGCCAGCCGACAGGAGGAGAAGCAGCGGCGGCGCGAGGAGCGCATCGCGGCCGAGCAGGCCGCCGCCGAGAAGGAGTCCCGCGCGCGTCGCCTGCGCATCGTCGGCGGCACCGTGGCGATCGTCCTCGTCCTCGTCGCGATCGGCGCCGCGCTCGGCCTGAGCGGCGGAGGCGGCGGCGGGACCGGCTCGCCCAAGAACGACGCCTCCGGCAAGACCGTGCCGATCCCGGCCAAGAAGACCTCCGACCTCGCCGCCGCCGTCAAGGCGTCGGGCTGCACGCTCAAGTCCTACCCGAGCGGCTACGAGGACCGCGGGCACGTGTCCACGAGCACCCACGTCAAGTACAAGACCAACCCGCCGAGCTTCGGCAAGCACTTCGAGGTCCCGGCCAAGGACGGCGACTACGCCGGCGTCACGACCCCCCCGGTCTCCAACTGGGTCCACTCGCTCGAGCACGGGCGCATCCAGTACCAGTACGCGCCGGGGACGCCCAAGCGCCAGGTCCAGGGCCTCGAGACGCTGTTCAACGAGGACCCGGACCTCGTGATGGTCTTCCAGAACAACTCGGCCATGCCGTTCAAGGTCGCCGCCGTGGCCTGGACCCACGTGCTCGGCTGCAAGGCCTTCACCCCCGGCGTCTACGACGCGTTCCGCGCCTTCCGCGACAAGTACCGGCTGAAGGCTCCCGAGGTCATCGCCCAGCCCGAGTAGGCCCTCCTCGTCCGCGCGCGGACCAGGCATTTTTATGTGCAACGGATCACCCGGAGACGCAACCCGCGTCGTGTCACCGTGTTGAGGCAGTCGATGCGCCGGTTCGTTCTCCCCTGCCTGCTCGGCGTGCTCGCCGCCGTCGCGGTCGCCGCCGCGCCCGCGTTCTCGCGCGGGCCGCTGCATCCGCACGCCGTCGACTTCGCCGCGCGCGTCGCGCTGCCCGCCGCCGCGTCCGGCGGGCCCGTGACGACCCGCGCGATCAGCGCGCCCAAGCGCTTCGACCTCGTCGGCTTCCGCTGGAAGGACAAGAAGCTCGACCCGAAGCTCCGCATCCGCGTGCGCAAGCACGGCGGGACGTGGAGCCACTGGGTGCCGGTGGCCAGCGCCGCCGACCACGGCGCGCCCGGCGGCAGCGATCCCGTCTGGGCCGGCGGCGACGACGAGTACCAGCTGAAGATGGCCCGCCGCCCGGCCGGGCTGCGCGCGCATTTCGTCAACGCCACGGGCACCGCGACCCGCGCCGACCGCCTGCGGACCGCGATCCAGCGCCGCACCCACGCCGCCGCGGCCGCGATCCTCCCCGTGCTGGCCCACGCCGCCGCGCCCGTGGCCGGTGCGCCGAAGATCGTCCCGCGCTCGGGCTGGGATCCCAACGGCGACTGCAAGCCCAAGCACGCGCCGACCTATGGCAAGGTCAAGATGGCCTTCGTCCACCACACGGTCAGCGCGAACAGCTACGGGCCCGACGAGTCGGCCGCGATGGTGCTCTCGATCTGCCGTTACCACGAGGACTCCAACGGCTGGTGGGACATCGGCTACAACTTCCTCGTCGATCGCTACGGCAAGGTCTTCGAGGGCCGCGCCGGCGGCACGACCCGCGCCGTGATCGGCGCCCAGGCCCAGGGCTACAACTCGGTCTCGACGGGGATCTCGAACCTCGGGACCTTCTCCTCGGTCGGGCAGACCTCGGCCGGGCTGAGCGCCCTGGGCCGGCTGATCGGCTGGAAGCTCGCGCTGCACCACGTGCCGACCACGGGCAAGGTCACCGTCGAGTCGGCGGGCGGGCCGACCAACCGCTACTCGAGCGGCACCTCGGTGACGCTCAGCCGCATCTCCGGCCACCGCGACGGCGACGAGACCGAGTGCCCGGGCACGGCGCTGTACGACCAGCTGCCGCAGATCCGCAAGCTCGCGACGACCGCCGCCGCGCGCTACGCGGCGCATCCGTCCCTGCAGCTGCTGGCCAAGCCGGCGGCGACGATCTACCCGTCGCGCTTCACGTTCTCGGGCTCGCTCACGCTGCCCGGCGGCCCGAGCGTCGCCGGCCGCACGATCGCCCTGCAGAAGTGGACGGGCCGGAAGTGGCAGACCTGGACGACGGCGACGACCGACGCGGCCGGGGCGTGGACGCTGCCCTACCGGCTGAAGGCCACGACGCGCACCCGGGCCTACTGGGGCGGCGGCGACGGCCAGCGTGCGCTCGCCTCCGAGCCGCTGTCCGCGTTCGTCAAGCCGAAGATCGCGCTGACCGCGAGCAAGACGACCGTCCCGGCGGGCGGCACGGTCACCGTGCGCGGGCGCACCTCCCCCTGGAAGGGGAAGGTCACCGTCCGGCTGCAGCGCAAGATCGCCAAGCAGTGGAAGACGGTGCAGACCTGGAAGCGGATGAAGACCAAGAAGGGACGCTTCTCGGTCAAGCCCACGTTGTCGCACAAGGCGCCCTACCGCGTGATCGCCACCACGGCGGCCGACAAGAAGAACGCCGCGGGGAAGTCCAAGGCACTCGCGCTGGGCGTCAAGGAGTCCGGCGGCGGCGCCGGGTTCTAGGTCTCGTCCTCGCGCAGCGCCCGGAACGTCGGCGCCAGCGCGTCGTAGAGCGCGGCGAAGAGCGGGAGGTGGCGGGCGTAGACCGCGGCGGCCTCCGGGTCGGGCGTGGTGACCGAGTCGATCTGGACGAGGTCGGCGGCGCGCTCGATCGAGTCGACCATCCCCAGCGCCGACATCCCGAGCAGCGCGGCGCCGAAGGCCGAGCCCTCGTGGCCGTCGGGGAAGCCGACGTCCATGCCGAGCGCGTCGGTGAGCATCTGGCGCCACAGCGGGCTGCGGGCGAAGCCGCCGGTCGCGCGCACCTCGTGCACCTCGTTGCCCGCGTCGCGCACCGAGGCGAGCACGAGCGCGAGCTGCTGGCAGACGCCCTCGAGCGCGGCGCGGATCAGGTGGCCGCGGCCGTGGCGGCGCAGCAGGCCGATGTAGGCGCCGCGCGGGATCGCGCTCCAGTGCGGCGCGCGCTCGGACAGCAGGTACGGGAGCATGATCAGCTCGTCGGAGCCCGGCGGGACCTCGCCCGCGAGCTTCATCAGCTCCTCCGCCGCGTCGTCGCCGAGGTCGGGCGCGAGCGCGTCGCCGGCCCAGTCGAGCACGACGCCGCCGTTGTTGATCGCGCCGCCGACGACCCAGCGGTCCTCGGATGAGCTCGAAGCAGAAGACCCGGCCCCTCGGGATCGGTGACCGGCTGCTCGACCACGACGCGCAACGCGCCGCTGGTCCCGATCGAGATCGCCGCCACGCCCGGGCGCACGGCGCCGACGCCGAGGTTGGCCAGCGGCCCGTCCCCCGCGCCGACCACGAACGGGACCGGGCCGTCGAGCCCGAGCTCCTGCGCCGCGTCCTCCGTGACGTCGAGCCGGTGCGTCGTCGGCACGAGCTCGGAGAGCTGCTCGGCCGCGCACGCCGGCGAGCTCGAGCGCCGCGTCGAGCCAGTCGCCCGAGCCGCAGGTCCATCAGCCCGGTGCCCGAGGCGCACGAGCGGTCGATCACCCACTCGCCGGTCAGGCGCGCGACGACGAGCTCCTTGATGCCGGCCCAGCGCTCGACGCGCGCCGCGGTATCGGGATCCTCCTCGGCGAACCAGCAGAGCTTGGCCAGCGGCGCCATCGGATGCAGCGGCGTGCCCGTTGCGCCGTGCAGGTCGGGGTGCTCCTGCTTCAGGCGCTCGGCCTGCGCGGTCGCGCGCGTGTCGGCCCAGGTCAGCAGGTCGGTGACCGGCTCGCCGTCGCCGTCGAGGCCGACGAGCGAGTGCATGGCCGTCGAGCACGAGAGTGCGACCACCGTGCCCTCGGCCGCGGCGATCGCGTCGCGCGTGGCGGCCAGCACCGCGTCGACGACCGCCTTCGGATCCTGGACGGCCTGGCCCGGCTCCGGCTCGCGGAGCTCGTAGCCGGCGTCCGCGCGCCCGCGCTCCCGCCCGTCCGTGTCGAAGGCGACCGCCTTCGTGCTCGTGGTTCCGATGTCGAGACCGACGACGACGTCCATCGCCGAATCAGATCACGATCTAAGCTCGGAGCATGCCCTTCTTCGCCCTGACGATGGAGCGGGGGCCCGGGTTCGACCCGGAGCGGGGCCTCCGCGAGCAGGACGGCTGGGAGGCGCACGCCGACTTCATGGACGCGCTCGTCGACGACGGCTTCGTGGTCCTCGGCGGCCCGGTCGACGACGGGACGCGGGTGCTGCTCGCGGTCGAGGCCGCCGACCCCGATGCCGTCCGCGAGCGGATGGCCGCCGACCCCTGGGCGCCCTCCGAGCACCTGCGCGTCGGCTCGATCCGGCCGTGGACGATCTGGCTCGACGGGCGGGCGGGCTAGAACTGCCAGCGCACGCGCTTGGCGCCCTTGGTCGCCAGATAGCGATCGTGGGCGGGGCGCACGTTCCCGAAGACCTTCCAGCCGTGGGAGGAGAAGCGCTTGTAGCCGCTCGGCGGCGTCGTGATGCCGAGCGCCTTGTGCTGTGCCCGCTTGGCCAGCCAGCGCGCCGCGTTGCATGACACGCCGCGCGCGCGGATGTGGGTGATGTCGACGTCGCCGTATCGCGTGCCCTTGAACGGGTCCTTGATCGGCTTGCACGCCCTGACCGCGGCCGCGGCGGCCGGGCCGGCGTCGAGCGTCGCGACCGCGGCGGCGCCGAGCGCGGCCGCGATCAGCAGGGCGAGGAGGGCTCGCTTGACGACCATGGCCGCAGCGTAGCCCGGGACTTGCCGGAGTCGTCGCGGAAGCGCGGGCCACCAGGGCTATCTTCGCGGCATGTCAGGCGTCTGGGATCCGCAGCGGGCCGAGCTCGACGCCGACCCCCCGCGTGAGCCGACGGTGACCTACGTCGTGTGCGCGACGCCCCGGAGCGGCAGCGGCCTGCTCTGTCGCGGCCTCGCGGCCACCGGCCTCGGCGGTGTCCCCGCCGAGTACTTCAACCCGCGTCAGCGCGAGCCGCTGGCACGCCGGTGGGGCTGCGGAAGCGACGCGGCCGGCTACACGGCCGCGTTGCGCACGCGCCGGGCCGGACGCCAACGGCGTCTTCGGGACCAAGCTCCACTGGCCCCAGCACGAAGCGCTGCGACGCGAGACGGGCGACCCCGAGGCGCTCCGGTCGCTCCTGCCCGGCGCACGGCTCGTGCGGATCACGCGGCGCGACCTCGACGCCCAGGCGGTCTCCTTGTGGAGCGCGGCCTACACCGGCGCCTGGTCCGAGCGGGTCGGCGCGCCGTCGGCTCGCGCCCGCACGGTGCCCTACGACTACGCGGGGATCGAACGCTGTCGCCGCCTGATCGTCGCCGGCGAGGAGGGCTGGCGAGAGTTCCTGGCGGCCAGCGGCGTGCCGGCACTCGAGGTCGTCTACGAGGACCTGTGCGCCGACCACGCCGGCACGATCCGGCGGGCGCTGGCCGGCATCCTTCCCGGCGTCCCGGTGGAGCTCGTGCCCGAGCCCGACAGCCGCCGGCAGCGGGACGAGCGCTCCCTCGAGCTGGGGGAGCGCTTCGTGCGCGAACGGCGGCGCCGGGCCGGGGCGCTGGGCCGGCGCACGCTGCGTACGCGCGTGCGTGATGTCCGAACCGTTCTGCGCCTCCGGTGATCGGCGCGGACGACCCGGTTCCGCTCGTGTCGGTCTGCATCCGCACGCAGAACCGCCCGGAGGAGCTCCGCGGCGCGATCGCGAGCGCGCTGGCCCAGGAGGGCGTCGAGCTCGAGGTGATCGTCTCCGACGACGGCGGCCGCTCGGAGGCCGCCGTTCGCCAGTTCGCCGATCCCCGGCTTCGCTACGCGCCCCTGACGGACTGCCGCGGACCGGCCGCCGCGCTGCGCAACGGCTTCGACACGGCTCGGGGATCGCTGCTCGCGTTGCTGGACGACGACGATCGTTGGGATCCGGGCTTCCTCGCCGCCGCCGTCGCACCGTTCGCGCGCGACCCCGACCTCGGCGTGGTGTTCACCGACGTCCACCTCGCCATCGGGGATCGCCTCGTGCGCCGGTCGTTGCGTCTTCCGCACGGCCGCCACGACCGGCTGCTCGCGACGCTCGTCACCTCGTCGCCGGTCCCATCGTCCGCGGCGGTGCAGCGCCGAGTGGTGTGGGAGCAGGGACAACGCAGCGTGCCGCTGCGCGACGGAGCGCTGGGCGCGGCGACGATGTGGGTGCGCGCCGCGGCGGCGGAGTGGCCCTTCTTCTACCTCGACGACGCCCGCGTGCAGCTTCGCCTGCACCACGGACAGGTCACGCGCACCGACGCCCAGGTCGCCCGGGCGATCGCCTTCTTGGAGGGGTTCGCGTTCCCGGACGAGATCATCGAACGGGCTCGGCGCGAACGGCTCTCCCGCCAGCGCATGGCGAGCGCGGGCTTCGCGCTCATGGCCGGTCACCCGCGTGACGCGGTGCGCACGATCGCCCGGGCCCGCGCCGACGCCGGCGGCCGCCTGACGCTCGGGCACTGGCGCGCGCTCGCGCGGCCGTTCGTGCTGCGCCTGCCGTTCGTGCGTCCCGGCGCGATCGTCGGCCGACGCGCCAGCCGCACGCGGATCTGAGCCGGCGCGTCTACGCTCCCGGCCCGAGGAGGAGCCATCCGCTACCGCTACGAAGCCGAACCCATCCCGCACCTGCGGATCGAGGAGATCGTCGACCCGGACGCCTACCGGCGGCTCGTGTTCCCGGACGCGCTCGTCGAGCCCGGGGCGAGCTGGGGCATCACCGGCAGCGACGAGCGCTACGGCCAGGTCCTCGAGGATCCCGACTGGCGGGCGCTGCACGACGAGCTCCGCGGACCGGACTTCGTCTCGGACGTCCTGCGCACCTTCGCCGACGACCTCCGCCGCGAGGGCTGTCTCGTCGACCCGGACCACGCCCGCCTCGTCCCGTTCACCGAGTCTCGCGAGGAGAAGGAGGCGACGAGGCTCGGCGACGACCTCGACCCCAACGACGTCTTCACCCGCCTCGACTTCCAGTCCAAGGCCGAGGGCGGCTACCGCGAGTTCGTCCACCTCGACTGGCCGCGGCGCGTCGTCGGCAGCATCCTCTTCTTCTCCGACGCCGACGAGGAGGGGCTGGAGGGCGGCGAGCTCGCGCTCTACCACGACCGCGGCTTCCGCAACGACCGCTGGTGCCACGAGCCCGAGCTCGCCTGCTCGTTCGCGCCACGGCACAACACCGGCGTGATCTTCCTCAACTCGAATCGCGGGTTCCACGGCCCGCGCGCGATCCGCCAGCTGGCCGGCCGCCGCCGCTGGCTCTACTACACGATCTCGAGCCGCGTCGACGTCTGGCCCTGCGCCGAGCGCTCGTGAACGTCTTCCACGTCCGCCCGCGGGGCTTCAACGTCGGCAACGAGACGATCAGCGTCGCCGTTCGCGCCCTGCTGCGTGAGGCGTTCGACGAGCCGCTGAACATCGTCCCGATCCCGGCCATCGTCAGCGAGGAGGAGGGCTCCCTGTCCGGCCTCGGGCCCCAGACGGTGCACGAGATCAACCTCTACGGCCAGGGGGTGATCATCGGCGGGGGGAACCTGTACGAGAACGGCCAGCTTGACGTCGACGCGCACGCGCTCTCGCGGCTGGCCCCGCCGCTGCTGCTCTGCAGCCTCTCCTACGGGCGCATCTACGACCGTCAACGCCGCTTGACCGAGCGGACCGACTCGATGCCCGACGAGGTCATCCGCGCGCTCGGCGCCAAGGCCATGCGCTCGCTCGCCCGCGACGACGCGACGCTGCGCCATCTCCACGAGCTCGGCTTGGACGACGCCCGGCTGGGCGGATGCCCGAGCCTGCTGCTCTCGGACCTCCTCGCGCCGTCGCCGTCACCCGAGCCCGCCACCGGCGGGGACGTCCTCGTCTCGATCCGCCACCCGCAGCTCATGAGCATCCCGCTGGCCGACCAGGCCCGGGTGCACGCCTCCGTGCGCGAGCTCGTCGACGCGCTCGGCGCCGAAGGCCGCGGACCGGTCCGCCTGCTCTGCCACGACAAGCGCGACCTCCCCTTCGCCGCCGGCTTCGGCGACGTCGAGTACGTCCTGCCCGAGGACGTCTTCTCCTATCTCGGCCTGCTCCGCCGAGCGGCGCTGGTCGTCTCCTTCCGCCTGCACGCCTTCGTGCCCTGTCTGAGCTTCGGCGTCCCGGCGGTGAACATCTCCTACGACGAGCGCTCGGCGAGCCTCGTCCGGACGCTCGGCCTGGCCGACTGGGACGTCGACTTCCTCGGCGAGGACGACGTGACCGCGGCGGTGCTCGACCGCGCCCGGCGACCCGACGACCTCGCCGCGCTCGTCGCGCGCGCTCGGCCGGGCTGGGAGGCGCTCGAGCAGACCACGCGCGCCGCGATCGGCGACTTCGCGCAGGCGGTGCGCGAGTACGACACCGCGGCCTGAGCCTGGCCTCTAGAGTCGCGCCGTGCCGCGTCAATGGGAGCCGACGAGCGCCGCGCTCGACACCGATCCGCCGCGCGAGCCCGATCTCTCCTACGTCGTGTGCTCGACGCCCCGGTGCGGCAGCGGCCTGCTGACGCGCGGGCTCGCGTCGACGGGGCTGGCCGGCACCCCGGCCGAGTACTTCCACACCCGGATCATCGCCGCGCTCTGCACGCGCTGGGGCCTGCCGGAGGACATGGCGAGCTATGCGCCGTTCCTGCGGGCGCGGCGCACGGACGCCAACGGGGTCTTCGGCGTGAAGATCCACTGGGATCAGCTCGAGGCGCTCGAGCGTCGTGCCGGGGATCCCGAAGCGCTCTTCGCCCTCGTGCCGGGTGCGCGGTTCGTGCACATCTCCCGGCGCGACCACGACGCCCAGGCCGTGTCGCTGTGGACCGCCCTGCTGACCGACTCGTGGCATCGCGAGCGCGGCGAGCCGGCGCCGCACCGGAAGATCCCCTACGACTACGGCGAGATCGAGCGGCTGCGGGCGCTCATGCTCCGCCACGAAGCCGCCTGGGCCGACCTCTTCGCCGCCCGCGACCTGCACCCGGTCGAGGTGACCTACGAGGACCTGGTCGCCGACTACGCGGGCGAGCTGGGCCGCGTCGTCGACGCGCTGCGCCCCGGGGTCACGGTCGGCGACCTCCCGCCGCCGATCAGCGTGCGCCAGGGCGACGAGCGCACCGCCGCGCTCGTCGAGCGCTTCCGGCGCGACCGCGAGCGGCGCGGCGGGGCGCCCGCCCGGGCCACCGTTCGCACGCGGCTGCGTGTCGCGCGCCGGCGCGTCGCCGCGCGGCTGCGCTAGGGCCGCGGGCGCGCCACGAGCAACCGCGGGGGCCGCTCGCCCGTGCCCGCCGGCTCGTCGCGCTCGAGCTCCAGCCCGCCGGCCGCGAGCGCCCCGGCGATCTCGTCGACCTCGCGGATCCGGAACCCGTGGGCGGTGACCGACATCTCCCGCATCCGGGCGGGGTCGCCGATCCCGATCACGAGCCGGCCGGCCGGGGCGAGCACCCGGGCCATCTCCGCCGCCGAGGCGGCGAGGTCGTCGATGAAGTAGACGGTGTTGATGCTGATGGCGCCGTCGAGCGTCCCGTCGCCGAGACCGAGCGCGTCCATCGTGCCCGTCGCGACGGTCAGCCGCCCCGCGGCGATCGCGTCGGCGTGCCCGCGCCGGGCGCCGTCGAGCGCGACCTCGGAGGGATCGAAGGCGTGCACGTGACCGCGCGGGCCGACGGCGTCGAGCAGCAGGCCCAGGGCGAGCCCGCCGCCGAACCCGACGTCGGCCACCGTCGCCCCCTCGCGCGGCGCCAGCGCCACGACCGCGGCCGTCACCGTGGCGCGGTTGCGCCGGTTGAGCATGGCGGCCACCAGCCGGCCGCGCCGGCCGCGCGGATGGCCGAGCTGGCGGGCGAGGCCGGCCTGGAAGCGGTCGCGCGCGGTCATGAGCCGGTGGCCCAGGGCCGCGGCAGGCCCGGCGGATCGACGATGTCGGCCGAGGTCGGGCGCAGATCCTCGTCGAGCTCCATCTGCCAATAGAAGCGCGAGAAGGAGACGCCGGCGCGAACCTCGCCGACGTGGGGCTCGACCGGGTCTCCCGCCGCCATGCGCACGATCAGCTCAGGGTACGTCTGGCCCGGCAGCGCGCCGAACATCAGTCCCGGGAAGCCGCCGCCGAACCGCAGGTTGACGTCGTGGATGCCGATGCCGAGCTCGGGGTCGCGGAAGAGCTGCACCATGCCGGGCCCGCGCACGCCGAGCCCGTCCATCAGCGCGCGGCCGATCTCGATCAGCTCCTCATCGCCGAGGATCGTCCCCTTGACGAGCTCGCCGCCGCGCGACTCGAGCATCGCGCGCGGGATCACGTTGAGGCAGCGTCCGCTCGTGTCGCCGAGACAGTCGAGCGACACGTGCTCGCCGCCGTAACGGCGCTGGACGACCACAGGCTCGCCGGCGTAGCGCTCGAGGAACGCGACCTGCTCGGCGTCGTCGGCGAAGAAGATCCCCCGCGAGCCCGAGCCCTGGCGCGGCTTGACGACGACGGGGAACCCGCCGAGCTCGCCGAGGCGGTCGGGCGTGACGGTCAGCGGCGTCGGCAGGCCCTGCTCGGCGAGCAGGCGCGCGCACTCGAGCTTGTCGAACGTGCGGCGCGCGACCTCGTGCGGCGCGACGAGTGCGGGCAGTCCGTCCGCCTCGTGGGCGCGGCCGAGGAGCTCGATGTCGAGATCGGTGAGCGGCAGGACGAGATCGACCTCGTACTCGGCCACGAGATCGCGGATCGCCGGGCCGTAGGCGGGGTCGTCGAAGCGCGGCGCCGAGACGGCGACGTGCGCCGCGTAGCGCGCGGGCGCCATCAGGTCGGGGTCGACGGCGACCACCCGCGCGTGCTGCGCGAAGGCCGAGACGATGTCGAAGCGCCGTCCGACGCCGGTGAGCATGACCGTGGTCACTTCCCCCATCCTCCCGTCTCGCCCTTGTAGAGGCCCTCGCCGGACCGCAGCATCGTCACCGTGCGCTTGAGGATGTCGAAGTCCAGGCGCCAGGAGCGGTGCTCGACGTACCAGAGGTCGAGCTCGATCCGCTCGCTCCAGGGCAGCGAGGTGCGGCCGTTGACCTGGGCCCAGCCGGTGATCCCCGGCTTGACGTCCAGGCGCCCGCGCTGGCGCTCGGTGTACTGCTCGACCTGCACGGGGACCGTCGGCCGCGGCCCGATGATCGACATCTCGCCGCGCACGACGTTCCACAGGTTGGGCAGCTCGTCGAGCGACGTGCGCCGCAGGAACTCGCCGACCCGGGTGATCCGCGTGTCGCCCTCGGCGAGGGCCAGCCCCGCGCCGATGAACTCCGCGCCGGTGACCATCGTGCGCAGCTTGTAGATGTCGAAGGGCTCGCCGTCGCGGCCGACGCGGCGCTGGGTGTAGAGCGGGTGGCCGGGCGACTCGAGCCGGATCGCCAGGCAGGCGAGCGCGACGAACGGCGCGGTGAGCAGGGCGGCCGCGCCGCCGACGACGAGATCGAAGAGGCGGCGCGTCATCGCGTGCCCTCGGCCGGCTCCCAGCCCGCGGCCGTGCCGTGGCGCAGCCAGTCCCACAGGCCGGCGGCCAGCGACGCGGTCGTCAGCACGTAGTAGCGCGCGACGAGCAGCGGGCGGGCGGGGACGGCGCGGGCCAGCGCGGCGCCGAGCAGCAGCGCGACCTGCGCCGCCGCGGCGAGCACGTAGATCCATCCCGCGCCCGAGGCGGCGAGGGCGATCGACGTGACCAGGGCGACGAGGTGCAGGAACGGCGAGGCGTAGCGCAGCACGCGATGCGAGAAGATCATCCAGGCGTAGAGCGGGCCGTAGCCCTTGGGCGAGAGCAGGCCGCCGCGCAGGACGATCGGCCAGGCGTGGCTCATCATGCGCCGCTTGCGCGCGAACTCCCCCTCGATCGAGGGGACCATCTTCTCCTCGGCCCGCGCGCTGGGCGCGTAGACCGCGCGCCACCCGCGCTTGACCATGTTGAACGGGAACGAGAGGTCGTGGCCCATGATCGGATCGACCTCGATGTAGGCCTCGCGGCGGGTGGCGTAGATCGCGCCGTTGCCGCCGGTGACCGAGGCCAGGTGCGACTCGAGCCCGCGGATCCACATCTCGTAGCGCCAGTACAGGCCCTCCTGGTTGGTCCCGTCCTCGTTGGTGAAGCGGACCTGGCCGCAGGCGTAGCCGACGCGCTCGTCGGCGGTGAACGCGTCCTGGAGGCGCAGCAGCGCGTCGGGCTCCCAGACGGCGTTGGCGTCCGAGAACGCGACGATCTCGCCCCGCGCGGCGCGCACGCCGGCGTCCTGGGCGCGGATCTTGCCGCCGCGAGGGAGGTCGAGCACCTGGTCGGCGCCCGCCGCGCGGGCGCGGGCCACCGTGTCGTCGGGCGAGCCGTCGCAGGCGACGATCACCTCCAGGCGCTCCGGCGGGTAGTCGAGCGCGCGCAGGTTGGCGATGCGCCGCTCGATCACGGCGCCCTCCTGGTAGGCGGCGACGACGACCGAGATCGCGGGCGGTGGGACTGCGGTGCCTGTCACCTCGGTCCCGGCCGCGGCGCAGGGGCGCGAGCGCGGCGAGCACGAGCCCGTAGCCGACCTGCGCGTAGACGAGCAGGAGGGCGGAGACCCAGAAGAGGACGGCGAGAACGGTCATCGGCGGCCCTGATTCTGCCGCGGGGGGCGAACGACTCCCGCCGGCGGCCTCTTCTCGTCATGACCCGCGACCGGCTCGATCGCCTCGAGGAGCGCCTGCTGCCCGGCGGGCTGCGGCTGGCCGAGGCGCGCACGCCGCGGGCGCGGCTGGTCGGGCTGGCCGGCCTGGCGACGCTGGAGCACGGGCGCGGCCTGCACCTCGTCGGCGCCCGCTCGGTCCACACGGCGGGGATGCGCTTCGCCCTCGACCTGATCTGGCTCGACCGCCACGACCGGGTCGTGCGCGTGGACGAGGACGTGCGGCCGTGGCGTCACCGCGCGTGCCGCCGGGCGCGTTCGGTCGTCGAGACCCGCGCGGGCGACGGCGCGGCCTTCGCGGCGGTGCTTCAGGCGCCGAGCTCGCGGTAGAGCTCGAGCGTGCGCTCGGCGATCGCGTCCCAGCCGTAGACCTCGCGGGCGGCGCGCTCGGCCGCCACCGACAGCGAGGCGCGGCGCACGCGCGAGCCGAGCAGGCGGCGCAGGCCGGCCCGCAGGTCGTCGGCGTCGCCGGCGCGGACGAGGTCGGCGGCACCGGTCGCCGCCACCTCCGGGAAGCCGCCGACGTCGGAGAGCAGCAGCGGACGCCCGAGCGCGAGCGCGGAGAACAGCACGCCGGACTGCTCGATCTCCGTGTAGGGCAGCACGACGACCTGGGCGCGGCGCAGCAGCGCGGCGGCGAGCGCCGGCGGGTGGTAGCCGAGCAGCCAGCGCACGCCGGGCGGGGTGCGCGCCTGCAGCGCCGAGACGTCCATGCGCGGATGGCCGGCGATCCACAGCTCGGCGCCGTCGACGCCGCGCCAGGCCTCGAGCAGCACGTCGAGGCCCTTGTAGGGGCGCAGCAGGCCGAAGAGCAGCGCGACCGGCGCGTCGACGGCGGCGAGCTCGGGCGGCAGCTCGGCCGGCGCTCCCCGGCGAGGTCGTCGAGCGCGCCGTGCGGGATCACGTGCACCTTGCCGGGCGCCACGCCGGCCTCGCGCACGAGCCGGTCGCGGCCGTGCGCGGTGTGGACGACGACGGCGTCCACCCGCGCGTAGAGGCGGCGCTGGGCGGCGAGCGTGCCCGGGCGCGGCTCGCGCGGGAGCACGTCGTGGGCGGTCAGGACGATCGGGACGCCGCGCGGCAGCAGGTGGACGTCGAGCGGCTGCGCGGCCAGCCACTGGAAGTGCACGACGTCGGCCTCGGCCTCCGCGCGGCGGCGGAAGCGCGAGCATCGTCGGCACGTGCTCGGCGAGCTTGAGCGCGAGGCGGCGCCGGGATCCGGCCGGCCCGCGCGCGCTCGGGTAGAAGCTCGCGCACGCGCCGGTAGCCGTCGGGCTCGGGGACCGCGCCGTACGGCGAAGGAGCTCGTCGCGAGCTCGACCTGCGCCCCCGCGCGGCCGAGCGCCGCGCACAGGGCGTGGTCGTAGGCCGGCGTGTAGGCCGACGGGTCGGCGACGAGAACGCGCACGCGCCCATTCAAGCCGTCCCACCTGCCGGAACGCACCAAATGGTCCGATCCCCGGCACTATCGTCCGGCCCCCGTGGGCTCGAGGTCTCCTTCTGCATCGTCAACACCGAGCAACGCGAGCTGCTGCTGCGCGGGCTCGACGCGATCGCGCGCGAGCGCGAGGCGCTGCCGTTCCCGACCGAGGTGCTCGTGCTCGACAACGCCTCGACCGACGGCTCGGCCGACGCGGCGCGAGACCCATCCGGCGGTCGACCGAGGTGATCGCAGCGGACGCAGCGCCGCGGCTGGCCGAGAACGTCTGACGATCTGCGCCAGCGCGCCCGCGGGCGCTACGTGCTGCTGCTCAACGAGGACGCCGAGCTCCAGCCGGGCGCGTCGCCGGCGCTCATCGCGCCCTCGAAGGCGACCGACGGGCAGCCGCGCGCCGGCGCGCGCTGCTGCGGCCCGAGGCCGCCGCAGCCGTCGGCCTGGCGCTTCCCGACGCCGGGCACCGCGCTGCTCGGCGCCGCCGTTCCTCCACCGCCGCCTCGTCGTGCAGAGCACCGGCGACGAAGCCCCGCGTCGTCGACTGGGCGCAGTCCTGCGGCGCTGCTCGTGCGGCGCGACGGCGGCGGACGAGGTCGGCTGGCTGGGACCCCGACTTCTTCGTCTACTCCGACGAGGTCGACTTCCGCGCCGCCTGCGCCGACGCGCGGCTGGCACACGCTCTACGTCCCCGGCGCGCGCGTCGATCCACCACGAGCAGCTCTCGACCGGCGCCGTCCCCGAGCGCCGCATCGTCGAGTTCTCGCGCAACCGCGACCGCT
>CAVTSQ010000025.1:0-660862 GCA_963737395.1 uncultured Solirubrobacterales bacterium | reverse complement strand
CCTGATGCTCGAGCGCAGCCGGGCGCGGCGGCCCTGCCGCGGCCAGGCGAGCTGAAAGCGCGGCGGCGGCGCGCGCGGGCGCAGCAGGAGCGCCGGCACCGCGCCGTGGCGAGCGCTGGCGCGCCAGGCCGGAGGCCGATGCCGAAGCCGTCCTGCGCCGACGTGCCGCGGGCGAAGATGTTGGCCTCGTCGTCGCCCACGCTGGGTGCTCTCGTCCCTCGACGGCCAGGCACATGCTGCTCATCGGCGGCGTCGTCGCTGACGGCGCACGGACCCGGCGCCGGCGAACGCAGTGTGTTCTCGAGGAGCACGTCGAGGACCTGCCCGGCGGCCGCGGCCGAGCTGCGTGCCAGTCGCCCGGCCGGCCGAGCTCGACATCAGCGGGCGCGCGGCCTCGCGGTAGACGGTCGCCCAGCGCTCGGTCTGCTCCTCGACGACGCGGTCGAGGTTGAGCTCGACCGGGCGGCCCTCCTCGCGGGCGCGCGCGTGCTCGAGCAGGGCATGGATCGTGGCGTTCAGGCGATCGGCCTCGCCGAGCGCGAGCTCGAGCTCGACGCCGCGAGCCTCGGGATCGTCGAGCGCGGCGACCTCCTCGAGGCGGAGCCGCAGCGCGGTCAGGGGCGTGCGCAGCTGATGGGAGACGTTGGCCGAGAACTCCCGCTCCCGCGCGACCATCTTGGCCAGCTGCTCGGTCGAGCGATCCAGCGCCGCGGCGACGACGTCGAGCTCGGGAACGCCGAGGCGCCCGGCGCGCGCCGTGAAGTCGCCCTGGCCCAGCCGCCTCGACGTGCCGGCCAGCGCGTCGAGCGGACGCACCAGGCGTCGCGCCTGCAGCGCCGCGAGCGCCGTCGCGGCCAGGGTTCCGCCGACCGCCAGCGCGGCGATCAGCAGCCACACGTCGCGCACCCGGTCGTCGACCTCGGCGCGCGGTGCGGAGACCGTGACCCGTGCGCGCTGGGCCGCGCCGGCCGGCTCGGTCAGGCGCGCGCCCCCCGTCACGTGGCCGGCCACCGTCCGGCGACCGTCGGGCGTCACGACGACGACCATGTGCCCCGCGCGGACGTGCAGGGCGAGCAGCGCGCGGGTGATCGGCTTGCCGGCCTCGACGCGATCGTCGATCACCGCCGAGACCCGGTCGGCCTCGCGCTCGAGGCGCCCGACCGCCTCGGCCCGGGCGCGGTGGCCCTCGACGATCCCGAGCGGGACGCCGAGGATCAGCACCGCGGCCAGCGCGATCAGCCCCGTGGAGAGGATCAGCCGACGTCGCATCGCGACTAGGGGTCGAGCCGGAAGCCGACGCCTCGGACGGTGATGATCGACCCGGCCGCCTCAGGGCCGAGCTTGCGGCGCAACCAGGACATGTGCATGTCGAGGGTCTTCGTCGAGCCGTACCAGTTCGCGTCCCACACCGCCGCCATGATCCGCTCGCGCCGCACCGTCTCGCCCGCGTGGCGCATCAGGTAGGCGAGCAGGTCGAACTCCTTGCGGGTCAGCTCGAGCGGCTCGTCACCACGCCACGCGCGCCGTGCGACGACGTCGAGCCATAGGTCCCCCGCCGCGAGCTCGCGCTCGGCGTCGCCGGACTCGACGCGACGAAGCTGGGCGCGCACGCGGGCGAGCAGCTCGGCGACGCGGAACGGCTTGGTCACGTAGTCGTCGCCGCCGGCGTCCAGCCCGGTGATCGCATCGCCCTCGGCGGTTCGCGCCGTCAGGAAGATCACCGGTACGTCCTGGCGCTCGGCGCGCACGCGCCGACACACCTCGAAGCCGTCGAGACCCGGCAGGCCGACGTCGAGGACGAGCAGCTCGTGCCCGTCAGCCACCCCCCGGCGCGCCGCCTCGATGCCGTCGGCGACCGCCTCGACCTCGTGGCCCTCGCGCTCGAGCGCGCGCACGAGCGGCGCGCGGATCCCGGCGTCGTCCTCGGCGATCAGCAGTCGCGCCACGCCATCAGTGGATCGCCCGCTCCTGAGTGATGGCTGAGAGTCACGCCGCCATGACCGCGTTGACGTCGGCGTAGGACAGCGCCCCGCCGGCCGCCGCGGTGTAGGTGCCCGGCCCGAGCAGCTCCTCCGCGATCGCGTGCGCGGCCGAGAGCGCCGCCCGGGCCGGCGCCGAGCCGACGCTGATCCGGGCGACGCCGAGCTTCGCGAGCTCGTCGACCGGCGGCAGCTTGGGCCCGGCGAGCACGTTGAGCGGGAGCGGGGTGGCGGCGGCGAGCCGGCCGAGCAGCGCGGCGTCGGTCGCGCCGGGCACGAACAGGCCGTCCGCCCCGGCCTCGGCGTAGGCGCGCAGGCGGGCGACCGTCGCCGCCTCGTCGCCCTCGCGCTGCCAGTAGGTGTCGGTGCGGGCGTTGACGAAGGCCGGCACGCCCGACTCGCGGACCGCGTCGACCGCGGCGCGCACCCGAGCGGCGTGCTCCTCGACCGGGGCCAGCTCGTCGCCGCGGCCGTCCTCGAGGTTGAACCCGACGGCGCCGGCCTCGATCGCGAGGCGCACGGTCTCGCCGACGCCCGCGGGCTCCGTGGAATAACCCGCTTCGAGGTCGGCGGAGACCGGGACGTCGACCGCCGCGACGATCGCGCGGGTCGCGGCGAGCATCGCGTCGCGGGTCAAGCGCTCGCCGTCGGGCTGTCCCAGCGCGAAGGCGATGCCGGCACTCGTCGTGCCCAGCGCCGGCGCGCCCGCGGCGGCCAGGATCTTCGCGCTGCCGGCGTCCCAGGCGTTCAGCAGCCGCAGCGGCGATCCGGATGTGTGGAGCGCGTGGAAGGCGGGCAGCGCTCGTTCTCGTCTCTCGGTCATGCCGCCACCAGGCGCTCGCGCTGCTCGCGGAACCACCGCGCCAGGCGCACCGACACCCGGGTGGGCGCCGGCTGCTCGCCGCAGCGCGTGCACTCCAGCTTCAGCGCGACCCGCCCGCCGCAGCCTTCGTGCACGTACTTGAGCGGCGGCCCCTCGGGCGGCACCGCCCAGCGGTCGCCCCACTCGGTGAGCGCCACGACGATCGGCATCAGGTCGCGGCCCTTGTCGGTCAGGACGTACTCGGAGTGTCCGCCCGCGGCGCCCGGCCGCAGCTCGAAGATCCCGGCCTCGACGAACTCTCCCAGCCTCTTGGTCAGGACGTTGGGTGCGATGCCCAGGGCGCGCTGGAAGTCCGTGAAGCGAGTCATCTCGGCGAACATCGCGTTGCGGACGATCAAGAGGCTCCAGCGCTCGCCCACGATCTCCAGCGTGCGCGCGGCCGAGCAGGTCTCACGTTCGTAGAGGCGTCCGAGCATGCACGCAGTCTGACATCGCCACTTGTTTCAAACAAGTACCGGTACTAGCTTGACGCAAGTAAGCACTCCGCCGTCCGGCGAAAGGAGCAGGGGACATGCAACGCACCGCAACCCGTGAGCAGTGGCGCACCGAGCGCCTGGCGCTGCTGGAGCGCGAGAAGCAATTGACGCGCCTGACCGACGAGGTCGCCCGCGCGCGCCAGGAGCTGCCGTGGGTGCCGCTGGAGAAGGAGTACGCCTTCGACACGCCCGATGGACGAAAGACGCTTGCCGAGCTCTTCGACGGGCGCTCGCAGCTGCTCGTCTACCACTTCATGAACGGGCCGGGCACCACGGAGGTCTGCCCGAGCTGCTCGTCGATCGCCGACGGCGTCAACGGGCCGCACATGCACCTCGAGAACCACGACGTGGCGTTCACCGCGATCTCGCGGGCGCCGCTGGCCGAGATCGAGGCCTACCGCAAGCGCATGGGCTGGTCGTTTCGCTGGGCCTCCTCGTACGAGACCGACTTCAACTTCGACTTCTTCGTGTCCGGGACCGAGGAGCGGCCGTTCCATGAGTACAACTTCGCGCCGACCGACATGTCGCCGGGCGAGCAGCCCGGCATCAGCGCGTTCGCGTTCGAGGACGGCACGGTGTTCCACACCTACTCGGCCTACTCGCGTGGCATCGACGCGATCTGGGGCGTCTACCAGTGGCTCGACCGCGCGCCGAAGGGCCGCAACGAGCCCGACCGCCTCTACTGGCACCGCCGCCACGACGAGTACGACGCGGCCCGGGCGTGACCGCCTAGATCGTGCCCTGCGGCTGGCCCTCGACCGTCGGCGCCCCGGAGCCGTCGGCGTGGTGGGCGCGCGAGTGCGGGCGCTCCGCCGCGAAGGCCTCGACGACGGCGGGATCGAACTGGGCGCCGGCGCAGCGGCGCAGCTCGGCCATCGCCTCGTCGGCGCTCGCGGCGCCGCTGTAGGGCCGCGAGCTGACCATCGCGTCGTAGGAGTCGCAGACCGCGACGATCCGGGCGCCGATCGGGATGGCGTCTCCGACAAGCGCATCGGGGTATCCGCTGCCGTCCCAGCGCTCGTGGCTGGAACGGACGATGCGGGCGACCGGCTCCATCGCCGGATGCGCGGCGAGGATGCGCTCGCCGATGACGGTGTGCTCGCGCATGATCCGCCACTCGGCCTCGTCGAGCGGGCCGGCCTTGTGCAGGACGACGTCGGGCACGGCGATCTTGCCGATGTCGTGCAGCTCGGCGCCGCGCGCGACCTCGTCGAGCGCCTCGGACTCGAGGCCGAGGCGCCGCCCCACCGCGATCGCGAGCTCGGCGACGTCGGCGGTGTGGTCGCGCAGCTCGGGCTCGCGCTCGGCGACGATCTGGATGAGGAGATCGCGGGCCTGGCGCTGGGCGTTCGGGCGTCCGCTGCCCTTCTGGTCGTACATGCGCTGGTCGGCGAGCTGCAGCGCGCGGGTCACCGTCGAGGCGTCGGCCGGGAGCGTGACGAGGCCGATCGCGGTCGTGATCGTGAAGCCCTCGCCGGTGGCGCTCAGGGAGTCGGTCAGGCGGGCGACCATCGTCGGGTCGGTCGGGGCGCCGCGGTCCAGCAGGACGCAGAACTCGTCGCCGCCGATGCGGTAGGCGGTGCCCTGCTCCCCCGCGGCGCGCTCGAGCCCCTGGGCCAGGCGGGCGAGCAGCGCGTCGCCGGCCGTGTGGCCGAAGCGGTCGTTGTACTGCTTGAAGCCGTTGAGGTCGCAGAAGACCAGCGCACGCGAGTCGTCGCGGGTGGCCGAGCCGAGCGCCGCCTCGAGATCCTCGAGCAGGTGGCGACGGTTGCCCAGGCCGGTCAGCGCGTCGGTCATCGCCTCCTCGCGGCTGTGGCGCAGGAGCCGGAGGTTCTCGCGGAAGGTCAGGGCGCCCCGGACCGAGGCGACGAGCAGCGCCCCGGCGGCCAGCACGGCGGCCACCCGCGGGAGGTGGACCTCGGTGCCGTAGAGCAGCAGGCCGAGCGCGAACAGCGCGGAGACGCCGGGCAGCACGACGAGCCCGAGGTCGTCCTGGCGGACACGCAGCCGCGGCCACGGCTGCCAGGCGCCGATGGCCAGGCAGAGCGCGCCGGCGGGCCAGAGGGTGTTGACGATCGGCGTGACCGATCCCGCCGTCGCCTCGCCGTAGGAGAACCAGACGTCGGCGACGACGGTGAGCAGCAGGTAGAGGACGAAGGCGCCGAGCGCCCGTCCAGGTCGCCAGCCGGTCAGCCCGACGGCGACGACGGCGAGGCACAGCGTGACGAGGTCGGCGATCGGATAGCCGAGCGTCGTCGCGACGGCGAGCGGGCTGCCCGCCGCGCCGGTGACGAGCGGCTCGAAGGCCAGCGCCGCGGCGCCCGCGCACAGCGCGAGGCCGACGACGAGCCCGTCGATCCAGAACGACGTGCGCACCCGCGGAAGTCGGGAGCGCATGAGCAGCACCAGGCCGACGTAGGTCAGCGGGTAGTCGAGGTAGTAGAAGAGGTCGGGGAGGCTGGGGACCGGCACGTCGCCCATGGCGTTGAAGTGCACGGTCCACAGCAGGTCGCCGAGCGCCCAGGTGGCGAGGCCCGCGGCGAGCAGCGACCAGGCCAGGCGTTCGCGCGCGACGAGCACCGCCCGGGCCGCGACGATCGCGGCGGCCGACCACATCAGGCCGGTGTAGACCCAGTCGGTGTAGACCTCGTCGAGCGCCGATCCGCCCCAGCCGAGGCCGGCATGGAGGGCGTAGGTGACCCACACCGCGCCGAGCAGCACGAGCGCGACGGCGACGGGGCGCCGCCGAACTGCTGCCGGCTGGGGCGTTCGACCCATTCCTGAGCATCGGCATCCGGCGCCGCACGCGTGAGCGCCGTCCAGCCCTCCTGGCGCCGGATGGGCTACGGCGCCGGCGCTGCGGTGACGATGCGGTGCTCGCAGCCCACGGTCACGTCCCGCGGGTCGGCGAGCACGGTGTCGTCCCCGGGCCCGCAGTCGACCCGGTCGGCCTGACCGTCGCGAGCGTCGATGCGGTCGTCGCCCGCCTCTCCGTCGAGGCAGTCCTCGCCGGGTCCGCCGACGATCGTGTCGTTGCCGGGGCCGCCCGCGATCGCGTCACCGGCGCGCGAGCCGGTCAGGACGTCGGCGCGGTCGGAGCCGAGGATGCGGTTGGCGCAGGGCCCGGACGCCTCCCGGACCGCCGCCCAGTCGAACTCGACCTCGGTGCTCGCGGCGCGGTCGGTGACCGCGCCGTGCAGCGCGCGGGTGACCGTGAAGGTGAAGGTGCGGTCGGCGCCCGAGCCGAGCTCGCCGACGGGCACGACGTCGAGGTCGCCGAGGGTGCCGTCGTAGACGACGGCCGAGGGGGCGGCGCCGCCCTGGGCCGTGATCACGAGGCGCAGGTCGTCGGAGAGCCGGCCGCCGCCGTCCCCCGGCACGTCGGTCAGGCCGGCAGCCGAGAGCTCGAAGAGCCCAGCCCCGGAACCGGAGTTGCTGATCGTGACGCGGCCGCTGACGACGTCGCCGGGCAGCATCTGGCGGCCGGTGAGCACCGAGCGGTTGGGACGGGAGTTGTCGATGCTCAGCGCGCCCGCGGTGCCGCCGGCGCGCACCTGCGGCGAGGGGTCGGCCCGGCTCTCGGAGATGATCATCCCGGCGAGCACGACCGTGATGGCGCCGACGCCGGCGGCGGTGCGCAGCGAGCGGCGACTGCCGAACACGGCTCAGAAGTCCTTGTCCGCGGCGCCGGCCTCGGTGATCGGCGAGGCGGAGAGCGGGTTGCCCGCGCGGTCGGTCACGCCGGTCGTCGGCGTCCAGCGAAGGTTGCCGGTGCTCGCGGCGGTGCTTGCCGTCGCGCTCGGCGTCCCCAGCGTCAGCGTGATGGCGCTGCCCGCCCGGACGAGCTTCGAGCGGGTGCCGGTCTGCCCGAAGTACACCGGGTTGCCGGTCGTCGGCACGTAGTCGGTGCGCCCGAGCGCCACGGCGCCGATCGGCGACTGGACGCTGCCGGTCGAGCCGACGAGGAGCTGGTCCTGCCCGCTGGCGCTGTCGTAGTAGATGGCGGCGATGACGTCGGAGGACGCACCTGTCCAGCCGGCGAGCACGGACTCGACGTCGAGGGGCTCGCTCGCGGTGTAGGTGACGGTGTCGCCGAGCTCGGGACGCCCGTTGACGCCGCCCGCCACGTTGCTCGAGGTGATCGCCGTGGCGGTCGGCGCGGTGCCGTCGACGGTGGTCGTCGCGTAGGTCTGCGTCCCGGAGTTGGCCGGTGAGGCGGAGTCGACCGAGACCAGGCCGTAGCTCGCGGTCCCGTTCGCCGCCGCGGCCTTCACGGTTAGCGAGGCGGTTCGGCGGTTGTAGGCGACGCCCCCGACGGTCCAGGTCCCGGCGGTCAGCGGCGCGGTCGTCGGGCGAGGTGGTGAAGGCGAGACCGTCGCGTTGACCGAGGCGATCCCCGCCGCCGGGTTGCCGGTGTCGGTGACGTTGGCGTAGGCGTAGTAGGTGCCGCCCGGGTGCACGTAGCCGACGTCGCCGCCAGCCGTCTTGGCGATCACCGACGCGCTGGCCGTCGGCGCGGTCCAGTCGGTGTACGCGGTGAAGGCGCCCGCGCCGCTGCCGGTCGTGTCGACGTAGGTCGAGACCGTGTTCTGGGAGCCGAGCACTCCGGCGGCGCCGACGCCGCCGGCGACCAGCGCGGCGGTGGCGGCGAGCGCGCCGAGCCGGAAGCGCATCACGCGCGCCAGATCCGGCGCAGCGCGACGGCCGCGAGGCCGAGGCACGCGCCCAGCAGCAGGACCACGCGGGCCCAGCGGCCGTCCAGCGCCGCGACCACGGCGCCGGCCTTCGGAACGGTCAGCGCCACGCGGCGGACCTGGCCCGAGACGGGGGTCGACCACCGCTCGGCGGCCGGGTTGGCGTCGCCGCGCGTGGTGACGACGAGCTGGCTGCCGGCGCGGCTGCAGCATGACCACGCGATGGGTCGTGGGGACGCCGGGGTGCAGCGAGTCGCCGAAGGTCACGAGGTCGCCGGTGCGCAGCGCGCTCGCGTCGACCCGGTGGGAGATCAGCAGGTCGCCGACGGAGACCGCCGGGGCCATGCTGCCGCTGCGCTCGACGAGCGGGCGCACGCCGATGACACGACCGGCGAGCAGGGTCGCGAGCACGACCGCGGCGAGGACGAACAGGGCGGTGGCCGCCCGCTCGGCGCCGCGCGCCGGCGACGCCGGCGTGACCCGGGCGAGGCTCAGGGCGCTCATGTGTTCTCGGCGACCCAGCTGAAGATGGTCGAGGCCGACTTGCCCTGGCCGCCCGCGTCGTTGCGCAGGGTCACGGTGACCTTGTAGGCGTGGGCCTCGGCGGCCACCCAGGTGCGCGGGGCGCTGGCCTGGGGATCGACGACGCCGGTCAGCGCGGTCGAGCCGAGGCCGGACAGCAGCCCGGTGTAGACGATGCCGGGCCCGTTGCCGTAGTTCGTGGTGTCGGCCGTGAAGCCGGTGCAGCTGCCGGCGGCCGGCGTGCCGGTGAAGGTGCCGCGGGTGACGGTCAGGTCGAGGTAGGCGTCGAGCCCGCTGCCCGTGGTCGTGCCGTAGAGGCGGATGTTGGCGGGCAGGGTGCCGGTGTAGGTGACGTTCACGCAACCGGTCGCGGTGGTGCCCGGCCGTCCGGCCGTGAAGCTCGCGAGCGCGGTGCCGGCGTCGTTGTCGCCGATCTTGACGGTGCCCGAGGCGAAGGTGTTGCCGGGGTTCGAGGTGCTGTCGTTCAGCGAGGACATCGTGCCCGCGCCGGCGGCCACGCCGATCAGGCCGAGCAGCCCGCAGGAGGCGAGCAGCTTGAGCGCGAGGCGCGAACGCCGCGGCCCCCGTCCGGTGAGGGACGGGGGCGCGGGCGGCCGCTCCTGGAGACCAGGATCGGAGATCCGGGTCAGCTCCCGGAGGTCCAGGTGTATCCGGCAGTGGTCGAGGCGCCCTGGAACGTGTTGTCCACGGTCGGGGTGCCGTCGGGGAACGTGACCGTGAACGAGTACCGGTGGTTCTCGTTGGCGGCGAACGTGCCCATGGCGATGGTGCCCATCGACGAGACCGTGCCCGAGTACTTCTGGACCGCGGCGGGACAGCTCGTCACGCAGGTCGGATCACCGAGATCGGAGATCACGAGGTTGAGCTTGCCGGAGAACGCCGGCGAGGCCGGGGTGTCGGTCAGGCTGGATCGCGCCAGCGAGAACGCACCGGCGACGCTGCCGGTGTTCTTGATGTCGACGGTGCCGGAGGCGGTGTCGCCCGGCTTCATGTTGCTGGCGGTGAGGATCGCCGCGTTGGTCTTCGAGTTGGTCTGCGCCAGTGTGCCGGCGCTGAAGACGTTGCTCGGGTTGGCGCTGGTCGAGTTGAAGCTCGCGCCCGAGCCGACGGCGAGCGCCGCGGCGATCATGAGGGCACCGAGTCCGAGCAGGAGTCTGCGCGGGTTGGCCCTCCAGAGGTTCTTCATTCGAGTCATTGGATCCGATCGTGCGAGCCGGTTCGCCGGCTGTCGTGTGCCCTCGTACGAGCGGCCCGTATGGGTGCATCGGACCCCGAAACCCGAAACCGGAGCAAATGGTCCGAAGACGGCTCCTTAGTCGAGTGGGCTCAAGTCGGAGCGGGTTTCTGACGGGGGCTCGCGGCCCACGAGAACCGGCCAGGCGGGACGGCCGGAAGCCGCACGCGAGCCGGTGCCGCGGATGGGAGCGGCCCGAGCGCGCCCGGAGCCGGAACCAGGCCGTGATCGATCCGGCCCCAGTCGGGCAGGCCCTCGGGTCCGGCGAGCTCACCGGCCTCGCGCCACATGCCCAGGCCGACGGCGAACGCGGCCAGCAGGGCGGGGATGCCGATGAGGCCATGCGGAACTGGCGCACGCTGAGAAGCTCGAAGACGAAGCCCACGTACGGGACGTGGAAGACGACCTTGTCCTGCGTCGGCTGCTGGCAGCATGAACTTCCAGGCGTCGGGCGCCGGGTTGGCGTCGCCCTTGGTCTGGAAGACCCGCGCTGCCCGTTGGGCATCGGCGATGATCTTGTAGATCCGGTGGGTGACGAGCTTGTGGTTGGGCGACGCGCCGGGCGGCGGCGCGTACGTGATCGGGTCGCCGACCTTCAGCGACGTCGTCGGGACCGGCTTGTCGAAGACGAGCGAGCCGGCGTCGTAGGTGCCCGTCATCGAGCCCGTGAGGATGATGTAGCGGTGGTAGCCCAGCATCGCGGGCACGAGCATCAGGCCCGCGATCGCGAACGTGGTCAGCATCGCCACGTTGAGGAGGACCTTGCGGATCACCGCCTGCTCCTACGCACCCGCGGCGGTCCAGGTGAAGTCCACCGTCGACCGAGCGCCCTGGTAGCTGTCCTCCGCGCCCAGCCCGCCGTCGGCGAGCGTCACCGTGAACTTGAAGCGGTGCTTCGCGCCGCTGGCGAAGGTGCCGAGCGCGGCCGACGTGAACGAGCCGAGCTTGCCGTTGTAGACCGTGACCGTCGCCGGGCAGCCGGTGACGCAGCTCGGATCGCCGAGGTCCTCGATCTTGAGGTCGAGCTTGGCCGAGAACGCCGGCGAGGCCGGCGTGTCGACGAGGTTCGACGAGCTCAGCGTGAAGGTCGCCCCGAGGTCGCCGGAGTTGGTGATGTCGACCGTCCCGTCGAGCTGTGGCCCGGCGCCAGGCCGGTGACGTTGAGCAGCGCGCTGCCGGACTGCGTGCTCGTCACCGAGACGACGCCCGCCTTGATCAGGTTGCCGCTGTTGGTCGACGCCGACTGGAAGTTCGCCCCGCTGTAGGCGGTGAGCGCCACCGCCACGAGCAGGGCGCCGCCGGCGGCCAGGAAGCGACGCGGGCATCGAGATCGAGCGGATCGACGCGGGCACCGGCTCCTGGGTGGGCGGCACCACGGCCTGGGGCTGCGGAGCGGCGTCGATGACCGGCTGCTCGAACCACGCCAGCAGCGTGGCGAGCTCGAGCGGCGGAGAAGTAGTAGCCCTGGGCCTCGTCGCAGCCGAGCTCGGCGAGGTGGCGCAGCGTGTCCTCGTCCTCGACGCCCTCGGCGATGACCGACAGGTCGAGGTCGTGGGCGAGGCCCACCGTCGAGCGCACGATCGTCTCGTCCGCCGCGCTGGTGGTCAGGCCGTTGATGAACGAGCGGTCGATCTTGATCTCGCGGATCGGCAGGTCGCGCAGGACGGCCAGCGACGAGTAGCCGGTGCCGAAGTCGTCGAGGCCGAGCCGCATGCCGCGGTCCGAGAGGTCGCGCAGCACGTTGCCGGCCTTGTCCGGGTCGACCTGGATCGCCGCCTCGGTGAGCTCGAAGCCCAGCGCGCTTGGACGGCAGGTCCCACTGGCGAGCAGGCGGTCGACCTCGGCGGGAAGCTGCTCGTCGAGCACGTTGGCCTCGGAGAGGTTGACGTTGACGCCCGCCGTGACGCCCTTCTGGCGCCAGGCGCGCGCAGTCGCGCAGCGCGAGCTCGATCAGGTGCACCGTCAGCGGGCCCGATGAGGTCGCTGCCGGAGGCCTGCGGCATGAACGCGCCCGGCGAGAGCTTGCCCTTCTTGGGGTGGTTCCAGCGCACGAGCGCCTCGACGGACGGGACGGCTCCGGTGCGCAGGTCGACCTTCGGCTGGTAGTGCAGCTCGAGCTGCTCCTCGTCGATGGCCTTGCGCAGCTCCTCGATCAGCAGGCGCTTCTGGCGGGGTCGGACTGCTCCTTGAGCGCGCGCGAGGCGGCGAGCAGACGCGGCCACAGCGCGGCGAACAGCAGCAGGCCGACGCCGAACATGATCAGCTTGAGATTGCGCGTTCGACTGGCGATGACGCTGGCCACCGGCGCGTACGGCGTGCGCGTCTCGACGACGGCCACCGCGCGCTGGTCGCCCGCCTTGTGCAGCGGCACGGCGACGTCGATCTGGGCGCCGTGGGACAGGTCGGTGACGCCGACCGGCGCCTTCTGGACCTGCAGCACGGACGCGCCGCGCAAGGCGCGGACGGCGAGGGGCGACAGCGCGGGCGTGCGGCCGATCAGGCGGTGGTCGTTGGCGTAGACGATGCGGCCCGAGGGCTGCGAGGCGACGAGAGTGTCGAAGCCCGCGCTCGGCTTGGCGGCGACGATCACGCGGTCGAGCTCCCGGGTCGGGACCCGGCCCCGCTCGATGCCGGTCAGCAGCGCCGGGCCGACGGCCGAGACGGCCAGCAGCTGGGCGGTGTCGCGGGCCTTGTCGAGCTGGTCATCGCGGATCTGGCCGCCGATCACGCGCGAGAGCACGAGCGCGAGCGCGACGATCGTGACGAGGCCGACGAGGGTGAAGGTGGCGAGGAACCCCGGGCGCAGGTGGCTGGTCAGCGGCGCGCCCCCGGACGAGCGGGGCGCGGCGGCCTGGCGCTCAGGCAACGGTGGGCCGGGCCAGCTCGCCGGCGAGCGGGGCCGGCCGTCCGAACAGGTAGCCCTGGGCGAAGGTCGACGCCGAGGTCTCGCAGCACGTCGGCGGTCTCCTCGTCCTCGACGCCTTCGGCGATCGTCTGCTGCCCGAAGCCGCGCGGCCAGGGCGACGATCGCGCTGACGACGGACCTGTCGCGCGGGCTGCGGACGAGGTCGCGGACGAACTCGATGTCGATCTTCAGGTACTGCACGGGGAGGCGCTTGAGGTAGGTGAAGCTGGCGAACCCGGTGCCGAAGTCGTCGAGCGCGAAGCGGCAGCCGAGCTCGACCAGGCGCTCGGCGAACAGCTCGGCCGCGGTCGATGTTCTGCATGACCGCGGTCTCGGTGATCTCGAACACGAGGTTGCCCGGGTCGGTGTCGTGGCGGTGCAGCTCGCGCTCGATCAGCTCGAGCACCACGGGATCCCCGGCGGACGCCGCCGAGAGGTTGACCGCCACCGGCTGGCCGCCGGCGGCGATGCTCGACCGCCTGGCGGATGACCCACTGGTCGATCTCGCCGATCAGGCCGCAGCGCTCGGCCGTGGGCAGGAAGGCGAGCGGCGGGATCAGCTCGCCGTCGTCGGTCGCGCAGGCGCAGCAGCAGCTCGTGCTGGACGCGCGGCGCCGGTCGCGAGGTCGACGATCGGCTGGGCGTGGAGCACGAAGCGATCCTCGTCGAGCGCCTCGCGGATCCGAGCCGACCCACGTCTCGCGGTCGGCCTCGAGGCCGTCGGGCGTGCTCCCGCGTCGAACAGCTCGGTGCGTGGATCCGCCGAGCGACTTGGCGTGGTACATCGCGGTGTCGGCCTGCTGCAGCAGGCCGTCGGCGGTGGTCGCGTCCCGGAGCGCCGTGGGGTCGGCAGATCGAGATGCCGATGCTGGCGGTGACCGCCGCCGTCGCCGTGGTCGAGCTGGATCGGGAGCCTCGATCGCCGCGGCGATGCGCTCGGCGACGCTGATCGCGTCCTGCGGGCTCTCCAGCGCCGGCAGCAGCACGACGAACTCGTCGCCGCCGAGCCGGGAGACGCTGTCCATCGGGCGCACGGCGTTCTGGAGCCGTCGGCGACCTGGCGCAGCACGGTGTCTCCGGCGGCGTGGCCGCGGGTGTCGTTGATCTCCTTGAATGGTCGAGGTCGACGAAGATCAGCCCGGTCGGCGTCTGCGAGCGTTCGGCGCAGGGCCAGCGCCTGGGTGACGCGGTCGATCAGCAGGTCGCGGTTGGGCAGGCCGGTCAGCGCGTCGTGGGTGGCCTGCTGCGGTCAGCGCGGCCTGGGCCTGCTCGAGCTCGCGCATGCGCTCGGCCTGCGCCTGGCCGAGGCGGTCGATCTCGAGCTTCTGCGCGTTCTGCTCGGTGAGATCGGCGAAGGTGAGGCAGAGCAGCTCCTGGGAGTCGACGTCGAGGGTCGAGGCTGTTGACCCGGACCGGGACTGCTGCCGCCGCGGCTCGAGACGAGCTCGGCCTCGATCGTGCCGCCGGCTGCGTCCGCTGATCGCCCGCAGCGCCGATCGTGCGTCACTCGGCGACGAAGGACGCGATCGGCGATCCGATGATCTGCTCGCAGCGGACGCGCCGAGCAGCTCGGCCAGGCGCCGGTTGGCGTAGAGGACGATGCCCGGCGTCGGACACCGTCGCCGCGCCGTCGCGCATGTTCTCGACGAACATCCGGTACGGCCGGTCGGCGCTGGAGAGCGTGAACACCTGCGCGATCGGAGACGTCGTCCTGGACGACGAGCGCGTCCACCTCGCCGTTGCGGATCGCTCGCAGCGTCTCCTCGGCCTCGGCCAGCCGGGCCTGGACGTCGCGCGGGCCTCGGTCGGCGGATCGGATCACCGCGCGGTCAGCGGCCACGGGCGGCTCGCGTCAGTGTCCTGGCGTACCGCGCGACTGGCGACGTCGAGCGCCACGCAGGATCCGCACGTGGTCGGACATGTCGCCGACCAGCATGCGCAGCGGCAGCGGGTGGTCCTTGACCAGCGTCGGCGTGGCCAGCACGTGGTGCTCGGCCGGCCAGGCTCGGGCTCCTGGTTGAGGTCGACGATGTTGAGCTGGTGCCGCCCGCTGAGATGCGCGTCGCAGATCTCGCGGATGTTGGCGATCGCCTGCGCCGAGGACTCCGACGCGCCGCTGACGAACAGCGTCAGCGCGTAGTCGCTCGGTCTCGAGCGCGGCGAGCGCGCGCTTCGAACCGCTCGAGCGGTCGACCGTGCCGGGCGCCGGTCATGCCGATCCGGCGCCGGGCCGCAGCTGCAGGCCGACGAGCACGCGGTCGGCGTCCGACAGGTCGCCGATGATCTTCCGCATCGGCGCGGGGAGCCGCCGCACGAGCGTGGGGATCGCGACGATCTCGTCGCCGGCCGCCAGCTGCGGGTTCTCGAGCAGGTCGACGATCTCGATGTCGTAGCGCGAGCGCAGATGCTCCTCGCACAGCCGCTTCAGGTTCGCGAACGCCTTGAGCGACTTGGGCGACTGGCCCGGCGACGTACAGGCGCAGGTGCCACTGCTCGGGCTCGCGGGTCTCGCCCGCGGCGAGGTCCTCGGGTCGTCAGCTCGGTCATCGCGTGCTCCGGCATCCGATCGGCGCTGCGGTCGCGCTCGCCGGGCACGAGGGCGTCGCTGCTGCGCAGCCGGCCCTGCTCGAGCCGCTGCTCGGCGCCCTCCTCGCGGCCGGTGGTCCCGCGGCTGAGCAGCCGCGTGACGGCGTCGGCCTCGTCCTCGAACTCGCGCCACAGCACCGGCGACCTGGGCCTCCACCGACTGGCGCTGGCGCTCGAGGTTCGCGCGGCGCTGCTCGAGGTCCTCCTGGCGCTCGACCGCGTCCGGTGCGCTCCTTGGCCTCCTGCGCCGAGCGCGCCGAGCCGGTCAGGACCCCCTGCGGGCCGACGTAGACGTCGGCGAGCTCGATCCCGCGATCGGTGATGCAGGAACTCCCGGACCTGGTTGGAGTGCGGCCATCCCGCGGGACTTGAGCACCGACAGCACGCGGTTGTGCTCGCCGTTGCCCTCGAGCGTGCGGACGAGCAGCCAGGTGTCGATCAGCGAGGCGACGAGCTGGTCGGTCGGCTCGCTCGCCCTCGGCGGCCGAGGCTGGTGAACAGCGCGGTCACGCCCCGGCCCTTGAGGAAGTCGACCTGGCGGGTGAGCATCGCGCGTCACGTCGCGCCGCTGCCGACGCCGATCGAGGTCGGAGATCGGGTCCAGCACGACCACCGACGGGATCGAACTCGTCGACCAGCGTCTGCATCGCGGCGAGGTGGGCCTCGAGGCCGAGCAGGCTGGGCCGCACGCAGCGGAACTGCAGCAGGCCCTGCTCGACCCAGCGCGCGAGATCCATGCCCGACCGAGCTCATGTTGCGGATGATCTGGTCCTGCGGACTCCTCGAAGGCGAAGTAGATCGCCCGCTCACCGCGGCGCACGCGGCGTCGCAGAACTGCGCGGCCAGCGTCGACTTGCCGGTGCCGGCGGTGCCGCTGACCAGCACCGAGCTGCCGCGGTACGGGCCGCTCGCCGCCGAGCATCACGTCGAGGCGGTCGACGCCCGTGGAGACGCGCTCGTTGGACACGTCCGTGCTGGAGGCCCAGCGAGGTGATCGGCTGCACCGAGATGCCGCTGCTCGCCGATCAGGAACGGGTACTCGTTGGTGCCGTGCAGCGAGCCGCGGTACTTGAGGACGCGCAGCCGCCGGGTCGACGTCTCCTCGGAGACGAGGTGGTCGAGCACGATCACGCAGTCCGAGACGTACTCCTCGATGCCGTGACGCGTCAGCGTGCCCTCGCCGCGCTCGCCGGTGATCACGGCGGTGACGCCGCGGTCCTTGAGCCAGAGGAACAGCCGCTGCAGCTCCGCGCGCAGCGTCGCGGTGTCGTTGAAGGCGCCGAACAGCGTCTCGATCGTGTCGATCGACCACGCGCTTGGCGCCGACCGCGTCGATCGCCGCGCCGAGGCGGATGAACAGCGCCTCGAGATCCCAGTCGCCGGTCTCGACCATCTCGGCGGCGACGACGTTGACGTGGTCGATGACGAGCTTGCCCTCGCGCCTCGAGCTGCGGCGAGGTCGAAGCCGAGCGAGGCGACGTTGGCCACGAGGTCCTCGCGGGTCTCCTCGAAGGCGATGAACACGCCGGGCTCGTCGAACTGCGGTGATCCCGCGGACGAGGAACTCCATCGCCAGCAGCGTCTTGCCGGAGCCGGCCGGGCCGCAGACCAGCGTCGGGCGCCCGCGGGGCAGGCCGCCGCCGGTCACCTCGTCGAGGCCGCGGATGCCGGTCGGTGCCTTGGCCAGCGCAGCCAGGTCCGGCTCGACGCGTGTTCGCGGGTGGCTTCGTGGTCGTCGACATGCTGCGCCCCGTCTCTGTCGGTCGAGCCTTGACGGGAGCGTCAGTCCGGTAGGACGCGCGGGTCTCCGCTGTGGATGGCCAGGTCCGTCCAGAGCGGACGGGGTGCCGGGCGCGTGTCGGGACCGCCGCTACGACTGCCGGGCGGAGGTGCGATCGACGCGGTGCTCCCTCATCGACAGGACACGCATCGGACTTGAGCGGATCGCGCCGGCGGGGGTGCCACCTCGCCCGCTCCGCCCCTCGCGCGAGTAGGCTTCGTCACGAAGGGCTCATACCCAGAGGCGGCGCACGTCGCAGCCGGGGCTTGACTTTCGAGGTTTCGACCCGGAGGTCCGCTGTGCCCGAAGACCGCGCCCTGTCCGATCGTGCTGAGCGAGTTCGCTCGGACGATGGTGACCGACTTCCCGATCCAGGGGATCCTCGATCACCTGGTCGAGCGCATCGTCGAGGTCCTGCCCGATCACCGCCGCCGGGCGTGACGCTGATCTCGCCGGGCGCCGAGCCGCGCTACATCGCCGCGTCGAACGACGACGGCGCTGCGCTTCGAGCAGCTGCAGACCGAGCTCGGCGAAGGGCCCGTGCCTGGCCGCCTACCAGACCGGCGAGGCCGTCGTCGTGCCCGGACCTGCGGGACGAGACGCGGTTCCCGAGCTTCGCGCCCGCGGGCGTCGAGGCCGGGCTGGCCGCCGTGTTCACCTTCCCGCTGCGCCACGGCGACGCGCCGGCTCGGCGCGCTCGACCTCTACCGCGACACGCCGGGCGACTGTCGCCGGCGGACGATGGAGCGCGGCCCAGACGCTCGCCGACGTCGCCGCCGCCTACCTGCTCAACGCCCAGGCGCGCGCCGACCTGCAGGACGCCTCCGACCGGTCCCGCGAGGCGGCCCTGCACGACGCCGCTGACCGGCCTGCCCAACCGGGCCCTGCTGCTCGAGCGCCTCGAGCACGCGTTCACTGCGGCGCCGGCGCTCGGCACAGATCATCGGCGCGTCCTCTTCGTCGACCTCGACCGGTTCAAGGCGGTCAACGACACGCTACGGCCACCACGTCGGCGACGAGCTGCTGGTCGCGGTGGCCGAGCGCCTGCCGCGGCTGCTGCGCCCGGGCGACACGCTTGGCCCGGCTCGCCGGCGACGAGTTCGTCATCCTCTGCGAGGACCTCGAGCGACCGCGCCGAGGCCGACGCGATCGCGGCCGCATCGACGACGCGCTCGACCGTGCCGTTCGTGCTCGCCGGCAGCGAGGTGCACATGACCGCGAGCATCGGCATCGCCTTCGCCGGCGCGGACGACCGACGCGCCCGAGGAGCTGCTCCACGACGCCGACATCGCGATGTACCAGGCCAAGCGCCAGCGCGACGGCGGGACGCCAGCTGCTCGACCTGCGCGACGCTGCACCTCGCCGAGTACCACGTCGACCTCGAGCGCGACCTGCCCGGCGCCGCTCGGCCGCGGCGAGCTCCACCTCGTCTACCAGCCGATCGTCGACCCACCGACGGCGCCAGCATCGTCGGCGCCGAGGCGCTCCTGCGCTGGACGCACCCGCAGCGCGGCGCTGATCCCTCCCGCGGTGCTCATCCCGCTGGCCGAGCATTCGGGACTGATCGTCGACATCGGCCGCTGGGTGCTCGAGCAGGCGCTGGGCCGACCAGCAGCGCTGGCAGGATGAGAGCGGCCACGAGCTTCCCGTCTCGGTCAACGTCTCCGGCGCACCAGCTCATGGCGGCCGGCTTCACCGACACCGTCGCCGCCGCGGTCGGCGCCGCGACGACCGCGGTCCGTTGACGCTCGAGGTGACCGAGAGCGTGTTCGTCCGCGACGGCGAGCGCGCCCTGCAGTCGTGCTCGAACGAGCTCAAGGGCCTCGGCGTCAGGCTCGCGCTCGACGACTTCGGCACGGGCTACTCGTCGCTCAGCTACCTGCGGCGCTACCCCGTCGACATCGTGAAGATCGATCCGCGAGTTCGTCGCAGACCTCGGGCACGAGCCCACGACGAGCACGATCGTGACCGCGATCATCGAGCTCGCCCACGGCCTCGGGATGACCGTCGTCGCCGAGGGCGTCGAGACCGCTCTGCAGCTCGCCGAGCTGGCGGCGGCTGGACTGCGACCTGTGCCAGGGCTTCTACTTCGCCCGGCCCATGCTGGCCGTCGACCTCGACGCGTTGCTGCAGCTGCCGCCCAAGGCGGCCATCGTTCACGAGGGCTAGCCGCGGGGATCGGCCGACGCGGCCTTCACCTCGTACATCGCGGCGTCGGCCTCGAGCATCGCGTCGTGACCGCTGGCCGTCCGCGCGTCGATCACCGATGCACCGACGCTCGCCGTCACCCCGATCGCATGCCCGTCGACGTGGACGCGGACGGAGGCGATGCGCTCCCGCAGCTGCTCGGTGAGCGCGCCGGCCTCGGCCGGCGAGACGCCGACGAGCAGTGCGACGAACTCGTCGCCGCCCAGCCGAGCCAGCGAATCGGTGCTGCGCAGCCGCTCGCGCATGGCGACCGCGATGCGCTTGAGCAGGTCGTCCCCGGTGGCGTGGCCGTACAGGTCGTTGACCGGCTTGAAGCCGTCGAGGTCGAGCAGGAGCAGCACGGCACGTTCGCCGTAGCGCCGGCAGCGGTCGACCTGGCGATCGAGCTCCTCGTCGAAGCGCCGTCGATTCCACAGGTCCGTGAGCGGATCGCGGTTGGCCAGGCGCTTGAGCGAGGCCTCGAGGCGCCGGCGCTCGGAGACGTCCTCGAGCTGGACCACGAAGTGCGCCGGATCCCCGTCGCCGTCGCGGATCAACGAGACGGCGAGCTTGACCAGGACCATCTCGCCACCGACGGCGTAGAAGCGCTTCTCCGACGTGTACCGGTCGATCTCGCCGCGGAGCACCTGCCGGACGAGGTCGAGATCCAGGTCGCGGTCGTCGGGATGGATCATCTCGTCGACGCGGCGGCCGATCAGCTCGGCTTCCGAATAGCCGGTCCGCTCGCAGAGCATGCGGTTGACCTTCATCAGGCGTCCATCGAGACCGACCAGCGACATCCCGATCGGCGCGTCGGCGAACGCCGCCTCGAAGCGCGCGGTCGCCTCGGCCTGCGTTCGCTGGGCGAGCTTGGTCGCCGTGACGTCGTTGAAGTGGGAGACGATGTAGCGCGGCTCGCCGTCGTCGCCGCGCACGGACCGGCCCCGGGTCGCCGCCCACACGACGGTCCCGTCGGGCTTGAGGTATCGCTTCTCGACGGGCAGCGACGCGCCGTCCTCCCTGAGGCGGCGGAAGGCGTCGGCGGTGACCGTCAGGTCATCGGGGTGGGTGAACGGCGTCGACGTCGATCCGACGATCTCGTCCTCGGGCCGGCCGAGCATCTCGCACAGCGCGGCGTTGACGCGCAGGAACCGCCCGTCCATACCGATCAGGGCAACACCCATCGGAGCCTCCATGAACGCGACCTCGAACATCGCGTTCGCCTCGCGGAAGGCCGCCTCGACGGCGCGGGCCTCGGTCAGGTCCTCGATCCACGCGATGCGGTACCGGGCGCTGCCGTCCTCGGCGTAGGTCGTGATCGCCTCGGCGGCGACCGGGAACACCGAGCCGTCCAGACGGACGTGCTCGGCGGCGACGTGCAGATGCCCGTCGCGATCGAGCTGCTCGACAAGCGCCTCGCTGCGCTCGGACCAGTCGGCGGGCAGGAGCGCGGTCGACGGCAACCCGACGAAGTCCTCCACCTCTCCCCCGTGCATCGCCGCGAAGGCCGGGTTGACGGACTGCACGATCCCGCTGGCCGCGTCGGTGATGGAGATCCCGCGCGACGTGCTGGCGAACGCCTGCTCCCACTGATCGCGGAGCGCGCGAGCCTCCCGCTGCCCGGCGATGTCGTGCATGAAGGGGATCTTGTCGCTATCGACCCTGCGGCGCGGAGCCTTGAGGCGCGGCCTGCCACGGCCAGCGGCCCTCGAGCTCGACCGCGAGCGTGAAGCTCAGGAAGGTCCGCACGACCACGACGATCGCGAGGACGCCCACCCCCTCGAACGTCGGCGCCACGGCGACGGTGCGGATGATGTCGCCGGCGACGAGGAACTCGAGCCCGAGCAGGATCGCCTTGCCGACCTGCTGGCGAAACACGCGGAAGGTCGCGTCGGGGTTCTTGCGCGCGCGTATCGCGAGCAGGTACGTGACCGTCGCGATGAGCAGCCCGATGACGATCACCGCGACGCCGGCGCCGTCGACGACCTTCGAGACGGTGTCGACGACGTCCTTGAACTCGACGGTGGCCACGCGGCGACCTTAGACCGGGGTCCGGTCGCGAACCTCGGCCCGCCCAGGCGCCTGGGCTTCAGCCCGGCTGGGCGGACAACAGGGTAGGAGACCCTCATGGAGATCACCCGCAGCAGCATCGACACCCAGAAAGGCCCCGCCGACTGGTTCACCGGCGACGTCTACATCGACGCCGTCGCCGCCCCGGCCGAGACGTCCACATTCGCCGCCGCCGCGGTGCACTTCACGCCGGGCGCCCGCACCGCGTGGCACACCCATCCTCACGGCCAGACCGTGTTCGTCACCGAGGGTGTCGGGCGCTGTCAGCGCGAGGGCGGCCCCGTCGAGGTCATCCGCCCGGGCGACCGCGTCTTCTTCGAGCCGGGCGAGAACCACTGGCACGGCGCGGCTCCCAACCGCTTCATGGTCCACATCGCCATGCAGCAGAACGACGAGACCGGCAGCCCCGTCACCTGGGGCGAGCACGTGACCGACGAGGCGTACTCGGCCGAGCCGAGCGGCGGCTAGCGTCGGCCCGGCTCAGCCGATCAGCGCCCGCGCGAGCGCGGTCCACGACTCCCGCGGGATGCCCTCCTCGCCGAGCGGCTGCAGGCAGACGTGGTCGGCGCCGGCCTCGAGGTGGGCTCGGGCGACCTCGCCGATCTCCTCGGCGGTGCCGTGGGGGATCACGGCGTCGATCAGGCGATCCGAGCCGCCGTCGGCCAGGTCGGCCTCGGTGAACCCGAACTCGAGCAGGTTCTTCGTGTAGTTGCGCAGGCCGAGGTAGAGCTCCGCGTACTTCCGCGCGACCGCACGGGCGCGCTCGGGGTCGGTCTCGACGACGCACGCGAGCTCGGGCGCGACGAGCTTGCCCGGGCCGAGCCGCTCGCGGGCGAACCGCGTGTGCTCGACCGGCACGAAGTACGTGTGGGTGCCGGCGGTGCGCTCGCCCGCGAGGTCGAGCATCTTCGGGCCGAGCGCGGCCAGGCACCGCTCGCCGGCCGGCGGCGGCGTGGGCGCGGCGTCGAGGCCGTCGAGGAACGTCCGCATCGAGGCGAGCGGGCGGGTGTAGTCGCTCGTCGCCTCCGGGTGGCCGATGCCGATTCCGAGCAGGAAGCGGTCGGGGTGGTCGGCGCGTAGGCCGGCGTCCGCGGCGGCGGCCTGGGCCGGGTCGTTGGCCCAGACGTTGAGGATGCCCGTGGCCGCCGCGAGCGACGTGGTCGCCTCGAGGACGGGGCGGACGTCGTCGACGTGCGGGCGACCCGCCGACCCACCACGTCCCGTAGCCGAGGTCCTCGATCAGCTTCGCCGCCTCGCCCGCGCGCTCGGCGCCGAAGGGGCGAAAGCTCGTCCAGATTCCGATGGTTCCGATGTCCATATCCGAATAGTCTCGCGCCGTGAGGCTCGGAGCGGGTGCGCGGGTCGCGGTGATCGGCGCCGGTCCGGGCGGACTGGCGGCGGCCAAGCACGCGCTCGAGGCCGGTTTCGAGGTGACGGTGTTCGAGGCGAGCGACGACCTCGGCGGCCAGTGGCACACCGCTGCGGCCCACAGCGGCGTGTGGCCGGACATGCACACGAACACGAGCCGGGCGATGACCGCCTTCTCGGACTTCCCGGGGCCGCCGGACCTGGCGCTCCACCCGGCCGCCACGCAGATCCACGCGTACCTGCGCGACTACGCCGAGCGCTTCGGCGTGACCCCCCGCATCCGGTTCGGCACGCGCGTGCGCTCGGTGGTGCCGGGGTGGCAGGTCGACGGCGAGCCCTTCGACGCCGTGGTGATCGCCTCCGGGCGCTTCCACAAGCCGGCGATGCCGCCCGGGCTGGAGGGCTTCGACGGCGAGCTGCTGCACGCCTACGACTACCCCGGGCACGAGCACTTCCGCGATCGGCGAACGCTCGTCTACGGCAACGGCGTGAGCGGGCTCGAGATCGCGGCGGACGTCGCGCGCGCCGCGCCCGTCGTCTCGGCCTGCCGCAAGCCGCGCTACGTGATCCAGAAGAACGTCGCCGGGGTCTCGTCGGACTGGCAGTGGTACACGATGGCCGGCGCGCTCGAGCGACGGATGCTGGCGCGCGACGAGTTCGGCCGGCGCCTGCGCGAGCGCGTCCTGCAGAGCGCCGGGCATCCGACCGACTTCGGCGCTCCCGCGCCCGACCCCGACATCCTCGTCGCGGGGCTCTCGTTGTGCCAGGGCTACCTGGAGCTGATCGCCGCGGGCCGGATCGCCTGCCGTCCGGCGATCGAGCGCGCGGCGGGCCGCGAGGTGACCTTCACCGACGGGAGCGTCGAGCGGGTCGACGCGATCGTCTGCGCGACCGGGTACGAGCTCGACCTCCCGTACCTGGATCCGGCCGTCGCCGCCCTGATCGGCCCCGGTCCGACGCTGTACGCGCAGACCCTGCATCCCGATCTGCCGCGAGTCGGCGTCGTCGGGCAGTTCCCGATGCAGGGCCCGTACTTCCCGATCCTCGAGCTGCAGGCGCGCTGGATCGTCGGGGTCTGGGCCGGCGACGTCGAGTTGCCGCCCGCGGATGCGATGCGCGCCGCGATGGCCACACCCCGCCCGCCGATCGAGAGCCACAACGCGCTCGCCCTCGAGCTCGCCGAGGCCTCCGGCGTCGCCCCCGACGTCCGCGCGCGCCCCGACCTCGCCGAGCCGCTGCTCTTCGGCCCGATGCTCCCGCCGCGCTATCGCCTCGACGGCCCGGGCGCCCAGGCCGACGCGGCGGACCGCTTCGCCGCCCAGCTCGCCGCCTCGCCACGCGCGCCGGCCACGCGCGACGACGTTGAGTCGCTGCGCGGGTTGGGCTATGACGATGTGGTCTCGCGGCTCGGCCGCGTCAGAGCCTGAGGAGAGCGTGTGATCGAGCGAATCGAAGAGATGCCGGCCGGGACCGTCGGGCTGCGCGCCCGCGGCACCCTCGACAAGGACGACTACCGCGCGGTGCTCGAGCCCGCGCTCCAGGAGGCGGTCGCCTCGGGTGAGCTGCGACTCGTCTTCGAGCTCACCGACTTCGACGGCCTGGCCGCCGACGCGTGGGTCGAGGACGCGAAGACCGGCCTGAAGGCGCTGGTGCGCGACCACTCGGCCTGGCGGCGCTTCGCCCTGGTCACCGACGTCGAGTGGGTCGAGAAGGCCTTTCGCATGTTCGCCTGGATGACCCCGGGCGAGGTGCGTACCTTCGGCCTCGACGGCCTCGAGGCCGCGAAGGCGTGGGTCGCCGGCCAGGGGTGAAGCCGGACGAGGGCGAGTCGATTTCGCCACTCCCGATTCGACGTAGGCGTAGAGGGGGCTTCCAGAGGGCTCCCGCGACCGAAGGAGCATCGAGATGGGCAAGCTGATCGCAACGACCCAGGCCACCGTCGACGGAGTGATCGATCCGGTCGGCGAGTGGGTGCAGCCCGACGGAGATCACGGCGAGTACTCGTTCGAGCGTCAGGCAAGATCCGGCGGGATGGTCCTGGGCCGCAAGACCTACGAGGGACTCGCGGGATTCTGGCCCGACCAGACGGGCCACTGGGCCGACATGGTCAACGCGATGACGAAGTACGTCGCCTCCAACACCCTCTCCGGCGAGCTCGCGTGGAACGCGACCCTGCTCCAGGGGGATCTGCAGGACTCGATCCCGAAGCTCAAGGACGAGGTCGACGGCGACCTGTTCGTGCACGGCAGCGGCGAGTTCGCGTACTCCCTCGCCGAACGAGGTCTCGTCGACGAGTTCGAGGTCTACCTGAACCCGCTCGTCTGGGGCACGGCGAACCTCCATGTCCTCGGCGACCGGGGAACCGTCCGGTTGGAGCTCGACGACGTCAAGCGATTCGACTCCGGCGTCGTGCTGCTGACCTACCGGCCCGGAAGCAGCGCATGACCTCAGTGATCCTGAAGATGTCCATCTCGCTCGACGGGTACGTCGCAGCGGGCGACGGGAGCAGCGGCTGGGAGGCCGCGGGCCGCTCTCCCGACGGCGCGAGCTGGACCCTCGAGACGGTGAGCAATGCCGGTGTGCATCTGATGGGTGCGGGCACGTACGCCAGGTGGGCCGAGCTTCTGGCCCGACGCCCCTGGGCCGTTCGCCAAGCCGATGAACGACATCCCCAAGGTCGTCTTCTCGAACTCCCTGGAGTCCGCCGACTGGGCCGGAACGACGATCGTCTCCGGCGACCTGACCGAAGCGGTCACGCGACTCAAGCAGGAGCAGACGCAGGCGGGTACCTGCTCGCTCAGGGTGGCGTGCGGTTCGCCCGGTCGCTCGTCGAGGCCGGGCTTGATCGATGAGTACCGCCTCGTCGTTCACCCCAGTCGTCCTGGGCGCAGGCGAGCGGCTGTTCACCGAGCCCCTGACCGCTCGAGCCGATGAGCACCACCGCCTTCAGCGGCGGAGCCGTCGCTCACGTCTTCACGGCGCAGCCGTGACCGCATGAGAAAGCGGTGGTAGCTTGCAAGCAGTTTGCCGTCGAGCAGCGCCGACAACGCTCCGCGATCGGGATGCGCCATCAACGCCGCCGTCGAAGTGCTGGGCGACCCGTGGGCGATGCTCGTGCTGCGCGACATCATGTTCGGCGACCGTCGCCACTTCCGCGAGCTGCTCGCCGGCTGCGAGGAGGGCATCGCGACCAACATCCTCGCCAGCCGCCTCAAGCGACTCGTGGCGGCCGGCCTGTTGACGCGTGACGACGCCCGTCGCGGGCAACGAGTGCGGTACTCGCTGACCGAGGCCGGCATCCAGGTGCTGCCGGTCATGGTCGCGCTCGGCACGTGGGGCCTCGCCCATCGCGACGGCGAACGCCGCCTGCGAGTCCGGGCCGAGCTGCTCCGCGACGGCGGCCCCGAGCTGACCGCGGCGATGATGGACGAGCTCCGCGAGCGGCACCTCGGCATCCCCCGCCCCGACGCCGACGCGCCGCGGGCCAGCGAGCAGCTACGCGCCGCTCGCGACGCCGCCATGCGCGACGTCGCCGGGTGAGGGCCGCCGGCTCTAGCCCGCCCGGCGATACCGGATGTGCGTGGCCAGCGGCGAATGCAGCACCTCGACCGGCTCCATGCCGAAGGACTCGACCCCGTCGAAGATCCGCTCGCCGGACCCGAGCAGGACGGGAGCGATGTCGAGCGTCAGCTCGTCGACGACTCCGGCGATGAGCGCCTGCCGCACGGTCGAGGCGCCCCCCGCGATGTCCACGCCCTCATCGCCGGCCGTCTCGCGCGCCTGCGCGTAAGCGGCTTCGAACCCGTCGGTGACGAAGTGGAAGGAGGTCCCGCCCTCCATCTCGATCGGCTCGTGAGCGTGATGGGTGAGCACGAACACCGGAGCGTGGTACGGCGGCTCAGGGCCCCACCACCCGCGCCAGTCCTCGTCCCACTCGCCGCGGATCGGCCCGAACATGTTGCGACCCATGACGTAGGCGCCGCGCGGACGCATGAGCAGGCCGGCCGCCGTCTCGTCGGCGTCGTTGGCGCGCGCGTCGCCCAGGTGCCAGGTGTGCAGCTCCCGGCCGCGCTTGCCCAGCGGGTTGTCGCGACTCTGCTCCGGCCCGGCGACGAAGCCGTCGAGCGAGATCGACATATGGCACGTGGTGTCCGACACCAAGATCCTCCCAAGTGGTTGCGATCTGCAAGCGGCTGATCCTAGGCCACGCACTGGCCGACCACAAGCACGTCGGCGACGGTCACCCGCATCGGGCGATGCCCATGCGCAGCGCGCACGGGAGGTTCGAGTGCGTGGTCGGAGCAGGCAGCGCGCCGTCGTGAACCAGATCTTCGTGCTGGCGCTGACGGCCGCGCTCAACCCGACGCTCGTGGCCGCCTCGACGGTGATGATGCTGCTGCCGAGCCCGAAGAAGCTCATGCTCGGCTATCTGCTCGGTGCGCTGCTGACGAGCGTCACCCTCGGGTTGCTCATCATCTTCGAGGTCCACGGTTCCGGGGCGACCAGCACCACCCAGCACACGATCAGCCCGATCGTCGACATCGTGCTCGGCGGACTGGCCGTGATCATCGGCCTCGCGCTGAAGACCGACCGTGATCGCCGGCTCGCCGAACGCCGCCGCGCGAAGAAGGGACCGAAGGAGGAGAAGGGGCCCCCGAAATGGCAGCAGGTCCTCAGCAAGGGCTCCGCGTGGAGCACCTTCGCCGTTGGCGCCGTCCTGACCCTGCCCGGCGCGTCCTACCTCGCCGGCCTGCACGAGATCGACAGCCAGAACTACTCGAACGCGAAGTCCGTGGCGGTGGTCCTGGCCTTCAACGTCGTGATGCTCATGCTCCTCGAGGTTCCGCTCGCCAGCTACGTCGTCGCCCCGGATTGGACGCCGGGCGCCGTCACGAACGCCAGGAACTGGGTCGGCCGCCGTGGACGTGGCGTCCTGACCGTCGGCATCCTCACCGTCGGGGCGGCACTCATCCTCAAGGGCGTGATCGGTCTCCTGAACTGACCGAAGCGCTCCGCCCGGCTTCCCTAGCCGGTGAAGCGAGGCGGCCCGACGCGACGCCCGGGGCACCAGGGATTGCGCGGGACGCCGGAGCACGGATGGGGCATCGTCGGCAGCCGGCTCGTCGGCAGGCGGTGCATGACGACCTTCGTCCCGCGCGGGTAGTTGCTCGTCGGGGTGCAGAAGCTCGTGTCGAGCTCGCTGGCGCACGCCGCCTGCGCGAGGAGCGGGAGGTTGTTGTTCGCGGTGCCGATCCGGCCGCAGTCCGTCTGGGTCTTGGGCGCCGTGGGAGGCGACGTGCCGTCGGGCGTGCTGTTGCCGCGGTAGCAGTTGATCGGCTTGCCGTCGATCAGGGTGAGCTCGCCGATGTCGCCGTTGGTCGGGTTCCCGAAGAAGCCGTTGTCCTTGAAGGTGTTGTCGAAGACCTGGTTGCCCCAGACGTCGAACGTGCACGTGAAGCCGAAGGTCGAGAGGATCGTGTCCGAGGTCCCGCCCTGACAGTGCTCGCCGGGCGGCGGCGTCTCGTCGTCGGGGTAGGGCGCCATGAGCAGGGCCCACGAGCCGTTGTGGACGAAGCGGTTGTGCAGCACGGTGTCGAACCGGCCGCCGGCGATCGACATGCCGGTTCCGACCGGACCCGCGCTGGCCGACCCGCGGCCCGGCACGTTCGGGTTGTTGTTGTCGTGGACGTAGTTGTCCATGAAGACCCAGCAGGAGCGGGAGTGGGTGATCGTGCTCGTGCCGGTGCCCGGGCAGCGTCCGTCCTGCGGGGAGGGCCGGTCGTCGTTGTTCTGGCTGTTCGTGTCGAACCCGTCCTTGTTGCGGTCGAAGATCGAGTGCTTGACGATCAGCCGTCCGCCCGAGTTGGTCCCGGAGTAGCCGAGCGCGCTGAACTCCGACCAGGCGTGATCCATGACCTGGTTGCACACGCGGCGGCAGGCGCCGATGTAGTAGCCGGAGTCGTCGAAGTTGCTGGCGTACGTGTGCGCCCACACGCCCGGACCGTTCGAGTTGCTCGAGAACAGGCCGTAGCCGGCCGCCGTGTCGGTGCCGTTGTAGTAGGTGCTGGTGGCGTTCAGGTAGGTGCCTCGGAACGAGCCGAGGCCGATCTTGCCGCTGCCGTCGCCGCCGTTCCACCAGATCTCGTTGCCCGAGTTCCCGGTGCCGGTGAGGAAGTTGCAGGCCGTGAGGTTCTCGACGCTGACCCCGTCGGTCTTCCACACGACGACGCCGTTGCGGCCGAGCGCTCCGCCCTTGTGGGCCAGGCCGAGGTCCTGCGCGCTCTTACGTCGGCTGCAGCGCGGCGAGCCCGGCTTGGTCCCGTCGACGACGACGCCGTTGCGGCTCAGGCCGCGCAGATGAAGCTTGGGCGTGCTGATCAGGACGCCGCTCGGGGGCCGCTCTCCCTTGGGCCGGTGGATCCGGTCGCCCCGCTCGTGGTAGTCGCCCGGGGCGACGAGCACCCAGTCCCCGCTGCGGGCGTGGTCGACCGCGGACTGGATCGTCTTGAACTGCCCGCGGACCCCGTGGTAGGTGCCGACGCGGAGCACGTGCGCGCGGCGCGCGAAGGCCGGCCCGGCGAAGATCAACGCGAGCGCGGCGAGAGCCGCGGAGAGGAGGAGCAGTCGGACCGCGACGGCGCCTGGCAGCGACGTGCGAGGAACCATGGCGCGAGCATAGACCGGCGCGAGCTTTCATGTGCGCATCATCACTAGCTCATCTCGTGGGACGGGTGTTGAGTGATGTCGTGCCGGTCCCGAGCCCGTCCCTCCCCGTTGCCCTGGCGGTCGCCGAGCCTGCTCGCCGCGGCGCCGGCGGCCTCCGGTGACCAGCGGCTGTCGAACCCGGCCACCTCCGCGAGGTGGGCCCGCGAGGCCTCGCCCGAGCGGATTCACCGCGCCCCGCGGGCCTCGGCGCCATCGGTCAGCCGCCTGCACCGCTGGACCGAGGACAACGCGCGTGAGGTCTACCTGCTCCTGCGCTCGCACGTCGACGCGGTCGGCGTCGAGTGGGTCCAGCTCCGCGTCCCGGGCCGGCCCAACGGGCGCACCGGCTGGGTGCGGCGGCGCGCGCTCGGCCCCTTCCACGTCACGAAGTGGCGGATCGTCGTCGACCGGCGGCGCCTGCGGATGACGGTCTCCTACGCCGGCCGGCGCCGTTGGACCGCGCCCGTCGGCGTCGGGCGGCGCGGCACCCCGACCCCCGCCGGCCGGTTCTGGATCCGCGAGCGCATCCCGATCCACGACCGCGCCTCGGGCTACTGGCCGTTCGCGTTCGGCACCTCGGACTACTCGACGCTGACCGAGTGGCCCGGCGGCGGCATCGTCGGGATCCACGGCCCCTACTTCGCCGCCGCGGCGATCCCCGGGCGGATCTCGCACGGCTGCATCCGCCTGCGGCCGCGCGACGACGCGTGGCTCGCACGGCACATCGGCGTCGGGACGCCGCTGCGGGTCCGCTAGGTCCGACCGCTCAGGAGTTGGCCGTGGCCAGCCAGGAGCGGACGGGCACCGCCGAGGCGTCCGGGTCGTGCGGCCGCGGGAGCGCGGCGAGGCTGAACCCCGCGATCGCGCCGGGGCGGAACACGAGGCAGTGCGTCGAACCGCCGAACTGGAAGAAGCCGAGCTCGTCGCCCTTGGCCACGTGGTGCCCGGGCTTCACGTGCTCGTCGATCACGCAGGACGAGACCTCCGACATTCCGATCGCCACGAAGGCCGTCGTCCCGATCACGGGGTCGTCGGCGTCGATGATGAAGATCGCGCGGGCGGCGACGTGGGCCGTGTAGCCCTGGCACCGGGTCCTCTGAACCGGGTGATGCCGGACGCGTGGCCGTTGGGAGAGGATGGGCGGCCCGATGAGCATCGTCTGGGGTTTCCTGATCGTCGTCGCGGTCGCCGGGACCGCCATCGCGGCGATGCTGCACGTCCGCCGCCGAGCGCCGGAGGGCAGCTACTTCGCGGACGGCGACCGGGCCGCCGGGGTCTTCGGCGTCCTCGCTGGGGGCTTCGCGATCCTCGCCGGCTTCATCGTCGTGCTCGCCTTCCAGAGCTTCGACACCGCCCGCAGCGGTGCCGAGACCGAGGCGCGCACGGTCTCCCATCAGTTCGAGACGGTGCAGCTCCTGCCGTCCCCCGCCCGCCAGCGGCTGTCAGGAGCACTGGTCTGCTACGCGCGCAACGTCGTGCACGAGGAATGGCCGCGGATGCAGCATGGCACGCTCGCCGAGGGCCCGAACCCATGGGGCATCGCGCTCTTCGCGAGCCTGCGCGCGGCCCACCCCCGGTCACCGGCCGCCCAGGCGGCCTTCGCCAAGTACCTCGACGAGCGCGGCGACCGCGAGGACGCCCGGGCCGATCGGGTCCACGGCGGCAGCGGGATCATCCCGACGCCGCTCTGGCTCGTCCTGTTCCTGAGCGCCGTGACGCTGCTCATGTTCATGCTCTTCTTCGCCGACCCCGGCGAGGGCCCGTTCGTGCAGGCGACGATGATGGGCGGGGTGGCGATCCTCGTCACGTCGCTGCTCCTGCTGCTGTGGTTCCTCGACAACCCCTACCGCGGCGGTGTCAGCACGCTGAAGCCCACCGCGATGGAGAGCGCCCTGCGGGTGATGTCGCGGGAGTCGAGCATCTCGGGCCCGGTCGACCCGCCGTGCGACGCGCGCGGCAGACCGAGCCGGTCGGGCGAGGCGCCGTGACGCCGGCGACCTAGGGCCGCGTGGCCCGCAGCAGCGACACGGCCAGGGCGGCCATCGCCGCCGGCGGCAGGATCCACCACGCGGCGAGGTCCGTCTCGGCGACCACCGCCGTGATCCCGAGCGCGGCGACGATCGCGAGCAGGATCAGCGGGTCGTCGACCGACGAAGAAGTCGTAGAGGAACGCGAGGATCGCGCGCAGACGGCTCATGCCGGTTGCCGGGCGGGACGGGGCGGGGATCCGCGCGTGCCGGTGGCGCAGTATCCGCACGAGGATCAGCGAGCTGACGAGGGTGAACGCGACCAGGGCGGGGATGGCCGCGTCCTGGCCGGGCCAGCTCGCGCCGGCGCCCTCGGCGCCCCAGAACATCCCGAAGGACGTGAGCATCACGCCGACCGCGTACTTCAGCGTGTTCTCGGGGACCCGGCTCAGCGGCCGGTGGGCCAGCGCGCCCGCGGCCACGACCACGGCGACGGCGGTCAGGCGGCGGCCACCGCGGGTCGTCATCGTGACAACGGTAGGCCGTCGCCGCGGCCGCGGCGGCACCGCAGCGAGCCGATAGTGTCGGCCGATGAGCGGCGCAACGTGGTCGGCGCCCGGCGAAGGGCAGCAGCTCTGGTTTCTGGGAACGCTCGCGACCGTCCGCGTGCCGGGGGAGGCCGCTGACGGCCGCTTCGCGCTGATCGAGTTCCTCTTTCCCCGCCACGCCTCGCCGCCTTTGCACACCCACCCGCAGGACGAGAGCTACATCGTCCTGCAGGGGCGACTGACGATCGTGGCCGACGACCGGCGCTTCGAGCTCGGCGACGGCGGGACGGGCGTGGTCCCGTCGGGCGTGGCCCACACGTTCCGGGTCGACAGCGAGACCGCCCGGGTCCTCATCCTCAGCACGCCGGCCGGAATCGAGCGCATGGTCGCCGACGCCGCGGTGCCCGCGACCGCGCCGATCCTCCCGCCGCCCGACACCCCGCGACCCGCGCCCGAGGAGCTGGCCCGGATCTTCGAGGCCCACGGTCAGGTGGTCTGCGGGCCCCCGCTCGGCCCGCAGGACTGAGGATCACGGTTCCAGCATCGAGAACGACCAGGTCCCTTAAAGAGCAAAGCCCCCCTGGCGAGAGAGGGGCTCTGCAGTAGCGGGGGCGGGATTCGAACCCGCGACCTTCGGGTTATGAGCCCGACGAGCTACCAGACTGCTCCACCCCGCGGCGTGGACGCACCATTATAGAACGCGCCGTCGCCGCGGGCGACAAGGATCGCCCCAGGGCAGAATGCGGCCGTGGCCGCCGACCCTCTCGAGACCGCCCGCACGGAGCTCAGCGCCGCGCCGCTCGAGGACTGGGTGGCCGAGCGCGGCCGGCTGGCCAAGGCGCTCAAGGCCGACGGCGAGACCGACGCCGCCAAGGAGCTCGCCAAGGAGCCCAAGCCGAGCGCGGCCGAATGGGCCGTGGGCCGGATCGCCGATGAGGATCCGGACGCGGTCGCCGAGTGGAACGGCACCGCCGCGGCGCTGCGCGACGCCTCCGGCACGAAGGGCGCCGGCGACGCGCTGCGGGAGGCGATGGCCGCGCACCGCGAGGCCACGGAGTCGCTCGTCGACACGATCGGCGAGCGGATCGAGCCCAACGGGCGCCCGCTCTCCGCCGCCATGCTCGAGCGGGTCCGCGAGCTGCTGCAGGAGGCGACCGCCGACCCGGAGGGCCTCGGCGGCATCCCGCCGCGCACGCAAGAAGGCGAAGCCGCAAGCCCGGCGCCCAAGACGAAGGCCGGCAAGAAGAAGGCCGACAGAAGCCCAAGCCCGACCCCGAGGCGGAGAAGCGCGCTCGTCATCGCGCCGAGCTCAAGCAGGCCGTCGCCGAGGCAGAGGAAGAAGCCGAGCGCCTGCTCGAGGAGGCCGACGAGGCCGAGACGGCGGCGAAGGCCGCGGAGGCCGCCGCCCAGCGGGCCAACTCCGAAGCCCGCGAGGCCCGGAAGGCGGCCACGGCCAAGACCAAGGAGCTCGACCGGCTGCAGCACCCGGCTCGACCGGCTCTAGGCCGGCGCCAGCCCGATCGCCCGCTTCAGCCCGCGCCGCCCGGCCGGGGTGACGCGCACGACCCGGTCGTCTTCCGCGTGCACCCACCCGCGCTGCTCGAGCGCGGCCAGCGTCGCGGCGCCGAGCGCGCCGCCGAGGTGCGGCCGGTGGTGGATCGCGTCGAGGCACTCGAAGGCGAAGCGGCGGCGGCCGGGCTCGGGCACGCTCGACCCCGAGGGCGGCGAAGGGCGCGCGGTCCTCGCCGAGCTCGACGGCGCCGTCGGGTCGCTCGCGGATCGCGCCGAGCGCGAGCAGCCGCGCGAAGAGCTCGACGCCGAGCCGCCCGGCGAGGTGGTCGTAGCAGGTGGCCGCCGCGGCGCGCGGCGTCGACGGCGGCTCCGGCGGCCCGGGCGCGAGCCGGCCGGTCAAGCCGGTCGAGCATGGGCAGCAGCGCTTCGAGCCCGTCGTCGGCCAGCTCGTAGATCACGTGGCGCCCGCTCGCCGTCGCGGTGAGCAGCCCCGCGTCGCGCAGGCGCTTGAGGTGGTTGGACAGGTCGTCATCGGCACGCCGAGCGCCGCGGCGAGCTCGCTCACGGTCGCCGGGCCGACGTTGCTCAGCCGGTCGAGGACGCGCAGGCGCGTCGGGTCGCCGAGCTCGCGCAGCAGGACGACGCGGGGGTCGGGATCCGTCACGACATCAACACTTCAGCAAGAACTGGATTGTGCATGCACGATTCAGGATACCTTGGATCGTCATGTCCGTCACGCGCATCCTCGCCCTTCCCGACTCCCGGCCGCTGCGCGCGCTGTGCGCCGGGACCCTGGTCTCGAGCGTCGGAACCGGCGCGTGGTACACGACCTGGGCGCTGTTCCTGACGCGCTCGGTCGGGCTCTCGCCCGGCCAGGTCGGCCTCGGCCTGACCGCCGCCGGCCTGCTCTCCGTCCTCGCCGCCGGGCCCTGCGGCGTGCTCGCCGACCGCCTCGGGGCGCGCAACGTCTACGTGACGCTGCTCGCGATCCAGGCGGTCGCCTACGGCGGCTACCTGCTCGTCGGCTCGTTCGCCGCCTTCCTGGCCTGCGCCTGCGTGGCCGAGTTCGCCCGCGGCGGATCGGGCGGCCCGCGCAACGCGCTCGTGCTCGCGCTGGCCGACGAGGACGACCGGCTGGCCGCGCTGGGCGCGATGCGCTCGGCCAGCCACGTCGGCTGGGCGGTCGGCGCCGGGATCGGCGCGGTCGTCGTCGGCCTCGACACCACCGCCGCCTACCACGCGGCCGTGGCGCTCAACGCGCCTCCTACGCGGTCTACGCCGTCGATCGCGCTCGGCGTCCCCGCCGTCGCCCGCGTGCCGCGCCGGCGCAGCCCGCTCGCGGTGCGCGACGCGCCGTACGTGACGCTCGCCGCGCTGACCGGCGCGCTCGCGCTGTGCTGGGGGATGCTCTCCTCGGGCCTGCCGCTGTGGATCGCCCTGCACACGGACGGGCCGCGCAGCCTGGCCGCGATCATCGTCGTGATCAACTCCCTCGGCATCGCGCTGCTGCAGACGCCGGCGGCGCGCCTGGCCCCCACCCCGCTGCCGCGCGTCGCGCGTGGCGCTCGCCTCCGGCGCCGCGCTGGCGGTCGCCTGCCTGCTGTTCGCGACCACGGCCGGCGGCTCCGGCGCGCGACATCGTCGTCGTGATGCTCCTCGCCGGCGTCTTCCATCTCGCCGGCGAGCTGCTCTTCGTCGCCGCCTCGTGGGGGCTCTCGGTCCCGCTCATGCCGCCCGACGCGACCGGCGAGTACCAGGGCGTCTTCTCCACCGGCGAGGCGATCACGCTGATGCTCGCGCCGGCCGTGATGACGACGCTCGTCGGCAGCTGGGGCCGGCCGGGCTGGCTCGTGCTCGCCGGCGCTGTTCCTCGCCGACGTCGGCCGCGACGCTTCCGGCGACGCGCTGGGCGCTGCGCACCCGCCGGATGCCGGTCGCCGCCTAGGCCACGCGAGAGCGCCGCCGCTCGCGGGTAGGGGGCGAGGATGGAGCCCTCCGAGAGCATCGATCGTTTCCTCCGAGCGCTGGCGCAGACCGCCGTCGAAGACCGCGGCGAGCTCGACCGCCTCGACGACGTCGCCGGGGACGGCGACTTCGGCTCGACGCTGGCGCGCGGCGCCGCCGCGCTGGCCGCCGAACCGCCGCGCGGCGACGACGCCGCGACCGCGCTGCGCGAGGCCGGGAACGTGCTGACGGGCGCGATGGGCGGGACGTCCGGCCCGCTGTTCGGCGTCGCCCTGATCCGCGCCGCCCATGTCCTCTCCGACGCCGACGGCCGCGAGCTCGACGCCGCGCTCGCCGCCCGGATGGTCCGGGCCGGCCTCGAGGGCGTCCAGGAGTTCGGCGGCGCCGAGCCGGGCGACAAGACGCTGGTCGACGCCCTGCTGCCGCTCGCCGCGGCGCTGGAGGACGGGCGCGCCGAACGACGCGGTCGAGGAAGCCGAAGGCGGCGTACGCGACACGACCGGCAGCGCGGCGCGACGCGGCCGAGCCTCCTACGCGGGCGAGCGCTCCTCGGGCGAGCCGGACCCGGGCGCGACCGGCGTGGCGGCGATCGCCCGCCGCTTCGCCGACGGCGAGCCGCCCGACTGGGAGACGCTGGCCGATCAGCTCGAAGACGCCGGGAGCGACGGCGACGCGGGTCGCGGCCACGGGTTCGTGAACCGCCCGGCCGATCTCGTCGGCGAGGCGCTGGACGGCTTCGCGGCGGCCCACCCCGATCTCGTCGAGCGGCTCGCGGGCCGCGACGTGATCGTGCGCCAAGGCGGTCCGGTCCGCGGCGAGGTCGCCGTGGTCTCCGGTGGCGGCGCCGGCCACGAGCCGATGCACGCCGGTTTCGTGGGCGCGGGGATGCTCCACGCCGCCTGCCCCGGCGCGGTGTTCACCTCCCCCTCCCCCGACCAGATCCTCGCCGCCACGCAGGCGGTCGACGGGGGCGCCGGCATCCTGCACCTGGTCAAGAACTACACGGGCGACGTGCTGAACTTCCGCCTCGCCGCCGAGCAGGCCGGCGAGCAGGGCGCCGAGGTCGCCACGGTGATCGTCGCCGACGACGTCGCGCTGGAAGCGGACACCGCCACCGGCCGTCGCGGGACCGGGGTGATCATCGCCGCCGAGAAGATCGCCGGCGCGCGCGCCGCCGCCGGCGCGAGCCTCGACGAGGTCCGGGCGATCGCCGAGCGCGTCTGCGAGCGCGGGCGGAGCTTCGGCGTGGCCGTGCACGGCGACGAGGTCGAGCTCGGCGTCGGCATCCACGGCGAGCCCGGCCGCCCGCGCGAGCCCAAGATGAACGCCGCCGAGCTGGCCCGCGAGCTCGTCCCGCCCATCCTCGAGGAGCTCGAGCCGTCCGCGGACCACGGGCTGCTCGTGCTGCTCAGCGGCTTGGGCGGCACGCCGCCGCTGGAGCTCTACGTCCTCTTCGCGGAGATCCGGAGCGTGCTCGCCGAGCGGGGCCACGAGGTCGCGCGCTCGCTCGTCGGCGACATGATCACGTCGCTCGACCAGGCCGGCGCGGCCCTGTCGATCGTCGCGCTCGACGAGGAGCTGACCGCCGCCTGGGACGCCCCGGTGCGCACGGCGTCGCTGCGCTGGGGCTGAGGCGCGGCGCCGTCGTCAGCGAGCGGCCTGGTAGCGCCGGCCGCCGCCGAGGGCCCCGAGGTCGACCAGGAAGGCGAGGACGACGAACAGGAACTCGACGCCGGTCACGTGATGGCCGGGGCCCCAGTCCCAGAACGCGGCGTAGGTCAGCGTCGTCCACGGCAGCAGGAAGAACCCGAGCAGCGGGATGATCCACGAGCCGTAGCGACCGGCTGAGCACGTCGGAGAAGATCGCCACGAAGAACAGCGCCAGGCGCGGCGAGATCAGCGCGAAGAGGACGGCGAAGCACCCCACAGCGCGCAGTGTGCATCATCCGGCGGATGAGCGACGAGACGATCACGCTGGAGGGCCTCAACCGGGCCACGCTGGCCCGCCAGCTGCTGCTCGAGCGCTCCTCGCTGTCGGCGGGCAAGGCGGTCGCCGCGCTCGGCGGGTTGCAGGCCCAGGAGGTGCGCCCGCCGTTCCTCGCCCTGCATGCGCGGCTCGAGGGCTTCGAGCGCGACGACCTGCTGGGGCCGCTGCGCAAGCGCACGGTCGTGCGCGCGCCGCTGATGCGCGCGACGCTGCACGCCGTCACGGCGAAGGACTTCGCGACGCTGCGCCCGGCGCTGCAGCCGGCGCTCGACGACGCGGTCGCGAGCGTGCGCAAGGTGCGAGACGCGAAGCTCGACGTCGCCGCGGTCGCGAAGGCCGCGCGGGAGATCCTCGCGGGTGAGCCGATGACGATGAACGACCTGCGCCCGCGCCTGCAGGAGCGCTTCCCCGACCGCGACCACCGCGCGCTCGGCTACGCCGCGCGGCTGACGGTCCCGCTCGTGCTCGTCCCGTCGGCCGACGAGGAGCTCGGCTACCCGCGCGACCCGGTCTTCGGGCTGGCCGAGGAGGTCGTGCCCAAGCTCGCGCTCGACGCCGAGCCCGACCTCGAGGCCGTGGTGCGCGCGCACCTCGCCGCCTTCGGCCCGTCGACCGCGGCCGACGTCCAGAGCTTCACCGGGCTCAAGGGCCTCAAGGACCACATCCCCGACGACGCGATCGCGCTGAAGCTCGAGGGCAGCCGCACGACCTACTTCGACCTCCCGCGTTCGCCGCGGCCCGACCCCGAGACGCCCGCGCCGGTGCGCCTGCTGCCCGACTTCGACTCGGTGCTGCTCGCGCACAAGGACCGCCGGCGGATCCTCGACGACGCGCACAAGCCGCGGCTGAAGACCAAGAACCTGCGGGTGCTCGCCGTCTTCCTCGTCGACGGCCGCGTGGCCGGCACGTGGACCGTCGAGCGCACGAAGACCAAGGCCGCGCTGACCGTCGCGCCGTTCGGCAAGCTGCCGCGCGGCGCCAAGGGCGAGCTCGAGGCCGAGGCCGAGCGCCTGCTGGCCTTCAGCGACCCGGAGGCGACGAGCCGCCGGGTCGCCTTCACCTGACCGGGCGCAGGGCGAACAGCCGGCCGGCGTTCGATCCGTACCAGAACCGCCCGCCGAACCCCGGGACGACGATGTTCCCGGGCGCGGGCTGCGCGTCGAGGACGCGCGTGGCCGCCTGCTCGCGCCCGGTCCGCTCGTCGAGCCAGACGACGCGCTCGCCGCCCGGGCCGAGATCCGGGACGACGATCTGCCTCCCGCGCGCCGGCCCGACGAGCGCGGAGAACGCCAGCGCGGTCAGCGGCCGCCGCCAGCGCACGCGGAAGCCGCGCTTCGGTCGAGCCGCAGGGCGGCCATCCGCCCGGCGCGGGTGTCGTGGGTGACCACCGTCGCGTTGGCGCTGTCGAGCGCGGGCTTGGAGACGATCCAGCTCCCACCGGGCATCCCGGCGAACGGCTGGATGCGGAAGACGCGCTTCGGGTGGCGGACGTCGACGGCGGTCACCGTCAGCGGCGCCGAGGTGGGCAGGAAGTTCGTCTGCACGACGAGCCAGTGCCCGAGCAGGCCGGGCCCGGTGCCCGGCGTCTGCGCGCCGGTGCGGTAGCGCACCATGCCCCAGGCCGTGTCGCGGCGGAGCTTCCCGTGGCGATACCGGTAGCGGAACAGGTGATCGCGCCCGGCGCAGTAGACGTAGCCGCCGGCGAAGGTGATCCGCCCGGTGACGGGCTCGGGCGGGACGACGTGCGAGCGGATGCGCAGGCGCTTGGCGTCGAGCACGACGATCTCGGACGGCAGCCGGTTGGCGTTCGCGCAGGTCAGGCCGATCAGGGCGCCGGCCGGAGCCGACGGCGGCGGGGTGAATGCCGCCGGGCACGGTCCGCGCTCGATCTTCTTGGCCACGAGATCGCCGTCCGGCGTGGGGACCATCCCGTTGTAGGCCGCGCCCGTGCCGTTCGCCGACTCGGGCAGCGTGCGGCGGGCGAGCACCTTCCCGCGCCGGGCGTCGAGCGAGACCACCACGCTGCCGTAGATCGCGTCGATCCGCCCGTCCGCGTGGGCGAGCGCGACGCCCGGGTAGCTCCACCCGGCGCGCGGCGAGACGTCGCGGATCCGCGTCGTCCACAGCGTCCGCAGCGTGACGGGATCGACCCGCGAGACGGCCGCGCCCCGCTTCGCGGCGTCGGCCGCGTAGCCGTAGACGTAGAGCCCCCGCCGGCCGCGGGTGACGATCGAGTACGGGGTGTCGAACGTGCCCGGGGCGCGGCCCCCCGGGCGAGGATGCGCGGGTGGCGCGTGCCGGTGAGCTCGCGCAGCGAGCAGGAGTAGGGGAAGACCTGGCTGCGGCGCGCGTCGAAGTGCTCGAACGGCGCGGGCGTGCGGTAGAGCCCGCCGTGACCGGGACCGGGATGCAGGTCGCGGGTGCGGACGCAGGGATCGGGCGCGCCGGCGAGCGCGGTGACGGCGAGCAGGGCGGGCAGCACCCGCGCAGTGTCCGCAGCCGCCTCCCCGATGCAAGCCCGACCTCCACCTCGCCGTCTCGCTCGCAGACGCCGCGCACGTCTATGACTTCTTCGTCTTCGCCTTCTTGCACGAGATCTTCAGCGTCTTCTTCTGCCCGCGCTTGATGAAGATCTTGCGCGTGGAGAGGCGCTTGCCGTGCTTCTCGCAGTACAGGACCCACGGCTCGGGGTGGCCCTTGGTCACCACGGCCGTGCCCTTGAAGCGCGAGATCGTGCCCGTGTAGGAGCCCGTCGTGGCCACGAAGTACGTGACCCGCGCGTAGTACTGGCCGGGCGGCGCCGCGGCCTTGGTCAGCTCGACGTCCTCGTCGGTGCCGGGCGGGTTGCCCGAGGAGCCGACCTGGAGGTCGGCCGGGTCGCCGGCGGGACGGTTCTTCGCGCCGTCGCAGACGCCCTTGCACTGGAACACCGCGAGGTCGTAGTCCTCGACCTTGGTCGCCCAGGTCAGGTGGATCTTCGTCACGTCGTCGCCGGCCTGCACCGTGAACGGGTGGTCGACCGAGTCGCCCTGCTGGGCCTCGCCCGCCTTGCCCTTGAACGTCTCGGTGCGCGTCGGGGTGGTGCCGATGCTCACCTTCGTGGCCCCGCCGCCGACGAACGGCCGCGTGGACGGATCGATGTCCCAGGTGAACTTCCCGGACTTGCCGACGGGCAGCGTCGTGTTCAGCCCGTCGGGGATCGTGTAGGCCTTGTGCTGCTGGCCGGGCGGGCAGGTCGGGCTGCCCGTCGCCGACACGGCCGGATCGAGCCCCATCAGGCAGTAGTCGCTCGTCGACGTGCGGAACTTCTTGGTCAGGCGCAGCGTCACGCCCTTGGGCGCGCGGCCGGTGAGCACCGAGTGGTGCTTGCGGTTGGCCGCCGCCTGGGCCGCCGTGATCAGCGCGGCGCGCAGGCCCTGGCCCTTGGTCGCGCCGTGGCCGCCGGTCCCGTTCCACTCGTCCACGAAGCCCTTCTGGTAGGGCTCGTGGAAGGCGCCGCCGGGGGGACCGATCTCGATCGTGTAGCCGAACGCGCCCTGCGCGGCGTAGTTCCAGTCCTCCGTCGTCCCGGCCGTGTCGTAGAGCTGGAACGAGTACTCGGAGGTGTAGCCGGCGTCCTTGCCCATCCGGTCGCCGATGGCCTTCATCGCCTTCTCGTCGGGCGCGGTGCCGCCGTCGTGCAGGCCCGGCGGGCGCAGGACGAGCGCCGCGACGTTGTGCAGCGTCATCACGAGCGTCACCTGGTGCCTCTGCGACCAGCGGTGCACGGCCGTCGTCTCGGGCTCGGACCAGGCGGCGTCGCCGTGGTAGGACTGGCTGGTCGTGTCCGGGCTGCCGCCCGCGCCGCCCCACTTCTCGCCGTAGTTGCGGTTGAGGTCGATGCCGTACTGGCGCTCGCACGGCGTGCTCGGGTCCTTGAAGGCGCCGTCGCAGTTCTTGCGCCGGTAGGTCGCCACGCCGCCGGGCGGGGCGACCGACTCGAGCGTGGAGGGCGGCAGGCCGGTGCCCAGCGGGTCGGAGCCCGCGCCGCCGTCGACGTTGTCGGCCGGGTCGTAGGCCGACGCGTTGCGCGAGGAGACGATAGCCGTCGGGGTTGATGAGCGGCACGACGACCGTGCGCTCGGTCTTCTTGAGCTTGGCCAGCGGCCCGGACTTCGCGCGGGCGAGCATGATCGCGTACTCCATCGCCGCCTCGGCCGACGGCCACTCGCGCGCGTGGTGCAGCGCGACCAGGAGGTAGACCGGGCGCCCGTCGGTCTTGCTCTTGACGTTGCTGGCGATCTCCACGCCGGAGAGCTCGCGCCCCTGGAACGAGTGGCCGATCGTGACGGGGCGGACGCTCGTCTTGTAGGTCCGCGTGAGCGCCTTGAGGCCGGCCTGGATGTCCTCGTAGGTGCGGTAGGTCGTGCGGCCCGAGGGGATCGGGGACCCGCCGGCGGCCGCGCGCCGCTGCACTGCGCGCGAGTCGATCTGCGCCGCGCGGCGCTCGGAGGCGGCGAGGTCGGCGATCCGCGTCGTGCGCTTGAGGCCGGTCCGGGCGAGCTCGCGCGCCTGCGCCGACCCGGCGACGAGGACGTCGGCCCAGCCCGGCCCCTGGCTCTCGGTGACGTCGAACCCGCGCGCGTCGAGCGCGGCGAGGCGGCCGTGGCTGGCCTGGACGCGCACGAGCGAGACCGGGCCCGCCGGCGCCTTGGGCGGCGCGGTGGCGAGCATCTCGATCGAGGCCGGGCACGGTGCGGCCCGAGCCGCGCGCGTGGCAGGCCACGAGCGTGAAGACCTGCCCGGGCTGAGCCCAGCGCTGGACGACTTCCCGCGAGCCGAAGCCCTGCGAGGCGCCCAGCCGGTTGCCCGAGGCGGCGTCGAGGACCGCGAGGTCCCAGTCGCCGCGGCGCCCGTTGAGGCGGAAGGTCACGTAGCCCGAGCGCAGGGCGCGGTAGGTCGAGACGCCGACCCCGCGGCGGGTCTTCGGGGCCACGGCCGCGCACGGGGCCGTCGTCGTTCCCGCGGCGGTCAGCGTGCGGTGCACGGCGGGCAGCGCCACCGGCGCGGCGCCGGCGGCCGGCGGGCCGGCCAGGGCGGCGAGCGCGAGGAGCGGGATGAGACGGGCGAGGCGCACGGGAACGGGGTCCTTTCGGGGGATTGAGGACATGAACGAAACGTGAGCGGCAAACTTGCGGGCCATGGCCCGCGTCTTCGTCACCCGCCCGATTCCCGGCTCCGCGCTCGACCGGCTGCGCGAGCGCCACGAGGTCGACGTGTGGGAGGGCGAGGGCCCGCCGCCCGCCTCGGTCCTGCGCGAGCGCGCGGCCGGCGCGCAGGGCCTGCTGACGATGGTCACCGACCCCGTCGACGCCGCCCTGCTCGACGGCGCGCCCGAGCTGCGGGCCGTGGCCAACTACGCCGTCGGCTCGGACAACATCGACAAGGACGAGGCCGCCCGCCGCGGGATCGCGGTCGGCGTCACGCCCGACGTCCTGACCGACGCGACCGCCGACCTCGCCTGGGCGCTGCTGCTCGCCACCGCCCGCCACCTGCCCGCGGCCGCCGCCTCGGTGCCCGCCGGCGCGTGGACGAGCTGGGAGCCGCAGGGCTTCCTCGGCGCCGAGGTCGCCGGCGCGACGCTCGGCGTGATCGGCGCCGGGCGCATCGGGAGCGCCGTGGCGCAGCGCGCGAGCGGCTTTCGCATGGAGGTCCTGACCGCGGGGCGCGACCGCGCCGCGATCGACGACCTGCTCGCCCGCGCGGACTTCGTCTCGCTGCACTGCCCGCTGACCGAGGAGACCCGCGGCCTGATCGGGGAGGATGCGCTGGCCCGCATGAAGAACACCGCCATCCTCATCAACACCGCCCGCGGTCCGATCGTCGACACCGACGCGCTCGTGGCCGCCCTGCACGCCGGGACGATCGCCGGCGCCGGGCTCGACGTCACCGACCCCGAGCCGCTGCCCGCCGACCACCCGCTGCTGCGCGCACCCGGCGCGATCGTCCTGCCCCACATCGGCTCGGCCACCGCCGCGGCCCGCGCGCGCATGGCCGACCGCGCCGTCGACAACCTGCTCGCCGCGCTCGACGGCGAGCCGATGCCCTTCCCGGTGTCCTGATGCGCGTCGGCGTCGTCGACATCGGGACGAACTCCACGCGCCTGCTCGTCTGCGACGTCGAGGACGCGGGCGTCACCGACGTCGTGCGCCGCACGCAGGTCACGCGCCTGGGCCAGGAGCTCGGCGCGCGCGGCTCGCTGCACCCCGACGCCAAGGAGCGCGTCTTCTCCACCCTGGCCGGCTACCGCGCCGAGCTCGACGAGCTGCGCCCCGAGCGGACGGTCGGCGTGCTCACGAGCGCCGTGCGCGACGCGGCCGACGGCGCGGAGTTCACCCGCGAGATCGGCGAGCGCTTCGGCATCGAGGCGCGGACGATCAGCGGCGAGGAGGAGGGCCGGCTGACGTTCCTCGGCGCCACGGCCGAGCGCCCGGCCGGCGGCCCCGAGCCGGTCGCGGTCGTCGACGTCGGCGGCGGCTCGACCGAGGTCGTGATCGGCGCCGGCGGCCGGGTGTCCTTCTTCGTCTCGGTGCACGCCGGCGTCGTGCGCCAGACCGAGCGCTTCCTCGCCCACGACCCGCCCGAGCACGACGAGACCCAGGCGCTGGCCGAGGACGTGCGCGCGCTGTTCGCCGCCGCGCTGCCCGGCGAGGTCCGCCGGGAGGTCGCCACGGTGATCGGCGTGGCCGGGACCGCGACCTCGGTGGCGGCGATCGACCTCGCCCTGGATCCCTACGACCCCGATCGCGTCGAGGGGTTCCGCGCCCCGCTGGGCACGGTCGAGGAGCTGCTCGCGCGGCTGGCGACGATGGACGAGGACGAGCGCCGCGAGGTGGTCGGCTTGCATCCCGACCGCGCAGCGACGATCATCGCCGGGATGGTGATCCTGCTCGAGGCGCTGCGCGCGCTGGGGGTCGACGAGTTCGAGGTCTCCGAGCACGACATCCTCCGTGGAGCCGCGCTGATGGCCGCCGGGCGGGCCCCCGGTATGAATTCAGGATGAGGTAGGTCACAGCACCGGTTTTTCGACGCATGTTCGGTTGCTTCTGCGGGCCCGACGGAGCATGATGTGACCGTCGGGTCTTAGGGGTCGTGCGACCGATCCTTCGGCCCGTCACATAGGTCCGGGCGATTGCCGTTCTTCGGCGCCTCCCGCAGTCCGGACCGACTACCCGGCCCCTTCAAGGCACGTACCCCTGCCCGTCCTGATTGGGCCACTTTGGGAGCCGTCCGCAATGATTGCGGGCGGCTTCCTCGCTTAACGGCTCAGCGCCGGCGCAGATCGCCCGGCAGGGCGGCGCCGTCGGGCGACGCGCCGCCGAGCAGGCTCGAGACCAGGGTGCGCGCGCGGTCGAGCGCGTCGGAGACCGACTCCTCGGCCAGCGCGGTGTCGCCGCGCTCGAGCGCGTAGCGGGCCACGGCGAGGCCCTGGAGCACGGTGTCGTTGACCTCGAGCGCCTGGCGCTGGCGGGTGATCGCCGCGGCCAGCACGGCGGCGACGCCGCGCAGGAACTCCTGCTCGAGCGCGGTGAACTCGCGGCGCGGGCGGCTGTGCACGCCGATGATCCCGTAGGGCTCGCCGGCCCGGGCGCCGGGCATCACGTGCGACATCGAGGCGTGGATGCCCGCCGCGATCAGCGTCGGGTGCTCGGCGTCGAAGCGGGTCTCGGCCGTGCGGTCGGGCATGTGCAGGTAGCCGTGCCGGAAGGTCCACTCGAAGGGGGAGTTCGGGAGCACCTCGAGCCGCGTTCCCGCCGGGCGGCTCTCCCAGCCGGCGCCGGCGCGGACCCGGAGGAAGTGCTGCGCGCCCTGGTCCTCGAACTCGACGACGGTGGCGAAGTCGACGGCGAGCTGATCGTGGACGACGGTCACCGTCTCCTCCATCAGCTGGCTGACGTCGCGGCCGGACACGGCCAGCAGGGCGATGTCGGCCAGGGCGGACTGGAGCCGGGCGGGATCGTCGGAGGCGAAGTCGGTCACGCGAGGTTGGAGCGCCGCGGGTAGACGACCTGCGGGTCGGTGAGCACGTTGACGAGCGCGGGACCCGAGGCGGAGAGCGCGCGCTCGAGCGCCGGACCGAGCGCGTCGGGCGTGCGCACGAGCTCGCCGGCGCCGCCGAGGGCGGAGACGACCTCGTCGTAGCGGGTCTCGGGCCGCAGCTCGGCGGCGATGGAGTAGCCGTAGAGGAACTCCATCGGATGCTTCTCCAGCGCCCAGATCCCGTTGTTGCCGATCACGCCGACGACGTGGACGTCGTGGCGGGCCAGCGTGTCCCACTCCATTCCCGGAGAAGCCGAAGGCGCCGTCGCCGAGCAGGAGGACGACCTGCCGGTCGGGATGGGCGAGCTTGGCCGCCAGCGCGTACCCCGGCCCGGTGCCCAGGCAGCCGAAGGGCCCGGGATCGAGCCAGCACCCGGGCTCGTAGGAGTTGACGACCCGGCCGGCGTAGGAGACGAAGTCGCCGCCGTCGCCGATCACGATCGCGTCGCGGTCGAGCACCTTGTCGAGCTCGGCGTAGAGGCGCATCGGGTGCAGCGGCGCGCGGTCGTCGGAGAGCTCGGCCCGCTCGGCCTCGCGCTTCTCGGTCTCCTGCGCGCGCAGGCCCTCGATCCAGCCGCGCCGCTCGCTCGCGTCCCCCGCGTCGTGCGCGAGCGCGCCGAGCGTGGCCGGCAGCGCCCCGTAGAGCTCGGCCGCCACCGGGCGGGGATGGTCGCGCTCGGGCTCGGCGACGTCGACGACGACGATGTCGGTGTCCTCGCCGAAGGAGGCGCCGAAGCCGAGGCGGAAGTCCATCGGGACGCCGACGACGAGCGCGACGTCGGCTTCCTTGAGCGCGGCCGAGCGCGCGCGAGAGAAGAACAGCGGGTGGTCGGCGGGCAGGCAGCCGCGGGCGTTGCCGTTGAGCAGGACGGGGACGTTGCCCGCCTCGGCCAGCGCGCGCAGCGCGTCCTCGCCGTGGCCCCAGTAGAGGTTCGTGCCGGCCATGATCACCGGGCGCTCGGCGTCGCGCAGCAGCGCGGCCGCACGGGCGATCTGCGCCTCGTCGGCGCCGGGGCCGGTGTGCGGCGTGGGCAGCCCGCCCTCGAGGCCCGGATCCTCGGCCTCCATGAACACGTGGTCGAGCGGGAAGTCGACGAACGCCGGGCCGGAGTGCGGGCCGAGCGCCGCGCCGAACGCGTCGTCGACGAGGCCGGCGATCTCCGCGGTCGAGTCCGGCGTGGCGGCGAAGCGGGTCAGCGGCCGCACGAAGGGGACGTGGTCGATCTCCTGCAGCGAGCCCTGGCCCCAGCGCATGGCCGGGGCGCGGCCGGCGAGCACGACCATCGGCGAGTGGTTCTGGAAGGCGCCGCCGATCGCCGACAGCCCGTTGGTCACGCCCGGCCCGGCCGTGAGCGCGCAGACGCCCGGCTCGCGCGTGACCTTGGCCCAGCCCTCGGCGGCGAACGCGGCGGTCTGCTCGTGGCGGACGTCGACGACGTCGATGCCCTCCTCGCGACAGCCGTCGTAGATGGAGAAGAGGTGGCCGCCCGACAGCGTGAAGAGCTTCGTGACGCCGTGCGCGCGCAGCCGCCGCGCCACGATCCTCCCGCCGTGGACCGTGGCCGTTTCGGTGGTCTCGGTCGCCATGACCGGGACGCTACCGGGAACGCCCGCGGCGCGATCCGGTGTGAATCGCGTATGACCTGCGCCCGCCCCTCAGGTTCCGGGGTGCCGGCGTCGTTGGGATCGGTACGCGGCGGGACGGCTTGGTCCAGACCGTCGCCCCACCCGGACCTTCTCTCGTCCAGAGACCGTCCGGGCCGCCGGCGGTAGCCCTCCCCCTGCTCTTCCGCCGGTTTGCAAGGCGGGGGCGGCTCGCACGATGCGGGCCGCCCGTCCGCCGACCCTAGGCCGGCGAGGCGACGGCGCCCGACGAGCGGGCGTAGGCCAGCGCGGCCGGAAGCTGCTGCTCGCCGGCGAACATGCGCCCGCCGACCGAAAGCGCGGGAAGCTCGTCGGCGCGCAGCTCGCCGGCCAGCGCGCACGTCCCGGCCAGGGCGACGTCGAGCGCCTCGTCCAGCGCGGCGCGGCAGACGGTCCCCGGGTCCATCCCGGCCGCGGTCCCGGCCTCGAGCAGCGTCGTCAGCTCACCGGGGTCGAAGCCGCCGGAGAAGGTCAGGCGGCCGAGCGCGATCGCATAGGCGGCGCCGTGTCCCGAGAGGCAGGCGGCCAGCGCGACGCGGCGCGAGGGCTCGAGCTCGGACACGTGCTCGGGCCAGACGAGCCGCAGGCCGAGCTGCGTGGCGCGGATCTCGGCCTGTGCGCGGAGGTCGTCGCCGAGGACCGCGGGGCCGGCGTCGACCGGCTGCCAGCGCGCCTCGGGCAGGAGCCGCTCCACGCGCTCGAGCGCGAGGTGCGTGAACGGCGATGCGGGGTCGAAGAAGCAGGTGACCGGCTCGCGCTCGCCGTGATGCGACGCCGGCACGGGCCCGGGCGCGGGCCGATGGGCGGCGGCGCGACGGGCGCGATGGAGGCTGAGATCGATGACCTGTCCCATGTCGAAGGTGCCCTACGCACGACGTGCGCCAACGGATGCACCTATCGACCGAACGCAGACGTTCCTTGAAACTTGCGGTCCGCACTCCGACAGGTCTCGGAGCCCCAGAAGGCGCGTCGGAGGTTCGACGTTTGTACGAGTTCTCGAATGAAGCCGCCGGAATCGGGGGTAAGGTCGGGAAAGCCGTTCGTCGGAGGTACAAAAAATTCGCCCCACCCCACCCCCCAAGCGTCACCCCTACGCGCAGTGGTCGCCCGATGCCCGGGCGCTGGACCTTGTCGGAGACAAGTGGACGTTGTTGATCGTCCGCGATCTCGCCGCAGGTCCACGCCGGTTCGTCGAGCTCCAGCGCGTCCTGCCCGGCATCTCGACCGAGCAGCTCAGATCCCGGCTCAACCGCATGGTCGCCGATGGATTGCTCACCCGTGAGCGGTACCGCGAGGTACCCCCGCGCGTGGACTACGAGCTGACCGATCGCGCTGCCGAGCTCATGCCGATCCTCGGCGCGCTCGCGCGCTGGGGACACGACTGGGCCTGGAGCCCGCCGCGGCCGGCCGAAGAGGTCGACATCGGCGCGATCCTGCGCCTGGCGCCCGGTCTGCTCTCCCCCCCGAGCCGCCTGTCCGGCACGCTCGAGGCGGAGGTCACCGAGCGCTCGAAGGGCTCGTCAGAGCGCACGTACGTCCTGCACGCCCAGCGCGGCGAGGTCACCGTCTCCGAGGAGCCGGTGAGCAGCAGCGACGCCCGTGTCACGGGCACCGAGGCCGCGTGGATCGCTGCCTTCGGTCCCGATGCCGATCGCAGTCACCTGGAGATCACCGGCGATGCCGGCCTGGCCGAGACGCTCCTCGAGGGCCTCGAAGTCGTGCCGCGTCCCGTCTCCGCCGTCGCGTAGGGACCGACAACAGAACATCGTCGCCGCGTCCGCCGCGGTCCCTCCTGGGGCCGTGGCGTTCGCGCGTGCGGGTGGGCTCTCGCGAACTCGCGTGGTCGCTGGTCGGCCGAAGCCGGGCTGCTCCTGGAAGGAAGCGAGGAGCCCCTGATTTCGTTACATGACCTCGCCGGCTTACGGCTCATGGACAGAAACGACTCACCCCATGGGCTTTCTGTCCACGGCGCGGATCGCCGCCGCTCATGTAACGAAATCGGGGCCTGTCCCTCACCCCTTCCTGGCCAGTCGGACCACGCTCGACCCGCCCGGCACGCGCCGAGCGGAGCGCAGCCGCAGCCGCAGCCGCAGCGCCTACTTCTTCTTCGCGTACGAGTTCGGCCCGATGTGCGGGAACTTCAGGGCCTTGCCCTGGAAGGTCTGCGACGGGACCGTGAAGCAGCCGGGCTGCTTGACCGCCGGGTTCGAGCTCTCGACCGGAAGCTGCGAGTGGCCGGACGGCGTGTTCTTGCAGTCCCACGACGGCGTCGGGAACAGGTACTTGCCGGCCTGCGAGGTGGCGAGGCCGAGCGGCGGGATGTACGGGTTGGAGCGGTTGTAGGACGCGCGCTGCTGGGCGGCGAAGCCGAACGACTCCTGCCCGAGCGGGTTGAACTGGCGCAGGTAGTGGCCGATGCCGCCGGTCGCGGACTGCGTCTTCGAGGCCACGCCGCCGGCGCCGACCGAGATGAAGTCGGCGACCAGGTGCTGGTTGAGCTCGAGGTACTGGAGGATCGGGTTGAGCTGCGAGAGGAACGGCCCGAGCTGGCCGAGCAGCGGCCGCGCGCCCTCGAGGATCTTCCGCGTCGCGGGCAGACCCTTCTGGGAGGCGGTGATGAGCGGCCCGAGGTTGACGAACAGCGTGCGCAGGTACGGCGCCAGGCGGCGCACGTCGCGCACGGTGGGGACGAGGTCGCGGGCGACCGGGCGCAGGTCGCGGATCAGGGGATCGGTCGTGCGCGCGAAGCTCTGCAGGCGCGTCATCGTCGTGCGCGTCTCGTCGAGGAAGGTCGGGAAGACGCGGAAGGTCTCGGCCAGGTCCTGGTTGCGCTGGGCGGTCTGGCGGAAGACCGCGTCCGACGCGGTGACGAGGTTGCGCAGCTGCTGCGGGTCCTTGGACAGCGCCGCGAACACGCGGCCGGTGTCGCGCACCACGCCGCGCACGGCGACGTGCTCGGTGTCGAGCACGGTCAGCACGTCGTCGGCCGAGGCGGCGAACTGCGGCAGGTTGCCGATCGTGTTGTTGAGGTTCTGGCTGTTGCCCTGGATCGCCTTGGCCGTGTTGGCCTGCCAGTCCTGGAAGGCCTTGCGCGTCTGCGGGTTGAGCGCGTCGTAGATCTCGTCGAGCTGGACGGTGTGCTTGACGTGCGCGTTGGCCAGGCGGCCGCCGTCGGGCAGGTCGGGAGCCTTGCTCGAGCCCGGCGTGAGCTCGAGGTAGGACTCGCCGAGCAGCGTCTTCTCGCGCAGGATCGCGCGGGCGTCCTTGTGCAGCGGCGCGAACTGGCGCTGCACCTCGATCGTGGCCAGGGTCCGGTTGCCCTTCGGGTCGAGCTCCTTCTGGACGACCTTGCCGACGCTCACGCCCGAGATGCGGACGTCGGCCTGGAGCGCGAGCTGCGTCGCCTCGGGGACGGCGACCTTGAAGCGGTAGCCCTTGGGCTGCAGCGGGATCGCGCCGCCGAACGAGAGCCAGAGGAAGAGCAGCAGGCCGAAGCAGGAGAGCGTGAAGCCCACCATCGTCAGGATCCGGCCGAGAGTCGGGCCTTCCTTGTTCACCTGCTCACCCCCGGGAGGGTCGGGAGGTTGACCGGGGACTTGTCGCCCGCCGGCTTCTTGATCGCCGAGGGCGCGAGCGTCGGCGTCGTGATCGTCGGCGGGGTGGCCGTCGTGGTCGTCGGCAGCGACACGGCCGGGCGCTGCTTGTCGGTCGTCTTCGACGAGGACTTCGAGCCCTTCTTCAGGACGCTGGGCAGGCCGGGGACCGCGTTGCCCAGCGTGCCGAGCAGCCCGCCGAGGGTCTGGGCGCCGGTGCCGCCGCAGGCCTGCGGGTTGTCGAGGATCGGGGACAGGTTGAGCGCGAACTCGGCCGTGGCGTTCTCCTCGATCAGCTGCTTGGCGCTCGAGCAGCCGAGCGTCAGGAAGAGCGGGCGGAAGCCGCCGTTGGCGTCCTGGGAGCTGAACAGGGTCAGCGCCTGGTGGTTGAGCCAGGCCAGCCAGAACAGGTAGCCCTCCTGGCGCGAGGCCTTGCTCGGATCCTCACGGCCGTTGGGGTTGTAGGCCAGCGTGTTGAACAGGTGGTTGAGGACCACGAAGGAGGTGTCCAGGCCGGGGGTGGCCTTGTTGATGTCGCGGACCGACGGGCGCAGGTTGCGCACGAGCGGGCGCGTCTCGCGCACGAACGGGCGGATCTTGTTCTTGACGTCGCCGGTCTCGGCCGAGGCCAGCGAGGACAGCGCCTTGTTCGCGTCGGGGATCTCGCGGATCGCCGGGATCAGCGCGCGGGTCGTCGGCGGCAGCTCGTTGGCGAACGACTGGACCTTGCGCAGCGTGATCGTCGTCTGGCGCAGCGTGCCGGGCAGCAGCTGGACGGCGCGGGAGATGTTCTTGTCCTCCGAGGCGAAGGCGCCGAACACGGCCGAGGAGGCGTCGACGAGCTGGGTCAGGTCCTGACGGCGCTCGGCCAGGGCCGCGTTGAGCACGGCCAGCGAGGTGACGAGGTCCTTGACGTTGGCGCGGCGCTCGGCCACGGCCTTGGTGAAGCGCGCGAGGTCGCGGTGCGTGGGCTCGAAGCGCCGGAAGACCTCGGCCAGGTCGCCGCCGCGCTTGTCGAGGCCGTCGCCCGCGCCCTTGACCAGCAGCTGCAGGTAGCCGCGCGTGTCGGTGTCCAGCGCGCCGAGGATCTCGTCGGGGTTGACGTCGGGCAGCGTCGACTTGAGCGGGATCGTCCAGCCGTTCTTGGCCTGCGGCGCCGACTTCGTGCCCGGGTTGAGCTCGACGAACATGTCCTTCAGGCCGGTCTTCGGCCGCAGCAGCGCCGAGGCGTTGGTGTGGATCCGGTTGTCGTAGGCCGGGTCGATGTCCATCGTGATGACCGCGTGGCCCTCCTCGAGGTCGACCTTGGTGATGTCGCCGACCTTCACGCCCGAGATCCGCACGGTCTGGCCCTGGCCCGGCGTGACCGCCTGGGCGGTCTGGAACTCCGCCTTGACCTGCATCCGCTTGGGCTGGATGAAGGGGAAGCGCAGGCGCTGGTTGTGCAGGATGAAGCCGCCCACGGCGACCGCGAGCAGGACGAGGAAGACGATCGCGGCGACGTTCTTCGCCGACTTGCGGATCTGGACCATCATCGCTTGCTCAGCCCCTGGACCTGGGCCTTGGTGGCCGGCTTCTTCTGGATCTTGAGCTTCATGCCCTCGGGCCTTGCCCCACTTCTGGGCCTGCTGGAGCAAGGCCATCCGCGACTTCGTCAGGCGCGCCTGGGCCTTCTTGCGCAGCGGCCGCGGCACGCGAGCGGGACTCGGCCGTTGCTGAAGCAGCGGCGGCGGGTCGTCGGCGCCCGTGCGCAGGTCCGGCGTCTGCTGGTTCTCACACGGCGTGTTGGGCCGGATCGGCGGGCGGCTCTGCGGCTTGGGCGGGTTCTCGCCCTGGATCGGGTTGAGCGAGTTGCCGAACAGCCCGGCGCCGAGCGCGTAGGACTGCGTGCCGCCGCCGCCGACCACGCGGAACCACTGGCCGTTGGCGTCGCCGGCGGTCGACTCCTCGGCGATGCCGGGCAGGAACTTGACCGACTCGTAGTAGACCTCGCCCTTGGCCGGGAACTGCTTGTCCTGGATCTTGTCGTGGGTCCAGGGCAGGATCACGTTGTTCTGGCAGCTCGAGGCGGCGCGGACCTTCTCGTAGAGCGGCTGCGAGCGGGTCTGCAGCTCGGCCAGGTCGGGCACGGTCGGGCGCAGGTCGGCGACGAGGCCGCGCAGCTCCGCGGGCTGGACGAGCCCGCGGAGTTGGCGGATGAACGGCAGGGATGCATCGATCATCGGCCCGGTCGAGCGCACGGCGGGGCGCAGCTCGTCGGACAGACGGCGCAGCGAGGGCAGCGCGGCGTTGAGCGCGCCGAGGGCGGGGCGGCCGACGGCGAGGGTGCGGGGCAGCTCGGCGATCGCGGCGGACAGGCTCGTGTCCACCCGCGCGAACGCGTGCGACGTGGTGTTGAAGTCGGTGACCAGCGACTTGAGCTGGACGGGGTGCTTGTCGAGCGCGTCGGCGACGACCCCGCCGCGCTCGATGTACTTCGACAGGTCGTGCGGGTGCTTGCCGAGCGACGCCTGGTTGAGCAGCGCGGAGTACTCGTAGGCGTCCTTCCAGTACTTCTGCGAGCGGTTGAACCCGGCGGCGCCCGCGTTGACGCCGTGCCCGTACTCGACCAGCAGCTTCTGCAGGTCGGTGCGCACGTTGCCGTTCAGGCTCGAGAGGACCTGGTCGAGCTGGACGGGCGCCGAGGACTGCTGGATCGGCAGCGTGTCGTCCTTCGCCATCGTCGGCGCCGACGGGCTGCCGGGATGCAGGTCGACGAAGAAGTTGCCCTCGAGGAAGATCCGCGGCCGGATCGCGATCGTCGCGTCCTTGTGGATCGGCAGGCCCTTGTCGTCGATCTGCATCGTGATGATCGCCGAGCTGCCGCCGCCGGGCGGGTGCTCGATCTTCGTGACCTTGCCGACGTTGACGCCGGCGATCCGCACGAACGAGTTCTTGTTGATGTTGTTGGCCGAGTGGACGGCGGCGCGGATCGTGAAGTGCGGCTTGAACGGGATCGACTTCGTGAAGCCGAGGTAGGTGACGACCACGATCACCGCGAGCGCGATCGCGCCGGCGGCGAAGTCGGTCATCCCGCGCTTCTTGCGTCCGCGCTTCACGGCTTGATCTGCCCGGTCTCGGTGACGGCGTTGACGTTCGGCTCGCGCGTGAACGTCTCGCCCTTGGGCACGCGCGGCAGGCCGCTGAACGTCGTGCCCTGGGCGCCGGGCGTGTGCGGCGAGGTGACGATGTTGAAGCGGTCGCCCTTGAGCGTCGTGTTGCGGCCGATGACGTAGCCGCGCTGGCCCTGCTCGCAGTCGGCCGCGCCGGAGTTCGTGACCGCGGCGCCGTAGGGCTGGGCGTGGAGGAACTCCTTCGAGCCGCGGGCGATCGACGGCGGGCGCGTAGTTCTCGCCGTTGGCCGGCACGACCGCGGGCGAGGCGCCGACGCTGTTGTCCTGGTTGCCGTTGGAGTTGAACAGCGCGCGCTGCGCGTAGCCGTAGGCGTCCTCCTCGGAGAGGTGCTCGGCCACGTAGGTCCAGAAGTAGTTCCAGTAGTTGCAGACCGTGACCTGCGGGCCGAGGAAGCGCAGCTGCGGGTTGAGCGTCGTGACCGTGTCGGTCAGGGCGCGCAGCGCGAGGTTCGTCCGCGGGTCCTCGCTCAGGTCCTGGAGCGCGACCATCGTCTTCTGCAGCTGGTCGTTGAGCTTGACCGAGCGGCGCAGCACCGGCGCGCCCTCCTCGAGGGCGGGGTTGATGTCCGGCAGCGCGCGGTGCAGCTCGAGCACGGCCTTGTTGAAGTCGGTCGAGAAGGCGGCGGTGTCGGCCAGGAACGGGCGCTGGACGCGCAGCGAGCGCGTCGAGACGTCGAGCGTCGGCGGCGACTTGGAGATCGTGTCCTGCAGCGCCTTCGGGTCGGCGCTGATCGCGGCGAGCGTCGTGCCGAGGTCGCCGAAGAGCTTGACCTGGGTCTTCGGAGACCGGGGCGATCGCGCCCGGCGGCGCGCTCGGTGCCGCGGAAGAACCCGCGCGTCTCGGTCGCCGGGTTGGTCAGGTTGGCGGCCACCGGCGTCAGGTGCTTGAACAGCGGCGGCAGCGACTGGATCGTCAGGTTGAGGTCGTCGCCGCGGCCGGCGAACGCGCCGCCGAAGCCGACGAGGTTCTTGCGCGAGTTGCTCCGCGTCTTGGCGTCGAAGGTCGACAGGACGTCCTCGAGCTGCACCGGCACGCGGGCCTGGTTGGAGGGCAGCGTGGCGCCGTCGGCGAACGTCTTCTTCGCCTTGCCGCGGATGACCTGGACGTACTTGAGGCCGAGGGCCGAGCGCGGGCGGATGACGATCTTCGAGTCGACCGGGAGCGGGCCCTCCTTCTTGTCGAGCTTGAGCTTGAGGTTCGCGCCGATGGTGCCGTCGGGCTGCGTGGCCGGCGTGATGTCCTCGACGACGCCGACGCGGAAGCCGCCCTCGCGGACCTCGTTGCCCTTGACGAGCTGGGCGCCGTTCTTGACGTGCACGTTGAGCTGGCGGGTGGGCACGAACGGCAGGCCGTTGTTCGCGTTGTAGGCGAGGAACACCGCGACGACGACCACGAGGATCGTGACGGCCCCGACGAGCACGGGGTTGGCGGCGACGGATCCACGCGTGCGGCGGTTCATGGCGCGAGGAGGTAGTCGAGGAGGGACTGGGCGTCCGACGGCGAGGGCGCGGACGGAGCCTTCGGCGCCGCGCCGTTGACCTTCGGCTTGCTCCGGGCGCCGCCGAGGATCTTCGAGATCGTGCTCGGGAGGTCGCTCTTGCCCTTCGCCGAGGAGGACTTCTTCGTCGCCGGAGAGCTTCTTCGGGCCGGCGCTCGTGCGCTTGACCTTGGGGCCCTTCTTGCGGATCGGGAAGGTCGGCGCCGAGCCGAGGCCGCCGGCGCCGGTCGGCGCGCCGTCGTCGACGTTGACCTTGCCCTCCTTGATCAGCGTCTTGTCCGAGGTGTCGGGCGCGTTGATGCCCGGCTGTGTCGGCCCGACGTAGGAGGAGCAGCGCGCGTAGGCGGGGTTGGCGGCGATCTTCTGCGCGCGGGTCGCCGCGTCGACGTAGGCGGCGCACGGCGAGACGAAGCCGTTGACGCGCAGCAGGTGCCCGTTCTGGTCGTAGGAGTTGACCGCGACCGACTGGTTGAAGACGTACATGAGCAGCGCCTCGAGGCCCGTGTAGCCGACCTTCTTGCCCGGGGTGCCGAGCTGGACCGCGGCGCGCGGGTCGTTCTCGACGGCGCGGTTGCGGTCGTCGAGCGCGCTCAGGACGATCGAGAGGTTGCCGGCGAGCTCCGGCGTCCCCTTGGAGAACTTGCGCAGCTGGGTGACCGTCGGCCCGGCCGCCTCGACCGCCTTGCGGCCCGTCACCGAGGCCTGGCCCAGCGACTTCAGCGCCGGCTTGGAGGCGTCGGCGAACGGCTGGGCGTCGGCGAAGAACGTCTTGAGCTGGCCCGAGGACCGGCGCAGCGTGACGAGCGTCTTGCTCGTGTTGTCGGCCGTCTTGCCCAGCGAGACCATCGTCGGGCGCAGCTCCTGCAGGAAGGCGGGGAAGCGGTGGAAGGTCCCGGCCAGCGCGGTGCGGCGCTCGGCCGAGAGCTCGGCCGTGCGGCGGGCGGCGCGGACGAAGCGCACGACGGTGGACTTGTTGCGGGCCAGGTCGCCGATCACGGTGTCGCCGTCGCGCACGAGCGCCTTGATCGTCTGGTTCTCGTCGCCGAGCAGCTGCAGCAGGCCGTCGGTCTCGCGCAGCGCGGGCACGGCGCGGCGCAGCGCGAGGTTGAGGTTCGTGCCGTTGCCGGCCACGCCCGCGCCGAGCTCGCCGATGATCAGGCTCAGGCGCTCGCGGTAGGGCAGGCGCAGGACGTTCTGGACGAGGTCGATCGGGATCGTGCCCGTCGTGCGGCTGACCGGCACGACGCCGCCGCTCTTCAGCGGCTTGCCCTTGCCGGGCTGGCAGTCGATGAAGTACTCGCCGATGACCGACTGCGGCCGCGTGTCGCAGGTCGCCTTGTCGGTGAACTTCGTGAAGCCGGGCTGCGTGAGCTTGACCTGGATCTTCGCGCTGTTGTTCGGCGTCAGCCCGAACTTCGTGACCTTGCCGGCCTTGACGCCGCCGACCTTCACGTCGCCGCCCTGGGTCAGGCCGAACGCGTTGTCGAGCTCGATCCAGTAGGTCGTGCCCGACGCGTCCTTCTTCGCGCCGCCGAGCAGCACGAAGACGCCGACGGCGGCGGCCAGGACGAGGAGGGGAGCGATGGCCTTCTTCATCACTTGCCCGGCGGGATCTCGGACGGGTCGCACGGGTAGTCGGCCGTCGGCTTGTAGGGGTTGGACCCGTCGGACGGGCGCGCGGCGGCGCCCGGGCACTTGTCGTACTGCCCGGTCGTGACGGTCGAGTCGTAGAGCTGCTTGCGCAGCGGCGCCGGGATCGAGAGGATCGTCCCGTTCTGCTGCAGCGACAGCGCGGAGAGGATCAGCTGCACGCGCGAGGAGCCGCCGTTGGCGTCGTACACGCCCGAGTGGCTGAAGTCGTCGAACCAGCCGGTCAGGTCGACGGCGAAGGGACGGGCGTAGGCGAGCTCGGGCGTGCCGCCGGCCAGCGCCTTGGTGCTCGCGGGGAAGGCGCCCTCGCGGTTCTTGCCGTTGCGGTTGACGGTGCCGACGGTGATCTTCGCCAGCGGCGGCGCGCCGCGCATGAGCTCGACGAGGTCGTTGGAGGCGCCCTTGCGGCGGATGAGCGCGGACAGGTCGCGGACCGTCGGCACCGAGTCGCGGGCGAACGGCCGCAGCGCGGCGAGGAACGGGCGCAGCTTCTTGGCCACCGGCTTGGACTCGGCCACGAGCGGGTCGACGTGGTCGAGCGTGGAGCGCAGGTTCACGAACGTCGTGTTCGCGCGGCGCATGAACGGCGGGAGCTGGGTGACCGCGCTGGCCAGCGCGTTCGGCGGCTTGGCGATCGCCGCGTTCATCCGCTCGAGGTTGTTGACCAGGCCGGTGAGGTCGTTGCGCTTGCTGGCCAGGTCGCCGACGAGGTCCGACGAGCGCACGATGTAGCGGCGCAGCGCGGGCGTGTCGCGCGAGAGCTCCTGGAAGAGCTGGGTCGAGGAGGCGATCGACGGGTTGAGGTAGTGGAAGCCGATGCGCGCGGCCTCGCCCGTGCCCTGGAACTGCTTGGCCGAGCCGGTGATCACGTTCTGCAGGCCCTTGCGGGTCTTGGCGTCGAACGTGTTGAAGAGCTGGTCGAGGTCGACGGCGGACTGCGTCTCGGTCGCGGGCACCACGTCGTTGTTGGCGAAATTGCCGGTCGTGCTCGAGTCGCCGGGCGGCATCTGGAGGTCGACGTAGCGGTTGGCCACGCCGGACAGCGAGGCCTGGCGGACGACGAACTTCGTGCCCTTGCGGATCGGCCGGTAGTCCTTGTCGTCGATCTTCAAGGTCACCCGGGCCTCGCCGTCGGGCGCGAGCTCGATCTTCGTGACCTTGCCGACCTTGGCCCCGGCGACCTCGACGAGGTTGCCCTTGACGAGCTGCGAGGCGTTGGTGAAGTCGACCTTGAGCGTGTAGGAGCCGCTGGCCCCGATGGCCAGCACGATCACGACGATCACCGCGATCAGCAGTGCGCCCAGGGCGACGCCACGACGGGCAGCCGTCGCGTTCACCCGGTCCTCTCCTCACATCGGGGCTTCGTGCCCATCATCAAGGTGCGGCAGTGTGCCAGCGCCCTCTCCCTCCAGCGTCGGTCCGGAACCTCTCTTCCCAAAACGCCAACGTTTGGTGGCACGAAGGCTTTCGCGCTTAATCGAATCTCAATGAAAGTCGCCGATCTCGTACGACCGTCCAGGCCCGATTACGCTCTTGCGCGGCGAAGCGCCGCACCCCGCCCGGGTGGTGGAACTGGCTAGACACAGCCGCCTTAAGAGCGGCCGTCCGCGAGGGCATGTGGGTTCGAATCCCACCCCGGGTACTCGAGCGCACGAGGCAGGTGAGCGCGAGCCACGTCCCGCCGCCCTGGTCGGCGAGCGGGAAGGCGAGGTCGCCATCGGCCGCCCACCACGCCGCCGACTGGCCGGCCGCCCAGGACGGCGGCACGCGGGCGATGTCGGCCTCGCGCAGGACGTCGCGCAGCGCGTCGGCCGCCGCCGCGGCGCCGGGGTCGCGATAGCCCCGCTGGCGGAAGCGCAGCAGGCAGTGCCAGCTCGGCTGGATCCGGCGCACCTCGGGGTGATCGGTCTCCACGGCCGGGACGTGCATCCCACTACCCTGCCGCCTCGATGGTCCCGCGTCTGCTGCTCCTCGCCCTGATCGCCCTCGTCGTCGCCGGCTGCGGCTCGTCGAGCTCGAGCGACAAGACCACCTCGACGAGCGCCGGCCCGGTGCGCAGCGTCAAGCCGGGCACGGCGCCGAAGGTCGTCCCGCCCACGGGCCCCGCCGCCCAAGACGCTCGTGATCAAGGACCTGCGCAAGGGCACCGGCGTGGCCGCGCAGGGCGGCGACAAGATCACCGTCCACTACACGGGCGTGCTCTACAAGGGCGGCAAGAAGTTCGACTCGTCGTGGGATCGCGGCAAGCCGTTCGACCCGTTCATCCTCGAGGCCAACGCCGTCATCCCCGGCTGGGACAAGGGGCTGATCGGCATGAAGGTCGGCGGCCGTCGCGAGCTGATCGTCCCGCCGAACCTCGCCTACGGCGCCAAGGGCTCGCCGCCGGACATCCCGCCGAACGCGACGCTCGTCTTCGTGATCGACCTGCTCAAGGTCGCCTAGCCGCGTGCCGCTGTCGCGCGACGCCTTCCCGGTCCTCGCCGAGCGCGCCTATCTCAACGCCGGGACGACCGGCCCGATCCCCGCCGCGTCGCTCGCGGCCGCCACGGCCGCGCTCGAGCGCGAGGCCGGCGAGGGCCGCGGCCGCGCGAACTTCGAGCGCCGCCTGGCGCTCGTCGGCGAGCTGCGCGCGGGCTACGCCGGCGTGCTCGGCGCGCCAGCCCGAGGACGTCGCGCTGACGACCTGCACGACCGACGGCATGACCCGCGTGCTCGCCGGCATGCACATCGAGCGCGGCGACGAGATCGTCACGAGCACCGTCGAGCATCCCGGCCTCTACGGCCCGCTCGCCGTGCTCAGGAGCCGCGGCGTGCGGGTGCGCGCGGTCGACCTCGAGCGGATCCCGGACTGCATCGGCCCGCGCACGCGCCTCGTGGCCTGCTCGCACGTGAGCTGGACGTCGGGCACCTACGCGCCGCAGGCGCTGGCCGAGCTCGACGTCCCCGTCCTCCTCGACGGCGCCCAGGGCGTCGGCGCGGTGCCGACCGACGTCCACGCGCTCGGCGTCGCCGCCTACGCCGGCGCCGGCCAGAAGTGGCTCTGCGGCCCCGAGGGCACGGGGATGCTCTGGCTGCACCCGGACTTCCGTCCCCGGGTCGAGCCCGTGCTCGCCGGCTACGGCAACCTCGAGGTGCCCAACGCGGGCCTCGCCGCCGAGCCGTGGGAGGACGCCCGCGCCTTCGACGCGCCCGTCATCCCCGGCGCCTCGCTGGCCGCCGCGGCGGCCGCGCTCGAGGTGCTCGGCGCGGCGGGCTGGGCCGACGTCCACGCCCGCGCCCGCGAGGGCGCGAGCACGCTGGCGGCGGAGCTGACCGCGCGCGGGCGCACCGTGGTCCCGCGCGACGAGACGACGCTCGTGACCTGGGAGGAGCCCGACCCCGAGCCGTTCGTCGAGCGCGCCACCGCCGCCGGCGTGATGATCCGCGGCTTCCCCGGCCGCCCGCTCGTGCGCGCGTCCGTCGGCGCGTGGAACGACACAGGGCGATCTCGAGCGCCTGCTCGCACTCGTCTGACCGAGAACGGGTAGAACAGAACCGGGAGCCGGGACCGGCTCTCACCGCAACTTTCCACGGGCTACGGTGTCTACACGCGCGAGTGGCCTTCAGCCGCCCGTTTTCGCATGGAAGTCTCCACCTTCAAAGCCGAAGCCGCCCGCGCCCGGATCGCCGGTCGGTCTCCGCTCCTGCGGTTGCAGAGCGACGAGCGCCTCGTCGCGCTGACCCGCAAGGGCAACCACGCCGCCTTCGAGGCCCTCGTCGCGCGCTACCAGACGCGGCTGGCCGGCTTCTGCCGCCACATGCTCGGCTCGCGCGAGGACGCCGAGGACGTGCTCCAGGAGGTCTTCGCCGCCGCCTTCAACGCGATCCAGGCCGACGACCGCGAGATCCTCGTCCGCCCCTGGCTCTACCGCATCGCGCGCAACCGCTCGCTCAACCACCTGCGCCGCCAGAAGCCGATCGGCGTGGACTCGATGGACGTCCACCTCGCCGACCAGGGCCAGACGACGGCCGACAAGGCGCACCAGCGCGAGGAGTTCCGCCAGCTCATCGAGGACGTCCAGGGCCTGGCCGAGACGCAGCGCACGGCGCTGCTGCTGCGCGAGATGGAGCACCTCTCCTACGAGCAGATCGCGCTGGCCATGGACACCACGGTCCCGGCCGTCAAGTCGCTGCTCGTCCGGGCGCGCATGGGGCTGGCCGAGGCGGCCGAGTCGCGGCTGCTGACCTGCGACGAGGTCCGGCTCGAGCTCGGCGAGGCGGCCGAGGGCCTCAAGCGCCTGTCCTCCCCCGTGCGCCGCCACGTCAAGGACTGCGAGCGCTGCGGCGCCTTCCGCGACCACCTGCGCGACACGAACAAGGCGCTCGCCGCGGTCTTCCCCGTCGGCGGCCTGCTGCTCTTCAAGAACGCGATCCTCGGCTGGTTCGGCCACGGCACCGGCAGCGCCGCCGGCGCGGCCGGCGCGGCGTGCCGCCGGCGCCGGCGCGGCCGGTGCCGCGGGCGGCGTCGCCGCCACCACCGGCGCCGGGATGGCGAGCTCGGCCGCCACGGCCGGCCTCGGCGCCCTGGCCACCAAGGCCGCCGCCGGCCTGGCCGCCGCCGCGGTCGTCACGGCCGGCGCCGTCGAGGCCCGCCACGTGCACCACCCCGTCCGCCACCAGGCGGCCGTCGCCGCCGCCCCGGCCGTCACGCCGCGGCCCGCGCTCCCCGCGCCGGCCCCGCGCGTCGTCCACCACACCGCCACGCTCGTCCCGGCCGCGCACGCCCCCGAGACGGCCAAGCCCGCCGAGCCCAAGCCGAAGGCGAGCGTCGAGCCACCCAAGCCCGCGCCGACCACGACGACCCCGGTGACCACCACCACGCCCAAGCCGGTCGTCCCCGTCGTCGCGGTTCCCGTGCCCGCGCCGACCCAGTCGGTCTCGGACACGGCGACGCTGCCGACGACGGCCACGACGCCGACCGACGGCACCTCCTCGACGGAGTCCGCGCCGGCCGACGGGTCCACGGGCCAGCCCTCGTCGGGCGAGCAGGCGCCCCCGTCCTCGGGTCAGCAGCCGCCTCCGTCGTCCGGGCAGGAGCCCGCGCCGACGTCGCCGGTCCCGCCGATCGCGGTCCCGCCGATCGTCGACGGGCCCGAGCACGGCACGCCGACCCGGTGATCGACTTCGACGACTTCATGGCGGTCGACATGCGCGTCGGCCGCATCGTCGCCGTGGACGAGTTCCCCGAGGCGCGCAAGCCGGCCTGGAAGCTGACCGTCGACTTCGGCGAGGAGATCGGCACCAAGCGCTCGTCGGCGCAGATCACGAACTACGCGCGCGACGAGCTCGAGGACCGCCTCGTCGTCGCCGTCGTCAACTTCCCGCCGCGCCAGATCGGCCCGTTCATGTCCGAGGTGCTCGTGCTCGGCGCCTACGGCGAGCAGGGCGAGGTGCTGCTGCTCAACCCCGAGCCGAACGCGCCGCTCGGCTCACGGATCGGCTAGGCCAGCCAGCCCGATCACCTTCAGGCGCCGGTTGAGCGCCTGCATCGCGAACTCGCGTGACTCGTTGACCGTGACGCCGAAGATCTCGACGTCGTCGTCGCCGGGCGCCACCCACTTCGGGCGCAGCACGCCGTCGGCCGCGGGCGCGATCTCGGCCAGCGTGGTGCGGATCGCCTCGGCGTAGCGAGTCGTCGGCGCGGGCCATGTCGCGCAGGAAGCGCGCGCCGAAGGCCACGTGGCGGTGCTCGTCGCGGGCGACGTTGGTGAAGCCCTCGACGAACGCGGGCAGCGTGCCCATGCGCTCGTTGTAGTCGATGATGAAGTGCTGGCCGGTGAGCGCGAGCATCCCCTCGATCACCATGTGGTAGATCGTGATCGCCTCGACGAGCGCGACCGTGTCCTCGGGCTCGGCGGCGAGGCGGTCGACCCGCTGCTTGAGCATCCCGTCGAAGAGCTCGGTGAACTCCGGGTTCAGGTGCTCGCTGGTCTCGGCCAGGCGCCCCTCGAGGTTCGCCGCGTCGAGCACGCCGACCTCGCGGTAGAAGGTGTCGAAGAAGGCGACGTGCCGCGCCTCGTCGGCGATCTGCGTGCACAGGAAGATCCGCATGTCCTCCTGCGGCGCGGCGCGCATGATCGGCCCGAGCTCGGCCGCCACGCGCTGCTCGCCGACGAAGAACGACGACAGGCCGTACATGCGCGCGTAGCGCTCCTCGGCGTCGAAGCCCTCGCCAGTCCTCGCGGTCCCGGGAGAAGTCGAGATCCTGGACCGCCCAGTGCTGGCGCTCCCACAGCGAGTAGAGCTGGGCGTAGTCGAGCAGCTTGGCCTCGCCCCGGTCGGCGGCGCTCTGGAGCGCCGGGGTCGGAGGTCTCCTGGAAGTCGTCGCGCTCCGTGCGCGGCGTGGTGGCGGACGGCACGGTCTCGGACATGGCGCGAGCGTACCGGGAAACTGGCTGGCCGGCCAGTCAGGGCCCGCCGTTGGCGCCGGAGATGACCGTGGCCTTGGCGCCGCCCGGTCCGGTGACGGGGTAGCGGCCCGGCCGCAGCCCGTCGACGAAGGTGGACTTCGTCGCCCCCGAGGGCACCTTCAGCGTGGTGCCGCGGAACGAGACCGCGGCGCGGTCCGGCGTCGCGGTTGTGCACGATCAGCTCGATGCGCAGGTAGGCGGGCACCGAGACGGAGGCCGGCCCGAGCTTGCCGCCGGCGAGCACGAACTCGGCGGGCACGCGGATGCCCTCCTCGTCGCCGGCGTTCGGCTCGGTCTCGCCCTTGTCGCTCGTCGTGGTCGGCGGCTCGACCGTGCTCACGGTCCTCGGCGCCGTCGACGTGGTGCGGTCTCGGTCTCGCCGCCGGCGACCGTCTGGTCGGGGTTCGAGTCCGCCGTCACGCTGGCCGCGGGCGCCGACTTCGACTCCTCCCCCGTGTCGCCGCAGGCGGAGAGCATCGTCCCCGCGAGCGCGAGGACGAGCAGGACCAGGCCGCGCGTCACGCGCGCAGCACCGCGAACAGGTTGCGCTCGGCCGGGCGGCCCTCGGCGTCGAAGGCGGCATGGGCGCCGAGGTGCTCGACGCGCGCGCCGGCGCAGGTCTCCTCCAGGTAGCCGGTCAGCCAGGTGCGGCCGTCGGGCTCCATCGCCGGGAGGTTGAAGTGCGGGGGCATCTCGCGCTCGCCGGTGTCGAAGAACATGACCTTGCCCGTGCGCTCCCACAGGCCGCGCAGGAGGGCCGTGGCCGCCTCCAGGCCGGTGTGCCAGACGAGGTGGTGCCAGACCGAGAGCAGGATCAAGGCGTCGACCGGCGGCACGAGCGGCAGCGTCTTCTCGGTCACCATGAAGTGCGCGATCCCCGCGTGCTCGATGCCACTGCGGCGCACGGCCGTCGTCGAGATCCGTGCCTCCATCGCGTCGCCCTCGATGCCGAGCGCCGGGATCCCGATCCGCGCGAGCTCGAGCACGAAGTACCCGTTCGAGGGCCCGACGTCGACCGCCGAGGCCACGCCCTCGCGCTCGACGACGGGACGCATCCGTTCCCAGCGCGTCAGGCTGCCGTCGACGCGCTTGGCCTTCTGGAAGCCGAGCTCGGGCACGGGCTGGTAGGCGCCGTGCGGGAAGGTGTCCAGGCGCAGGCGCAGCGCGTCGAGCCCCGCGTCGACGCGCCGGCGGGACAGCAGGCGCTTGAGCGCCTGCGGCGCCTCGCGCTGCTGGCGCACGACCTCGTCGGTCTGGGCCTGCTCGATCTGCGGCTCGTCGTCGGCCATCGTCACTCTCCGACCGAGAACAGCGCCTCGAGGTCGTGGCGCGAGTAGACCTCGAAGGCGACCATGGTCTGCGTCTCGGCGATGCCCTCGACCCCGGAGAGCTGCTTGGTCACGAGATCGGCCAGCGAGTCCTCGCGGCCGACGCGGACCATCGCCACGAAGTCCCACTCGCCCGTGACCGAGTAGACCTCGGCCACGCCCTCGAGGTCGGCCAGCTCCGGGCCGAGCGTCGCGAGCGCCGCGCGCTGCGCCTTGACGAGGACGACGGCGTGGGTCACCGGCTCACGGCCTCGAGGGTCTCGCCCGGCGCGAGCACGACGCACTCCGACGAGGTCGAGGACTCGACGTCGGCCTTGTAGGCCTCGGCGTCGGTCTCGATCGGCGGGAACGTGTCGTAGTGGCAGGGGATGACCTGCTTGGCCCCGACGAGGTTGGCCGCCTCGACGGCGTCGTGGCGGTCCATCGTGTAGTGGCCGCCGATGCACACGAGCGCGACGTCGATCTCGTCGCGGCTGCCCGGCGAGCGGCCAGGTCGGAGAAGAGCGCCGTGTCGCCCAGGTGGTAGACGATCGTGTCCTGGAAGTTGACGAGATGCCGGCCGGCGTGTTGACCGTGCCCTTCGGCGTGGTCGAGGTGTGCCAGGCCGGGACCCAGCTCGCCCAGCCCCAGTCGTAGACGACGCGTGCCGCCGAGGTTCGGGTCGGCGACGTCGATGCCCTCCTCGCCGACCTCGTTGGCGATCTCGACGATCGCGCCGACCGGGGCGCCCGTGCGCTTGGCGATGTCGAGGGTGTCGCCGAAGTGGTCGGCGTGGCCGTGGGTGAGGAGGATCGTCGTCGCGTCGACCTCGTCGGCCTTGGCCGCCGCCTTCGGGTTCCCGGTCAGGAACGGGTCGATCAGCACGCTCGTGCGTGCCGTCGGTGAGCTGGAAGCACGACTGTCCGAGGAACCTGATCTCCATGGGCGGCTAGCCCTCCTGTCGCTTCGTTCTCGAGTTCGTGGGCCAGCGCGAAGCCGACGGCCGCTCCGACGAGCATGCCCAGCCGCGTCTCCTCGGCCACGAGCGTCCGCAGCGCGACGGCGCGGGCCTCGGGATCCGGCTCGCGGGCGACCTTGTCGAGCTCGGACTCGTGCGCGTTCCCGAAGTAGCCGCCCTCGTCCAGCGCGACGTTGAGGATGCGCTGGAGCTGCGGGGTCAGGTGGGAGACGACGTCCTGGGCGTGGGCGACACGCTCGGGGTCGGAGATCGCCTCCACCGCTGCGTCGACTTCGGCGGCGGTGTATTCGCGCTGGGGCAACGCAGCGGCATGATACGGGCGGCATGGCCGTCCCCCTGACCTCACTGTCCCACGGCGCCGGGTGCGGCTGCAAGCTGCCGGCCGCCGCGGTGCACGCGCTCGTCCGCGAGCTGCCCCGCCCCGACGACCCGCGCGGTGCTCGTCGGGAGCGCCGGCGCCGACGACGCCGGGGTCTACCGGCTGCGCGACGACCTCGCGCTGGTGCAGACCGTCGACTTCTTCACGCCGATCGTCGACGACCCCTACCTGTTCGGGCGCATCGCGGCCACCAACGCGCTCTCCGACGTGTGGGCGATGGGCGGCGAGCCGATCACCGCGCTCAACCTCGTGGCCTTCCCGCTCGAGGCGCTCGGCGCCGACGTCCTGAGGGAGATCCTGCGCGGCGGCGGCGACGCGGCCGCGCGAGGCCGGCGTGGCCGTGCTCGGCGGGCATTCGATCGACGACCCCGAGCCCAAGTACGGCATGGCGGTGACGGGCACGGTGCATCCCGGCGACGATCCTGACGAACGCCGGCGGAAGGGAGGGCGATGCGCTCGTCCTCTCCAAGCCGCTCGGCACCGGCGCGATCATCGACGGCGACCAAGCGCGGGCGCCGAGCCGCCGACCTCGACGCCGCGGTGGCCGTGATGTGCGAGCTCAACCGCGACGCCGCCCGCGCCGCGCGCGCGGCGGGCGCCCACGCGCTGACCGACGTGACCGGCTTCGGGCTGCTCGGCCACCTGCACGAGCTCGCGCTGGCCAGCGGCCTCGCGGCGGAGATCGACCTCGACGCCGTGCCGGCGCTGCCCGGCGCGGTCGAGCTGCTGGCCGAGCGGCGACGGGATCTCCGGCGGTCAGCGCGGCAACGCCGAGTACGCGGCGGGCTTCGTCGACGGCGACGTCCCGGCGCTCCTCGCCGACCCGATGACGTCGGGCGGGCTGCTCGCCGCCGTGCCCGCGGGGCGCGCCGGGGAGGCCGCCGGCGCCGTCGTCGGCCGGCTCGTCGCCGGAGCTCCGGGCCGGATCGCGATCCGGTGAGCCGGAGCCTCGCGATCGTCGCGGCCGCGGCCGCGCTGCTCGTCGGCGGCTGCGGCGACGCGAAGAAGGTGCAGAGCGGCACCTCGCAGGCCCACCACACCTCGATCAGCCGCTACACGGTCGACTCGAAGCTCGTCGGTCGCCCGCTGGCCCAGATCGCGGTGCGACCCGCCGCGGCGCGCGGGCGTCCGCCGCTGCTCGTCTTCCTCCACGGCAAGGGCGCCGGCCCGGAGTCCAACGTCAACGGCGCGTTCCTCGCCGCGCTGGCCGCGCTCGGCCCGCGCGCGCCGGCCGTGGTCTTCCCCGACGGCGGCGACCACTCCTACTGGCACGACCGCGGCGACGGACGCTGGGGCGACTACGTCGTCGACGAGGTCATCCCGCGGGCGATCCGCAAGCTGCACGCCGACCCGCGGCGGGTGGCGATCGGCGGCATCTCGATGGGCGGCTTCGGCGCCTACGACATCGCCCGCCTGCATCCGGGCCGCTTCTGCGCGGTCGGCGGCCACTCGGCGGCGATCTGGCTGTCCGGCGGCGAGACGGCGCCCGGCGCCTTCGACGACGCCGCGGACTTCGGCCGCCACGACGTCGTCGGCGCGGCCCGGGCGCGCGGCCGCGCGGTCTACGGCCGCGCCGCGCTGTGGCTCGACGGCGGCGACAGCGACCCGTTCCACCCCGGCGACACCGCGATGGCCCAGGCGCTCCAGATCCCCTTCCACCACTCGCCCGGCGGCCACGAGGGCTCCTACTGGGCCGCGCACTACGGGCAGTACCTGCGGTTCTACGCGGGCGCGCTCGCGCGCTGCTGAGTCAGCGCTGCGTGAGCCGCGCGAGCGGCAGCCCCGCCGCCAGCCCGATCACGGCGCCGGAGATCCCGGCGATCCAGTCGGCGCCGTCGACGACGCCGGGGATGACGAGCAGCACCGCGGCGAAGACCCCGGCGCCGATCAGGTCGGCCTCCGGCTCCTCGCCGGCGCGCAGCTCCTGCAGGCCGGGGATCGCCCAGGCGACGAGCAGGCCGAGCGCGGCGCCGTTGCCGCCCAGCGCGACCGGCAGCGTCTCGACCGCCTCGACGACGAGCATCCCGCCGGCGCCGCAGAGCACGAACAGGGCGAGGACGGCCGCGTGGCCGTGGCGCCGCTCGATCAGCGTGCCGAACAGCGCGATCCCGGACAGGGCGACGAAGGCGTAGCCCGTGCTCGAGTACGCGAAGGGCGCGGTCAGGAGCTTCCACGGCTCGTCGCCCAGCGGGCCGATGATCGCGTAGTTGGTCAGGTCGATCGCGTTCGCGCGCCACAGGATCAGCAGCACGACGCTCGCGATCACGAGCGCCCATCGTCACGACGGGCCGGCGATCGACGTCGGCGCGGATGCCGGGGATCTCCCCGGGGCGCAGCCGGCCGAGCGACGGCGCGGCGGGGCGGCGCGGGCGCTTGCGCGCCTTCGGCTCCTGCGGCCGGCCCTCCCGATCGAGCTTCGGCGCCCGCTTGCGCAGTCGCGCCCCGCAGTAGGGGCACTCGGTGATGTAGGGGGAGACTTCGGAACGACAGGACTTGCAGACGACGAAGAGGTCAGGGCCGCCGGAGCTCATCCAGCTCCGATTATGCCGCCGTGGCCTCCACGATCTCGGCCATGACCTCACGGATGTCCGAGTTGGCCTCGAAGACGACGGTCTGACGGGCGGCGCCGTTGCCCCGGTCGAGCAGATCCTTGATCCCCTCGAGCTCGGCCGCCGACCCCAGGTCCTGGGCGTGCTCCTTCATCCGGTCATACAGGCGCAGCGCCAGATCGCGGGTGCGCACGCGGTCCGAGCTCGGCAGATCGACGAGGTCGCCGTCGAGCCCGTGACGGGCCGCCAGCCACTTGTTCTCGTCGAGCATCTCGTGCGGGAAGTGGCCGAGCTCCTTGCCCGCGTCGAAGTGCTCGCAGAGCTCCTTGACCAGCGCCTGGGTCATCGCGGCCAGCGCGAGCGTGTGCTCGACGCGCGTCTGGGCGTCGGCCACGCGGATCTCCACCGTCCCGAAGCGCGGATGGGGCCGCACGTCGTACCAGAGGTAGGTGTAGTCCTCGATCACGCGCGACTCGATGAGGAAGGCGATGTGGCGCTCGAAGTCGGCCCAGTCGGCGTAGGTCGGCGGGATCCCCACGCGCGGGAAGGCGCGGAAGATCGGCATCCGCGTCGAGGCCAGGCCGGTGTTGTCGCCGCGCCAGAAGGGCGAGTTGCACGAGAGCGCGAGCAGCACCGGGAGGTGGACGCGCATCCCGTTGGCCACGTGGATGGCCTTGTCGGGGCCGTCGACCCCGACGTGGACGTGCAGGCCGAAGATGATCTCCTGGCGCGCGACGAAGCGCAGGGCGGAGATCAGGTCGCGGTAGCGCGGCCGCGCGGCGATCCGCTGGTCCTCCCACAGCGCGAAGGGGTGCGTGCCGGCCGACCCGATCCGCAGCCCGTGGCCCTCGGCCGCGGTGATGATCTGCTTGCGCAGCCCGCGCAGCTGGGCGCCGGCCTCGGCCGTGTTGCGCGTCGGGGTCGTGGCGACCTCGAGCACGGACTCCATCAGCTCGGGCCGGACCTCCCCGCCCTGGGTGGCGTCCAGGAGCGTCTCGATGGAGTTCGAGAGGTCGAGGGTGGCCTCGTCGAGGATCATCAGCTCCTCCTCGATGCCGATCGTGTAGCTCGGCCCGGTGAAGTCGTGCTCCATCAGCGAGGCGGAGCCTACCCGGGAGTCCGGCCGCCCCGTATCGCGCCTAGAATCGCCGTATGGCTCTTGGTTACGACGGAAAGCTCTACATCCTCGCCTTCGACCACCGCGGCTCCTTCCAGAAGAAGATGTTCGGGATCGAGGGCGACCCCACCCCCGAGGAGACGGCGACGATCACCGACGCCAAGCAGGTGATCTACGAGGGCATGGCCGTCGCGGTCGACCGCGGCGCTCGACTCCGAGGCCTCCGGCGTGCTCGTCGACGAGCAGTTCGGCGGCGACGTTCCCCGTGAGGCGAAGGAGAACGACCAGAAGCTCGCGATGCCGGCCGAGAAGTCCGGCCAGAACGAGTTCGACTTCCAGTACGGCGACGACTTCGGCACGCACATCGAGCAGTTCGATCCCGCCTTCACGAAGGTCCTCGTCCGCTACAACCCGGACGACCCGGACACCGAGATGAACAAGCGCCAGCTCGAGCGGCTCGAAGACGCTGGCCGACTGGCTGCACGACCACGACCGCCTGTTCCTCTTCGAGCTGCTCGTGCCGGGCACCGACGCCCAGCTCGACCAGGTCGCCGGCGACACCGACCGCTACGACGCCGAGCTGCGTCCCGAGCTGATGCGCCGCGCGATCGAGGAGATCCAGGACCACGGGATCGAGGTCGACATCTGGAAGATCGAGGGCGTCGACGAGCGCTCCGACGCGGAGACGCTCGCCAAGCAGACCCGGACGGGCGAGGGCCGCGAGAACGTCGTCTGCGTCCTGCTCGGCCGCGGCGCCTCCGACGAGAAGGTCGACCACTGGCTCAAGCAGGCCTCCGGCGTCGACGGCTTCATCGGCTTCGCCATCGGCCGCTCGATCTGGTGGGACGCGCTCAAGGGCTACCTCGACGAGTCGTTGTCCGCGCGAGGAGGCGGCCGACGAAGATCGCCGACAACTACCTGCGCTTCATCGACGTCTACGAGGGCGCTGCCGCCACCGCCTGACGGGCGTTGGAAAATCGCGCGATCGCCCGTGGACACGGGCGATCGTGTTTCAGATCCGGCCTCTGCTGGTAGGGTCCTGAGGCGCTATGTCAATGCGAATGCGGCAGAGCATGGACGCCTTCGAGGCGGCCTTCCACCAGGAGACCGAGGCGGATCGACTCCGTCGCGAGCGCCTGCGCCGTCAGGCCGTGGTGCGCTCCAAGCAGCGTCGCCGCGACGCCGTCAACAAGCGCGGCACCATCCGCTTCTCGCTGCTCGTGGTGATGCTGATCGCGACCGCCGTCGTGGTGACGCTCGCGATGTTCCAGACCCTCTACTGGGTGATGGGCTAGCCGCCGGACTCGCCGGCCTGCGCGGGCGCATTGCCCGTGTGCTCCTGCTGGATCTCGAGGTAGACCTCGGTGCGGAACACCGGCACCTCGCGTGGCGCCTGGATCCCGATGCGGACCTTCTCGCCCATGACGGCAAGGACCGACACTTCGATGTCGTCGCCGATCATGATCGACTGGTTCGACTTCCTCGTGAGGACCAGCATCGAGAACCGCCTCCCTGCCCTGGGATGAGCCCGGCCCCGCAGCCGAACCCCGTGAAATCAGCATAGCCGGGATCCGGCGCGTTGCGCGGTTCGCCCGTCTCCCGGGCCGCGACCGCCGCCTTCGCTAGATTCCGCCGCCACATGGCACGGAAATCGCTGCGTCCGCAGCTCAATCAGATCCGCACCTGGGTGCGCCAGGGCCGCACCGACGCCTGGATCGCGCACCAGCTCGAAGTCACCGTCCAGCAGATCCAGTCCTTCCGCCGCGACCACGACCTCGCCCCCGACGGGGATACCGAGTCGAATCACGAGACGGAAATCGACCTGCGCGCCGAGGACGACGCGCTGATCGCCGCCGAGCTCGACGCCGAGGCCGCCAAGGCCGAGGAGGAGGCTGCGGCCAAGGCCGCGGCCGGCGACGACGACGATGACGCCGACGACGATGACGATGACGAGGCGCCCAAGCGCCCGCGCCGCCGAGGCGGCCGTCGCCGCGGTGGTCGCCGCCGACCGTCCGAGTCGCTGGAGGCGACGTTCGACCACGGCGAGGAGGGCTACGGACTGTGGCTCGACCCCGCCGTCCAGGACGACCCCGTCTACGCAGAGCACTGGGCCGGGCATCGCCCCGTCGAGGTCTCGATCGAGGAGGACCAGATCGTGATCCGCCGGGCCGGGACCGGCGAGGACGACGACTGAGAACCGGTCCGAGCGTGCCCGCGCCTTCACGCGGGCCGTCCAGGGCGGCGCGGCGACCGAGTCGCGCGCCGGCCGCCTGACCACGGCGTTTCTCACGCCGGCCCTCCCGCGCGTCTGGGACGTCAACCTCCTGCGCGTCGAGCGGCTGCCGCGCTTCGCCCCCGCGCGGGCGATCGCGGCCGAGGCCGACGAGATCCTCGGCGCCGCCGGGCTGACGCATCGCCGCGTGATCTGCGACGACCCCGAGCTCGGGTACCGGATCGCGGGCGGGCTGGAGGCGCTCGGCTGGCGGACCGAGCTGCACATGCTGATGGCCTGGGACGGCGGCGAGCCGCCGGCCGTGGCCGAGCTCGCCTGGCCCGAGGGCGACGAGCTGCGTGACGCCTACCGGGCCAGCCAGGCCGAGGCGGGCACGGCGGCCACCGCGCTCGGCCAGATCGTCGAGCACGCGGCGACGATGCCGACCGCGCCGGGCATCCGGCTGCGGCGCGCCGCGATCCGCCGCGACGACACCTGGGCGGCGATGCTCAAGCTCTTCGACGACGGCGCGACGGCCGAGCTCGACGACGTCACCACGCTGTCGCGCTTCCGCGGGCACGGCCTCGGCACCGAGCTGATGCACGGCGCGATCGGCGCGGCGCGGGCGAGCGGCTGCGACCTCGTGTTCCTGCGCGCCGACGAGCAGGACTGGCCGGCCTCCTGGTACCAGCGGCTCGGTTTCCGCCCGCTGGGCCGTCAGTACGTGTTCTCGTTGACCTGAGGGGCTACGAGAGGGACGCCGGGGACAGTCACCTCAGTCCCACGCGACTGGCGGGACAGTCACCTCAGTCCCACCGGGGGCGAGTTCGGCTTCACCGAGCCCTCCCAGGAGCATGGATGAGTCCTCACACGCTTCGCTCCCTCGCCCGCCCCTGGATGAGCTCGTCGCCGCGTTGATCGACGTCGGCGGCTCGCTCTCCCAGATCGTGGATCACATGACCCGCTCGGCACGAGCGCCGGGGGCCTCGGACGTCCCGGTGCCGGACGTGTTGGCCTCGGTGCTCCGCGACACGCTCGGAACCGTGCAGGAGCGGCACGGCGAGGCAACGGTTGCGGCAGCCGGTCGCGTCGTCGCCGACGCCGCAACCGTGATCGCGAAGGAGATCTTCCTCGTGCCGATCTCAGGTCCGCCACGCCACCGAGGAAGCCGACCGCGCAGGAAGCGACAGCGGCGCTAGATCCGTGCCACGCACCGCGCGCCGGGAGGCCGACGATGTCGCCCATCATGTGGTCGCACGATGCGTCAGCGGTCACAAGCTCTTTCTGGACGACCACGACTACGCCCGCTACGTCGCCCTGATCGGCCGGGAGGTACGCAGCCGACGCTGGCGTCTCTTCAGCTACTGCCTGATGCCCAACCACGTCCATCTGCTCCTCCGAACACCCGAACCTGACCTCGGCGCGGGCTTCGGCCGGGCTCACGGAGCGTTTGCGCGTTACGCGAATCGTCGGCGCGAACGGCACGGCCACCTCTTCGGCGAGCGCTTCCACAACCGGCTCGTGCAAGACGACCGGCACTTCGTGGCCTGCCTTCGCTACATCGCACGCAACCCTGTCGCCGCCGGCCTGACTGAGACGGCGTCCGCATGGCGCTGGTCGGCCCACCGCGCGCTGTCTGGAACCGAGGCGGCGAGTCCGAATCTGCGCATTGAAGAGGCCTTGGCGTTCTTCGACGGCCCGACGCCGCATGCGGCGTACACCGACTTCGTCGATCGGAGCGACGCCGACGTGCTGGCCGATCTCAAGGCCGGCCGGGCGGGCGACTCCTGGATCGGGGAGGCGGTCGATCACTTCGGGATGACACCCGGAGCGATCGGCGAAGCCGTCGGCTTGTCACGATCGGCTGTCTATCGCCGGCTTGCCGCGGCGCGCTCGGATGGAGGGTCGGGGTGAGACTGAGGTGCCTGTCCCCGGAGTCGCGTTGAGGGCTACTGGTCGCCGTCGAGGCGGCGCCCGCCGGCGAAGTCGCCGGCTTCCCGCGCGTGGCGCCAGAACGCGGCGCCGGCGACGGCCTCCTCGTCCCAGGCGTTCGGGTTGTCCGGCGCGGCCGAGACGGCGATGGACCCGACCCAGTCGGTGCCCTGGTTGTAGAGGTCGACGAGCTCGTCGACCCGGAAGGTGCGCCCGAGGCGCCGGCGCAGCTCGAGCACGGTGGCGTCGACGGCCCGCTCGAGGTCGGCCCGGTCGGCCGGTCGCGCGGTGCGCACGCGGGCGGCGCCGTCCTCCCAGAGGAACCGTGCGGTGGTGAACGCCGGCGGCACCCCGCCGACGGTATCAGCGCTCTCCGGAGTGCTCGCCCGGGAGCCCGAGGATCACGTAGGAGCGCTCGTCGGGGCGCACCATGCCCAGGCTGCGGGCCTCGCGCTCGAGGGTCCGCGGGTCGCGCAGCGCCTTCTGCTGGCGGGCCAGCCGGTCGTGCTGGGCTTGCAGGCTGGCGACGTTGGCGCGCTGGCGGCCGGCCTCGCGCAGGGTCGAGACGTAGGAGCGCGCCGGGCCGGCGTAGAGCAGCACGATGAGCCCGAGCACGGCGAGCAGCGAGATGCGGCCGACGCGGTCCCAGCGGACGCGCAGCCACCAGGGGCTCGCGGCGACCGTCCGCGACCGCGGGCGCGGGGTCGCGGGAGCCGACCGCCGGGGCGGCCGGGTCCGAGGTGACCTGGTCCGGGAGGACTCCATACCTCGCGCCCTTCGTTCGCCGCCGCGGCGATCCTTCCTGCCGCAACGACCCCTGCAGGATGCGCCGTGGCGCGGACGGACTCCTGGGTCTAGGCGTCGCGGAGGATCGAGCGCCCGGGGAAGGCCGCGTCCTCGCCGAGCGCCTCCTCGATGCGCAGCAGCTGGTTGTACTTGGCCACGCGATCGCTGCGCGACGGCGCGCCGGTCTTGATCTGCCCGCAGCGGGTGGCCACGGCGAGGTCGGCGATCGTCACGTCCTCGGTCTCCCCCGAGCGGTGCGACATGACCGCCGTGTAGCCGGCCGAGCGGGCGAGCTCGATCGCCGCCAGCGTCTCGGTCAGCGTGCCGATCTGGTTGACCTTGATCAGGATCGAGTTGGCCACGCCCTGGTCGATGCCGCGCTTGCAGGCGCTCGGGGTTGGTGACGAAGAGGTCGTCGCCGACGAGCTGGACGGTGTCGCCCAGGCGCTCGGTCAGCGCCTGCCAGCCGTCCCAGTCCTCCTCGTCCATGCCGTCCTCGATCGAGACGATCGGGTAGCGGTCGCAGGCGTCGGCCCAGTAGGCGGCGAGCTCGTCGGGCCGCAGCGTGCGGTCCTCGTGCTCGAGGCGGTAGCCGCCGTCGCCGAAGATCTCGCTCGTGGCCGGGTCGAGCGCGATGAAGACGTCCTCGCCGGGCCCGTAGCCGGCGGCCTCGATCCCGCGCACGAGGACCTTCAGCGCGGCCTCGTTGTTCTCGAGGTCGGGTGCGAAGCCGCCCTCGTCGCCCACCGACGTGCGCGTGCCCGTCCTCGTGCAGCGAGCTTCTTGAGCGCGTGGAAGACCTCGGTGCCCATGCGCAGGCACTCGGAGAACGACTCGGCGCCGGCCGGGACGATCATGAACTCCTGGAAGTCGATCGCGTTGTCGGCGTGGGCGCCGCCGTTGATCACGTTCATCATCGGCACGGGCAGGACGTGCGCGGCCTCGCCGCCGAGGTAGCGCCACAGCGGCAGGCGCTCCTCGGCCGCCGAGGCGTGCGCGGCGGCCAGCGAGACGGCGAGGATCGCGTTGGCCCCGAGGCGTGCCTTGTTCGGCGTGCCGTCGAGGTCGATCAGCGAGCTTGTCGAGGCCGGACTGGTTGCTCGCGTCGCGGCCCCGGACGGCGCGCGGCGATCTCGCCGTTGACGTAGCCCGACGGCCTTGCCGACGCCCTTGCCGCCCCACTCCGAGCCGCCGTCGCGCAGCTCGGTGGCCTCGAACTCGCCGGTCGAGGCGCCCGACGGCACGGCGGCGCGGCCCCAGGCGCCCGAGCGCAGGGCGAGCTCGACCTCGACGGTCGGGTTGCCCCGGGAGTCGAGGATCTGGCGGGCGTGGACGGTCTCGATCTGGCTCACGGAGGGGTCAGGGCTCCTGCGGTCGGTCGGTTTCGGTCATGCGGCGGTACTGGGCGTAGTACGAGAGCTGCTCGTCGGGGCGCAGATCCTCCCATGTGCGCCCCTCGCGCGCGGCCAGGGCGGCGGCGCCCTCGACGCGCTCGCGGAAGCGCTCGGCCGAGGCGCGCAGCGCCAGCTCGGGGTCGACCTTGAGCTTGCGGGCGACGTTGACGGCGGCGAAGAGCACGTCGCCGACCTCGTGGAAGGCGGCGTCGCGGTCGGTGCCGGCGGCCTCGAGCTCCTCGAGCTCGCCGTGGATCGCGTCGTAGGGCACGTGGTCGAAGTCGAAGCCCGAGGAGGCGGCGCGGCGCTGGACCTTGCGGGCGTAGAGCGGGCCGGGGAGGTTCTCGGGCACCTCGCCGAAGATCCCGGGCTCGCGGCCGTCCTCGCCCTGCTTGATCTGGTCCCAGTTGCGCAGGACTCTGCCCGGCGTTCTCCGACCTCGGTCTCGCCGAAGACGTGCGGGTGGCGGCGGATCAGCTTCTGGCGCACGTGCTCGGCCACGGCGGCCAGGTCGCCCGCGCCGCGCTCCTCGAGCAGCAGCGAGAGGAAGTGCACCTGGAAGAGCACGTCGCCGAGCTCGTCGAGCAGCTTGCCGTCGTCGCCGCGCTGGGCGGCCTCGGCCAGCTCGTAGGCCTCCTCGACGGTGTGGGGGACGATCGAGCGCTCGTCCTGCTCGCGGTCCCACGGGCACTCGCGGCGCAGCCGGCGCGTCAGGTCGTCGAGGGCGACGAGCGCGTCGGCGCGGGCCGCTCGGCCACTGGCGTTACTGCCCGGGGACCTGCTGCGCGCGTGCTCGTCGTCTTGGTCTTCGGCGCGTTCTTGCAGCCCTCGACGGCGTAGTCCTTGCGGCAGTCCGTCTTGGCCGTCCACTTCTTGCGGAAGTCCTTGATGAAGTTGTTGAGCGCCGTCTGCTGGTTCTTGGCGATCAGCTGCTGACGGATCGTCGCCTTGACGTTGGCTCGAGCTGCTGCTTGGACTTCGGCGTGATCTTTGACGACCTTGAAGACGTAGTAGCCGAACTGGCGCCTTGACCGGGCCGACGGTCTTGCCCTTGGCGGCGGTGAACGCGGCCGCCTCGAACTTCGCGTCCTGCTTGCCGCGTGTGGCGGCCTTGAGCAGGCCGCCCGAGGACTTCGTCTGCGGGTCGGTCGAGTACTTCTTGGCCGCGGCCTTGAACGACGTGCCGCTCTTGCAGCGCCTTGGCCGCGGCGTCGGCCTTGGCCTTCGTCCGGGTCATGATCATCAGGATGTCGCGCTTCTCGGGCGACGTGAACTGGCTCGGGTTCTTCGTGTAGTACGCCGTGACCTGGGCCTCGGTGACCTTGTCCTTGCCCTTGGTGACCTTCGTGCGCAGCTTGGAGGCGAGCAGGTCGAGCTTGACGCGCTCGAGGATGTCCTTCTGGGTCAGCCCGGACTGCTTGAGGAACGTCTGGAAGTCCGACGCCTTCGGGAACGAGGCCTTCTTCTGCTGGGCGAAGCGCGCCTGGACCTGCTTGTCGGTGACCGTGATCCCCTGGGCCTTGGCCTCGCCCTCGACCCACTGGGCCTGGATGAGCAGGCCCATCGTCTGCTCCTTGAGCGCCTTGTACTCCGGTCTTGCACTGCTTGACGTAGCACGGCGGTCGCCTGCTTGGGCGCCGTGGAGGACTTGGGCGTCGGCCTTGGCCTTGGCCGCCGCGCACTTCTTGAAGTCGGGCGGGTCCGGGACGACGACCGCCTGGCCCGGCGTCTGCGAGCTCGACTTCGCGGTGATGACGACGTTGCGGTTGAACTCCGTCTTGGTGATGTCGTTGCCGTCGACGGTGGCCACGGCGTCCCCGGGGACGCCGCCTCCGCACGCGGCAAGCAGGACGGGAAGGGCCAGTGCGGCCAGCAGGCCGCCGAGAATGCGGAGATAACGGGTCACGAGCGGGGCGAGGCTAGCAACGCCATCCTTTGGCGAAACTAAGCGTTTGCGGGCTAGCCGAGCCCGCGGCCGGCGCGCGGGGCGCTCCCGGCGCGCACGCGGACGCTGCCGCGATCCCCGCGCCAGCTGGCGCGCAGGCGGTAGCGACCGGCGCGCGGGAGGGCCAGCGCGGAGGACCGCGCGGCCATGCGCGTCGGTCGTCGCCACGGCGCCGAGCAGGCGCACGCGGGCGCCGGCCACCGCGCGGCGGCGGCCGAGCAGCGGCGCGGTGACGCGGACGGCGAACCGGGTGCGCACGCCGGCGGCGATCCGGGCCGGGTCGACCCGCACGCGCAGCGGCGTGCTGGGCACGAACGAGAGCAGCGTCGACTTGGCGTAGGTCGGCGGCGGCTGCGTCGGCGATCGGCTGGATCATCCAGTGCAGGCCGCCGCCGAGCGCGTCGACGACCGCCAGGCCCTCGGACTCGCCGTGGATCGTGCGCTCGACCTCGAGGCGGTGCGTGCCGGTCTTCACGTCGATCGAGCAGATCGTCAGGTGCGGCTCGTCGCCGCCGGCCACGAACAGGCGCCCGTGGTAGAAGACCGCGCCGGTGATGCCCGCCCGGCGGCACGGCGTCCTTCAGCCGGCGCACGGGGCGGATCGGCGGCGCCGCCGGCGAGGCGTGCGCCCGCGTGACGTCGCTGCCGCGGTAGGCGATCAGGTCGTTCCCGGTCTGCGTCCAGACGAGCTTGCCGTCCGGGGAGATCTCGCACCCACATCGCCTTGGGGATGTCGCGCGGGTCGAGCTTGACCGAGTAGCGCCAGGCCAGCGTGGTCGGGTCGGCGACGCCGAACGACCCGGTGCCGCAGGTGTTCGAGGGCGTGGCGCCGGGGTTGTAGCACTCCAGCGGGAGGATGATCCGGCCGCCCTCGCGCCTGGAGTAGGCGATGTCGCCGATGTGGTTGTAGCCCTCGCGCGCGAACGTCGCGGGGTCGATCACGTCCGGCGTCCCGGCCTGCTCGTGGAGGTGCAGGTCGGTGCGGTAGAGGCCCCGGTAGACGCCGTCGAAGAACAGGTGGCCGCGGCCGTCGGCCGCCATCCCCTGGTAGTAGCGGATCGGGGATCGTGTGCCGCGCGGTCGAGGTGCCAGCGCCCCGGGTCCTTGGCCTGCGCGGCGGCCGGGAGGACCAGCGCGGCGAGGGCGAGGAGCGGGAGGAGGCGGCGCACGCCGCGGCAGCCTACGCCGCCAGGGCGGTGACTGCCAAGAGGGCGTCGGCGGCGCGCACGACGGCGGGGAAGCGCTCGGCCGGGTCGGTCGGGCACGCGCATGGAGAACTGCGACTTGCCCGGACTCGTAGAGCGCGCTCGGGATCTCCGTCGCGGATCGCCTTGGCCCCGGCCGAGTCGAGCTCGATCGGCGTGACCGCGAGGCGGTCGCCGGCGGAAGGAGACGTTGCGCGCGCCGGCGCGGCCGAGCTTGATCCGCGCCTGCTGGAGCAGCAGCAGGTTGGCCAGCGGCTCGGGCACCGGGCCGAAGCGGTCCTCGAGCTCCTTGCGCAGCTCCTCGAGGTCGGCGACCTCGCGGGCCGAGGCGATCCGGCGGTGGACGTCGATCTTGGCCTGCTCGTAGGGGACGTAGTCGGCGGGGACGTAGGCGTCGACGTTGACGTCGAGGCGCACCGGCTCGCCGCGCTCCTCGCCCTCCTCCGCCCTCCATCTCGGCCACGGCCTCGTCGAGCATCTGCAGGTAGAGCTCGAAGCCGAGCGCCGCGACGTGGCCCGACTGCTCGTCGCCGAGCAGGTTGCCGGCGCCGCGGATCTCGAGGTCGCGCATGGCGATGCGTGAAGCCGGCGCCGAGCTCGGTGTAGTCGGAGAGCGCGGACAGGCGCTTGGTCGCCTCCTCGGTCAGCGCCGCGGGCTCGGGTAGAGCAGGTACGCGTAGCCGCGCTCGCGAGAGCGGCCGACGCGGCCGCGGATCTGGTAGAGCTGGGCCAGGCCGAAGTGGTCGGCGCGGTCGACGATCAGCGTGTTGGCCGCGGGGATGTCGATCCCCGACTCGATGATCGAGGTGCAGACGAGCACGTCGGCCTCGCCGCGCAGGAAGTGCAGCATCCGCTCCTCGAGCGTCTTCTCGTCCATCTGCCCGTGGGCGACGGCGATCGTTCGCCTTCGGCAGCAGGCCGCGCAGGCGCTCGGCCGTCTCGTCGATCGACTCCACGCGGTTGTGGAGGAAGAAGGCCTGCCCGCCGCGGTCGAGCTCGCGCTCGATCGCCTGCTTGACGAGCTGCTCGTCGTAGTCGCCGACGTAGGTCTTGACCGGGCGCCGGCCCTCGGGCGGCGTCTCGATCACCGAGATGTCGCGCACGCCGGCCAGCGACATCTGCAGCGTGCGCGGGATCGGCGTGGCCGACATCGAGATCACGTCGACCTTGAGCTTGAGCTGGCGCAGCAGCTCCTTCTGCTTGACCCCGAAGCGCTGCTCCTCGTCGACGATCGACGCAGGCCGAGGTCCTTGGCGCGCACGTCGCGGGACAGCAGGCGGTGGGTGCCGATGAGGATGTCGACCTTGCCCTCGGAGAAGCGCTTGATCGCCTCGCGCTGCTCGGCCGCGGGGCGGAAGCGCGAGACGTGCTCGATCGTGAACGGGTAGTCCCGCAGGCGCTCGGAGAACGTGCCGAAGTGCTGCTGGGCGAGGATCGTCGTCGGGACGAGCATCATGCACCTGGCGCGCCGTCGGCCGCGGTCTTGAACGCGGCGCGCAGCGCGACCTCGGTCTTGCCGTAGCCGACGTCGCCGCAGATCAGCCGGTCCATCGGGCGCGGGGCCTCCATGTCGGCCTTGACGACGTCGATCGCCTCGCGCTGGTCGGCGGTCTCGTTGTAGGGGAAGGCGTCCTCGAAGTCGCGCTGCCACTCGCCGTCGGGCGGGAAGGCGTGGCCGGCGCGGCGGCGGCGCTCGGCGAACAGCGTTGATCAGCTCGCCGGCGAGCTCCTGGGCGGCGCGGCGGGCGCGGGCCTTGATCGTCTCCCAGCGCGTGCCGCCGAGCTTGGACAGCGGCGGGTGGGCGCCGCCCGCGCCGACGTAGCGCGAGATCTTCGCGAGCTGGTCGACGGGCAGGAAGACCTTGTCGGTGCCGGCGAACTCGAGCTCGAGGTAGTCGCGGGTGACGCCGGCCACGGTCTTCGTGTCGAAGCCGGCGAAGCGGGCCAGGCCGTGGTCCTCGTGGACGACGATGTCGCCCGTGCGCAGGTCGGCGAACGAGCGCAGGACGCCCCGCGCTTGCGCCCGCGCTGCTCGGGCGCCGGCGGCGCGCCGGCGGTGCAGCAGCCGGTGCTCGGGGATGACCGCGAGCTTGCAGCCCGGCGGCGACGAAGCCGTCGCGCAGGCGGGCCTCGGCGAAGGCGAGCTCCCCGGCCGGCGGCGCGGCGCCGTTCATCCAGTTGACCCGCAGGCGGGCCGAGGTTGTAGGCGACGCGCTCGCCCTGGCCGCGCTTGGGGAAGGCGACGACGGTGCGGTAGCCCGAGCGCACGAGCTTCTCGAGCTCGGGCTCGGCCTCGCTGCAGCGAGCGCGCGGCGACGTCGGCGGTCTGCGCGCGGAACTGGTGGGGCTGGTCCTGGTCGATCGAGGTCAGGCCGGATGCGCGCGCGCTGCGTCGAGCGCCGCCTCGACGCGGTCGGCCGGCACGTAGAGGTGGCCGGCGTCGGTGTCGTGGAAGGCGGCGCAGACGTCCTCCCAGTGGTCGCGCAGGACGCCGGCGGACGTCCTCGCCCGGCGGCGACGAGGATCTGCGCCGCGGCGGGGACGAGGTCGAGGAAGCTCGCGGAACTGGTCGACGGGCAGCAGCTCGGCGATGTCCGGGCGCTCGGCCTCGTCCTCGAGCGCGGCGATCTCGGCGAGCTCGCGGTGCTCCTCGGCGAGCTCGGCCGCGGGCGCGATCTCGACGCGCTCGGCGTCGCCGAGCGAGCGCTGGGTGAACGTCGAGAACCAGCGCATCGACTCGACCTCGTCGCCGAAGAGCTCGACGCGGATCGCGCGCTCCTCGGTGGCCGGGTAGAGGTCGAGGATGTCGCCGCGGATCGCGAACTGGCCGCGGTCGTCGACCTGCTCGACGCGCTCGTAGCCCGCGGCGACGAGGTCGCGCGCGGTCTCCTCGAGGTCGACGAGCTCGCCGGCCTCGATCGCGAAGCCGTGCGGGCGCAGCGCCGGGTCGGGGACCTTCTCGGTCAGCGCGACGGCCGAGACGACGACGACCGGCGGCTCGTCGCCCGGCGATCGCTCGGGTCGATCAGCGCGTCGAGCGCGGCGATCCGCAGGCCGACGAGATGCGGCGGCGGCGCGAGGTGGGACTCGTAGGCGACGCCGCGGCTCGGGTAGAAGCGCACCGAGTCGCGGCGCCAGCCAGGCGCGCAGGTCGGCGGCGAGGTCGCGGGCCTGGCGGTCGTCGCCGGCGACGACGAGCGTCGGCCTGGTCGGGCTCGGCGTCGGCCAGCGCGGCGAGCAGGTACGGGCGCAGCGCGAGCGACGCGAACGCGCGTGCCGCCGTCGCGGCGCAGCGCGGCGAAGGAGGGGTCGTCCTGGGTGGGGGCGAGGAGGGTTCTGAGCATGCGAAACGACCGCGCTGAACGCGCGGCAGGGCCTGTATCCAGGATAGGGCCGGCGCCGCTCGGCGGCGGTGCGCTAGCGCACGACGAGCTCGCGCCTTTCCAAGTGGTAGGCGATCTCGCGCTTGCCGTGGGCCAGGGCGTCGACCGTCATCTGCGCGACGCCCTCGTGGTCGAGCGTCTCCGAGGTCGCGCGGGGCCTCGCCGGTCAGGGCGCGGTCGGCGAAGGACGTGTCCATGTGGTGCGGGCGCACGTCGAGCACGGCGATGCCGTCGCGGCGGACCTCGCGGCGCACGGCGGCGACGTAGGCGGCCAGCGCCGCCTTGGCGGCGGAGTAGGCGGCCAGGCCGGCCGTCGGGTAGTCGGCGATGCCGGCCGAGACGACGGCGATCGCGCCGCCGTCGGGCATCGCCCGCAGGCCCGGCGCGGATCAGGTGGATCGGCCCGAGCGTGTTGACGGCGAAGAGCTGCTCGACGACGTCGGGCTCGGAGGAGACGGCGGGCCCGAAGGCGGGCACGCCGATCGAGATCACGAGCGTGTCGAGGCCGCCGAGCTCCTCGTCGGCCGCGGCCACGAGCTCGTCGCAGCTGTGCGGGTCGCGCGCGTCGAACGTCAGGGGGATGCCGCCGCCGAGCTCGCCGGCGACGGCGTTCAGGGCGTCCTCGTCGCGGCCGCCGAGCGCGAGCCTGGCGCCGCGCTCGTGGGCGACGCGAGCGATCGCGCCGCCGAGCGCGCCGGAGGCGCCGGCGACGAGCACGCGGGATTCGTTCCAGTCCATGCCCCGGATACGGAGGCCCGGGCGCGGCGGCTCAGGCGAACAGGCGCAGCGACTCGTCCTCCTCCTCGGCGTCGGGCTCGAGGAGATGGGGACCGTCGTTGTCGGGATCGGCCTTGTTGACCTGGCGGCTGACGGGCGCCGAGGCCATCCGGTCGGCGTCGAACGGGACGCAGAGCTCGAGCGCCTCCTCGGCGCCTTGGCCGCTGGGATCGAGCCAGGCGGCTCGGCGTGTCCGGGTCGCCGAGGATCACCGGCATGCGGTTGTGCAGGCGGGCGACGAGCGGGTTGGGCTCGCAGGTGAGGATGGTCGCCGTCCCCCGCGAGCAGAGCCCGGCGAAGGCGAACGGCTCGCCGCCGTCGACGGTGAAGCGGAAGGGCTGGCGCGGCTGCTTCTTGTCCTCGGCCTTGAGCCACTCGTAGAAGCCGTCGGCGAGGATCAGGCAGCGCGAGGTCGGCAGGTCGGCCAGGCGCTTGAAGCCCGGCTTCTCGAGCACGGTCTCGGTGCGCACGTTGATGACCGGCTTGCCCCACAGCCCCCAGGTCATGACCTTGGCCGCCGGCGCGCCCGGCTCACCGGCGTCGTCGCGGCCGCGGGCGACCGTGACGATCTCCTCGGTCGGCGCGACGTTGTAGCGGCCCGCCCGCGCCGCGTCGGGCATGGAGACGCCGAACTTCTGCTCGAGGTCGTTGGCCTTGAGGGTGAGGGTGTAGCGCCCGCACATGGTCGCCCCAGACGTAGGTCTGGTCCGAGGACCAACCGCTCGGCCTCGTCGCGCGCGCGCTCGACGAGCTCGCGCACCTCCTCGGGGCGTCTCGCGGAACCTCCCGAGCACGTAGCCGGCGACGATGTCCGGGTCGGTCGAGTCCGGGCGCCCGACGCCGATCCGCACGCGGTAGAAGTCGGTCCCGCCGAGCTCGCGCTTGCAGCGACTTCAGCCCGTTGTGGCCGGCCAGGCCGCCGCCGAGGCGGACGCGCACCTCGCCGAAGGGCAGGTCGATCTCGTCGTGCAGGACGAGCACGCGGTCGAGGTCGACGCCGAAGGCGCCGCGCGCCGGCGAGGCCGAGCGGCCCGCCTCGTTCATGTAGGTCTGCGGCTCGAGCACGGCCACGCGCGGGCCGCCCGGCCCGGTGCGCCCCTCGGTCGACCAGGCCGCCGAACTTCTTCTTGGGCTTGGGGAGGTCCCAGCGCTCGATCAGCGCGTCGGCGACCTCGAAGCCGACGTTGTGGCGGGTGCGGTCGTACTCCTTGCCCGGGTTGCCCAGGCCGACGATCAGCCAGTCGGCCGGCGCGCTGCCGCGCCGGAGCATGGAGCGCTACTCGTCGGAGTCGGAGGAGGAGTCGTCGCCGGAGGAGGACTCGGCGTCGTCGCCCTCGCCCTCGGCTTCGCCCTCGATGGGCTCGCCGTCCTCGCCGATCCGCTCGGTCTCGGTCTCGACCTCGGGCTCCTCCTCCTCGACCTCGGGGGTCGGCAGGGTGATGGTCGCCACGAGGGTCTCGGGATCGTCGACGAAGGTGACCTTGTCCGGCGCGGAGAGCTCGGACAGCGTCAGCGTGGCGCCGATGCCGAGCTCGGAGACGTCGTGGGTGAGCGTCTCGGGGATGTCGCCGGGGAGCGCCTCGACGAGGATCTCGCGGGCCTCCTGGTTGAGGACACCGCCCTCGACGACGCCCGGGGCCTCGTCGGCGCCGGTGAGCTCGAGCTGGACCGGCGTCTGGATCGCCACGTCCATGCGGACGCGGAGGAAGTCGATGTGCTGCGGGACGCCGGTCACCGGATGGCGCTGGGCGTCCTTGACGAGGACGTGGGTGACGCTGCCGCCGACGTCGAGGTCGATCACGTTGCCGGCGTGGGCGAGCATGCGGTTGAGCGTGAGCAGCTCGATCTGCACGGCCTGCGGCTGATCCTCGCCGCCGTAGATGACGCCCGGCACCTGGCCCGTGCGCCGCAGACGGCGCGCGGAACGGGACCCGGAGGGGTCGCGGGGGGTGACTGTGAGGACGTCGGTCTCGGGACTCATGGGCGGCTGCCGATGGTAGCGATGCCCTCGCGCGCGCCCGGTCGGGCCCAGCCGGGCGCGACTGCCCTTCCCCGGCTCGCGCCCGCCAGTTAGGCTTTGCGATGAGAGATGTCGACCGACGTCCAGCTCATCCTGGTCCTCGGCTCCGTCCATTGCGTGGGGCTTGGGTTCGCTGCGGCACTGCTGTGGCACTTCATGCGCACGGATCCGCTCGAGTTCCGGCCCGATCGCGACGAGGACGGCGGCGGTGGCGGTGGCAACCTGCCGATCAAGCCGCCGACGCCCGATCGCCCGCGCGGCGGCGGCATCCCGCTGCCCGACGCCGTGCCCGCCCGGGTGCGGATCCGCGGCGGCGAGCGCCTGGCCGACCTGCTGCCGGCGCCCGCGCGGCGCCCGGCCCACGCCCCGTCGCGCACGCCGCACCGCGTTCCCGCTCAGCGCTGAGCGGTCAGCCGCCGGGGCAGGACGCCTCGGACCCGATCGGGCGCGACAGCGACGTCAGCCCGAGGTCGAAGCCCGACAGGACGTTGCCCGTGCGCCGGATCCCGACGCACTGGACGGTCACGTGCGGCGCGCCCTCGCGCTGCCAGGCCACGCGGGTGACGCCGGTCAGCGACCCGAGCGCGAAGCGCGTCGAGGGTCGAGGTTGAGGATCTTGATCACGCCGCCGCGCCGCTGGGTGCGCGCGTTGAGCTGCTGGCGGGCGCGGCACGCCGGCGAGCGCGCGCAGCCCTCGAGCCTGGCGATCATCCGGCCGGCGTTCCCGCGCGCCTCGTCGTCGATCAGGACGCTGATCTGACCGCGCTCGGCGCTGGCCGCCGACAGCGCCCGCGCCAGCCCGGCGCTGATCACGAGGAAGACGACGATCGCGACGATGATCAGGAGGATCTTGACCGGTCGCGGCACGGCGGCTGAGGGTAGGGTGCGACCACGATGAAGCTCATCTACAAGCCCTTCGGAATCATCATGGGGATCCTCGCCGGCCTGGTCTCCAAGCGGATCTTCGACTTCATCTGGACGAAGATCGACGACGAGGATCCGCCCAAGGCGACGACGGAGGTCTCCCCGCTGCCCAAGGTCCTCGCCGCCGCCGCGCTGCAGGGCGTGACCTTCAAGGTCGTCCGCGCCGGCGTCGACCGCGCCGGGGCCCGCGGCTACCAGCACCTCACCGGCGTGTGGCCGGGCGAGAAGGTGCCGGACCCCGAGTAGCGGCTCAGCCGCCGCCGCGCAGCACGAACCCGCGCTCGCCGAGATCGCCGAGCGCGTCCTCGAAGCCCGCGAAGTCGCGGGCCAGCAGCAGGTCGAGCGGCTTGCCGTGCGGGCCGCTCGCCCGCACCCACCGCCGCAGCACCGGCGCGCCGGCGCGCTCCTCGGCCTCGGCCAGCAGCTCGAGCAGGATCGGCAGCTCGGGCCGGTGCTCGAGCTGGCCCGAGAGCAGCGTCAGCGGGTCGGCGTCGAGCACGGCGCACAGCTCCTCCTCGGAGAGCCCGAGGAGGGTCCATGAGCGTGCTGGGCGCTGGTGCGCTCAGAAGAGCTGGTTCTCGCCGGCGAAGACCTCGCTCACCGACCCGTCGGTGAAGATCTGGCGGATCGAGTCCGTCAGCAGGTCGGCGCACGAGAGCACGCGGATGTTGTCGGGGGCGCCGGCGCGCAGCGGGATCGTGTCGGTGACGACGATCTCCTCGAAGGGCGCCGAGGCGAGGTTCTCGAAGGCGTTGCCGGAGAGGACGCCGTGGGTGGCGGCGGCGAAGACGCGCGTCGCGCCCTCGTCGAGCACCGTCTCGGCGGCCGCGCGCAGCGTGCCGGCCGTGTCGATCATGTCGTCGACGAGCAGCGCGGTCTTGCCCTCGACGTCGCCGATGACGTAGCCGATCTCGGCGACCTGCTGGGCCGGGCGCTCCTTGGTCAGGATCGCGAGGTCGGCCGCCGACCTTCTCGGCGAACTTCTTGCGTCAGCTTCGCGCGGCCGACGTCCGGCGCGACGACGACGAGGTCGTCGAGGCCCTTGTCGCGGAAGTACTGCGTGAGCATGAACAGCGCGGTCATGTGGTCGCATCGGCTTCTGGAAGAAGCCCTGGATCTGGCCGGAGTGCAGGTCCATCGTCAGGATGCGGTCGATGCCCGCCGACTCGAGCATCCGGGCCACGAGGCGGGCGGAGATCGGCTCGCGCGGCGCGGACTTCTTGTCCTGGCGCGAGTAGCCGTACCACGGGGTGACGGCGATCACGCGGTGGGCCGAGCCGCCGACCGCGGCGTCGATCATGACCAGCAGCTCCATCAGCGCGTCGTTGGCGGAGATCCCGGTCTCCGGGTTGGCGCACGTCGGCTGGACGATGAAGACGTCGGCGCCGCGGATCGACTCCTCGTAGCGGCAGTAGACCTCGCCGTTGGAGAAGGTCTTGAGCGTTGACCCCGCCGAGCTCGACCCCGAGCTTGCGCGGCGATGCGTCGCGGCCAGCTCCGGGTTCGCCCGCCCGGCGAAGAGCATCAGGCGCTTGTCGTAGCCGATGTCGAGTGACTCTGGACCGGGCTGCGGCGCGATGACGCCCATGGAGTCGCCGAGTCTACGCCCCGTGGTCGACGCCATCCGTGGCCGCCTCGGTCGCCTTCTCCGACTTTGCGCGGTCGGCGTAGCCCTCGACGTTCTGCTGGCGCTCGCGCGCGATGCCGAGCGCGCCGGGCGGGACGTCGTCGGTGATCACCGAGCCGGCCGCCGTGTAGGCGCCGTCGCCGACGGTGACCGGCGCGACGAGCGTGGTGTCGACGCACGTCCGGACGTCGCGCGCCGATCGTCGTGCGGTGCTTGGCGCAGCCGTCGTAGTTGGCGGTGATCGTGCCGGCGCCGAGGTTCGTGTCCGCGCCCGACGTCGGCGTCGCCGATGTAGGAGAGGTGCGGGACCTTGGTGCCCTCGCCGATGTCGGAGTTCTTGATCTCGACGAACGTGCCGGCCTTCGCGCCCGTGCGCAGCAGCGTGCCCGGGCGCAGGTAGGCGAAGGGGCCGACGCGTGACGCCGTCCTCGATCGTCACGTCGACGGCGACCGACGTTCGGGCCGATGCGTGCAGCCCGCGCCGATCGAGGTGGCGCCGCGGAGCGGTGACGTTGGGGCCGAGCTCGGTGTCGGGCGCGATCGCGACGTCGGCGTCGATGTAGGTCGTGGCCGGGTCGATCAGCGTCACGCCGGCGCGCATGTGGGCCGCGTTGATCCGGCGGCGGGCCAGGCGGGTGACCTCGGCGAGGTCGGCGCGGTCGTTGACGCCGAGCGTGAGCGTGTGGTCGGCCGTCGGATGGGCGGCGACGTCGTGGCCCTCGGCGCGCAGGGCGGCGACGACGTCGGGGAGGTAGTACTCGCCCTGGGCGTTGTCGGTGGTCAGCCCGTCGAGCGCGGCGAGCAGCGCCCCGCCGTCGAAGCAGGTAGATGCCGGTGTTGACCTCGCGGATCGCCAGGTGCTCGGGATCGGCGTCCGCCCGGGTCCTTGGTCTCGACGACGCGCTCGACGCCGCCGCTCGCGTCGCGGACGACGCGGCCGTAGCCGGCGGGATCCTCGAGCTCCATCGTCACCACGGTGCCGGCGGTGCCGCGCCGCGCGTGGGCCGCGGTCGAGCTCGGCGATCGCCGCGGCGGTGACGAGCGGGACGTCGCCGGAGAGGACCACCACCGGCTCGCCGCGGCGCGAGGCGGTCGGCGGCGGCCTTGACGGCGTCGCCGGTGCCGTTCGGCTCGGGCTGGACGGCGAGCTCGACGCCCTCGGGCAGGACGGGCGCGAGCGCCCGGTCGGGCCCGCCGACGACGACGATCCGCCCGGCGCCGGCCGCCTGCGCGGCGAGCACGGGCCACAGCACCATCGGCCGCCCGCAGACGGGATGGAGGACCTTCGGCAGCGCGGAGCGCATGCGCGTGCCGAGTCCCCCGGCGAGGATCACGACCGTGGGAGCGGACATCCGGGCGGATGCTATTCGCGATCCGGTCGGGTGGGTGGATCTAGACTCGCTGACTGCTCTGTGGGGAGTGGTGTAATCGGCGAGCACGGCAGGCCTTTGGTCCCGCAAGAGAGGGTTCGAGTCCTTGCTCCCCAGCTGTCGTTCCGTCCGCCTGGATGCGAACATACGTTCGATGGATCGGGACGGCCGCTCAGCTACACCGAGACCGAGGCACAGCGAAGCGATCGCATCCTCGTTCTCCTGGGCGGAAGCGCTTGCGGCGCGCTGGGCATGTGCCTCACCGGCGGCGGGAGGCAAGATCCTCACAGCGCTACGCCACCGAGGTCTGGCGGATCCCGTCGACCACTTCGACCCGTACCGCAGCCTGCGGGCTGCATGACCGTCGAGCGGCGGCATGCCGCTCGAGGAGATCCTCGTCGAAGGATCGACCTTCAGCCGCGGCCACCTGAAGGCAGCGCCTCTTCGACGAAGGGCTTGCGAGCAGCGGCGCTGCGAGCTCTGCGGACAAGGACGAGGAGTGGCGCGGGCGGCCGGATGTCGCTGATCCTCGATCACATCAACGGGGTCCGCGACGACAACCGGCTGAGCAACCTCCAGATCGTCTGCCCGAACTGCGCCGCGACGCTCGACACGCACTGCGGGCGCAACGGTCCCCGTCTGGTAGCCACCCGCAACTGCGAGCGCTGCGGCGCGCACGTTCCTGCCGAAGTACCCGCGTCAGCGTCACTGCTCGGCCGAATGCGGCTGGCGCCACACGAACCGCCGACCGCGGCCTCGAAGCCCGGCGCAAGGTCGAGCGCCCGCCCTACGAGCAGCTCCTCGCCGAGCTCGAGGCCACGAGCTACGTCGCGGTCGGGCGCAAGTACGGCGTGTCCGACAACGCGGTGCGCAAATGGGTGCGGGCGTATGAGCGAGACTCCGGTGTGTGACCGCCCGCCTCGTCACGATCCCCATCAGCCACTTCTGCGAGAAGGCGCGGTGGGCGCTCGACCGGGCGGGGGTCGCGTGGGTCGAGGAGCCGCACGTGCAGCTCTTCCACGTCCTCGCCGCGCGGCGGGCCGGCGGCGGGCGCACCGTGCCGGTGCTCGTGACCGACGCCGGCGAGGCGATCGGCGAGTCCTCCGCGATCCTGCGCTGGGCCGACGCGCGGCTGCCCGAGGAGCGGCGGCTCTACCCGGCCGGCGAGGTCGGCGCCGCACGCGGCGGCGTTCGAGCGCGGCCTCGACGAGGGCTTCGGGCCCGACGGGCGGCTCTGGCTCTACCAGCGCACACTGCCGATCGTGCGACAGCTCGCGCCGTGGGCGCTCGCCGGCACGCCGGGGCCGAGCGCGTCGCGTTCCGGCTCGGCTCTGCCGCTGCTCGACTTCGGGATCCGCCGCTTCCTCGGCGTCGACGAGGCGCGCGCCGGCGCGGCGCTCGCCCGCGTGGACACGGTCTTCGACGACGTCGCCGTGCGGCTGGCCGACGGCCGGCGCTTCCTGTTCGGCGATCGCTTCACCGCCGCCGACCTCGCCTTCGCCGCGCTCGCGGCGCCGATGCTCCTGCCCGCCGGCTACGGCTCGCCGCTGCCGCCGGTCGAGGCGATGCCCGAGCGCGCTCGCCCGCGAGACCCGGCGCCTGCGGGCCCACCCGGCCGGCGTGTTCGCCGACCGCCTGTACGCCGAGGAGCGGACCTGACCGGCGCTAGAAGCTCGGGCGGTGGTGCCTCAGCACGTACGTGGCGAGACCGACCTGGCTCTCGATCGGCGAGGGCCACAACGAGATCACGAGCAGATCGTGGTGCTTGGTGTAGACGTACAGCGCCCAGGCCTGGAGTGCGTAGGGCGGAGCCTTCGTGTTGCAGAAGACCGGGTCGTGGACGTAGAAGGCCTTGCTGCCGCGCCCCAAACCGTGCTTGTAGGCCTTGAACTTCTGCTTGGGATTGGCGTTGGGGTCGGGGAGCGGCGTGTGATGGGCCTTCTCGAACTTGACGAGCTTGGCCCACTGCTTCTTCGAGTAGCCGTACTTGACGATCCACTCGCCGGATTCCCCGGTGAAGCCCGAGCCCAGCGCATCCCGGTCGCAGGACTCGTACGGATCGCCGGCCGGCGGATTGGAGCTCGTGCCCCAGGGCGCTCCGCACACGCTCGCCGGCCCGATGATCCGACCGAACTGCCCCTGGGTGGTCTCGTAGATCTTGCCGATGCTCGCGCTGCCGCCGAGTGCGTCGACCACCTGCTTGTGCGAGAAGAACGCGCGGCAGCCGGGCTTCTTGGCGTGCTTCTTCGCCGTGACGGGAACGGCGACCACGGCGGCGACCGCCACGAAGGCGGAGAGGATCGCTAGCAGCCGACGCACGGCGCGACCCTATCCACAGCGCTGATCGGCGGTCAAGTCCGCCGCGCCCCACGCCAGCAGGTGCGGCGCGACCGGCCGGACAGGGCGCGCGCGGTGACGTTCTCGCCTCGAGCGCGAACCCCGCCGCCCGGACCGCCGCGGCGGTGTCGCGGAGGGTGTGGCAGTTGCCGAACAGCCGCGGCCACACGGTGGCGTCGAGCGCGTGCTGCATCCGCGCCGTCCGCGAGCCCTCGCCGCGGACGTGCTCGTAGAGCCGCGGCTCGCCGCCCGGCTTGAGCACCCGCCGCGCCTCGACCTGCGAGGGCACCGAGCACAGGACCAGGCAGAACACGACGGCGTCGAAGCTCGCGTCGGTACGAGGAGGAGCGCCGCTGAGGCTCAGCGGTCCGGAACGGCGACCCGGTCGCCGGGGCCGATCTCCCGCAGCACCCGGGCGGGGACGCCGACGGCCACGACGCCGGCCGGCAGGTCGCGGGTGACGACGGCTCCGGCCCCGACGACCGTGTCGGCGCCGACGGTCACGCCCGGGCACACGATCGCGCCGGCGCCGAGCCAGACGTTGTCCTCGATCGCGACCGGCTCGGCCGACTCCCAGCCCGCGCGCCGCGGCCCCGGGTCGATCGGGTGCGTGGCCGTCACGAGCTGCACGCGCGGCGCGATCTGACAGGCCTCGCCGACCGTGATCGTCGCGACGTCGAGCATGATGCAGTCGTAGTTGACGAAGGTCCGCGCGCCGATCGAGATCTGCCCGCCGTGCTCGCAGCGGAACGGCGGCAGGACGACGACCCCCTCCCCGACCGCGCCGAGCAGCTCGCGCAGCAGCCCGTCGCGGACGTCGTGCTCGGGCTGGCGCGTGGCGTTGTAGCGATCGAGCAGCTCCCAGGCGCGGGCGTAGTCGGCCTCGATCTCCGGGTCGTCGGCGATGTAGAGGTCGCCGCGCAGCGCCCGGTCGCGCATCTCGCTCATGCCGGCCGGCGCGCCCAGGCGAGCAGGTGCGGCGCGACGGGCGCCGACACCGGGCACGGCGACACGCGGTGACGCTCGGAGGCCTCGAGCGTGAAGCCCGCCGCCTCGACCGCGGCCGCCGTGTCGCGGTGGGTGTGGCAGTTGCCGAACAGGCGGGGCCAGACCGTCGCGTCGAGGGCGCGCTGCATCCGCGCGGTGCGGGCGCTCTGCCCGCGCACGTGCTCGTAGACCCGCAGCTCGCCGCCGGGGCGCAGCACACGGCGGGCCTCGGCGAGGGCCGCGGCCTGCGAGGGCACCGAGCACAGGACCAGGCAGAAGACGACGGCGTCGAAGCTCGCGTCCTCGAACGGGAGCGCGTCGGCGGTCGCGTCGACGACCCGGGCGGTGACCGTGGCGTCGCGCGCCGCGGCCTCGGCCTTCGCGCGCAGGAAGCCCTCGGGCTCGACGAGCACGACCTCGTCGACTCCCTCGTAGAGGCGCAGGTTGCGCCCGTTGCCGGCGCCGACCTCGAGCACGCGGCCGCGCAGGCCGGCGACCATCCGCTGGCGGTGCTCGAGCTCGTCGGGCTCCTCGACCGCGGTCAGGCGGTCGAAGAAGCGCGCGAACAGCGGGTGATGGACGCGGGTCACGCGGCCATCGTGCCACTCAGAGCGAAGCGAGGATCTCCGGCGGCGTCAGCGGGTCGACCTGCACCGCGCGCCGGTCGCGCTCGGACGCGAGCACGCGCTCGGCGCGCAGCAGCCCGACCTCGAGCCCGGCCTCGCCCGCCGCGGCCAGCCCCCGCTCCATCGCCCCGCGCGACTCCCACGCCCCGTCGCCGAACAGCGCGGGCTGCGGGGCGGCGAGCGCGAGCAGGTACCAGCCGCCGCTGAGTCCGGGGCCGATCGCGAGGTCGGCGCCCGCGGCGAGGTCGGCCAGCGCCGCCTCGGCCAGGCCCGCGTGCAGGCGCGGCGCGTCGGGATGCAGCGCGAGCACCGGGCCGGGCCCGGCGGCGAAGGCGGCGGCGACGGCCTCCCCGAGCGGCCCGGCCGGCTCGGTCACGGTCCCGAGCCCGCCGGCCCAGGCGAGCACGCGGCGGCGCAGCACCGGGCCGAGCGGCGCCGCCGACGGCGCCCGGCACGACCAGGACAGCCGGGGTGACGCCGTCGGCCGGCACGCTCACTCGTCGAAGCGGTAGACGACGCCGGCCGGAGCGGGCGCCGACGCGGCGAGGCGCCGGCACGGCGTGGGCGAGCACGTCGGCGAAGGCGCCGGTCGACTCACCCATGAGCCGGATCAGGTCGGCGACCGGCGTCGGGTCCCCCGGCACCACGCCGTTGGCGTAGTCGGTGGCGAAGCCGACGAGCGCGTAGGGCAGCTCGAGCTCGCCGAAGAGGACGGTCTCCGGGCCGCCGGTCTGCGAGACCGCGGTCACGCCCGCCGTGCGCGAGCTGGGCGATCTCCGAGCGCGTGTTGAAGCGCGGCCCGTCGACGTGGCCGTACGTGCCGCCGTCCCGGGCCTCGCGGCCGCCGGCCTTCGCGCCGTCGACGAGCGCGTCGCGGACCCCGGCGGAGAACGGCGACTCGTAGATCCAGTGGCCGCGCCGCCGGTCGCCGGGCGTGTCGAAGAGCGTGCACACGTCCCCGTCCGGCAGCCGGTTGACCGGGAAGTGCAGGTCGTCGAAGACCACGAGCGAGCCGAGCGGCGACCGACGGGATCGACGGCGCCGCAGGCGGTGCAGCCGACGACGGCGGTCGCCCCGAGCTCGGCCAGCGCCCAGGCGTTGGCCCGGAACGTGACGTGGTTGGACAGCCGCGCGTGACCGTCGCCGTGGCGCGAGAGGTGCAGGACGTCGATCCCGGCGAACGTCCCCACGGTGACCTGCGCGGCGCCCCACGGCGTGTCGACGTCCCGCGATTCGCCGGCCAGCGCGGGCAGCGCGTAGGTCCCCGACCCGGTGATGATGCCGATGGCCATCGCCGCGCAGGATCCCAGATCGCCGGGTTTGCGTCGTTTGTCACCTGCTCGGAGCGAGCACCCTTGGCCCAGGACCGGTTTCGCACCGTTCAACAAGGAGAGAGTTCACCCCATGACCTGGCTCATCGTCGCCGTAGTGGTCGTCGTCCTGATCCTCATCGTCGTCTTCGCGCTGTCGCGTCGTCGTAAGCAGGAGCGCACGGCCGAGCTGCGCGCAGCGCTTCGGCCCCGAGTACGACCGCACGGTCGAACGGGAAGGCAAGCGCGGGCGAGCCGAGGACGACCTCGAGCGTCGCGCCGACGAGCGCGACAAGTTCGAGATCCGCGAGCTCGACCCGGCCGTCCCGCGAGCGCTTCGCGCACCGCTGGGACGAGGCGCAGCACCTGTTCGTCGACGACCCCGCCGCCGCCATCCAGCAGGCCGACGGCCTGGTCCACGAGGTCATGCGCGAGCGTGGCTACCCGGCCGACGACTTCGAGCGCAACGCCGACGACCTCTCGGTCGACCAGCCGCATCTCGTCGAGCACTACCGCGGCGCCCACGGCGTCGCCGGCCGCGCCCGGCGCGAGGAGCGTCTCGACCGAGGACCAGCGCCAGGCCATGGTCCACTTCCGCGGGCTGTTCGACGAGCTGCTCGGCACGAGCCGCTCGTCCGCCCACGGCGCCACCGAGCGCACCGCCGTCCCGGCCGAGGCCGGCCGCGGCGAGCACGATCGCGAGGGCGTTCGCCGGGAGGAGCAGCTCACCGAGCGCGACCCCGGCATCGACCCCGAGCGCCCGGGCCCCGGCGAGGGCCTCGGCGACGAGCCCCGCGGCACACAGATGCCGCGCTAGGGGGAGAGGGTCAAGCGGCGCGCGTCCGGGAGAGCGCGCGCCGCGCTCCTCCGGGACTGAGGTGCCTGTCCCCGGAGTCCGCGGGCTAGCGCTCGCTGGTCTCGCGGGGAACGCGACCGCCGCCGGCACCCGGCTCGGTCGCCGGCCCGCCCGACATCGCCAGCCCGAGCACCCGCATCGCCTTGAGGCCGAGCGAGAGCTTCTCGCGCCCGTCGCTCGAGCCGACGTCGAGGCCGCACAGCTCGCGCACCCGCTCGAGCCGGTAGCGGACGGTGTGGCGGTGCGTGATCAGCCGCGCCGCGGTCGCGTTGACGTTCGCGTCGCAGTCGAGGAACGTCTCGAGGGTCCCGACCAGGTCGGTCTCGTACTGGTCGTCGTAGGCCATCAGCGGCTCGATCGTCTCGGCGTAGAAGCGGCGCAGCTCCTCCGGGTCCTCCATCAGGACCGGCAGCAGGATCCGGTAGGTGCCGAGCTCCTCGTAGCCGAGCGTGCCCGACACGCCGCCCTCGGAGACGTTGACGGCGAGCAGCGCCTCGTGGCCGGCGCGGCGGATGCCGGCCGGGTCGCGCGCCGCGGCCGAGCGGCCGATCGTGAAGTGGAAGCCGGCCAGGGTGGCGTCGAGCTCGCGCAGCAGACCCTCGGCGGCGCGCGGGCCGACCTCGCCGTCCTCGTCGGGCAGCAGGACGATGATCTCGTCGCCGCCCGAGTCCTCGGCCGCGGCGGCGATCGCCCCGGATGCGGCGGCCCGGGCGGCGCGCTCGGCGGCCTGGCGCAGCCGGCGCCGCCAGCCGGCCTCGGCCGGGCGGAAGGGATGGGCGCGCGCGACGAGCACCGAGGCGCCCTTGGAGAGGTCGATCCCGAGCTCGTGGCCGCGGGCGAGCAGGTCGGCGTCGTCGGGGATCGTCCCGCCGAGCACGGCGTGGACGAACTCCGTCGCGGCCTCCTCGGAGGCGCGCTCGGGCGCGCGGACCCGCTCGACCTCGCCGGCGACGAGCGCGCCGACGAGGCGCAGGATCGACGACGGCGGCTCGATCCCGCGGGCGCGGAAGCGCATCTCGCCCACGAGGCTCTCGGCCACGCGCAGCGGCTGGGTGGAGATGTCCGGGGCGTCGCGGAACAGCGAGGCCTCGTCGGCCGGCGAGCGCGCGGCCACGGCCAGCACGGCGCCGGAGCGGTCGATCACCGCGAGGCTCGCGTCGAGCGCGCGCGAGGCGGCGCGGGCGACCTCGGGCAGCCCGGAGCCCGCCTCGACCGCGCTGGTGACGTCGTCGAGGGCGTCGAGCCCCGTCGCCTGGGTCTCGGGAGCGTCGGAGGACACCGGGCTCACCCGAACACGCGCGGCCAGGCCCAGAGGGCGACGCCGGCGCCGCCGAGGACGCCGAGGCCGACCAGCGCGGCGAGCACGTACAGCGACATGACGACGGCGGCCGCCTTCTCCCACGGGCGCGAGTAGGCCTGGACGGCGGGAACGACGACGAGCCACGCGAACGCGAACAGGCCGAAGACGGCGGCGCAGACGGCCACGAGCTGGGTGATGGCGACGTTGCTCACGATGGCGAGGGATCGCTGCCGGGCGTCGACCCTGGTCGGTCCGCGGCCCGGGCGTCCCCTGCATTCTGACGCAGGAACGCGACGGCTACGACCACCAGCCCGCACAGCGAGTAGCAGGCCAGGCCGAGTCCCCACCCGCCCAGGACGTCGCTGGCGTAGTGCACCTGGAGGTAGACGCGGGTGCCGCCGATCACCACGGCGACGACGAGCGCGGCGGTCACGAGGCTCGCGCGGCGGCCGATTCCCGGGCAGCGCGCGGGCCAGCGCGACGGCCACCGCGATCCACGCGATCGAGTAGGTGGCGTGGCCCGACGGGTAGCTCGAGCCCGCCGCGTCGACGAGCTGCGCCGGGCGGGCGCGGGCGGTCGATCGCCGCCTTGGCCACGTTGGACGGGATCACCGCGAGGATCGTGCCGGCCACGAGCGCCGCGCTGTCGGCGAAGATCCGCCGGCCGACGAGGAAGATCACGGTGGCGAGCACGAGCAGCTCGACGACCGGCTGGGAGCCCAGCCACGTCAGCACCTTGGCCACGTTCACGAGGACGTCCGTCTCGGTGTCGTTGGCCAGGTTCGTCAACGCCGTGTCCATGCGCAGCGTCGTGTCCGTCGTTGACCGCGTGGGCGAAGGCCCCGAAGGTGAAGCCGCCGACGAGCCCGATCGCGGCCAGCGTGGCGAGCTGGATCGCGGCGAAGCTCGGAACGAGGCGCAGCCCGAGCCGGCCGGCGGGGAGGATCACGTGGCGGCCGATCGCGTGCGCCTCGAGCGAGCGGCGGGCCTCCTCGCGGCGCTCGTCGTCGCGCAGGAAGCGCACGAGGGCGACGATCCCGACGACCACGACGATGAACACGGCGAGGCCGAGCAGCCCCTGCTTGGCGACCTTGAGCAGCTTGTCGAACGACTGCCAGAAGACGTAGCCGAGGAGCACGAGGCCGCAGCCCCAGATCCCGGTGCCGATGATGTCGAAGACGATGAAGCGGCGGAAGGGCAGGCGCGAGGAGCCGGCGATGAACGGCGCGATCGCGCGCACGAGCCCGACGAACCGCCCGAGCAGGATCGCCGAGCCGCCGTACTTCTGGAAGAAGCCCTCGACCTTCTCCAGGCGGTCCTCGGTGATCTTGACCTTCGGCCCGTGCTTGACGAGGAACTCGCGGCCCAGGCGGCGCCCGAGGAAGTAGCTCGTGACGTCACCGGCCAGCGCCGCGCCCCACACGATCGCGAGCAGCACGACGAGCGAGATCTTCCCCTGGCCCGCGACGAAGCCGCCGAACAGGATCGTCGTCTCCCCGGGCGCGATCAGCCCGATGAAGGCGCCGGTCTCCAGGTAGGCCAGCGCGCCGACGAGCAGGTAGGTCCACTTGCCGAGCGTCGTCCCGATGTCCTCGAAGAGCTTCTCGAAGTTCGGCGGGGCGACGAGGCCGGTCCCGTAGATCACGCCGCCCAGCGCGACGAACAGCCAGAAGCCGATCTCGACGCGGCCGAGCTCCTTGCGCTTGTAGAGCACCCAGCCCAGCGCGGCGACCGCGACGACGATGCCCGACGGCTTCACGCGGTCACCCCCGCGTCGCCCTCGCGCACGCCGGCGAAGGCGGCGTCGACGGGCACGGCGGCGTAGGCGCCGGGGAAGTCGGGGCGCGAGCTCGGCCGCCGCGGCGGCGGCCTGGGCCGGTCCCTCGGCGCCGGGGAAGCAGCCCGAAGGCGGTCGGGCCCGAGCCGGTCACGCGGGCGTGCGCGGCACCGGCGCCGGCGATCGCCTCGAGCGCGTCGCCGATCGCCGGGCACAGCGCGAGCGCGGCCGCCTGTAGGTCGTTGACGAGCAGCTCGCCGTCGGGCAGCTCGCCATCGGCCAGGGCGGACTCGAGCGCCGCGCGGCGCTCGGCGAGCTCGTCGGCACTGCGGTTGGCGCCGAGCGCGTCGGCCTTGGCGTAGACCTCGGGCGTCGACAGCGCCGCGCCGTGCGGGAGCAGCACCAGGCCGTAGGGATCGGGATCGGGCAGCCGCTCGATCGTCTCCCCCGCGCCGCCGAGCAGCACGAGGCCGGGGTTGAGCAGGGCGGGGACGTCGGCGCCGAGGCCGAAGGCGAGCTCGCCGAGCTCGGCGGCGTCGTGGCGCCCGGCGGCGTGGGCGGCCAGGCGCAGCGCGGCGGCGGCGTCGGCCGAGCCGCCGCCCATGCCGCCGGCGACGGGCACGCGCTTGATCACGCGCAGGCGCTGGGGCGGGCCGTCCCAGCCCGTCGCGTCGCGGTAGGCGGTCAGGGCGGCGAGCGCGAGGTTGGGCCCCTCGACGCCGTCGCACTCGACGACATCCTCCGTCGCCTCCGCCGGCCGCGGGCTCGAGCGTCGAGCTCGTCGGCGAGGGACAACGACTGGACGAGCGAGACGAGCTCGTGCAGCCCGTCGGGCCGCGTCGGCCCGACGAGCAGGGCGAGGTTCACCTTCCCGGGCGCCAGCGCGGACAGCTTCACGCCGCCAGCTCCCGCGCCAGCGCGCGGAAGTCCTCCGGCGCGAGGCGCTCGGCGCGGGCGTCGGGCGGGCTGGCCGATCGCCGCCAGCGCTTCCCGGGCGCGCTCGCGGATCCCGGGCGCCGCGCCGGGCGCGAGCGCGAGCGAGCCCGCCAGCGCCTTGCGCCGGTGGGCGAAGGCGGCCTGGGCCAGCGCGCGGACGTCCTCCGGAGCGGCGGGGCCGCGGCGCACGAGACGCACGAGCACGGAGTCGACGCGCGGCGGCGGCGAGAACACGGTGCGCGGGATCGCGCGCACGACCTTGACCTCGCAGGAGAGCTGGGCGAGCACCGACGGCAGCCCGTAGGCCTTCGTGCCGGGCGCGGCGGCGAAGCGCTCGCCGACCTCGCGCTGGACCATCACCAGCCAGCGCTCGACGCTCGGCAGGTCGGCGATCGTGTCGAGCACGAGCGGAGCGGCGATCCCGTAGGGCAGGTTGGCGACCATCGCCGTCGGGGCGGGATCGAGCGCGTCGAGGTCCAGGCGCAGCGCGTCGCCCCAGTGCAGCGTCGTGTTGTCGAACGGCGCCAGCGCGGCGGTCAGCGGCTCCTCCAGGCGCCCGTCGAGCTCGACGACGTGCAGGTGGGCGACGAGCGGAGCGACGTGGGCCGAGAGCACGCCGAGCCCGCCGCCGACCTCGAGGACGACGTCCTCGGGCGTGGGCTGTGCCGCGCGCTCGATCACCCCGAGGATGTTCGGGTCGACGAGGAAGTTCTGGCCCAGGTCGCGGTTGGGGGCCGGCCGGGTCACGCTCACCAGCCGAAGACCTCGGCGGCGTTGCGGGTCACCGCCGCGTCGAGCTCGTCGTAGCCCAGGCCGCGCTCGGCGGCCACGACGCGTGCCGTGTGGACGACGAAGGCCGGCTGGTTGCGCTGCTTGCGCACGGCCTGCGGGGTGAGGAAGGGCGCGTCGGTCTCGACGAGCAGGCGGTCGAGCGGCACCCGCGAGGCGGCGACGCGCAGCGCCTCGTTCTTCGGGTAGGTGACGTTGCCGGCGAACGAGAACCACCAGTCGTCGTGCGCGAGGCACTCGTCCAGGCGCTCGGGCATCGAGAAGCAGTGCAGGATCACGCGCACGCCCTCGGCGTGCTCGTGAGCGTGGCCAGCGTGTCGTCGGCCGCTTCGCGCGTGTGGATCACGAGCGGCTTGCCGAGCTCGCGCGCCAGCGCGATGTGGTCGCGGAACGACCGCAGCTGGTCCTCGCGCGGCGCCCTGTCGCGGAAGTAGTCGAGGCCCGTCTCGCCGATCGCCAGGCAGCGCGGGTCGGCGACGAGCTCGCGCAGCTCGGCCAGGCCGGCCGTCGTCCCAGCCCTCGGCGGCGTTGGGGTGGCGGCCGACGGCGGCGTGCACCTGGGCGAAGCGCTCGGCCTGGGCCAGGGCGACGCGGCCCGAGTCGCCGTCCATCCCGATCGTCATGAGCTTCTCGACTCCGGCCGCGAGCGCGTCGGCCACGAGCTCGGCGTCGTCGGGCTCGCAGACCTCGAGGTGCGTGTGCGAGTCGATCACTGCTGCTTGGGGAAGAGCGGCTCGAGCTTCTCGATCCGCGCGCCGCCGGGGCAGGCGCCGAGCCGGGCCTGCTCCCAGGAGGTGTCGTCCGGCTGGCCGAGCGCGCCGAGCGCCTTGACCGTGCTCTTGGGCAGGTAGGCGTGCAGGAGGACCGAGACGGTGCGCAGCCCCTCGGCCAGCGAGCGCAGCACGCCGTCGAGCTCGGCCGCGGCGCCGTCGTCCTTGGCGAGCTTCCACGGCTCGCGCTCCTCGACGTAGCGGTTCAGCCGCCGCACGCGCTTCCAGGTCGCCTCGAGCGCGTGGGTCAGCTCGGCGCGGGACAAGAGGTCGGCGACCTCGTCGGCGACGCCGTCGAAGTCGGCGACGAGCACCGGGTCGAGCTCGGCCTCGGGGACGACGCCGTCGCGGTAGCGGGCGATCATCGCCAGCGTGCGCGAGGCGAGGTTGCCGTACTCGTTGGCGAGCTCGGTGTCGTAGCGGGCCTCGAACCCGGCGGCGGAGACCGAGCCGTCGGCGCCGAAGGAGACCTCGCGAAAGCAGTAGTAGCGCAGCGCGTCGGAGCCGTAGCGGTCGATCGCCTCGAAGGGATCGAGCACGTTGCCCAGCGACTTGGACATCTTCTTCTCGCCCATGAGCAGGAAGCCGTGGACGAAGACGTGCTCGGGCACGGGCAGGTCGGCCGCCATCAGCAGCGCCGGCCAGTAGATCGTGTGGAACTTGAGGATGTCCTTGCCGATCAGGTGGTAGGTCGCCGGCCAGAACGTGTCGGTCGAGATCCTCGCCCTGGCGGGCGTACGACAACGCGGTGAAGTAGTTCAGCAGCGCGTCCCACCACACGTAGAAGACCTGCTCGGGGTCCCACGGGACCTGCACCCCCCAGCGCAGCCGCGCGCGGGTCAGCGACACGTCCTGCAGGCCGCGGTCGAGGAACGCCTTGGCCTCGTTGAAGCGGATCGACGGCATCACGAAGTCCGGCTGCTCGGCGAACAGCTTCTCGAGCGGCTCCTGGAAGGCCGACAGGCGGAAGAACCAGTTGTCCTCCTCCTCCCAGTCGAGCTCGATCTCGTGGATCAGGCACGTGTTGCCGGGCCCGATCTCGCCCTCGGACTTGAAGTCGGCGCAGCGCGGGCAGTACCAGCCGGTGTACGTGCCGCGGTAGACGTGGCCGTTGTCGTGGACGCGCTGGAGGATCTCCTGGACCTTGGCCTCGTGCTCGGGATCCGAGGTGCGGATGAAGAAGTCGTTGGAGGCGCCGAGCACGGGCGCCAGCGCCTTGAAGCGCTCGGCGTTGCGGTCGGCCAGCTCGCGCGGCGTGACGCCCTCGCGCTCGGCCGCCTGGGCGACCGGCTCGCCGTGCTCGTCGGTGCCGGTGAGGAAGAAGACCTCCTCGCCGCGCTGGCGGTGATGGCGGGCCAGGACGTCGGCGGCCAGCGTCGTGTAGGCGTGGCCCAGGTGCGGCGACGCGTTGACGTAGTAGATGGGCGTCGTGACGTAGAAGGGCACCGTCCTTTCCAGGCTATTGATGGGCGCGTGCGCGGTGCTCGACGGGGGTAGGACGGTGGCGCTGCACCACCCCGGAGGCAAGGAGGAGCCCATGGCTGACACCGTCGAGCTGCGCACCGTCGAGACCGACATCCCCGCGCGGATGGACCGCCTGCCGTGGGCCAAGTGGCACTGGCTGGTCGTGATCGGGCTCGGCGCCGTGTGGGTGCTCGACGGCCTCGAGGTGACGATCGTCGGCGCGATCGGCTCGCGCCTGACCGAGAAGGGCAGTGGCATCGAGCTGACCCAGGGCCAGGTCGGCAGCGCCGCGGCGATCTACGTGGCCGGGGCCTGCCTCGGCGCGTTGTTCTTCGGCTGGCTGACCGACCGCCTGGGCCGCAAGAAGCTCTTCATGCTCACGCTCGCGCTCTACATCGTCGCCACGCTCTCGACCGCCTTCACGACGTCGTTCCTCGCCTTCGGGATCGCCCGCTTCTTCACCGGCGCCGGCATCGGCGGCGAGTACGCGGCGATCAACTCGGCCATCGACGAGCTCATCCCCGCCCGCGTGCGCGGGCGCACCGACCTGATCATCAACGGCTCGTTCTGGCTGGGCACGGCGGCGGGCGGCGTCCTCTCGGTGCCGTTGCTCGATCCCAACCTGTTCAACGCCAACGTCGGCTGGCGCCTGGCCTTCGGCCTCGGTGCCGTCCTCGCCGTCGGGATCCTGATCGTGCGCCGCTACGTGCCCGAGAGCCCGCGCTGGATGTTCATCCACGGCCGCGACGAGGAGGCCGAGAAGCTCGTGCAGTCGATCGAGCACGACGTCGTCGAGGACACCGGGCAGGAACTGCGCAAGCCGCGCAAGTCGATCAAGGTTCGCCAGCGCAAGGCGATCGGCTTCGGGACGATCGCCAAGACCGTCTTCAAGCTCTACCCGCAGCGCACGGTGCTCGGCCTCTCGCTCTTCATCGGGCAGGCCTTCCTGTACAACGCCGTCTTCTTCACGCAGGCGCTCGTGCTCGACAAGTTCTTCGGCGTCAGCGCGCAGTCGGTGGGCTGGTACATCGTTCCCTTCGCGCTCGGGAACTTCGCCGGCCCGCTGCTCCTCGGCAGCCTCTTCGACACCGTCGGGCGCAAGCCGATGATCGCCGGCACCTACATCGCCTCGGGCGTGCTGATGTGGATCACGGCGTTCCTGTTCAACGCCGGCTCGCTCAACGCCACGACGATGACGATCGCCTGGTGCGTGATCTTCTTCTTCGCCTCGGCCGGCGCCTCCGCCGCCTACCTCACGGTCTCCGAGATCTTCCCGATGGAGACGCGCGCGATGGCGATCGCGTTCTTCTACGCGGTCGGCACCGCGGCGGGCGGCATCACCGGGCCGCTGCTCTTCGGCAAGCTGATCGAGGGCGCGACCAAGGACGACCCCTCGAACATGCTGATCGGCTACGGGCTCGGCGCGACGCTGATGATCCTGGCCGGGATCGTGGCGATCTTCCTCGGCGTGGAGGCCGCGGGCAAGGACCTCGAGGCGGTGGCCAAGCCGCTGACCGCGCAGGACGCCGAGTCCGGATCCAGTACCGAGGCCGAGCCGGCGGGAGGTGCGGCATGAGCTCCACGGGCGGAAGCAGCGGGCCCGCTCCGCGCCGGCGGCGCTGGCGCCTGGGCCCGAGCGACTCGATCACGGGCTGGAGCCCGTCGGTGAGCTCGTCGAGCCGGAGCGCGGACGACCCCGACCTCGAGGAGTGGATCGACGTGATCCGCCGCGCGCTCGAGGAGAACGGCGAGCTCGGGCGCAAGGAGCTCGGCGATCTCGTCGGCTGTCGCTACTGGGGGCCGGGCGCATTTTCCCGCGCGCTCCGCGAGGGCGCGAACCAGGGCGCCTTCCGGCGCACGCGGCGCAACCGGTACGCCCCGGCGTAGCGCCGCGCCCCGCCGAGCAGCGCGCACACGAGCGCCAGCGACCCGCCGAGCGCGAGCGGCCAGGTCACCGGTCGCGGCGCCGCGACCCGGCTCGCGTGCACCGGCGCGCCGGCGGGCACGCGCGCCGGCGCGCCACCCGGGCGGCCGCGAACGGCGGGGCGTACGCCGCCAGGACGGCAGCGCCGGCACCGTGTCGGGGCCCATCAGGCCCAGCGGGTCGAGATAGCCGTCGCGCGGACCGGGCCGCCGCGCGCCGAGCTGCACCCAGCCCGGCCGCGCCCGCCCGGCCGACGACGGCGCCGGGCCTGACCACGCGCCCACGCTTGGCGGAGAGCGAGGCCAGGCCGGTCACGGTGGCGCTCAGGGCGCCGCAGCGCACCGCCACGCCCGGCCCGACCGAGCCCACCGCTCCCGCCCACGTCACGCGACCGCCGCACGGCGCGCGCGCCACCGCCCCGGGGCGCGCGGCGAACCGCACCCCCCGGCGCTCACCCCGCGCGAACGACCCGCGGACGTGGGCGTAGGGCGCGACGACCGGCCCGCCGACCGGCGGGCGCCAGCCCGCGGCGGCCGGCGCCGCGACCGCGGCGGCGAGGCCGATCCCGAGGAGCAGAACGAGCAGGACGCGCATGCCCGCGATGCTCTCGCGCCGGCCGCGGCGAACGGCTCGCCGGCGCACATCCGGCGCCGAACCGGCGCACTTCCGTCACGAACTCCGTCAGCCGCGCGACGGAACCCAGCCGGCGGCGAACGCCCCGGCCGGGATGTGCCCCGGGTAGTTCGGGAACCAGCGCATCGCCACGTCCGTGCCGGGCCGGTCGGCCATCAGCTCCTCGAGGTCGCCGAGCAGCAGCAGCACGCGCAGCGTGGCGCCGATCTGGAAGTCGGCCGCCGTCGGCTCGTCGCCGCCCATCACCCCGTCGGCGACGAAGGCGTCGACCCGGTCGAGCTTCTCGGGCAGGCCGGCCAGGTCGCCGATCGAGCCGCTCGCAGGTGATCCCGTGGTACTTCCACGACGCGTGCACGTAGCGCATGGCGAAGTCCGTCCCCGGTCCGTCGAGCGGATCGCCGCCCGGCCAGCGTGCCCATCGACTCGGGGCGGAAGTGCAGGGCGCCCCACGGCAGCCGGCGGCCGAGGTCCTGCAGCTCGTCGTCGCCCCACGCCTCGGCCGCGCGCACCGCGTCGGCGCGGTCGGCGGGTAGAGCGCGGGCTCGGGGACGAGCTGCTCCAGGCGCTCGAGGATCGGCCGCGAGCCGTGCACCGGCTCGCCGTCGACCATCAGACCGGGGACGGTCGTCTTCCCCTCCCCGTAGAGCTCCTCCATCGCGGCGTTGTGCTTGCCGGGCTGCAGGTCGATCTTCTCGTACTCGAGGCCCTTGCGGCGCAGCGCCGCCTCGGCGGTCATGCAGGGATGCGACGGCGGAAGCACATGGAGCGTCAGCGAGGGAGTAGAAGTCACAGGCGGGAACGTATCCGTGATAAAGTAATTGCACGCGCAACGATCCACACGGAGGACGAGGGGACGACATGCAGCTCGAGGGCATCCACCACATCACCGCGATCACGGCCGACGCGCCACGCAACGTGGACTTCTACACGCGGGTGCTCGGGCTGCGGATGGTCAAGAAGACCGTCAACCAGGACGACCCGACCGCCTACCACCTCTTCTACGCCGACGAGCAGGGCTCGCCCGGCGCCGACCTGACGTTCTTCGACTACGAGGGCCTGCCCCAGGGTCGTCCCGGCGACGGCATGGTCCACCGCATCCTCTGGCGCGTCGGCTCGCCCGCCGCGCAGGACTTCTGGGCCGCGCGGCTCGGCGACGAGGGCGTGGCCACCGACCGCACCGAGGACGGCGGGCTGCACTTCGCCGACCCCGACGGCCTCGAGCACGAGCTGCTCGTCGTCGACGTCCCCGACGCGCCGCTCGTGGCCGACCACCCCGAGGTCCCGGCCGAGCACGCGCTCCAGGGCTTCCACGGCGTGCGCGCCTACCTGTCCGCGCCCGAGCACACCCGCCCGCTCGTCGAGGACGCGCTGGGCTTCACGCCGCGCGACGGCGGCTGGGAGGCCCGCGGCGCGCAAGCGCGGCGGCCTCTACCTCGCCGACGCGCCGCCGGCCGAGCGCGCGCGCCCCGGCGCCGGGACCGTGCATCACGTCGCCTGGTCGGTCGGCCTCGACGAGCTCGACGCCTGGCGCGAGCGCGCGCTCGACGGTCACGCCCACGCGACGCCGGTGATCGACCGCTTCTACTTCCGCTCGGTCTACTTCCGCGAGCCCAGCGGCGTGCTCTTCGAGCTCGCCACGCGCGGCCCGGGCTTCACCGCGGACGAGGAGTTCGCGACGCTCGGCGAGCAGGTCGCCCTGCCGCCGTTCCTCGAGCCGCGCCGCGCGGAGATCGAGGCCCGCCTCAAGCCGCTGCCCACGCCGCGGCCGGCGAAGGCCTGACCCGGACGCCCGACCTTCTACGCGTGCAGGGTCGGCTTGTAGACGAGCTCCAGCGTGCTCACGTCGAGGGTGCGGGACTCGAGCAGTTCGAGGTCGAAGTCGGCCGCCCCGCCGAATATCGGCTCCTGACCCGTCTGACCGGTGATCACGGGGAAGACCGTCAGGTGGACGCGGTCGACCAGCCCCGCGGCCATCAGCGCCCGGTTCATCGAGAGGCTGCCGTGCGAGCGCAGCGGCAGCTCCGACTCCTCCTTGAGCCGGGCGACGACGTCGACGGCATCCCCCCGTTCGACGGTCGCGTCCGGCCAGTTGAGCGGCCCCTCGAGCGTGGAGGAGATCACCGTCGTCGGCATGGCCCGCATCCGCATGTTCCAGTCGTCGACCACCATCTCCTCGTCGTTGGAATCCAGCATGGTGGCGAACTGGGTGAAGGTGCCGGGGCCGAAGACGATCCGCTGCTCCGCCTCGTAGGTCGCGCGGCGGCGGTCGAGCAGCTCGGGGCCCTGCTTGCCCCAGTACCCGCCCCAGTCGCCGGCGGCGGTGTAGGAGGCGAAGCCGTCCAGGGTCGAGAAGACGTCGAAGGTGTAGGTCACGGACATGCTGCTCTCCTTGGGTCGGGCGCCGCTCAGGCGCGGGCGTACTCGGTCTCGCCGGTCTCCTCCGTCGCCCGGTCGGGGCGCAGGAGCACGAGCGCCGCGACGAGCGCGCCGGCCGCGAGCCCCGCGCCGGCGAAGTACGCGACGTGGTAGCCCCCGTTCAGCGCCGCGGCGCCGCTCGCGTGCGCTGCGCGCAGCGCGTCCGATCGGCTCGCCGACACCGTCGCGAGCACCGCCAGGCCGATCGCGCCTCCGACCTGCGTCGTCGAGTTGACGATGCCGGAGGCCAGCCCGGAATCCTCCGGCGAGGCGCCCGACATGGCCAGCGTGAACAGCGACGGGAAGGCGAGGCCCGCCCCGAGGCCGATGAGGAACACGGGCGCGAGCACGTCGGCCAGGTAGTCGCCGTCGACGGGCGTGCGGGCGAAGAGCAGGAGCCCGAGGCCGATGCCGACGACGCCGGGGAGCAGCACGTCGCGGGCACCGAAGCGGGTGATCAGCCGCTCGGTGTAGCGCAGCGAGATCGTTCCCATGACCAGCGTGGAGGGCAGGAACGCGAGGCCGACCTGGAGCGGGTTGTAGCCCTGGACGCGCTGGAGGTAGAGCGCGCCGAGGAAGAACATCGCGAACATCCCGGCCACGGTCAGCCCCATCACGACGTTGGCGCCGGTGACGGTGCGCGAACGGAAGAGGCGCAACGGCACCAGCGGGTTCTCGATGCGGGCCTGGCGAGCCACGAACACGACCAGGAGGACGACGGAGACGGCGCCGAGGCCGAGCGTGCGGGCATCACCCCAGCCGACCTCGGAGATGCCGACGATCGCGTAGACGCCGATCATCAGGCCGGTCGTGCCGAGCAGCGCGCTGAGCAGGTCCGCGCCCGCCGCCAGCCCCAGCCCGGGCCGGGCCTCGACCAGGCGCCTGGTCAGGCACGCGGTCGCGATCCCGATCGGGACGTTGATGGCGAAGATCCAGTGCCAGTTGATGGCCTCGGTCAGCGCGCCGCCGGCGATCAGCCCGATCGAGCCGCCCGCCGAGGCCACGAAGCCGTAGAAGCCGATCGCCCGGGCCTGCTCGCGCGGCTCGGGGAACATCGTCACGATCATTCCGAGGACGACCGCGGAGGCCATGGCGCCGGCCGCCCCCTGGACGAAGCGCGCGACGACCAGCATCCCCTGCGTCTGCGAGACGGCGCACAGCAGCGACGACGCCGTGAAGACCGCGAGGCCGATGAGGAAGACGCGGCGCTGGCCGAGAAGGTCGCCGAGGCGCCCGGCGAGCAGTAACAGCCCGCCGAACGGGATCAGGTAGGCGTTGACCACCCAGGCCAGACCGCTCTCGGAGAACCCGAGGTCGCCCTGGATCGACGGAAGGGCGACGTTCGTGATGGTCGCGTCGAGCACGATCATCAGCACGCCGGCGCACAGCACGTAGAGCGCCGTCCAGCGGGCGTCGGTCGTGTCGCGTTCTGCCCTCATGCCTCCAGGAGCGCGTCGATCTGTCCGGCGGCGGCGGCCAGGCCGGCCTCCATGCCCGTCGCGAGCATCTGCTCCATCGCCTCCGGGCTGTCCCACGCCGTGGCGATGACCATCTGCGTGCCGTCGCCCGCCACCTCGGAGAGCGTCACCCGCATCGTCGCCGTCCCCGCGTGGCGCAGCGGGGTGCCGTCCGCGTCGGCGAAGGCCGTCTCGACCTCGAGCGCGCGCGGCGCGTCGACCGCGCGCACGCCGAACCAGCCGCCGTGCCGAACGCCGTCCGGGCCGGTCATGAAATAGGCCACGGCGCCGCCCGGCACCAGCTCGTGCTCGGTGACCGTCGCGGGGAAGTCCGGCGGCCCCCACCAGCGCTCGAGCTGGCGCGGGTCGCTCCAGACCTGCCAGACGCGCTCGATCGGCGCGTCGAACCTCGCGGTCACGGTCAGGGTCAGGGCGTCCGGATCCCGGACGACCTCGGTCACGGGCATCCCGGCGCTCCTCCCTGCGGCTCGGCGAGGATCTCCTCGATGCGGTCGACGCGCCCGCGCCACACCGCCTCGAGCTCGTCGATCCGGCGGTGGGCGGAGCGCAGCGTCATGGAGTCGCCGCGCACGCGCTGCTCGCGGCCGTGGCGGGTCTTGGTGACCAGTCCCGCTCGCTCGAGCGCGCCGACGTGCTTGTGCACCGCCGCGAAGCTGATCGGGTAGCGGCGTGCGAGGTCGGAGACCGAGTGCTCGTCCTGCAGCACGGCGGCGAGGATGTCGCGACGCGTGGGGTCGGCCAGCGCGTGGAAGAGGGCGTCTGTCCGGGCGGTCTCGTCCGTACTTACAACCATTCGGTTATAAGTTAGCAGCGCGGGCTATCGCTCGTGCAGCGCCTCGTAGATCGCGTTGGTCGCGCTTCCGGTCAGCTCGGCCACCACGCTCGCGGCCACCCGCGGCCGCGCGCCGGACTCGACGAGCCGCTGCGCCGCGGCGACGGCCGGAAGGAGATCGGGGCCGGCCGAGGTGCCGGGACCGACGACGAGCACGACCTCGCCCTTGGGCGCGGCGTCCGCGTAGCGCGCGGCGAGCTCGGCCGCCGTCCCGCGCACGACCTCCTCGTGGATCTTCGTCAGCTCGCGGCAGACCGCGGCCGGGCGGCCGGGCTCGAGCTCGGCGAGGACGGCGAGCGACGCGCCGATGCGCTTGGGCGACTCGAAGGCCACGAGCGTCTCCTCGACCGACGAGGCGAGCAGCGTGCGCAGCTCGCCGGCCTTGCGCGGCAGGAAGCCCGCGAAGCGCCAGTGCTCGGCGGGCAGCGCCGAGGCGACGAGCGCGGCCAGCGCCGCCGACGGGCCGGGCAGCACCTCGACGGCCAGGCCGGCCGCCACGCAGGCCTCGACGAGGATCGCGCCCGGGTCGCTGACGAGCGGCATCCCGGCGTCGGAGACGAGCGCGACGGTCGCGCCGCCGCGCATCCGCTCGACGAGCTCGACCGCGCGCGAGCGCTCGTTGTGCTCGTGGTAGGAGACCAGCGAGGCGGTCACGCCGAAGCGCTCGAGCAGCGTGCGCGTGCGGCGGGTGTCCTCGCAGGCGACGACGTCGGCCTCGCGCAGCGCGGCGAGCACGCGCAGGGTGACGTCCTCGAGGTTGCCGATCGGCGTCGGGCAGACGACGAGCCGGCCGCTCACTGAGCAGCCAGTTGTTCCAGCCCGTCGAAAGCGAGGGCGGCGGCGCCGAGCATCCCGGCCTCGGCCTTGAAGCGCGCGGGGACGATCTTCACGAGGTCGACGAGCGGCGGCAGCGCGCGGCGGGCCATCTCCTGGCGCGCCGGCTCGAGCAGCAGGTCGCCGGCGGCGATCACCCCGCCGCCGATCACGACGACCTCGGGGTTGAAGACGTTGACGAGGCCGGAGATCCCGGCGCCGAGGCGACGGCCGATCTCCTTGAGCACGTCGACCGCCGTCTCGTCCCCGTCGTGGGCGAGCTCGGTGACCAGCGAGCCGGTGATCTCCTGGCCGTCGGCCAGCGCCTGGCCCAGGCCGGAGTCGGGCCGCTCACCGGCGAGCTCCTTGCCGAGCGTGGCGATCGCGGTCCCCGAGGCGACGGCCTCCATGCAGCCGTAGTTGGGGCAGTTGCCCTGGCAGCGCGGGCCATCGAGGTCGATCACGAGGTGACCGAGCTCGGCGCCGGCGCCGACCGAGCCGCGGTAGGGGCGCCCGCCGAGGATCAGGCCGCCGCCGATGCCGGTCCCGATGGTCAGCACGACGGCCTCGTTGGTGCCGCGCGCGGCGCCGAAGCGGTGCTCGGCCAGCGCGGCGACGTTGGCGTCGTTGTCGACCCACACCGGCAGGCCGATGCGCTCGGCCATGACGTCGCGGAAGCGGACGTCCATCAGGTCGAGGTTGACCGCCATCAGGGCCATGCCGTTGTGCTGGTCGATCAGGCACGGGATCCCGAAGCCGACGCCCTCGACCTCCCCCGGCGCCTCGGCGATCGCCTCCTGGACGGCCTCGACGCAGAGGTCGAGCAGCTCGGCCTGGGGAACGCCCGCCGAGCCGCGCAGCGCCCGGTGATGGACGGCCAGATCGCGGCCCACCGCGGCTGCGAGGAGCTTGGTGCCGCCGAGGTCCACGCCGACGACGAGAGAGTCGGTGGACGGAGCCGACACGGGGGCGGACTGTAGCCTGCCGCCGACAATGGCGCCGCCCGAGGAACCGCCCGACTACAAGGTCTACCGCTCGCGGCCGCGCAACCCGCTGGCGAAGCTGCGCGGCGGCGGGGGCGACGAGGACTTCGACCGCGACCGCGGCGACGGCCCGCGGCGCGCGCGACCCGCGTCAGCCGAAGGTCCGGCGCGAGCGCGGCGCGGTCACGCCCGGTCGCGTGATCAAGTGGATCGCGCTGGTCGTCGCCGGGTGGCTGCTGCTGTCGCTGCTTCTGTTCCTGCTCTCGGCCCAGCTCGAGAAGGGCAAGATCTCCGACGGCGCCAAGACCGAGCTCTCGCGGTGGCGTCCCGGCCTTCTCGAAGAGCACGATCCTCGTCCTCGGCACCGACCAGCGCCCGAAGAACTCGAAGGAGCCGGGCGCGAACGCCGGGCCGCCCCGGGCCGACTCGATCATGCTCATGCGCGTGGGCGGCGGCGCCTCCTCGCGCCTGTCGATCCCCCGCGACACCGTGGTCGACATCCCCGGCCGCGGGCGCAACAAGATCAACGCGGCCTACGCCTTCGGCGGCACGGCGCTGACGGTCAAGACGGTCAAGCAGTTCCTCGGCATCGACATCAACCACGTGGTCGAGGTCGACTTCACGAACTTCCCGAAGTTCATCGACACGCTGGGCGGGGTCGACGTCAAGACCGGCTGCGTGCACGACCTCGTCAACGGCGGCGACAAGAACGGCGGCGTGACGATCGACTTCAAGGCCGGCACCCACCACATGAACGGGCGCAAGGCCCTGGCCTACTCACGAGTCCGCCACAACTCCTGCCGGCCCAACGAGAACGACCTCGACCGGGCCAAGCGCCAGCAGCAGGTCTTCAGCGCGATGAAGGACCGCATGACCTCGATCCGCACGTTCTTCCACCTGCCCTGGGTCTCCTGGCGCGCGCCGAAGGTGATCCGCACCGACATGGGCGGGTTCTCGCTGCTCGCCCTCGCCGGCAGCGTCGCCGCGGGCGGTAACCCCGAGCCGAGGGTGCTCAAGCCCACGGGGGTCGAGACGCTGCCCGACGGCGGCGCCGGGCTGACCGTCGACTCGGCGACCAAGAGCCAGGCCGTCGAGACCTTCCTCAAGGGCTAGCTCGTCGCGACCGGCGCGGCTTCAGGCGGAGGCTGCGGCCGCCGCGACGCCAGCGTGACGCCGGAGAGGATCAGCACGAGGCCGGCGATGGCGGCGACCGTGATCGACTCGGAGAGGAAGACCGCGCCGTAGGCCAGCGCGAACGGCGGCGCGAGGTAGGAGACGAGGTTCGCGCGCCCCGCGCCGACCTCGGAGATCAGCGTGTAGAAGATCAGCAGCGCGAGGCCCGTGTGGACGACGGCCAGCGCCGCCAGCGCCGCCACCGGCCCGAGTCCGGGCGCGTGCGGCTCGGCCGTCGCGATCGCGACCGGCAGCGTCAGCACGGCGGCGGCGGTGACCGAGAAGGTGCTGACGACCAGCGACGGGATCCCGCGGTAGGCGCCCTTGACCACGAACGACCCGAGCGCGTAACAGGCCGAGGCGCCGAGGACGGCCACGGCGCCGAGGAACTGCGACAGCGACGAGACCGACTCGACGCCGACGAGCACCGCCACCCCGGCCAGGCCGGCCCCGAGCCCGAGCCACTGCACCCCGCGCAACCGCTCGCTCGTGTCGAGCGCCGGCGCGAACAGCGCCACGAAGATGGGCGACGGAGAGATCAGGATCGCCGTCAGGCCCGAGGGCACCTCGCGCTCGCCGAAGGAGATGAGCAGGAAGGGCGCCGCCACGGCGATCGCGCCCAGGCCCAGCGCGACGAGCGGCCGGCGGCGGATGTCGGGCAGCGCGGCGCGGGCCTCGCCGCCGCGCCAGCGGCACAGCGGCCAGAGCACGAGCGCGGCGCCGGCGGCCCGCACGCAGACGATCTCGGCGGGAGAGAACCCCCGCAGGGCGTACTTGATCAGCAGATAGGAGGAGCCCCAGATCGCCGCCAGGCTCCCGAGCAGCGCCACCTGGCGCGGCGTCATCAGGAGCCGGAGGAGTCGCTCTTCTTGGTCGTGCTCGAAGAGCCGTCGCTCTTCGAGGACGACGAGCCGGAGTCCCCGCCCGAGGACGAGGAGCCCGAGTCCTTCTTGCCTGAGTCGCCGCCCGACGAGGAGTCGCCCGAGGACGAGTCGAACCGCGAGCCCGAGCTCGAGCTCGTGCCCTCGCCGGCGGCCTTGAGCTCGCGCTGGCGCTTCTTCGTGCCGTAGTCGGTGTTGTAGAAGCCCTTGCCCTTGAAGTGCACGGCCACGGGGTGGAGCACGCGCTGGACCGGGGCGCCGCACACCTCGCATTCGGTCACGGGATCGTCGGTCATGCGCTGCATCACCTCGAAGAGGTGCCCGTTCTCGCAGCGGTACTCGTAGATCGGCACGGCGAGGGACTTTATTGGCCCGGCGGCAATAGTCTGCGCCGTGTGCCCGACGTCGTGACCATGGAGAAGATCGTGTCGCTGTGCAAGCGGCGCGGCTTCGTCTTCCCGTCCTCGGAGATCTACGGCGGGATCGGCTCGACCTACGACTACGGCCACTACGGCGTGCTGCTCAAGCAGAACGTCAAGGACGCCTGGTGGCGGGCGATGCTCCAGCAGCGCGACGACGTCGTCGCGCTCGACGCGGCGATCATCATGCACCCGCGCACGTGGGAGGCCTCGGGCCACCTCGCCGGCTTCACCGACCCGCTCGTCGACTGCCGCACCTGCAAGCTGCGCTTCCGCGCCGACCACCTCGACGACGTCGGCCTGCGGCCAGAAGCCGTCCAAGCATCCAGGTGAGACGCCCGATTGCGATCTCACCCCGGCGCGCGACTTCAACCTGATGTTCGAGACGACGATCGGGCCGGTCAAGGAGGAGGGCTCGGTCGCCTACCTGCGCCCCGAGACCGCGCAGGGGATCTTCGTCAACTTCAAGAACTACCTGCAGTTCTCGCGCAAGAAGCCGCCCTTCGGGATCGCCCAGATCGGCAAGTCCTTCCGCAACGAGATCACGCCCGGCAACTTCATCTTCCGCACCCGCGAGTTCGAGCAGATGGAGATGGAGTTCTTCGTCCCGCCCGACCAGGCCGACCACTGGTTCGCGCACTGGACCGAGGCGCGCTTCGAGTGGTACGTCGACCTCGGGATCCGCCGCGACCACCTCAAGTTGCGCCCGCACGACGCCGACGAGCTCTCGCACTACTCGAGCGAGACCAGCGACGTCGAGTACCTCTTCCCGATCGGCTGGTCGGAGCTCGAGGGCATCGCCAACCGCGGCGACTTCGACCTCAAGCAGCACGCGGAGTACTCCGGCGAGAAGCTCGAGTACGTCGACACGCAGACCAAGGAGCGCTACGTCCCGCACGTGATCGAGCCCGCCGCGGGCGTCGACCGCGCGACGCTGGCCTTCCTCGTCGACGCCTACGACGAGGAGGAGCTGGAGAACGAGACGCGGACGGTCCTGCGGCTGCAGCCCGCGCCTGGCCCCGGTCAAGGTCGCCGTGCTGCCGCTCGTGCGCAAGGACGGCCAGCCCGAAGTCGCTCGGGAGGTCTTCGACGACCTGCGCCAGCGGATGAGCGCCGAGTACGACGAGGGCGGCTCGATCGGCAAGCGCTATCGCCGCCAGGACGAGATCGGCACGCCGTGGGGCGTGACGATCGACCACCAGACGCTCGAGGACCGCACGGTCACGCTGCGCGACCGCGACTCGCTCGCGCAGGAGCGCATCGCGATCGACGAGGTCGGCGACGAGCTCGAACGCCGGCTGAGGAGCCCGTGGGAGTCTCCGAAGACCGCCTGACCGCGGAGCTCCGCGAGGGGCTCCTTTACCTCACCTCTTCGAGCGCTCCTCGGCCTCGGAGGGCGAGCGGCGCGCCGCCGAGTGGATCGCCGAGCGCCTGCGCGAGGAGGGGTGCGAGGCGCGCGTCGAGCAGGCGCCCGTCGACGGGCGGGTTCTGGGGCGCCAACGGCCTGCTCAACGGGCTGCCGGCGCTCGCCGCGCTGTGGCTTGCCCGCAAGCCGGGCTCGGGGCTGCGCCGGCTCGTCGCGCTTCGATCTTCGGCTTCGATCGGCGCCACGGGGATCTGGGACGACGTCAGCGGCGGGCGCCAGTGGTTCCGGCGCCGCGCGCTGCCCCAGCGCACGACCCACACCGTCGTCGCCGAGGCGGGCGATCGCGACGCCGCGCGCACGCTCGTGCTCGTCTCCCACCACGACTCCGCGCACTGCGGCATCGTCTACTCGCCGAAGATCCCCCAGTACGCCTACGACCGCAATCCCGAGTCGTTCGACCGCGACCGGCACCCGCCGATCATGGCCCTCGTCTGGCTCGGCCCGGTGCTCGTCACCGCCGGCGCCGCCCTGCGCTCGAAGGTCCTGTCGCGCCTCGGCGCCGCGTTCGGGCTGAGCACCGCCGTGGCGATGGCCGACATCGGCCGCTCGCCGATCATCCCCGGGCGCCAACGACAACCTCTCCGCCGTGGCCGGACTGCTCTACGTCGCGCGCCGGCTGCGCGAGGAGCCGGTCTCCGGGGTGCGCGTCCTGCTCGTCTCGACCGGCTCGGAGGAGTCGTTCATGGAGGGCATGCAGGGCTTCGGGCGCGACCACTTCGCCTCGCTGCCGCCCGAGACGACCGACTTCCTCGTGCTCGAGTCGATGGGCTCGCCCGTGACGCGCGATCCCGGCCGGCGAGGGGATGCTGAAGATGCGCGACTACCCGCCCGCCGCGGTCGCCGCGCTCGAGGCCGCCGCGCGCGAGGAGGGCATCCGCTACCTCGACGGGCATCAAGATCACGCTGGCCACCGACGCGCTGATCCCGCTGCGCGCGGGCTACCGCGTGGCCACGCTGGCCTCGGTGGAGGAGCCGCTCAAGCTGCCCTCGAACTACCACGCGATGACGGACACGGTCGAGAACCTCGACTGGCCCACGCTGCTGACGAACTGCCGGGTCGCCGAGCGCTGGGTGCGCCGGCACGCGGCGAACATTTAGGGCGCACCGCGGCGTAGGGATAGGGCACCCGCCCGATGTGCGGGGGCCCGGAGCGCGAGGAGAGTGACGTTCGTACCCCGTCCGTCCGCCCAGGAGGCCCCCATGTTCCGCCGCTTCGTCCGTTCCTTCGCCGCTCAGCCCGTCGTCCACATCTACGTCCCGGCTCCGCGCCCGTTCGTGCCCCGCCCGCTCGGGTAGCGACCCACGCCGTCCACCCACCGCCTCGAGGAGGCCCACATGCTGTCCAACCGGTCCCCCCATCGCATCGCCCGCTCCCTCGCCGGGATGCTGGCCGTCCTGACCGTCGCGGCTCCCGTCGCCACGGCCTCGCCCATCGATCCATCGCTGCACCTGCGCGGCCACGGCGCCGGCCAGAGCGCCCTGCAGGCCCAGGCCTACGTCGCCCACCCGCTGGCCGACCGCCAGGCCACCCATGGCCCGGTCGTCGTCTCGTCGACCACGGCCGACGACGGCTTCGACTGGGGCTCGGCCGGCATCGGCGGCGGCGTCGCCGTCGCGGCCGTCGCCCTCTGCACCGGCCTCGCGCTGGCGCCCAAGCGTCGCTCGGCCCACCCGGCCGCCTGACGACCCCGTGATCTGCGCGCCGGTCCCTGCCCCGGGGCCGGCGCGCAGGCGCGACTCTCTCCGCCGTGCAGCAGCTCGCGCCCGGCCTCTGGCATCTCTCCAGCCGCCTGCCGAACGCGATCAACTGCTACCTCGCCGGCGACGTCCTGATCGACGCCGCCACCAAGCTCTCGGCCCGGCGGCTGATCAAGCAGCTCGGCAACCGCGAGCTCTCGGCCCACGTCCTCACCCACGCCCATCCACGACCACCAGGGCGCGTCGCACGCGATCTGCGAGCGCTACGGCTGCCCGCTGCTCGGTCGGCGCCGCCGACGCGGACGCGATCGAGACCGGCGACTTCACCGCGCAGGTGCCCGCCTCCCCGGTCACGGCGATCCAGCGAGCGATCTGGATGGGCCCGCCCCATCCCGTCGCCGCGGCGCCTGGCCGAGGGCGACGAGGTCGCCGGCTTTCAGGTGCTCGAGACGCCCGGCCACTCGCCCGGGCACGTCGTGCTCTGGCGCGAGGCCGACCGCGTGCTCGTCGCCGGCGACGTGCTCAACAACATGAACGTGACGACCGGCCGCCGGGGCTGCACACCCCGCCCGACTTCTTCACGCCGGACCCGGCCCGCAACCGCGAGTCGGCGCGGCGGCTGGCCGCGCTCGAGCCGGCGCTCACCGTGTTCGGCCACGGGCCGCCGCTGCGCGACCCGAAGAAGCTCGCCGCGTTCGTCGCGACGCTGCCCGACTAGATCTTCGGGCCGGTGTCGGCGAGCGCGAGCTCGAGGAGGTTCGCGACGCGCCGCAGGCGGCCGGGCCGCGGCTCGGGGCCGCCCTGCCCCAGCGAGACGAGGATCGCGCCCCAGCGGGCGCCGGCGCGGTCGACCGCGGCGCCCGCGGCGCGCTCGGTGCGGGCGATCGGGCTGCTCGGCCAGCTCCTGCCAGAGCTCCTGGTCGAGCTCGAGCAGGGCGTCGTCCGGCCAGGCGCCGACGACCTGCGCGCTCGCCGTCCGGACGGCGCCGGACGACGTGCGCGGTCGGCGCGTTGGCCAGCTGCGCCGCCTCCTCGGCGGCGGCCGCGTAGAGCTCGCTGCCCGCGTGGTGGTTGGCGGCGACGGCCAGCCGGCGCAGCGCGCCCTGCTCGGCGGCGAGATCGGCCAGCGCGATCTGGTGGGAGGCCAGGAGCTCCTGCGAGCGCTCGGCCTCGCGCAGCACGGTGCGCCGCTCGAGCTCGGCCGAGGCCATCGCCGCGAGGTCCTCGAACGCGGCCAGCGCGTCGCCTGTCCACGCCCGCGGCTGTGTGTCGACGGCGCAGAAGGCGCCGACCACCTCCTCGTTGACGCGCAGCGGCAGGCCGGCGTAGGCGAAGGTCGGATACAGCGCGAGCAGCGGCGAGGAGGAGAGCACCGGGTCGACGCTCGCGTCGCGGACGATCAGCGCGCTCCCGCGCTCGACGACGTGGCGGCAGACGCCCATCTCGATCGGGAACTCCTTCTCCTCGGCGATCCGGGCCGGGAGGCCGACCTGCCCGAGGAAGCGCTCGCGGTCGAGCGCGACGAGCCCGACGAAGGAGACCGGCGTGCCGAACATGCGGGCGGCCAGCCGGGCCAGCCGGTCGAACAGCGGGTCGGACCCGTCTCCGAGCAGCCCGGTCCGGGCCACCGCGGCCAGGCGGCTGGGGTCGCTGAGGACCGATGGTTGGACCGGCATGTCGCCAGCGTAAACGGCGCCGATATCCGGTGCGATCGAAATCCGGACGAGGGTCCTGGGGTCCTCGACCCGAGAGCGGCTCAGGTCTCCAGCCGGCGCTGCTCGAGGTCGAGGTCGTGCTCGACCGTGCGCATGACCTCCTCGGTGATCTCGCCGGTCGAGCGCATCTCGACGAGCGTCTCGCGCTCGGCGTCGAGCACCTCGATCCGCAGGCGCCGGTAGGCGTCGGTCTGCTCCTCGATCTCCTGCGCGTGCTCCTCGCCGGCCAGGCGCGAGCCGAAGCGCTTCGGCGGTGCACGTAGAGCCCGCGCAGCCGCTCGGCGGAGTCCTCGCGCACCCATTCCTCGCCGGCGAGCTCGTCGATCCGGTCGATCGCCGCCTCGGCCACGCGCAGGCGCGCCTCGAGCTCGGGCGTCTCGTCGGCGTCGTCGACCGCCCCCAGGCGGCGGATCAGCCAGGGCAGCGTCAGCCCCTCGGCGACGAGCGTGACGACGACGACCGCGAAGGCGAGGAAGACGATCAGGTCGCGCGAGGGGAAGTCGTCGCCGCCGTCGGTCTTGAGCGGCAGCGCGAGCGCCGCCGCCAGCGTCACCGCCCCGCGCATCCCCGTCCAGGCGACCACAGCCCGCGAGCGCCACTCGGGCAGGGTCAGATGGCCGCGCAGGCGGTTGCCGATCGCCCGCGGCACCACCGAGGCGAGCACGACCCAGCCGGCGCGCACCGCCATCACCGTGACCGACACGACGACGACCTCGACCGCCAGGCGGCCGACCGGCTCGTCGGCGAGCTGGCCGGCGACGAGCGGCAGCTGGAGCCCGACGAGGATGAACAGCGCGGCGTTGAGCAGGAACTGCATGACCTCGAAGACGGCGAAGGCCTGCAGGCGGGTGGCCGGGCTCTGGAGCTCGGGCGAGCGCCAGCCGAGGTAGACGCCGGTCGTGACCGCCGCGATCACGCCCGACGCGCCCGCGAGCTCGGCCGGCAGGTAGGCGAAGTAGGCGGTGATCAGCGAGATCGTGATCTCGGTCAGCGGGTCGTCGATGCGCCGCCGCAGCTGGGAGACCAGCCAGCCGACGGCCAGGCCGATCGCCACGCCGCCGGCCACGCCGTAGACGAAGTTCAGCCCGGCGTCGCCGATCGAGAACGACCCGGTCACCGCGGCCGCGACGGCGAACTTGTAGAGCACGAGCGCGGTGCCGTCGTTGATCAGCGCCTCGCCCTCGACGATCGTGATGACCCGGCGCGGCGCCCCGACGCGGCGGGCGATCGCGGTGGCGGCGACGGGGTCGGTCGGCGAGACGATCGCGCCGAGCACGAACGCGGCCGCCCACGACATCCCGGGGATCACCGCGTGGGCCACGACGGCGACGACGAGCATCGTCGCGAGCACCAACCCGACCGCGAGCAGGCCGATCGGCCGCAGGTTCGCGCGCAGGTCGCGCAGGCTGGTGAAGAAGGCCGCCGAGTAGAGCAGCAGCGGCAGGAAGATCAGGAAGACGAGGTCGGGGTCGAGCTCGACGTGCTCGACCGGGATGAACGAGAGCCCGAGCCCGCCGAGCACGAGCAGGATCGGGTACGGGACCTCGGTGAACAGCGTGAGCAGGATCAGCGACCCCGTCCCCGCGAGCAGGGCAAGGATCAGCAGCTCGAGCGCGTGACCGTGCATGGTCGCCGGTACCCGCTCAGGCGGCGACGGGCACGGCGGCCGAGACCTCGGCCAGCGCCGCGACGAGCTGCTGGGCGAAGACCTGGGGCCGGGCGGCGACGACCATGTGGTCGCCGGCGACCTCGAAGGTCGGCGCGCCGAGCGCGGCGGCCAGGCCGCGCTGGCGGCCCGGCGCGACGGCGGTGTCGGTCGAGGTCACGACCACGGCGGCGGGCACGGAGATCTGCCCCAGCCAGCGGCGGGAGTCGTAGCGGCCGAGCTCGCGCCCGGCCTCGGCCAGGTCGCGGGCCGAGCCGCGGACGAGCTCGCCGGCGGCCCAGCTCGTCTCGGCCGAGTCGGGCATGCCCAGCGCGAGCAGGCCGCGCCGCCAGGTCGCCTCGGGCGCGAGGCCGAGCACGAGCCGCAGCGCGCCATGCCGCGCCAGAACGCCTTCATCCGCACGCCGCCCCAGTGCGCGGCGGTGGCGCACAGCACGATCCCGCGCAGGCGCTCGGGATGGTCGCGCGCGAGCAGCTGGGTGATCGGCCCGCCCATCGAGTAGCCGGCCACGAGCACGTCGCGCAGGTCGAGCGCGCCGAGCAGCCCGGCGACGTCGTCGGCGCAGTCCTGCAGGCGGAAGGGCTGCGGCGAGCGGATCCCGCGACCGTGGCCCCGGTGATCGACGGCCAGGATCCGGTAGCCGGCCTCGGCCAGCGGCGCGTAGACCCGGATCCAGTTGAGGTCGGCCGAGGCGGTCCAGCCGTGCAGGAGCAGCAGCGGCGTGCCGTCGCCGCCGGTGTCGCGCAGGAAGACCTCCCCGCGGTCCGGGACCGGACGGTCCGGCCCGGCGGGAGCGGCGCGGGAGGCATCGGCGCCGTGCGCGAGGGGACGTGGCGGGCCATGCCCAGATGCTAGGTGGATCTAACGCGGCAGGTGCAGCGTGCGCTTGGCCACACGCCCGTGCGCGGCGAGCTTCAATGCCAGTGCCAACGTGCTCTTGCCGCGCTTGATCTTCACGCGCACGTAGCGGCGGTGGCGGGTCACGCGGTAGCGCTTGCCGCCGGCCTTGAGCGTCGCGGTCACGTTCGTGGCCAGGCGCAGCCGGACGCTGCGCGCCGAGCGCGAGACCCGCTTGGGCGCGGTCAGGCCGATGAAGAACGGCCGCGCCGCGCGTGACGCGGATGCGCACGCTCGCGCTGCCGCGCCGGCCGTGGCGATCCTTGGCCACGAGCCGCAGCGTCACCCGGCCCGGCCGGCAGGTCGCGGGCCGCCGTCAGGCGCCCGGATCCGAGCCGGCGCTTGCCGGCGTACCAGACCAGGCGCGCGCCCGTGAGCGCGCGGAACGCGTCGTCGAAGGCGCTGCCCGAGAGCGGCACGGCGGCGTCGCTGAGGAACCGCTGACCGGCGACCGCGGCGAGTTGATCCGCACCGACGGCTTCGAGCCCGAGCGCGCGCAGCCGGCCGGAGGTCGAGGCGCGCGGCGTTGAAGCCGTCGTTGACCCGGACGCGGATCCGCGCGTTGCGCGCGCCGGTGAAGTAGCGGCTCGGACAGCCGGGCCGTCTTGGCGCCGCCGTTGGTCCGTGAGCACGGTCCGCCAGTGGCGGCCGGCGTCGGCCGAGTAGTCGATCGACGGTCAGCAGCCGACCCGCCGTCGGCGTCCGACGCGCGCCAGCTCACGGTCACCTTCGAGCGCTTGCCGATCGTTCCCTTCTTCGGGGCGCGAGCAGCTTGACCTTCGGCTTGTGGGCCGAGCGCGTCCGCGTGGCCGCGACCTTGCCCGCGGCGTGACGATCTGCAGGGCCTTGGCGCTCGCCGCGGGCACGACGCCGTCGAAGGCCAGCGTCGGCGTCTCGCTGTTCTTGCCCGTGGGCGCCGGTGTGGTCGAGGTGGCCCTGGGTGACGTGGAGCGGCACGTCGGCCACGACCTTCCCGCCCGCCGTCGTCGTGCGGGCGTGGACGGCCGAGGTCTGCGGCGCCGCGCTCGCGTGCGCGGCCGCCCCGGTGACGTGGTGTGACCTGCGTGATCGTCGTGCTCCCGGGCTCGACGAGACCGGCCACGTGCACGCTGCCCGGGGTCGGTGCGCAGCTGCGCCAGCCGGCTCTGCGGCCAGGCGCTTGAGGTAGAAGATCCAGTCGCTGGCGATCGCGTCCCACGTGTGCGAGGACGTCCACGAGTCGCCCTCGCGCGGTGTTTCGGCGCAGTAGGACATGAGGTCGTACTAGCTTGGCCGTGCTGCCCCGGCAGGCCCGGCGCGAGGATCTTGTACGGCGTCGGTCGGCGACCCGCCGGAGTTCGGCGTGGCGGTCGAGGCCGATCGAGAGCATCTGGCCCGTCGAGTCCGGCTTGCCCTCGCCGTTGCCGCCGCAGCCCGAGGTGGCGTCGTCGGCGTGCGGGCGCCCGAGGTCGTGCTGGCAGCTCGTGGCCGACCGACGTCAGCGGCCGGTTGACCTCGACCTGGGAGACCGGGCTGTTGGTCGACGTCTCACACAGGGCGCCCGCCGGGTTCGGGCAGCAGCCCGGGGTCCCCGGGCCAGCCCGAGTAGCCCTGGGCGCTGCCGTGGTCCTTGTGCACCCCGATCGTCGTCACCTTGAACGAGTCGGCCACCGTCGGCGGGTTGTTCGACAGCCAGAGTGCCGATCTGACCCGTCACCCAGCCGTTGGGGTCGGTGCACGGCTGCGTCTTGTCACCGGCCTTGCAGTTCGTGATCGGCGTGATGTCGACCGTCGCCTGGTAGGGCGAGGCGAGGACCGCGGTGGGCGTGACGTTCGCCGGCCGCGTCGAACACGCTGGCCGGGCTCGGGCAGGCGCCGGCGTCCCCGCTTGCGCGGTCATGGCGACCGTCCGCACGATCAGCAGGCCGGTGTTGGAGAACTGGAAGTCGCCGGAGCCGGCCTGCTGGCCGAGCTTGCACGTCGAGCGTGTCGCACTGGCGAGTCGAGCCGCGGGCCGACGAGCTGCGGCACCGCCAGCCATCGCGACGTTCCCCTCGGCGTCGACCCAGCTCCTTGGGCAGCGTGAACGTGAAGGCCGGGCATCGCGCCGTTGACCGGGCTGTAGCCGATGCGCATCGCGTGCGTGGTGAACGGCGGGCCGACCGGGACCGTCGAGCGGGCCCGGTCTGCGAGAGCAGCGGGCTGCCCGGGCAGCGTCGTGGCCGTCGCGGAAGCCGTAGAGCTTCATCTGCACGTTCGGCACGCTCGATGCCGTTCGGCGCGACGCAGCGACGAGGCGTAGACGCGCACGACCGTCGTCCCGAAGCGCTGCAGCCACGTGATGCGGTTCGTCGCTCGGGATCCTGCTCGGTCGTTGTTGAGCAGGTAAGCTGACGGTCCGCGCTCCGCCGCCGCGTGCGCGCCGAGACTTGGATCGCCGCCGACCTTGCAGCACGCTGACCAGGCCGGGCGGCCGGGGCGGGTCGGGCACGACGCCCTGGGTGACGTCGACGCCGACCGCGTGGACGTCCGAGGTGAAGAGCTTCGGGCAGGTAGCCGAGGCTCGCCCTTGCGAGATCGCCGAGCGGTCGCCGCACCAGAACTGGCTGATCGCGCCGAGACCGTGGCTGTCGGCCTTGCGTCGCGACGACGCCGCGTTCCGTGCGCACCGCGGTCGATCGGCGACGTGCGTCGTCGCCGGTGCGCCCCGCCGAGTCGGTGACCCGGACGCCGACGATCACGTGCGACCCCGGCGAGTCGAAGCACCTTGTAGGCGACCGGCGTCGCTGGCCGGGCAGCGTGGCCTGACGAAGCGGCCCGAGCCGTCGAAGTCGTAGGCGAACCTCGTGATGCGCGCCGGTGCCGGCCACCGAGGTCGATCGGGTCGAAGCGCGACGAGGCGGCCGGCGCTGCGGCGTCGTGCTCGACGCCACGACGCGCGCCGTCGGGCTGCGCGCCGGGGCTGCCGCCGGGGCACGAGGCGCCCGATCTTGCCGGCGTCCTCCTCGGTGAACCACAGCGCGCCGTCGGGGCCGGTGACGATCCCGCGCGCGCCGGCGTTCGCCGTCGGGATCGTGAACTCGGTGATCTGCCCCGCGGTGGTGATCCGGCCGATGCGGTTGCCCGGCGCTCTCGGTGAACCACAGCGCGCCGTCCGGGCCCTGCGTGATCCCCATCGGGTCCGACGCCGGCGTGCGGGAGCGTCGAACTCGCGTGATGGCGCCCGATCGTCGTGATGCGCCCGATGCGGTTGCCCGCGATCTCGGTGAACCACAGCGCGCCGTCGGGCCCGGCGGTGATCCCGTAGGGCCCGCTGCCGGCGTCGGGGCAGCGGGAACGCCTGGTGGCCGAGGCTCGGGGTGATCGCGGACGATCGCGCCGCCCGACCCGCTCGGTCGACCCACAGGTTGCCGTCCGAGCCCGTCGCGATGCCCGTCGGCCGCCGACGTCGCTGTCCGACAGCGTCGCGCAGTTCTGGTCGCGTCGAGGGTCGGGGTCGACCTTGCACGCGTAGCGGTCGCCCGTGTACCAGACGTTCCCGTCCGGCCCGGCCGTGAGCTGGTTGGGCGCCGACTGCGTGGAGAACGGCCCGTGCGCGGTCGGCGCCGCTCGCCGCGACCTCGCTCAGCGCTCCGCTCGGGAAGTTGCCGAACCCGGCCTGCCCGACCGCGACGGTGTTGCCCGGCGCGAGCGCGATGCCGCCCGTGCCGCCCGCCGTGTCCGGGGACGTCGTAGGACGTCGGGCTCCCGGCCGGTGCTCATCGCCTCGACCCGCGTGGAGCCGGTCGAATACCACAGCCGCGCGTCCGGTCCACGGGAGATCAGGAAGGGCTGGCCGGCCTTGTGCGGTGGCGAACTCGCGGATCGGCCGGGTCGGCCGACCGGGCGCCTCCGGCCAGTACGGCGCCGAGGGCGCCGAGCGCCACGAGCAGGACCGTCACGAGCGCCGTGCGCCTCACGGCGCGACACTAACCCGCGCCGGTGACCCAGAGCGCCGAATCGGGCTCGGGTCAGGCCGCGCGGACGAGCTCGCCGGCCGCGCGGCGCGCGGCGGCGATCGTGCTCGCCCATGTCCGCGCCGGGCTCGGAGAGCAGGCGGAAGCACAGGCCGTCCGCGAGCGCGAACAGCACGGTGGCGACGGCGTCGGGCGCGGCGCCGAGCGTGAGCACGCCGTCGTCCTGCGCGCGGGCGAGCAGCCCGGCGAAGTGCTCGCGCACGCCGCGGGACAGCGAGGCGAGCTCGACGGCGATGTCCTCGTTGCGGCGCGCGACGCCGAAGAGCTCGAACAGGCTCGCCACGAAGGCGGGGTCGCGCTCGACCATGTCCTCGAGCGAGGAGACGAGGACGTCGAGGACGTCGTCGCGCGTTCGCGTGCCGGCCAGCGCGGCCTCGAGCGCCTCCATCCGGACGGCGCAGTCGTGGCGCAGCGCCTCGGCCAGCAGCTGCTCCTTGGTGCCGAAGTGGTAGTGCAGCAGGCCCCGCGAGACGCCCGCCTCGCGGGCCACGCGGTCGAACGTCGCGCCGGCGACGCCGTGCTCGCCGACACAGGCCCGCATGGCCGCGACGATGCGCTGCGAGCGGTCCTCCGGGAGGGCCTTCGGGGCCGACGCGGTGCTCATGTGCAGCGACTCTAGCTGGCCGGCCAGCCAGCGTGGCTTTGCCACACTTCGGGGCATGCGTGCACGCCGCGCCACCGCCCTGGCGGCGCTCGTGGCCGCCGCCCCCGCCTCGATCGCGGCCGCGGCGCTGGCCGCCGGGACCGACGACCAGGCTCGCGCCGCCGCGTCCTCGCGGGCGAGCGCGACCGCCTTCGCCTCCTCGCTGGGGACGCGGGGCAGCGTCGCCGTGTCGCGCTCCGGCCGCCGCACGACGAGCGCGACGCTCTCCGGCGGCGCGCTCTCCGGCCACGCCACGGCCGCCGCGCGCGCCGCGGCGACGACCGCGGCGGCCGAGGTGCGCACGAGCCGGCATCAGCGCCTTCGACGGCCTCGTCACCGCCTCCGGGCTGCGCTGGCGCGCGAGCGCGAAGAACGGCCGCTCGGCGACCGGCGGCCGGATCACCGGCCTCGTCGTGGCCGGCTCGCGGATCGGGACGCTCTCGGGCAGCGCGCGCTTCCCCGCCGGCGCCTACGGCACGGTCGCCGCGCTCGAGAGCTCGGGCCTGCGCGTCACGCTGACCCGCCCCTACCACTCCTACCCGGCCGGCGCGGTCGTCGTGATCGGCCAGGCCCGGGCCAGCGCGCCCAAGCCCGCGCCGAAGCCCACGGCGCCGCGCAAGACCAAGGGCACGGTCGTCACCCCGGCGCCGAAGCCCGCCCAAGGCGACGACCGCGAAGCCCACGCCCGCGCCGAAGGCCACGCCTCCGGCCAAGGCCAAGGTCCACAAGGCCAAGCCGCATCGCAAGCCGACGCTGACCGATTCGCACTACACGTTCCCCGTGCTCTCGCGCCACGCGCGGGCGTGCGACTGCTTCGGCGCGGCGCGGGAGATCGGCGCCCACCAGGGCGACGACATCTTCGCCCCGTTCGGCACCCCGGTCGTCGCCGTCCACGCCGGTCGCCTCAACCGCGTCGGCACGCTGCCGATCTCGGGCAACCGGCTGTGGGTCAAGGCGCCCGGCGGCGACTCCTTCTTCTACGCCCACCTCTCGGCCTTCTCGCCCGCCGCGGTCGCCGGCCGCTGGGTCAAGGCCGGCACGGTGCTCGGCTACGTCGGCAACACCGGCGACGCCGAGCCGACGCCGCCGCACCTCCACTTCGAGATCCACCCCAAGGACGGCGCCGCCGTCGATCCCTACGCCTTCCTGACCGCGTGGCGCGCGCACCGCGACGTGGCCAGCGGCGCCTGGGACGTCGACACCGCGCAACGCCCCGGCACGCTCGTGCAGGTGCGCGACTTCCTCGCGCGCTGAGCGGCGCGGTCAGACCGGGACGTCGCAGCGCAGGATCGTCGCGCGCTCCAGCCCGGCCGTGCGGTGGGCCAGCGCGACGCCGATCTCCGGATCGAGCGCGAGGTCGAGGAACGCCTGCGCGCTCGGGTAGCGCACGGCGATCACGTCGTCCCAGGCGTCGTCCTCCCCGCCGACGACGGTCAGCGTCGCCGGCGCGTGCCAGACGATCTCGGCGCCGAGGCGCCCGAGCGTGGCCAGCGCGACGGCGCCGTAGCGCGCGTAGGCCTCGCGGCCGGTGACGTCGGCCGGCTCGCCGCCGGGCGGCGGCGCCGCGTAGGCGGCCCGCTCGCGGTAGCGGTTGAGGTTGAGCATCACGAGCTCCTCCCCGCCGCCGTCGCCCGCGGCGAGCTCGGCCAGCGCGGCGAGCTGCTCCTGGGTGGGATCGACCGCCATGCCGCCTAGCCCTCGACGACCGCGACCCAGATCGCCGTCAGCGTCCGCGTCGCGATCTCGGGAGAGACGCGCGGCTCGGCGCCGAACGCGTCGCGCAGGTATCCGACGTTCATCCGGTTGAGCGCGCGCGCCGTCTCGGCCACCTCCGCCTGCGGCCGGTCGGCGAAGCGCGGCATCGCGCGCAGCGCGGCCTCGGCGAGCTCGTCGAAGCGGGCGAGCAGCGCCGCCTGCCCGGCGGCGATCTGCTCGTCGACGGCGGAGGCCTCGCTGATCGCGCGCAGCAGCGGCCCGTGGCGGGCGAAGGTCGCCACTCCGGGCTCGATCGCCCGGCGCACGACGTCGCGGGGGTCGCCCGGCTGCGCCTCGGCGAAGACGCGCTGGGCCTCGTAGAGCTCCTCGATCGCCTCCCGGCCGGCGCGCATCACGAGGTCGGCGAGGTCGTCGAAGTGCCGGTAGAAGATCGTGCGCCCGAAGCCGGCCGTGCGCATCACGTCGTCGACGGTCAGGGCGGCGTAGGTCCGGTCGCGCACGAGCTCGGTCGCCGCCTCGACGATGCGCTCGCGGCTCTGCTGCCGGGTCTGGCGGACACGGGCCTGGCGGGTCTGCACGCGGCGATCGTAACGGAAGTTGACACGGTGTGACACTCGATGTACGTTCGGCTTCGTGCTCCGCCCCTCCGCCGCCCGCCGGCGGGTCGCGACGTCCCTCGTGGCGTCCGCGCTCCTCCTCCTCGCCCTGACCTCGACCGCCCACGCGCGACCCGCGAGCGCGGCCAAGGACGGCCGCCCGAACATCCTCGTCGTCATGACCGACGACCAGGCCGCGTCGGACGTCGCGAAGATGCCCAACGTCCGCAAGCTGCTCACGCGGCAGGGCACGACGTTCAGCGACGCCGTCGACTCGTTCCCGCTCTGCTGCCCCTCGCGGGCGACGTTCATCACCGGCCAGTACGCGCACAACCACGGCGTCTTCGGGAACTTCTGGCCCTACGGCTGGTACGGCATGAAGCACCGCACGAACATCCTGCCGGCCTGGCTGCACAAGGCCGGCTACCGCACGGCGCTGATCGGCAAGTGGCTCAACGGCTACGGCGCCAAGGACGCCCACGGCGAGATCCCGGCCGGGTTCGACATCTGGCGCGGGCTGCTCGACGTGTCGGCCTACGACTACCACAACTTCGTCATGAACGTGAACGGCAAGCTCAAGGCCTGGGGCGACAAGACGTTCGCCAAGAAGCTCGTCGAGTTCGCCAACATCGAGGTCGTCCCCAACCCGGACGGACTCAAGGGCGTCCTGGCCAAGCTGACCAAGCTCTTCGGCCCCGCGCCCTACCACTACTGGGGCACGCGCCAGGCCAAGGACTACTCGCCCGACGTGACCGCGCGGGTCGCCGAGTCGATCGTGCGCAACCAGCGCCACGCGAAGAAGCCGTTCTTCGTCTGGTGGGCGCCCGCCTCGCCGCACCGCGAGGACGTGGCCACGACGCTGATGGGCCGCCCCGGCCGCGACCCCCGGCCGCCGGCGCGCTACGCCAAGCTCAGCGCGAAGTACAAGCTGCCGCGCGGCGCGAGCTTCAACGAGAAGGACCTCTCCGACAAGCCGTCGGTGCTGCAGAAGCGCCTGCCGTCGCTGACCGCGGCGCAGATCCACCAGCTCCAGCTCGACTACGAGGGCCGCATCGGCGCGCTGCGCGCCGTCGACGACCACGTCGCCCACCTGGTGAAGATCCTCAAGGCGACCCACCAGCTCGACAACACGATGATCGTGTTCGTCTCCGACAACGGGTGGCTGCAGGGGCAGCACCGCGTCCCCGGCGACAAGTTCCTGCCCTACGAGGAGTCGCTGCGGGTGCCGCTGATCCTCCGCGGCCCGGGCGTCCCGCGCCACCGCACGATCCGCGCGCCGGTGTCGAACATCGACTTCGCCCCCACGCTCGTCCAGCTCGCCCGCGCCAAGGCCGGGCGCACGATGGACGGGATGTCGCTGCTGCCGCGGCTCAAGCACCCGGGCGCGCATCCGAACCGCGCGATCGAGCTCGAGGCGCCGCGCCCGCTGTTCGAGCAGAACGTGCCGGTCAACGCCTGGGACCGCCCCTACCAGGGCGTGCGCACCGACCGCTACACCTACGTCGTCTACAAGGACACGGGCGAGCTCGAGCTCTACGACCGCAAGAAGGACCCGGCCGAGCTGCACAACGTCGCCGCCAGCCCGGCCTACGCGAAGGTGCGCGCCCGCCTGGCCTCGCGGCTGACCGCGCTCGAGCACTGCCGCGGCGCGTCCTGCCGGCGGGTCAAGCCGTGATCCGCCGCCGCCTGGCCGCCGTCGCGCTGGTGCTCGTCGCCGACGCCCGCCGCGTCCTCGCCGCCGCCCCGAAGCGCCAGGACGGCCTGCACGACGCGCGCTACTGCGAGGTGATCGAGGTCCACGGCGTGCCGCCCAAGGCCTCGGCCACCGTGTGGAACACGATCGGCCTCGGGCACCTGCCCGCAGGCGAAGTTCGCCAAGCTCGACGCCCGGAAGCTCGCCAAGGCCCGGGGCGACACCCTGGTCGTCCTCAACGGGCCCCGCCACTGGGTCCTCGACTCCGCGAGCGGCTCGGTCGGCGCCGAGCACACCTTCGGCGGGATGCGGATGCGCAAGGTCGCGACGATCCCCTTGCGCCACGCGTCCGACCTGGCCACGACGCCCTACACCGACCGCGTGGTCCGCCGGCACACGAGCTGGCGCTGGAAGCAGGGGCGCACCGTGTTCGAGCTCGTCGCGCCCGGCGGCGACGTCTACGTCATGCAGAGCTACGCGCAGATCGTCGACCCCAAGCTCTCGCTGAAGAAGCTCCGCCGGCTCGGCCCCCGCCTCACCCTCCCGCAGGGCTGGCGCTACCGCGCGCGCAAGCTGCGCCATCCGTTCGTGCTGACGACCCGCGCGCAGGCGACGATCGTCCAGGACGACCTGAAGAACACCTACCAGCTCGCGCACACCGTGCGCCGCGGCAAGCCGACGAAGCACGCGGTCCACGTGACCGGCAGGACGCGCACCGTGAAGTCCGGACCCGGCGGCGTGGTCGAGGATCGCGGCACCGTGACCGGCGCGCCGTTCGGGAAGGGCACGATCGTGCTCGACGGGACGCTGGCCGACGGCCACCTCACCGCCACCTTCCGGATCCGCTACGCGCACGGTTCGGTGCTCGGCGCCACGACGATGCCCATACACGATCTCCGACGGGAAGATCCACTTCCGCGGCACCTCGCACTTCACCGGCGGCACGGGCGCCTACCGCGGGATCACGAGCGGTCCTCTGGCCTCGCGGGACGACAACACGTTCGACGGCCAGAACGGCCGCGTGGCGGTCAAGGGCACGGCGCGGTACGGCCGGGTCCTGGCCAAGCGGCGCTAGCCCGCCGAACCCGCACCCCCGGACGGCGCGCCGCACGTGTGGCAGGCTTTGTCGATGCGCTCCTGGGATGAGATCGCCGAGCTCGAGACCCGCTGGCCCGTGCGGCTCGTGGCCGTGCCGCTCGCCGTCACGGCGGTCGTCGCGCTCGGAGGCCGCGGCGGACAGGCCGGATCTCGGGACGCCTGCCTCACCGCGACCGGGAACGGCGGGGGCAACCGCTGCGCGGAGATCATCTCCCACCCGTCGTGGTTCTACGTCCCGGCCGTCCTCGCCCTGGTGCTCATGCTCGGCTGGGGTGCGACGCGCCGCCACGACGGCGTGCTCATCGCCGTGGCCGTGACGGTCTTCCTCGCGTTCCTCGGGCTGTTCGGCCTGCAGATGTGGGCGCTGTCCGGCCAGGCGGGCGGCCCTTAACGACCGAGGGCGCCCCGCAGGGCGCCCTCGAAGGTCGATACGACCCGGCGGCTAGGCCGTCGAGCCGGCGGGGCTCGTCGGCGCGGGCGTCGGGGGCGAGGTGGTCGAGGTGTACTCGAACTCCTCCTCCTTGCCGAACAGCGCGTCGAGCACCTTGTTGCGCAGGTCCTCGCTGAGCACGAGCGCGAGCGTCGCGACCGCGATCAGCAGGAAGAGCTTGCGGCCGAGGCCGCCCTTGCGCTTCTTCGGCCCGTCGCGGAGCGCCTCACCGGCGTCGCGCAGCGAGTTTGCCGCGTCCTGCAGGCTCCGCTGGAGCTTCTTGTCCTCCAGAAGCTGCTTGTGCGGCGCGGCCTTGCTGTGGTTCAGCCGGTCGTACGCGTCGCGCGCGGACTCGAACGCCGCGACGACGTTGTCGCGCAGGTCCTCGTCCTCGACGACGCGCTGCACGTACGGACTGTTCCTTGCTGCGGCGACCGCACCAGCGGCCTGGGCCGCCTTCTTCTTCTTGGAAGCCACTCGATCACCCTCTCCGGTTCGAAGCTATGTCCTGAAGGCCAGCATATACCCGGGCCGACGAGGCCGGACCCGCCCCTTCCCGATCCATCAGACCTCGTAGACCACGCCCTCGAGCGCCATCGAGACCGGGGCGCCGTAGGCCTTCTCGGCCTCCGTGCGCACCCAGCCGGCGTCGAGCTCGTCCGAGACGTGGGTCAACACGACCCGCCGGGCCCGTGCGCGCCGGGCGTGCTCGCCGGCCTCGCCCGGGGTCAGGTGCCCGCGGATCCCCTCGCGCTCGGGGCGCGGAAGCGTCGCCTCGATCAGGAGCAGGTCGGTGTCCAGCGCGAACTCCACGAGCTCGTCGCTGGGACGGTGGTCGGCGCCGTAGGTGAAGCGCCGGCCGTCGGGCTGGGAGATCTCGACGGCGTGGGTGCGCGTGAAGTGCGGGACCTCGCAGAAGGCGATCGACAGCGGCCCGACCTCGGCGATCTCGTCGATCCCGTACTCGCAGATGTCGAAGGCGCGCTCGACGACGTCCTCGCCGTTCCAGGCGCGGCCGAGCTGGCGGAAGACCTCGCGCGTCCCGGGCGGGCCGATCAGGCGCGGCCGGGCCGGCTCGTCGGTGCCGCGCCACACGTGGACGGGCACCGGCTGCTGGCGCGGCGCGTAGAGCAGGCCGTAGGCGTAGGGGACGACGTCGAGGATGTGATCGGCGTGCAGGTGCGAGAGCACGATCGCGTCGACGTCCGTGTAGTCGACGAACTGCCGCAGCTTGCCGAAGACCCCGTTGCCGCAGTCGAGCAGCAGCGTGGTGTCCCCCTGCTGCACGAGGTACCCGCTGCACGCCCCACCCGCGTCCGGCCACGACGGGGACTTCCCGAGCACCGTGATGCGCATCCGTTGAAATGTAACCGGAGGCACAACCTCGATAGCGTCAGGCCGGCGTGCCCCTCGCCTTCTCCGACTTCGACACGGTCGTCCTGGTGCTCGGTGGACTGCTCGCCGCGGGCGCGCTGCTCTCGGCGCTCGCGCACCGCCAGCTGCTCTCGCTGACCGCGCTGTTCGTGATCGTCGGGTTCCTGCTCGGCACGGGCGGGCTCGACGTGCTGCCCTTCGACGGCGCGCTCGGAGTTCGTCGGCGACCTCGCCCTCGTGGCGCTGATCGTGATCCTGTTCCGCGACGGGCTCGAGATCGAGGCCGAGATGCTCCAGCGCGCGTGGCACCTGCCGCTGCGCAAGCTCGTGCTCGCGATGCCGATCACGGGCGCGCTCGTCGCGCTGATCGCGCACTGGGTCGTCGGCCTGGACTGGACCGAGTCCTTCCTCGTCGGCGCGCTGCTCTCGCCCACCGACCCGGTCCTCTCCTCCTCGGTCGTCACCAACCCGCGCGTGCCGCGCCTCGTGCGCCACTCGCTCAACCTCGAGTCCGGGCTCAACGACGGCCTCGCGCTGCCCGCCGTGCTCGCGCTGGCCGCCGCCGCCGCCGACACGCAGGGCTTCGATCCGCTGACCTTCGTGGTGCAGGACGTCCTCGTCGGCTTCGCCACCGGCATCGTGCTCGGGCTGCTCGCCGCGTGGATCATGCCGTCGGTCGGCGGCGCCGCCGACCGCATCCCCGCCCACCAGCAGTCGCTCTACGCGCTCGGCCTCGCGTTCCTCGCCTACGGGGTGGCCCACCTGCCGCCCCACGGCAACGGGCTGATCGCGGTCTACGTGTGCGCGATCGCCTTCGGGATCCGCCGGCCCGACGTCCGCCACCACTTCGAGGAGCGGGTCTCGGACATCCTCGAGATCGTCAAGCTCGGGATCTTCGTCGTGTTCGGCTCGCTGCTGACGCTGCACGGCCTCTTCGGCGACGGCTGGGCCGCCGTGGCCCTGGCCGTCTTCACGCTCTTCGTCGCGCGGCCGGTCGCCGTCTTCCTCGCCCTGGCCGGCACGGGCACCGACCGGGCGACGACCGCGTTCATGGCCTGGTTCGGTCCCAAGGGCGTGGCGACCATGACGTTCTCGCTGCTCGTGCTCGTCGACGGGTTCGCCGGCTCGGGGCGGATCTTCGACCTCGCCGCGCTGACCGTCTTCCTCTCGATCGTGCTCCACGGGATCACCGACAAGCCCGGCGCGGAGTGGATCGCGCGGCGCGCCGAGCGCCTCCTCCGCGGCGTAGGCTGCGGCCATGCTCGACCGTCCGCCGCCGCGCTCTGCGGGCATCGCGGCCGCCGTCGCCGCCGTCGCGGTGACCACCGGGCTGGTGTTCGCGCTGCGCGAGGTCGCGCCGGTCGTCTCGCTCGGCGTCGTCTACCTGCTCGCGGTGCTGCTCGTCGCCTCGGTCTGGGACCTGTGGCTCGGCATCGCGACGGCGCTGCTCTCCGCGCTGGCCTTCAACTACTTCCACCTGCCGCCGACCGGGCGGCTGACGATCGGCGACTCGGAGAACGTCGTCGCGCTCGTCGTGTTCTTCATCGCGGCGGTCGTGGCCAGCGGACTGGCCGAGCGCGCCCGGCGGCGCACCCGCGAGGCCGACGAGCGCCGCCGCGAGGCCGACCTCGCCGCCGAGATGGCGCGGGTGCTGCTGCGCGGCGAGCTCGGCGACGCGCTGCCCGCGGCCGCGCACCGGCTCGCGCAGGCGCTCGGCCTGCGGTCGGTGGCGATCGCGCTCGGCGCCGCCGAGCCCCGGCGGGCCGGGTCTCCCTCCCGCTGCGCGACGACGCGCGGCAGATCGGCACGCTCGTCGTGCCCGACGACACTCGACGAGGCGACGCTGCGCCGCCTGCGGGAGCGGATCGTCCCCGCGCTCGAAGCGCTGCTCGCCGCCGCGCTCGAGCGCGACGAGCTGCTGGCCGGCCGCGTCGAGGCCGCCGCGCTGCGGCGCTCGGACACCGTCAAGACCGCGCTGCTGCGCGCCGTCTCCCACGACCTGCGCTCGCCGCTGACCGCGATCCTCACCGCGGCCGGGCCGCTCGAGCACGGCGACGCGAGCCCGGAGGAGCGGCGCGAGCTCGCCGGCGTGGTCCGCGAGGAGGGCGAGCGCCTGGCCACGCTGATCGACGACCTGCTCGACTTCTCCCGGATCGAGGCGGGCGCCGCCGGCGCGCGGCCCATGGCGTGCTCGCTCTCGGAGGTCGTCGACGCGGCGCTGTCCGAGCTGCGCCTCGGCGGCGACGCCGTCCGCGTCGAGGTCAGCGCGGAGCTGCCCGAGCTCCACGTCGACGCGGTCCAGCTCCAGCGCGCGCTCGTCAACCTGATCGCCAACGCCCGCCAGCACTCGGCCGGCCATGCCGTGCTCGTCCGCGCCGGGATCTCCCGTGGCCGGGCGCTCGTGCGCATCGTCGACCGCGGGCCGGGCGTGCCCGACGCCCAGCAGGAGCGGATCTTCGAGCCCTTCCACCAGGCCGGCGACCCCCGGGAGGGCCGGCGCGGCTCGGGCCTCGGGCTGGCGATCGCGCGCGGGTTCGTCGAGGCGAGCGGCGGACGCGTGTGGGTGGAGTCGCTGCCCCACCAGGGCACGACCTTCGTCGTCGAGCTGCCCCTCGAGAGCTCCGGATCGCGCCCCGGCATGAGCGAGCGCCCGCGCGTCCTCGTCCTCGACGACGAGCCGCAGATCCTGCGCGCGCTGCGCGCCGTCCTGCGCGACGCCGGTTACGAGGCGCTGCCCGCGGCCACGGCCGAGGAGGCGCTCGACGTCGCCGCGCTGCGCCGCCCCGACGCGGCGATCCTCGACCTCGTGCTGCCCGACGGCGACGGCATCGAGGTCGCGCGCGAGCTGCGCTCGTGGTCGGCGATGCCGATCCTCGTGCTCTCCGCGGTCGGCGAGGAGGACGAGAAGGTCCGCGCGCTCGAGGCCGGCGCCGACGACTACGTGACCAAGCCCTTCGGGCCCCGGGAGCTCGATCGCGCGCCTCGAGGCGGTGCGGCGCCGCGCGCGGCCCGAGCCCGGCGAGCCGGTCCTGACCTCGGGCACGCTGGCCCTCGACATCCCGGCGCACGAGCTGCGCCAGGAGGGCGCGCCGGTCCACCTGACCCCGACCGAGTGGGGCCTGCTCGAGACGCTGCTGCGCAACCGCGGCCGCGTGCTCACCCACCGCACGCTGCTCGGCGAGGTGTGGGGCGAGGCCTACCGCGACGACGTCCCCACGCTGCGCGCGCACATGGCCAACCTGCGCCACAAGCTCAGCGCCGAGAACGCCGCGCACCTGCGCACCGAGCTCGGCGTGGGCTACCGCTGGGTCGACTGAGCACCGTCTTCATGTGATCTTCACGCCGGGGCGGGAGATCGTCATGCGCCCTTGACGAGCGGGGACCGAACGTGGTTCCCATGGACGTCGTCTCCCTCCTGATCGCCCTCGCCGTGTTCGCGGCGCTCATCGGCGCGATCGAGCTCTCGACCGCGTATGACCCAGGGCTTCTGCAGATCGCGGTCTTCTGCGCCGTCCTCGTCGCGATCATGCCGCTGCTCGGCGGCCACATGGCCAAGGTCTTCACCGGCGAGCGCACGTTCCTCGACCCGGTCGCCGGGCCGGTCGAGCGCCTCGCCTACCGGGCGCTGCGCGTCGAGCCCGGCCGCGGCCAGGACTGGAAGGCCTACGCCCGCTCCCTGCTGGTCTTCAGCGCGGTCTCCTGGCTCTTCCTCTACCTCGTGCTGCGCACGCAGACGCTGCACCCGCTCAACCCGGCGGGCTTCCACTCCGGGACCTGGGACCTGACGTTCAACACGGCCTCGTCCTTCGTCACCAACACGAACTGGCAGTTCTACGGCGGCGAGACGACGCTGACCGACGTCAGCCAGATGGCCGGGCTGGCCGTGCAGAACTTCGTCTCGGCCGCGGTCGGGATCGTCGTGCTCGTCGCGCTGATCCGGGCGATCGCCCGACGGGGCGGTGCCGACCGGTCGCTCGGGAACTTCTGGCAGGACCTGATCCGCACGCTGCTCTACGTCCTGCTGCCGCTGGCCTTCGTCGGCGCGCTGGTCCTCGTCTCCCAGGGCGTGATCCAGACCCTCGGCCACGCCGTCTCCTTCACCGGCCCGGCCGGCGGCAGCGGCCAGATCGCGGTCGGGCCGGTCGCCTCGCAGGAGGTCATCAAGGAGCTCGGGACCAACGGCGGCGGCTTCTTCAACGTCAACTCGTCCATGCCGTTCGAGAACCCGAACGGGCTGACGAACTTCCTCGAGATGCTGCTCATGCTCGCGATCCCGGTCTCGCTGACCTGGACCTACGGGCGCATGGTCGGCTCGCGGCGCCAGGGCCTCGCGATCTTCGCCGCGATGTCCGCGCTCTTCGTCGCCGGCGTCGTCGTCGTCTTCCTCGCCGAGCACCACGGCACCCCGGCCCAGCACCTGGCCGGCGTGCACGGCGCCAACCTCGAGGGCAAGGAGGTCCGCTTCGGGGTCGCGAACTCGTCGCTGTGGTCGGCGGTGACCACGGTCACGTCGAGCGGCGCGGTCAACGCGAGCTTCGAGTCGCTGACCGGCATCGGCGGCCTGGTCCCCTTCGCCAACCTCTCCCTCTCCGAGACGGTGTTCGGCGGGGTCGGCACGGGCCTCTACTCGATGCTCCTCTACGTCCTGCTCGCCGTCTTCCTCGGCGGCCTGATGGTCGGGCGCACGCCGGAGTACCTGGGCAAGAAGCTCGAGCCGCGGGAGATCAAGCTCGTCGCGCTCGGCGCCTTCTTCACGCCGTTCATGGTCCTGCTCGGCTCGTCGCTGGCGCTGGCCACGAAGTACGGCAAGCCGTCGATCGCCGCGAACGGGCCGCAGGGCTTCTCCGAGACGCTCTACGCCTACGCCTCGCAGGCCAACAACAACGGCTCGGCCTTCGCGGGCTACACGGGCTACGTCCAGCCCAAGCCGGGGAACCTCGGGGCGTTCGGCATCACCTTCGCCGACCTCGCGGGCGGCATGACGATGATGGCCGCGCGCTACTTCCCGATCGTCGCCGTGCTCGCGATCGCCGGCGCGCTCGTGCGCAAGCGCCCCGCTCCGGCCGGCCTGGGGACGATGCGCACCGACACGCCGACCTTCGTCGTGCTGCTGCTCGCGACCGTCGTGCTCGTCGGCGCCCTGACCTTCTTCCCCGCCCTGCTCCTCGGCCCGGTCGTGCAGGGCCTGACCACCCAGCTCTTCTGATGCGCCGCGACCTCGTCACCTCGGCCCTGGCCGTCCTGCTCTTCACCCTCGTGCTCGGCGTCGCCTACCCGCTGGCCGTGACCGGCGCGGCCCAGGTCGTCTTCCCCGGCCGCGCCGACGGCCAGCTGATCCACCGCGACGGCCGGGTGGTCGGCTCGAAGCTGCTGGCCCAGCGCTTCGCCGGCCCGCGCCTCTTCCAGCCGCGACCCTCGCAGAGCGACTACAGCGCGTCGGCCACCTTCTTCTCCAACCGCGGCCCCAACGACGCCGAGGCGCTCGACTTCTACCGCGCCCGCCTGGCCGGGCTACCTCCACCGCGAGCGGCCCTACGTGCCCGGCCTGACCGCGGAGCGACGTGCCCGTCGACGCCGTCACCACCTCGGCCTCCGGCGTCGACCCGCACATCTCGGTCGCCAACGCGCGCATCCAGGCCCACCGCGTCGCCGCGCGCCGCGGTCTCCCGCTCGCCCGCGTGCTCGCGCTGGTCGCCGACCACACCGACGGCCGCTCGCTCGGGCTCCTCGGCGAGCCCGGCGTGAACGTCACCACCCTCGACCTCGCGCTCGGCCGATGACCGCTCCCCTGCGCCCCGCGCTGCTCGCCTCGCTGACCAAGCTCGACCCGCGGCGCATGGTCCGCAACCCGGTCATGTTCGTCGTCGAGCTCGGCGCCGCCGTGACCACCGTGGCCTGGGTGATCCAGCTCTTCGGCGGCGGCTCGCTGGGCGGCGGCGACGAGCCGGCCTGGTTCACCTTCACCGTCACGGTCTGGCTGTGGCTGACCGTGATCTTCGCCAACCTCGCCGAGGCCCTGGCCGAGGGCCGCGGCAAGGCCCAGGCCGACACGCTGCGCGCGATGCGGACCGACACGACGGCGCGCATGGCCGACGGCACGACGCGCGCGGCCGGCGACCTGCACCGCGGCGACCACGTGGTGATCGAGGCCGGCGAGCTGATCCCCGGCGACGGCACGGTGATCGAGGGCATCGCCTCGGTCGACGAGTCGGCGATCACCGGCGAGTCGGCGCCGGTCATCCGCGAGTCGGGCGGCGACCGCTCGGCCGTGACCGGCGGCACGCGCGTGCTCTCCGACCGCATCGTCGTCGAGATCACCCAGGAGCCGGGGCAGTCGTTCCTCGACCGCATGATCTCGCTCGTCGAGGGCGCCGAGCGGCGCAAGACGCCGAACGAGATCGCCCTGAACATCCTGCTCGTCGGCCTGACGATCATCTTCGTCTGCGTCGTGATCGCCCTGCGCCCGCAGGCCGACTACGCCCACACCCAGATCTCGGTCACGACGCTGATCGCGCTGCTCGTCGCGCTGATCCCGACGACGATCGGCGCGCTGCTCTCGGCGATCGGCGTGGCGGGCATGGACCGCCTCGTGCGCCGCAACGTGCTCGCGCTGTCCGGCCGCGCCGTCGAGTCCTCGGGCGACGTCGACGTGCTGCTGCTCGACAAGACCGGGACGATCACGCTCGGCAACCGCCAGGCCGCGGACTTCGTCCCGATGCCCGGCGTTCCCGAGGCCGAGCTGGCCGAGGCGGCGCAGATGGCCTCGCTGGCCGACGAGACCCCCGAGGGCCGCTCGATCGTCGTGCTCGCCAAGCAGTACGGGCTGCGCGAGCACGAGTTCGGCCCGAGCGAGGCGCGCTTCGTGCCCTTCACGGCCGAGACGCGCATGAGCGGCGTCGACGTCAACGGCACGCGCCTGCGCAAGGGCGCGGGCGACGCGGTGATCGCCTGGGTCCGCGACGCCGGGGGCGACGCGCCGCCCGAGCTGGCCGCCGCGACCGACCGGATCTCCCGTGAGGGCGGGACGCCGCTGGCCGTCGCGCGCAACAACCACGTGCTCGGCGTCGTCTACCTCAAGGACACGGTCAAGGAGGGCATGCGCCAGCGCTTCGACCAGCTGCGGGCGATGGGCATCCGCACGGTGATGATCACCGGCGACAACCGCCTGACCGCGGCCAAGATCGCCAACGAGGCCGGCGTCGACGACTTCCTCGCCGAGGCCACGCCCGAGCGCAAGCTCGAGCTGATCAAGGAGCAGCAGGCGGACGGGCGGATGGTCGCGATGACCGGCGACGGGACCAACGACGCGCCGGCGCTCGCCCAGGCCGACGTCGGCGTGGCGATGAACACCGGCACCCAGGCCGCCCGCGAGGCGGGGAACATGGTCGACCTCGACTCGAACCCGACGAAGCTCATCGAGATCGTCGAGGTCGGCAAGCAGCTGCTGATCACCCGCGGCGCGCTGACGACGTTCTCGATCGCCAACGACGTCGCCAAGTACTTCGCGATCCTGCCCGCGATCTTCGCCGCCACCTACGCGGCGCACGGACACGCGACCGGGCCGCTCGACACGCTCAACCTGATGCAGCTGGGCTCCCCCCGCTCGGCGATCATCTCGGCGATCGTGTTCAACGCGCTGGTGATCCCGGCGCTCGTGCCGCTCGCCCTGCGCGGCGTGCGCTACCGCGCCCAGGGCGCGACGGCGCTGCTGCGGCGCAACCTGCTGATCTACGGCCTCGGCGGGCTGATCGCGCCGTTCGTCGGGATCAAGCTCATCGACCTCGTCGTCCACGGCGTGCTGGGAGCGTGAGCGATGGCCGCCGAGGCGCTCGACCGCGGCCGCCTGCGGGTCTTCCTCGGCATGGCGGCCGGGGCGGGCAAGACCTACCGGATGCTCCAGGAGGGCCACGCCGAGCTCGCCGCCGGCCGTGACGTCGCGATCGGCCTGCTCGAGACCCACGGGCGCGACGACACGGCCCGGGTGGCCGAGGGCCTGCCGCTGATCCCGCGCCGCCGCCTGGTCCACCGCGAGACCGCGCTCGACGAGTTCGACCTGCCGGCGGCGCTCGCGCGGCGCCCGGAGCTCTGCCTCGTCGACGAGCTCGCCCACACCAACGCGCCGGGCACCGAGCACCCCAAGCGCTACGAGGACGTCCGCGAGCTGCTCGCCGCCGGCATCGACGTCCTCTCCACGCTCAACGTCCAGCACCTCGAGTCGCTCAACGACCGCGTGGCCGAGCTCGCGGGCATCCGCGTGCGGGAGACCATCCCGGACTCGGTGCTCGGCGAGGCCGACGAGGTCGTGCTGATCGACGTCACGCCCGAGGCGCTGCTCGACCGGCTGCGGGCCGGGAAGATCTACCCGGCCGCGCGCATCGACGCCGCGCTGAACAACTTCTTCCGCATCGAGAACCTCGTCGGCCCTGCGCGAGATCGCGCTGCGCCAGGTCGCGGAAGAGGTGGAGTCGCGACGGCTGGTGACCGAGCGGGTCGGCTCGCGCGTGGATGACATCGACGCGCCGCAGGCCGTCGGCGAGCGGCTGCTCGCCCTCGTCGAGCCCTACCCCGGCGCCCAGCGGCTCGTCCGGCGCGCGTGGCGCTCGGCCCAGCGCCTCGGCGCCGAGCTCGACCTGCTCTGGGTCCGGCGCCCCGGCCAGGCGCTCGACGACGACGCCGAGCGCTCGCTGGCCGCGCTGCGCGAGCTCGCCTCGCTGCTCGGCGCGACGCTCCTGGTCGAGGAGGCCGACGACGTCGCCGCCGCCGCGGCGACGGTCGCCGAGCAGCGCGGCTCGACCTACGTCCTGCTCGGCCGGGCGCGCCCGGCCCGCGGCCTGCGGCGGCTGCGCGCGCCGCTGCCCCAGCGTCTGATGGAGCGCCTGCCCGGCGTCGACGTGCGCATCGTCGCCGACCGCTCGCGCCGCTCCCGGGAGCCCGGATGCTCGTCCTGATCGCCGCCGCGCTGCTCATCGTGCTCGCGGGCGGAGCCGCTGTCCTCGTCGTCGCGCGGCGCCGCCCGCGCCGCGAGGAGCGCCCGGAGCCGGTCCGCCGGATCCTGCTGCCCTTCACGGGCCAGGCGATCTCGCGCCGCTCCTTCGAGGCCGCCGTGCGGCTGGCCAAGGCCGAGAACGCGGTGATCATGCCCGCGTTCCTGGCCACGGTGCCGCGCCAGCTGCCGCTCGACGCTGCGCTGCCGCACGGGTGCGAGCGCGGGATGCCGCTGCTCGAGGCCGTCGAGCAGAAGGCGGCGGCGCTCGGCGTGCCGGTCGACGCCCGGGTCAGCCGCGGGCGGTCCTACCGCGACGCGCTGCGCCGCCTGCTCGAGTCCGAGTCCTTCGACCGCGTGATCGTCCCGGCCACGAGCGACCCGCGGCCCGACCTCGGCGCCGACGACGTCCGCTGGCTGCTCGAGCGCGCGCCGGCCGAGGTGCTGATCCTGCGCCCCGCGCCCGACGACCACCGGGAGATCAGCGGGGCGACGCTGGCCGGCCACTTCTGAGGCCGCCGGCGGTCAGGCGTGGAGCGCGACCTGCTCCTGCGCGGTCGGGAACGACCACGCGGCCTGGTGGCGGCGCTCCTCGCGAAAGACGAAGCGCGTCTGGCGCGGCGGCATGAGCTGGTCGGGGTGATACGGGCGGAAGGTCGAGCACGGCTCGGTCTCCTTCAGCGCGCACAGAGCGTGGCGGTGAAAGAAGCATTCCTCGCAGCTGACCTTGATGCGACCCATGTCCTCGAGTAGTCCTCGCTCGTCCGGCGTCCGTGTTCAGAGAGTCTCGCCGGGGCGGGGTGTGCCCGCAGCGGCGATGGAGTCAGTCAAGCGAGTTCGCCCCGGGACCGCAATGGCGAAATCCGCAAAACGCAGGAACTTCGCGGTCGAGGCGTGAAAGTCCTGTGTTTGCAGGAAGGTTTGCATCGGGTAGGCCGCTCGACCCGCAAATAGGGATCTTTTCCCTTCACACCCGGGCGGGGAGCGCGAAGGCGCCACCGACCCGGTCGGCGACCTCCCGGGCGATCGCCAGGGCCGAGGTCGCGGCCGGCGAGGGCGCGTTGCGGACGTGCAGGACGCGTCCGGTCAGCGAGAAGGCGAAGTCGTCGACGAGGCTCCCGTCGCGGGCCAGCGCCTGCGCGCGGGTCCCCGCCCACGCCGGCTCGAGGTCGTCGGGGCCGATCGCGGCGACGTAGCGCGCGGCGCCCGCCGCCAGGCGCCGCGGACGCGCCGCCGTGGCGAGCTCGGCCAGCCCCGTGCGCCAGAAGCGGCGCGCCAGGCGGTAGGTCCCCGGCCAGGCGAGCGTCTCGCGCAGCCGGTCGGGCGCGAGCAGCGCGGTCGGGCCGACGAGGACGTCGCCGTCGATGTGCCTCGTCAGGTGGACGCCGAGGAACGGCAGGCGCGGGTCGGGCACCGGGTAGATCAGCCCGCGCACGAGCTCGGGGCGGCGCAGGCGCAGGTAGGCCCCGCGGAAGGGGACGATGCGCGGGTCGGCCGGCGCGCCGGCGAGCTCGGCCAGGCGGCTGGCCTCGTGACCGGCGCAGGCGAGCACGTGGCCCGCGACGAGGTCCCCCGCGGCGGTCTCGCAGCCGCACGCCGTCGCTCCGGACGTCGAGCGCGCGCGACGGCCGCGCCCGTCACGACCTCGCCGCCGTCGCGGCGCAGGTCCTCCGCGCAGGCGCGGGCGACCGCGGCGAAGTCGGCGACCGCGGTGCCCGGGGAGTGCAGGGCGGCCACGCCGGCCGCGTGCGGCTCGAGCTCGCGGATCTCCTCGGGGCCGACGCGGCGCAGGCCGGGCACGGCGTTCGCGTGGCCGCGGCGCTCGAGCTCGTCCAGGGCCGGCAGCTCGGCCGCCTCGGTGGCCACGACGAGCTTGCCGACCGCCTCGTAGGCGATGCCGCGCTCGGCGCAGAAGGCGCGCGTCTCGCGCGCGCCGGCGACGCACAGCCGGGCCTTGAGCGAGCCGGGCGTGTAGTAGATCCCGGCGTGGACGACCCCCGAGTTGCGCGCGGTCTGCCCCGTGGCGACCTCGTCGGCGGCCTCGAGCACGACGATCCGCGCGGCCGGATGGCGCCGGACGAGCTCGCGCGCGGCGGCCAGGCCGACGATCCCGGCCCCGATCACGGCGAGGTCGCACCCATCCGGCAACGGGGTCACGCCCGTACGGTAGGTCGATCATGCGGATCCTCGTCACCGGCATCACGGGCTACGTCGGCGCGGCCCTGGCCCCCCGGCTCGTCGCCGCGGGCCACGACGTGCGCGGCTTCGCGCGCGACGCCGCCCGCGTGACGACGCCGGGCGTCGAGGTGGTCGAGGGCGACGCCGTGGCCGGGACGGGACTCGACGAGGCGCTCGACGGCGTCGACGTCGCCTACTTCCTCATCCACTCGATGGAGGCCGCGGCCAACGGCGGCTTCGCCTCCCAGGAGCTGATCGCCGCCGAGCAGGTCGCCGACGCGGCGGCGCGCGCCGGGACGCGGCGGATCGTCTACCTCGGCGGCCTCGTGCCCGCCGCGGGCCTCGCCTCGCCGCACCTGGCCAGCCGCCTGGCCGTCGAGGAGACCCTCCTGTCCGGCGTTCCCGACTCGGTCGCGCTGCGCGCCTCGATCGTCATCGGCGCCCGCTCGCGCTCGTTTCGCTTCCTCGTCCACCTCGTCGAGCGCCTGCCCGTGCTCGCGCTCCCCGGCTGGCGCGAGAACCGCACGGCGCCGATCGACGGCCGCGACGTCCTCGCCTACCTCGAGGCGGCGGCCACGACCGAGGCGGCGGGCGGCCGCTCGCTCGACATCGCCGGCCCCGACACCGTCACCTACGGCGAGCTCGTCGCGCGCATCCGCGACTTCATGCTCGTCGGCCGCCCCGAGATCCGCTTCGGCTTCACCGCGACGCCGATCGCCTCCCGCGTGGCCGCGGTGGTCGCCGGCGAGGACCACGGCCTGATCGGCCCGCTGATGGGCGGGCTGGAGACCGACCTGCTGCCGCGCGACGACGACGCCGCCGCGCTGTTCGGCGTGCGCCCGCACCGGCTCGACGCCGCGATCGAGCGCGCGCTGCGCGACTGGGAGTCGGCCGAGGAGCTCCGGGCGCGGTAGCGTCCCGCCCTCATGAGCGACGCCGTCCACACCTCCATCGACATCGATGCCGCGCCCGAGCAGGTGTGGGAAGCGGTCATGGACGCCGAGCAGCTCGACGACTGGGTCACCATTCACCGCAAGCTCATCAGCGTCTCCGATCAGCCGCTGAAGAAGGGCTCGACGATGAAGCAGGTGCTGTGCCTGCGCGGGGTGAAGTTCAAGGTGGAGTGGACGGTGGTGGAATACGACGCTCCCCGCCTGGCCGTGATGGAAGGCAAGGGACCGGCGCGTTCCAAGGCGTACATCCGCGACGAACTGCACCAGAACGAGGACGGCGGCACGCACTTCGAGTACACCAACGAGTTCAGCGCGCCGCTCGGCCCGCTGGGCAAGGCGGCGAGCAACGTGCTCGTGGGCGGCATCCCCCAGCGCGAGGCCGATTCGTCACTGAAGAAGCTCAAGCGTCTCGTGGAGCGGAACGGAAAATGAACGTTCCCTCGCAAATCTGACTCTTACGAGAATTTCCAGGTATCTTTACCTGTCAGCATCCCACTGACAGTTAAAGAGAGGGGCACCCCATGCCGGACTTCCTCGACGAGAAGGTGAAGGAGATCGACGCGCGCCTGAAGGAGCTGCGCCCACTGGTGGACGAGTTCCACCGCCTCGAGACCGCGCGCGATGCGCTCTCGGGTGTCGAGGGCAACGGCGCCAAGGCGGCGCCGAAGCGGCGCGGCCCCGGCCGGCCCCGCGGCTCGGGCGGCGGCGGGCGGCGGCGCGGGCGTCCGCGCGGCGGCAACACCCGCGGCACCCAGGCGCTCGAGCTCGTCCGCGCCAGCCCGGGCATCTCGATCCGCGAGCTGGCCGAGGCGATGGCCATCCAGCCGAACTACCTCTACCGCATCCTCCCCCAGCTCGAGCAGGAGGGGAAGGTCCGCCGCGAGGGCAAGGGCTGGCACGCGGCCGACGGCGAGTAGCGCCGCCGGCCGCCGGGGACTGTCCCCGCAGGGGACTGTCCCGCCGAGCCCTAGATCAGCCCCGCGTCCTTGACCGCGTCGCGCTCGCCGCGGAGCTCGTCCACGGTGCGCTCGATCTTCTCGCGCGCGAAGCGCTCGATCTCGAGCCCCTCGACGATCTCGTAGGAGCCGCCGCCCTCGAGGCGGACGGGGAACGAGGAGATCAGGCCCTCGTCGACGTCGTACTGGCCCTGCGACGGCACGGCCATCGAACGCAGGCCGTCGGAGCCGTTGACCCAGTCGTGCACGTGGTCGATCGCCGCGTTGGCCGCGGAGGCGGCCGAGGAGGCGCCGCGCGCCTCGATGATCTCGGCGCCGCGCTTGCCCACGCGCGGGAGGTACTCGCTCTCGTACCAGTCCTCGTCGACCAGGTCGGAGGCCTTCTCGCCCTTGACCTTGGCGTTGAACAGGTCGGGGAACATCGTCGGCGAGTGGTTGCCCCACACGCACAGGTCCTCGATGTCGGTGACGGCGACGTCGAGCTTCTGGGCGAGCTGGGCGACGGCGCGGTTCTCGTCCAGGCGCGTCATCGCGGTGAAGCGCTCGGCCGGGATGTCCGGCGCGTGGCGCTGGGCGATCAGCGCGTTGGTGTTCGCCGGGTTGCCGACGACCAGGACGCGCAGGTTGTCCGCGGCGCCCTTGTTGAGCGCCTCGCCCTGCGGGCCGAAGATCTTGCCGTTGGCCTCGAGCAGGTCGGCGCGCTCCATGCCCTTCGAGCGCGGGCGGGCGCCGACGAGCATCGCGATGTTGACGCCGTCGAAGGCCTGCTCGGCGTCGTCGTAGATGTCGATCGACGACAGCAGCGGGAAGGCGCAGTCGAACAGCTCGAGCGCGGTGCCCTCGGCGGCCTTGACCGCGTCGGGGATCTCCAGGAGCTTCAGCTCGACGGGCTCGTCCGGGCCGAGCAGCTGGCCGGAGGCGATGCGGAAGAGCAGCGCGTAGCCGATCTGCCCGGCAGCGCCGGTGACGGCGACTTTGGTGGCCATGGGGTCGTGTCTCTCCTTCGACGTGGTTTCGAACGGGGCTTCGTGGTGCGGGCCAGGCTATTGCCCGGCGAGCCTCGCGGGCCCGCGCCACGATCGCCTCGCGATCGTCGGGATCGACGAACTCGCCGCCGGCGATGACGCCGTCCCGGACGATCGCGACGAACCCGGCGGCGACCTCGAACGCCCCGCCGTCCTCGCCGGCGCCCCGGTAGCGCTGGTGCGTGGCGACGACGACCCCGCCGTCCGGGGCCGGCACGCAGGCCACGACCTCGAGCTCGACCCGCACGCCGGGGGTCGGGTCGAACGCCGAGCGCAGCGTGGCGACGATCCCGTCCGGCCCCTCCATCTCGCTCCAGCCCACCGCCCGGCGGTCGACGACCCGCACGTCGGGCGCGTAGAGGCCGGCGACGCCGTCCCAGTCGCGCGCGTTGACCGCGTCGACCCAGGCCGCCATCAGGCCACCCGGGCCGAGCTCGCGCGCTCGCGCCACGAGCGCGGCCCGGTCGTCGGGCTCGTGGAACTCGCCGTAGTCGAGCAGGCCGCCGGACAGGGTGAAGACCACCCCGACGTAGATCTCGTAGGTCCCTCCGTCCGGCGTCGTGCCCGAGTAGCAGTGGATGGACGCCGCCGCGCAGAAGTCCCCGGACGTGAAGCTCTCGAGCAGCTCGATGTCCGCGCGTACGTCGGCAGCGACCTCCACGGCCGCGCGCATCGTCGCCATGACCGCCTCGCCGCCGACCATCTCCTGCCAGGCCAGGTTGCGCCGGTCGACGAACCGGGCCGTCGGGGCGTAGAGCTCGAGCGCCCGGTCCCAGTCGCGGGCGTTGATCGCGTCGGGCCAGGCCTCGAACACGGCGTGCTCGGCGTCGGCGAGCAGCACGTCGAAGCGGGCGAGCATGCCGGCGTCGTCGTCGGGGCCGAAGACGTCGATCGCCACGTTGCGCCCGTCCCGGACGCGGGTCACGTGGCCGACCTCGAGCTCGGCCGGCCCGCCGTCGGTGCTCGTGCCCGACGCGTGAAGGACCAGCGCGGCCCGATCGCCCTCGACGGCGAGGACCCGCGCCACGGCGATGCGTGCGTCGGGCGCGAGCTCCACGAAACCGCGCAGGATGTCGACGGCGGCCGGCGACCCGAGAACCGTGCCCCAGCCGACGGTGCGGTGATCGCGCAGCGCGAACGCGTCGGCGTGGAGCTCGGCCAGCGCGTCCCAGTCGCGGGCGCCGAAGGCGGCAGCGAAGCGCTCGTAGACCGCCAGGACCGGCGCTCGCAGCTCCTCGAAGCGGGCGAGCATGCCCGGCGTCGTCGTCGGGCTCGAAGAAGTCGACGGTCGCGCAGAGTCCGTCGCGTGTCGAGACGACGTGGCCGAGGTGGATCTCCACGGGACCGCCCTCCACGGTCCCGAGGCCGATCTGCTCGTAGGCGATCACATCGTCCGAGAGCGCCACCAGCCGGTGGACCCGGGAGACGCAGTCGGCCGAGAGCTCGGTGAACGAGCGGACGTTGGCGACGATCGCCTCGGCCCCGCGCATCTCCCGCCAGCTCATCGTGCGGCGATCGATCCCCACCGCGTCGGGTTCGTAGCGGGCGAGCACCGCGTCCCAGTCGCGGGCCGCGAAACCGCGGTCGAAGGCGAGCACCGTGCGGCCGACCGCCGTGGCCTCGAGCCGCGTGCGGATCTCCGGGCTCGGCGTCGGGTCGCGCGCCTCGAAGCGAGCGACGATCCCGGCCTCGTCGTCTGGATCGACGAGCTCGGTGACGACGAAGCGACCGCCGCGGGTGCGGGCGACATGCCCGAAGCGGAGTTCGGACTCGCCGTACGCGCCGGCGCTCTCGCGCCCGACGAACACGACCGCCGCGCGGTCCTCCTCGAGCCGAATGATGCGCTCGACGCGGATCTTGCTGTCGGGGCCCATGGCGACGAAGCTCGCCATCAGCTCGGCCATGCCGTCCGCGCCGCGGGTGTCCGGCCAGCCCAGGCGCCGCGCGTCGACGTTGACGAAGTCCTCGGCGAAGGCATCGCCCATCGCGTCCCAGTCGCGCGTGTTGTAGATCTCGCAGTAGCGCAGGTAGGCGCGGCCGATCTCGGAGGCGGCCAGCCGGGCCTCGATGTCGTCGCCCGTCCGCAGCTCCTCGAAGCGGGCGAGCATGCCCTCGTCGTCGTCTGGGTCGAAGAACTCGACGCGGCTGCGCAGGCCATCGGCCACCGCGGCCACGTGTCCGACGTTGAACTCGACCTCTCCGCCGTCCGGCGTGCGACCCGCCCCGGCGATCTCGAGCGCGATCAGCTCCTCGTCGATCGCGAGCACCCGTGCGATCGTCATGCGCGAGTCGGGCGCGACGCCGACGATCGAGCGCAGCAGCTCGACGAGCGCGCCGGGTCCGGGAGGGATCTCCCAGGCGAGGTTCCGATGGTCGATGCCGACCGCGTCGGCGTGGTAGAGCGCGGTCAGCGCGTCCCAGTCACGGGCGTTGACGCCGTCGATGAAGGCGAGGTAGTTGCGCCCGATCGCCGTCGACTCGAGCCCGGTCGCCGGGTCGCTGCGCAGCTCCTCGAAGCGGGCGAGCATCCCCGCCTCGTCTTCGGGGTCGAAGAGCTCGATCACCGCCAGCCGCCCCTCGCGGGCGCGCGTGACCTGCCCGAAGCGCAGCTCGACCTCGCCCCCGTCGCGCATGGTGCCCCGTCCGCCCAGGACGACGGCGGCGAGCTCGTCCTCGAGCCCGAGGATGCGCTCGACGCGACTTGAGCTCCTGGGGCCCAGCTCGAAGAAGCTCTTCAGCAGCGCGTGCATCTTCTCGATGCCCCGCGTGTCCTCCCACCCGATCGACCGGCCGTCGCGCATCACGAAGTCCTCGGTGTAGACGTCGCGCAGCGTCGCGAGGTCCATCGTCTCGAACATCGCGCTGTACCGCAGGTAGGCGCGGCCGATCGACGTGGCGGCGAGGCGGTCCTCCACCGCTCGCTGCTCCCGTAGCTCCGCGAAGCGCGCGAGCATCCCGGCGTCGTCGTCGGGGTCGAAGAACTCGACCCGCGCGCGCAGGCCGTCGGCGAGCCGGGTGACGTGGCCGACGCGGAACTCGGCCGCGCCGCCGTCCCCCGTCGAGCCCGTCCCGTGGATCTCGAGGGCGACGAGGTCGTCGTCCATCGCGAGGATGCGCTCGACGCGCTGGAGGCCATCCGGGGTGACGTCGACGAACCCCCGCAGCAGGTCGATGAACGCGTCGGGGCCCTGGACCGTGCTCCAGCCCATGTTGCGGTGGTCGATCCCGATCGCGTCGTCGCGGTAGAGCCGCCGCATCGCGGTCCAGTCGCGCCGGGTGAAGTCGTCGAGGAAGGCCAGGTAGTTGCGGCCGATCGGCGTGGTCGCCAGCCGGGCCTCGGCCCGCAGCTCCTCGAACCGGGCGAGCATGCCCTCCTCGTCGTCGGGCTCGAACATCTCGAGCACGACCGTCCGGCCGTCGCGGGCGCGCGCGACCTGCCCGAACCGCAGCTCGGCGGCCCCGCCGTCGTGGGACACGCCCGTGCCGGACAGCACGACCGCGGCGACCTCGTCGTCGAGCGCGAGGATGCGCGTGACCTCGCTCGAGCGCTCCGCCGTGGTGTCGACGAAGCCGCGCATCAACTCGATCATCGCCGCGCGGCCCTCGACGTCCTCCCAGCCGATCGTCCGCCCGTCCCGCATCTTGATGTCCTCCGCATAGACCTCGCGGAAGGCGTCGAGATCGCCGCGCGCGGTCGCCTTCGAGTACCGGAGGTACGCGCGGCCGATCGCCGTCTCCGCCAGTCGGTCCGCGACCCGCAGCTCCTCGAAGCGCGCGAGCATCCCAGCCTCGTCCTCGGGCTCGAAGAGCTCGATCGCCGCGAGGCGGCCGTCGCGGGCGACCGCGACCTGGCCGAACTCGAGCTGGGCGGCCGCGCCGTCGCGGTTGACGCCCGAGGCGTTCAGCACGACCGCCGCGAGCTCGTCCTCCATCCGCAGGATCCGCGTCACGCCGCTGGTCCGCTCGGGCAGGTCCTGCCAGAAACTGGCCAGGAGCCCGAGCATGGCGTCGAGTCCCTGCACGTCCTCCCACCCGATGGCCCGGCGGTCGCGCATCGTGAAGTCGGGGGTGTAGACGTCGCGGAGCGCGTCGAGATCAGCTCCACGGTTCGCGTCGGCGTAGCGCAAGTACGCCCGGCCGATCGAGGTCGTCGCCAGCTGGTCCTCCACGGACGACTCTGCGGCCAGCTCGGCCACCCGGGCGCGCATGGCGTCGTCGTCGTCGGGGTCGAAGAACTCGACCCGCGCCCGGCGGCCGTCGCGCAGCTCGCTGACGTGCCCGATCCGCAGCTCGGTCTCGCCGCCGGCGCGGTCGACGCCGCGGCCGAGCAGCTCGACGGCGATCGCCTCCTCCTCCATCGCAACCACCCGTGCCACGCGGAGCGTCGAGTCCGGCATCGCCTCGGCGAAGCTGCTCATGATCTGCGCCGAGCCCTCGGGCCCGCGGAACTCGCGCCAGCCCAGCGCCCGGCGGTCGATCCCGATCGCGTCCTCGTGGTAGGAGGCGCGCATCCGCTCCCAGTCGCGCGCGTTGTAGGCGTCGCAGAAGGCCAGGAGGCTGCGGCCCGCGGCCGTCGTCGCCATGCGCGCCTCGACGTCCTCGCCCCGCAGCTCGGCGACCCGGGCCCGCATCCCCGCGCCGTCCTCGGGCTCGAAGAGCTCGAGCAGGACGGTGCGGCCGTCGCTCTGGCCGATGACCTGCCCGAGCACGAGCTCGACGGCACCGCCGTCGGTCGTCGAGCCGCGACCGCCGATCCACACCGCGGCCACGTCCTCATGGAGCTCGAGCACGCGATCGACGGAGAGGCGGCTGTCGGGCGAGGCGGCGACGAAGGCGCGCAGCGTCTCCGTCCAGCCGGCGGGCCCGTCGATCGGCTCCCAGGCGAGGGTGCGGTGGTCGACCGAGCGCAGGCCGGAATCGTTGAGCTCGGCCACGCGCTCCCAGTCGCGGGCGTTGTAGGCCGCGATGAAGTCGAGCAGCACCCGGCCGACCGCCGCCTCGCGCAGCCGCGCCGCGACCCCCGAGGCCGGATCGGACTCCGCGGGCGCGTCGGGCGTGGCGACGTCGAGGAACGCGGCGGCGCGGGTCGCGCCGACCGTGTGGCCCTTGGCCTCGTACAGGCCGGCCGCCTCGTGCGCCGCCGCGCTCGCGGCGGCGCGGTCGCCGCGGGCCTCGGCCACCCGGGCGGCGGACATCAGCGCGTCGGCCTTGTCAGGGAGCGCATCGGTCGGCGCGGACAGGGCGACCGCCCGCTCGGCGTGCTCGCGCGCCGCCTCGTGCTCGCCGCGGCGGGCGAGCGCCTCGGCACGCGCGGCGCGCCAGGTGACGGCGGCCTTGAGGTCCTCGCCCGCCCTGGCCTCGGCGTAGCGCGTGGCCTCGAGCGCCTCGTCGATCCGGTCCTGCGCGAGCAGGGCGTGCGCGAGCAGGGCCGAGGCCAGCGCCGCCGGCACGTCGGCGCCGAGCGCGCCGAAGCCCTCGCGGGCGCCGAACAGGTCGACCTCGGCCTCGGCCGGGTCGTCGAGCAGCAGCTCGGCCATGCCGGCGTACACGGCGGTCTCGTGCAGCTCGAGGACGAGCCCGAGCTCCTCGTAGACCGCGCGGCAGTCGGCGAGGATGCCGCGGGCCGCCTCGCCGCGGCCGCGCATCGCCTCGAGCACCGCCTGGCAGCGCAGGGCCATCGCCTCGACGTGGCGGCGCCCCGGCGTCATCCGCAGGATCCGGATCGTGTCCATGCAGCGCCCGGCCGCGCGCAGGATCGGCGCCGGGCCCCACAGCGCGGCGCGCGGCGCGCCGGCGAGGACGGCGGTCTCGCGCCGGTCGTCGCCGATGCCCCGCGCGGCGGCCAGCGCGCGGTCGAGCGCCGCCTCGGCGGCGCCGACGTGGCCGAGCTGCCCCTCGCCCACGGCGACGACCTGGAAGGCCTTGCCCACCCCGGTCCGGTCGCCGTCGCGCTCCAGCACGACGGCGGCCTCGGTCGCCGCCTCGATCACGTCGCCGAGGGGCGCCGCGCCGGTGAGCGCGTCGAGCTGGGCGACGAACACGGTCGCCCAGGCCCCGAGGCGCTCGTCCGCGAGCGTGTGGGCGCCCTCGCCGAGCTCCTCGATCACGGCCAGCGCGCGGCCGGTCTCCCCGGCCGTGAGCAGCGACTCGGCGAGCAGCACGAGCGCCTCCATCCGCTCGGGCGTGGCCGGGGCCAGCGGCACGAGCGCGCGCTCGAGCAGGTTGATCGCGGCCGGGAGGTCCTCGCGGCGCAGGGCGCGGTCCCCGGCCGAGCGCAGCCGGCTGCCCGCGCGGGCAGCGAGCGCGCGGCCGTCGTCGTCGAGCGGCCCGAGGGCCAGCCGGTGGGCGTGCGCCTGCTCGAGGTGGAAGGCGATGACCTCCTCGTGCTCGCCGACGAGGTCGCCGACCTTGGCCTCGAGCCAGGCGGCGAAGCGCTCGTGCAGGTCGGCGCGCGCGGTCTTGAGCAGCGAGCGGTAGGCCGCGTCGCGCACGAGGATGTGGCCGAAGCGGAAGACGCGCTCGTCGAGCCAGAGCTGGCTCTCGGGGCGCACGAGCTCCTTGCGGCTGAGCGTCGCGAGGGTCAGGTCGACCCCCGGCGCGACCGCAGCGGGAACGAGCTCGGCCACGGCGCCGCGGTAGAACTCGTGGCCGATCACCGCCGCGCGCTCGACGACCGTGCGCTCGTCGTCGCCGAGGCGCTCGATGCGGGCGGCGAGCAGGGCCTGGATCGTCGGCGGGACCGCGACGGTGTCGGCCTCGCCGGTGGCGACCCAGCGCTCGCCGTCGCGGCGCAGCACCCCCTCGTCGGTGAGCATCCGCAGCACCTCGCCGAGGAACAGCGGGTTGCCATCGGTCGCCGCGAGGATCCGCGAGGAGAGCTCGAGCGGGAGGTCGGAAGCGCCGAGCAGACCGTCGATCAACGCGCGGCTGTCGTCCTCGCGCAGCGGCTCGAGCGCGACGACGGCGGCGATCCCCGGCGCGTCCGGGTCGGTCAGCCCAGGGCGCAGGTCGCGCAGCTCGGGGCGCCCGAGGACGACGACGAGCACCGGCGCGTCGCGCGTCCACCGTGCCAGGTGCTCGATCAGCTCGTGGAAGGTCGGCTGGCCCCAGTGGACGTCGTCGAGCACGAGCAGGACGGGTCGCTCGCGAGCCAGCGCCTCGAGGACGCGGCGCACCGCCCAGAAGGTCTCCTCGGCCGGGCCGGGCGCGGACAGCCCGAGCACCGAGGCCGCCCGGTCGACGATCCGCTCCGCGTCGGGCTCGCCGGCGGGCACGATGCCGGCCAAGAGGTCGCGTGCGGCGTCGGGCCCGTCGTCGTCCTCGATCCGCGCGGCCGTCGCGCAGGACCTCGGCGATCGGCTGCAGCGTGATCCCCTCGCCGGTGTCCTGGCAGCGCCCGACGAGCACCGTCGCCTCGTCGGCCAGCGAGGCCGCGAGCTCGCTGACCAGCCGCGTCTTGCCCATCCCGGGCGAGCCGATCACCGTGGCCACGTGGCAGGCCCGGCCGGCCCGCGCGCCGGCGAAGGCCTCGCGCAGGCGATCGAGCTCGGCGCCGCGGCCGACGAGCGGCGCCTGGAGGCGCGCGCCGGCCCGCCGGTCGGGCAGCGTGCCGTCGATCACCCGCCAGGCGGCCATCGGCTCGGCCTTGCCCTTGAGCTCGAGCGGCTCCACGGGCACGAGCGTGGCGACGTCGCGGACCAGCGACCACGTCTCGGGGCCGAGCAGGATCTCGCCGTCGCGGGCGGCCTGCTCGAGCCGCGCGGCGACGTTCAGCGTGTCGCCGACGAGCAGGTCGGCCGGGCGCGTCGGGTCGACCACGACTTCACCCGTGTTGATCCCCGTGCGCAGGCCGATGCGCGCGTCCCAGCGCCGCTCGAGCTCGGCGTTGAGCGGATCGAGCCGGCGGCGCATGCCCTCGGCGGCGCGGACGGCGCGCGACGCGTCGTCCTCATGGACCTCCGGGGTGCCCCAGACGGCGAGCACCGCGTCGCCGATGAACTTGGCCAGCGTGCCGGACTCCTCCTCGATCGCCAGGCGCATCTCGGCGTAGAACGAGTCCATCACCCGGCGCAGCGACTCCTGGTCGAGGCGCTCGCCGAGGGTCGTGAAGCCGACCATGTCGGCGAACACGACGGTGACCACGCGCCGCGACTCCCGCGGCGCGGGCGCGGGGGCGGCGTCGTCGAGCGCCGCCCCGCACTGGAGGCAGAACCTCGCCCGCTCGGGGTTGCGCTCGCCGCAGTTCTGGCACCGGATCTCCATCCGGCGCCATTCTCACCACGGCGAGCCCCGAGTGCTAGGCGAGCTTCTCGCGCAGGCCGGCCTCGATCGCGTCGAGGAAGTCCTGCGTGTTCAGCCACTCCTGGTCGTCGCCGACCAGCAGCGCCAGGTCCTTGGTCATCTTCCCGGACTCGACCGTCTCGACGCAGACCTGCTCGAGCGCCTCGGCGAACTCGACGACCTCGGGGGTCTCGTCCATGCGGCCGCGGTGCTGCAGGCCCCGCGTCCAGGCGAAGATCGAGGCGATCGGGTTGGTCGAGGTGTCCTTGCCCTCCTGGTGCTGGCGGAAGTGCCGCGTGACCGTGCCGTGGGCCGCCTCGGCCTCGATCGTCTGGCCGTCGGGCGTCATCAGCACGCTGGTCATCAGCCCCAGCGAGCCGAAGCCCTGGGCGACCGTGTCGGACTGGACGTCGCCGTCGTAGTTCTTGCAGGCCCAGACGTAGCCGCCCTCCCACTTCATCGCCGCGGCGACCATGTCGTCGATCAGCCGGTGCTCGTAGGTCAGCCCGGCCTCCTCGAACTGGTCGGCGAACTCCTCGTCGAAGACCTCCTGGAAGAGATCCTTGAAGCGGCCGTCGTAGACCTTGAGGATCGTGTTCTTCGTGGTCATGTAGACCGGGAAGCCGCGGTCGAGGCCGTAGCGGAACGAGGCGCGGGCGAAGTCCCGGATCGAGTCGTCGAGGTTGTACATCGCCATCGCCACGCCGGCGCTCGGGAAGTCGAAGACGTCGATCTCGATCGGATCGCCGCCGTCCTCGGAGACCCAGGAGAGCGTGAGCTTGCCCTTGCCGGGGATCTTCGTGTCCTCGGCGCGGTACTGGTCGCCGAAGGCATGGCGGCCGATCACGATGGGCTTGGTCCACGTCGGGACGTAGCGCGGGATGTTGTCGATGACGATCGGCTCGCGGAAGATGACGCCGCCGAGGATGTTGCGGATCGTCCCGTTGGGCGACCGGTACATCCTCGAGAGGTCGAACTCCTCGACGCGCGCCTCGTCGGGCGTGATCGTCGCGCACTTGACGCCGACGCCGTACTCCTTGATCGCGTTGGCGGCGTCGACCGTGACCTGGTCGTCGGTCTCGTCGCGCTTCTCGATGCCGAGGTCGAAGTACTTCAGGTCGACATCGAGGTAGGGAAGGATGAGCTTGTCCTTGATGAACTGCCAGATGACGCGGGTCATCTCATCGCCGTCGAGCTCCACGAGCGGCGTCTTCACCTTGATCTTCTCGGGCATGGGGCGCGACTCTACGCAAGCCGCGCCCTCGGCCCGGGACTAGGCCTTGTGCGGCGTCGACTGCACGGCCCAGCCGTTGCCGTCGGGGTCCGCGAAGAAGACGAAGCGGCCCCACGGGAAGTCCTGGATCTCCGAGACCTCCACCCCGTTGCCGGCCAGATGCGCGTGCGCGGCCTCGATGTCGTCGACGACGACCTGCATGCCGCGCACCGAGCCGGGCTCGCCCTGCGGCGCGCCGGCCAGCAGCGAGATCGAGGCGGCCGAGCCGGGCGGGGTGAGCTGGACGAAGCGCAGGTCGCCGTCGACCTGGTGGTCGTGGTCGTCGTGGAAGCCGACCTGGTCGACGTAGAAGGCCTTGGCCCGGTCGACGTCGCTGACGGGGATGTTGACGAGCTCGAGCTTGAAGTCCATGACGGATCCTCCGGGCGAGTAGTGGAGCGGAACGTTCCGTTCACTATAGCACGAAACGGAACGATCCGTTCCGCTATGGTTCGCCGGCATGGAGGCCTCCCCGCCCGCCCGCCGCGCCGACGCCGCCCGCAACGACGACCGGATCCTCGAGGCCGCGCGGGCCGTCTTCATCGACGACCCGGACGCGCCGATCTCCGCCGTGGCCCGGGCGGCCGGCGTCGGCATCGGCGCGCTCTACCGCCGCCACGCGAGCAAGGAGGAGCTGCTGCGCGAGCTGTGCGGCGACGGGCTGCGGCGCTACACCGAGGCGATCGAGACCGCGCTGGCCGGCGAGGGCGAGGCCTGGGAGCAGTTCGCCGCCTTCATGCGCGCCGCGGTCGACGCCGACGCGAGCAGCCTCACCGTGCGGCTGGCCGGCACCTTCACGCCGACGCCCGAGCTCTACGCGGCGGCGGCCCGCGCCGGCGAGCTCAACGAGGAGCTCTGGGCGCGGCTGGTCAAGGCCGGCGCGGTCCGGCCCGACGCCGACGTCAACGACATCGCGCTGATCCTCGAGCAGCTCGCGTCGATCCGCCTGGGCACCCCCGAGCGCACCAAGGCGCTGCGCCACCGCTACCTCGCGCTCGCCCTCGACGGCCTGCGCGCGAGCGGCGGGACGCTCCCCGCGCCCCCGCCGAGCGACGACGAGCTCACGGCTCGGTGGACCCCGGCGGGCGGCTCGGCCACCAGATCCGGCCGCCGAGGTCCATCGTGATCGCGGGGACGAGGATCGAGCGCACGACGAAGGCGTCGAGCAGGACGCCGAAGGCGATCGAGAAGCCGATCTCCGTCAGCGGGACGAGCGGCAGCACGGCGAGCGTGGAGAAGGTCCCGGCCAGGACGATGCCGGCCGAGGTGATCACCCCGCCCGTCACGGCCAGTGCCCGGACGGTCCCCTCCCGCGTCCCGTGCACGGCGGCCTCCTCCCGCACGCGGGTCATCAGGAAGATGATGTAGTCGACCCCGAGGCCGACGAGGAAGATGAAGGCGAAGAGCGGCAGCGAGGGGTCGGAGCCCGGCGAAGCCGAAGATCTTGTCGTAGGCGAAGTAGGCCACGCCGAGCGCGGCGCCGTAGGAGAGCACCACGGTGGCCACGAGCACCGCCGCGGCGGCGATCGCCCGCAGCAGGACCGAGAGGATCACGAGCACGACGAGGATCACGACCGGCGGGATCACCTTCGAGTCGCGGGAGGAGGCGGCGCGCAGGTCGCGCTCCTCGGCCGTCGGGCCGCCGACGAGCACGTCGCGGCCGCCTGCCGCCTTGGTGCGGGCGCGCAGTCGCGGGATCGCGTCGAACCCGGCCTGGCCGTAGGGATCAGCCCTCAGCGTGGCCGAGAGCAGGACCCCGGGCCGGCCCGTGTTCGCCAGCCGCGCGCTGTCGACGTCCGGCGAGCTCCGCAGGGCCCGCAGCACGGCCGCGGCGCGGGCCGGCGGGGCACGACGACGTTGGTCGGGGCGTTGGTCCCCGAGGGGAAGGCGGCGGCGATGAGCTTCTGGCCCTGGACGGCCTCGACGTCGTTGCGGAACTGGTCGGGCTGGGTCAGCCCGGTGTCGTAGAAGGCGAGGCCCGAGCAGAGCACGAGCAGGCCGGCCGCCGTCCCGATCCACACCCGGCGTGGCCGCCGGGCGATCCGCGCGCCGATGCGCCGCCACGGCCCGTGCGCGGCGTCGGTCTCCGCGCCGCCGAAGCGGGGGATGAACGGCCAGAAGGCCCGCCGCCCGCAGATCGTCAGCAGCGCCGGCAGCAGGGTGAGCATCGAGGTCGCCGCGAGCAGGACCCCGAGGGCGCCGATCGGGCCCAGGCCGGCGGTGCCCGAGACCTCGGCGATGAGCAGGCAGAGCAGCGAGGCCACGACGGTCAGCGCCGAGGCCACGACCGTGGGTCCCGTCCGGCCCAGCGCGAACCGCATCGCCTCGTGCTTGTCCTCGTGGCGGCGGAGCTCCTCGCGGTAGCGCGAGACGACGAGCAGGGCGTAGTCGGTCCCGACGCCGAAGACGAGCACCCCGAGGATCCCCGCCGACTGGCCGTTGATCGTCACCCCCGCCTCCGCGAGCAGGTAGCCGAACGACCGCGACAGCCCCTCCGCCGCGAGCACCGAGAACAGCGGGATGAACCAGAAGATCGGCGACCGGTAGATGAGGATCAGCAGCACGAAGACGAGCAGCCCGGTGGCGAGCAGCAGCGTCCCGTTGATCTTCGCGAAGACGTCGACGGCGTCGGTCGAGAAGCCCGCCGGGCCGGTCACCGCGGTCTGGAGACCGTGACCCGAGGCCTGGATGCGCCGGAGCTCCTTGGTGCCGTCGATCAGCGTGTCGGTGTCGCCGGAGGCGGCGATCGGGACCGGTGAAGATCGCGGTCGTCCGGTCGCGGGAGACGACCGGCGGCGTGACACCCCGGACGCCCTCCAGGCGCGCCGCCTTGATCCGGGCGCGGTCGGCGGCGACCCGCGCGCGGTCCCCGGCGGTCAGGCCGCCGGCGCGGTGGTAGACGAGGATCGCCGGGGCCAGCTCGCCGCCGGGGAAGCGCTTGACCTCGTCCAGCGCCTTGACCGACTCGGCGGACTTCGGCAGGAACGAGGAGGTCTCGTTGGACTGCGCGTCCTCGAACTTCCCGGCCAGCGGGCCGAGCGCGGCCAGCGCGAGCAGCCAGACGCCGAGGACGATCCACTTGGCCCGGCGGCCGGCAGGGGTGGTCAGCACACGGCGCATCCTCGCGAGGAGGTACGGGCGCGTGCGACACTGGGGTCATGTCGACGACCGCCCGGCCGCCCGCTCCCTACGCCACCCACGACGTCGCAAACCAGGCTCCGCCGCTCTACCCGCACGACCTCTTCGGGGCCAACCGCCCGCTCGCCGCGGCCGCCGCGCGCGAGGGCGCGGCCTGGGTCCTGGACGACGCGACCGAACTGGGCGTGATCGCCGGCGGCGACCCGATCCGCTGGGGCTACGAGGCCAACGAGAACGTCCCCAAGCTCAAGACGCACGACCGCTGGGGCAACCGCATCGACGAGGTCGAGTTCCACCCGGCCTGGCACCAGCTCATGGACCTGTCGGCGCGAGTGGGGCCTGCACGGCCTGCCCTGGGAGGACGACGCCCCGGCCGGCGCCCACGCCGCCCGCGCGGCGCTCTACATGACCCTGACCCAGGCCGAGGGCGGCTTCGGCTGCCCGGTGACGATGACCTTCGCCGCCGTCCCGGCGCTGCGCGCCGCGCCCGACGTCGCCGCCGAGTGGGTCCCCAAGCTCATCGCGCGCGGCTACGAGCCCGAGCTCGGCGCCGACAAGGCCACGGCCAAGTGCGGCATGGCGATGACCGAGAAGCAGGGCGGGTCCGACGTGCGCGCGAACACCACGCGCGCCGAGGACGTCGGCGACGGCTGGTGGTCGATCACCGGCCACAAGTGGTTCTGCTCGGCGCCGATGTGCGACCTCTTCCTCGTCCTCGCCCAGACCGACGAGGGCGTGACCTGCTTCGCCATGCCGCGGATCCTGCCCGACGGGACGCGCAACGCCTTCCACCTGCAGCGCCTCAAGGACAAGCTCGGCAACAAGAGCAACGCCTCCTCGGAGGTCGAGTTCCACGGCGCGCTGGCCCAGCTCGTCGGCGAGCCCGGCCGCGGCGTGCGGACGATCATCGAGATGGTCAACCACACGCGGCTGGACTGCGTGCTCGGCTCGGCCGCCGGGATGCGCTCGGCCGTCGCCCACGCCACGCACCACGCCGCCCACCGCTCGGCCTTCGGCAAGCAGCTGATCGACCAGCCGCTGATGCAGAACGTGCTCGCCGACCTGTGCATCGAGTCCGAGGCGGCGACGCTCTCGGCGATGCGCCTCGCGCGCGCCTACGACGAGGACGACACGCCGATGAAGCGCCTCGGCACCGCGGTCCTCAAGTACTGGGTCTGCAAGCGCGGGCCGGTCCACGCCGGCGAGGCGCTCGAGTGCCTGGGCGGCAACGGCTACGTCGAGGAGTCGGGGATGCCGCGCATCTACCGCGAGGCCCCGCTGATGTCGGTCTGGGAGGGCTCGGGCAACGTGATGGCGCTCGACGTCCTGCGCGCGCTCGTGTCCACGCCGGGCGCGCTCGACGCGCTGCGCGACGAGATCGGCGAGGCCCGCGGCGCCGACGCCCGGCTCGACGCCTTCGTCGACGGCCTCGACGGCGAGCTGCGCCAGCCCGAGACGCTCGAGGGCCGCGCGCGCCGCGTGGTCGAGCGCCTGGCGCTCGCGCTGCAGGGCTCGCTGATGGTCCGCTACGGGCTCGACGCCTCGTGCGACGCGTTCTGCTCGGCGCGCCTCGGCGGCGAGGGCGGCCTGGCCTTCGGCACGCTGCCCGCGGGGATCGACACGCGGGCGATCGTCGAGCACCACCGCCCGCCGGTGGGGTGACCGGCGGCCGCGTCGTCGCCGTCGCCGCGGGCGCGCGGCACGGGCCCGACAAGCCGCCGCGCGACGAGATCCGGCTGCTCGAGGGCCTCGGCGTCGAGGGCGACGCGCATCTGGGTCAGACCGTCCAGCACCGCTCGCGCAAGCGCTGGAACCCGACGCTGCCGAACCTCCGCCAGGTCCACCTGATCGCGAGCGAGCTGCTCGACGAGCTCGCGGAGCGCGGCTTCGCGGTGGCGCCCGGGCGGATGGGCGAGAACGTGACCACGGCCGGGATCGACCTGCTCGCGCTGCCGCGGGGCGCGCGGCTCGCGCTCGGTTCCGAGGGCGCCGAGGTCGAGGTCACCGGCCTGCGCAACCCGTGCGTCCAGCTCGACCGGATCCAGCCCGGCCTGATGGCGGCCACGCTGGACCGCGACGCCGACGGCGGGCTGATCCGCCGGGCCGGGGTGATGGGCGTGGTGCGCGGCGGCGGCGCCGTGCGCCTCGGCGACCCGATCGCGGTCGCGCTGCCCGAGGGCGAGCGCGTGGCGCTGGCGCCGGTCTAGCCCGCCTGCTCGCGCACCCAGGCGTCGAGCGCGGCGTGGGCCGCCTGCTGGGCGCGCAGCGGGCGCAGCGTGTGGTCGAAGCCCGGGAGCTCCTCGATCCGCAGGCCCGGCCAGTGGTCGACGCGGGCCAGGTGGCCCGAGCGCGTGAGCTCGGCGTGCAGCGGCTCGGCGCCGGAGAAGGCCAGCACCACCGTGGCGCCGCGGTCGCCGAGCGCGTCCAGGGCGCGGTCGAGCGACCCGGCGTCGGTGTCGGTCGGCGCCGGCGGGGCGCCGCGCACGCGGCGGAACAGGCCGGCGAGCGAGCGCCGCGCGCCGACGACGAGCGCCTTGATCCCGGCGACGATCCGGTCGAGCCCGACGTCGCCGCGCACGATCCGCCCCCACGACCGCGGGCGCAGCAGCAGCTCGCCGACGCGCCGGACCTCGCGCTCCTCCATCTCGTCGTCGTCCCAGAACAGCACCCGGGAGTTCAGGAGGAAGGCGCTGTCCACGCGGGCGTCGCGGCCGGCGGCGTGGAAGGACCAGTAGGCCCCGGCGCACAGCCCGGTCAGCAGGAAGCGATCCGGGCCGCCCTCGCGGGCGATGGCGTCGAGCGCGCGCTCGACCTGCTCGAGGAACTCGGGGACGTAGAGGCCGATCTCCGTCGCGTAGCCCGTCGAGTCGCCGTCGGCGTCGCCGATCCCGGAGAGGTCGAGGCGGAGCGATGCCGTGCCCTCGGCCGCCCAGCGGCGCGCGGCCTCGACCCACATCCGGTTGGGGCCGATGCGGCGGATGGCCCCGGCGTTGAGCAGGACGACCGCCGGGCGGGCGGCCGCGGCGCCGTCGGCGGGCTCGGCCACCACGCCGAAGGCCTCGCCGTAGGGCTGCTCGACGCGCAGCACGCGCTCGCGCACGCGACCGCCGTCGAGGAGCACGTGGTCGGTGAACGCGGGCGGCGGTGGGACTGAGGTGACTGTCCCCGCCTGGCGCGTCGGCCAGCCAGGCGTCGACCTCGGCGAACGTCGCCTCCGGCGGGAGCGCGGCGTGCGGGACGTCGGTCATCGACGCCCAGCCGACGCCGGGCCCGGTCGTCACCGTCCAGCCCTCGTCGGAGAGGTGCTCGGACAACTTGGGATCGGGCGTCGTCCCGTCGCGGCCGAGCAGCAGCGCCCGGCGCCCGGCGCCGCGGAGCTCGAGCTCGTTGAGCGTGACCGCGCGCAGGTCCTCCTCGAGGCCGGCCGACAGCGCGAAGCCTCCCGCCACGGTCGGCGCCCCGGGCGGCGGCTCGGGCTCGGGCGCGCCGGCGTTGGCGATCTCCGTGGCCTGCATGCGCGCGAAGGCGTGGAGCTCGCGGACGACGTTGCGCCCGCGGCCGGGGACCGACCAGAGCACGAGATCGTCGATCGGCGCGCCGGCGGACACGGCGCGGACGGCCATGAAGCCGCCCATCCCGATGCCGACGGCGACGACCCGCGAGCAGCCGCCCTCGGTGCGCAGGAAGGCGGCCGCGGCCGTCACGGCCGCGGTCCAGGCCGCGGCGAGGTCGTCGTCGAGCGGGGTCCCGCCCGAGTCGCCCGTGCCGGGCAGGTCGATGCGCAGCGCCGGGTGCCCCTGCGCGGCGAGGTGGTCGGCCCAGTCGCGCCGCGCGCGGTAGGACGCGACCTCCTCCCAGCCGAAGGGCGGCAGCAGCAGCACCCCGACGTCGCCGGGCGCCGGATGGAACATCGCGAAGACGGGCTCGGGCGCGACCTCGAGCCAGCCGGCGCGGGCGTTCACGGCGCGCCCTCGATCGGCCGCGACCCGACGAGGTTGAGCGCGGTGAGCACCCCGCGGCCCGAGGGACCGGGCCCGCCGGCCGGCGCGAGCGCGATCCGCCGCTCGCGGCCGGGCTCGAGCGTGAAGGCGTCGTCGGCCGGGGTCAGCCCGGGGATCCGCACGCGCACGCCCCAGGCCACGCGCCGCGTGGAGACGACGAGGTCGTCGCCGACGATCCGGCCGTCGAGGCCGAGATCGTCGACCGGAGCCGGCCGCGGCCCGGTGAAGCGGACGGCCGTGGCCAGCGGCGCGTCGTCCTCGCCGTCGAGCGAGGCGACGAGCAGGTCGTGCTCGGGCGGCCCGAAGCGGTAGGCGTAGCCCGCGTCGGCGAAGTGGCCGAGCACGGCCTCGGCGTTGACGGTGATCGCGCCGCGCGGCGGCAGCGCGACCGTCCGCGTGCCGACGTCGATCTGCAGCTCGCCGTCGCGGTAGAGCGCGACCCGCAGCGTGCCGCCGAGCGGCTCGGCCGAGTCGTTGGCCAGGTGGACGTCGATGCCGTCGAGCCCTTCGTCGGTCGTCCAGATCGCCAGCGGCGCGAGCGCGCGCCGCGCGTGGTGCCAGGCGACCTTGGGCCGGCCGCCGGCGTCGACCAGGCCCCAGCCGGCGCCGGGGACGCGGTCGCGCAGCCACAGCACGAGCCCGCCGCGGCACGGCGAGCCGGAGCGGCGCCACTCCCCGAACGTCTCGGCCAGGACTTCCCCGGTGACCTCGCGGCCCAGCGCGGCGTAGCGCTCGGGGTCGGCCGCGGCCAGCGCGGCCGGGTCCTCGCCGTAGAGCTCGGCCAGGTAGTGGTCGCGCACGTCGTCGAAGTCCCAGTCGACGCCGGAGTCGCGCGGCACGCCCGCCTTCCACTCGGCCGAGAGCGGCGGGCCGGGCACCTCGTCGCCGACGTGGGCGAAGGCCAGGCACTCGGCGGCGAAGCGCACGCCGGTCCGCCGCGCGTCGGCCAGCGGCCGGCGGTAGCCGCCGACGCCGAAGTAGTGCGCGATCCCCGTGCCCGGCCGGAAGGGCAGGTCGCCGCCGCACGGCGCGGAGGGCACGTAGGGGACGTCGGCGCCGGCCTCGCCGATCAGCGCGGGCAGCAGCTCGCCGAACAGCTCGCCGCGGCCTTCCTCGGCCGGGCGGCCGACCATCGCCGCCTGCTGCTCGACCTCGGAGTTGCCGCACAGGACGGCGAGGCTCGGGCGCCCGGCCAGCTCGCCGAGGACGTCGCGGACCTCGGCCTCGACCGTGGCCCGGAAGTCGGGGTCGGCGATGGGGAAGTCCATGTTCGCGAAGGCGAAGTCCTGCCAGACGAGGATCCCGAGCTCGTCCACGAGATCGTGGAAGGCCGCGATCCTCGTACGGAGCGGTCCCGGGGATGCGCAGCATGTTCATGCCCGCCGTCACGCAGTCGGCCAGCGCCGCGCGCAGCTCGTCGCGGGACGGCGCGAGGCCGACGGGGTCGGGCGTGGTCCAGATCGCGCCGCGGCAGAAGACCGGGACGCCGTTGACGCGCAGGTCGAGGCCGTCGCGCTCGAGATCGCCGGCCCAGGCCAGCGCGCGGAAGCCGACGCGGCGGCGCGCCAGCTCGACGTCGCCGGAGCGGACGACCACGTCGTGGAGGACCGGCTCGCCGTGCGTGTGCGGCCACCAGCGCTCCACGCCGACGATCCGCAGCTCGGCACGCCCGTCGATCAGCTCCGCCTCGACCGCGCCGAGCGCGACCGTGGCCGGCCCGTCGACGTCGGCGCGGACCGCCAGCACGCCGTCGTCGCCTTCGAGCCGGGTCCGCAGGGCGAGCGAGCGCAGCTGCGGGCCGCGGCGGCGCTCGACGGTCACCGGCCGCCACGGCCCGACCGGCGCGGGGCCGGGCGCGAAGCCCGGGCGCGCGGCCGAGCACCGGCGTGCGGAAGAAGCGCAGGGTGCCGTCGGCCACGACCTTCGTGCGCCAGCGCGCCCGCGGCTTGCGCCGGACGGCGAGCAGCGGCGCCAGCGCGTGGCAGCGGATCGCCAGCTCGAGGTCGCCGGCGCCGACCCGGTCGGTCACGTCGAGCTCGTGCGCGGCGTACATCGAGGCGGACTCGAGCACCCGCTCGCCGCCGAGCCAGACCTCGCTGACCGTGGCGATCCCGCCCAGGCGCAGCACGACGCGCTCGCCGTCCGCGGCGGCCGGCTCGGCCAGCGTGGTGCGAAACCACCAGTCCTCGGCGTCGAAGTCGCGGCCGTCGTCGAGTCGTCCCGCGTCGCGCAGCGCGGCGGCCGCGGTGCCCGGCACGGTCGCGGGCAGCCAGTCGAGCGCGGCCGCGTCGGCGGGCGTGTCGCACGCGCCCGGCGGGCACGCGGCGGCGCTCCAGGCGAGCGCCGTCACACCGGCCGGCCGACGACCGCGTCGAGCGCGGCCATGCCCTCGTCCCACGCCTCGGCCAGCCCGCCGAGGACCGGCGCCGGGTCGAAGGCGCGGCGGCGGGCCAGGCGGAACGACAGGATCTTCGCGCCCTCGACGATCCGCCCGAAGGCGGCGGCCGGCCTCGGCGCCCTCGTCGCCGAGCGCGTACTCGACGTGCGTGGCGGCGATCTCGAAGCCGGCCCCGATCATCCGGGCGGTGGCGAAGGCGTAGGCGTGGTAGGTCTCGGCGTCGCCCTCGAGCAGGCCCGGGAGGTCCTGGCCGAGGCGGTCGGCGAAGCGCGCGAACGGGTTGGTCGCCGGCCGCCGCGCGAGATGGTCGGCGCAGTCGCTCGCGCGTCGCCAGCGCGCAGGGCCTCGCCGGTCAGCCGCGGGCCGGCGTCGAAGCGCACGAGCTCGGTGTAGGGCGGCAGCACGTCGTCGGACCAGCCGTCGCCGAGGCGGAAGACGCCGCGGTAGTCCTCGCCGGAGAGCTCGTGCAGGCCGGCGTTGTGGTAGTAGCGCAGCCGCTCGCCGGCCGGGTCGATCGCCTCGGCGGCGATCGAGGTCTTGACGTGGGCGCGGCGGTAGTCCGTGGCCGCGGTGTCGGGCAGGTACCAGGAGTCGAGCTCGACGATGATCGTGCGGCCCTGGGGCAGCTGCTCGGCGATCTGCACGGGCAGCGGGCGGTAGGGCTGCATCTCGTGGATGTCGACGCCGAACAGGTCCTCGAGGTCCTCGGGCGGCGGCTTGAAGAACGTCCACTGGTCGCCCTCGAAGTCGAGGCGCAGCGTGTGGCCCATGATCGCCAGCGGCTCGTCGCCGCGGGCGTGGAGCAGCTCGATCAGCACGTCGGCGTAGCAGTTGGTCTCGTGGTACTCGCGCCCGCCGGCGTGGAGCAGATGCGGCTCGTAGGTCGCCGGGTCGTGGCCGAAGAGCGTGACCAGGCCGGAGGGCGTCTCCACCGCTCATGCCGGCCAGAGCTCCTGGCGCACGTCGGCCGGCCACGCCTCCGGGTCGAGCCCGTGGCGGCGCAGCAGCGCGATCACGATGCGCTCGTGGCCGAAGCCGAGGCAGGCGGTGTGGGCCGGCTCGCCGCCGGCCTGGACGATCCCGTAGGTGCCCGAGAAGTGCTCCTGGTGGTAGTTGAACGACGCCACCGCGGTCGGCTCGGGCTCGGTGATCTCGACGAGGATCTCCCACTTGAGCGCCTGGGCCCGCTGGGAGCGGGCGAGCATGCCGCCCGGCGCGGCCGAAGAACGGGTCGGAGGCGACGTCGGGCTTGGGGTCGAGGCCGAGCGCGCCGAGCAGGTCGACGGCGCGGTCGCGCCAGGCGTCGCGCCAGGCCTGCACGGCCTCGGGCTCGCCGATCCGGACCATCTCGTGCTGGTGGAACATCTGCAGCCGGGCCGGGTCGCCGGAGGGCTCGTGGCGGAAGACGTAGGAGCCGCCGGCGTCGATCGTCACGCCGCCCTCGGGCAGCGGCCCGCGGTTGGCGATCGCCGGGTAGACCGGGTAGCAGGCCGCCGGCACGAGCACGAGGTCGGACTGCGACATGAAGCCGCCCCAGTCGCCGTGCTCGGTGGCGGTCTCGTGCAGCTCGTGTGGCCTGGGACTCGTCGCCCTCGAAGGAGAAGATCGAGCCCGCCAGGTGGGGGAACGACTTCAGGTACTCGACCGACTCGAGCTGGTGGCGCGGGAGGATGGGCGGGAAGCGCAGCGTCTCGGCGCCGTCGTCGGCGGCGGCGCGGCGGATGCGCGCGGCCAGCGCCTCGCGCACGCCCTCGAAGGCCGAGCCGCGGCCGTAGACGCCCGCCACCCCGCTGGGGATGAGGTGACCGGCGCCGGTCAGCTCGTCCATGAAGGCGGCCTGGTCGGGAGAGGCCTCGCGATAGGCCGCCAACTCAGACCTCCTTCGCGATGAGCAGCAGGCTCGCGTTCGTCGTGTGGATGCGCTCGTTGGCGACCATCAGCGAGGCCGACATCGTGTCGCGCAGGTGGCGGCCGATCGAGAACGGCGTGTCGTTCTTGAAGCCGACGATCCCGCAGACGCCCATCGCGCCCTGGCAGATCTTCGGGGCCTGCTCGGAGGCGACGATCTTGAGGTTGTTGTAGCGCAGCGCCGCGGCCATGGTGTTCAGGCGCGGGCGGCCCTCCTCGGCCGAGGCCGAGAGGAACTCGTCGCGGGCCGAGTTGACCTCGGCGCGCAGCAGCGACAGGTCGCTCATCACGTGCGAGAGCTTGATCGCCGACCGGCGTCGGCTGGCCCGGGCTCTTCTTGGCCGAGGCCCGCGCGAACGAGCGCCCGCGCTCGAAGGCGTCGGACGCGATGCCCGAGCCAGAGGTGGGACCAGAGGATGTGCGAGATCGGGACCATCGACTCGGCCGAGACGGTCGGGAACGGCGTCGGCAGGATCTGCTCGGGCGCGAAGCGGGCGCGCACGACGCAGCCCGGGCGAGCACGTGCCGCGCATGCCGAGCGGGTCCCACGTGCCGGTGGGCTCGAGCTCGGTCTGCTCCTTGCGGGTCAGCACCGCGACCTGGTCGCCGGGCTCGGCGTCGGGCGCGCGGCGCACCGTCGTCAGGTAGGCGTCGGCGTGGTGGGCGTAGGAGACCGTCGGGGCCTGCTTCTCGATCGTCCGCTCGTCGCCGTCGGTCTCGACGGCGGCGATCGACTTGCCCATGTCCCCGCCCGTGCCGACCTCGGAGGTGACCGAGGCGATCAGGATCTGGTCTCGCGCGAGCTCCTCGAGGAAGCCGGGGAACCAGTCGCCGTCGAGGTGGCGCACGATGCTCGCCACCTGGATCTGGTGCATGGCGTAGACCATCGCGCTCGCGCCGCAGCGCTTGCCGAGCTCGAGGCAGGCCTGGGCGATCGTCTCGAAGGCGACGCCGCCGCCGCCGAGCTCGCGTGGGCACGAAGGCCGAGAGCGCGCCGGCCTCCCGGAGCGCGTCGATCGCCTCGTGAGGGAAGCGGGCCTCCTTGTCGACGTCGCCGGCGTTGGGGCCGGCGACCTCGTCGGCGATGCGCTTGACCTCGGCCAAGAGCTCCTGGTCTCGTGCGGGGGCGATGCTCATGCGACCTGCTCCTGGGTCAGCTCCTCGATCGCGGATGCGATGGAGGCGATGGACTCGAACACGCCGCGCGTGAGCATGCGGTCGGGGAACTCGACGTCGAAGGCGTCCTCGAGGCCGAGCATCACGTTGACGCTCGCGTGGCTGCTCATCCCGGCCTGGTAGAGGTCGTCGTGCTCCCCGAGCGTGCCGGTATCGATCGGGAGACGGCCCTGTTCTGCGAGAACGCTGCGGATCTTTTCGTTCATGTGGGGTGGTTATCGGCGGCTCGGCCCGATTTCTGCAACGACGATCGCCGCGGCCATCGGACCCTCGTGTGTCAACGACAGGGCGAGCTCGGTCACCCCGGCCTCCCGTGCCAGTTCGGCCGCGCGGCCGGTGAGCGCGAGCTCGACCCGTCCCGCAGTATCGCGCACGACCTCGATCGAACGCCAGGGGATCGCCTCGTCGCCCGGCCCGAGCGCCTTGAACGCGGCCTCCTTGGCGGCGAATCGCGTGGCCAGACGGGCGGGATCGAGCCCGTCGCGGCCCTCGCACTCGGCCCGCTCGCGGTCGGTGTAGACGCGCTCGAGGTAGGCGTCGCCGTGCTCGGCCACGGAGTCGGCGACGTGCTGGACCTGCACGAGATCGATGCCGGTGCGGACGCCCACGCGCCTACTTGCGGCCGACGAAGTGCAGCTCGCCCGAGTCGGGCGCGACGATCCCGGGGCCGACCCGGCGCCCGTCGAGCGCCAGGCAGAGCTCGACGTTGAAGCCGTGCTCCTCGAGCTGGCGGTCCTGGTCGTCGTGGCCGACGTAGTAGTGCAGCGCCTCGAAGTCGTGCGACATGTCGTTGAGGATGGCGTATCCGCGGCGTCTCGACCTCGTGCCGGGCCCGGCGCCGGTGGTTGGCCAGGCGCCGCGGGACCTTGACGAGGTCGTACGCGAAGCGCATCGGGTCCGAGCGCCGCAGCGTCGTCGGCGTCTCGCGGTGGTCGGCCGCGGCCCGGTTGTGGGTCGAGAAGATGAACGCCCCGCCCGGCGCCAGCAGACGGTGGATCTCGTCGATGACCCGCCCGCGCTCCGTGTCGTCGAGCACGTCGATCACGCCGAAGCCGGCCACGACGGTGTCGTAGGAGCCGTCGGGCAGCCGGCCGAGGTCGCGCATGTCGAGCCGCTCGTAGCGCGCGCCCGGGGTAGGTCCGCGCGGCCTGCGTCGAGCATCGTCGTTGACGTCGGTCGCGTGGACGTCGCCCTCGAGCTGGATCAGGTAGCTCGTCAGGCGCCCCGCCCCGCAGCCGAGCTCGAGCACCCGGCCCTTGAAGTCGTCGCGCTTGCGCACGAGGAGCATCACCTCGCCGGGGCGCAGCTCCCGGTTGGCGTAGGCGCCGACGAGGTCGTCGCGCTCCCACAGGGCGTCGTTGACCGCAGTCTGGAACCTGTCGTCTGCAGCGGAATCCTGGGCCATGCGCACCTCGAGGGCGCACGCTACAGCGGAGGGGACCTCTCATGTTGGATATCTACAACCGGGCGCGGTTTCACCTCCATCGGATCGCTGTTTCACATGCCGCACGCGCCGCGAGAGGCTCGCCGGCATGACACGTCAACGAATCACCCTCATCGTCGTGAGCATCGCCACCGCGATGCTCATGCTGGACATCGCCGTGGTCAACACGGCCATGCCCTCGATCGCCCGCGATCTCGATGCGCAGCTCGGCGACCTCCAGTGGATCGTCGACGCCTACACCCTGGCCCTGGCCACGGTCGTGCTCACCGCGGGATCGATCGCCGACCGCATCGGCCGGCGCCGGGTCTTCCTCGCCGGCCTCGTGGTCTTCACCGCCGCCTCGGCGGGTTGTGCCGCCGCGCCGACCGTGCACGTCCTCGACGCCGCCCGCGCGATCCAGGGGCTCGGCGCCGCGATGCTCTTCGCGGCCTCGCTGCCCCTGCTCACGCACGCCTTCCCCGGCGAGCGCGAGCGCGCCGGCGCCTTCGCCGTCTACGGCGCGACGATCGCGAGCTCGTTCGCGCTCGGCCCGCTGGTCGGCGGCGCGCTGACCTCCGGGATCTCCTGGGAGTGGGCGTTCCTCGTCAACGTCCCGCTCGGGATCGGCGCCTACGTGGCGACCCGCCGCGGCGTCGACGAGTCGTTCGACCCGCGCCCGCGTCGCGATCGACGTGGCCGGCCAGGCGACCCTGACGGCCGGGCTGTTCCTGCTCGTCCTCGCGCTCCTGCGCGCCAACGACGTCGGCTGGGCCGCCACGCAAACGCTCGTCGAGCTCGGCGGCGCCGCCGTCTCGCTGGCCGCGTTCGTGGTCGTCGAGCGCACCGTGACCGACCCGATGATGCCGCTGGGCCTGTTCCGCAACCGGCGCTTCACCGGCGCCCAGCTCTCGGTGCTGGGGATCTCGGCCTCGTTCTACGCGGTCTACATCTACCTGAGCGTCTACCTGCAGGCCGTCGTCGGCCTGTCGGCGATCGGCGCCGGGCTGGCCTTCCTCGTCCCGAGCCTCGTCTCGGTCGGGGCCTCGGGGGCCACGGCGAAGATGCTCGAGAAGGTGCCGGCCTGGACGCTGGCCGCCGGCGGCCTCGTCCTGTCCGCGGTCGGCCAGCTCGCGATGCTCCCCCTCCAGGTCGACTCGGCCTGGACGGTCCTGCTGCCGGGCGCGTTCCTCGGGATGATCGGCGCGGGCATCTTCAACCCGTCGGTCTCCGGTGAGGCCATGGGCTCGCTGCCCGAGCACCAGAGCGGCCTGGCCGCGGGCGTGCACGACACGTTCCGCCAGGCGGGGATCGCCGTCGGCGTGGCCGCGCTCGGCGCGTTCATCCCGGCCGGCAGCGTGCTCTCCGGCGGCGACCCGGCGGGGTTCGTCGACGGCCTGCACCACGCGCTGATCGCGGGCGCCGCGATCTCCGCGCTCGGCGCCGTGGCCGCGGTGGTCCTGCTGCGGCGGCGCGAGACCGAGCCGGTGGCCGACGAGGTCGTCGAGGCCGAGCGGGTCGCGGTGCCGGCCTAGGCGGCCAGCCGCGACATGAGCCGTCGGGGTCGCGGGCGCGCCGCAAGGCGCCCCGCGACCCGCACGGCGCCGCGCACGACCGGGCCGCGGCCGATCAGCCGGGTGTCGACGCTGTGGTCCTCCTCGGCCCAGCGGCTCTTGTACTCCTCGCCGCCGCGCAGCAGCCGGTACTCCCGCACCCCGTCGGCGAACGCGTCCTGCACGGTGCGGGCGAAGAGGATCCCGCCCACCCCGAAGCGGTCCCACTCCGGGTCGCGCCCCGACTGGTAGTACGAGTCGGCGCCGGCGAAGCGGAAGCCGTACCAGGCCGCGACCGGGTCGCCGTCGGCCTCGAGCGTCCACAGCCGCAGCCAGCCGCGCTCGGACGCGCGGGTCGCCCAGGCGCGATGGAAGGCGTCGAAGGGCGGGGCGAACGCGCCGTCGCTCTCCCAGCGCCGGGCGTGCAGGTCGAAGAGCGCATCGAGGCCGCGCCGCACCTCGGCGCCGTCGCGGGCGCGGCGCCACGCCACGTCGGCGCGGCGCTCGAGCCGGCGCGGCATCCGCCGGACCTGGTCGCGGAAGTTCCGGCTGCGCGAGGCGAGGAAGTCCTCCCACGAGCGCCCGTGCGCGGGCAGGACCGGCGCCGGCTCGCGGACGACGAGCCGGCCGCCGAGGCGCTCGGCGAGCTCCGGGTCGTCCGGCAGGCGCTCGAGCAGGGCCGCATCGGCGCCGAGCTCGCCGTCGGCCAGCGCCCGGCGCAGGCCGTCGGCCGCGGCCGGCCGGTCCTCGGGACGGCAGGCAGGACCGCCCTCGTCGGCCGGCCCGTAGCCGAACTGGCGCGCGATCGTCAGGCCGCCGCGGCGCTCCCGCACGAGCGGCCACACGCACCATGCCCGCCCGTCGGCATGGCGCCCGACGAGGAAGACCGGCCGCGCGTCGGGCATCAGCTCCTCGCGCCAGCACTCGGCCCATTCCGGGGTCAGGAACGGGTTCCCGGCGGCGTGGGCCAGCCGGGACCAGTCCTCCTGCGGCATCTCGGAGACGAGCTCGAAGCTCATACGACTCTCATCGCCTACCGCGAACCGTGGTAAACGAACCGGATTACGGCAATGATCGGCGTCATGCCCGAGCTCGACTGGCGCGCGGGACCGGAAGCGCTTGCCGTCCTCGACGCGCGCTGGGACGCCCTGGCCGCCGCCTGCCCCACGCCGTTCGCCCTCTCGGCCTGGCTGCGGCCGTGGTACGCGGCGTTCGCCGCGCACGAGCGCGTGCGCGTGGCGCGCGTCCTCGTCGACGGCGAGCCGCGCGCCGGCGCGGCGCTGCTCGCCGTCCCCGGCGGCCTCGCGGCGCCGGTCAACGACCACACGCCGACCACCGAGCTCCCGGCCGCCGGCGACGCCGACCGCCAGGCGCTGGTCGCGGGGCTGCTCGCGCGCCGGGAGGGCGCCGTGCGGCTCGACGCGCTCGACGGCGCCGGCGCGGCCGCCCGGGCGCTGGCCGCCGGCGCGCGCGGCGCGAGCCGCCGCACGCTGACCGAGCCCCGCCAGGTCTCGCCCGTCGTCGACACCTCGGTCGGCGTCGAGGCCGTACGGGCCGAGACCAAGCCGACCTGGGGCGCGCCGCTCGATCGCTTCCGCCGCAAGCTCGGGCGCGACCACGACGCGCGGATCGCCCTGCTCGAGGCGCCGGCCGACCCCGGCCCGCTGCTCGAGCGCGGCTTCGCCGTCGAGTCGAGCGGATGGAAGGGCGAGGCCGGGACGGGGATCCTCTCGTCGCCCGCGACCGCCGCCTTCTACCGCGAGATGGCCCTGGCCTTCCACGCGCGCGGCGCGCTGCGCCTCTCCTGGATCGAGCTCGACGGCGAGCTCGCCGCCTTCGACCTGACCCTCGAGCACGCCAACCGCCTGTGGCTGATCAAGACCGGCTTCGACGAGCGCTTCCGCCGCCTGGCGCCCGGCCTCGTGCTGCGCCTCGCGGTGATCGAGGCCTGCGCCGAGCGCGGGCTCGAGGCGCACGAGCTGCTCGGCGGCGAGGATGGGTGGAAGCGCAAGTTCGCCCGCAGCCGAGCGCCGCCACGTGGCGATCGGTGCCTACCGCGCGACGCCGGCCGGCCTGGCCGCGCTGACCTACCGCGGCGCCGTGCGCCCGGGTCTCGTCAGCCTGCGAGCTCGGGCTCGAGCCCGTAGATCGCGCTGAACTTCTCGCGCAGGTAGGCGAGGTAGGGCCCGGCGTCGAGCGGGCCGCCCGCCACGCGCGCGAGCGTCTCGCGCGGCTCGGAGCGGCGCCCGTGGCGGTAGAGGTGCTCGCCCAGCCAGTCGCGCAGCGGCGCGAAGTCCCCCGCGCGGATGCGCTCGTCGACGTCGGGCAGGTCGCCGGCCAGCGCGTCCCAGATCTGCGCCGACATGACGTTGCCGAGCGCGTAGGTCGGGAAGTAGCCGACGTGCCCCTCGGACCAGTGGACGTCCTGGAGCACGCCGCGGGCGTCGTCGGGCAGCTCGATCCCGATGTAGTCGCGCATCTTCTGGTTCCAGGCCTCGGGCAGGTCGGCCAGGCGAGACGCGGCGCTCGACCATGTCCTGCTCGAGCTCGAAGCGCAGGATGACGTGGAGCGAGTAGGTCGCCTCGTCGGCCTCGACGCGGATGAACGAGCGCTCGACCATGTTGACCGCGCGGTACCAGTCCTCGGCCTCGACGGCCGCGAAGTGGGCCGGGAAGGCCTCGCGCAGCTGGGGCAGCACCCAGTCGGCGAACGGACGCGAGCGGCCCGACGAGGTTCTCCCACAGCCGGCTCTGGGACTCGTGCAGGCCGAGCGAGACCCCGCCCGCGAGCGGCGTGCGCTCGAGCAGCGGGTCCGACCCCGCCTCGTAGAGCCCGTGGCCGGTCTCGTGCAGGCCGCCGAACAGCGACTCGGCCAGGCTGCGCGGGTCGTAGCGCGTGGTGATCCGGATGTCCTGCGGGTTGTAGTGGGCGGCGAAGGGATGGACCGCGGTGTCCAGGCGCCAGGCGTCCTCGGAGAAGCCGACCGGCTCGAGCACCCGGCGCACGAGCCGCTCCTGGTCGGCGGCCGGGAAGTCGCCGAACAGGCAGGCGTTCGTGACGCGCTCGGAGCGCTCGAGCGCGGCGGCGACGAGCGGGACCAGGCCGGTCTTGAGCTCCTCGAAGGTCGCGCGCCACCTCGGCGGTGGTCATGCCCGGCTCGAAGTCGTCGAGCAGCGCGTCGTAGACGCAGTCGACGTCGGGAAAGCACGCGGCGTAGCGCTCCTTGAGCTCGAGCATCCGCTCGAGGTGGGGCACGAAGACGACCCAGTCGGAGGCCTCGCGGGCCCGCGCCCACGCCTCGTAGCCGGCGGCCGCGGCCCGCGCCAGATCGGCGGCGAGGTCCTGCGGGACGCGCCGCGCCTTGTCCCAGTCGCGCCGCGTGACGGCGCACCAGGTCGGGCGCCGAGCGGGTCGTCGCTGCCGCCCGCGACCTCCTTCTCGGCCGCCTCGAGCAGCGTGCCCGTGCGCGCCGCGGTGAACCGCTCGTGGTGGATCGTCTGGACGCGTGCCGAGCAGCTCGGCGCGGTGGGCGCCGCCGCGCGCGGGCATCATCACCTGGTGGTCCCAGGCCAGGCCCATGCCGATCGACGGCGAGGTCCTGGATCGGGGCGAGACGCTCGCGGAGCTCGGTCAGGGCGCGTCCCACGCTGTGCGACCATAGCTGCGGATGTTCGGACGGTCCCGCTCCTACAAGCTCGTCGACCTCCTCGGCATCCGCGTCGGGGTCGACGGCAGCTGGTTCGTCGTCCTCTTCGTCGTGATCTTCGCCCTCTCGGCGCAGTTCAAGGACGTGCTGACCGCCTCGGACACCGCCGCCTACGCGACCGCGGTCGCCTCGGCGCTGCTGTTCTTCGCCTCGATCGTCCTGCACGAGCTCGGCCACGCGCTCGTCGCCCGCCGCCGCGGGATCGAGACCTCGCGGATCGACCTGTGGTTCTTCGGCGGCCTGGCCCGGCTGTCGCGCGACTCGCGCACGCCGGGCGAGGAGTTCTGGATCGCGGTCGGCGGCCCGCTGGTCACCGTCGCGGTGATCGTCGCCTGCTACCTCGGCGGCGCGCCTGGCCGTGGGCACGAGCGACGTGCTGCACGCGGCCGACCTCTCGGGCGACGGCACATCCCGCCCGGGCTGCTGCTCCTGTCGCTGGGTGGCGACGATGAACGTGGTCCTGCTGATCTTCAACCTCGTGCCCGCCTATCCGCTCGACGGCGGCCGGATCGCCCGGGCCGCGGTGTGGCAGATCACCGGGGACCGCACGCGCGCCACGCGCGCCTCCGCGCGCCTGGGCCAGGTCTTCGCCTACGCGCTGATGGCGATCGGGGTCGCGCTCGTCGTGCTCGGGCGCGTTCTCCGGGCCTCTACCTGCTCGTCCTCGGCTTCCTCTTCGGCTCCTCGGCCCGGGCGGCGATCGTCCAGAGCGCGGTGGCCCAGCGCCTCGAGGGGGTCCGGGTCGCCGACGTCATGGACCCCGAGCCGGTCTGCGTGCCCGAGGACCTGCCGCTCGAGCAGGCCCTGACCGACTACTTCGACCGCTACGGCTGGGGCGTGGTTCCCGGTCGTCGACGGCGCCGGCCGCCTCGCCGGCCTGCTGCGCTCGGAGGCCGCCGCCGGCGGTGGCCCGGCGGCGACGGGATCGGCGATGGAGCCGGCCGAGGCCCTGGCGCGTGCGCGACGACGGCTCGCTCGAGGAGCTGCTGGCCTCCGAACCGCTGCGCAGCCTCGGCGGGCTGGTCGCCGTCGACGCCGACGACCGTCCACGTGGCGTGGTCACGCTCGGACGTGTCCGGCGCGCGCTCGCGGCGGCCGTGGGACCGCGCGTCTAGGGCCCCTCGCGGTTGTAGGGTGCGGCTCATGCACAGGCCCAGGTCCATCATCGCCGCGGCGGGCGCGCTCGCCGCCATCGGCTCGTTCGGGGTGGCCTCGGCCGCCTCCGCCGCTCCCGCGATCGTCGTCGGGAACAAGTGCGTCCGCTACGCCCCCGGTTCGCCGGGAAGGCCTACATCCCGGTCGGCGGCGTCGGCTTCGTGCCCAACGACACCGCCACGCTCGCCTACGCGGGCGACGACCTGGCCGGCAACGTCACCGCCAACGCCGCGGGCGCGTTCCTGACGAAGTCCTGGTGCCGTCGAAGTTCATCACCTCCAAGGGCCCGCTACAAGACCTACGCGATCAGCGCCCGACAGCCAGAGCAACCCGCTCATCGCGGCGAGCGCCAAGGTCCACATGATCCGCGTCGGGGTCACCGCGCCGGGCCACCGCCCGACGCACAAGACGACCTACCGCCTCTACGGATTCCCGAGCAGCAAGAAGGTCTAGGCCCACTACGTCTTCAAGCACAAGCGCCGCCGCGACGGTCTACCTGGGCCGCGCCCAAGGTCTGCGGCAAGCTCCACAAGCGCATGCGCCTGCTGCCGACCAAGCTGCACTACGGGCAGTGGCACATCTACTTCTCGACGCACAAGACCTTCAAGGTCAAGACGTCGTACTACCTGGCGGCGCTCAACGTCTACCGGGTCTACAAGCGCGCCGGCGCCGCCTCGGCGGCCGGCACCCGGCAGCTCGGCGCTGGTCGCCAAGGAGCTGCTGCGGCACGATGCGATGCCGATGCTGAAAGGATCGAGTTCATGCCTGCACACGACGTCCTGATCATCGGGGCGGGCCTCGCCGGCCAGCGCGCGGCGACGGCCGCCGCCGACGCCGGGGCGACCGTGGGGATCATCTCCAAGGTCCACCCGGTCCGCTCGCACTCGGTGGCGGCGGCCGGCGGCATCAACGGCGCGATCAACCCCGAGGACTCGTGGGAGTCGCACGCCTTCGACACGGTCAAGGGCTCGGACTTCCTCGGCGACCAGGACGCGATCGAGGTCATGTGCCGCGAGGCGCCGGAGGAGATCATCCACCTCGAGCACATCGGGGTGACCTTCCACCGCAACGAGACCGGCCAGCTCGACCTGCGCGCCTTCGGCGGCGCCTCGATGAAGCGCACCGCCTACGTGGCCGACATCACCGGCCAGGCGATCCTCCACGTGCTCTACGAGCAGCTCATGAAGTACCACGAGACCGTGGACCGCTTCGAGGAGTGGTTCGTCACCTCGCTGCTCACCGACGACGAGGGCACGTGCGTCGGGCTGCGTCGCCCGCGACATCCGCCACGGCAACCTCGAGGTCTTCCGGGCCAAGAACGTGATCCTCGCCTCCGGCGGCGCCGGCCAGGCCTTCCGCCCGACGACGAACGGCCTGATCGTCACCGGCGACGGCATCGCCCAGGCCTACCGCGTCGGCGCGCCGCTGATGGACATGGAGATGGTCCAGTACCACCCGACGACGCTGGCCGAGAACGGCTTCCTCATCACCGAGGGCGCCCGCGGCGAGGGCGCGCAGCTCTTCAACGCCGAGGGCGAGCGCTTCATGGAGAAGTACGCGCCGAACAAGCTCGAGCTCGCCTCGCGCGACGTCGTCTCCCGCGCCGAGCAGACCGAGATCAACGAGGGCCGCGGCGTCGGCCCCGACGGCAGCCGATCTCCCTCGACATCACCAAGGTCCCGCAAGAAGCGCGTGCTCGAGGCGCTGCGGGAGATCGTCAACATCGGCCGGGACTTCGCCGGCGTCGACATCACCGCGCGAGCCGATCATGATCCAGCCCGGGATGCACTACATCATGGGCGGCGTCAAGACCGACATCGACGGCGCCACGCCGGTCGAGGGCCTCTACGCCGCCGGCGAGGTCGCCTGCGTCTCGGTCCACGGCGGCAACCGCCTCGGCGCGAACTCCCTGCTCGACACGCTCATCTTCGGCCGCCGCTCGGGCGACCACGCCGCCGAGCGGGCCAAGCACATGTCGATGCCCGAGATCTCCGGCGCCCGCATCGCCGACGAGCAGAAGATGATCGACGACGATCGTCGGCCGCGAGCACGGCGGGCGCCGCGTCTCCGAGATCAAGCACGAGCTCGGCGAGACGATGAACCAGTACGTGGCCGTCTACCGCGACGCCGACGGCCTGGCCAAGGCCCACGAGATCGTCCACCGCCTCAAGGAGGAGGCGGCCAAGGCGTGGATCGACGACCGCGGCACGATCTTCAACCAGGACGTCACTCGGGGCGATCGAGCTCGGCTACATGCTCGACTGCGCCGAGTGCATCGTCATGGGCGCCCAGGAGCGCAAGGAGTCGCGCGGGGCCCAGTTCCGCACCGACTTCCCCGAGCGCAACGACGACGAGTGGCTCAGGCACATCAACCTCTCCCATGAACGGCAGCGCCGAGCCCGAGCTGTCGCTAGTCTCGAGGTGACGATCACCCAGTGGGAGCCGGAGGAGCGGAAGTACTGACCCCCGGCTAGATGGGCGAGACGGTCAGGACCGTCACGCGCGGCCGGGCTGAAGACTCGATGTCCCGTCGGCGTGTTGGCACTCGGAGCGCGACCGTGTACGTCCGGCGGGAGCGGGTTCGTCTGGCGTTGAACGGCGCGCCGGACGATCTCGTCAGAGCTTCGCTCGGCGCATCGGCGCCGTCCGTTGGTGCCGAAGATCGGCGAGGTGGCCAGGACCGTCCCGTTCACGAGGTACCGGCACTGGCCGCGGACTTGACGCCTTGGCGCGCGTCGCGAGTCGGTAGGGCAGCTCGCCGAGCATCACGAGCCGCGCCGGTCCGCGCCAGCGTCACGCTCGTCGAGCCGCAGCCGACCTTGAACGTGGTGTTCGGTCCGGCGCGCGCAGTTCCTCGGCGAACGCCTTGGCGATCGTGTCCTGGTTGGCGAAGGCGGCCGCGGGCAGGCCGCCGAGCGCCGCCGCGTTGCCGGCGGTGGTCGCCGGTCCCGGCGCTGTCGGCCGCCTTGGCGCGACTTGACCTTGCCGAGCTTGGACTCGGCCACGTCGGAGCCGGTCAGCGAGTTGTTCTTGACGTCCTTGCCGGTCAGCGACGAGTTCTTGACGTCCGCGCCCGACAGCGACCCGTTCTTGACGTTCTTGCCACTGATCGAGATCGCCGCGTACGAGGTTCCGCCCAGCGCCACGAACAACGAGATGAGCGAGATGACCGTGGCAGGTGAGGGGCGTCTGAGGACCGAGCGCATCGTGCGACCCTCTCCGAAATCCGGTGCTCAGGTCAAGCGGGCACGCTCGATCCCGCCTCGGGGCTCGCCCTTTGGCAGAATCCCGCCCGCCAGACCCATGGACGACCGCGAGGCCCACTGACATGCCCGAGTACAACCTGAAGCTCCGGCGCTACTCACCCGAGTCGGGCGACGCGCCGTATTGGGACAACTACACCGTCGAGCTCGAGCCCCAGCAGTCGGTGCTCGAGGCGATCCTCCGGGTCAAGAACGACCAGGACGGGACGCTCGGGATCCGCTGCTCGTGTCGCGCCGCGATCTGCGGCTCGTGCGGCGTGATGATCAACGGGCGCGCGGGCCTGGCCTGCCACACCCACATCTCCAAGGCGCTCGAGCAGGCCGAGGGCGACGAGATCGTCGTCGAGCCCTTCAACAACATGCCGGTGATCAAGGACCTGATCGTCGACATGGACGCGGTCCACTGGGCCAAGCAGGAGCGCGTCACCCCCTGGCTGATCAACAAGGAGCCGATCCCCGAGCGGGAGTACATCGTCCCGCACGAGAACATGGTCGACGTCACGCAGTCGATGGCGTGCATCCAGTGCGGCTGCTGCAACGCCGCCTGCCTCTCGATGGAGGTCGACCCCGACTTCGTCGGCCCCGCCGCGCTGGCCAAGTCCTACCGCTTCGTCGGCGACCCGCGCGACGACCAGCACGAGGAGCGCCTGAAGGACCTCGCCGAGGACCCCCACGGCATGTACGACTGCACCCACTGCTTCTCGTGCATCGACGCCTGCCCCAAGGGCGTCCAGCCGATGAACCAGATCATCCGCCTGCGCCGCAAGGCCGGCGACTTCGAGATCAACGACCGCAACAACGGCCATCGCCACGAGAAGGCGTTCGTGACGAACATCAAGAAGAACGGCCTGCTCCACGAGGCCGACCTGCTGCCCGACTCCTACGGCGGCAAGTTCCACCCGCGCGCGGTGCCGATCCTCGTCGGCTCGCTGCCCGTCGTGGCCAAGGCGCTGATCTCGCGCAAGATGACGCCGCAGAAGGCGCTGCTCCACCCCCACCGCAAGGACTACAAGGGGCTGTCGGACTACTTCGACAAGATCGAGAGCCGCGACGAGCGCGTCGAGCTCAACCTCTACATCACCGGCTACGACGAGGTGGAGGGCAGCGGGGACGCGCAGGAGAGCGTCGTCGCCGGGTCCGGCGCCGAGGGCGACGGCGGCCAGGGCGGCGCGTCACAGGGCGATCCCAACAAGATCAACGAGGGTGGGGAGACACGATGAAGGTCGCCTACTGGCCCGGCTGCGTCTCCCGCGGCTTCACCCCCGAGCTGCACGGCTCGATGGCCGCCGTCGCGCCGCTGCTCGACATCGAGCTCGTCGAGCTCGACCGCGCCTGCTGCACCGGCGCCGGCGTGATCGCCGAGCACAACCAGGAGCTCGCCGACACGCTCAACGCCCGCACGTTCGCGCTGGCCCAGCAGGTCGAGGGCGCCGACCTGATGATGAACATCTGCTCGACCTGCCAGGGCGCGCAGTCCGAGTGCCAGGAGCGCATCGACGGCAACGCGGAGTACCGCGAGCACATCAACGAGAACATCGCGCACGAGTCCCTCTCCTACGAGAAGGGCATCGTCAACAAGAACTTCCTCTGGGTGCTCGTCGAGGAGATCGGCCTCGACAACCTCAAGTCGATGGTCAAGCGCCCGCTCGAGGGCCTCAAGGTCGGGCCGTTCTACGGCTGCTACATCGTCCGGCCGATCGACCGGATCGGCATCAGCGCCGAGCAGCCTCGCGACAAGTACCTGCACCTGGTCATCGAGGCGCTCGGCGGCACGGTCATCGACTACGCCGGCGTCTACAAGTGCTGCGGCTTCCCGATCATCACGATGGCCCAGGAGAACTCGCTCAAGCAGGCGGGCCGCCACCTGGGCGACGCGATGGACGCCGACGCCGACTGCATCGTCGTGCCCTGCCCGCTGTGCCACCTCAACCTCGACCTGCAGCAGCCGCTGGCCCAGAAGGTCGTCGACCGGCCGCTGAACATGCCGGTCCTCCACCTCCCCCAGCTCGTCGGCCTCGCCCTGGGGCTCGACCCGAAGGAGCTGTCGATGAACCGCCACGTGGTCAAGCCCACGTCGGTGATCGACTGGTCGCAGGCCGTCGTGGCCGGCGCGACCGAGGGCGGCTGGTAGTGGGACTGAGGGGACTGTCCCCCCAGTCCCACCGGTAGCCGCAGGGTCCTAGCGCCCGCAGACCGGCCAGGCGCTCGAGCCGCGCTGCGCGTAGAGCTGCGCCGCGCGGGCGTCCTGCTCGGCCGAGGAGGCCGCGGCGGGATCGCCGGAGCCGCCGACGGACTCCCACGTCTGCTGGTCGAACTGGTACTTGCCGCGGTACGTGCCACCGCCGCCGACCGCGCCCGGGTTGCCACCCGACTCGCAGGCGGCGATGGAAGACAGCGTGCCGCTCGGGGCACCGGCGGCAGAAGTCGTGGCCGAGCCCGACGCGGACCCGGAGGCCTGCGGCGCCGGCGCGGTCAGCCCGCGCTCCATGCGGACGAGCACCTTGAGCGAGCGACGGAGGTCGGCCGGGGCGGCCGCGCGCTCGTGGCCGCGCTTGGCCACGCCGTCGTCGAGGAGGTTGCGGCCCGGCTGGCCGCCGAGCTTCTTGACCTTCGCGTAGTGCGCGAGGTAGGAGTGCTCGAGCCCGTTCGGGATGTGGCTCGAGGTGTTGGGGGCGGCCTGTGCGACGCCGGTGCCCGCACCGAGAAGTGCGGACGCGGCAGCGGCACCGGCCATGGCGTGACGGAACGTCATGGAGGTATCACCTGCTGGGGTTCGAGTTCAGGACCGGCGCGTGGCCGGCCCGTCGCGCACACGGCGCGACGGCGTCCCCGGGGCGGGCAGTACGGCGATCAGGCCGCAGCGGGCACCGGCGAGGTGCCGTGAACCGTACGGGCGCCGGTCAGCCCGGCATGTGGGCTCGGGCACACCCGTTTATGTGCCTTTGCAGGCTAAATGCGAGGTAAGGAGCGGACCCTTAACGGCGGAGAGGGCCCGGAGGCCCTCTCTCGCGGGTACCCCTACCCGCCCCAAACGACTGTGGTCAGAGCTTGCCCCGGGTCGCCCGACGTGCACCTCCTCCGTCGGGGGGAACATGGGGGGAGGCGCGGCCCGCCGAACGGGTGAGTAGGCTCTCACCCTTCGATGGATCGGGAATCCGGTGTCACCGTCCTGCTCGAGGTCTTCGAAGACCTCGTCGCCCGCGGCCTGCGGTCCTACGTGGACGAGGATCCGAACCTCGACGTCGTCGCCGACGGCGTCCCCCACGGCCGGCTCGACGCCGAGCTGGCCGAGCACGCGCCGCGGGTGGCGATCCTCAACTTCGGCTCGCTGACCACCCCGACCGAGCTCCACGCGCTGGCCCGCGCCCACCCCGAGACGCGGCTGATCGTGCTCGCCTCGCGCCCCAGCCCGCAGGACTGCAACCAGCTGCTGGCCTTCGGGGCGACCGCCTGCCTGAGCAAGGACGTCCAGGCCCGCGACGTGATCGGCGCGATCCACCTGGCCTCCCGCGGCCTGCACGTGCTGCCCCGCTCGGCGGCCGAGCTCGCCCCGGCGCCCGAGGGGCCCGACCTGCTCACGTCACGCGAGGCCGACGTGCTCGACCTGCTGCGCGACGGCCGCTCCAACGGGCAGATCGCGCTCGAGCTGCGGGTGGGGATCGAGACCGTGCGCACCCACGCGCGCAACGTCTACCGCAAGCTCGGCGTCACCTCGCGCCGTGAGCTGCAGCAGCTCGGCGACGCGCGGCCGCGCCGCTAGTGCGCCGGCGCGTAGGCCGGGTCGTGCTCGTGGGCGCGGTAGAAGCGCACCATCGCCTCGGCGTAGTCGGCGAAGTGCGGGCAGCGCACGCCCTGGCGCGCGAGCAGGTCGGTCGCCTGGCGGGTGTCGAAGCGGACCGGGTGGTTGAGGTAGCGGATGGACTCCCGCGGCGTGCCGCCGAAGAGCTTGCGCACGGCGGCGTAGCGCAGGCTCTCCTGCGTGATGCGCGCCGAGGCCCGGTATGACGTCGGCCGGCCGGCGTAGGCCTGGGCGAGGATCTCCATGACCTCCTTGGCCGTGACCGGCTCGGGGTCGACGAGGTGCAGCGTGGCGCCGATCGAGCGCTCCTCGTGGGAGAGGACGGTCAGGGCGTCGATCACGAAGTCCACCGGGCACGACGTTGAACGGCGCGCTCGCGCGGCCGATCGACGGCAGCGGCATGTTCCCGAGCTTCCCGATCAGCCGCAGCAGGTAGTAGGGCCCGTCGAACTTCTGCGTCTCGCCGGTCTGCGAGTCGCCGACGACGATCGCCGGGCGGTAGATCGTGGTGGGGATCCGGTCGCTGCGGTCGCGGACCCACAGCTCGGCCTGGAACTTCGTCGACTCGTAGTGGTTCTTGAACGTCTGGCCGAGCGAGAGCTCGTGCTCGTAGACCACGCCGCTGCGCAGGCCGGCGACGTACGCGGTCGAGACGTAGTTGAGCCGCTCGAGGCCCGTGCAGCGCTCGCAGAAGTCGAGCACGTTGCCCGTGCCCTCGACGTTGACCTTCTGCGCGGCCTCGATCGGGACCGCGAGGTCGTAGATCGCGGCCAGGTGGAAGACCGTGGTGATCTCCGCCGTCAGCTCGGCGTCGCGCTCGCCGAGGCCGAGATCGGGGGCGGTGATGTCGCCCTCGATGACCTCGACGCGCTCGGCGTCGATCTCGGCCGCCGCCTGCCGCGCCCGCGCGGCCATCTTCGGCTCGACGAGCGCGGCGACGCGCAGCTCGGGGTCGTCGGCCACCAGCCGGCGGACCAGTCGGGTGCCGAGGAAGCCGGGAAAGCCGGTGATGAGTGCACGCGCCATGGGGCGCGGCAGTGTACGAGCGTCAGGCCGAGGGAGCGGCGATCCCCCGGTTGGCGGCGAACATCCCGTCCGGATCCCAGGCCGCCTTGAGCGCGGCCAGCCGGGCGAACGCGCCCTCGCCGACCGCCTTGCGCACCACGCCGCCTCCCTCCTCCGAGGAGAAGTTCAGCAGGTTGCGCCCCGCCTTCCAGGGGTCGAGGGCGTCCGACAGGCCGCGCGTCCAGGCGATGTTGGCGGCGTCCTGGCCCGCGTCGGCCCACAGGGAGAGCAGGTGGACGTTCCACGGCGAGCTGCGCCCGCCGGTGGCCGTGTCGTCCTCGGCGACGCGGGCGACCGCCCCGCCGCCCGGCACGACGACGAGCTGGGTCATCGGCGAGGCCTTGCGACCGGCCGCGGCGACGATGGTCCCGATCGCCTCGTCGGTCAGGTCGCTGAGCAGCTCGCCGCGCCAGTAGTTGCGCATCCCCGACGGGTTGCCGGCGTCGATCAGCTGCTGCACGGCGGTGTAGGGCATCGGCTGCACGAGGTCGACGGCCGGGCCGAGCTCCCGCATGGGGCGATCGCCGCCTCGCCCTCGGCCGGGTCGCCCGACCAGCACACGACCACGCCGCAGGCGAGCTTGCCCCGCGCCGCCTCGGGGACGAAGTCCTCCGGCGGCGCCGTGATGAAGGCCACGCCGGCGCCGAGCTCGTCGGGGGCGTCCGCCATCAGCGCCCGGAACGCGTGCAGCACCTCGGCGCCGCGGTCGCCGGGGAAGAGCAGCATGCCGCCGAGCACGATCGGCCCGACCGGGTGGAGCAGGAACTCGAAGTCGGTGACGACGCCGAAGTTGCCCCCGCCGCCGCGCAGGCCCCAGAACAGGTCGGCGTTCTCGCCCGGCGACGCCCGCACCACGCGGCCGTCGGCGGTCACGACGTTGGCGGCGAGCATGTTGTCGACGGTGTAGCCGCAGCGGCGCTCGAGCCAGCCCGAGCCGCCCCCGAGCGTGAGCCCGGCCACGCCGGTCGTCGAGACCCGGCCGCCGGTCACCGCGAGCCCGAAGAGCTGCGTCTCGCGGTCGACGTCGCGCCACGTGGCGCCGCCCTGGACGCGGGCGACGTGGGTCGCGGGATCGACGTGCACGGCGCGCATCTCGCGCAGGTCGATCACGATGCCGCCGTCGAGGACCGCCCGCCCGGTCACCCCGTGCCCGCCGCCGTAGACCGAGGCGGGGAGCCGGCGCCGCGCGGCCAGGCCCACGGCGTCGACGACGTCGGCTACGCCGCGGCAGCGGACGATCGCCGCGGGGCGGCGATCCCACATCGCGTTGAACACCCGGCGGGCGTCGTCGTAGCCGGGATCCGCCGGCTTGATGAGATCACCGGCGAACGGGTCGGGCAGGGTCAGGTCACGGGGAGCGAGCGTGGACACGAGGAATCCTCCAGGAGACGCGGACCGTGAGCCGACCCTCTCAGGACCGGCCGGGCCGGTCAACCGCTCCGCGTGTCAGACGCGAGCGCCGACGAGGCCGCGCGCGTGGAGCAGCTCGCGCGATCTGGACCGTGTTCGTCGCCGCGCCCTTGCGCAGGTTGTCGCCGACGACCCACAGGTTGAGCGTGCGCGGGTTGCTCGTCGTCGCGGCGGATGCGCCCGACGTAGACCTCGTCGTGGCCGGTCACGTCGCTGGCCAGCGGGTACTCGCCGGCGGCGGGGTCGTCCTGGACGACGACGTTCTCGGTCGCGCGCCAGCAGCTCGCGGCAGGCGTCCGGGGAGAGATCGTGCCGTGGTCTCGACGTTCAGCGCCTCGGAGTGGCAGTTGAGGACCGGGACGCGCGACGCACGTCGCGGTGATCCGCAGCTCGGGCATGTCGAGGATCTTGCGCGCCTCGGCGATCGACCTTGCGCTCCTCGGTCGTGTAGTCGTCGCCGTCCTTGAAGCGCTCGACCTGGGGCACCACGTTGAAGGCGATGCGGTGGGGATAGACCGTCGGCGCGGGGATCCTCGACGTCGTGGAGCATCGCGTGGGCCTGCTCCTTGAGCTCCTCGACCGCGCGCACGCCCGTGCCCGAGACCGACTGGTAGCTCGTGAGGATCACGCGCTCGAGGCCCACCGCGTCGTGGATCGCCTTGAGCGGCAGCAGCGCCTGCATGACCGTGCAGTTGGGGTTGGCGATGATCCCCTGGTGCTCCTCGACCGCGTCGGGGTTGACCTCGGCGACGACGAGCGGGACGTCGTCGTTCATCCGCCAGGTCGAGGAGTTGTCGACGACGACCGCGCCGCGCTGGACGAACTTCGGCGCCCACTCGCCGGAGATCGCGCCGCCGGCGGAGAAGAGCGCGAGGTCGAAGCCCTCGATCCCGCTCCTCGGAGAGCGCCTGCACGCGCAGGCCGGCGAGCTCGCGGCCGGCCGAGCGCTCGGAGGCGAAGGGGACGATCTCCGCGGGCCGGGAAGCCGCGGTCGGCGAGCAGGCGCAGGATCGTCTGGCCGACGGCGCCGGTCGCGCCGACGACCGCGACCCGCGGGCCGTCGGAGCCGGTCACGCCGGCGCTCCGAACGGCGCGCTCGGCCTCGATCGCGTCGGCGCCGAGCTCGAAGGCGCGAGTGCAGCGCGCGGACCGCGTCCTGCACGCGGTCGGCGCGGACCACGCAGGAGATCTTGATCGGCGAGGTCGAGATCATCTCGATGTTGATCCCCTGCTCGCCGAGCGTGCGGAAGACGGTGGCGGCGACGCCCGGGTGGGTGCGCATGCCGGCGCCGACGATCGAGACCTTGCCCATCGACGGCTCGGTCTGCAGGTCGGCGAACGCCTGGCCGGCCAGCGGCTCGAGCGTGGCCCGGGCGGCGTTGAGGTCGTCGATCGGGACGGTGAAGGAGATCTCGGCCTGCGACTGCACGGCGACCGGCTCGTTCTGGACGATCATGTCGACGTTGACGTTGGCGTCGGCCAGCGCGCCGAAGATCTTCCCGGCCAGGCCGGGCACGTCGGGGACGCCGACGAGCGTGACGCGGGCCTCGTCGGTCGAGTGGGTGACGGCGGTGATGAGCGGGTGCTCCATGGTCTCCTCCTCACCCACGATATAGGTGCCCGGGCGCTCGTCGAACGACGAGCGGCAGTGGATCCGCACCCCGTGGGTGCGGGCGTACTCGACCGAGCGCAGCTGCAGGACGCCGGCGCCCGAGGCGGCCATCTCGAGCATCTCCTCGAAGGAGATGACCGGCAGCTTGCGGGCGCCGGGGACGACGCGCGGGTCGGCGGTGAAGACGCCCGGGACGTCGGTGCAGATCTCGCAGACGTCGGCGCCGACGGCGGCGGCCAGCGCGACGGCGGTGGTGTCCGAGCCGCCGCGGCCGAGCGTGGTCACGTCCTTGGCGGTCGAGACGCCCTGGAAGCCGGCGACGAGCACGATCGCGCCCTCGTCCAGCGCGGCGGTGATGCGGTCGGCCCGCACGTCGACGATCCGCGCCTTGGTGTGCGAGGTGTCGGTGACGATCCCCGCCTGCGAGCCCGTCAGCGAGATCGCGCGGTGGCCGAGGTCGTTGATCGCCATCGCGCACAGCGCGCAGGACTGGCGCTCGCCCGGTCGACAGGAGCATGTCCATCTCCCGGGGATCCGGCGTGGGCGAGACCTCCTCGGCCATGCGGATCAGCTCGTCGGTCATCTTCCCGCGCGCGGAGAGGACGGCGACGACGCGGTGCCCGGCCTCCTTGGCCGCGACGATGCGCCGCGCGGCGCGCTTGAGGCGCTCGGCGTCGGCGACCGAGGTGCCGCCGAACTTCATGACCACGGTGGGTTCCATCCCGGCGGAGGGTAGATGACCCGTAGAGCCGGGCGGGTCCTTAGGATCCGCCGATGGCCCGGTCCGCCGCCCCGCTCCTGCTCGCGGCGGCGCTCGTGGCGGGGTGCGGGTCGAGCGACAAGGAGGCGGCGACCAACCCGCCGCCGGCCGAGCAGATCTCGGTCCCGGCGCCGAAGAAGCGGACGCCCAAGGCGGTCAAGGCGGCGCCGGTCAAGCTCGACCCGCTGCTGAAGACCCTGCCGCTGGCCGACCGCGTCAGCCAGGTGCTGCTCGTCGGGCCCGCCGACGCGCAGGCGCCGACCGAGGGCTACGGCGGCGCTGCGCTCACCGAGCCCGCGCTGATCTCCAGCGTGCGCCAGACCCTCGCGACCCGCGGGCGCGTGCAGCCGCTGGTCGTCGCCGCCCGCCCGACGGCGGCGGGGCCGGCCAAGATCGCCGGCTACGACCTCGTGCTCGGGCCGCCGGCCGACGTCGGCGTGGCCGGCGGATCGGCCGCCGGGCCCACGCTCGGGACCGACGCGGCCACGGTCACGCGCCGCGTGCGCACCGCGCTGGCCACGTACAAGCGGGCCGGCGTGCTCGCCGCGCCCGGCCACCTCCCCGGACAGGGGACCGCGTCGGGCAACCCGGACACCGACACGGCGACGGTCGGGCTCTCGCTCGACGAGCTGCGCCAGCGCGACCTGCGGCCCTTCCGGGCGCTGGCGCGCACCGCGCCCGCCGTCCAGCTCTCGGGCGCCGTCTACGCCGGCTACGACGGCGTGACCCCGGCCACGCTCCTGCCCGAGGTCGCCACGACGCTGGCTCGCGGCGAGCTCGGCTTCGGTGGCGCGCTCGTCTCCGTCCGACCTGGGCAGCGCGGCCAACGTCCTCGGGATCTCGGAGGCGCGCGCCGCGGTGGAGGCCCTGAAGGCCGGCGACGACCTGCTGCTGATCCCCGACCCGGGCGCCGGCCCGGCCGCGCAGGCGGCGATCCTCGCCGCCGTGCGCAAGGGCACGATCTCCCGCCGCCGCCTCGACGAGGCCTGCTCGCGCGTGCTCGCGCTCAAGCGCCGCGCGAAGATCCTGCGATGAGCTCGATCAACCCCCGGCGCGACGAGATCGTCCGCGTCTCGACGCTCGAGCTCTTCTTCGACCTCGTCTTCGTCCTCACGATCACGCAGCTGACGGCGCTGCTCGAGCACCACCCCGACGGCAAGACGCTGTTCCAGGTCGCGGTCATGCTCGGCGTGATCTGGTGGATGTACAGCGGCTACGTCTGGCTGACGAACACCGTGGCCGCCGACACGACGCTGCGCCGCAACGTGCTGCTCGGCGGGATGGCCGCGTTCCTGATCGTCTCCCTGTCGATTCCCCGAGGCGTGGCACGGCGGCGGCGCGGCTTTCGGGATCGCCTACGCGATCGTCGTGATCGTCCACATCGGGCTGTTCAGCCGGGCGACCTCGGAGACGACGCTGCGAGGGGTCGTCGCGCCTGACCCCGTGGAACCTGCTGACCGCCGCGATGATCCTCGCCGGCGGGATCGCCGGCGGCGACCGCCCAGTACGTGCTGTGGACGGCCGGCTTCCTGCTCGAATGGGTGACGCCGTCGTTCATCACGCTCGGGGCCTTCACGGTCGGCGCCTCGCACTTCGTCGAGCGCCACGGCCTGGTGATCATCGTCGCCATCGGCGAGTCCGTCGTCGCCGTCGGCGCCGGGGTCGGCGACCGCACGATCGACCTCGAGCTCGCGATCGTGGCGGTCGCTCGGGCTCGCGGTCTCGGCCGTCCTGTGGTGGGCCTACTTCGGGCTCGACGCCGACGTGCAGGCCGAGCGCGCGCTCGACGAGGCCGGGCCCGCAGGGCGCGAGCCGCCTGGCGATCGACGCCTTCGGCTACGCCCACCTCGTCCTGCTGCTGGCGATCGTCGGCCTCGCCGCGGGCCAGCACGAGGTCCTGGCCCATCCCGGCGAGGCGCTGACGACCGGCTACGCGGTCGCGCTCGGCGGCGGCGTCGCGCTCTACTTCGCCGGCGACCTGATCTTCCAGCGGCTGATCGGCCTCGGCGTGTCGCCGTGGCGGATCGGCGTCGTCGTCGCTCGGCCTGGCTCTCGATCCCGCTCGGCACGCAGCCACCGCGACGGCGCAGCTCGCCGTGCTCGCGTCCTCGACCTGGCTGCTGCTGAGCCTGGAGTACGTCAGAGCGCCCGGCGACCGGCCAGCGCGCGGCCGAGCGTGAGCTCGTCCGCGTACTCGAGGTCGGCGCCGACCGGCAGGCCGGAGGCCAGCCGGGTGACCGTCACGTCGGGCGCGCGCTCGCGCAGGGCGTCGGCGATGTGCAGCGCCGTGGCCTCGCCGGTCGTCGTCGGGTTGGTGGCGATCACGACCTCGCGAACGGCCTCGTCCCCGTCGGTCACGCGCGTGTAGAGCTCGGCGAGCTTGAGGTCCTCGGGGTCGATGCCGTCGATCGGCGACAGCGCGCCGCCGAGCACGTGGTAGCGGCCCTGGTACTCGTGCGTGCGCTCGATCGGGATCACGTCGCCGGGCTCCTCGACCACGCAGACCAGCCCGGCGTCGCGGCGGGCGTCCTCGCAGACGCGGCAGCGCGGCCCCTCGGCGAGGTTGAAGCAGACCTCGCACAGGCCGATCTTCGCCTTGACCTCGCGGATCGCGTCGGCCAGCGCGAGCGCCTCGTCCTCGTCGGCGCGCAGGATGTGGAAGGCCAGACGCTGGGCGGTGCGCCCGCCGATCCCGGGCAGGCGCGAGAGCTCGGTGATGAGCTTCTGAACCGGCGAGGCGTGCATCGGGAGTCGAGCTTACGGATAGGGTCAGCGGGACTCATGAACGCGACCCGCCAGATCAAGCGGGCGCTCGCGCGCAAGCCGTCCCTGTATCGCGGCGCCCGGCGCACCGGGGATCTCGCCCGGTTCGGACTCCGCCGTCCGCACGAGGAGGACTTCGCCGCCTTCGCGACGATCGAGCGCTCCGGGATCTTCCTCGACGTGGGGGCCAACACCGGCACCTCGGCCCTCTCGTTCCGCGCGCTGCGCCGGGGCACGCCGATCGTCTCGATCGAGGCCAACCCCTTCCACCGCGACGACCTCGCCTTCGTCGGGCGGCTCGTGCGGCCCTTCGAGTTCCGGATCATGGCCGCGTCGGACCACTCGGGCAGCGAGACCCTCTACGTCCCGATGTACGGCAAGCTCCCGCTGACCGGCGAGGCGTCGTTCTCCCGCGAGCAGGCCCGCAACCCCTACTGGCTGCGCCAGCAGTTCGGCGTGGGCAGCGGCCGCGAGTGCGACGTCCACGAGGTCGAGGTCCAGCTCTGCCCGATCGACGCGCTCGACCTGCCCGCGCCGGGCTGGGTGAAGATCGACGTCGAGGGCGCCGAGGAGCAGGTGCTCCGGGGCATGCAGAAGCTGCTGGCCGCCCACCGGCCGGTGCTGCTCGTCGAGAACAACGCGATGCGCGACGCGTGGCTGCCGCTGATCACCGAGCTCGGCTACGGCGTGCACCGCTGCGAGTCGGGCACGCGGCGCCTGCTGCCCTGGCGGGGCGAGGAGGCGCAGAACCTCATCTTCCTGCCCGACGCGACCCCCGCGGCCTAGAGGCCGGGCAGGCCCAGGCCGCCGAGCTGCTGGGCCAGCGGCCCGAGCAGGTTCATCTGCGCCTGCTCGGCGCGCTCCGAGGCCGAGCGCAGCGCCTCGTTGGTCGCGGCGAGGACCATGTCCTGGAGCAGCTCGACGTCCTCGGGATCGACGGCCTCGGGGTCGATCACGACCTCCTTGACCTCCATCGCGCCGGTGACCTTGACGGTCACCATCCCGCCGCCGGCCGAGGCCTCGACGACCTCGGTCTTGAGCCGCTCCTGCATCTCCTCCTGCTGGCGCTGCATCTCCTGCATCTGGCGCATGAGCGCCGCCTGCTGCTGCTTGGGAGCGGGCATCAGTCGGTCTTCTCCTCTTCGTGGATCTCCTCGGCGTCGAACTCTGTCACGAAGCGATCGACGAGCTCGTCGGGCTCCAGGCCGGGCGTCGGCGCGCCGGTGCCGGCCGGCGCGTCGCGCAGCTCGTAGCGCAGCCGGTAGGGCCGGCCCATGACGGCGCGGACCGCCTCGCTGACCGCGCGGCGCGCCGTGTCGCTCTCGGCCTTGCGCTTGAGGAACGGCTTCTCGGGCGGGAAGGCGAGCACGAGCTCGTCGCCGTCGACCTCGACCGGACGCGCGCCCTCGATCAGGGCGGCGAGCATGCCGTTGCCCGGGCGGACCTGCGAGACGACGGCGGGCCACAGCTCGGCCACCGAGCCGCCGTCGGACGGGCCGGGCGGCGGCGGGCGGCGCGACGGGCTCGGGAGCGACGACTCGGGCTCGGGCTCGGGCACCGGGTCGGGTTGCGGCGCGGGCGCGGGCGCCGCCGCCACGGGCGCCGGCGGCGGCGAGGACGGCGCCCGCGGGGGCGCCGAGGCGGCGGGCGCGCCTCCCGAGAGCTGGGCCTCGAGGCGGTCGAGGCGCACGAGCAGCGCCTGCGCGGAGGGGTCGACCTCCGGGGCCGCGGCCTTGACGAGCGCGAGCTCGAGCTGCGTGCGCCCGTCGGCGCCGTTGCGCAGCGCCTCCTGCCCGGCCGCGATCAGGTCGAGCAGGCGGACGACCTCGGCGCGGCCCAGACGGTCGGCCTGGGCGGCCAGGCGCTCGTCGCGCTCGGGGGTGACCTTGAGCTCGGCCGGCACGTCGCCCACGAGCTGCACGACGAGCAGCTCCCGCGCGTGGGACTCGAGGTCGCGCAGGAACTGCGAGGGGTCGCGGCCCGCGTCGACCACGCGCGCCGCGGCGCGCAGGGCGCCCCCGGCGTCCCCGCCCGCGACGGAGTCGAGCGCGTCGAAGAGCAGGTCGGCGTCGGCGACGCCGAGCACCGCGAGCACGTCGTCGAGCGCGATGGTGCTGCCGGCGTAGGTGACGAGCTGCTCGAGCGTGCCGAGCGCGTCGCGGAAGGAGCCGGTGGCCGCGCGGGCGATCAGGCGCAGCGCGGAGTCGGGCAGCTCGATCTCCTCGGCCGTGGCGGCGCGGCGCAGCACCTCGGAGACCTGCTCGACGCCCGGGCGCGCGAAGTCGAAGCGGTGGCAGCGGTCGACGACGGTCGGCAGCACCTTCTGCGCCTCGGTCGTGGCCAGCACGAAGATCGTGTTCGGCGGCGGCTCCTCGAGCGTCTTGAGGAACGCGTTCCACGCCTGCGGGGAGAGCATGTGCGCCTCGTCGAGGATGTAGACCTTCGAGCCGCCCGAGACGGGCGCGTAGGCGACGCGGTCGCGCAGGTCGCGCACGTCGTCGACCGAGTTGTTCGAGGCGGCGTCCATCTCGACGACGTCGAGCGAGGTGGCGTTGGCGATGGCCACGCACGCCTCGCAGCGGCCGCACGGCTCGGTGGTCGGCGCGGTGGTCGGGCGCTCGCGGCAGTTCAGGCAGGCGGCGAGGATCTTCGCCATCGACGTCTTGCCCGTCCCGCGGGAGCCGACGAAGAGGTAGGCGTGGTGGACGCGGTCGCGCTCGACGGCGTTCCGGAGGGTCCGGACGACGTGCTCCTGGCCCACGACGTCCGCGAACGTGCGGGGCCGGTGGCGGCGGTAGAGGGACGGCGCGGACACTCGACTCACGAGTCTAGATCCCCACCGCGGAGTAGAGTCAGACCCGCGTGGCGGCCGGCTTCACCTCCTTCGATCTCGCCGCCTTCGACACGCTCGTGGAGACCCGGGACCGGGTGCTCCTGCGGGTTTCGGGGCGCTGGAACGCCGGCGACGGCGTGGTCGTGCGGATGCCGCTCCTGCGCGTGGTCTCCGGCGGCGGCGAGGCCCGCCTCGAGCCGCTGCCACTGCCCGACGAGCGCTCGCCCGCGTCGACGTCGGAGGGCGGGCTCTGGTCGGCGACCTTCGTGGCCGACCGCCGGCTGATCGAGGGTCCGGAGGTCGAGGTCTTCGAGCTGCACGCCCAGCCCGACGTCGTCGTCCGCCTCCCGCAGCCGACCCCGCCGCCCGAGGCCCCGGCCGCCGGCGCCGGCGGCCGCTACACCGACGGACCGCTCGAGTTCGAGCTCGACGGCTTCGTCGAGCTGCCGGCGCGCGCCCCCTACCGGCTCGTGCGCCTGACCGGCCGCTGGCGCGCCGCGCCCGGCGCGCCCCGGCCCGACCTGCGCCTCTACGTGCGCGGCGCCGGCCGCGGGACGCGCCGGCTCGCCCCGCTCGGTCTGCCGGCACCCGAGTGGCCGAGCGAGGGCGGCGAGGCGGGCTGGGACGCCGTCTACGCCCTCCCCGCCCGCATCGCCGACGACGTCCCGGCCGGCGGCTTCTCGCTGCACCCCTCCGGCGGCGTCTCCTGGGACCTCCCGCCACTCGTCCGCGTCGCCTCGACCACGGCGCACCCCGCCCACGAGGGCGCCGCGCCGCCCGCCGACGACGCCAGCGGCGACCCGAGCGCGACCGGCCGGCGCATGCGGCCGCGACGCCACGCGCACCCGGGGCTGATCCTCGCCACCGTCGTGGCGTCGCTGCTCGGCGCCGCGCTCTACCTCGGCGTCCAGACCCCGGAGTACCGCGGCACGGCCGAGGTCCTGATCGCGCCCGTGCCCGAGAACTCGGACCTCGCCGACCTGCCGTTGCTGCGCGAGAGCGGCGATCGCGACAAGACCCGGGCCACGGCCGCCACGCTGCTGCACTCCACCGTCGCCTCGACGCGCGCCGCCGAGCGGCTCGGCGGGACGTGGACCGAGCTGCGCGTCCGCAAGGCGATCTCGATCGCGGTCGCGCCCACGAGCGACCTGCTGCTCATCACGGCCAAGGCCGAGACGGGGCGCGACGCCGCCCGCGTGGCCAACCGCTACACCGCCGCCGTCCTGGCCGAGCGCAACCGCCAGCTCCAGGCGCCGCTGCAGCGCGAGATCACCGCCACGATCCGCCAGCTCTCGCGCATCCCCGACCCGAACACCGAGAACGCGCGCGACGTGAGCAAGAAGCTCGCCCAGCTGCGCGCGCTGCAGGGGCGCGATCCGACGCTGACGCTGGCCTCGGCCGCCCGGCCGCCCGACCATCCCATCGGCCTCCCGGTCTGGGCCCGGCTGCTCGTCGCCGCCCTCGGCGGCCTCGTGCTCGGGATCGGCGGGGGCTGGCTGCTCGAGTGGCTGACCGTGCGCCCGGTGCGCGACGAGCAGGAGGCCGAGGAGGCGCTCGCCGCCCCGGTCGTCCTGCGGCTGCCGCCGCTCGACCGCGAGGCTCAGCCCGCCGCGCTGTCGCTCGACCGCCCGCTGTTCGAGCAGTTCCGCGTGCTCGCCGCCGAGCTGCGCGAGCGCGAGCCGCGCCCGCGCGTGGTGCTCGTGACCTCGGCCGGCGAGGCCGACGGCAAGACGAGCTGCGCTGCGGCCCTGGCGACCACCCTGGCCGAGGGCGGCGCCCGCGTGATCGCGCTGGACCTCGACCTGCGGCGCCCGGCGCTCGCGACGCGGCTGGGGGCCCAGCGCGCGGCGCCCGGCCTCGAAGAGCTCGGCGACGGCGAGGGCGTGCGCTCCGCGCTCGAGCCGGCCGGCGAGACCGGGCGGCTCGCCGTCGCCGGCCCCGCGCAACCGGCCGAGGGCCTCGCGCTGGGCGCGATGCTCTCCCGGGTCCCGAAGCTGATCGCCGACGCGGCCGCGCTGGCCGAGTGGGTCATCCTCGACACCGCGCCGGTCGGCCCGGTCGCCGACACGCTGCGCGCGCTCGGGGCGGCCGATCTCGTGCTCGTCGTCGTGCGCCCCGGCCACACCGGCCGCGAGGCGCTCGCCAGCCTGGCCGACGCGCTGAGCCGCGCCAACGTGCGCGACGAGGCGCTGATCGTCAACGGCGCGCCGCGCACGGCACGGCGCACGGCCAGCCGGCGGCGCATCGTGCGCCGCCCGGCCGCGATCTAACTCGGGGTCTCTTCCCGCGCGGGCGCGGGGGCGTCCCCGCCGTTCTGCCCGTAGCCGTAGTGGTAGTACGTGCTCGGCGCGACCTGCGTCGCGTTGATCAGCACGTAGCCGCTCGGCGGGCGCTTGACCCGCTCGAGCAGGTCGCGCATGGTCTCGAAGGAGCGGGCGTTCGTGTGGCCGAGGTTGGAGACGACGAGCAGGTCGTCGACCGAGGTGGCGACCTTCAGCGCGTCGGACACCTCGCCGAGCGGCGGGGTGTCGATGACCACGTAGTCGGCGAGCTCGAGCGCCTCCTCGATCAGGCCCGGCATGCGGCGCGTGAGCCGGTCGAGGTCGGCGATGTGCAGGTCCTCGCCCGCGCACAGCACGCTGACGCCGGGGCCGCCGGGCAGCGGCTCGAGCGCCGCCTCGAGCGGCACGTCCTGGCCCATCAGGTCGAAGATCGTGTAGCGCGGGGTGAGCTTGAGCTGCGCGGTCAGGTCGGGCTTGCGCAGGTCGAAGTCCATCAGGATCACCTGGCGCCCGGCGCCCGCCAGGGCCAGCGCGAAGTTGATCGCCGAGGTCGTCTTGCCGTCGCCGCCGCTCGCGCTGGTCATCGCGATCGCGCGATGGCGGCCGGGGGTGAGCTCGAGCTGGACGTGCAGGGTGCGGAACACCTCGCGGACGAACGGCGGCGAGCTGACGGGGCCGTCGCGCCGCGCGCGGCGGCCGAGCGGCGGGACCCGGGTCAGGACCGGCAGCGGGTAGACGCGGTTGAGCTCCTCCTCGTCGGTGATGCGCTCGGGGCGCACGAGCTCGCGCAGCAGCGCCAGCCCGGTCCCGAAGATCGTGCCGAGGATGATCGCCAGGAAGACGATCAGGACGCTGGGCACGCCCGAGGCGTCGGTCGGGCGCACGGCGGGCTCGGAGAACTGCAGCGTCGGGTCGGTGCCGGTCACGACCTGCTGCAGCGCGGACACCTGGGCCGAGAGCTGCTGGGCCAGCGCGCCCTGCGGATCGCCGGTCAGGGCCTTGAGCTGGGCCTGGGCCTTGCCGAGCGCGACGCGGGCCTGGGCGCGCAGTGCGGCCGAGCGCAGGTCGGTCGTCGCCTTGGCGAACGCGTTGGCCAGCCGGGCGGCGGCCGGCGCCGACGTCGTCGTGCCCGTCACGTCGACCACGTTGCTCTGCCCCTGGGGCAGCACGGAGGTCTGCTTGCGCACCTTGCGCGCGGTCCAGTCGCCGCCGAGACGCCGGGCGGTCAGCGCGGCCGCCTCCTGCGAGTCGATGACCGACGCGGCCGTCTGCACGGTCCGCGTCGGGTCGCCCGAGTCGCGGATGACCGGGAGGCCGATGAAGTTCTGGTCGTCCTGCGAGATCGGCGTGACGAGCAGGTGCGCGGTGGCCGTGTAGTCGCGCGTCCGCGTCAGCGCGTAGGCCGCGCCGAGGGCGGTGAAGGCGGCGATCGTGAAGAAGACCAGCAGCTTGTGGGCGCGGATGGCCCGCAGGTAGGGGCCGAGCGCGCCCTCGGCGCGGGACGGATCAGGCCGCATGGCGCGGTGGGCCGAGGTACGTCAAGGCCCAGGAAGCTTAGAGCTACCGGCGGCGGGGGGTGGAATCCAACACTCAAAATTGCGTAGGTATCGCCTGCGCGATGGGTGGGTACATCATCCGTCGACGTTCGCGCAGGTTGGTCGCCCTCCCTGCGTCTGCCCTCGATAGGGACCAGACCACCACCCCCATAGCGCAAAGTCCCGAAAGGGCACCCCCGTCGTGAGGCGGGTCCGCAATGCCACGGGACTCCGAGCAATCGGAGTCAGCCGGGCTGCCGAAGGACCGAAGCGGGGACTGCGCGCGCCCAATTGCCAAGGAAAGGCTCGCTCAAGTGCACCACCCCCGCTGGGGGCTCGCTGCGCTCTGCGCTGCGATGGCCCTTGCCCCTGCGTCCGCGCACGCCGCGACCGCGCAGTCTCCCTGTTCCACCTCCTCCTCGCCGTACCGCACGGCGGTCTCGGGGACCCCAGGCCTGGCCGCCTACTGGCGTCTCGGCGAGACCTCCGGCCGCCTCGCGTGTGACGAACGCGCGACCTCCCCGGGCACGTACACCGGCGGCTACGAGCTCGGTCAGGCGAGCGGCACCGCCGACGGCAACAAGGCGGTCGCGCTCAACGGCTCGTCCGGATACGTGGACGTGCCCTCGACGAAGGCGCTGAACCCGACGTCCGCGATCTCCATCGAGGCCGCCGCCGCGCCCACGACCACCGACGACGTGGCAGGCGCTCGTGCGCAAGAACGGCCAGTACATGCTGCGCCTGCAGCGCCGGTCGATCGCCTTCCTCATCTGGAGCGGGGGCAAGATCGTCGAGCTCGACTCCCCGGCCGTGGTGACCACCGGCGGCTACCAGCAGATCGTCGCGACCTACGACGGAACGACGATGCGCATCTACCGCAACGCCACGCTGATCGCGTCGCGGGCGGCCAAGGGATCGATCGCCACTGACGGGCAACCCGCTCGGCATCGGCCGCTCACCGGGCTGGGACTACTTCGCGGGCCGGCTCGACGAGGTCGCCGTCTACAACAGCGCCATCTCCGCTGACGCGATCAAGCAGCACGCGGCCGCCGCCGGCCAGTCCTCGGCGCCCGCGCCGGCCCCGGCCCCGGCCCCCGCCCGCTCCGGCCCCGGCTCCGGCTCCGGCTCCGGCTCCGAGCTCGAGCAGCAGCTCGAGCTCCTGCTCCTCGTCCTTCGGGACGTTCAGCGCCGACAACCAGCCCGACGCGTGCTGGCGTCCCTACGCCGCCACGTCGCCGTTCAACCGCGCGCTCGGCAGCTCGCCGAAGCTCGACCCCAACTCCTCGGCGATCGTCTCGACGCTCACCGGCTGGGGCAAGCCCGAGGACCTCTACTCGGCCACCGACACCAAGAACGACTGGACGCACCCGATCTACTACAGCCGCAGCAGCGACCCCGTCTACACCGTGCACTGCACGAAGTCGTGGGGCTCCTGCGAGGTCGAGGGCATGAAGGTCCACATCCCCGCGAAGGCGCGTCCGGCGGCCGGCGGTGACGGCCACATGGCCGTGATCGACCAGGCCGGCGGCCAGGAGTACGACTTCTGGCAGGTCGCCACCAACCCGCTGCCCGCGGGCGGCGGCACGATCAACATCTCGTGGGGCGGCCGCACGCCGATCGGCGGCAGCGACGCCACCGGGCCTCGACTCGGACGCCACCGCCGCCCATTTCGGCGTCGCCGCCGGGATCATCCGCCCTGAGGAGCTCCAGCAGGGCGAGATCGACCACGCGCTGTTCATGGTCGTCCACTGCGACGCCGGCAAGCAGGTCTACCCGGCCAGCGGGCTCGGGTCCGCGTGCTCGGGCGTCGCCAACGCGCCGGCCGAGGGCCAGCGCTTCTTCCTCGACATGACCCCCAGCCAGATCGACGCGGCCAACGTCCCCGCGTGGAAGAAGACGATCATGCACGCGATGGCCACGTACGGCATGTACGTCGGCGACACGGGCTCGCCCTCGTGGGGCCTGATGACCGAATCGGGCACGAGCTACACCGTCGATGGGCCAGACCGATCAAGAGACGAAGGTCATGAAGTCCCAGGCCGACTCGACGGTGTGGAACGGCACGACCTACCTGCCGCTCGGCGACGGGGTCGACTGGGCGCAAGTCGCTCAAGGTCGCGGCGCCGTGCACCGCGCAGGGCACCTGCTGACCAGGTAGTTCTGCGGACTGGACACCCGTCCAGCCCCCGGCCATGGGCTCAACTCCCCTTGGCCGGGGGCCGAAGGACGCTGTGCAGCACGACATAAGAGACATCAGTCCCTCCCGACAAAGGCACCCCCACCGCGAGGTGGGTCCGCAAAGCCACGGGGCTCCTCCACCGGAGCCAGCCGAGCCGCCGAAGGAACGCGTTGGGCGGACTGGCCCAACTCGTCAACGGAGGGACTCATGCCCAAGGTCCGCCAGTTCCGGCTCGCGCTCGCGCTCGCCACCATCGTCATCACCGCCCTGATCCCCGCCACCGCCTCGGCGGCGAAGGTCAAGTCCTTCAAGCCGGCCGCTCGCGCCGGCTCCACGCTCGTCTTCCGCGTCTCCGGCGTGAACGCCCGCCAGCTCAAGGCGGTCAAGCTTCGCGTCGGCCGCCGCTCCCGTCACCTGTCCGCCGGCCGCGTCCGCGCCGGGCTGCGCCACGGCGGCCTGGTCCGCGCCCGCGTCCTCGGCGGCCCCCGCAAGGCGCGCCGCTTCCGTCACCACGCCCGCCTCGTGCTCGCGGTCGCCGCCGCCGCGCCCAAGCAGCAGCCGGTCCGCGCCGCCGGCGCCTCGTGCACCTACGGCACCTTCTCGGCCGCCCGCCAGCCGGGCGCCTGCTGGCGCCCCTACGGCGACGCCTCGCCGTTCAACCGCCGCCTGTCGTCCAACCCCCGCGTCGACCCGCGCTCCAGCGCGATCGTCAGCCGCGTCACCGGCTGGGGCAAGCCCGAGGATCTCTACTCGGCCACCGACAGCAAGGACGACTGGACGCACGCGATGTTCTTCGCCCAGGCCTCCGACCCGGTCTACACGATCCACTGCCTGCGCGACTGGGGCAAGTGCGAGGTCGAGGGCATGCAGGTCCGCATCCCCCGCGGCGCCCGCCCCGCCGCCGGCGGCGACGGCCACATGGCCGTCATGGACCAGGCCAGCGGCTGGGAGTACGACTTCTGGCAGTCCGCCCGCCCCTCGGGCAACGGCGGCACGCTGAACATCGCCTGGGGCGGCCGCACCCGCGCCACGGGCTCCGACGCCGACGGCCTCGGCTCCGACGCCACCGCCGCCCACTTCGGCGCCGCCGCCGGGATCATCCGCGCGCAGGAGATGCAGCAGGGCGTCATCAACCACGCGCTCTTCATGGTCGTCCACTGCGACTCCGGCAAGCAGGTCTACCCGGCCCAGGGCCTCGGCTCCGGCTGCTCGGGCCAGAGCAACGCTCCCGCCGAGGGCCAGCGCTTCTTCCTCGACCTGAACGGCGCCCAGATCAACGCGCTGAAGGTCCCGAGCTGGAAGAAGGTCATCCTCCGCGCCATGGCCACCGTACGGCATGTACGTCGGCGACACGGGCTCCCCCTCCTGGGGCCTGATGACCGAGTCCGGCACGAGCTTCACCTCGCTGGGCCAGAGCGACCAGACGACGAACTGGATGAAGTCCGCCGGCGCCTCCGCCTGGCACGGCCACCAGTACCTGCCGCTGGCCGACGGCGTCGACTGGGCCAAGCACCTCAAGGTCGCCGCCCCCTGCACCGCGCAGGGCACCTGCTGAGCCGCTGAAACCTCCCGGACGCCCGCCTGGACGGGCGTCCGGTCTTTCCGGCCAACGGTCAACCACCCCGCGCCGGACGCCGATCCAGGCACCGACAACCAAAGCATCAGTCCCTCCCGACAAAGGCACCCCCACCGCGAGGTGGGTCCGCAAAGCCACGGGACTCCGCAACCGGAGTCAGCCGAGCCGCCGAAGGAACGAGTTGGGCGGACTGGCCCAACTCGTTTCACGGAGAGACCCATGCCCCGCTCACATCAGGCTGATCGCGCTGCTCGTCGCGTCCGCCACCCTGCTCGCACTGCCGTCCATCTCGACCGCCAAGGTCAAGAGCCTCAAGCCGGTCGCCCGCCACGGCGCCACGCTCGTCTTCCGCGCGCCCGTCGGTCTCCGGCCACAGCGTGGTCGCCGCGACGCTGCGCACCCCCTCGTCGACGCGCCGCCTCTCCACCTCGACCGTCCGCGCCGCCATCGCCCGCCGCGCGCCGATCCGCGTCAAGGTCCGCGCCGGCGCCGCCGCCGCCCGCCGGGTCGCCCGCACCTCGCGCCTGGTGCTCACCGTCGCCGACGCCAAGGCCAAGGCGAAGGCCGCCCCGGCCAAGACGCCGCTCAAGCTCGTCGTCAAGCCGGCCGCGAAGCCCGTCGCCAAGCCGGCTCCCAAGCCCGCGCCGAAGCCGGCTCCCGCGCCCGCTCCGGCCCCCGCGCCGACCCCGACCCCACCCCGGCTCCGGCCCCCGCGCCCACCCCGACGCCCGACCCCACCCCGGCGCCGGCCCGCCCGCCCCCACGCCTGACCCCACCCCGGCGCCCGCGCCGACCCCCGATCCCACCCCGGCTCCGGCCCCCACGCCCACCCCGACGCCGACCCCGACGCCCGCGCCCTCCGACGGCCTCTGCACCTCGGCCTTCGGGACCTTCAGCGCGACCAACCAGCCCGGCGCCTGCTGGCGGCCCTACGGCGCCGACTCGCCGTTCAACCGGACGCTGAGCAGCTCCCCGAAGGTCGACCCCAACTCCTCGGCGATCGTCTCGACGCTCACCGGCTGGGGCCAGCCCGAGGACCTCTACTCGGCCACCGACACGACGACGACTGGACCCACGCGATGGCCTTCTCCAAGCCCTCGGACCCGGTCTACACGGTCCACTGCACCAAGAGCTGGGGCTCCTGCGCGATCGAGGGCATGAAGGTCCACATCCCCGCCTCGGCCCGTCCCGCCGCCGGCGGCGACGGCCACCTCGCCGTGATCGACCAGGACGGCGGCTACGAGTACGACTTCTGGCAGATGCAGCAGACCCCGCTGTCGCCCGACGGCGGCACCGTCACGATCTCCTGGGGCGGGCGCACCGCGCTGACCGGCGCCGACGCCGACGGCCTCGGCTCGGACGCCACCGCCGCCCACTTCGGCGTCGCCGCCGGGATCATCCGCGCCAAGGAGATGGAGCAGGGCGTGATCAACCACGCGCTGTTCATGGTCGTGCACTGCGACGCCGGCAAGCAGGTCTACCCGGCCCAGGGCCTCGGCTCCGGCTGCTCGGGCACGGCCAACGCGCCGGCCGAGGGCCAGCGCTTCTTCCTCGATCTTTCCCCGGCGCAGATCAACGCGCTCAACGTGCCCGACTGGAAGAAGACGATCCTCCGCGCGATGGCCAAGTACGGCATGTACGTGGGCGACACGGGCTCCCCCTCGTGGGGCCTGATGGTCGAGTCCGGCACGACCTACACCGCCTTCGGCCAGACCGACGAGTGGACCAAGTGGATGAACGCCCAGCCCGACGTCTCGCCGTGGAAGGGCAAGCCCCTACCTCTCGCTGTCGGCCGGCGTCGACTGGTCCAAGCACCTCAAGGTCGCCGCGCCCTGCACCGCCCAGGGCACCTGCTGAGGCGAGTCGTCGGTCACACCGCCCGTGACGGCGGTGTGACCGACCCGCCCCTCTCGTTCGCCGCTCCCCTACCCTTGCGCCCTGTGACACAGGTGTCCCCGCCGGCGCGCAAGCTGCTGCTGATCTCGCAGCGACCCATCGACGGTGCCGGCGCCAACGGAGTTCGCTGGCGCTCGCTCGAACAGCACCTTCCCGGCCCGCGGCTGGTCGGTCGACGTCGTCTCGGGCGAGGAGCCGGCCGGCGCCGACGTGCAGGCCCACCGCCGCTCGCCGGGCATGCAGCGCGTCGCCGACGTCGTGCGCCGCGTCGGGACGAGCGCCGGCATCTCCCCGATCGCCTTCGTGCCCGGCCCGGGCTGGGCCGTCAGCGGCCGCGCCCGATCCGCCGCGCGCTCGAGCAGGGCCCCGACGTCGCGCTGGCCACCTCGCCCCCGATCAGCGGGCTGATCGCCGCCGCGTCGGTCCTGCGCGGCTCGCCGCGTGCCCTTCGTCGCCGAGTTCCGCGACCTGTGGGCGGGCAACGCCGAGAACGACGGCGGCCGCGGCGGACTGGCCCACCTGCAGCGCCGCTTCCTGCGCGACGCCGCGCGCGTGGTCGTCGTCACCGAGGACGCGCGCCGCCGCCTGGCCGAGCTGCACCCCGAGCTCGCCGGCCGCCTCGTCGTCGTGCCCAACGGCTTCGACCCGTCGCTGCTCGAGCGCCGCGTGACCCCGCCGCCGCGCCCCGACGGCCGCGCGCTGCTCGTGCACGCCGGCCAGCTCTACGGCTCGCGCTCGATCGGCGGCCTGCTGAGCGCGCTGGCGACGCCCGCGCTGCGCGACCGCGTGCGCTTCCGGAACATCGGCACGCTCAACGAGCGCTCCGCCGACGCGATCGAGCAGTGCGGCAGCGACCTCGCGCTCGACATCGCGCCGCCGACCACGTGGGAGGAGGCGACCGCGCAGGTCGCCGCCGCCGACATCGCCGTCGTCGTCTTCACCCCCGGCGACGACACCGCGGTGCCGGGCAAGCTCTACGAGGCGCTCGCCCTCGGCCGCCCGGTGCTCGCGCTCGTCGAGCCCGACTCGGCGATGCGCCGGCTGCTCGCCGACCTCGGCCAGGACGCCGGCGTGGCGCCGCACGACGACCCGGCGGCGATCGCCGCCGCCGTGCAGCGGCTCCTCGACCAGCCCGCCGCCGCCGCTCGACGCCGCCGCGCTCTCGCCCTACGACCGCACGCGGATCGCGACGCGGATGGCCGCGCTGCTCGACGAGGTGTCCGACGAGGCGCTGGCTACGACGAACGGGGCCGTGGGCCCCCGGGCATGAGCGACCGCAGGCTGCGCACCGCCGGCGAGACCTTGCCGCGGAACACCCGCATCGACTGCCCGCGGTAGATCCCGACCCGCGGCCACAGCAGCGGGATCCCCCGGAAGAGCTGCTTGGGCAGCGCCGCGCCGTAGAGGTAGCCGGCCGCGTCGGCCGCGTGGATCACCCGCAGGTCGACGTCCCCGTAGGGATAGGCGATCGACTCGCAGGCCGAGCCCATGCGCTCGGCGACGAGGATCCGCGACTGCGTGAGCTCCTGCTCGAGCTCGGCGTCGCCGAGCGTGGTCAGCCGCGGGTGCGAGCACGTGTGCGAGCCGATCTCCCAGCCGCGCTCCTGCAGCTCGCCGAGCTCGTCCCAGCCGAGCGGGACGAGCGCATCCGCGCTCGGGCTCGTGGCCCAGTGCGCGATGCCCGGCCAGTCCATCGGGCGCCCGCTGCCCACGTAGGAGGTCGGGACGAAGATCGTGGCGGGCACGCCGAGGCGCTCGAGCACGGGCAGGCCCTCCTCGAGCACCGAGCGGTAGCCGTCGTCGAACGTCACCGCGAGGGTGCGCGGGCGCGGCCGGCGGACGGCGTCGGAGAACGTCGCCGGCTCGTAGCCGCGGTCGAGCAGCATGCGGACCTGCGCCTCCAGCGCGTCGGTCTCGACCGAGAGCTCGTCGTCCCAGGCGTCGCCGAGGCCGTGGTAGCAGAGGACGAGCACGTCCGGCCCGGCCATCAGGCGCCTCCCCCGAACGCGCGGGCGAAGAAGCGCAGCGGCTCGGCGACGTTCTCTTGGGACCAATCCGGCAATGTCGCGCCGAGGATCCCACCGATCGAACGTTCGCGCGGTCCGGTCCAGCCAGTGGGCGGCCACGAGCGCGTGGAGCGTCACCGGCCCGCTCGGCGTTCCGGTCGCCGCGCAGTAGCGCTCGAACTCGGGGCCGCCGCCCCCCACGGCCAGCGGCCAGAGCAGCTCGCGCAGGCGCCGCGCCTGGGTGAACTCGCGGGTCGCGTGGCCGCCGAGGGCGAGCAGATCGAGCAGGTCGAGGCCGGGCAGCCCGGCCGGCTCGGACCAGTCCCAGTCGACGACCCCGCGCAGCCGGCCGCCGGCCACGATCAGGTTCTCGTTCCAGAAGTCACCGTGCCCACGGCCGAGCGGTACCCCGGCGAGATCGGCGGCAAGCCGGCGCGGCAGCGAGTCCAGGACGGCCCGGACCTCGCCGTCGACGGCCCAGGCCATCGTCGCGGCCTGCGCCTCGAAGTGGTCGCGAAGCTCCCCCTCGCCGGCCGGGCGGACCTCGCCGGAGGCGTGGACGGCGACGAGGAACTCGACGAGCTCGTCCATCAGCGCGCGGCCCGATCGTCCGCGGCGGGCCGCCGGTCACGTACTCCTCGGCCACGCAGCGCAGCGGCCCGGCGATCTCGTCGGCGAGCTGGCGCGGCAGGCGCGAGCGGATCACGTCCGGCGCGCGGGCGAGCGCGCCCAGCGCCGCCTGGGCGCGGTCGAGCACCCGGCGGGGCGGGCCCGCCGCGGCGCGGATGAGCAGCGGCCCCGACGGCGAGGCGAGCGGGACGGTGTACTTGCCGCTCGTGCGCACGAGGATCGGGCCGTCGATCGTCCCCCCGGCGCGCTCGCGCACCGCGACGAGCCCGTCGGCGAGGATCGACGGGCGCAGCTCGCCGCGCCCGCCGCGCAGGATCCAGCCCTCGGGCGCGCGGCGCACCGCGATCAGCGAGCGCCGGCCGATCGCGTAGTGGCGCGAGCGGTCGCCGGTCAGCTCGGCGGCGGTCACCAGGCCGGCGCGCTCGAGCTCGCGGCGCACGGCGGCCAGCCGGGCCACGCGCGGCACCGCCCGGGTGGCGGTGGCGCCGAGCTCGACGGCGCGGTGGGCGGGCGAGCGGCTCTGCGGCCACACGGGCGCCCCGCCGGCACCGGCGATCGCCACCTCGGCGAGCCGGCCCGGCTCGGCCGAGCAGGCGCGGCAACGGCTCGGGCAGACGGCCGCGCGGAGCCTCGGCGACGACGACCGGAGCGTCGTCGGCCGGCTCGACGCCGGAGGCGGCGAGGAAGGACGCGAGATCGGGCTCGCCGAGCACCCGCGCGGCGGTCGTTCCGGCCGAGAGGGCCGCCCAGACCCAGCAGTGACGCGAGGCGATCATCGCCCGCGACGGCGCGCCGGGCTGCTATACGACGCCGTCATGCGCGTCGCAGTCTATTCCGACCTGACCGTGGGCTGGCGCGACGGCGCGCCCCGGGCGGGCGAGTCCTTCGCGCTGTTCGCCCAGCGGCTCGGCGACGGCGGCTCGGTCGTCCTCGTCGGGCGCGAGGCGCCGGAGGACGAGCCGCTGCCCTTCCGGCTGGCCGACGGCGTCGTGGTCCGCCCGCTGCCCGGGTACGGCGCGCTGTCGCGCATGGGCGACGCCGCGCGCTCCTTCCGCGCCGCCTCGCGGGCCTTCGCGCAGCGTGCTCGACGAGGTCGACGCGGTCTGGCTGCTCGGCCCGCACCCGCTCGCGCTCGCCTTCGCCCTCCAGGCCCGCCGGCGCGGCAAGGCCGTCGTGCTCGGGGTGCGCCAGGACCTCCCGGCCTACATGAAGAGCCGCCATCCCGGCAACCCGCCGCTCCAGGCCGCCGCGCTCGCCCTCGAGGGGGCCTGGCGCCTGCTCTCGCGGATCAGCCCGACCGTCGTCGTCGGCCCCGACCTCGCGCGTCGCTACCGGCACGCCGCCGAGCTGCTGTCGGTCTCGATCTCGCTGATCGGCGAAGACGACGTCGTCAGCCCCGAAGCCGTCGCCGCCCGCACGCCGGGCACGCCCTTCCGGCTGCTGTCGGTCGGCCGCCTCGACGCCGAGAAGAACCCGCTGATGCTCGCCGACGTGCTGGCCGCGCTGAACGCCGACGGCCCGGCCTTCGCGCTGACGATCGCCGGCGACGGGAGCGAGCGCGCCGCGCTGGCCGAGCGCCTGGCCGCGCTCGGGGTCGCCGGAGCCGCCGACCTGCCCGGGTACGTCGCGCTCGGCGACGGGCTCGACGAGCTCTACCGCGGCGCCGACGCCCTGCTCCACGTCTCGTGGACCGAGGGCGTGCCCCAGATCCTCCAGGAGGCGTTCGCCGCCGGGCTGCCCGTGGTCGCCACCGCCGTCGGCGGCGTGGCCGAGGCCGTCGGCGACGCCGGCCTGCTGATCGGCCCCGGCGACCCGGAGCGCGGCGGCCGCCGCGTGCCGGCAGCTGGCCGCCGACCCTGCCCTCTCCCGACAGCTCGCGCTGCGCGGGCTCGAGCGCGCCCGCGCGGGCAGCGCCGAGGCCGAGACGGGCCGCGTGGCCGACCTGATCGCCCGCGCCGTCGCCCGCCGCGCGGCGTAGCGAACGCCGGGTCAGGCGCTCGCGCGAGGCGATCCCGGCCAGCGCCGGGCCGAGCGCGAACAGGATCCACAGCCGCTTGTCGACCCCGTTGGAGATGAACAGCGACGCCGAGAGCATCCCGATCAGCGCGACGATCAGGGCCCGGGATATCGCCTCGCCGGCGTCGTCGCCGAGCGCCTCGAAGCGGTGCGCGGCCCACCACGCCGCGTGGATGCACGAGCCGACGATCACGAGGAAGAGCAGCAGCCCCGGGAAGCCCGTGTCGGCCAGGAACTGCAGGTAGATGTTGTGCGTCACGTGCGGGCGGTCGACGATCAGCTGGAGGTCCTTCAGCTCGCCGGGCTGCGCCGTGTACTGCTTGGCCACGACGGGGAAGTTGTTGAGGCCGACGCCGAGGACCGGGTGGTCGGCGATCACGCGCTCGGCGACCTTCCACACGTCCGAGCGGCCCGAGCCGTCGTTGAAGTGCGTGACGCGGCTCCACGCCCCGGGGGTGATCGCGAAGAAGGCGACCGCGACGGCGACGCCGATCAGCGCCGCGCTGACGACCCACGCCCGGCGGGCGCGCAGCACGACCAGCGCGGTCAGGATCGTCACCAGCGCGGCGATCAAGCCGCCGCGCGACTCGGAGGCGAACAGGCCGTAGGCGATCACCAGCGTGCCCACGCCCAGCCACAGCCGGGCCGAGGCCTCCCGGGTCAGCGCGAACAGCACGGCGGCCAGCACCATCGCCGGGGCCAGCGCCGCGGCCAGGTAGTTCGGGTCGCCGGCCGCGCCGTACAGGCGTCCGCTCTCGGTCGCCTGGGCGGTCGCCGTCGGGTTGGCCAGGGCGCCGCCGAGCAGGCCGCTGAGTACCGAGAGGACCGCGCCGATCAGGAACGCCACGATCACGATGCGCGCGCGGTCGAGCGACGTGACGGAGGTCGCCACGACGAAGAACATCAGGACGATCACGTACCAGTGCCAGAGGTCCGACACCACCTGGTACGGGCTCGTGGCCCAGATCACCGACAGGGTCTGCCAGGTCAGCAGGCCCACGATCCCGAACGTCAGTCCGCGGTGGCGCCGCAACACCGCCCCGACCGTGTCCGGGCGGCGCCCGGCGGCGCCCATCCAGGCCAGCGCGACGAGCAGGCCGGCCGCCTTGCCGCCGGCGTTGAGCGCGGGGAAGCCCTCGAGGAAGGCCAGCGGGATCCACAGCACGAGCCCGGCGAACGGGTCGAGCAGCGCGACCGCCGCGTAGCAGCAGGCGATCACGATGGCCACGCCGGCGGGCGTCTTCCACGCCGTCAGCAGCCCGGCCAGCGCGGCGGCGCCGATCACGGCCACGGCCACCGTGCGCGGGGAGAAGGTGACGTCGGGACGCCCCGCGAAGGCCGGCGGGCGGCGAACCGGAGGCGTGGAGACGGCCATCCTGCGAGAAGCCTACGCGCGTGCGAGGGTGGACCGGACGCTGCGGACGAACGCGACACCGTCCGAAGGCCGCGGGATCAGGTCGAGCGGGCGCAGGCCCAGCGTCCTGCCCGGCCACCAGGCCGACGACGACGCCGCCCGCGGTGTAGCCCGCGGCCGAGGCGATGGCCGCGCCCATGCCGCCGTGGCTGGGGATCAGCAGCACGTCGAGCGTGAGGATCACGGCGAAGGCGGCGCCGGCGCCGAAGGTCTCGCGCAGCGGGAAGCCCTGGGCGGTCAGCGCGTTGCCCATCAGCTTGAGCACGACGATGCCGAACGCGCCGAGGACGAGCACGCGCAGCTGGCCGGTGGAGTCCGCGAACGCCTCGCCGAAGATCCCCTCGCACAGGAACGGGGCGATCAGGATCATCCCCGCCGCCGCGACGACGGTGATCGCGAGCGCGACCCGCACGACCGCCGCGCCGTCGCGCCCGGCCTGGTCGCGGTCGGCGCGGGCGAGGTCGGGCCGCTGCACGAGCGCCAGCGAGGTGGGCAGGAAGAAGAGCGCCTCGGCCCAGGAGACCGCGACCGAGTAGAGCCCGAGCTGCGTCGAGCTCGTCAGGGCGCCCATCAGCCACTGGTCCATGCGGTAGTTGGAGAGCGTCAGCAGGCGCGGGAGCTGGGCCTTCATGCCGAACGTGAGCTGCTCGCGCGCCAGCCCGCGGTCCCACCGCCCGCCGCGGCTGCGCGGCACGACGTAGTGGATCAGCACGAGGGTGCCGAGCGTCTGCCCGATGATCCAGGTCGCGACGGCCGAGCCGACCGACAGCACGCCGAGCGCGTCGAGCAGCCCGTTGCCGACGATGTTGACGATCGGCCCGCACAGCCAGGCGAAGTTGTTGGTCGCGAAGCCGTAGTGGGCGACGACGATCTGCTGCAGGTTGACCTGGAGGACGAGGATCGGGACCGAGGCGAGGGCCATCCAGCGCAGATCGGCTCCCGACGGACCACCCGCGGCCGGCACGAGCGCGACGAGCAGCGTGACGACGCCGATCCCCGCGGTCCCGAGGGCGAGCGACAGGATCGTCGAGTTGACCGCCAGGCGTCCGGTGAGCTCGTGGTGCTTGGCCGCGATGTTCGCGTTGGCCTGGTGCACGCCGAGGGTGCACAGCTGGGAGGTCAGGTAGGCGACCGTGGTCAGGAAGGCCACCGAGCCGCGGCCCGACGGGCCGAGCGCGCGGGCGACGACGAGGACGTTGCCCAGCGAGAGGATCGCGACGGTGACGTTCGTGGCGAACGTGAACGACGCGGAGCGGGCGAACGACGACGACGCCTCGGGAGGCGCGGACGACGGATCGCCCGGCTCGTCGATCACGGTGCTCATGGACCCGCGCGGAGAACGTCGCGCACACCACGCAGCATGCCGATCCCGTAGCCCGCGTGCAGGGCGACGAGCGCGGAGGCCACGCGCGGGGCGAGCTCCGGCCGCTCGCGGGCGGCGGCGAGCGCGCCGGCGGCGACGATCCCGGCGTAGGCGGCGCTCCCGCCCGCCAGCGTCCGGCGGGCGAGTCCCGAGACCGGCGTCAGCGCGGCGAGCGCGGCGCCGCCGGCGACCGCCGCGGCCGGGGCGACGTGGTAGGCGCGCAGGAACGACGGGTGCTTGCGCACGACGTTGACCCGCGCCTGGCCGTAGTTGCGGTACTGGCGGTAGGCGGCCTTCCAGGTCGGGCGCGCGATGTAGTGGAAGCGGATCCGCGTGTCGAGCACGATGCGCCAGCCGCCCTGGCGGACGCGGAAGTTGAGCTCCTCGTCCTCGCCGTAGTTGAGCTCGGCGTCGAAGAACCCGACCTCGTCGAGCGCGGCGCGGCGGTAGACGCCGCACTGCACGGTCTCGACCTCGCCGATCTCCGTGTCGCCCGCGTACTCGCTGGCGCCCACGCCGACCTTGGAGCCGCGCGCCAGCACGAGCGCGCGGGCGAAGGGGGTCTCGCCCTCCTGCACCGGCCGGCCGCCGACGCAGCCCAGCCCCGGGTCGGCGGCGAGCGCCTCGGCGCAGCGGCGCAGGTAGTCGGGCTCGGCCCAGCCGTGGGCGTCGATCTTCGCCGCGAGCTCGCCGTCGGCGCGCTCGAGCGCGACGTTCAGCGCCTCGGGCAGGTTGCGGCGCACGCCGTCGGCGATCAGCTCCACGCGGGGATCGTCGCCCGCCACCCGGCGGAGCACGTCGACGGTGCCGTCGGTCGAGCCGCCGTCGACGACCCAGACGCGCATCCGGTCGGCCGGGAGGTCCTGCTCGAGCACCGAGCGCAGCGCGCGCTCGGCGTAGGCCTCCTCGTTGAACGTCGAGAAGAGGACGTCGACCGTGGGGAGGGTCACTACATCTCTACGCCGGGAGCCGGCGGCCCATGGGCGGGACGCCGTTCTCGGACCCGAGCAGCTCGGAGGTCCCGAGCGCCCGCTCGTACTCCGCGATCGTCCCGATGTCGTACCACTCCGCGTCGGTGCGGTAGGCGGCGACGCGTCTCGCCCGCCTCGACCAGGCGCAGGACGAGGTCGGGGAACTGGCACATCCCTTCGGGCAGGTGCTTGAGCGCGCGCGGCTCGTAGACGTAGACGCCCATCGAGACGTCGTAGTGGAGCGTCGGCTTCTCGTTGTAGCCCGTGACGATAGGGCCCGTCGGTCTCGATCACGCCGAGGTCGATGTCGACCGCCTTGCGGTGCATGGCGATCGTCAGCGCGGCGTCGTGCTCGCGGTGGAAGTCGACGAGCTCGCGGTAGTCCAGCGACGTCAGCACGTCGCCGTTGGAGGCGATGAAGGTCTCGTCGAGGTCGGGCACGACCGACAGCGCGCCGGCGGTGCCGAGCGGCTCGTCCTCCCAGTGCCAGTGCAGCTCGAGCCCCTCGGGGAGGATCTTGGCCTGCGAGAAGTAGACCTGGATCAGCTCGCCGAGATGCGAGACGCAGAGGTCGACCTTCGTCACCCCCGCCGAGGCCATCCGGCCGAGGATGTGCTCGAGGATCGGACGATCTCCGATCGGGACGAGCGGCTTGGGGATGATGGTGGTGTACGGGCGAAGGCGTGTGCCGAGCCCGCCGGCGAGGATCACTGCGCGCATCACGCGCTCCTGAAGTCGGGGGTGTGTGCGGTATCGGCCACCACACGCGATGGGTTGAGTCCAGGGTAGGTTATGCCGGGTGACCTGGTCCGTGCCGCTCGCCGACGTCCAGGTCACCGAGGCCGACCTCGAGGCGATCATCGCGACCTACCGCTCGGGCTGGCTGTCGATGGGCCCGCGCACCGAGGCCTTCGAGGCCGAGTTCGCCGAGTTCACGGGCGCGAGGCACGCCTTCGCCGTGACCAACGGGACGGCCGCGCTGCACCTCGCCTGCCTGGCGGTCGGGCTCGGGCCGGGCGACGAGGTGATCGTCCCCTCGCTGACCTTCGTGGCCTCGGTCAACGCGATCGCGTACACGGGCGCGACGCCGGTCTTCGCCGACATCGCCGGCCTCGACGCCCCGTGGCTCGACCCCGCGAGCGTCGCCGCGGCGCGGACCGAGCGCACGAAGGCGGTCATGCACGTGCCCTACGGCGGCCACGCGGGCGAGACCGCCGCGCTGGCCGCGTGGTGCGAGCGCGAGGGGCTGATCCTGCTCGAGGACACCGCGCACTCGGTCGGCTCCCGGCTCGACGGCCGCCACCTCGGGACCTTCGGCGCGGCCGGGGCCTTCTCGTTCTTCTCCAACAAGAACCTCGCCGTCGGCGAGGGCGGGGCGCTGACCGTCGCCGACGACGCGGTCGCCGAGCGCATCCGGCTGCTGCGCTCGCACGGGATGACCACGCTGACGTGGGACCGCCACCGCGGCCACGCCGCCTCCTACGACGTGGTCGAGCTCGGCTTCAACTACCGGATCGACGAGCCCCGGGCCGCGCTGGCCAGCTCGCGCCTGGCCCGCATCGACGCCGAGAACGCGCAGCGCGCCGAGCTCGACGCCCGCTACCGCGAGCTGCTCGAGCCGCTCGGGCTGATCTGCGCGCTGGGCCCGCGGCCGGGCGTCGGCCGCGCCTTCCACCTCTTCTGCGTCGTCCTGCCTGCAGGACGCCGACCGCGCGGCCTTCCGCCAGGCCCTGGCCGACCGCCGGGTCCAGAGCTCGCAGCACTACCCGCCGGCCCACCGCTTCTCGATCCACCAGGACAAGCCCCGCACCGACCTGCCGGTCACCGAGGCCTACGGCGACCGCACGGTCACGCTGCCGCTGTTCGCGCACATGACCACCGCCCAGGTCGACGAGGTCGTCGAGGCCTGCGCCGCGGCGCTCGGCGCGGCCGGAGCTCCGGCGTAGAAGCGCTGGGTCGAAGCGGCCCGTTAACGACGAAGGGCCGCCCGGAGGCGGCCCTTCGAAGAGTTGGATCGCGGCGCGCTTACGAGGGGCGCGGCGCGTCGCCACCGGCGAAGCGGCGGACGGCGAGGCCTGTGCCCAGGAGCAGGACGCCACCGGCGAGGACGACGCCGACCTCGAGACCCGTGAACGGCAGGCCGCCCGAGTTCGAGTTCGAGTTCTGCGCGGCCTGCGTGCCGCCGGAGCTGACGTCTCCGTTACCGCCCGAGGACTGAACGCCCTGGACGCCGCCGCCATAGGCGTCGGTGCCGACGGACTGCGCCATGGCCGGAGCGGCCAGCGCCAGTGCGCCGACGAGACAGATGAGTAGGACGATCGCCTTGGTCTTCACGGTGTTTTCCCCTGTGCTTTTGCTTCGTGAGCTCGATGCTATCTACGGATTCGGTTCACCCGGAAAATCGGTGATGCGGTAACGATGGCTTGGTTGAACCGGGCCGGGTCCACGCGCTTCCGTGCGGTGACTTTAGCTTCTTGCCTCAGCCACCATAGGGTCTACCCGGCTCAGTTGTCGAGCATGCGCGAGATCCCGGAGCGCCTCCGCACGCCTTCCTGCACGCGCATCGAGCAGTCCGAGCTCCAGCCAGGAGTACCAGTTGTCCTGCTGCGCGGCGGCCGCTTCGAAGGCCTGCTCGGCACAGGCAAAACGCCTGATTTGCAGGCATATCGTACCTTCGGTGACCAGGGGATCCAGGGACAGCGGATTGGCCGACGCGGCCCGCTCCGTATCACGCAAAGCCTGGTCGGGATGCGCCCGGTATGAATTGAGCGCGCGGCGCACGTAACGGTCCGACAGATAGGGCGGAACGAGCACGAGGAGCGCCGCGACGACCGCTCGCCGTCGCCGCCGCGGGGACGATCCAGCCCTGCTCCGGGACCGGCTCCCGGCCACTGCGGGCGGGCGATCACGGCGCCGGCGAAGGCCAGGCCCGCCACGGGCGCGGCGATCGCGGCGAACTCGTCGATCCAGTCCAGCGAGGCGTGCGCGAGCAGGTAGACCCCGAGCCCGAGCGCCAGCGCGTGCATCCCTCGGCCCGAGGGCGTCAGACGCCGGCGGTCGACGATGAACGCCGCGAGCAGGCCGCCGAGCATCGTCAGGAAGCGCGAGCAGCCCGACGATCCCCGTCTCCCCGAGCACGCGCAGGAAGATCATGTGCTCGTAGCGCGAGTGCTTCTCGTACTTGCGCAGCCGGTCGTAGTGGATGGGAACGACCCCGCCCCGGTGCCGAGCACGGGCCGCTCGCGGAACATCCGCAGCGCCACGCGGGCGTAGTCGAGCCGCTCCTCGGGCTCGGCCGACAGCAGGCGCGACTTCCCGTTGCCGCCGACCGACTCGTTCGACGCCGAGGACGCGCGGTCGCTGACCCGGTGGTAGAGGTCCGGCCCCTCGACGATCCCGGCCGCGACCACCACGAGCAGGACGGCGCCGCCGGCGATCAGCCCGCCCGCGCAGGCCGAGGACGGGCAGCTCCCGCGGCGGCGCGTCGCCGCGGCGTCGGGCGAGCAGGTACTCGACGAGCTCGATCAGCCCGGCCGCGACGATCGCGACCACGGTGGCGACGACCACGACCCGGCGGGTCGCGGTGTCGATCAGCGCGCCGACCGGCTTGCCGTCCTCGGCCGCCTGGCCGACGTCGATCACCCGGCTCGCGGTCCAGGCCACCGCCCCGCCGACGACGAGCATCCGCGGGATCAGCCGGCGGCGGCGCCCGTCGGCGACCACGATCGCCACGGCCGCCGCGGCCAGGCCGACGATCGCCGCGCGGGTCTGCGGCAGCAGCGCGAACTGGGCCAGGAAGGCCGCCGCCCCGACGAGCGGGACCCGCGCCCAGGCCGGCAGCTCGGACCGCGAGCTGCACACGAGCGCGGCGATCAGCGCCACCGCCGCGAGCGCGGCCGCCGCGTTCGGATAGCCGATCGGCGACTGCCAGCGCGAGGTGGTGGGATCGAAGAAGCGACCGAGCGACGTCGCGCTCGACGCGACGAGCAGGCGGTCGAGGCAGATGATCGCCACGCCGGTCGCCCAGGTCGCGGCCACCGCGGCCAGCCGCGCCGGCGTCCAGGGCAGCAGCGCGAACGTCCAGGCCGTGGCGAGCGCGAGCAGCAGCTGGTTGGCCGCCTCCCAGGCGTCGCCGGGGGCGTCGGTCCACAGCAGCGAGGCGTACTGCAGCGCGGTCAGCACCGCGAGGGCGATGAGCGCCACGCGGACCGCGCGGCCCGCCGGCAGCACCCGGCGCAGGCCCGCCGCCGTGGCGACGAGCACGCCGAGCGCGATCAGCGCGCCGGGATACCACTGCCGCGGGAAGTAGCCGCCGTCGAGCGGCACCCAGACCAGCCAGCAGACGACCAGCGGCGCCGCCGGCAGACAGGCCCACACCGTCGGGACGCGTGCCACGGCCGGCGCCGGCGACGCCGCCGACGGAGCCACGGCGCTCAGACCACGTACTCCTGGGTGCGGAAGCGGGACAAGTTCCGCTCGACGTAGGCCAGCGTGCGACGCAGGCCCTCGTCGAGCCCGAGCTCGGGCGTCCAGCCGAGCAGCGCCTCGGCGCGGGCGGGATCGGAGAGGAGCAGCTCGACCTCGCTGGCCGCCGGGCGCACGCGCGCGGCGTCGTGCTCGACCTCGAGCGGGCGGCCGAGGATCGTCCCGACGCGCTCGACGAGCTCGCCGATGGACACAGCCTCGCCGGTCCCGAGCTGGATCGTCTCGCCCTCGACGCCGGCGACCGTGCCGGCGAGCACGAAGGCGCTGACCGTGTCCTCGACGTAGGTCAGGTCGCGCTTGGGGTCCAGGGAGCCGAGCCGCAGCGGGCCGCCGGCCAGCGCCTGGCTCATGATCGTCGGCAGCACGGCCCGGGCCGACTGGTGCGGGCCGAACGTGTTGAAGGGCCGGATCGTGACCGAGGGCAGCTCGAAGGTCCGGTGGAAGGAGTCGACGAGCTTGTCGGCGCCAACCTTGCTCGCGGCGTAGGGCGACTGCGGCTCGATCGGATGGTCCTCGGTGATCGGAACCGTGCGCGCCGTCCCGTAGACCTCGCTCGTCGAGACGTGGACGAAGCGCGAGCACCCGGCGTCGAGCGCCGCGCGGGCCGCGTTGAGCGTGCCGAGGACGTTGGTCTCGAAGAAGTCCCGCGGGTTGACGAACGAGTACGGGATCGCGATCTGGGCGCCGAGGTGGAAGACGACGTCGGTGCCGCCGACGGCCGCGGCCACGGACTCGACGTCGCGCAGGTCGCCCAGCACGACGTCGATCTCGGCGGTCTCGGCCGGCTCGAACCAGTCCAGCGCGCCCCGCTCGTTGCGGCCGTTGTAGCGGACGAGCGCGCGGACGTTGGCGCCCTCGCGGACCAGCCGCGTGGCCAGGTGGCCACCGATGAAGCCGCCCGCTCCGGTGACGAGCACGGATGTCCCGCGGAGGTCGGTCATCGGGGCGGAGCCTACCTGGGCGCGGGAGCGTGTGGGCCTTCGCACACCCGCGACCCCCGTAAACCCCGCAACCGTCGGCGATTTCCAGTGTTGTATGTGGTGAACGCGGCTAGAACCCGATCAGAAGACAGCGGAGGGCTGTCGGATGAGCGGGGGAGCCGCTAGGGAGGAATCCGGGATGAAGTTGTCCGGATAGCTCGCATGAGGCGCGTTCATTGCGTAGAAGACACAGGTCGCGCCGTTGGGGACTCCGTTCAAGGAGGGGCGCGCAGCTTTGTGATCCGGATGATCGACCGAACGTCAACACATCGTCAATCTGGCCAGGCGCAGCTCGTTGCGTTCAGGGGCCCCATGCCGGACGCCGACGCTCGTCCTGCGACTACCCGTCCCGCTCGCACCGCCTCCTTCTTCCCTCCTGTGCCCACCCTCGTCGATACTCCCGCCCCGGCGCCCTCGCGTCCCTCGACGCCGCGCCGCGCGGTCAAGCGCGCCGTCGACGTCGCCGTCTCCTCGCTCTTCCTCCTCGTCCTGCTGCCCGTCGTCGCGCTCGTCGCCCTGGCGGTCAAGCTCGAGTCGCGCGGCCCGGTCTTCTACGGCGCCCTGCGCGTCGGCCGCACCGGCGAGACCTTCCGGATGCTCAAGTTCCGCAAGATGCACCACGGGGCCACGGGCATGCGCCTGACCACGGACGACGACCAGCGCCTGACGCGCGTCGGCTCGTGGCTGACCAAGACCAAGCTCGACGAGCTGCCGCAGTTCTGGAACGTGCTCGTCGGCGACATGAGCCTGATCGGGCCCCGGCCCGAGGATCCCTACTTCGTCGAGCTCCGCAAGGAGGAGTTCGAGGACATCCTCGTCCGTCCGCCCCGGCGTGACCGGCTTCTCGCAGATCGCGTTCGCCGAGGAGAGCCGGATCCTCGACGGCAACGACCCGCTCAACCACTACCTCGACCGCATCCTCCCGCAGAAGCTCGGGCTCGACCGGATGTACGCGTCGACCTACCGGCTGCGGTTCGACTTCTGGATCTTCTTCTGGACGGTCGCGGCGGTGCTCGCGCGCCGTCAGGTCGCCGTCCACCGGCGGACCGGCGCGATGAACCTGCGCCGCCGTCCCGCCGCCTCGCGCCCGGCGCACATGCCGGCGCTCACGCGCGGCGCTCCCGCTCCGGCTCCGGCCGTGGCGCCGGCGCCCGCCGCCGCCACGGTCACGCACCAGGCGGCCGATCCGCCGCCAGGCCGCCGTCTAGCCAGAGGGCGTCTCCTCCTCCGCGCACGGCGCGGACGGGATGGAAGTGGACCGTGCACCCTCCGTCGAAGCGGATCGCCAGACGCCTGCGCCTGGTCCGGGCTCCGGTCGGGCACTCCCGCTACGCCTACAGGTGACCGCTTAAGGCTGCTTCCTTCCGGACCTGACCTGGTTCACGAGCCTGCACCGCGCGGGACCCGGCCATCGACGCCCGGGCCCGGGTGGCCTTCCCGACGATCGGGAGCCCCTCGGGAGGGAGTTCGGCCTCGCTAGAGCGGATTGCGAATACAGGGCACCGCTACCTCCCCGCCTAGCACGGTCCGTTCCGAAGGCTACCGGCCCGCGAGCCGCGCGATGCCGTCGGCCAGCGCGGTCTGCGCGCTCGCCAGCCGAGCTCGGCGGCGGCGCGGGCGACGTCCAGGCACGAGCGCTCGACCTCGCCGGCCCGGGCCGGGGCGTGCTCGACGTCGAGGCTCGAGCATCCTCGCCAGCGCGGTCACCGAGGTCTCGGTCGCCGTGCCGATGTTCACCGGGCCCGAGAGCCGCGTGCCCTCGGCCGCGGCGAGCAGGTTGGCCGCGACGACGTCGTCGACGTGGACGAAGTCGCGGGTCTGGCTGCCGTCGCCGTAGACCGTCGCCGCGCTCGCCGCGCCGGGCGCGGTCGCAGAAGATCGCCACGACGCCGCCCTCGCCGAGCGGGTCCTGGCGCGGGCCGTAGACGTTGGCGTAGCGCAGGACCGCGCCGTCGAGGCCGTGCAGTCGGCCGTAGAGCCCGACGTAGCCCTCGGCCGCGAGCTTGGCCTGGCCGTAGGGCGCGAGCGGGCGCTCGGGGGCGTCCTCCGGCGTCGGCACCGTCGCCGCGTCGCCGTAGATCGCGCCGCCGGTCGAGGAGAAGACGACCTTGCGCGCGCCGGCCCCGTGCGGCGGCGGCGAGCACGTTGAGCGTGCCCTCGACGTTGATCCGCGCGTCGGCCGCCGGGTCGGCGACCGAGCGGCGCACGTCGATCTGCGCCGCGAGGTGGAAGACGACCTCGGGGGCGTGGCGCCCGGCCGCGGCGGCGACGGCCGCGGCGTCGGCGATCGACACGACGGACAGCTCGGCCTCGGGCGCCACGTGCTCGCGGGCGCCGGTCGAGAGGTCGTCGAGGACGAGGACCTCGTCGCCGCGGGCCACGAGCGCGTCGACGAGGTTCGAGCCGATGAAGCCGGCCCCGCCGGTGACGAGGGCCTTCACGGCGACGCTCTAGGCCTCGACGAGCTCGGGCTCGATCACGATCTGCGTCTTCAGCGAGCTCGCGATGTAGCAGTCCTCGTGGGCCTGCATGACGAGCTTGCGGACGCGATCGAGGTCCGTGCCCGCCGCCACGGTGATCCGCGGGCGCAGGAGGATCGAGACGATCCGCAGCGGCTGGTCGTCCTCGGGCATCTCGCCGACGGCCTCGTCCTCGTAGGCGACGACCTCGATGCGGGCGCGCGCGGCCCGGGCCAGGAACGAGAGCAGCTGGCAGGACGACGCCGCGGCCACGAGCAGCCCCTCGGGATTCGTGCGCGCCCCGTCGCCCCCGAAGGCCGCGTCGCCGCTCAGCGCGATGGCCGGAGCTCCCGGCCGGCGCGACGACCTCGTGGTCGCGGGAATAGCCGTCGTAGCCGACCGCCGTGGTGCCCCGCCAGGTCGTCGTCGCGGCGTAGGTGTGGACGTGGCCGGCCATCGTCGCGCCATCGTAGACTGGCGCGGCCGGATGAGTCGTTCATCCAGGGCGCGTAGCTCAGTGGGAGAGCGCTCGCTTCACACGCGAGAGGTCGCAGGTTCGAAACCCGCCGCGCCCATGCAAGGAGGCGCCGTCCCCGACGGCATGGAAGAGTGCACGGGGTGGGAGCCGGCTCGGATGGTCTCTAGCTCGTGAGCGCGCCCGAGGACCAGGGGGGCGCCGAGACCGTCGTGGCCCGCCGGCTGTCCGCCAGCGAGCGGGCGCCGCTGTGGAGCCTGCGGCTGCACGCGCGCGAGCGGTCCGCGCACAGCCTCGTGATCGTCCCGACGCTGTACCTGCTCGCGGCGGTGGTGCTCGGGGTCGCGATCCCGGCGCTCGATCGCAGCGGCGTGGGCAGCGATCTGCTCGGCGTCACGCCGGGCGAGGCGCAGTCGATCCTCGAGTCGATCGCGGCCGGCATGGTCGCCTTCTCGGGTCTGGTCGTCTCGGTCGCGGTCCTCGTCGTGCAGTTCGGGGCAGGCCAGTACTCGCCGCGGCTCGTGCCCTCCTTCCGCAGCGACGCGGTGATCAAGAACGCCCTCGGGCTGTTCGTCGCCCCGGGCGTCTACGCGCTGGTCGCGGTCGCCAACCTCGGCGGCTCGACCACGGATCGCGTCGGCACGACGACCGTCCTGGTCGCGCTGGCGCTGATGATCGCCGCCCTGGTCGCGTTGTTCCGGTTCATCGGCCGGCTGCTGGATCTCATGCGGCCGCGCCGGATCTTCGCCCGCCTGCTCGACGCCTTCGCGCTCGCGGTCGACGACGTCTACCCGCCGTCGAGCGCCGCGGGCATCGAGGTGCGCTCGGTGTCGACCGCGCCGGTGAGCGCGACCCTCAGGCACCGCCACCGCAACGAGCTGCTGATCGGCGTCGACCGGGCCCGGCTGGTGCGGGCCGCCCGGGCCGCGGGCGCGCTGATCGAGGTCACGGCGCCGATCGGCTCGCACGTCGGCGATGACGCGCCGATCCTGTTCGTCCGCGGCGGCTCGCACGGTCGATCCGACGGAGCTCCGCGGCGCGTTGACGTTCGCCGACGGCCGGCGCATCCAGGAGGACCCGGCGTTCGCGATCCGCTGCACGGTCGACGTCGCGATCCGGGCGCTGTCGCCCGCGGTCAACGACCCGACGAGCGCGGTCGAGGGCCTCGATGCGCTCGAGGCGATGTTGTTGCGCCTCGGCCCCTGTCAGCTCCAGAGCTCGGCCATCGAGGACGACGACGGAGCGGTCCGGCTGCTGCTGCCGTCGCCCGACTGGGACGAGCTGGTCGACCTCGCGCTTGACCGAGATCCGCTGGTACGGCGCCAACGCGCCCCAGGTCGCGCGGCGGATGACGGCGCTGCTCGACCGCCTGACCGCAGCGCTGCCCCCCGAGCGACATGGCGCGCTGACCCGGCAACGGCACGCGCTCGAGGTGAGCGTGGCGCGGATCTACGGCGACCCCGACGAGCTCGCGTTCGTCGGCACCGCCGATCCGATCGGGATCGGTGGCGCGCGCCACGCGCCGCGCCGTCTCATGTGAGGCGCTTGACCGCCGCGATCCGGCGCATGCGCATCCCGTGCAGCGGGCCCGGCGAGGGTCGACAGCGCCCCCGCGCCGATGAGCGCCGCCGCGGTCGACGACTGCATGTGACCTCCCCGAACCGCGACGGTCGTGATCGCGACGATGAGCGGCAGCTGCGTCGAGGTGAACAGAGCGAGCGCCATGCGGTCCTCCCGCAGCGGCAGCACGTCGCGGTAGAGCAGCATCGCCGGGGTGCCGCGGACGACGAGGAACAGCACGAAGAACAGCAGCATCTTCCCGACGCTGGCCGGGCTCTCGAACAGCGCGTCGACGTCGAGGCGCATGCCGCTGACGACGAAGAAGAACGGGATGAACACGCCGAACGCGATCGCGGTGAGCTTCGAGTCGAACCCCGGCACCTCGTGCTTGCGCAGGGCCAGCCGCGTGATCAGACCGGCGGCGAACCCGCCGAGCAGCAGGTCGAGGCCGAGCTCGGACGCGAGGAGCGCCAGCGCGAACACGAGCGCCACGATCCACCGCACGGCGAGCTGCGAGCTCTTCTCGATCGTCCGCTCGAACACGCGGCATCGTGCGGGAGGACGAACGGACCGCGACGACGGCGACCCCCACGGCCAGCGCGACGAACGCGATGAGGATCAGCGCGCTGTGCAGCTCGTTCTGCGTCGAGAGCACAAGCGTGAGCAGCAGCACCGGCCCGAACTCGCCGACGGCGCCCGCCGCCAGCAGGTAGGTGCCGAACTCGGTCTCCAGCTCGCCGGTGTCCGACAGCACCGGCAGCAGCGTCCCGATCGCGGTGGTCGCGAGCGCCGAGCCGACGTACACGAGCGAGACGACGATCGCCCGCCGCGGCCAGCGCGCCACCGACCCGGCGTAGGCGATCGCGAGCGACATCGCCCAGCCGAGCAGCGCGAGCTTCAGCGGCCGCCCGCGGATGCGCGGGATGTCGATCTCGTAGCCGGCGAAGAAGAACAGCATCCCGAGGCCGAGGTCGGAGAAGAACTCCGTGAACCCGTTGACCTGCGCGAGGTCGAGCCCCTGGGGCCCGATCAGGACGCCGAACACGAGCTCGAGCACGACCACCGGCAGGAACACGCCGCGGCCGCCCACGACCGCGGCCACGGTGCCGGCGATCGCCGCGGTCACGACGATCGCCAGGAACGATCCCGTGTCGACGTCTGAAGACCTTCCCGCTGACCTGACCGCCATCTCGCACCTCTGCCACTCGTGGCATCGTGTCCTCATCGCACGACCGTATTCGAGACGATGATCGCCGAGGAGACCCGCGCGCGGCGCGAGCGGCTGGTCCTCGACCACTTCCGCGACGAGGTCGCCCAGCGCTGGGACGACGTCCTGTCGACCTTCCCGCATCCGCGCTACGAGCTCATCCCCACCCAGCGCGTCCACGACGGCGACGCGGCGGTGCGCGCCTACTACGACGAGACCCGCGTCGCCTTCCCCGACCAGCGCCACGAGCTGATCGCCCTGCGCCACAGCGACGACGCGGTGATCGTCGAGTTCTACCTGCTCGGCACGCACCGCGGCCCGCTCGGCCCGGTGCCGGCCGACCGGCGCCGGCGTTCCGCGTCCGCATGACCGCCTTCTTCGTCTTCGGCGAGAACGACGAGCTGATCGCCGAGCGCGTCTACTTCGACCAGCTCACGCTGATCCGCCAGCTCCTGGCCGGGCCTGAACCTGCGCTCGGTCTCCGGCGTGCTGACGCTGCTCCGGGTCCTGCCGCGGGCTCGGCAAGCTGTCCCGCGAGCCGAAGGACGCGATCCCCGACGGGCGCGAGCCCACCGTCGCCTCGGCGGCGACGTCCCGGCGGGAGCCCCGTGAAGATCCATGCGCTCACGACGGCGAGCGTCGAGCTCAAGGTCGCCTTCCTGCACGCCACCCCCGGGATCCGGGGGAAGGTCAACCTCCTGCGGCCGGGCCCGTGGGCCTCGCCGCCGGTCCCGATCCACGTCTGGGTCATCGAGCACGAGGAGCACCGCATCCTCGTCGACACCGGCGAGATCGCGGCGGCCAAGGACATGCCGTTCGCCCGCCCGCGCGTGCGGCACGCAGGACGAGCTCCCGCACGCGCTGGCCGCCGCCGGGCTGCGCGTCGCGGACATCACCACGACGATCCTCACCCACCTGCACGCCGACCACTACGACGGCGCGCGGTACCTGGACGGCCCGGTGCTCGTCGGCGACGCCGAGTGGCGCGAGGCCAACGGGATCCGGGGCCGGATCGCCCAGCGGGTGACCCGCGCGCCGCTGCCCGCGGGCGTGGACTTCCGCCCGGTCGGGCTCGACGACGGCCCGTTCGGGTCGTTCGCGCGCTCACGCGCGCTGACGCCGGACGGCCGGGTGCTCGCCGTCAGCACGCCCGGGTCACACGGGCGGCCACCTCTCGGTGCTCGCGATCGACGACGACGGCCGCCACGTGCTCCTGGCCGGCGACGCGACCGACACGCTCGAGCAGCTCCACGACCGGCGCGCCGACGCCGTGGCGACCCAGCCCGCCGAGCAGGTCCTGACGATCGAGCGCATCCTCGCCCACGCGGGCCGGCACGCCACCGTCTACCTCCCCTCGCACGACACGGAGTCGGCCGCCCGCCTGGCCGGGCGCGTCACGCTCGACGTCTGAGCGCGGTCAGGCGACCCAGGGGTCGTCGACCGGCTCGCCGTCGGCGCCGTGGTGGGGCCCGACGGCGAGGAACTCGAGCCCGTCGGGACCGGCCTCGAAGGCCCGCGCGACCTCGGGAGCGATCCGGATGGCGTCGAGCGGCCGGACGTCGCGCAGCTCGTCGTCGAGCTTGACCCGGCCCGAGCCGGCGAGGACCACGTAGACCTCCTCGGCGGTCCGGTGGCGGTGCACGAACGGCGAGCGCCGGCCGGGCTTGAGGCGGAAGTGGGTCACGCCGGTCTGCTCGGCGCCGAGGTCCGTGCGCGCCACGCGCGCCTCCCAGCGCTCCCCGAACCCGTTGCCGGGCGCCGCTCCTCGACGTCGCCGAGGTTGAGAAGGGTGTAGCCGCCGGCCACCCCCGCGAGGTTAGGCGTCGCGCCGGATCAGCTGGAACGCCCCGGCGGCGAGGATCAGGACCGCGTAGAGGCAGAACACGGCGAACCCGCCCCACGGCGACAGGTGGTGCGAGCCCTGGTCGAACGTGCTCGTCGCGACGGTGAACCCGGCGTTGACGGGGAGGTAGGGCTCGATCGAGTCGCCGACGCTGGCCGGCAGCAGCGCCGTGATCCCCGGGAGCACGAACATCAGCCCGACGAACGCGGCGATGCCGCCCGCCGTGTTGCGCACCAGCGCGCCGAGACCGACGCCGAGCGCCCCGAGCACGGTGAGGAACAGCGCGGTGCCGATGACCGCGCGCAGGGCATGAGGGTCGCCGATCGAGTGCTGGACGTGATGCGAGGTGACGATCGCCTGCACGGCGAAGAACGCGACGACGCTCGAGGCCAGCATCAGCACGAAGGTCGTCGAGCAGAACACGGCGAGCTTGGCCCAGAGCACAGGCACCCGGCGGGGGACGGCCATGAGGCTCGAGCGCACCATCCCGGTCGTGTACTCGCCGCTGACGACGAGCACGCCGAGGACGCCGATCGCGAGCTGCGCGAGGTGGTACCCGCCGACCCCGTTGTCGATGGAGTCGTAGCGCGCGCGGTCGACCGCGCTCATCATCCCCCACCGGCTCATCTGGACCGCCGAGATGATGATCGCGAGCGCGACCATGGCGAAGACGGCGGCGAACAGCGACCACCGGGTCGAGCGCAGCGACCAGAGCTTCGTCCACTCGGACCGCGCCACCCGGGCCTGCGTCACGCGGGCCGTGGCGAACTCGTCGTGGGCGGGGGCGGCGGTGACCGTCGTCATGCGACCACCTCGGCCATGGGCTCGGCACGGGGCCGTTCGGCGGCGTGGTATTCGACGGCGTCGCCGGTCAGCCGCATGTAGGCCTCCTCGAGCGACGCGCGCTGCGGCGTGAGCTCGTGCAAGATCAGCCCGTCGCGCGCGGCGAGCTCGCCGATGCGAGGTGCGGAGCAGTTGCGAACCTCGAGCACGCCGGGCTCGACGTCGGCGGCCTCGACGCCCTCGACGGCGAGTGACTCGCGCAGCGCGGCGGCGTCGGGCGAGCGCACGTGGACGGCGGCCTCGGCCGACGCCTGGGCGACGACCTCGTCGACGGTGGTGTCGGCGATCAGGCGGCCACGCCCGACGATGATCAGGTGCTCGGCGGTGAGCGCCATCTCGCTCATCAGATGCGAGGAGAGGAAGACCGTCCGGCCCTCCGCCGCGAGTTGCTTGAGCAGGGTGCGGATCCACCGGATGCCCTCGGGGTCCAGGCCGTTGGAGGGCTCGTCGAGGATCAGGGTCTTGGGATCGGCGAGCAGCGCCGCGGCCATCCCGAGCCGCTGGCCCATGCCGAGCGAGAAGCCCCCGGCGCGCTTGCGCGCGACGTCGGTGAGGCCGACGAGATCGATCACCTCGTCGACGCGCCGCCGGCCGATGCCGTGGGTCTGCGCCATGGCCAGCAGGTGGTTGTAGGCCGAGCGCCCGGTGTGGACGGCCCGCGCCTCGAGGAGCGCCCCGACCTCGCGCAACGGGGCGTCGAAGTCCCGGTAGCGCCGGCCGTTGACGATCGCGCGCCCCGCTGTCGGAGCGTCGAGGCCGACGATCATCCGCATCGTCGTCGACTTCCCGGCCCCGTTGGGTCCGAGGAAACCGGTGACGATGCCCGGTCGGACGACGAAGGAGACGTCGTCGACGGCGAGCTTGTCGCCGTAGCGCTTGGAGATGTTCTCGAGCTCGATCACGAGCCGCGCAAGGTAGGAGCGCCCGCTGAACAGCCGATGAGCTAGGTCGCCGGGCGACGGCCCGGACACGACGAGTCGCGGTCGGCGACGCGGTCCAGCGCGAAGTCGCTGCTCAGGCGCTGCGGACCCGCATGCGTCAGCGACAGAGCCGTCCAGCCGCCCGGAGCGGGCCCGACGCAGCCCGCGCCCGCTGGCAACTGCCAGTAGGGCGAGAAGTGCACGCGCAGCACGAAGCGGCCCGGCCGGCGGACGTCGAGCGAGGCCGAGTCCCCGTCCAGGCGCACGAGCCGCCCCGGTCCGCTCAGCAGCGGGCGCGGATCGCGAACCGCGAACACCGTCCAATGGCGCGAGCGCCAGACCTCGCGCAGGTAGGCCGGCCGTGAGCGGATCACGGCGGCCTCGCCGATCGCCGAGTGGTCGAGCTCGGCGTCCGGCAGCGCCACGTAGCGGACCGCCTGCGCGCGCAGCCACGCGTGGTAGGCGCCGGGCCGCAGGGGACGGTCGCCGCCCCGGTAGAAGATCGGGTTGACGCGGCGGTCGAGCTGGCGCTCCCACCCACGGGCGAGCATGAACCGCCCGGCCACGAACGTGCTCTCCCAGTGGCCGCGCGTGAACGGGATCTCCAGCCGGAACGGACGCGGGTCGTGGCGCGCGAGGTAGGCGTCGAGCGGCCGGTAGTAGGCGGCGTCGTTGCCGCGCGAGCCCACGGAGCGCAGGTCGCGGGCCGTCGGAGCCCACGACCACGCCAGCAGGATCGGGGCGCAGACGGCCAGGAGCACCGCGCGGCGACCTCGCAGCGCGCAGACGAGCAGCGGCCCGCAGACGATCAGCCCGAGCCGCGTGGCGTTCGAGCCGACGGGGCTCGGCACGAGGTAGGCGCCGGCCGCGAGCAGGCCGTAGGCGGCGAACCCGACACGGAGGACCCGCTCGCGCCGGGGCAGCAGCGCGATCCCGGCCGCAAGCACGACGGCGAGCGCGAGCAGGTCGAAGAAGCCGAAGGCAAACGTCCCGCCCTCCGGGAAGGCGACCTCGAGGACCAGCAGCGGCGCGGCGGCCGCGGCGGCCAGGAGCGCGGGAACGCGGTGTCGCTCGGTGACCCACCAGGCCCCGGCGGCGACGATCAGGAAGAGCGCCGCGAGCGGGCTGGCCAACGGGCACAGCGCGGCGAGCAGGAGGCCGGCGGCGCGGCGCCGGCGCGTGGCGGCGAGCAGCGCTCCGAGCCCGAAGGCCAGCCCCATCGCGAAGGTGAGCCGGGCGCTCACGAGGTTCATCCCGACCAGCACCGCGAACCAGGCCGTGCCGAGCGACGCGCGAGACCCGAAGCGCGCTCGCGCCAGCCGGTCGAAGGCGACGACCGCAGCGACGCTGGAGAGCGCGCCGACGACGCGGACGCCGAACACGGCCGCCGACGCGGGGAACAGCACGCCGTAGGCCGGGAGCAGATGGCCGCCGTACCACCCGGTGTCGTAGAGGGCGAACGGGTGCGCGGCGAACAGGTTCGCGCGGTAGACCTGCGCCGCGAGATCGGGCGTCGCCGGCGCGGCCACCACCCAGATCCCCGCCATCACGAGGGCGACGATCCCGCTCCAGACGGGCCGCCGTGCGAGTGTCGCTGACACGCCCGGACCGTCGCCCTGCGCGATGAACCAGCGCTGAGGCGGGCCGTCCGGCGGGCGTCGTCAGGGTCGGCTGTTGCCGCCCCGCCGGCGCGCCCAGACCAGCGGCGCCTGCGCCAGCGCGCGGACGCCCGGATCGGGCGTGCCCTCGGCGCGGCCGGCGAGCAGCAGCAGGTTGCGCAGCTCGGTCGCCTTGTAGGCGGCGTCGGGCCGCAGCCCGAGCCGCGCCCGGGTCAGTCCGGCGAGATAGCGCGCCGACAGGCCGCTGATCGGCTGCTGCTCGAGCGCGAGCGAGCGGCGGCTGCGGGCCACGATCGCCGCCGCGCCGCGCACCCCACGCGCCCACGCCCGGGCGGCGTCGGGCAGGTAGTCGCCGAGCACCTCCTCGGCGAGGAGCATCCCGGCCGCGACCGGTCGTGCGAGGCCGTCGCGCTCGACCCCGGCCAGGGCGGCCGGCGACACCACCTCCGGGTGGCGGCGCGCGAACCCGGGGACGTCGGCCAGCGACTTCAGGCTGACCCAGTCGTGCTCGGCGCCGTGCACGTGGACGTGGCGCCAGGCCACGTCGGGCGCGAGCACGGGCATCGCCACGCCGCCGGTCTCGACCACGGCCGGATCGGTGACCCAGCGCTCGTCGAAGGGCAGCAGCCGCGGGTTCTTCATCAGGCGCCAGTGCAGCTCGGCCGGCACGCCGTCGCCGGTGAAGTGGACGTGCTTGACCGCGGGGTAGCGCAGCGGCGCGGCGAGCAGCGCCTCGGGCGCGGCGTCGATCCCGGGGTCGCCCCGGTGCGGGCGCAGGCCAACGCGCTCCAGCGCGGCCGCCGCGCCCGCGACCTGCGCGGGGCGGACGACGAGGTCGAGGTCGCCCGCGGCGCGCGCGGTCACGCTGCCGTAGACGGTCTGGGCCAGCGGCAGGCCCTTGATCACGAGAGCGTCGATCCCGTCGGCGGAAAGGACCGCGAGCAGGTCGCGGTGCAGCTCGAGCGAGCGCAGGCTCGCCCGCGCCGAGGCCCAGCCGAGGCGCTCGAGCTCGGCCAGCACCTCGGGCGGCGCGCCCGCGGCCTTGGGCCACGGCGAGTGGTGCACGAGCGGTAGGACGAAGTGGCGCCGCGCCAGCGCGACGACGCGGTCCCAGTCGGGCTCGGCGGCCGGCTCCGCGGGGCGCGGGACCCCGACGGCGTGGGCCACCGCGCAGGCCAGCGCCGCGTGCTCGGTGCTCCACCCGTCGGGCATCGCGCCGCACCGTAGCCGGGCGGCGCAGGCCGGTCAGGCGGCGGCCCGCGCCGGTCCGCGGCGCGCGAGCACGATGCTCGCGGCGACGAACCAGATCAGCGTGAGCAGCATCGGGAAGAAGAGGAACGAGAAGACCGTGGCGACCGCCGCGATCGCGCCGTAGACCGTCATGCCCTGCCCGAACACTCCCACGCGCCGTCCCTGGACGGTCAGGATCGCGATCGCCACGGCCACGGAGATCATCCCGGCGAGGGTGATGATCGGGTAGCCGATCTGGTCGGCGAACCGCAGGATGGCGGCCGAGGGCTCCTTGAGGCTCCCGAACACCATCGCTCCGGCGATCGTGCCGGTCTGCACTCCGCCGATCGCGATGGCCGTGGCTCCCAGGGCGGACACGACGAGCGCGGCCGGATTTCGCGCTCCGTCGGGGCCCGGCAGAGAGACCCGCGACCAGAGCGTCGAGAGGAAGATGGCCAGGCAGAGCGCCGCGGCGACGAAGAGGAACGCCCCGATGATCACCGTCGTGCGGTGGCTGCTGCTCGCGAAGTAGGCCGTCCACTTCGCGTCCGACGAGTCGGCGTCGGGGGTGTTCTCCATGAAGATCGCCACGACGAAGAGCACCGCGAACCCGAGACCGAGCCACGGCGTCAGCCGCGCCCCCGCCCTTTCACCCTGCGCCGCCGACGTCATGCTCGTCGTTGCTGCTTCCATCGCTTGGACCTCTTTCGGGTAAACCGTCTGACGACCCGACCCTAAACCGGCATCGGGCGTGCCCGCCACACGGATTTGCGTCCGCGGGCGGACCGAATTCGGCAATTCGCTCACCCCGATTTCATCGCGGGCTCCCGCACCGGAATCCCACTGCTGGTATACGAGTACGGGGGATGAGCGAAGACGACGTAGACCCGCAGGAGACGAGGGAGTGGCTCGAGGCCGTCGAGTCGGTGATCGAGCACGACGGCGCCGACCGCGCCCACGAGCTCCTGGCCCGCTCCGTCGCCCACGCGCACCGCAACGGCGTGCCCGTCGCCATCGACGGCAACACCGACTACGTCAACACGATCCCGGCCGACCAGCAGGAGGACCTGCCGGGCGATCCCGACCTCGAGCGCCGCCTGCGCTCGCTGATCCGCTGGAACTCGATCGCCACGATCCTGCAGGCCAACGCGGAGTCCTCCGAGCTCGGCGGCCACATCGCCTCCTACCAGTCGGCCGCGCTGCTCTACGAGATCGGCTTCAACCACTTCTGGCACGCGCCCTCCGACGAGCACGGCGGCGACCTGATCTACATCCAGGGCCACTCCTCCCCCGGCATCTACGCGCGCGCCTTCCTCGAAGGGCGGCTGACCGAGGAGCAGATGCAGGGCTTCCGCCAGGAGGTCTCGCGCACCGGCGTCTCCTCCTACCCGCACCCGTGGCTGATGCCGGAGTTCTGGCAGTTCCCCACCGTCTCGATGGGCCTCGGGCCGATCATGGCGATCTACCAGGCCTGGTTTCTCAAGTACCTCAAGGGCCGGGAGATCGCCGACACGACGGGGCGCAAGGTCTGGGCGTTCATGGGCGACGGCGAGATGGACGAGCCCGAGTCGATGGGCGCGATCGGCCTGGCCGGCCGCGAGAAGCTCGACAACCTGATCTTCGTCGTCAACTGCAACCTGCAGCGCCTCGACGGCCCGGTGCGCGGCAACGGCAAGATCATCCAGGAGCTCGAGGCCGAGTTCCGCGGCGCGGGCTGGAACGTGATCAAGGTGATCTGGGGCTCGCGCTGGGATCCGCTCCTGGCCGACGACGAGGACGGTCGCCTGGTCAAGCGCATGAACGAGGCGATCGACGGCGAGTACCAGACGTTCAAGTCGCGCGACGGCAAGTACGTGCGCGAGCACTTCTTCGGCGCCGACCCCGAGCTGCGCCAAGCGCGTCGAGGACTGGAGCGACGCGGACATCTGGAACCTCAACCGCGGCGGCCACGACGCCAAGAAGGTCTACGCCGCCTACGCCGCGGCGGCCAAGCACGAGGGCCAGCCCACCGTGATCCTCGCCAAGACGATCAAGGGCTACGGGATGGGCGAGGCCGGCGAGGGCCAGAACATCACCCACCAGCAGAAGAAGATGACCGAGTCGGCGCTGTTCGCCTTCCGCGACCGCTTCGAGCTCGACCTCTCCGACGACGAGGTCAAGCAGGCGGCCTTCCACAAGCCGCCCGACGACGCGCCCGAGATGAAGCTGCCTCCACGAGCGGCGCGAGGCGCTCGGCGGCTACCTCCCGGCGCGGCGCACGAAGGCCGAGTCGATCGAGGTCCCCGAGCTCTCGGCCTTCAAGTCCCAGCTCGAGGGCTCGGGCGAGCGCGAGAACTCGACGACCATGGCCTTCGTCCGCGTCCTGTCGACGATCCTGCGCGACAAGAAGCTCGCCCCGCGCGTGGTGCCGATCGTCGCCGACGAGTCGCGCACCTTCGGCATGGAGGGGATGTTCCGCCAGCTCGGGATCTTCAGCCAGGTCGGCCAGCTCTACTCGCCCGAGGACGCCGACCAGCTCATGTTCTACAAGGAGGACAAGAAGGGCCAGATCCTCCAGGAGGGCATCAACGAGGCGGGCGCGATGTCCTCGTGGATCGCCGCCGCGACGTCGTACTCGAACAGCGGCGTGCCGATGGTCCCCTTCTACGTCTTCTACTCGATGTTCGGCTTCCAGCGGGTCGGCGACCTGGCCTGGGCGGCGGGCGACTCGCGCTCGCGCGGCTTCCTGCTCGGCGGCACGGCCGGGCGCACGACGCTCAACGGCGAGGGCCTCCAGCACGAGGACGGCCACTCGCACCTGCTGGCGGCGACGATCCCGAACTGCCGCGCCTACGACCCGGCCTTCGGGCACGAGCTCGCGGTGATCATGCAGGACGGCCTGCGGCGGATGCTCACCGAGCAGGAGGACGTCTTCTACTACCTGACGATCATGAACGAGAACTACCGGCACCCGCCGCTGCCGGAGGGCTCGGAGGAGGCGATCCTCAAGGGGATGCACCGCATCCGCGAGGGCGGCGGCAAGAAGGGCGCGCCGACGGTGCGGCTGCTCGGCTCGGGCACGATCCTGCGCGAGGTGCTGGCCGGCGCCGAGCTGCTCGAGGACGAGCACGGCGTCAGCGCCGAGGTGTGGAGCGTCACCTCGTTCACCGAGCTGCGCCGCGACGGCCTCGAGGCCGAGCGCTGGAACCGGCTGCACCCGGAGGAGGACGAGCGGCACGCCTTCGTCGCAGGAGTGCCTGCCCGCCGGCGGCGGCCCGGTCGTCGCCGCGACCGACTACATGCGCGCGCTGCCCGACGGCATCCGCCCGTGGGTCGCCGACCGCTTCACCGCGCTCGGCACCGACGGCTACGGCCGCAGCGACTGGCGCGTGGCCCTGCGCCGCTTCTTCGAGGTCGACCGCCACCACGTCGCGGTCGCCGCGCTCGACGCGCTGGCCCGCGAGGGCGACGTCGAAGCCAAGCAGGTGACCAAGGCCATCGAGGCCTACGAGATCGACGCGGACGCGGAGGCCCCATGGCGGCGGTGAAGGACGTGAAGGTCCCGGACATCGGTGACTTCACCGACGTGCCGATCATCGAGATCGTCGTCGCCGAGGGCGACTCCGTCGTCGCCCGAGGATCCGCTCGTCACGCTCGAGTCCGACAAGGCGACGATGGACGTGCCGGCGCCGTTCGGCGGCACGGTCAAGGAGCTCAAGGTCAAGGAGGGCGACACGGTCTCCGAGGGCTCGATGCTGTTGACGCTCGAGACCGAGGAGAGCGACGACGAGGCCGGACGAGGCCGAGTCGAAGTCCTCCGAGGAGCGCCAGGCCGACGAGCCCGAGGACGAGGAGAAGGCCGAGGCCGTCTCCGCCGCCGAGGAGGCCGAGGCCGAGGACTCCGCGCCCGAGAGCGAGAGCGAGCAGCGCCGAGCAGAGCTCCTCGCCCGCGTCCGGAGTCGTCCAACGGCGACGCTCGCCGTACGCCAGCCCGTCCGTCCGCCGCCTCGCGCGCGAGAAGGGCGTCGACCTCTCGCAGGTCGAGGGCTCGGGCCGCAAGGGCCGCATCACCAAGGAGGACCTCGACAAGCCCGCCAAGGCCGCCGAGCAGCCGGCCAAGAGCGGCGGCGGCGCCGCGATCGAGGGCCTCGACCTCGCGCCGTGGCCGCAGGTCGACTTCGCGAAGTTCGGCGAGGTCGAGGTCGTCCCGCTCTCGCGCATCAAGAAGATCGCCGGCCCGAACCTCGCCCGCAACTGGGTGATGATCCCGCACGTCACCCACAACGACGAGGCGGACATCACCGAGCTCGAGGCCTTCCGCAAGCGGTCGAACTCCGAGCAGAGCGACGTCAAGCTGACGATGGTCGCGCTGCTGCTCAAGGCCTGCGTGACGACGCTGAAGGCCTTCCCCGAGTTCAACGCCTCGCTCGACGGCGAGGGCGGGCTCGTGCTCAAGCGCTACTACCACCTCGGCTTCGCGGCCGACACGCCGCAGGGGCTCGTCGTCCCGGTCATCCGCGACGTCGACCAGAAGGGCCTGCTCGACATCGGCGCCGAGCTCGCCGAGCTGTCGGGGCGCGCGCGCGACGGCAAGCTCAAGGGCGAGGAGATGCGCGGCGGCACGTTCACGATCTCGAGCCTCGGCGGCATCGGCGGCACGAGCTTCACGCCGATCGTCAACGCCCCCGAGGTGGCGATCCTCGGCGTCACGCGCTCGGCGACCAAGCCGGTCTGGGACGGCTCGGAGTTCGTGCCGCGGCTGATGGTGCCGCTGTCGCTCTCCTACGACCACCGGGTGATCGACGGCGCCGCGGCCGCGCGCTTCGTCGCGCACCTCGTGGGCGTGCTCTCCGACATGCGGCGGACGCTGCTGTGAGCGACACCATCGAGGTCAAGGTCCCCGACATCGGGGACTTCACCGACGTCCCCGTGATCGAGGTGCTCGTCGCCGAGGGCGACACGATCGCCCCCGAGGATCCGCTCGTCACGCTCGAGTCCGACAAGGCGACGATGGACGTCCCCGCCCCGCAGGGCGGGAAGATCGCCAAGCTCGAGGTCAAGGAGGGCGACACGGTCTCGGAGGGCTCGCTGCTGCTGATGCTCGAGCCCGAGGAGGCCGCGGCCGACGGCGACGACGACGGCGACGACGGCGAGGCCGACGAGAAGGAAGATCAGACGCAGGACAAGGAAGAGGTCGAGGAGACCGCCGACGCCGAGGACGAGTCTCGTCCGGCGACCCGACGACGAGGAGCTCCCCGACGCCGACGTCACCTGCGACACGCTCGTCCTCGGCTCGGGCCCCGGCGGCTACGCGGCGGCCTTCCGCGCCGCCGACCTCGGCCAGGAGGTCGTGCTCGTCGAGCGCTACGAGCGGCTCGGCGGCGTCTGCCTCAACGTCGGCTGCATCCCCTCCAAGGCGCTGCTCCACATCGCCAAGGTCATCGCCGAGGCGGCCGACTCGAAGGCCCACGGCCTCGACTTCGGCGAGCCGTCGATCGACCTCGACGGCGTGCGCGACTTCAAGTCGGGCGCGGTCGAGAAGCTCACCGGCGGCCTCGCCGGCCTGGCCAAGCAGAGAAAAGTCCAGGTGTTGACGGGCGAGGGCACGTTCACCGGCGCCCACACGCTCGAGGTCGAGACGGCCGACGGCACCACCTCGGTCGCCTTCCGCCACGCGATCATCGCCGCCGGCTCGCGCTCGGCGACGATCCCCAACCTGCCCGAGGACGACGACCGGGTGATGACCTCGACCGGCGCGCTCGACCTCGAGGACGTGCCCGACCGCCTGCTCGTGATCGGCGGCGGGATCATCGGCCTGGAGCTCGCCACGGTCTACGACGCGCTCGGCTCCGAGGTCACCGTCGTCGAGATGACCGACGGGCTGATGCCCGGCGCCGACCGCGACCTGATCCGCCCGCTGCAGAAGCGCATCAAGGACCGCTACGCGGCGATCCACCTGTCGACCAAGGTCGTCGAGCGTCGAGGCGACCGAGAAGGGCCTCGAGGTCACCTTCGAGGGCGACGACGCCCCGGACTCGCTGATCTTCGACCGCGTCCTCGTCGCCGTCGGGCGCCAGCCCAACGGCGGCGGGATCGGCGCCGACGCCGCCGGCGTCGAGGTCGACGACCGCGGCTTCATCGCCGTCGACGAGCAGTGCCGCACGAACGTCGCCCACATCCACGCGATCGGCGACGTCGTCGGCGAGCCGATGCTCGCCCACAAGGCCACCCACGAGGGCCACGTCGCCGCCGAGGTGATCGCCGGACAGGCCGCCGCGGCCGACTTCGCCGCGATCCCCTCGGTCGCCTACACCGATCCCGAGGTCGCCTGGGCCGGGCTGACCGAGACGCGGGCCAAGGCCGAGGGCATCGAGTACGACAGCGCGAGCTTCCCCTGGGCCGCCTCGGGCCGCGCGCTCGGGATCGGGCGCACGGACGGGCTGACCAAGGTCCTCGTCGACCCCGAGAGCCGGCGGATCCTCGGCGCCGGGATCGTCGGGCCGAACGCCGGCGAGCTGATCGCCGAGTACGTCCACGCGATGGAGATGGGCAGCGACGCCGAGGACGTGGCGCTGACCGTCCACCCCCACCCGACGCTGTCGGAGACCGTGGGCTTCGCGGCCGAGGCCGTGGAGGGCACGATCACCGACATCATGCCCCCGCGCAAGCGCAAGTAGCGCCTCCGGCCCGGCCGCTAGTCTCGGCCCCGATGGAGCTCCGCGACGCCCGCGTCTCGCTCGAGACCGAACACCACCTGATCACCGGCACGGTGCAGCTCCCGCGCGACGGCTTTCGCAGCCGCGTGACCGACTACCTCAACTCCAAGGCCGACGAGTTCCTGCCCGTCACCGACGCCGAGGTCACGCCCCGGGCGCGTCCCGAAGCCGCCGAGCAGGTTGGTTTCCTGGCCGTTTCGGTCCGCCACGTGATCTTGGCTACGGACGTCGGCCCGGAGGAATAAAATCCGTCTCATGTCCACGTCGACTCCGGACGAGGCGCACGAGATGGACCGGGCCCAGTCCCTGCGCGCCTCGCCGAAGATGTTCGACTCGGCCCTGCTCGACCGCTTCTCGCGGGTCCACCCCGTCGTCCCGGTCCTGATCTTCGTGCCCGCCGTCGCGCTGCTGATCGAGCTCGGCACCGCCCGTCTGCGCCCGGGCATCGTCGTCGCGCTCGTCGCCTGCGGCCTCGCCTTCTGGAGCTTCTCGGAGTACTGGCTGCACCGCGTGGTCTTCCACTTCGAGCCCGAGGAGGGCTGGGGCAAGCGGCTGCACTGGATCATCCACGGCGTCCACCACGACCACCCGAACGACCCGCTGCGGCTCGTGATGCCGCCGTCGGCGTCGATCCCGCTGGCGCTGCTCTTCCTGCTCGCCTTCCGGCTCGTGCTCGGGACGCCGTACTGGATGCCGTTCGGCGGCGGCTTCCTGCTCGGCTACCTGATCTACGACATGACGCACTACCACGTGCATCACCACACGCCGAAGACGAAGTTCGGCCGCAAGCTGCGCGAGCAGCACATGCGCCACCACTTCCAGGACCACACGACGCGCCTTCGGCGTCTCCTCGCCGGTCTGGGACCACGTGTTCCGCACGGTGCCGCGCCGCCGCCGCCGCCGCGCCGGTTCCTGAGCCGCCCGCCCGCTAGGCGGCGAGCTGTTCGCGCGCGCGGCGGACCGCCTCGTCGCGAGACGTCGTCATCTCGAACGTGCCGTCCATCCCCGTGACCGCGAACAGCCGCAGCACGGTGGGGTTGGCGCAGGCGAAGACCAGGCAGCCGGAGTTGCGGCCGACGATCCGCAGCGCGGAGAGCAGCAATCGCATGCCGCTCGAGTCGATGAAGGTCAGGCCCATGCCGTCAATCGCGACGCAGCCGTGGGTCTCGACGGCGGCGATCAGACTCGCGCTGCACCGACCCGACGGTGGAGACCTCCAGCTCGCCTTCGAGGACGAGCACATGGACGCCGTCGACGTCGAGTTCGTCGAACCGCAACGAGGGCACCTCGTCACACTATCCGAGCCTTCCCGGCCGATGCCGCGAATTCGGTTGGTTTGCAGCCGATCCACCAATACTCGATCTGAGATAGTCGCGGCTCTGCCCCGCCGCCTGATCCTCCGCTTGGCCGTCCTGCTCGTCCTCGACGCCGCCGCGCTGCTGTTGCTCGCCGCCCTGCTGCGACGACTTCTCGCTCGACGGGATCTGGTCCGCGCTGGCTGCTCGCCGCGGCGATGGGCCTGGCCAACGCGGTCGTCTGGCCTGCCGCTGCTGCGCTTCGCGCTGCCCTTCACCGTGGCGACGCTCGGGCTCGGCGCCCTGGTCGTCAACGGCGCCGTGCTGCTCGGCGCCGCCGCCCTGATCCCCGAGGTCCACGTCGACGGCCTGCTCGCGGCGGTGCTCGTGATCGTCGGCATGGCGGGGATTGACGACGATCGTCGCCGGGCTCCTCGCGCTCGATCGCGGCGACCTGTGGATGCGCCATGTCGTCGTGCGCCAGCTGCGGCGCACGAAGCTCGTCGCCGAGGGGACGGCCCCCGGCGTCCTCTTCCTCGAGATCGACGGGCTGGCCCACGACGTCCTGCGCCGGGCGATCCGCGACGGCAACGCGCCGCACCTCGCCGCCTGGATCCGCGACGGCAGCCACCGGCTCGAGCGCTGGGAGACCCACTGGTCCTCGCAGACCGGCGCCTGCCAGGCCGGGCTGCTGCACGGCGACGACCACGACATGCCGGCCTTCCGCTGGTGGGAGAAGGACCGCGAGAGGGCGATGGTCACCAACCACCCGCGCGACGCGGCCGAGCTCGAGCGCCGCCACTCGGACGGGCGCGGCCTGCTCCACGCCGACGGCGCGAGCCGGGCGAACATCCTCTCGGGCGACGCGCCGCACTCGATGCTGACGATGAGCACCGTGCTCGACCGCCGGCCGGCCCGGCCGGCTCGGCCAGGACTACTTCGCCTACTTCGCGAGCCCCTACGGCGTGGCCCGCACGTTCCTGCGGTCGGTCGCCGAGGTCGCTGACCGAGCGCTGGGAGGCCGTCCAGCAGCGCCGCCGCGACGTGCGCCCGCGGATCGACCGCGGCTGGTCCTACGCGCTCGTGCGCGCCTACGCGACGGTGATCCAGCTCGACCTCCAGGTCGCCGCCGTGACCGCCGACGTGCTCGCCGGCCGCCCCGTCGTCTACACGACGTTCCTGGCCTACGACGAGGTCGCCCACCACTCCGGCCTCGAGCGCCCCGACACCCTCGCCGTCCTGCGCCGCGTCGACCGGGCGATCGCCCAGATCGCCGCCGCCGTCCCCCACGCGCCGCGCCCGTACGAGCTCGTGGTCCTCTCCGACCACGGCCAGAGCCAGGGCGCGACGTTCCTGCAGCGCTACGGCGAGACGCTCGAGGACGTCGTGCAGCGCCACGCGGAGGCGGCGCCGTCCGCGGCGAGCGGGCGGGCAGCGACGAGGGCCTCGGCGTCCCTGAGCGCCGGGCTGACCGAGCTCGGCAACCGCGACACCGCGTCGGGCCACGCGGTCCGGGTCGTGACCCAGAGCCGCACGCCAGGACTACGAGGTCCGCTTCGGCGGCGGCGGCGGCGACGACGACGAGGCGGCGCCGGAGATCTCGGTGATGGCCTCGGGCAACCTCGGCCTGATCTCCTTCCCCGCGCGAGCCGGGGCGGGTGACGCTCGAGCAGCTCGCCGAGCGCCGGCCCGGACTCGTCGACGCGCTGCGCTCGCATCCCGGCGTCGGGTTCGTGCTCGTGCGCTCGCAGGCCGAGGGCGCGCTCGCGCTCGGCGCCGGCCGGGCGCCGGCGCCTGGCCGACGACGCGGTCGAAGGCGAGGACCCGCTCGCCGGCTACGGCCCGTACGCCGCCGCGCACGTGGCTGCGCACCGACGCGCTTCTCCCACTGCCCGGACATCGTCGTGCAGGGCCGCTACTGGGCCGACCTCGACGAGGTCGCCGCCTTCGAGGAGCTCGTCGGCTCGCATGGCGGCCTCGGCGGCGGGCAGGCCCACCCGTTCGTGCTCTTCCCGGCCGCGCTGCCCTGGCCCGAACAGGCGCCGCTCGGCGCCGGTGCGGTCCACCGGGTCTTCCGGGGCTGGCTGGCCGGCCTCGGCCACGCGTCCTACGCCGAGAACGCCTCCCCGGGGGCGAGCACGACGACCTTCGTGGAGGGCGCGAGCGCCGCCACCTGATCGGCGAAGTCGACGCGGCGGGTCGCGCAGCAGCGCCGCGTGGCGGCGGGCCAGGCCGAACGGGAAGAACGTGCCCCAGTGGATCGGGATCGCCACCCGCGGCGCGACGAGCGCCGCGGCGCGCGCGGCGCCCTCGGGGTCGAGGTGGCCCGGGCCGAGCGTCGGCCCCCAGCCCCAGACCGGGTATCAGCGCGACGTCGATCGCGCCGCGCAGCGCGGCCATGTCGTCGTGGAGCTCGGTGTCGCCCGGCGAACCAGATCCCGCCCGGCGACGTAGCCCAGCGCGGGGATCTCGGGGGCCAGCGGATGGCGCCGCGACGGGTGCCAGGCCGGGACGGCGCGCACCTCGGCGCCGCCCAGGGTCAGCGTGTCCCCGGCCGCGACCTCGTGGATCGTCCCGAACCCGAGCCCCTCGACCAGCGGCGCCGCACCGACGGGCACGACGATCGCCACCTCCGGGCCGGCGACGTCGCGCAGCGAGCGCTTGTCGAGGTGGTCGTGATGGACGTGGGAGATCAGCACCGCGTCGGGCCGCGACGGCGTGGCGGGCGACGGATGCTGCCGGCGCAGGTGGGCCAGCCGCCGAGCGCAGCGCCGGGTCGGTGAGCAGCCGCGCCCCGTCGAGCTCGAGCTCGACCGTGGCGTGACCGATCCAGCGCACGCGCCGCATCGCCGCCAGCCTGGCAGGCGCGGCCGGTCAGCGCTTCGACCCGGCTCAGTCCTCCCAGTCCAGCGTGCGCTCGACGGCCTTCTTCCACTTCGCGTAGCCGCGGTCGCGGTCCTCGTCGGCCATGTTCGGCTCCCAGCGCTTGTCCTCGGCCCAGCGCTCGCGCAGCTCGTCCTGATCGGACCAGAAGCCGACGGCCAGCCCGGCCGCGTAGGCCGCGCCGAGCGCGGTCGTCTCGGTCACCGCCGGGCGGATCACCGGGACGCCGAGCACGTCGGCCTGGAACTGCATGAGCAGCTCGTCGCCGGTCATGCCGCCGTCGACGCGCAGCTCGTCGAAGGGCACGTCGGCGACGTCGTTGGCCGCGTCGACGACCTCCTTGGTCTGCCACGCCGTCGCCTCGAGCGCCGCGCGGGCGATGTGGCCCTGGTTGGCGTAGGCCGTCAGCCCGACGATCGCGCCGCGCGCGTCGTCGCGCCAGTGCGGCGCGAACAGGCCCGAGAAGGCGGGCACGAAGTACACGCCGCCGTTGTCGTCGACCGTCTTGGCGAGCTCCTCGACCTCGGGAGCGGTCTTGATGATCTTCAGCCGGTCGCGCAGCCACTGGATCAGCGCGCCGGTCACCGCGATCGAGCCCTCGAGCGCGTAGGTCACCTTGCCGTCGCCGAGCTTGTAGCCGATCGTCGTCAGGAGCTTCTCGGTGTGGACGATCTCCTCGCCGGTGTTGACGAGCAGGAACGAGCCCGTGCCGTAGGTGTTCTTGGCGTCGCCGGCGTCGAAGCACGCCTGGCCGAACATCGCGGCCTGCTGGTCGCCGAGGATGCCGGCCACCGGGCCGGCCGCCGACCGCCGTGCCCGACGCCTCGCCGTAGACCTCGGACGAGGAGCGGATCTCGGGCAGCATCGAGCGCGGGATGCCCATCAGGTCGAGCGCGGGCTCGTGCCAGTCGAGCGTCTTGAGGTCCATCAGCATCGTGCGGCTCGCGTTGGTCACGTCGGTGACGTGCAGGCCGCCGTTCGTGCCGCCGGTCAGGTTCCACAGGACCCAGGAGTCCATCGTCCCGAAGGCGAGCTCGCCGTTCTCGGCCCGCTTGCGCGCGCCGTCGACGTTGTCGAGCAGCCACGCGATCTTCGGCCCCGAGAAGTAGGTCGACAGCGGGAGGCCGACGACGTCGCGCAGGCGGTCGGGCCCCTCGTCGCCAGCGAACTCCCGCACGAGCGGCGCGGTGCGCGTGTCCTGCCAGACGATCGCGTTGTGGATCGGCTCGCCGGTCTCGCGATCCCACACCACGGTGGTCTCGCGCTGGTTGGTGATGCCGATCGCCTGCACGTCGCCCGCCTCGGCCGGCGAGCTCGCGAGCGCGCCGCCGATCACCTCGCGGGTGCGCGTCCAGATCTCCTTGGCGTCGTGCTCGACCCAGCCGGCCTGCGGCGTGATCTGCTCGTGCTCGCGCTGGTCGACGTGGACGATCTTGCCGTCCTTGTCGAACAGGATGAAGCGGGAGCTCGTGGTCCCCTGATCGATCGCTCCGACGTACTCGGCCATGGTGTCTAGATGCCTCCGCGGTTGCGCCGCCGGGCTCGTCCAGGGCATCGGCGCCCTGCTCGGCGATCTCAGGATCGGGCGTCGCGCCGCGAGCCAGCAGCACGTTGCGAATGATGCCGTCATAGGCGAAGGCGCCGATGACTCCCCCCAGGATGGGCCCGACTATCGGGATCCAGAAGTAGGTGTTGATGTTGCCGTAGTCACCGGGGAAGGCGATCGTCTTCCACCCCTCGATCCAGGCGACCATGCGCGGCCCGAAGTCGCGAGCGGGGTTGATCGCGTAGCCGGCGTTGGCGCCGAAGGACAGGGCGATCGCGAACACGATCAGGCCGACGACGAGGGGGGCGAGGTTGGCCTTGACCGGCGCGTTGTACTCGTCGGTCAGCGCGAAGATGATCGCCACGAGGAAGCCGGTGCCGATCACCTGGTCGAGGAACGGCCCGACCCACGTGTGCAGGTAGGGCGCGGGGAACGTCGCGAAGATCGAGTAGGTCGAGACCGAGTCCGGCGTGCCGCGCGTGATGTGCTTGACGTGCTCGAGCGAGTCGATCGCGCCCTTGTAGTTGATGTAGATCAGGAACGCGCCGAGGAACGCGCCGAGCAGCTGCGCGCCGATGTAGGGCAGGACCTTGGCCCAGGCGAAGCCGCGGCGGAACGCCATCGCGATCGTCACGGCGGGATTGAGGTGCGCCCCCGAGATCCCGCCCGCGACGTAGACCCCGAACGTCACGCCCATGGCCCAGCCCCAGGCGATGATCAGCCAGTCACCGCTGGCCGTGAACGCTTGCGCTCCGCGTCCGGATTGGTTGAGCCCGGCGACCGTCATCGCGACCGACCCGCATCCGAAGGCGATCAGCGTGAAGGTCCCGAGCATCTCCGCGCCGAGCTCGCCGGGCAGACTCTGCTGCCAGCCCCAGCGTCGGTGCCCTGATCCGTTCGGCATTGTCCCGCCTCCCTCCCGTTTCGCGGCCCCTTCCGGGGTAGCCTCGGAGTCACAAGTGCCCTCGAACCCCACCTCATCAAACGCCCAACCCGATCCGGGTCGTCTCGGTCCGGCCGAGCGCGCGCACGCGCTGGATCGGATGGAAAATGAGACTTTCGACGTCGTCGTGATCGGCGGCGGCTCCGCCGGGGCGGGCGCCGCGCTCGACGCCGCGACGCGCGGCCTCTCCGTCGCGCTCGTCGAGGCGCGCGACTACGCCGCGGGAACCTCGAGCCGCTCGTCCAAGCTCATCCACGGCGGGCTGCGCTACCTCGAGCAGATGGAGTTCGGGCTCGTCCGCGAGGCGCTGCGCGAGCGCAGCCTCCTGCTCAACATGATCGCGCCGCACCTCGTCCGGCCCGTCTCGTTCCTGCTTCCGCTCACCCACCGCGTCTGGGAGCGCGCCTACGTCGGCGCCGGCATGCTGCTCTACGACGAGCTCGGCGGGCACAAGGGCATGCACCGCCACCGGCACCTGACCAAGCGCAACGCGCTGCGGATCGCCCCCGCGCTCAAGCCGGACACGCTCATCGGCGCGCTCCAGTACCAGGACGCCCAGGTCGACGACGCCCGCCACACGCTCGACGTCGCCCGCACCGCCGCCCGCTACGGCGCCGCCGTGGCCAACTCGATCGTCGGCCGTCGGCTTCCTGCAACGAGGCCGGCCGCGTGACCGGCGTGCGGGTCCGCGACCACGGCAGCGGCAAGGAGTTCGACGTCCGGGCCCGCACCGTGGTCAACGCCACCGGCGTGTGGACCGACGACCTCCAGCACCTCGTCGGCGAGCGCGGGAAGTTCCAGGTCCGCGCCTCGCAAGGGGATCCACCTCGTCGTCCCGCGCGACCGCCTGCAGCTCGACACCGGGCTGATCCTGCGCACCGAGAAGAGCGTGCTGTTCGTGATCCCGTGGGGCCGCCACTGGCTGATCGGCACGACCGACACCGACTGGAGCTCGACAAGTCAGCACCCCGCGGCCAGCCGCGCGGACATCGACTACGTCCTCGAGCACCTCAACGCCGTGCTCGACGCAGCCGCTCCGGCGCGACGACGTCCAGGGCGTCTACGCCGGTCTGCGCCCGCTGCTCACCGGCGAGTCGGAGAGCACGAGCAAGCTTCAGCGCGAGCACGCCGTCGCCACTCCGGTCCCCGGCCTCGTCGCCGTGGCCGGCGGCAAGTACACGACCTACCGGGTGATGGCCAAGGACGCGATCGACGCGGCTGGCCCGCGGCCTCGACGCCCGCGTCGCGCCGTCGGCCACCGACGTGACGCCGCTCGTCGGCGCCGACGGCTACCAGGCGCTGTGGAACCGCCGCCACCGCTCGCCGACGCCGTCGGGGCTGCACGTCGCCCGCATCGAGCACCTGCTCAGCGCTACGGCACGAAGATCCACGAGCTGCTCGAGCCTGCGTCGCCGGCCGGCCCGAGCTGTGACGAGCCGCTGCCCGGCGCCGACGACTACCTCGCCGTCGAGGCGCTCTACGCCGCGCTCGCACGAGGGCGCGCTGCACCTCGACGACGTGCTCGCCCGCCGCACGCGGATCTCGATCGAGAGCTGGGACCGCGGCGTGGCCGCGGCCGAGACGGTCGCCCGGCTCGATGGCCGAGGTGCTCGGCTGGTCCGAGGAGCAGACGTCGAGCACGAGGTCGAGACCTACCGCGGCCGGGTCGAGGCCGAGCGCGACTCCCAGCGCCAGGAGGACGACCAGACCGCCGACGCGGCGCGCCTCGTCGCGCCCGGACGTGCTGGCCGGCGTGCAGGGCGAGGCCGACGGCCGCGGCTAGCAGTCGCCGTCCGCGCCGGGCGGATCCGCCCAACCGGATCTACGCTGCGTCATGCCCTCTCGCACCTACCCGCCGGGCGTGCCGTGCTGGGTCGACACCGAGCAGATCGACGCCGAGGCCGCCTGCCGCTTCTACGGCGAGCTCTTCGGCTGGACCTTCGCGGACGCGGTGGCAGCCGAGGCGCCCGGCTCCTACCTGATCGCCTCGCTCGAGGGCCACGACGTCGCGGCGATCACCCCGGCGACCGCCGGCGCGACGCCGGCCTGGAGCACGTACATCGCGGTCGACGACGCCGACGCGACCGTGGCGGCGGTGGGCGCCGCCGGCGGGGCCGTGGCCATCGACCCGGTCGACGCCGGGCCGGGCGGGCGCCAGGCCGGCTGCGTCGACCCCGGCGGCGCGGCCTTCCGGCTGTGGCAGGCCCGGCGCCGCCCCGGCGCGCAGCTCGTCAACGCGCCCGGCACGTGGAACTTCAGCGCGTTGCATGCCGCCGACCCGGCCGCCGCCCGCGAGTTCTACGTCCCCCTCTTCGGCTGGGAGCTGATGGACCTCGGCGGCCCGGCCCTGGTCCGCGTCCCGGGCTACGGCGACCATCTCGAGGCGACCGTCGACCCGGAGATCCGCACCCGTCAGGAGGGCGTCACCGCGCCGCCCGGCTTCGAGGACGCCGCGGCCTGGATCCAGCCGCGCGCCGACGGCGAGGCCGACCGCTGGGCCGTGTCGTTCTCCGTCGCCGACCGCGACGACACGGTCGCCGTCGCCGAGCGGCTCGGCGCGACGGTGGTCGCCTCCGAGGACTCCGAGTGGACGAGGACGGCGACGATCCGCGACCCGCAGGGCGCCGAGCTCACGCTCAGCGAGTTCACGCCGCCGGAGGGCTGAGGGCTAGCGCCGCACGGCGTAGCGCAGCTGCACCGCGCCGTTGGCGAAGCGGCGCTCGCCGCGCAGCTCGAGGTCGACGCGGACGCCGTCGGGCAGCGCGGGGTTGCCGCCGCCGACGATCACCGGCGAGACGAAGAGCGTGATCTCGTCGACCAGGCCGGCCCGGATCGCCTGCGCGGCCAGCGCCGGCCCGCCGACGGAGACGTTGCGGTCGGCCGCGGCGACGAGCGCGCGCACCGCCTCGGGATCGAACGAGCGCTCGATCCGCGTGCGCGCACTCGACACCTCCTCGAGCGTCGTCGAGTAGACGACCTTGTCGGCCGCGCGCCAGATCTCCGCGTAGTCGCGCATCACCGGCTCCGGCTCGTCCATCGTCTCCCAGGCGACGAGCACCTCGTACATGCGTCGTCCGAGGAGGTAGGTGCCGTTCTCGCGCTCGTGGTCGTTGACGGCGGCGTGGATCTCCTCGTCGGGGAACGACCAGTCCCACTTGCCGTCCTCGTCGGCCACGTAGCCGTCGAGCGAGGTGATCGCGGTGTAGGTGAGCTTGGCCATGGGCTCAGCTTGCCAGCGCCGCGCGCGTCGCGTCGTCGGCCGGGACGAACTGCGTCAGGCGCAGGTCGGGGTGGCTCGTCGGGATCGACTGCAGGTGGTAGAGCTCGAGCCGGCCGAGCTCCGGGTGCTCGATGACCTTCGTGCCGAGCTGCGCGTCGAGCACCTCGTGGCGCGGCCACAGCTCGCGGAAGCGCGGGCTGGCCTCGAGCAGCGCCTCGATCAGCGCGGTGAAGGCCGGCGTCGTCGAAGCGGCGGGCGTGCTCGGCGCGGAAGCGCGCGAGCGTGCGGCGGCCGGTGTCGTCCCACGTGCGCCTGGTGCGGACCGGGCGCCGTGAACAGCCACCACAGCAGGTTGCGCTGCCCGTCCGGCGCGCGCGACGGCTCGCCCATCATGCGGCGCGCCCCGGCGTTCCAGGCGAGCACGTCGGTGCGCGGGCCGATCAGGTAGGCCGGGTTGGGCGCGAGGCCGCGCGACGATCTCGGCCGAGCTCGGCCGGCGCCTGCGTCGGGTAGTCCCCGGCGCGGGTGGGCAGCGGGACGCCGGCGAGGTCGAAGAGATGGGCGCGCTCGGCGGCCTCGAGGTCGAGCACGCGGGCCAGCGCGTCGAGCACGCTCGGCCGACGGGCGTGATGTCCCGGCCCTGCTCGAGCCACGTGTACCAGGACAGCCCCACCCCGGCGAGCTGGCGAGACCTCCTCGCGGCGCAGGCCCGGCGTGCGCCGCCGGCCGTTGACCGCCAGCCCGACGCTCTCGGGGCTCGATCGCCTCGCGGTGGTGGCGCAGGAACTCGGCGAGCTCGTCGCGGCGCGTGGGTGGTGGTGCGAGTCCCAGGATGAATGCCCTTCTTGTCCGGTCGAGCGACGCTAGCGCACGGCTGTGGGGCATGACCACGCAGACGACCTTCCTCGGTGACAAGCCCATCAACCGCATCGGCTTCGGCGCGATGCAGCTCGCCGGCCCCGGCGTCTTCGGCCCGCCGCGCGACCCCGACGCCGCCCGCGCGGTCCTGCGCCGCGCGATCGAGCTCGGCGTCGACCACATCGACACCTCGCAGTACTACGGCCCCGACGTCGTCAACGACCTGATCCGCGAGACCCTCCACCCCTACCCGGACGGCCTCAAGCTCGTGACCAAGGTCGGCGCGCGGCGCGACGACGAGCGGCGGCTGGCTGCCCGCGCAGTCGCCGGCCGAGCTGCGCGCGGGCGTCGAGGACAACCTGCGCTCGCTGCGCGTCGAGCGCATGGACCTCGTCAACCTGCGCGTGATCGGGCGACGACCACGGCGCGGGCGTGCCCGAGCCCGAGCAGCTCGGCGCGCTCGAGGACCTCCGGCGCGAGGGCAAGCTCGACCTGATCGGCGTCTCGAACGTCTCGCTCGAGGGCGCGCGCGCAGGCGCTCGAGCTCGTCGACCTCGGCGAGGTCCAGAACGCCTACAGCGTCATCGACCGCAGCCACGAGGCCATCGTCGAGCTCTGCCGCGAGCGCGAGATCGCCTTCGTGCCGTTCTTCCCGCTCGGCTCGGCCTTCACGGGCGGCCCGAAGCGGCTGGCCGAGGACCCGGCGATCGCCGAGGTCGCCGAGAGCCACGGCGCGACGCCGTCCCAGGTCGCCCTGGCCTGGCTGCTCGCCCGCTACGAGCGCATGCTGCTGATCCCGGGCACGACCTCGGTCGCGCACCTCGAGGAGAACATGGCGGCCGGCGACGTCGCGCTCGACGACGAGGACATGGCCGCGCTCGACGCCGTGGAGCCGGCCCCGGTGGCCCGCTAGGCGGGCGAAGCGGGCAGCGGGATCGAGCCGCTGCAGATCACGCGCATCCAGGCGATCCGGCCGTCGCGCTCGCGCACGTAGGCCTGCTGCTCGAAGACCTGCGGGCCGTCGGCGTCGCTGAGGTTGACGAGCCAGCCGACGCGCATGGTGCCCTGGATCGGCACCGGCGCGGTGGCCTCGACGCCGTGGATCTCCTCGTCGGGATCCTCGAACCACTCGCGCAGGATGCCCTCGACGCCCGCCGGGTCCTTCGCCTCCCAGATCCGGCTGGGCGTCATCGCGCGGAAGTCGACGTCGGTCTCGAGCAGCGCGACCGCGCCGGGGATGTCGCGCGCCACGATCGCTTCGGTCAGCGACGTGGCGACGCTGGGTGCCGTGGTGGCCATGGCGCGAGTCTCGCCGACGCCGCCGCGGCGTGCAAGCAGGCGGCGGCCTCAGATCACCGCGCGGTCGGGTGCTTGCGGGCCCGCTTCGAGAACTTCGACAACTGCGAGATCAGCGCCGTGAGGTTCCCGGCCCGGGCGTCGCTCTGGAGCGGCGCGATGAGGACGGGTCCGGCGGCAGCGGTCACCGAGCGCCCGATCACGCCCGCGCGCAGGCGTTCGCGGTCGGTGCGGCCGACCCCGAGCCTTGTCATCGAGATGCGCAGGGACGCCGGGACACCGTTCCGCTTCACGCCCTTGGCGAAGGCGTCGACCGCATCGTCGAGCGCGAGGACCTCGGAGACGTTTCCGGCGATCAGGGTGCGGGCGGCCGCGGCGCGCAGCGACCGCACGCGCTTGTAGGCGGTTGCGGCCTGGCCGGCGAAGCTCGCGGCGGCGCGCATCTGCCGCCGGGCGGCGGAACGGTGGTGCCGGGCCCGTGCCGCGCGCGAGCGCCACAGCGCCTTGGCCATGGCCGCGGTCAAGGCGTTGGCGCGAGCCTCGGCCCGCAGGAGCTTGTTCAGCGCGGCGGCGGACGCCGGGTCGAGGCCGGGGCCAGCCACGACGAGCGGGGGCTTGGCCCGCGCCACCACGACCCGCTTCTTGTAGGCAGGGTCACGCTTGCCGCCCCGGATCGCCAGGAGCGCGGCGGCCCCTTGCCCGTTGACCGCGGCGAGGGCCTCGAGGGCGCCGTCGACGGCCGTGGAACCGGACAGCGCCGGGCGGGCGATGAACGACCCGCGCGTGCGCTTCGCCCCGTGCCCGGCCGCGGACTGACCCATCATGTTGAGCATGTTGCGGATCGGGTTGTCGCTCGTCTGCGGGTCGCCGGGATCCTTCTTCGGCGACTCGCACGTCCCGGCCCCGGTGGACACCAGGCCCGACTTGCACTTGCAACCGAAGAAGCCACACGTCTCGTTGTCGGTGCAGCACACCCCGATGCACTTGTGCTCGTGCGTGTGGGGACAGAGCTTGTCGCACGTGTCCTCGCCGAGGAACCGCGTCTCGCAGTACTCGCCGGTCCGGCAGCACGTGCCACCGCATTCGACCTTGCTGACGCAGATGCAGCCCTGGGGCGGATCCGGGCGTGTGTTGCCGCACTTGTAGCCCGTCGGGCAGCACAGCGAGCCGACGACGCCGGACTTCCCCGGGCAGCAGACGGTGCGCGTGTCGCCGCCCGCGCCCAGGCAGCAGCCGATGTTGTAGCCGCCGCCGTCCGGATAGCCGCAGAAGGTCCCGCCGTGCGAGCAGGGCGTCAGCTGCCCGGCCGCGCGAGCGCGGGGCGCGGTGAGGCTCGGCACCGCGGCGGCGGCCAGCCCGATGCCGAACAGACCCAGCGCACGGCGCCGGGGGATCGGCCGAGCCAGCGAGAGCGCGAGATCGTCGAAGCGGTCCTCATCCATTGCGGGCTCCCTGGTGGGTCGTCACGGCGAGGTGGCGGTCGGGCGATGACGTATCGGCGAGCGCGAAGACGGCGCCCGCGCCGGCGGCGAGCGGAGCGGCCACGCGGCCCTCGGCGTCGAGCCGGACCGCCATCGGCGTTCCCACGGCGGCGAAGGCGGGACCGACCTCGAAGTGGTCGTCGAAGAGCACTCGGGACCTGAATCCCTCCGCGGCGGTGGCCTCCGGGTCACCCGTGGAGACGACGACGAGCCCGGTGGACCCCGCGGGGCGGCCGGCCTCCCAGGCGAGGAGGTCGGCATGCATCGCGCGGCAGTGCCCGCACCCGGGGTTCCAGAAGAGCAACGTGATCTCGGACCCGCGCAGCTCGGCCAGCTCGACGCGGCCCCCCGCGGGGTCGCTGAGCGCAAGCGGCGGCGCCACGGTGCCGACCGGCAGACCGGCCGGCACGGTGTCGGCGGCGGCGTGCGCGACCGCATCGTCAACGAGCCGTTCGATCCAGTCGGGCCCGGAGGCGACCCAGCTCGAGATCTCGCTTCCGGGCGAGACGAGCACCGCGCTCGGGGTCCCGTTGGCTTCGTAGGCCCGCGACACGACGAACGCCTCGTCCACCAGCACACGCTCGAGTCCGTGGCGCCTGGCTTCGGTCCGCACGGCCTCCGGCTCGCCGCCGCTCACGAGCACGACGGTGAGCACGTCCTCGTGCTCGCGCTGCCACGCCATGACCGTGGGCATGAGCGCTGCGCACGGCCCACACGTCGGGCTCGTGAAGAGCAGGAGCAGCGGCCGGCCGGGCTCGAGCAGGCTGTCGCGCGTGACCGGGACGCCGAGCGTGTCGCGCAGCGAGAAGTCAGGCGCCGCGGTTCCGGGGGCGTGGCCGATCGCCGGCATGTCCGGCTCGGCGTCGTCCAGCGAGACGCCGGCGGCGGCGAGGGCGATCTCCACGCGCTCGAGGCGGGCGAGCACGCGGCCGTGAGCGCGCATGGCCTGGAGCAGCGCCCACGCGAGGACGGCGACGGCCGACAGCAGCGCCGTCGCGCCCACCGCGACGGCGAGCCCGGTCCCGTCGAGTGCCCCGATCCATCCGATCGCGCTCGGGCCGGGGTCGCTCCAGGCGCCGGCGACGACGAAGGCAGCCACCGCGGCGAGCAGCCCGTTGCGAACCAGCGCCCGCGCGCCGGCCGGTTCGGAGTGCAGCGTTCCGAAGCAGTGGCAGTCGGGGGTCTCCCCGCGCGCGAGGGCGAGCCCGATCGCCGCCGAGAAGACGGCGAGGAGCCCCACCGCCGCCACGGCGCCCCAAGCGGCGGTATCCGGGACGAGCAGAAGGCCCGCGGCCGCGAGCTCGAGCAGCGCGACCACGACGACGAGCGGGCCTGCCAGCGCGCGCGGTGCGCCGAAGTCCACGACGGCCTCGCGTGCACCCCGGCGATCGAGCAGCTTCCCGGCGCCGGCGACCGAGAGCACGGCGGCGAGACCGACGCGGCACACGAGCAGGGCGGCGCCCATCATCGTCGCCGCGCTCCTGCCGTACGGCTCATGCTGACTCCCAGAGTCAAGGTGGTCAGCACGAGCGGCTGACCGGTGTTCCGACCCTAAAGACCGGGAGCCGCGGGCGGGGGAAACTTTCCCGCCCGCCGGCGCAGCGGAGAGGGAGGGATTCGAACCCTCGAACGACGTTACCGCCGTTACGCGATTTCCAGTCGCGCCCGTTCAACCGCTCCGGCACCTCTCCTGGAGCGACGGTCGAGGCTAGCAGCGGCCGTGTGGCTCAGATGGCCCAGGAACCGTCGCGCAGCAGCGGCGTCTCGGTGCCGTCCGCGGCCAGCCCGTCGACCTCCATGTCGGGTCGGCCGATCATGAAGTCGACGTGGATCTCGGACGTGTTCGCGCGCTGGCGATCGGCCTCGTCGCCGACGGCGAACGCGTAGGCGGCGCCGAGCGCGATGTGGCTCGCGGCGTTCTCGTCGAGCAGCGTGTCGTAGAAGACGGTGCCCAGCGGGCCGATCCGGCCCGAGCCGTCGACCAGGGCCAGCTCGCCCAGGCGGCGGCCGCCCTCGTCGCGGTCGGCGTGGGTGGCGAGCGCCTCGCCGCCCTTGTCGGCGGAGATGTCGACCGCGACGCCGCCCTCGAAGCGCACCTTCAGGCCCTCGACCACGGTGCCGCCGAGCACGAGCGGGCGGGTGGACGTCACGTGGCCGTCGACCCGCGTGGGGTCGGGCGTGGTGAAGACCTCCTCGGACGGGAGGTTCGGCGCGTGCTCGATGCCGTCGACCGTGGAGAAGCGCGCGGAGATCCAGCGCGAGCTGGGCAGCAGGCCGACGGTCAGGTCGGTGCCCTCGCCGCGGAAGCGGATCGCGTCGAAGTGCCGCGCGCCGAGGCGCTCGGCGACGGCGACGAGCTCGTCCTGGCGCGCGCGCCAGGCGGCGATCGGGTCGGGCTCGTCGATGCGCAGGACGTGGATGACCTGCTCCCAGAGCTTGGCCAGCGCGTCGGCCGACTCGAGCTCGGGGAAGACGACGTGGGCCCAGCCGGCGGTCGGCGCCGGGCCGATCGTCCAGTTGACCGTGCGCTCGGCCACGACCGTCATCGACTCCTTCAGGCGCGGGAGCTGGTCGCGCCCGGCGCGGACCGGATCGAGGTCGTCGAGCAGCCGCGGGGCGACCGCGCCGTCGAGCCGGATGCGCGCCGCGCGCTGGCGGCCGAGCTCGAGGATCCGCTCGCCGTACCAGTCGGGCACGAAGCCGAGGGTGTCCTCATCGGCGTGCTGGATCCGCGTGCGCTTGATCCACGGATCGAAGATCTGGACGTCGACGAACTTGGCCCCGTGGCGGTAGGCGCTCTCGGCGACCGCGCGGGTGAAGGCCTCCTTGCCGACCTCGGTCTCGAGCGAGACGATCTGGCCGGGCTGGACGTTGGCGCCGACCTCGACGTAGAGATCGGCGACGCGCTTGAGCGTGGACGGGTTCATCACGCGGCCGCCGGTGTCGCGACGCCGGCCCGCCGGGAGTTGCCGACGATGGCGTCGATCATCCGGTCCCAGGCGCCCTTCGGGAGATCGTGGGCCATCCCCTCGATCTCCAGGAGCTCGGCCCCGGGGATCGCCTTGGCCGTGGCCTTGCCGCCCGAGGGCCGGACGAGCTTGTCGGCCGTGCCGTGGATGACGAGCGTCGGGGCGACGATGCGGTGCAGCAGCGCGCTGCGGTCGCCGGAGGCGATGATCGCCGCGAGCTGGCGGCCGGTGCCGGCCGCGGTGAGGCCCCGCTCGTGGAACATGCGGGCGAGCTCGCGCAGCTCGGCGTCATCGCGCGGGAAGCCCGGCGAGCCGATGACCGCCTGCAGGCCGATCATGTGCTCGGTGAAGCCCTCGAGGTCGCCCGGCCCGCGCTTGAGCAGCATCGGCAGGACCTTCATCGTCGGCTGGCCGACGAAGCGCCCGCCGGTGGTCGACATGATCGAGGTCATCGAGCGCACCGAGCCGGGATGGAGCGCGGCGAGGTTCTGCACGATCATCCCGCCCATCGAGGCGCCGACGACGTGCGCCGGCGCGAGGCCGAGGCTCGTCGAGCAGGCCGGCGGCGTCGCCGGCCATGTCGTTCAGGTCGTAGGCGGCGTCGACGCGGCGGGTCAGCAGCTGGACGGGCGTCGGCGGCTTGTGGCCGTCGAAGCGCGTCGAGCGCCCGCAGTCGCGGTTGTCGTAGCGCACGACGTAGAAGCCGCGGTCGGCGAGCTGCGCGCAGAAGTCCTCGTGCCACGCGACCATCTGCGTGCCGAGGCCCATGACCAGCAGCAGCGGCGGGTCGTCCGGGGAGCCGAAGGTGTCGTAGCAGAGGGTGACGTCGCCGACGTCCTGAATAACGCTCGTCCATGGGCGGGACGTTACCCGGCAGGGGTCACCTCGACCCGGAGCTGACGGGCCCCCGGGTCGGTCCGAACCTCGAGCCGGCTCGCGCCCGGAGGCCGAGACGACCTCGCCGCCGATCGCCGAGACGACGTAGCCGTTCGGGTAGTGGGTGCGCACCGGCAGCGAGATCACCGTCGGCGCCGTGATGCGCTCGTCCGGGCGCACCTCGAGCTCGAACGTCGCCGTCGCGCGGTCCCAGTGCCAGGCGACCGGCTCGCCGGCCGTCGCCTCGGGGTAGGCGCGGGCGAGCAGCGACTCGCGGCTCGGCATCAGGCTCGTGAAGTGGTCGTCGTCGCGGAAGAGGCTGCCGTCGCCGCGGCCGCCGGGAACGTCGGCGAAGTCCTTGTAGCTCCAGTAGACCCAGCCCGTGCGGTCGCGGTCGGCGCGGTCGAGCTGGCGCTCGACCAGCCCGGCGTCGCCGGTGTCGCCGAACTCGTCGAGCAGCGGCGGGGCGTGCAGGCGCCGCGCCGTCGACTGGGCCGTGCTGAACACGTCGGAGAGGTCGCGCAGGCACGAGCGGTAGCCCGGCGAGTGCGACTCGTCGTTGACGCGCAGGATCCGGCCGCGCTTGGGGGCGCAGTAGGCGTGGTAGGCGAAGGCGGCCGGGCGCACCGACCGCGGCGCGCGGCGCAGCGCCGTGTGCGCCCCGAAGTCGAACAGCTGGTGGGGCTCGTAGAAGACGACCGTCTTGCGGTCGACGGTGCGGACGGCGCGCGCCAGCCGCGTCTGGAACGGACCGAGCAGCCGCCGGTCGAAGCGCGCGCAGAGCTTCGAGCAGCCCGCACCGGGTCCGGCCCCGCCCGTCCACGGCTCGTTGATCAGGTCGTAGCCGAGCAGGTGGCTGCGGTAGGGCTTGACGGCCCCGGCGACGTGGCGCCAGGCGCCCGCGAACTCGCGGGCGATCCCCTTCTTGTCGTGGTAGAGGTTCGAGAAGGCGATGTGGACGGCCGGGTAGCCGTACTGGATCCGCGTGCGCTTCGGCCCGCGCCGCGCGCCGCCGGTCAGCGTCGCCCAGTCCGGGAAGCCGACGCCGTAGAGCTTCTCGTTGTAGACGTCCTGATGGGCCTCGAGCAGCGTCAGGACCCCGGCCTTGGAGAGGTCGCGGACCTCGCGGACGATCTCCTTGCGGTAGGCGCGGTTCAAGTGGTCGCGCCGCGGCTCGAGGCCCTTCCACATCCAGGCCACGCGGACGACGTCGAAGCCGAGGCCGGCGATCAGCCGCGCGTCGCGCGCGCCGAACTGCGACGGCGACGGGTGGTAGGGCCGGCGCTTGTGCGCGAGCTGGAGCCCGTGGACGATCACCGTCCGGCCCTGCGCGTCCTTGAGCCAATGCCCGTCCGAGTGGAACGGGCCGGTGACCGCGCGCGCGGTCGTGGGCGAAGCCGTCAGCGCAGCGACGAGCGCCACGGCGGCGAGGACCGGGAGAAGCCGCACCGGACCATGATTGCGCGACCGCGAGACGGACGGGCGCCGCGCCCGACCTCGCGCCTGAGCGCGAGGTAGGCGGTGCGATGAGCGGCTAGGACTTCGCCTTGGCGCGCGTGCGGGCGGCCTTCTTGGCCGTCTGGCTGCGCTTGGCGGCGTTGCGCTTGCGCGTGGCGGCCGCCTTCTTGGCCGCGGCCTGGCGCTTGCCGCGCTGGCCGGTCGCGCGATCCTCGATCTCGGAGGCGAGGCTGCGCAGGTCGGCGGCGGCGCGCTTGACGACGGCGGGCGGCTGCTTGCGCGGCCCCGAGCCGATCGCGTCGGCGACGCTGTTGGCGACCTTCTTGCGCAGGCCCTGCGCGTGAAGGCGGTCGATCAGATCCTTCTGCTTGCTCTTGGCCATGTCTGGCCCTCCCTCCGGTTAACGGTGCTCTTCTCCTGCCCCGGCCGACCGGTGCGCAAGCGACGAACCTGGCGCCTCGGCGCGCTCCCGCAGGCCGGCGACCATGAGCGCGATCGTCGCCCGGTCGAAGGCTCCGCCGCCGATCGCGATCGCCCGCCGGCGCCAGCCGCCGCTCTTCAGCCGGGCGCGGAAGCGGTGGCGCAGCCGCGTGCGCCCGTCGCCGGCCGGCTCGAGCACGAGCGCCCAGGAGAAGACCGTCCCCTTGCGCTCGGAGCGGTAGACCAGCGCGCGCGGCGGGTCGATCGCGACCACGGTCAGCGTCTCGTCGCGCCCGCCGTAGTCGGGGACGTCGTCGCCGACGGCGAGGCCCTGCCAACGCGGATCGATCGCCCGCGTCGCGCGCCGCGCCCGCGGGACGACGCGGCGCTCGAGCGCGGACGGCAGGTACCACCCGCCCCGGCCCTTGCCGAGCTGGACGAGCCACGGCCAGACCGTCTCCGGCGCCGCCGCGAACGTCGCCTCGTGCTCGGAGGTCATGTTCGCGTCGGGCACGACGTCGTCGCCGGGAAACATGGACGCAGTGTGGCGCGGGCATGGTTGGATGGACGCATGGCCACCGACGCGGTGCTCGAGTACTACGACGGGCCGGACCTCGAGCCCCTCGTGTTCGGCGCCCTCGAGAGCGCCGGGCGCGACGTCGAGCGACTCGACCCCGACGACCTCGCCGGGCTCGACGAGTTCCACGCGCTCGGCCGGCCGGCGACGCTCGCGCTGGCCGAGCTCGCCGGGATCGCCGCCGGCGACCGCGTGCTCGATCTCGGCGCCGGGATCGGCGGCCCGAGCCGCGTGCTCGCCCGCCACTACGGCGCGCAGGTCACCGCGCTCGACCCGACCGACCGGTTCTGCCGCCTCAACGCGACGATCACGCAGCGCAGCGGCCTCGGCGACCGCGTGACGGTCGTGCGCGGGGACGGGCGCGAGATCCCCGCCCCCGACGGCTCGTTCGACGTCGTCTGGACCCAGGCCGTGCTGCAGAGCGTCGACGACAAGGCGGCGCTGGCCCGGGAGGTCCGCCGCGTGCTCGTCCCCGGCGGCCGCTGGGCGATGTTCGAGGTGATCGCGGCCGGCGGCGGCGAGGTCGTCCCGCCCGTGCCGTGGGCCGACTCGCTCGAGCAGAGCTTCGTGCTGCCCGAGGCCGAGCTGCGCGCGCTGCTCGCCGGCGCGGGCTTCGCCGAGACGGCGTGGCGCGCGCTGCCCGAGATCCAGGAGAGCATCGTCGCGGCAGCCGCCGCTCCGGGCATGGCGACCGGCCTCGACGACGTCACGCTCGCGCTGGTGATGCCCGACTTCGGCGAGCGCATGGCGGGCCTGGCCCGCAACGTCGAGGAGCGCCGGATCGCCGTCGCCCAGGGCGTCCTTACTTCTTCGCCGCCTTCTTGACGAGCTTGCTGCGCGGCGCCAGCCCGTGCAGGAACGTCAGGCCGTTCGGGGTGCCCAGGCCCGTCGAGTCGTCGTAGCCGGCGATCGACGACAGCGTGCCGGTGTCGGCCGCCGTGCGCAGCCGCTTCTCGGTGCCGTCGCTGGCGTTCGTGTTGTTGAGGTAGTTCGTGCGCACGACGGCGACCTTGCTCTTGGGCGCCTTGATGTCGTGGAACGCCTTGCCGTGCGCCAGCGCGTAGAAGGCCGGGTTGGCGAAGCCGTGCGGCCTGCCGGCGGCCTGGTCGGCGAGCGCCATCATCCCGGCGAACAGCGGTGAGGAGAGGCTCGTGCCGCCGATCCGGTACTGGCCGAATCCCGTCGTGTCGCCCGGGAGGCCGTACCCGTCCGGGTTGGCGTAGGCGTCGAAGTCCTGCGTCTGGCCCATCTCAAAGCCGGAGTTCGGGTCGCCGAGCATCGCCACGTCGGGGACGACGCGGCCGGGCTGCGTGCTGCCGTCGATCGCGTTGGCGTTGCCCTTCCAGTAGTTCGAGAAGCGGCTCGGGACGACGGCGGCCTGGTACTTCGGCTCGGCGTAGACCTGGCTGGTCCCGCCGCCGCCGCCGGAGTTGAACGTGCTCTTCTCCCACGCCCCGTTGACGAGGCCGGCGTCGTCGGTGCCCCAGTAGGTCTCGAACCGGCGGTTGTTCTTCTTGCCCACGGCCAGCGTGGTGCCGCCGACGGCGGTCACGTAGGGCGAGTTGGCTCCGGAGTCGACCGTGCGACTGGCCGGGTCGGTCCCGCCCGCCGTCTGGTCGCCGTCGTCGCCGGAGGAGAAGTAGACGCCGATGCCCTGCGCGGCAGCCTGCTGCCAGTAGCCGTCGCTGGTCGTGTCGGTGTCGTCGGTCGAACCGCCGTAGGAGTTCGAGATGATCTGCGCCTCGTTGCGCGAGACGACGCGGTTCTGCGCCATGTGCAGGAAGACGTTGAGCGGGCTGTGCGCGGCCTGCATGACGATCTTCGCGCGCGGGGCCATCGCGTGGACGGCCTCGACGTCGAGCGTCTCCTCGCCGAACCAGCCCTGCGGATCCTGCAGCGAGGCGCCGCCGAGGCCGGGGACGTCGGTCGGGACGGCCGGGCTCTCGGGCTGGTCGCGGTCGATCGCGGAGTCCTGCACGTCGAGCTTGGGCGCGCGGAGCCCGTGCGCCTTGGACCACTGCGCGGCATCGGCCTGAATCGTCGGCGACGAGTAGGCGTCGATCACGGCGACCGTCTGGCCGCGGCCGTCGAGGCCCTTCTTGATCGCCTTGGCCACGCCGTAGGCGCCCTGGAGCTGGCGCGGGGTGTAGCCGCGCACGACGTTCGGCAGGTGCGCGCGCCCGTAGGCGCCCGGCGCGTCGGTGGCCACGCTCGAGCCCCAGAAGCTCGACATCGGCTTGGCGTTGACGTAGGCGGGCGCCGGCGGCGTGTTCGGCGCGGCGAGCGGGCGGGCGTAGTCGGCGGTGTCGAGCCCCTCGACGTCGCTGACGATCTTCCCGAGCTTGCCCGGAACGCTCGCGGCTCGGGTCGGCGCCAGCACGGTCTTCCCGTTCAGCGAGAAGGAGCGGATCGTCGTGGCGAAGGCGCGCTCGGTCTGCGCGACCGTGCCGGTCACGTAGACGTAGGCGCGGTTGGAGGGCACCGGCGCCCCGCACCGTCCTCGCGATTGCCGTTGACCGACGTCCCCGAGCGCGCCGCCGGCCGCGCCACCGACAGCAAGGACGGTCCTCCATGGCCGCAGAGCGCACGCCCGTCGTCTTCATCCACGGACTGTGGCTGCACGCCTCGAGCTGGGACTCCTGGGTCGAGCTCTTCCGCTCCGCCGGCTACGACCCTGTCGCCCCCGGCTGGCCGGGCGAGGCGGAGACGGTCGCGGAGACCCGCGAGAACCCCGACGCCGTCGCCAACCTGAGCATCGACGACATGGTCGGGCACTACGCCGAGATCATCGAGGCGCAGCCGTCCAAGCCGGTCATCGTCGGGCACTCCTTCGGCGGCCTGTTCGCCGAGAAGCTCGTCGGCCAGGGCCACGGCATCGCCGGCGTCGCGATCGACCCGGCCCAGATCAAGGGCGTGCTGCCGCTGCCCATCGCCCAGCTGCGCTCCGCGCTGCCGGCGCTGGGCAACCCGGCCAACCTCCACAAGGCGGTCTCGCTGACGGCCAAGGAGTTCAAGTACGGCTTCGGCAACGAGCTCACCGACGAGGAGTCGAACGCGCTGTGGGAGGCCTACGCGATCCCCGGGCCCGCGCGGGTCATCTTCCAGGCGGCCGCCGCCAACTTCGCGCTGCACTCCCAGGCCAAGGTCGACACGGACAACGAGACGCGCGGCCCGCTGCTGATCACCTCGGGCACGAAGGACCACACGGTGCCCGACGTGACGACCCGCTCGACGTTCAAGCAGTACCGGGACTCGGCGGCGGTGACCGAGCTCAAGCAGTTCGAGGGCCGCGGCCACTCGCTGACGATCGACAGCGGCTGGCGCGACGTCGCCGACGCGGTCCTGGCCTGGCTCGAGCCGGTCACCGGCCACGCCGCGCCGGCGAGGACGGGCGCGGCCTGAGCTGAGCGGAGGGGGAGGGATTCGAACCCTCGGTACGGCGTAACCGCACAACGGTTTTCGAGACCGCCCCGTTCAACCACTCCGGCACCCCTCCGAGGCGCTCCAACGGGAAGGCCGAGGGTACCGCGAGCGTTGGCGCGCTACCGCTTCTGGGAGTCCGCGTCGGCCGCGTCGTGGGCGGCCAGCAGCGCGCGCAGGGCCGAGACGTCGAACTCGATCGTCTCGCCCGTGCTCTCCACGACCTCGGCGTCCTCGGGCTCCTCGGCCGGCGGCGCGATGATCGCGGCGGCGGCCCGCGACGGCGCGTCGGGCACGACGGTGCGCCCGGGCGGCGCGATCGCGGCGGTGAAGTCGAAGGACGCGCCGCTCGGGCCCCACTCGAGCGCGACGCGCCCGCGCAGGCGGCGGCCGAGGATCCCGACGAGCAGCAGGACCACGCCGAGGACGACGAGCGGGACGGTCAGCGCGGAGCCCCCGCCGAGCCAGATCGCCGCGGCCAGGGCGATCACGCCGCCGAGGGTCGCCTCGACGCCGCGGCGGTTCCAGAGGTCGCCGAGAGCCGAGATCACGCCATGGCCGGCGCGCTCCATCGGCGTCGGGCCGGCCGGCTGGGCCGGAGGCGGCGGTGTCTGTGCCTGGGGCGCAGGCTCGGGGCCGGGCTCGGCCTCGGGCGGCAGCGAGGGCTCGGCGGCGACGCCGCCGGCCTCGTTGAGCGGCGCCTCGGCGTGGCCGTTGGCGCTCGCGCCGTTGGTCGCGGGCGCGCTGCTCTCGGCCGCGGGCTCGTGCTCGCGCACGGTCTCGACGCCCGGCTCGGCCTTGGCCTTCTTGGACTTCTTCACACTTTCGCGCTACCCCGAAGTCCGGGCAGTCGAACGGTTGCAAGCTCAGCGCCGGGAGGCGAAGAAGGCCCGCAGCAGGGCCGCCGACTCCTCGGCCAGCAGGCCGCCGGCGACCGCGGGACGGTGGTTGAAGCGCGGCTCGGCGAGCACGTCGAGCACGCTTCCCGCCGCCCCCGCCTTGGGGTCGGCAGCCCCGTAGACCACGCGTGGGACGCGCGCGAGGACGATCCCGCCGGCGCACATCGCGCAGGGCTCGAGCGTCACGTAGAGGACGGCGTCGAGCACCCGCCACGAGCCGGCCGCGGCCGCCGCCGCGCGCAGGGCGATGAGCTCGGCGTGCGCGCTGGGATCCTGGCGCAATTCGCGCTCGTTGTGACCGGCCCCGACCACGTGGTCGCCCCGCACGACGACGGCGCCGACCGGCACGTCGTCGTGCTCGAGGGAGCGCTCGGCCTCGGCCAGCGCCAGGCGCATGAACGCCTCGTCGCGCTCGCTGAAGGTTGAGGTCATGTGTTTTGTGTCGCCAAAGCGGAACTTCTGCCCGGGGATTCTGTCCTACTGGCGGGGGCAGCGGCCGCGATCGCCACGCGCGACCCCTACGCTCGTCAGACCAGTTTCGTGTCCCGACTCGCCCTCACGCTCACCATCGCGCTCGGCACCCTCGCGGTGGCGGCACCGGCGCACGCGGCGGGCCATCGCGAATACCGCTCCCATCAGGTGCTCGTCCGGATGGCGCCGGAGACCACGAGCGCGGCCACCGCGGCCCGCGCCGCCGGGGCAGCGGTGACCGGCACGACCGCGGCGGGCGCGGCCACCTCGGTCGTCCACCTGGCCCGCCACGAGAGCGTCGGCTCGGCCGTGCGCCGCCTGCGCCGCGACCCGAACGTCGCCTACGCCGGGCCGAACTACCTCGCGCACGCGGCCGGGACGTTCTCGCCCAACGACACGTACCACCGCCGGGCGTGGAACTCGTGGCAGTGGAACTTCGCCGGGCGCTTCGGCGTCAACGCCCCCACCGCCTGGGCCAACGCCCGCGCCAACGGGCGGCCCGGCGGCAAGGGCGTGAAGATCGCCGTGCTCGACTCGGGCATCGCCTACCGCACGGTCCGCCGCTGGAAGAAGTCGCCCGACTTCGCCGGCACCAAGTTCCTCAAGGGCTACGACTTCGTCGGCCACGACGCGACGCCGATCGACTTCTACGGCCACGGGACCCACGTCGCCGGCACGATCGCCGAGGCCACCGGCAACCGCTACGGCGTCACCGGGCTGGCCTACGGCGCGAGCATCATTCCGGTGCGGGTCCTCGACAAGGACGGCTACGGCGACGACCCGACGATCGCCAAGGGCATCCGCTACGCCGTCGCGCGCGGCGCCAACCTCATCAACCTCTCGCTCGAGTTCCCGACCGACGTCGGCCCCGGTGAGATCAGCGGCGTGGTCAAGGCGCTCGACTACGCGCGCGCCGAAGGGCGTGCTCGTGATCGGCGCGGCCGGCAACGAGGGCGACGAGGTCGTCGCCTACCCCGCGCGCGCCCGCAACGTGCTGGCCGTGAGCGCGACGACGAGCAGCGGCTGCCTGGCCCACTACTCCAACGTCGGCCGCGGGCTCGACCTCGTCGCCCCCGGCGGCGGCGACGACGCCGACATCTCCGGTGACCCGCACTGCGACTACCAGGCCGCGCGGCCGCCGATCTACCAGATGACCTTCACCTTCACCGGGCCCCGTCACTCGATGCGCTTCGGCCTGCCCGCGACCTACGAGGGCACGTCGATGGCCACCCCGCACGTGACCGGCATCGCCGCGCTGGCGATCGCGAGCGGCGCGGTGTCCAAGCACTGGACCCCGGCCTCGCTGACCTCGCACCTCGAGCACACCGCCCGCGACCTCGGCCGCAAGGGCTACGACAGCGACTACGGCTACGGCCTGGTCAACGGCGGCGCCGCGACCGTGCCGCCCACGACCGCCACGAAGCGCTGAGCGGCCCCGCTTCTACGTGGTCCTGATGATCAGGACCGACGACGGCGCGTGGTGGGAGACCTTGTTGGGCACCGAGCCGAGCAGGAAGCGCTTGGTGCCGCGCATGCCCTTGTTGCCGACGATGATGAGGTCCGAGCCCTGCTCCTCGGCCACGTCGAGGATCGCGTCGGCGGGATCGCCCTGGCGGGCGAACGTCTCGACGGTCACGCCGGCGTCCTTGGCCTGCTCCTCGGCCTCGGAGAGCGTCGCGTCGACGTCCTCGCGCTCGTGGACCATCCACTCCGCATCCTTGGGCACGTCGCGCGACTCGGAGCGCAGGCGCTTCTCGGCCACGGGCTCGAAGGCGCTGACGATCTGCAGCGTCGCGCCGACCTGCCGGGCGAGGTCGATCGCGTGCTGTACCGCGACCCCGGCGGTCTCCGACCCATCTGTTCCGACGACGATCGACTTGAACATGGCTCCTGGGACTCCTTGCTGGCGTGAAGCGAGCATCATAAGCGCGTGATCGATCTGCACAGCCACGTCCTTCCGGGCGTCGACGACGGAGCGCCCGACGACGACGCGGCGCTCGCCCTGGCCCGCGCGGCCCTTTCCGCCGGAATCGAGACCATCGCGGCGACGCCGCACATCGATCACCACCACGGGGTCGACCCGCTCGAGATCCCCGAGCGCGTCGAGCGTCTCAACGGCGTGCTCGCCGACGCCGGCCTGCCGGTCTCCGTCGTGCAGGGCGGCGAGCTCGGCCTCGACCGCTGGCCCGAGCTCGACGACGACGAGCTCGACGCGATCACCCTCGGCGGGGGCGGCTGGATCCTGCTCGAGTGCCCGATCGGGCACAGCCCGTTCGAGCTCGAGGACGCCGTGCGCGACCTCTACAACCGCGGCTTCGACGTGCTGCTCGGCCATCCCGAGCGCGCGCCGATCTTCCAGCGCGAGCCCGAGGCGCTCGGCGAGCTCGTGTGGATCGGGGCGCACTGCCAGGTCACCGCGGGCGCGCTGGGCGGCGACTACGGCCGGCGGCCGCGCGATCTCGCCTTCGAGCTGCTGCGGCGCGGCTGGATCCACGTCGTGGCCAGCGACAGCCACGACCCGCTGCGCCGCCCGCCGGACCTGCTCGGCGGCATCGCGCGCGCCGAGGCCAAGCTCGAGGGGCTCGAGGCGCTGGCGCCGTGGCTGACCAACGACGTGCCGGCGGCGATCATCGGCGAGTCGGCGGTGCCCGACCCGCCCGGGCCGTGGCCGCGCCCGCGCAGCCGCTTCCGGCGCTAGCCGCCTAGACCGCGATCAGCTTGACGATCGCGATGATCATCGCGGACACGACGCAGATCACGATCAGCACCTGCATCCAGATCCAGAACGGCGACATCAGCCCTCCCCCGCGCGTGAACGCGACCGGCAGCCGGTCGACGCCGTAGATCCCCTGGACGGTCCCGAGCTCGAGCTCGCCGTCGAGCGCGCAGGTCGCGCATCCGCGGCGCGAGGAAGGACAGCGCCTCCTCGAGCTCGGCGCGCGCCAGGTTCGCGCCCAGGCAGTAGTGCACGCCGGCGCCGAAGGTCAGCGGCTTGGCCGCGCCGCGCTCGGCGGTGATGTCGAACTCGTGCGGCGCGTCGACGCCGTCGCGGTTGCCGTTCCAGGCCGAGACCATCACGACCGTCCCGACGGGGAACGTCACGTCGCGGAACTCGATCTCCTCCTCGACATGATCCGCGCGGTGAACGGCGTGATCGGCTCGAAGCGGACGATCTCGTCGACCGCGCGGCCGCACGAGCTCCGGGTCCTCGGCGAGCAGCGCCCACTGGTCGGGGTGGGCGGCGAACAGCCGCAGCGCCTGCGCGAGCTGGCTCTGGGTCGTGTCGACGCCGCCGACGAGGACGTTGAGCACGAGGTTGACGCAGCTCGACGTCGGAGAGCCGGTCGCCGGCCTCCTCGGCCGCGACGAGCTCGGAGACGAGGTCGTCGCGCGGGTGCGCGCGGCGGTCGGCGATCAGCTCGCCCGGCCCACTCGTAGAACTCGGCGACGGCCTGCTCGATCTGGTCGCGGTCGGCCATCAGCGACGGCGCCGTCGAACTGGCGCTGGATCCAGTTGGACCAGTGGTGCAGGCGCGGGGCGTCGCGCGCGGTCGGCGCCCACGACGCGTGGCGATCATCGACCGAGGGATAGGGCTTGGCGCAGGTCCTCGACGACCTCGCAGCGCCCGCTCGCGCCGCCACCGCGCCCACAGCTGCTCGAGCAACTCGCGCATGGCCGGGCGCCAGCGGTCGGCCGCGCGCGGCGTGAAGGCCGGGTTGACGAGGTTGCGCAGGCGCGAGTGGTCGGCGCCGTTGAGGTGGAGGATGTTGCGCCGGATCTCCTCGGCCAGCGGGCCCTCCTCGATCCCGAAGATCTCGGCGATCTTCAGCCCGGGGAACGTCGCCTGCTTCGTGCGCAGGAAGAACGACGCGGCCTCGCGGTCGAGCACGACGAACCCGAGCGGCGCCGAGGCCAGCCAGCCGTCGCTCGCCGCGTCGCGCAGGGCGTCGTGGAACGCGTCGCCCTTGAGCGTGGGATCGGACGGGTCGAGCGCCGGGAGGTCGAGCTCGGTGACGAGCGTCATCGCGAGCCGACGCTAGCGCACCCTCTGGTATTGTTACCCCCATGGGGTATAAGAGCGACGGATGGGACATGGCGGTCTCCGCGACGCTGCACTGCCTCACCGGCTGCGCGATCGGCGAGATCGCGGGCATGGCGATCGGCACCGCCGCGGGGTTGGACAACGCCACGACCGTGGTGCTGTCGATCGCGCTGGCCTTCGTGTTCGGCTACGGCCTGACGAGCCTGCCGCTGCTGCGCGCCGGCCTGGCGCTGGCCGTCGTGATCCCGATCGCCCTGGCCTCCGACACGCTCTCGATCGCGACGATGGAGATCGTCGACAACCTCGTCGTCCTCGCGGTCCCGGGCGCGATCGACGCCGGGCTGGACGCGCTGCTCTTCTGGGGCTCGCTGTCGTTCTCGCTGGCCGTGGCGTTCCTCGCCGCCGTGCCCGTCAACCGCGCGCTGATCGCGCGCGGCAAGGGCCACGCCGTGGTGCACGAGACGGGCATCCACGGCGGGCCGCCGGTGCGCGTGGTCGGCGCGGCGACGGCGGCGATGGGGCTGTTCGGGGCCGCGGTGCTGATCGCCGAGGCGTTGTAGGGCTCGCTCGGCTTCGGCCGTTCGTGCCGGGTCTGGCCGGGTTTGGCCAGGAAGGGGTGAGGGATGGTGCCGGGTCTTCTCCTCGGTGCATTTCTGTCCATGGCGGTGGTTCGGTCCGGGCTATGGACAGAAACGCACCCAGAGCGCCGGTTTCTGTCCACGGCGAAGTCGGCTCGCGGGCCGTCAGCGCGGACTCATCACCGGGAGCAGCTCCTGGCGCTGGGGTTCTCCGACCGCGCGATCGCTCGCGCTGTCGCCGCCGGGCGGCTGCACCGCGTCCACCGCGGCGTCTACCTCGTCGGCCACGCGGTGATGCTGCCGCTGGCCCACGAGCAGGCCGCCCTCCTGGCCATCGGCGACGGCGCCACCCTCTCCCACCACAGTGCCGCAAGCGTCTGGGGATTCGCCAAGCCCGACGACACCGTCCACGTGACGAGCGCGAATCGCCGGCCTCGAAACCGCAGGGGGATCACGGCCCACCACGCGCCACTCCCCAGCAGCGACGTCCGTATCCGCCACGGCCTCCGGGTCACGACCCCACAGCGAACGCTCCGCGACCTCGCCTCCTTCCTGGAGCCGGCCGCCTTCCAACGCGCCACGGACGAAGCAGAGGTCCTCGGCCTGATCCCGATCACCCCAAGCAAGCCCGGCCTCACACGCTCGGAAGCGGAACGCCGCCTGCTCGCCCTCCTCCGGAGAGCCGGACTCCCGCCGACGCGGACGAACACCCACCTCCACGGCCACGAAGTCGACGTCCTCTACGAGCCCCAGCGCCTCGTGATCGAGATCGACGGCTTCGCCTACCACCGCACCGCGGCCCAGGTCCACCGCGACCACGTCCGCGACGCAATGCTCCTGGCCCACGGCTACCGCGTCCTGCGCGTCGACTGGCGTCAGATCGTCGAGACGCCCGAAGCGCTCGTCGCGAGCGTCGCCCGAGCTCTCGCCCTCTAGGGGATCAGCACCAGCTTCCCCGAGGTGCCGCGCCCGCGGATGTCCTCGTGGGCCTGCTTGGCGTCGGCCAGCGGGTAGGAGCCGCCCTCGATCGTCTCGAGCTCGCCGGCCGCGATGGCGCCGAACATGTCGTCGAGCGCCTGGCCGAGCAGGTGCGGCGCGCGCATCATGTGCACGAGCCAGAAGCCGAGCACGCCGGTGCTCGTGGCCATCAGCCGCCCGGGGTCGACCGCCGGCGCTCCGTCGCGGCCGGCCTGGCCGAAGTGGACCAGGCGCCCGAACGGCGCGAGCGCGCGCAGGCTCTGCTCGAAGATCTCGCCGCCGACCATCTCGAGCACGACGTCGACCTTCTCGCCGCCGTTGGCCTCGCGCAGCGCGTCGGCCATGCCCTCCGGCTCGGAGGGGATCGTCGCGTCGGCGCCCAGGCGCTCGGCCAGCGCGCGCTTCTCCTCCGAGGAGGCGGTGCCGATCACGCGCCCGGCGCCGAAGCGCTTGGCCAGCTGCACGGCGATCGTCCCGACGCCGCCGGCCGCCGCGTGCACGACGACGCTCTCGCCCTCGCGCAGCTGCGCGCTCGTGCGCAGGAGGTGCCACGCCGTCGTCCCCTGGAGCACGAGCGAGAGGGCCGCCGCGTCGCTGACGCCGTCGGGCACGTCCCACATCGCCGCCGGGTGGGCCAGCGCCTTCTCGGCGTAGCCGCCGCCGGCGACGAGCGCGACCACGCGCCGGCCGTCCTGGGTCGTGCCCACGACTTCGCCGCCGGGGATCAGCGGGAGCTCGGCCGGCGCCAGGTAGGAGTTCTCGGCCTGGTGGGTGTCGGCCCAGTTCAGGCCCGCCGGCGCTGACGTCGAGGACCTCCTGGCCGTCGGCCGGCTCGGGGTCGGGGACGTCGACGAGGCGGAGCACGTCGGGCCCGCCGAACTCGGTGATCTTGATCGCGCGCATGGACGCCATCATCCGTCATCTGGCAGAGTCCGTGACGTGCGGCAGCTGACGAGCCTGGACGCGCAGTTCCTCGCACTGGAGAGCGACCGGCAGACGGGACACGTCGGCGGCCTCGCCGTGCTCGATCCCTCGACCGCTCCGCAGGGCCGTGTCGGCCTGGCCGAATTGCGCTCGCTGGTGCGCGAGCGCCTGCCGCTGCTGCCCCCGTTGCGCTGGCGCCTGGCCGAGGTGCCGCTGCACCTCGACTACCCGTACTGGATCGACGACGCCGACTTCGACCTCGACTACCACGTGCGCGAGCTCGCGCTCGCCGCGCCGGGGACCGACCGCCAGCTCGCCGCGCAGGTCGCGCGCATCCACTCGCGCCCGCTCGACCGGCGCCGGCCGCTGTGGGAGCTCTACGTCATCCAGAACCTGCCCGACGGCAACGTCGCCGTGCTCTCGAAGATCCACCACGCGCTGATCGACGGGATCTCGGGCGCCGAGATCATGGGCCTGCTCCTGGACCTGACCCCGGAGGGCCCCAAGCTGCCCGACGCCTCGCTGCCCGAAGGCGAGTCCTCGCCCAGCGGGCTCGAGATGCTCGGCCGCGGCCTGCTCGGGCTTCCGCGCTACCCGCTGCGCGCGCTGCGCGCCCTCCCGGCGACGGTGCCGAACATCGAGGACACGCCCTTCGCCACGCTGCCCGGCGCGGGGACCCTGGGCCGCACGACGGCGCGCGCGATGGGCCTGGCCGGGCGCAAGGGCCCCAACCCGGCGCTGCGCGGCGACCTCAAGGCGCCGCGCACGACGTTCAACGGCCCGATCAGCGCGCACCGCCGCTTCGCCTTCGCCCGGCTCTCGCTCGACGAGGTCAAGGAGGTCAAGAACGCCGCGGGCTGCACGGTCAACGACGTCGTCGTCTCGATCTGCGCCGGCGCGGTGCGCTCCTGGCTGGTCGAGCACGACGAGCTGCCCGAGGAGCCGCTCGTCGCCCAGATCCCCGTGTCCGTGCGCAGCGAGGACCAGGTCGGGACCTACGGCAACCGGATCCTGCTCATGGCCGCCGAGCTGTTCACCAACGAGAGCGACCCGCTGACGCGGCTGCAGCTCACCCACGAGGCGCTGTCGGGGATGAAGGAGCGCCATCGCGCGCTGCCCGCCGAGCTGCTCCAGGACGCCAACAACTTCATCCCGCCGGCGGTCTTCTCCCGCGCGGCGAAGGTCACCTTCCGCCTGAGCACGAGCCGCGCCGGCCGCCCGACCTGGAACGTCGTCGTCTCCAACGTGCCCGGCCCGCAGATCCCGATCTACATGGCCGGCGGCCGGCTCGTGGCCAACTACCCGGTGTCGGTGATCACCGACGGGATGGGCCTGAACATCACGGTGATGAGCTACCTCGGCAGCCTCGACGTCGGCATCCTCGCCGACCGCGACCAGATGCCCGACCTGTGGAAGCTCACCGACTGGATGCGCGAGGCGCTCGAGGAGCTGCGCGGCGTGTTCGCCCTGGCCTAGCGCGTCCTCACAGGGGACACTCAGGAAACGCACAGGCTCAGTCGCCACCCTGAGCGCATGTCGATCGCCGAGCCACCCGCCACGACCACCGCCACCCACCGCGTGCTCGTCGTCGACGACGAGCGCAACATCGCCGACGTCGTCGCGATGGCGCTGCGCTACCAGGGCTTCGAGGTGGCGACCGCCGGCGACGGCCGCGACGCGCTCAAGGAGGTCGAGGCCTTCCGCCCCGACCTGATCGTGCTCGACGTGATGCTGCCCGACTTCGACGGCTTCGAGGTCGCCCGGCGGCTCGGCGACCGCCGCATCGCGGTGCCGATCATCTTCCTCACCGCGCGCGACGCGACCGAGGACAAGGTGCGCGGCCTGACCAGCGGCGGCGACGACTACGTGACCAAGCCCTTCAGCCTGGAGGAGCTCGTCGCGCGGATCCGCACGGTGCTGCGCCGCTCGGGCCTGGCCCAGCCCGAGAGCAGCCGGCTGACGTTCGCCGACCTCGAGCTCGACGAGGACACCCGCGAGGTCTTCCGCGCCGGCCAGCCCGTCGAGCTGACGCTGACCGAGTACCGGCTGCTGCTCTTCCTCATGCGCAACCCGCGTCGGGTGCTGACGCGGGCGCAGATCCTCGACAACGTCTGGGACTACGACTTCGGCGGCGACGCGCGCGTGCTCGAGACCTACGTCTCCTACCTGCGCAAGAAGCTCGACGCCCACGGTCCCTCGCTGATCCACACGGCGCGCGGCGTCGGCTACGCGCTGCGCGAGCCCAGGAGCTAGCCGCAGCGATGTCCCTCCGGGCGCGGCTCGTCGGCGGGCTGCTCCTCCTCGACGGCGGCGGGGATGATCCTGCTCGCGGGGATCACCTACGCCGAGCAGAAGTCGTTCCTCGAGGACCGCATCGACTCGCAGACGCGCGCGGCGCTCTTCCCCGTCGACCGCGCGCTCGACGCCAACGGCGTCAGCGATCCCGGGCGCCCAACGACGGCGACGAGGGCAGCTTCGGCGGCCGCGGACCCGGCGGCGGCGCGGCGCCGAGCATCGACCTGCCGCCGCAGACCTACGGCCAGCGCCGCTCGGCGAGCGGGCGGTGCTCGGCACCGTGACGCTCGGCTACGGCCAGGGCGCGCTCTCGCCGCCCGATCTTCCCGAGACGCTGCCCCGCGGCCTGTTCACCGTCGGCGCCAAGGACGGCTCGAACCTGCACTACCGGGTGCTCGGCGGACGCACGACCCGCGGGAGCACGTCGACGACGATCGTCGCCGTGCCGATGCGCTCGGTCGACCAGACCCTGAACCGGCTGCTGCTCGTCGAGGCGCTCGTGATCGCCGGCGTGCTCGCCGCGACTGGCCGCCGGCGGCGTCTTCCTCGTGCGGCTCGGGCTGCGCCCGCTCGAGCGCATGGCCGACACGGCAGGCGCGATCGCCGGCGGCGACCTCTCCCACCGCGTCACCGACGCCGACGACACAACGAGGTCGGCCGCCTCGGCGTCGCGCTCAACGCGATGCTCGACCGCCTCGAGCTCGCCTTCCGCGAGCGCAAGGCCAGCGAGGACCGGCTGCGCTCGTTCATCGCCGACGCGTCGCACGAGCTGCGCACCCCGCTGCAGTCGATCCGCGGCTACGCGGAGATCTTCCGCATGGGCGCCGCGGCCGACCCCGAGCAGACGGCGACGGCGATGCGGCGCATCGAGGACGAGGCCGCGCGGATGGGCGTGCTCGTCGAGGACCTGCTCACGCTCGCGCGGCTCGACGAGCTGCCCGGGCGGCGAGCGCGTCGACGTCGACCTGACCACGCTGGCGCGCCGACGCCGCGGCCGACGCGCGCGCGACCGAGCCCGGCCGGCCCGTGACCGTCGAGGCGCCCGCGCCGGTGATCGTGCCCGGCGACCCCGACCGCCTGCGCCAGGTCCTCGCCAACCTCCTGCGCAACGCGCTCGTGCACACCCCGGCCGGGACGCCGGTGGAGATCTCGGTGACCCGCCGCGGCGACGTCGCGCGGCTCGAGGTCCGCGACCACGGCCCCGGCCTGCCGGGCGGCGACCCGGCCGGCCTGTTCGAGCGCTTCCGGCGCTCGGGCGGGGCCGGGCGCGAGCGGGGCCCGGCCGGCGCCGGCCTCGGCCTGGCCATCGTGGCCGGCGTCGTCGGGGCGCACGGCGGCTCGGTCGAGGCGGGCGACGCGCCCGGCGGCGGGGCGTCGTTCGTGGTCGAGCTGCCGGCCCGGACCGCGGCCGTTCCCGCCCTCACCTGATCCCGGCGCACCGTCCCCAGCAGCGGCGCATGACCCAACGAAGCCCGGCCCCACGGCCGGGCTTCGTCGTGCTCAGGGGATTCCCAGGCCCGGCCAAGCCCGGCCACGCCCCGCGGCGAACCTGGAGCCATGACCTCCTCCACCCGCTCCGACCGCGCCGGCGTCACCCCGCTCTTCGCCGTCCCGCGGCCCGCGCCGCAGGTGGAGATCGTCGTCCCCGTCCGCGACGAGGCCGCCACGCTCGAGCGCTCGATCGACCGGCTGCGCGCCTTCCTCGTCGACGAGCTGCCCGTTCACCTGGCGCGTCACGATCGCCGACAACGCCTCGCGCGACGCGACCCTCGAGATCGCCCGCCGCCTGGCCGCGACCGACGACGGCGTCGAGGTCCTCCACCTCGAGCGCCCCGGCCGCGGCCGGGCGCTGCGCACGGCGTGGACGCGCAGCGACGCCGCCGTCCTCGCCTACATGGACGTCGACCTGTCGACCGACCTGCGCGCGCTGCTGCCGCTGCTCGCCCCGCTCGTCTCCGGCCACTCGGACCTCTCGATCGGGACCCGGCTGGCCCGCGGCGCCCGGGTCGTCCGCGGGCCCAAGCGCGAGCTGATCTCGCGCTCGTACAACGTCTTGCTGCGCGCGGCCCTGAACGCCCGCTTCTCCGACGCGCAGTGCGGCTTCAAGGCCGGGCCGCGCCGATGTGCTGCGCGAGCTGCTGCCCGACCGTGCGCGACGAGGCGTGGTTCTTCGACACCGAGCTCCTCGTCCAGGCCCAGCGCCGCGGCCTGCGCGTCCACGAGGTTCCCGTCGACTGGGTCGACGACCCCGACTCGCGGGTGAAGATCGTCCCCACCGCCCTCGCCGACCTGCGCGGCGTCGGCCGGCTGCTCGCTCTCGAGCCGGATCGTGCGCTTCGCGCTGATCGGCGCGATCAGCACGCTGGCCTACGCGCTGATCTACCTGGCGCTGCGCGGTTCCCTCGGCGCCGACGGCGCGAACGCCGCCGCGCTGACGGTCACGGCGGTCGCCAACACGGCCGCGAACCGCCGCCTGACCTTCGGCCTGCGCGAGCGCCACGGGCTCGTGCGCGACCACGCCGGCGGCTTCGTCGTCTTCGCCCTCACGCTCGCGCTGACGAGCGCCGCGCTCGACGTCCTGCACCGTCTCGACGGCACGCCGATCACGCGGCGTCGAGCTCGCCGTGCTCGTCGCCGCGAGCGCCTGCGCGACGGTCACCCGCTACGTGGCGCTGCGCTCGTTGGTCTTCCGCCGCGCTCAGGCCGACGTCGAGCGCGGACTCGAGCTCGTCGGCCGCGTCGGCCGCCATCTCGCCGAACGCGCGGGCGGCGGGCAGCGCCTCCGGGTCGGCGTAGGCCGTCACCGACAGCCCGCCGTCGTAGGACAGCGCGCCGACGGCGAGCCCGTGGCGGTCGGGGATCGGGATCAGCGGTTCAATTTCCTTCACGCGCGCGCCCGCGACCCACAGCGGGATCGGCGGGCCGGGCAGGCAGGAGACGGTCAGGTTGTAGAGCCGCGGACTCGCGGCGAACTGCGCGGCCCGCGACTGCAGCGGCGCGGGCAGGCCGCCGAGCATCCCGAGCAGCGCGCCCGAGCCCGCGACGCGGCCGTCGGACTTGACGTCGCTCCATCCGCCGCGCGATCCGGCGCAGGCGCTCGCGCGGGCAGGCCACCGAGACCGGCAGGTCGACGAAGACGAAGGCGATCTGGTTGCCGTCGGCCGCGCCCGCGTCGCCGCGCACGCTGGCCGGCACCATCGCCCGCACGTCCTCGGGCGCGCCGCCTCGGCCTGCGCCAGGCGTCCGAGCGCGCCGGTCACCACGGCGAGCACGGCATCGTTGACCGAGGCGCCGGCGCGGCGCCGCGCGATGTTCAGCCGGTCCATCGGCAGCCGGGTGGAGACGAGCGTGCGGCGCGGGCCGATCGGGCCGTTGAGATAGGAGGCCGGCGCCGGATGCGCGAGGTCGTCGGCCAGGCCGAGCGCGGCGCGGCGCATGCCGTCGGCGATCCGCACGCCGCGGCCCGGCGAGCGCCCGATCGCGGCCAGCGACCGCGCGGCGCGGAACTGGTCGAGCGCGACGTCGGCGGCCGACTCGGCGGCGCGCCGCACCGGGCCCGTCGTGCTCGGGCGCCAGTCGGGCGGCGGCGCCGCGGGCGGCGGGTCCGCCTCGCCGTCGAAGAGCAGCATCCCGAGCTGCACCGCGGCGAGCCCGTCGACCATCGCGTGGTGGACGCGGCCGACGATCGCGCAGCGGCCGCCCTCGACCCGGGGGATCACGTGGAGCGCCCACAGCGGGCGCTCGCGCGGCAGCGGCGTCGAGAGCTCGGCGTCGGCCGCGGCGCGCAGCTCGGCCTCGGTGTGGGTCCGCGAAGACGCGGTCGTGACGTGACGCGCCAGCTAGAAGTCCGCGTCGTCGATCCAACGCGGCCCGCCGAGCCCGGCGGGCCCGTCGGCGACGAGCTGGCGAAAGCGCGGCGCGAGATGCAGGCGCTCGGCGAGCCTGGCCCGGACGGCGCGGACCGACAGCGCGCCGCCGGCCGGCGCGTCGAGCAGCGCGAGCCAGCCGATGTGCATGTGCGCGCTCGGCGTCTCGACCCGCAGGAACGACGCGTCCAGGGCGGAGAGGCGCGGCATGCGTCCACGGTGGCACCCTCGCCATGGGTCGACCATGAGGCCGCGGGCCAAGCCGGGCACCGCGGCGCTCGACCGGCGGTCCACACGGCCGGATTGCCGACGCGGGGGCGAACTGCGACCCCCGCGAGTTTGTCCAGCCGTCCAAGGGAACGCCCTCGCGCGCGCAGCAGCATCGTTCCATGACCGGTTCCCCCACGACCGAAGACGCCGCCGAGCGCGTGCGCGGCCTGCACCAGGACATGGTGCAGTCGGTCATGGCCGGAGGCGGCCTGCGCGGCGTGGCCGAGCTCGCCGCCGAGGCGGCGCGAGGCGCCGGTGGCGATCGTCGTGCCCCAGCTCGGCGACGTCGTCTCTCCCCGCGACGCGCGCACCGAGGGCCTGCTCGCCGAGCTGCGCTCCCGCGTGCGGCGCGAGCTCGGCGGCCGCGAGGCCGAGCCGGTCGACGGCGTGCTCGCCGACGCGCCGGTCCGCACCGGCGACGAGCGCGTCGGCGGCGTGTTCCTGCTCGACGCCCCCGGCGGGCCTGAGCCGTCGGCGCACGCCGGCGACATCCTCGCCTACGCGGCCATCGCCACCCTGACCGAGCTCGCCGTGGCCGCCGCGCGCGACGAGGCCGACGAGGCCCGGCAGGGCTCGTTCATCGAGCTCCTGCGCACGCACACCGATCTCTCCGAGCAGGATCTCCTGCGCCGCGCGCGCCGCCTCGGAACCGATCTCAGTCGAGGGCGCCGTCGCGCTGTGCGCCGAGCCCACCGGCGAGCGCCCGCGCTTCGTGCGCGCGCTGATCCTCGACCGCGCGCCCAACGCGCTGGCCGAGTACGTCGACGGCCGCGTCTACGCGCTGCTGCCGCCGCGCGGCCGCGAGGATCCGGCCGACGGCGCGCTGGCCGCCGCGCGGCGCGTGGCCGAGGCGCTCGACCAGCACGCGCTCGTCGGGTTCTCCGGCCACACCCGCGATCCGCGCCTGCTCGCCCGCGCGATGGAGGAGGCCGAGCTCATGCTCGACGTGATCGGACAGGCCAGCGACGAGCGCCGCGAGGAGATCCGCTCGGCGACCTACCGCCTCCTCTTCCAGGCGGTCACCTCCCACCCCGACGAGGTGCGCCGCCTGTACGAGCAGACCGTCGGCCCGCTCGTGCGCTACGACGCCGAGTACCGCACCGAGCTCGTCGGCACGCTCGAGGCCTACCTGGCCCACAACTGCAACATGAACCAGACCGCCGCGGCGATCTACGCTCACCGCCACACCGTGGCCTATCGCCTCGAGCGGATCCGCGAGCTGACCGAGCTCGACCCCGGCGCCTCCGAGGAGCGCGAGCGGCTCTCGCTCGGCCTCAAGGCCTTCCGCGTGCTCGGCCCGAGGCTGCCGCGATGACGCCGGCGGCGCTCGACACGAGGGCGAGGCTCGTTGCAGGCATTTCGGCCCTGCGGGCGGTACCGCCGGAGGGCGGGGAGGTCGATGCTCCATGGCATGACGACCCCTCGACGAACGCGCATCGTGCTCGTCCCGGGCGGGCGCGACGAGCCGCTGCGGCGCTACCGGCTGGCGCGGCTCGACGAGGTGGCGCTCGCCTCCCCGCCGGCCGAGCCGAACGGCGACGGCCATCGCGCGGCGCCCCCCGGCCAGCCCGGCGACGGCGCCGTCCGCGACCGGCGGGTCCCGCGGTGAGCCCCGACGATCCGGCGACGCCCGCCGACGTGCGGGCGCTCGTCGACGAGAACAACATCCGCTTCGTCCGGCTCTGGTTCACCGACGTCCTCGGCCAGCTCAAGTCCTTCTCGATCAACGCCTCCGAGCTCGACGACGCCTTCGAGGGCGGCATGGGCTTCGACGGCTCGTCGATCACCGGCTTCAACGCGATCGAGGAGTCGGACATGATCGCGATGCCCGACCCGACGACGTTCGCCGTGCTGCCCTGGCGCACCGGCGACACCGGCGTGGCACGGATGTTCTGCGACGTGCTGACCCCGGAGCGCACGCCGTACGAGGGCGACCCGCGCCACGTGCTGCGCCGCGCCGTCGCGCGCGCCAACGACATGGGCTTCCAGCACTTCTTCGTCGGGCCCGAGCTCGAGTTCTTCCTGTTCAAGGACTCCAAGGGCACCGAGGTCCTCGACGAGGGCGGCTACTTCGACCTGACCACGCTCGACGCCGGCTCCGATCTCCGTCGCGAGACGGTCTTGGCGCTCGAGCGCCTGGGGATCCACGTCGAGTACACCCACCACGAGGTCGGGCCCTCCCAGCACGAGATCGACATGCGCTACGCCGACGCGCTGAAGATGGCCGACGACTGCATGACCTACCGGATCACCGTCAAGGAGTTCGCGCTCAAGTACGGCTGGCACGCGACGTTCATGCCCAAGCCGCTGTTCGGCGAGAACGGCTCGGGCATGCACACCCACCAGTCGCTGTTCTCGGACGGCAAGAACGCCTTCTACGACCCCGACGACCCCTGGTTCCTCTCCGACGTGGGCAAGTCGTTCATCGCCGGGCAGCTGCGCCATGCGCGGGAGATCTGCTCGATCTTCGCCCAGTGGGTCAACTCCTACAAGCGCCTCGTTCCCGGCTACGAGGCCCCGGTCTACTCCGCCTGGTCGCGCCGCAACCGCTCGGCGCTCGTGCGCGTCCCCCTCTACCACCCGGGCAAGGAGCAGGCCACGCGCATGGAGCTGCGCTGCCCCGACCCGGCGTGCAACCCGTACCTGACCTTCGCCGTCCTGCTCCAGGCCGGTCTCGAGGGCATCGAGCACGGCTACGAGCTCCCAGAGCCGATGGAGCGCAACCTCTACCACCTCTCCCCCGACGAGCGCCGCCGGCTGGGGATCGAGCAACTGCCCGAGACGCTCGGCGAGGCGATCGAGCTGACGGCCGAGTCCGAGCTCGTGCTGCGCACGCTCGGCGAGCACATGTTCAACCGCTACGTCGAGATCAAGCGCCAGGAGTGGGACGACTACCGCGTCCAGGTCACGCCCTGGGAGCTCGAGCGCTACCTCCCGATCCTCTGAGGTCTACAGCGCCGGGTACGGCGCGAAGTCCTTGGCCAGGCGCTTGACCAGGCCGGGCAGGCGGCCGGGCTCGCGCGACACGTCGCGCTGGCGGCGGGCCGAGGGGTACTCGGCCAGCGCCTCGACGCCGGCGAGCTCCGCCGCGCAGCCGAGCTCCTGGGCGTGCGGCGCCAGGGCCGGCAGCAGGCGGGACAGGACCGTGCGCAGCGGGACGAGCGCCTCCTCGTCGGGGTCGACGAGCTCGGCCTCGACGCCGTCGCGGGCGGCGAGGAAGCGGTTCTCCTCCAGCACCTCGGGCTGGGCGAGCAAGCGCGGCGACGCGTAGCCCTCCTCGGACTCGAGCCGGACGAGGCACTGCACGAGCGCGACGAGCGAGGCCGTGGCCTCGGAGGTCGCCTGGGCGTCCATCACGCGGATCTCGATCGTCCCCAGCCGCGGCTGGGGACGCACGTCCCACCACAGGAACGTGTGCTCGGGGAACGCGCCGGAGCGCACGAGCACGTCGACGGCCTCGACGTACTCGTCGTAGGAGGCGAACGCCCGCGGGATCCCCACGCGCGGGAAGGCCTGGAAGAGCGGGGTGCGGGCCGAGGCGAGGCCGGTGTCGCGGCCCTGCCAGAACGGCGAGTTGGCCGAGAGCGCGAGCAGCAGCGGCAGGTGCGCGCGCATCCGGTTGGCCGCGACGATCGCGCGCTCGGGGTCGGCGATGCCGACGTGGACGTGGAGCGCGAACGTCGGCTCGCGCCGGGCGAGCTCGCGCATCGAGCCGTAGACCTGGCGCTGACGGTCCCCGGTCGAGACGACCGTGTCGTGCCAGACGGCGAAGGGGTGCGTGCCCGAGCCGGCGGCCAGCAGGCCGAGCGGCGCGATGCCGTCGTCGAGACCTCGGCGCAGGGCCGTGAGCTCCTCGGCCGCGCCGCCCGCGGTCTCGTGTACGCCGGAGGCGAGCTCGAGCGCCGACATGTGCGTCTCGGTCGTGACGTGGGCCGCCACGCCGGGCTCGAGCGCGCTGATCACCCGGTCGACCTGGTGGGCGAGGCTCCAGCCCTCGGGATGGACGAGCATGAGCTCCTCCTCGACCCCGAGCGTGAACGCCGCCCCCGAGGGGTGCGGCCGCCAGCGCGACCAGTGGCGAACCGCCGCGCTGTCGGTGCCGGGGTCCATTCATCCAGTCTCGTCTCGCACTGCCGGCGCTACCCCGTCCTCATGGACAAACCTCCCCTGCGGTCGTAGGCCCTTCGGTCGATCCGGAAAGAAGCCGGTCAGGTTTCACCGCCCTCCGCGGTGGACAACCGGCCCGAGACGATGTTGTACGACCGGCCGACACCGACGTCCGCGAAGACCGGTAGACACCAGGGCCAGATGGCCGTGGCCGCTCCAACGATCCCCTGGGCGCCCGGGGCGAACCGGCCCCTGATCGCCTGCTCGTCCTCCGAGCTGCGCGAGAAGGCGGCCGTCACCCGCACCGAGCACGGCGAGCCCGCCCAACCGCGAGATCGCGCTCGGCCTGCAGTACACCCAGGCCGTCGAGCAGGCCGGCGGCGTGCCGGTGATCGTCCCGCCGGTCGCCAACGCGACGATCGACCCCCTGCTCGACTGCACCTCGGGCCTGTTGCTCTCCGGCGGCCCGGACATCCACCCGTCCGCCTACGGCGAGGAGCCCGACCCGGAGCTCGGGCCGACGTGGCCCGAGCTCGATTCGATCGAGCTGTCGATCACCCGCCAGGCGCTCGACCGTGGCATTCCCATCCTCGCCGTCTGCCGCGGGCTGCAACTGCTCAACGTCGCCCGGGGCGGCACGCTGATCCAGCACCTGCCCGACCGCGTCGGCGAGCGCGTCCATCACCGCCAGGACGTCGCCGGCGGCCGGACGACCCACTGGGTGCGGATCGAGCGCGGCACCGCAGCTCGCCTCGATCCTCGACCGCCACCGCACGACGGTCAACTCGTTCCACCACCAGGCCGTCGACCGCCTCGGCGAGGGCCTCGTGCCCACGGCGTGGGCCAGCGACGGGACGATCGAGGGGCTCGAGGATCCCTCGCGGCCGTTCGTCGTCGCCGTCCAGTGGCACGCCGAGTCCCTGACCGGCCGCCGCCCGCACGCGGCGCTGTTCGCCGCGTTCGTGCAGGCCGCGGTGCGCTACTCCGCGCAGCGCCACGCGCCGGCGGCCGTCTCCGCCGTCGCCTAGTCTCGACACAGCGTCGAGCGCGGGGGCGTCGGCTCGGGACCGACGGTCGATACAGACCGCACGAGCCGACGGGCATGCTGGTCTTGGCAGCGTCAGCGCAGAGAGGAGTCGGACGATGTCGGACCCGGTGCGCCAGATCGTCGCCTTCGGCGGCGGCGGCTTCTCGATGGAGCCCAAGAACCCCCTGCTCGACGACTACGTCGCCGGCCTCGTGCGCCGGCGGCGCCCGAAGGTCTGCTTCCTGCCCACGGCCAGCGGCGACGCCGACCACTACATCGTGCGCTTCTACAAGGCGTTCGGCGCGCGCGGCTGCCAGACGTCGCACGTGTCCCTGTTCCGCCGCGACGGCGGCGCGCCCGACATCCGCGCGCACCTGCTCGAGCAGGACCTGATCTACGTCGGCGGCGGCAGCGTGATCTCGCTGCTCGGCGCCTGGCGCGCGCACGGGCTGCCGCTCGTGCTGCGCGAGGCGTGGGAGCGCGGCGTCGTGCTGTGCGGGCTGTCGGCCGGGTCGCTGTGCTGGTTCGACGTCGGGGTGACCGCGTTCCACGGCGCGCCCGAGGCGGTGCGCGGGCCTCGGCCTGCTGCCCTGGAGCAACACCGTCCACTTCGACGCCGAGCCCGAGCGCGAGGCCGCCTACCGCGAGCTGCTCGTCAGCGGCGGCGTGTGCGAGGGCTTCGCCGTCGAGGACGGCGCGGCGCTGCACTTCGAGGGCGCGCGGCTGGCCCGGGTGGTCGCCTCGCGCCCCGGCGCCCGGGCCTACCGCATGACCTGCGTCGACGGCGGCGTCGAGCGCCTGCCGCTGGCCGCCGACTACCTCGGCGGCCCGGCCGAGTCCGTGACGGAGGCTCGCGGCGATGGCATGACCGCCGACCGGCGGCGCGATCGTGGCGATGGGCGGCGGCGGCTTCGGCCTGGCGCCCGGGCGACCCCGCGCTCGACGCGCTACGTGCTCGACGCCGCGCCCGCGCGGCATCCGAGGATCTGCCTGCTGCCGACGGCCAGCGGCGACCCCGACGACCAGATCCGTCGCTTCTACCGCCGCTTCCGCGACGAGCCGTGCGAGCCCACCCACGTCTCGCTGTTCCGCCTCGGCACGCAGCCGCTCGACCTCGCGCGAGCTGCTGCTCGCCCAGGACGTGATCTACGTCGGCGGCGGCTCGCTGCTCAACCTGCTGGCGATCTGGCGCGCGCACCGGCTCGACGCGATCCTGCGCGAGGCGTGGGAGCGCGGGATCGTCCTGTGCGGGATCTCCGCCGGCTCGATGTGCTGGTTCGAGGCCGGCGTGACGACGTCGCACGGGGCCGCCGGCGGTCACCCCCGGCCTCGGCTTCCTGCCGCACTCGCAACTCCGTCCACTTACCACGGCGAGCCCGACCGCCGGCCCGGTCTTCCGCGCGGCCGTCCGCGACGGCGAGCTGCCGCCCGGCTACGGGGTCGACGACGGCGTCGGCCTGCTCTTCGCCGGCACCGAGCTGGCCGAGGCGGCGAGCGCCCGCGACGGCGCCGGCGCCTGGCGCGTCGAGGTCGAGGACGGCGAGGCGGTCGAGCGCCCGCTGGCCGTCGAGCGCCTGGCCGAGCCCGAGCGCGCCGACCCCACGCCGCTGTCGATCGCGGAGTTCCGCGAGCTGCGGCGCGGCTCGGCCTCCTGAATCGCAGGAGAACGCGCCCGATCCGCTCTCGCGGGACGGCCCGAAACAGGCAGATCTTTTACGGTGTCCCGTACGTGCCCGGGGTAGCTTCGACGCAGAGGCCCCCGCGGCCTGACCGCGTCGTCCCGACTCAGAGGAGAGCCTTCGATGACACCGCCCGATCGCCCCACCACCACGACCGACGCCGGCATCCCCGCGTCCAGCGACGAGCACTCGCTCACCGTCGGCCCCGACGGTCCGATCCTGCTGCAGGACCACTACGTCGTCCAGAAGATGGCCCAGTTCAACCGCGAGCGGGTCCCCGAGCGCGTCGTGCACGCCAAGGGCGGCGGCGCCCACGGCTTCTTCGAGGTCACCGAGGACGCCACCCAGTGGTGCTCGGCCGACTTCCTCTCGGCCGTCGGCAAGAAGGTCCCGGCCTTCGTGCGCTTCTCGACCGTGGCCGGCGAGCTCGGCTCGGCCGACACCGTCCGCGACCCGCGCGGCTTCGCGATCAAGCTCTACACGGGCGAGGGCAACTACGACATCGTCGGCAACAACACGCCGGTGTTCTTCGTCAAGGACCCGAGCAAGTTCCAGGACTTCATCCACTCGCAGAAGCGGATGCCGTCGACCAACCGCCGCTCCAACGAGGCGCAGTGGGACTTCTGGACCCTGTCGCCCGAGTCGGCCCACCAGGTCACGATCCTGATGTCCGACCGCGGGACGCCGAAGAGCTGGCGCCACATGAACGGCTACTCGAGCCACACGTTCCTGTGGCAGAACGCCGGCGGCGAGAAGTTCTGGGTCAAGTACCACTTCAAGACGGTCCAGGGCGCCGAGAACTTCACCGACGCCGACGCCAAGGCGATGACCGCCGAGGAGCCGGACTACCACCTGCGCGACCTCTACAACGCGATCGAGGAGGGCGACGCGCCGGAGTGGCAGCTGAAGATGCAGATCATGCCCTTCGCCGACGCGCCGGACTACCGCTTCAACCCGTTCGACCTGACGAAGATCTGGTCGCACGCCGACTACCCGGAGGTCACGATCGGGCGCCTCGTGCTCGACCGCAACCCGGAGAACTACTTCGCCGAGGTCGAGCAGGCCGCGTTCGAGCCGGCGAACATGGTGCCGGGCATCGGCCCGTCGCCGGACAAGATGCTGCTCGGGCGGATCTTCTCCTACCCGGACACGCACCGTCACCGGATCGGCACGAACTACCTGCAGCTCCCGATCAACGCGCCCAAGAGCGCCGGTGCACTCCTACAACAAGGACGGGCACATGCGCTACGAGCACAGCGGCCCGGCCCCGGTCTACGCGCCGAACTCGTACGGCGGCGCCGGCGGCCGACCCGGCCAAGGAGATCCCCGGCTGGGGCGTCGAGGGCGGGGAGATGATCCGCGAGGCCTACTCGCTGCACTCCGAGGACGACGACTTCGGGCAGCCGGGCACGCTCGTCCGCGAGATCCTGTCCGAGACCGACCGCGAGAACCTGGCGGGCAACATCGCCGGGCACCTCTCGCAGGACGTCACGCCGGCGATGCAGCAGCGCGCGCTCGACTACTGGAGCAAGGTCGACGCCAACCTCGGCTCGGCGATCGCCGCCCAGCTCGGCGTGAGCAACGGCCACGGGGGCAGCAACGGCGCGCCCGGCGCGTCGGACGCGGGCAGCCCGTCGGCCGAGCCGCAGGCCACGAACGCCCCGCGCTGAGCGCGCTTCTGGCTCAGGTCTTCCTCACGCCGTCCGTTTAAGGTGGCGGCGTGAGGAGCCGCCTGACCGCCGTGGCCGCCCGCACCCCGGTGCGGGTCCGGGTCGCGCTGGCCTTCGCCGCGGTGATGGCCCTGCTGCTCATCGCCACGGGCCTGTTCCTCTACTTCCGCCTGGGCTCGACGCTGCAGGCGACGGTCGACGACGGCCTGTCCTCGCGCGCCGAGGACGTGGCCGCGCTCGTCCAGCAGGCGGGCGCCGCCCGGCTCGGCAACGGCGGCGGGTCGCTGCTGGCCCAGCAGGGCGAGGACCTCGCCCAGGTGCTCGACGCGCGCGGGCGGGTGCTCGACTCCCCGCCGGCGCTGCGCGCCCGGCCGCTGGTCAGCCCCGCGATCGTGCGCCGCGCGCAGCGCGGCGCCGTGTTCGCCGACATCGGCCCGACGCCGCCGCGCGACGAGAAGGCCCGCGTGCGGGCGGGGACGGTGTCCGTCGGCGGGCGGCGGCTGACCGTCGTCGTCGGCTCGTCGCTCGAGCCCAGCCAGGACGCGCAGCGCCAGCTCGGCGGCCTGCTGCTCATCGGCGGCCCGGTCGCGCTCCTGCTCGCCTCGGTGGCCGGCTACGGCGCGGCCGCCGGCGCGCTGCGCCCGGTCGAGTCGATGCGGCGCCGGGCGCGGGAGATCAGGACGCCCGAGCTCGGCGCGCGCCTGCCGGTGCCGCCGTCGGCCGACGAGGTCGCGCGGCTCGGCGAGACGCTCAACGAGATGCTCGAGCGCCTCGACCGCGCCTTCTCCCGCGAGCGCCGGTTCGTCGCCGACGCCAGCCACGAGCTGCGCACGCCGCTGGCGATCCTGCGCGGGGAGCTCGAGCTCGCCGCCCGCGACGCCACCGCCGATCCCGAGATCCACGCCTCGATCGTGTCGGCCACCGAGGAGGTCGACCGCCTGATCCAGCTCGCCGAGGACCTGCTCGTGATCGCCCGCTCGGACGAGCGCGAGCTGCCGGTGCGCCCCGAGCCGATCGAGGCGCGCGAGCTGCTCGGCCGCGTGGCGGCGCGGTTCGGCGCCCGGGCCGCCGAGCGCGACGTCGAGCTGCTCGTCGAGGCGCCGGCCGGCCTCGTGCTCGAGGCCGACCCGCTGCGCATGGAGCAGGCCGTCGGCAACCTCGTCGACAACGCGCTGCGCCACGGCCGCGGGCGCATCGAGCTCGTGGCCGAGGACGGGCCGGGCCTGCGCACGCTGCGCGTGCGCGACGACGGACCGGGCTTCCCCGAGGACCTCGTCCCGGTCGCCTTCGAGCGCTTCACGCGCGGCGACCCGGCGCGCGGACGGGGCGGCGCCGGCCTCGGCCTGGCGATCGTCCAGGCCATCGCGCGCGCCCACGGCGGGCGCGCCGTCGCGCGCAACCGGGCCGCCGGCGGCGCCGAGGTCGCGCTCGAGCTGCCCTTCCCCGCGCTCGAGCGGGAGGGCACGGTGCCCACGGGTTCGTCGGCTCTCATGTTCCGCTCATAGCCGACCTGCACACTGCGAGGCATGCGTGTACTCGTGGTCGAAGACGAGACGAAGATGGCGGGCCTGATCCGCCGCGGCCTGCGGGCCGACGGCATGCTCGCGGACGTGGCCTCCGAGGGCGAGGACGCCCTGTGGATGGCCGAGGCGACGAACTACGACGCCATCGTCCTCGATGTGATGCTCCCCAAGATGGACGGCTTCGAGGTCTGCCGCCGGCTGCGCTCCAGCGGCGTGTGGTCGCCCGTGCTGATGCTCACCGCCCGCGACTCGGTCGAGGACCGCGTGCAGGGTCTCGACACCGGCGCCGACGACTACCTGACCAAGCCGTTCTCGTTCGCCGAGCTCTCGGCCCGGCTGCGCGCGCTCGTGCGCCGCGGCTCCCCCGCCCGGCCGACGGTCCTCGAGGCCGGCGACCTGCGGCTCGACCCCGCCTCGCGGCGCGTGTGGCGCGGCGACGACGAGATCCCCCTCTCGTCCAAGGAGCACGCGCTGCTCGAGACGTTCATGCGCCGCCCCGGCGAGGTGCTCGACCGCTACCAGATCCTCGAGCACGCCTGGGACTACGACTACGAGAACCGCTCGAACGTCGTCGACGTCTACGTGCGCTACCTGCGCGAGAAGGTCGACCGGCCGTTCGGCGTCCAGTCGATCGAGACGGTGCGCGGCGCGGGCTACCGCCTGCGCAGCGACGGCGGCCGCCGCCAGGCCACCGCCGCCGCGGCCTGACGCGGCTAGCCCGCGACGACGAGGCGCTCGAGCGCGCCGCGCAGGCCGTCCGGGATCGGCACCGGCGTGCGCGCCGCGCGGTCGACGAAGACGTGCACGAACCAGCCGGTGGCGGCCACGTCGCCGGAGGGCCGGGCGATCGCCAGCTCGTAGCGCACGCTCGAGGTCCCGAGCTTGCCGACGCGCAGGCGCACCTCGATCTCCTCGGGGAAGGCGACCGGGCCCGTGTACTCGCAGTGGGACTCGACGCAGAGGCCGATCACGTCGCCGCCGTGGATGTCCAGGCCGCCCGCCTCGATCAGGTAGGCGTTGATCGCCGTGTCGAAGAACGAGTAGTACTCGACGTTGTTGACGTGGCCGTAGACGTCGTTGTCCTTCCAGCGCGTCTGCAGGCGCATGGAGTGCGGGTACTCGGCGGCGGTCACGGGCGCGCAACGTACAGCTTCTAGCTTCCGGTGGTCGTGCCTCGCTCGCTCGCATGGATGCTTCCCGCGCTCGTCGCCGCCCTCGCCGGGTGCGGCGGCGGCTCGCCCGATCCGGTCGTCCGCACCGGCCGGCTCCCGACCGCGACGACGACCGGCGGGCCGGTCGCGGTGGTGCCGCCGCGGGCCGGGACGATCCCGCCGCAGATCACGCCCGGAGACGTCTACGGCGCCGACCGGCCGGCGAACCTGGCGGCCGGCGTGCGCGCGGACCCGGCGCGGATCTACGTGCCCAACTCGGAGTCGAACACCGTGTCGGTCGTCGACCAGCGCACGGCCAAGGTGATCGGGCGCTTCCGCGTGGGCCGCGAGCCCCAGCACGTCACGCCCGCCTGGGACCTGGGGACCCTCTTCGTGACCAGCGACAAGGGCAACTCGCTGACCCCGATCGACCCGCGCACGGGCCACCACGGGCGGCGGATGCGCGTGCGCGACCCCTACAACCTCTACTTCACCGCCGACGGGCGCCGGGCCATCGTCGTGGCCGAGCAGGACCGCGCGCTGGACTTCCGCGACCCGCACTCGATGAAGCTGCGCCACCGCCTGCGCGTGCCGGGCTGCAACGGCGTCGACCACATGGACTTCACGGCCGACGGTCGCAGGGCGCTCGTGTCCTGCGAGTTCGCCGGCCGGATGATCGTCGTCGACCTCGAGCGCGAGCGGGTGGTCAAGCGGATCGCGCTCAAGGCCGGGGCGATGCCCCAGGACGTCAAGCTCTCGCCCGACGGCCGGACCTTCTACGTGGCCGACATGGCGAGCAACGGCGTCTGGCTGATCGACGCCCACACCCTGCGCAAGATCCGCTTCGAGCACACGGGCAAGGGCGCCCACGGCCTCTACCCCAGCCGCGACTCCAAGGTCCTCTTCGTCTCCAACCGCGAGGAGGGGTCGATCACGCGCATCTCGTTCGCCACGCGGCGCCCGATCGGCAAGTGGCGCCTTCCGCACGGCGGCTCGCCGGACATGGGCGGGGTCTCGGCCGACGGCCGCGTGCTCTGGCTCAGCGGCCGCTACGACGCCGAGATCTACGCGATCTCGACCTCCACCGGGCGCCTGCTGCACCGCATCCCGGTCGGCAAGGGCCCGCACGGCATGTGCGTGTGGCCCCAGCCCGGCCGCTACTCGATCGGCCACACGGGCATCCTTCGCTAGACCGATGGACCGCACCGACATCGATCCCGCCGACGGCGAGCCCCGCGCCTTCTACAAGCTGCTGACGTCGGTCGTCGTGCCGCGCCCGATCGCCTGGGTGTCCTCGATCTCCGCGGACGGGGTCCGCAACCTCGCCCCGCACTCGTTCTTCACCGTCGCCGGCGTGAACCCGCCGATCGTGCAGTTCACGTCGGTCGGCCGCAAGGACTCGCTCTCCAACGTCGAGGCGACGCGGGAGTTCGTCGTCAATCTGACCCCGGAGTGGCTGTTCGAGCAGGTCAACGCCACCGGCACGAACTTCCCGCCCGACGAGGACGAGTGGGCCGCGGTCGGCCTCGAGGCCGAGCCGAGCGCCAAGGTGGCCCCGCCGCGGGTGGCCCGATCGCCCGTGGCGCTCGAGTGCGTCCTGCACGCGACGGTCGCGATGAGCGAGTCCACCGTGGTCTTCGGGCGGGTCGTCCACGCCGCGGTGGACCCCGCTGTGATCGCCGACGACGGCCTGCCGGCGATCGATCGGCTCAAGCCGCTGTCGCGCCTGGGCCGCGACGAGTGGGGCACCCTGGGCGAGATCCTCGAGATCACCCGGATCCGCCACGACGACTGGCCGGGACACTACGGGGGCTAAGTCGGCCTCGCGCTGCTAGCGTTAAACCTGCGCTGACAACCGTTGGCGGCTAAGAACGTCGTTCCGCAGATCGTTGCAACAGCATCCTCCGCGTACGGCACAGACTCCCTCAGGAGGAACAGCAATGGCAACCGGAACCGTCAAGTGGTTCTCTGACGAGAAGGGCTTCGGCTTCATCTCTCCCGATGAGCCCGGCAAGGACCTCTTCGTCCACCACAGCGGCATCATCTCCGACGGCTACGCCTCGCTCCAGGAAGGCGCGAAGGTCGAGTTCGAGTCGGAGGCCGGGCCCAAGGGCCCGAAGGCCGTCCGCGTCCAGACCATCTAGGACGCTTCGACTTTCGAGACAACGGCCGCCCTCCGGGGCGGCCGTTTCTCTTTAAGGACCGGCTACGGGCGGTTGCGGCCGAGCAGGTCGTGGGCCTTGACCCATTCCTCGGCGACGATCGCCGAGCCCAGCGACAGCTCGCCGCAGAGCACCGTCGCGGCGACGATCTCCGCGAACTTGCGGACCTTGTCCTTGCCGTAGCAGTCGAGCAGCTCGAGGCACTCGCGCTGCGTGGCCAGGCCGGTCCCGCCGCCGTAGGTCGCGACGATCAGCGACGGGATCGTCACCGAGTAGTAGTAGTCGCCGTTGGGGCGGTGCTCGGCGTAGACGAACGCCGCCGAGGACTCGGCCACGTTGGCCACGTCCTGGCCGGTGGCGATGAACATCGCCGTGATCCCGTTGGCCGAGTGGGCGCCGTTGTTGTTGACGCCCGACATGAACCCGCCGAGGTTCGAGACCTGGCGCGCGCGGTAGAGCTGCTCGGTCGACGAGTTCATGACCGACTCGAACAGGCTGTTGGGGATCGTCGCCTCGGCCACCACGCGCTTGCCGCGGGTGCGCAGCATGTTGACCTGGGAGGACTTCTTGTCGGTGGCGAAGTTCGACTCGAGGAAGAACTTCTCGATGCCCGGGTAGTTCGCGTAGATCCACGCGCACGCGGCCGCCGTGGCCTTGCCGGTCAGGTTCTGGCCCGCCGCGTCGCCCGTCGTGTAGTTGAAGCGCGTGTAGAGGATCCGGCTGGCCGTGTACTGCTCGATGTCGCGCAGCTTGCCCGACTTCGTCGTCTCCTCGGCCGCGGCCTTGATCTCGTCGAAGTGCTCGGTGATCCACACGCCGAACTCGCGGGCGCCGCGGGCGTTCTCGAAGAGGAACGCCGGGGCCCGCTGCATCGCGTCGTCCATCACGGTGACGGTCACGCCGCCGGCCTCGCGCAGCAGCCGCATACCGCGGTTGTAGGAGGCCACGAGCGTGCCCTCGGCGGTGGCCATCGGCACGTAGAAGGAGCCCTGCGCGTGCTCGCCGTTGACGACGAGCGGGCCGGCCAGGCCGATCGGCACCTGGGCGACGCCGATGAACTGCTCGACGTTGCCGGCCACGAGCTCGGGGTCGAACGAGTAGTGCCCGACGTGCTCGAGATCGACCCCCGTCTTCTCGGCCACGAACGCCCGCCGGGCGTCGGCCATCTCGCGGGTGAAGTCCTGCTCCTTGTCGCGCGGGATACGCCCGTTCGTGGCTTCGCTCATGGTGCGCGGCAGGCTATCCTGGAAGACGACGAAGGGAAGTATCCCTCGGCTGGATCGCCGTCAGCACGGTCTTCGGACCCGGCGCCAGCAGGCCTCACCGCCGGAGAAACCTTCGCGAACCGTTCACACGACTCGCGGAGGTCTCATCGCATGTCCGGTATCACCGCCTGGGGCGGCCTGTTCGCCGCTCTCGCCGTTCTCCTCACCATCGACCTGCTCGTCGTGCGCGGGCGCCACGGCGTCATGACCGTGCGCGACGCATCGATCTGGTCGATCGTCTGGGTCGGGCTCTCGCTGGCCTTCGCCGGCGTCCTGCTGCTCTTCGGCACCCAGAGCCAGGCCGAGGGCTTCGTCGCCGGCTACCTCGTCGAGAAGTCGCTGTCGCTCGACAACGTCTTCGTCTTCCTCGTCGTGCTCGAGGCCTTCCGCGTCGCCGAGGAGCGCCGCCCGCAGCTGTTGACCTACGGGATCCTGATCGCGCTCGTCCTGCGCGGCGTGTTCATCTTCGTCGGGGCGGCGGCGCTGCACGCGTTCAGCTGGATCGCCTTCCCGTTCGCGGCGCTCTTGATCTGGACCGGCTGGCGGCTGTGGCAGAACCGCCACGAGCACGGCGGCGAGGAGGCCCTCGTCGAGCGCTTCCGCGGGCGCCTGTCCGCGCGGGGCGTCTCGATGGGCGCCGCGGCGCTGATCACCCTCGGCGCCGTCGACGTGCTCTTCGCCGTCGACTCGGTGCCGGCGATCCTCGCGATCACGACCGACACGTTCGTCGTCTACGCGGCCAACGCGTTCGCCCTGCTCGGGCTGCGCCCGCTGTTCTTCCTCGTCGCCGACCTCGTCGAGCGCCTCTACTACCTCAAGGCCGCACTCGCCGTCCTGCTCGTGTTCATCGGCGGCAAGATGGCGCTCGGCGAGCTCGCGGGCAAGCTGCCGCCGACCGTGTCGCTGGCCGGGGTGGCGCTGATCCTCGGCGCGGGGATCATCGCGTCGCTGGTGCGCAAGCGGGGCGAGCCGGAGCCGGACGCGACGGCGGCCTAGCCCGCGAGGTGACGGTCGATCGCCGCGACGACCGTCGCCGGGTCCTCGAGCTGCGGGTAGTGCCCGAGGCCCGGCAGGCGGGCGAGCTCCGCCTGCGGCCGCAGCGCGAGGACGGCCTGGAGCACGTCCTCGGTGCAGATCGGGTCGCGCTCGGCCCAGGCGAGCCCGAGCCGCCCGGGCCAGTCGCGCAGCGCGCCGTGCCAGCGCTCGGAGGTGGGCGGCGTCACGCGCTCGCGGTTGTAGTGGATGAGCCGCTGCAGGAGCCGGTGGCCGTCCTGTTCGCGCAGCAGCGACCACTGGTCGGCCGCCTCCTCGTCGCTCAGCGGATGCGCCGCGGAGAAGATCCCGGCGAACGACCGGCGGAAGCTGCGCTCGTTCGTCAGGCGCGCGGCGAGCGGCCCGAGCGGGCTGAGCAGGAGCCGCTGGCCCCACAGCAGGCTCGCCCGCTCGCGCACGAGGCTCGCGTTGAACAGCAGGACCGAGCGCAGCGCGAAGGAGAGCGTCCCGTCGAGGTCGCGGGCGAGCAGCTCGGTGGCCACCGAGCTGCCCATGTCGTGGGCCACGACGACGACCTCCTCGTCACCGAAGCGGCCGGCCACCGCCTCGGCGACGTCCGCCTGGACCGAGAGGGAGTAGACGAGGTCGCGCGGCTTGGCCGAGAGCCCGTAGCCGAGGAAGTCGAACAGCGCGAGCCGGTGGCCGTCGAGCCCGCCGAGCACGTGGCGCCAGTCGTACGAGCTCGACGGGTACCCGTGGAGGAAGAGCACCGGCGGCCGGCCGGAGTCGCCCGCGCGCTCGCGGACGAAGACGTCGCGGCCGCCGATCGGCTCGATCGTCCCCGCGTCGCGCCAGGCCGCGGTTCGCTCGGTCAGGCCCGCCATGGGCCCATTCCTACCGGCGGCGACGCGCCTTCGCCAGGTCCGGGTTGGTCCACCCCGCGTCGACGGCGTTGACGTTGACGCCCGGCGGGACGATCTCGTCGATCCGGTCGAGCACGTCGTCGGAGAGCGTCACGTCGGCGGCGCCGAGCTGGGACTCGAGATGGGCCATGGTGCGCGGGCCGATGATCGGCGCGGTGATCGCCGGGTGGCGCATGACGAACGCGAGCGCCATGTGGATGAGCGAGAGACCCGCCTCCTCGGCGAGCGTGCCCAGCGCGTCGGCGGCGTCGAGCTTGGCCTGGTTGGCGGGGTCGTCGAGGTCGTAGCGCGCGGGGATCCGGTCGGCGCGCGCGGACTGCGGCACGTCCTGCCCCTTGCGGTACTTCCCCGACAGCCACCCGCCGGCCAGCGGGCTCCACGGGATCACGCCCATGCCGTAGCGCTGGCACGTCGGCAGGACCTCGTTCTCGACGCCGCGGACGAGCAGCGAGTACGGCGGCTGCTCGGTGCGGAAACGCTCGTGCCCGCGCCGCTCGGACACCCAGTGGGACTCGACGATGCGGCTGGGCTGGAAGGTCGAGCAGCCCGCGTAGCGGATCTTGCCGGCGCGGACGAGATCCGACAGCGCCGACAGCGTGTCGTCGATGTCGGTGCCGGGCTCGGGGCGGTGGATCTGGTAGAGGTCGATCCAGTCGGTCTGCAGGCGCTGCAGCGAGGCCTCGACCTCCTTGACGATCCACCGGCGCGAGTTGCCGAACTGGTTGGGGTCGTCGCCCATCGTCCCGTGGACCTTGGTCGCGAGGACGACGTGCTCGCGCCGGCCGCCGGCCAGCGCCTTGCCGACGATCTCCTCGGACTCGCCGCGGGAGTAGACGTCGGCGGTGTCGACGAAGTTGATGCCCGCGTCGAGGGCGCGGTGGATGACCTGGATGCCCGCGTCGTGGTCCGGGTCGCCCCAGTCCCCGAACATCATCGCCCCGAGGCAGAGGGGGCTGACCTTGACGCCGGTCGTGCCGAGCTCGCGAAGTTCCATGCCCTCCACCGTAGAGTCGAAAACCATGAGAGCGACCGTGATGTACGAAGCTGGCGACGTCCGCGTCGAGGACGTGCCCGACCCTGGGATCGAGCAGCCCACCGACGCCGTCGTGCGGATCACGCACTCGTGCATCTGCGGCAGCGACCTGTGGCCCTACAAGTCGATGGAGCACACCGACGGCGGCCGCCGCATGGGCCACGAGTTCCTCGGCGTGGTCGAGGACGTCGGCGCCGACGTCGGCAACGTCAAGGCCGGCGACGTGGTGATCGCGCCGTTCGTGTGGTCGGACGGCAGCTGCGACTTCTGCCAGGAGGGCCTGCACACCTCGTGCCGCCACGGCGGGGTGTGGGGCAACGAGGAGAACGGCGGCCAGGCCGAGGCCGTGCGGGTCCCGCAGGCCGACGGCACGCTCGTGGCCGTCCCCGGCGGTCTCGACGAGGCGATCATGCCGTCGCTGCTGACGCTCTCCGACGTGTTCGCCACCGGGCACCACGCGGCGCTGGCCGCCGGCGTGCGCGAGGGCGTGACCGCCGCGGTGATCGGCGACGGCGCCGTCGGCCTGTGCGGCGTGCTCGCGGCCAGGCGCCTGGGCGCCGAGCGGATCATCCTGCTCGGGCGCCACGAGGACCGCACCTCGCTGGGCCGGGAGTTCGGCGCCACCGACGTCGTGCCCGAGCGCGGCGACGAGGCGATCGAGAAGGTCAAGGAGCTGACCGGGGGCGACGGCGCGCACGCCGTGCTCGAGTGCGTCGGCTACGCCGAGTCCACCGCCACCGCGATCAAGATCGCCCGCTCCGGCGGCGGCGTCGGCCGCGTCGGCGTCCCGCAGGACGGGAAGATCCCCGCCGCGCGCGACGCCTTTGTGCGCAACATCAGCGTGAGCGGCGGCATCGCCCCCGCGCGCGCCTACATCCCCGAGCTCCTGCCCGACGTGCTCGAGGGCCGCCTCGAGCCCGGCCGGGTGCTCGACGTCGCCACCGACATCGAGGGCGTGCCCGACGGCTACCGCCAGATGAACGACCGCGAGGCGCTCAAGGTGCTCGTCCGGCCGTAGCCGGACGAGCACGGTCGAGCGAGCCGCCTAGTTCGCGACGATCGCCCAGCCCTGGGCGAAGTCGTTGTCGTCCAGCGCCGGCGAGTCCGTCTCGGTGCCGCCGGACGGAGTGAACGGAGCGTTGTCGACGCAGAAGCCGACGGCGAAGGTGCCGGCTCCGGGCACGAACTTGACGTGGTTGGTCCCGGTGGCACGGTTGCCCACGGCGATCTTCAGGATCGTGTAGTTCTCGGTGTCGGTCGCCGTGTCGGACCCCTCCTTGATCGGCTGGGTGCTCGCAGGGGTCGTGACCTTCTGGTAGCAGACGTCGGTCTCCGGCTGGGCGGAGCTGTTCGCCTTGGTGCCGAGCACCCCCGTGAACGAGGAGATCACCTTCTGGGTGGCGGTCGTGGTGACCGTCACGGTCGGGCCGGCGAAGGCGAACCCCGGGTCGGTGCCGCCCGGCGGTCTGCGCCGCGATCGTCTCGATCTGGCCGGCGGTGCTGGCGACCGAGACGACGCCCGGCACCCCCTGGATGCCCTGGATCCCCCGGAGGCCGTTGAGGCCGTTTGTGCCGTTGGTGCCGTTCTTGCCCGCGGCGCCCGTCTTCCCGGTCTTGCCGGTCTTCCCGCGCTTGAGCTGGCCCTTCTTGAAGTCCTTGGCGAGCAGAGACCCGTTCTTGATGTCCGTCGAGGTGATCGAGCTGTTCTTGATCTGCTTGCCGGTGATGATCGTGGCGGCGGTGGCGGTGCCGCCGAGCACGACGAAGACGGCGATGGTGCTCATGACGTTTGCGTACGTCAGCTTGGACCTGAGACTGGACACGTTGCTCCTGACTGCGGTGGATTGGACCGCGGCAACCTAAACGGGCCCGGGATGGATCCCGTATGGAGCGTTAGTCCATCCGCGCCAGCTTGCGCAAGAGCCGCTGGAGCTCCTTGCGCTCGGCCGCGTCGAGCGGAGCGAGCAGCTCGCGGCCGACGTCCCGCGCCTCCCCCTGCAGGGTCCGGAACGCCGCCTCGCCCTTCGCGGTCAGGTGGACGGCGCGCTTGCGCCGGTCCTCGGGGTGGGCGCGCCGCTCGGCCAGGCCGCGGGCCTCGAGGCCGTCGAGCACCGCCACGAGGGAGGATCGGTCGACCTCCGAGGACTCGGCGAGGTCGTGCTGGGTCAGCCCGGGGTGCGCCGCGAGCACGACCATCACGCCGAAGTCGCGGGGGTGGAGCCCGTGCGGTTCGAGCGCGGCCATGAAGCGCTCGCGCGAGCGGGCGCCGAGCCAGTTCAGGAGAAACCCCGTGAACTGCCCGAGTTCGGCCGGCGGGCGGTCGGTACCCAGCATCGCGTGTGCTCGAATTTACACCACGGCGCTGATTGTTTGTGGTAGAAACGATTGATGGTCGTCTCCATCACGCGCTGGGTGCTCTCCCATCGCCGCATCGTCATCATCGGCTGGGTCCTCGTCACGCTCGTCGGCATCGCGTCCTCCGGCGCCGGCCACGAAGGCCATGGACCAGAAGTTCTCGGTCCCGGGCAAGGAGGGCTGGGACACCAACGTGGCGATCGCCAAGGCCTACGGCGGCACCGGCGGCAACGCCTCGCCGCTGGTCCCGATCGTGACCCTCCCCGCCGGGAAGACGGCGGCGCAGGAGCGCGGCGCCCTGCTGCGCCTCGAGGCCAAGGTCCGCCGCGCGCTGCCGGGCAGCCGCGTGGCCGGCTACGGCTCGACCGGGAACAATGCCTTCGTCTCCAAGAACGGCCGCACGGTGTTCGCCGTCGCCTACCCCACCCCCGATCCCGACCAGCCCTTCGGCGACAACCCGAAGGCCGAGAAGAAGCTGCGCGCCGCGATCGCCGGCGCCACGATCGCCGGGGCGCAGGTCCACCTGACCGGCTACGACGCGCTCTCGAACACCTCGGGCGGCAACGACGGGCCCGGCGTGCTCGTCGAGGCGCTCGTCGGCGGCCTCGGCGCGCTGCTCGTGCTCGCCTTCGTCTTCGGCTCCTTCGTGGCGGTGGTGCCCCTCTTCATGGCGATCCCGTCGATCTTCACGGCCTTCCTGCTCGCCTACGGACTGACGACGTTCACCGGCGTCTCGCCGATCGTGCAGTTCCTGATCGCGCTGATCGGCCTCGGCGTGGCGATCGACTACGCGCTGCTGATCGTCGTGCGCTGGCGCGAGGAGCGCACGCACGGCCTCGACAACGAGGCGGCGATCCTGCGCGCGATGGAGACCGCGGGCCGCGCCGTCGTCTTCTCGGGCACGACCGTGGCCGTCGGCCTGCTCGCGCTCGTCACCCTGCCCCTGCCCTTCCTGCGCTCGGTCGGCTACGGCGGCGTGCTGATCCCGCTCGTCTCGGTGATCGTCGCGCTGACCCTGCTGCCCGCCGTGCTCGGCTCGATCGGGCCCAAGCTCGACAAGCACCGCATGCGCACCGACGACAAGGCCTCGCGCGCCTGGACGGCGTGGGCCAAGCTCGTCATCCGCCGCCGCTGGATCGCGGCGATCGGCGCGATGCTGATCCTCGCGCTGCTCGTCGTCGCGGCCACGAACCTCCAGCTCGGCGTCTCGGACCCCGACACGCTGGCGAAGTCCGGCGACGCCCGGGTCGGCCTGACCGCGCTCGAGGACTCGGGCATCGGCCAGGGCGCGATGCTGCCCGTCGAGACCCTCTCGCGCGCCACCGCGGGCGACGTGATCGTCCGCGCGACCTCGCGCGTCCCCGGCGTGCACGGGGCCGTCGCGCCGGCCGGCCCGTCCTGGAACCGCTCGGGCACCCACGACACGCTGACCTTCACCGTGCCCAGCGGCGGCTCGCCGACCGGGCGCACGCTGACCCGCGAGGTGCGCGACGCCGCGCACGCCACCGGGCCGGACGTGCGCGTGGGCGGCCTGGCCGTGCAGAACGACGACTTCATCAAGTCGGTCTACGGCAGCTTCCCGCTGATGCTCGGGCTGATCGCGATCATCACGTTCATCCTGCTGGCACGGGCGTTCCGCTCGCTGCTGCTGCCGTTCAAGGCGGTGATCCTCAACATCATCAGCGTCGCCGCGGCCTGGGGCGTGATGCAGCTCGTGTGGCAGTCGGGCCACGGCTCCGAGCAGATCTGGGGGATCGCGGCGACGGGCTCGATCACGGCCTGGATCCCGTTGATGGTCTTCGCGTTCCTGTTCGGGCTCTCGATGGACTACGAGGTGTTCATCCTCGCCCGCATGCGGGAGGAGTACGACGCCACCGGCTCGACCGAGGAGGCGGTGATCCGCGGCATCGGGCGCACCGGCCGGCTCGTGACGAGCGCGGCGCTGATCCTCTTCCTCGCGTTCATGTCGCTGGCCTCGGGGCCGGAGACCGACATCAAGGTGCTGGCCACCGGCCTCGCGGCCGGGATCCTGCTCGACGCGACGGTCATCCGCGCGCTGCTCGTGCCCGCGGTGATCTCGCTGTTCGGCAAGTGGAACTGGTGGCTGCCCGCCTGGCCCGCGCGGATCCTCCGCGTGGCGCCGAGCGAGGCGCGCTAGGCGATACTGCCGGGTGCCCCGCGCCCCGCTCGCCGCCGGTCGTCCCCTCGTCGCGCTGATCACCGGCGCGTCGAGCGGCATCGGCGAGGCGACCGCCCGGCGGCTGGCCCGCGAGCCCGGCGCGCAGCTCGTGCTCGTGGCCCGGCGCGCCGACCGCCTGCGCGAGCTCGCGGCCGAGCTGCCGGTTCCCGTCACCTGGGTCGCCGTCGACCTCGTCGACGACGACGCGCCCGAGCGGATCGCCGCGCACGTCTCCGAGCACCACGACCGCCTCAACCTGCTCGTCAACAACGCCGGCGCCGCGTGGCGCGGCACGTTCGCCGAGCGCGGCTACGCCAACGTCCGGCGCACCATGGAGCTCAACTTCGACGCGGTGGTGCGGCTGACCGACGCGCTGCTCGGCCTCCTGCGCGCCTCGCAGCCGAGCGCCGTCGTCAACCTCGGCAGCACCGCGGGCCGGGTCGCGCGCGGCGGCTCGGGCGCCTACTCGGCCTCGAAGTTCGCCCTGGCCGGGTGGACCGACGCGCTCCACGCCGAGGAGCGCGCGCACGGCGTCCACGTCGGGCTCGTGTTGCCCGGGTTCGTCAAGACCGAGGGCTTCCCGGCCACCGAGCTGCTGTCCAACCCGGTCACGGCGCGGATCGTCTCGACGCCGGAGAAGGTCGCCGAGGCCGTCGTCGACGTCGGGCTGCGCGGCCGCGCCGAGCGCTACGTCCCCCGTCCCTACTGGATCCCGGGTGCACTGCGGATCCTCGCTCCGGCGCTCGTGCGACGCTTCGTGGCCAGCGGCGGTGCCGAGCGCCTGACGACGGCCACCGGCGCCGACGCCGCCGACCGCGCCCCGACCTGATCACCGCCCACCGAACGACACGGAGGTCCGATGGCCCGCGTTCACTTCACCCGACACGTCGCCGCCCCGCCCGAGACGGTGTGGGAGATCCTCGCCGACCACCGCGGCATGCCCGGATGGACCGCGCTGCGCTCGGCCGAGCTCGAGCGCGAGGGCGACCCGGCACCCAACGGCGTCGGCGCGATCCGCAAGCTCAAGCCGCCGGCCGGGCCGGCGCTGCGCGAGGAGGTCACCCGCTTCGAGCCCGGCGAGCGCCTCGACTACCGGCTGCTCTCCGGCGCGCCCGTGCGCGACTACGAGGCCAAGGTCATCCTCACCCCGGCCGGCGGCGACACCCATCTCGACTGGTCGGTCACCTTCCAGCCGCGCCTGCCGGGCGTCCAGGTCGTCGTCAACCAGGTGATCGGGATGCTCGTCAAGGGCCTGACCAAGACGGCCGAGCAACGCTCCGGAGGCGCTCGGCGCTAAAGATGTAGTCGTGCCCACGCTCTTCGCCGGCATCCCGGTCGCCCACCTCGACGTGGCGATCGCCTGGTACGCGCGGTTCTTCGGCCGGCAGCCCGACATGTGGCCCAACGACCGCGAGGCGGTCTGGCAGGTCTCCAGCGAGGGCTGGGTCTACGTCGTCACCGACGACGAGCGTGCCGGCTCGGGCCTGCTGACGATCATCGTCGACGACCTCGACGCCAAGCTCGACGAGCTCGAGGGCGCGGGCATCGAGATCGGGCCGATCGACACCCTGCCCAAGGCGGTCCGCCGCACCGAGATCCGCGACCCCGAGGACAACCGGATCCAGATCGGCCAGGCGCTGAGCTAGGCGGTCACGGCGGCCGCCGAGCGGCCGCGGATCAGGTCGGCGGCCTTCTCGGCGATCATGATCGTCGGCGCGTTCGTGTTGCCGCCGGTGATGATCGGCATCACCGAGGCGTCGACCACGCGCAGGCCCTCGAGGCCGCGCACGCGCAGCTCGGGGTCGACCACCGCGTCCTCGTCCTGGCCCATCCGGCAGGTCCCGACCGGGTGGTAGATGAGCATCAGCCGGCGGCGGATGTCGGCCTCGATGTCCGCCCGGTCGACGACGCCCGGCCCCGGCTTGAGCTCCTTGGTCGCGACGTCGGCCAGCGGGCCGCGCGAGGCGATGTCGCGCGCGAGCTCGGCGCCGGCGACCAGCGAGTCGACGTCCGCCTGCTCGGAGAGCGAGTTGGTGAGGATCCGCGGCTTGTCGGTCGGATCGGACGACCGCAGCCACACCTTGCCCCGGGCCTGCGGGGAGACGAGCACCGGGGCGATCACGAAGGCGTGCCCGTCGTACTCCTCCTGGCCGTGGTCCTCGTAGTAGGCCGCGCCCATGTGGTACTGGATGTCGGCGGCGGGCAGGCCGGCGCGGGTGCGCACGAAGGCGACGACCTCGGCCACCGTCGAGGTCAGCGGGCCGGAGCGGCGCAGCAGCCACTCGGCCATGTACTGCGGCTTGTCGGCGCCGTAGAGCGTCTTGGTGTCGGTCGTCTCCCAGATGTAGGAGACGAACGGGTGGTCCTGGAGGTTGATGCCGACGCCGGGCAGCTCGTGGCGGACGTCGACGCCGACGGCCCGCAGGTCGTCGGGGCGCCCGATCCCCGAGAGCTGGAGGAGCTGGGGCGAGCCGATCGCGCCGGCGGCCAGGATGACCTCCTGGCCCTCGGCGACCTCCTCGCCGCGGCGCTTGGCGTAGCGCACGCCGGTCACGCGCGTGCCGTCGAGCTCGAGGCCGAGCACGGTCGCGCCGGTCACGACGTCGAGGTTGGACCGCTTGAGCACCGGCTTGAGGAACCCGTCGGCCGCCGACCAGCGCTTGCCGCCCTTCTGGGTGACCTGGAACATCGAGACGCCGTCCTGCTCGGGCCCGTTGTAGTCGTCGCGGCGCGGGATGCCCGCGGCCACCGAGGCGTCGATCAGCCGCCGGCTCATCTGCCGCGGGGAGCGCTGCTCGCTGACGGCCAGCTCGCCGCCGGCGCTGTGGAACTCCGAGCGCCCGCGGGCGTTGTCCTCCGAGCGCATGAAGTACGGCAGCACGTCGTTCCAGCCCCAGCCCGTCGCGCCGCCCCGCTCCCACAGGTCGAAGTCGAGCGGGCGCCCGCGCACGTAGAGCATCGCGTTCATCGAGCTCGACCCGCCCAGCGACTTGCCGCGCGGGATGTAGAGCCGGCGGTCGTCGACGTGGGGCTCGGGCTCGGTGGCGTAGTCCCAGTCGAGCTTGGTGTGGAACTGGTTGGCGAAGGCGGCCGGGATCTTGATGTTCGGCGAGCGGTCCTTGCCGCCGGCCTCGAGCAGGAGCACCCGGGTCGACGGGTCCTCGGACAGGCGATTGGCGAGCACGCAGCCGGCCGAGCCGGCTCCGACGATGACGTAGTCGTACCGGGGCATGCCCGGCAGACTAAGGGACCGGCTACGGAACCGACGCGCCGCCCGAGTCGTCGCCCGCGCCGGGCGCGCCGCCGCTCCCGCTGCCGCTGCCGCCGCCCGAATCGGGGGCGTAGGGCTGGGTCGGCGTCGTGGAGTCCTGACCGCTCGCCGGCGTGGTGGTCGTCGTGGCCGGCGCCGTCGCGGTCGTCGTCGGCCCCGGGATGACCGTCGCCGTGTTCTTCTCGGTCGAGGCCGTGTTGTTGACCGTCGTGTCGGTCGACGCGGAGTCGTCGCTGCCGCCGCACCCGAGGGCGACGCCGGTCAGCGAGCCGGCGACGAGGGCGAGCGCGAGCGCGTGATGAAGGCGGGGCATCGGCATGGCGAACGCCGAAGGGTAGGAAGCTCAGCCGACGAGGCGGGTGAACAGGCGGTCGAGCTCGGCCTGGGGATCGGCGGCGAGGCCGGTGTGGATCGGCGAGGGCTGGATCACCGTGCTGGCCGGCGCGGCGAGCAGCCCGAAGCGGTCGGCCTGGGGCATCTCGGCGTTGCGCCCGGCGGCGGGATCGCCCGCCGCGATGCGCTCGATCGTCGCGAGCTGGTCGGCGATCGCCGCCGCGTCGCAGTCCGGCGCCAGCGCGTCGAGCCGCGCCGGGTCGAGCGCCGTGCGGGCGGCGAGGAACTTCTGGGCGCGGCAGAAGAGCACCACGCCGGCGTTGAGCCGCTCGCCGCGCTCGACGGCGGGCACGACGCGCACGATCACGTACTGGAACGGGTCACGCGGCACGGCGGACCTCCTCGGCGGCGTCGACCCACGGCCGCGGCTCGGCCAGGCGGGCGTGCAGGTGGGCGGCGTACTCCTCGGGCGGGCGGGCGGTGAACCAGTCGGCGGGCACGGCGGCCACCGCCGCGTCGACGGCCGCGTCGACCGGGGCGGCGAGCGCCGCGTCGGCCGCGGGCAGCGGCCCGGCGTCGCCGAGCAGCACGTGCTCGGCGGCCATGGCGAAGGGCTTGTCCGCCTCGGCGACGGGATCGGTCCAGGCGTGCTGGCGATACAGGGCCGCGCCGTGGTCGATCAGCCACACGTTGCCGTGCCAGCGCAGCAGGTTGGGGTTGCGCGGCGTGCGGTCGACGTTGGCCAGCAGGCTGTCGAGCCACACGACCGCGGCGGCGAAGCCGGGATCGGCGGGCGGTCCGGCGCCGGGGGCGTAGGGCAGCGCGCCGGGCAGGAAGTCCAGCCCCGCGTTCAGCCCGCCGCTGGCGCGCAGGAGGTCCTGGACCTCGGGGTCGGGCTCGGCGTCGCCGAGCACCGGGTCGAGGTCGACGAGCACGAGCTCGGGCACCCGCAGCCCGGCGGCCCGGGCCAGCTCGCCGCCGATCACCTCGGCCACGAGCGCGAGCGGCCCCTGCCCCGCGCCCCGGAACTTGACGACGTACATGCCGTCGTCGTCGGCCTCGACCAGGCCGGGCAGCGAGCCGCCCTCGCGCAGGGGCGTGACGTAGCGGGTGGCGGCGACCGTGCGCACAGCCCGGGAGTGTCCCGCCGTCAGGACAGGACGAAGTGCTCGAGCAGGAGGTAGACGTTGAGCAGCGAGATCAGCGCGGCGAGCGTCCAGGCGACGATCTTGAGCCCGAGGCCGTTGACGTGCTCGCCCATCAGCTCGCGGTCGGAGGTCAGCAGCACGAGCGGGATCAGCGCGAACGGGATCCCGAACGACAGCACGACCTGCGAGGCGACCAGCGCGTCGGTCGCGCTGACGCCGGCGGCGAGCACGATCAGCGCCGGGATCATCGTCAGGCCGCGGCGCAGCAGCAGCGGGATCTTGCGCTGGACGAAGCCCTGCATGACGACCTGCCCGGCGAAGGTGCCGACGCTCGAGGACGAGATCCCCGAGGCGAGCAGCGCCACCGCGAAGGCGAGCGCGGCGCCGCCGCCGACGAGGTTCTGAAAGCCCGAGTACGCCTGCTGGAGCGTCTCGACGTCGGTCGTGCCGCCGTGGTGGAAGAGCTTGGCCGCGACGGCGAGCATCGCGATGTTGATGAAGCCGGCGAACCCGAGTGCGATCCCGATGTCGAGCCGGGTCATGCGCAGCTTGTGCCGCGTGTCGGCGTCGTCGGCCGACGGGCCCCGCGCCTGGGTCAGCGCCGAGTGCAGGTAGATCGCGTGCGGCATCACGGTGGCGCCGACGATGCCGACGGCGAGCAGGATCGACTCGGTCCCCGCGAACCCGGGCACGAGCCCGCCGAGCGAGCCCTTCGCCGAGGGGCCGATGTGCAGCACCTCGTAGAGGAAGCCGGCCAGGACGATCAGCGAGCAGCGCGCTGATCGCCAGCTCGAAGCGCCGGTAGCCGCGGGTCTGCAGTGCGAGCAGGGCGAAGGCGATCAGGGCGGAGATGACGCCGGCCGGGACGAGCGGGACGTGGAAGAGGAGGTTGAGCGCGATCGACGCGCCGACGATCTCGGCGACGTCGGTCGACATGCAGATCAGCTCGGCCTGGAGCCAGAGCCCGACCGACACGGCGCGCGGGTACCGCTCGCGGCAGGCCTCGGCGAGGTTGCGGTGCGAGACGACGCCGAGCTTGGCCGAGAGGTACTGGATGACCATGGCCATGAGGTTGGCCGCGAGCACGACCCAGAGCAGCAGGTAGCCGTACTTGGCGCCGCCCGAGATGTTGGTGGCGAAGTTCCCCGGATCGACGTAGGCGACGGCGGCGACGAAGGCCGGGCCGAGCATCGCGACGGTGCGGCCGAGCCGGCCGCCGCTCTTCTCGGGGCGCTCGCGGCCGGGACGGACCCGCTGCGGGGGAGCGGGACCGCGATCTCGCCGACGGGGCTGGGCGGCGGCGTCATCGCAGCACGACCCGCATGGAGGCGGCCAGGCCGCCGCCGAGCACGTGCTCGGCGCCGGCGAAGCGCACGGTCAGCGGGCCGCCGAACGGCTGGCGCGAGACGACCTCGAAGTTCGCCGCCGGGAGCCGATCCCGAGGCCGTCGAGGTAGCGCAGCATCTCCGGGTCCTGGTCGGACACGCGCACGAAGCAGCCGTGCGCGCCGGCCTCGGCGTCGTTGAGCGAGAGCGTCGGCCGCTCGTCGATCACGAGGTCGACGGTCGGGATCGGGTCGCCGTGCGGGTCGACGGTCGGGTTGCCGAGCTTGGCGGCGATCAGCGCCTCGAGGTCCTCGGAGATCACGTGCTCGAGGCGCTCGGCCTCGGCGTGGACCTTGTCCCACGGCATGCCGAGCTCTTGGGATAGGTAGAGCTCGAGCAGGCGGTGGTGGCGCAGCATCTCCAGCGCCATCCGCCGCCCGTCGGGCGACAGGCGGATCCCGCGGTAGGGCTCGACCTCGGCCAGGCCGTGGTCGGCGAGGCGCCGCATCATCGCCGAGGCCGATCCGGCGGTGACGCCGAGGCGCTCGGCCAGTGCCGTCGTGGTGACGGCCGCGTCGTGACGACGCTCGAGCGAGTAGATCGCCTTGACGTAGTCCTGGGTCGCGGCGGAGGTCGGGTTGAGTACCGGCACGTTCTTAATTTAGCACTGCCAAACTTACGATGTTGGCGCGTAGAACAACCGTCCAGAGCCGTAGCGTGGAGGGGATGCGCCGATCCGCCGCCCTGCTCGCCCTGCTCATCCCCGCGCTCGCCGCCTGCGGCGCCAAGGCCTCGAGCGACGACCCCGCCGGGGCGGCGACGACGGCGACCACGCCGAAGCGCGCGAGCGCCGCGGCGACCCCCGCCTTCCGCGACTGGACGCGCTTCGGCCTGACCGCCTCGCGTGCCAACGACGCGGCGCACGGCCTGTCGGCCGCGCAGGTCAAGGGCCTCAAGGAGCAGCGGCTCAAGGTGCCGGGCACCGTCGACTCCTCGCCGATCGCCCTGAAGGGCGTCACGGTCAAGGGCGCCAAGCACGACGTGCTCGTGATGACCACGACCTACGGCCGGACCTTCGCGCTCGACGCGCACAGCGGCAAGCGGCTGTGGACCTACACGCCGGCCACCTACAACCGGCTCAAGGGCACCGCGCAGATCACCACGGCCACCCCGGTCGCCGATCCCGGCCGCCGCTACGTCTTCGCCACCACGCCCGACGGCCACGTGCGCAAGCTCTCGCTGGCCAGCGGCGCCGAGGTCCGCAAGGGCCCGTGGCCGGCGAGCGTGACCCGGAACCCCTCGCACGAGAAGCTCGCCTCGGCGCTGAACATCTCCGGCCGCTACGTGCTGGCGACGACCGGCGGCTACATCGGCGACGCGCCGCCCTACCAGGGCAAGGTGCTCTCGATCAACCGCTCGACGGGCCGCGTCGCGCACGTCTTCAACTCGCTGTGCTCGAACCGCCGCAGCATCATCAACCCGAGCACCTGCGCCACGCAGGAGTCGGCGATCTGGGGCCGCGCCGGCGCCGTCGTCGACCCGGTCAACCACAAGGTCTACGCGACCTCGAGCAACGGGCGCTTCGACGGCCGCACGAACTGGGGCGACACCGTGCTCGAGCTCTCCCCCGCGATCGGCCACTTCCTGCGCCACTACACGCCGGCCGAGTTCAAGCAGTTCGAGGAGCAGGACACCGACCTCGGCTCGACCAGCCCCGCGCTGCTGCCGCTGCCCGGCGCGAGCCGGCGCACCCGCTACCTCGTCCAGGGCGGCAAGGACGGCAAGCTCCGGCTGCTGTCGGTCAAGACGAGCCTGCACGGCGTGACCGGCGCGGCCGGGCGCCGGACCGGCGGCCACAAGCAGATCGTCGCCGCGCCGGGCGGAGATCAGGTCTTCACCGCGCCCGCCGTCGCGCACACGCGCTCCTCCACCCGCCTGTTCGTCGCCACGAACGGCGGCACGGCCGCCTTCACGCTGCACAAGGGCAAGCTCGTCAAGCTCTGGAGCAACGGCACGAGCGGCACGAGCCCGGTGCTCGCCGGCGGCCTGCTCTACGTGTTCGACCCGGGCGGATCGCTGAACGTCTACACGCCGCGCAGCGGCCACCGCATCGCCCACCTCGACGCGCCCACCGGGCACTGGAACTCGCCGATCGTCACCGGCGGCAGCGTCTACCTGCCCGGCGGGAACTCGAACGACCACGCCACGAGCGGCGTGCTCAGCGTCTACCGCTAGCCCTCGCTAGGAGAGCGCGCCGACCGGCCGCAGGGGCGTGTCGGCGGGGCTGGCGTGGCGCAGCAGCGCGCCGTTCTCGGCCACCTCGTAGGTGCCGACGCGGCGCAGCGGCGGCGAGTAGACGTGGATCGAGACGGCGGGCTCCGCGCCCGCGTGACGGACGCGGTGGATCGCGGCCGAGGGGACGGCGACGGCCTCGCCGGGTCCGTAGGTCTCCGAGACGACGCCGGCCAGCGACAGGCGCTCCTCGGCGACCTGCCCCTCGGCGACGGCGACGACGGCCTCGGAGTCGTCGTGGTCGTGGAAGCCGGTGTCGTGGCCGTGCATCCAGCCGATCGCGTAGATCTCGACGTCCTCGTCGCGGTGCAGCAGCACGTAGGAGCGCTCGCCGGGCTCGTGGACGACGAGGTGGCGCCAGCGCTCGGGCGTGGCGATCAGGTCCTGCGCGACCGCGGTCAGATCGGCGGCGGGGCGGGCGATGCTCATGCCGGCACCCATTCGTGGCCGAGCGCGCGGGCCGGCCCGTCGCGGCGGACGACGTCGGCCGCCTCGCTGCCGAGCGCGAGAGCGACGGCGTCCTGCGCCGGCGCGACGACCGGATGGTCGCTGCCGTGCACGAGCTGGCCGGTGCCGACCGCCTCGGCCATGGCGCGGATCGCGCGCGGCCCGTAGGAGGACGTGTCGTAGAAGGAGCGAGGATCGTCGAGCGGGTCGGCCGCGCCGAGGCCGCCGCGCCGCGCGGTGCGCTCGGCGTGCAGCGGGGCCAGGCCGGCGAGCAGCGCGAAGACGATGCGCAGGTTGGGCAGCGCGGGGCGCACGCGCGCGTGGACGGCGTGCCAGGCGGCGTGCATCTGCGCGACGTAGCCGGTGGCCGGCGACCACCAGGACGGGAAGGCGGGATCCTCGCCGGCGGGCCCGGGATGGACGAACACCGGAACGCCGGCGGCACTGACGGCGGCGAGCAGGTCGAGCGCGCTCTCGGCCGAGCGCGGGCAGCCCAGGCGCGAGGCGGGCAGGCACAGGCCGGCGGCGCCGCGGGCGAGCGCCTCGCCGAACACGGCGACCTGGTCGGCGGCCGGGAGCCGCGTGGGCACGGCGGCCCAGAAGCCGAGCGAGTCGGGCAGCGCGGCGCCGCCTCGTGCCAGGCGCCGACGGCGGCGAGCGCCTCGGCGGCGGGCAGGCCCTCGACCCCGACGGGAGCGGAGAGCGCGACGAGTGCGCGCTCCACGCCCTGGTCGTCGAGCGCCTGGGCACGGCGCTCGGGGTCGTGGTCGCCGGGGACGATCGCGAAGGGCGGCTCGCCGTCGAGCTCGACGATCCAGGCGCCGCCCGAGCGCGAGGCGCAGGGCGGGACCGTCCGCCCTTCGAGCACGCGCAGGACCGCTTCGGGCCAGAGGTGCTGATGGACGTCGACGGCGATCACGCCATGGACACTAGCGCATTCCTGACATATCTGGTCAGGAATGCCGACTTTAGGTGCCCGGAGGTCATGACGCCGCCGCGGCGAGCGCCGCCGCCGAGCCCGAGCAGTCGTAGAGCGTGCCGGAGCCGGAGGTGCCCGACCAGGCGGCGCTCGACACCTTCTTGCAGGTCTTCGCGACGGCGTCGAGCGCGCTCGTGCTGCCCTGGCGGCCGTCGTTGGGCATCCCGCCGCCCTGGCTCTGGACGAGCACCCAGCGGACGTTCCCGGACTTGACCTGCCCGGCCAGCCAGGAGATCGAGACCGAGCTCTCGCGGCCGGAGAACCCGCCGATGCCGGCGACGTGGGCGCCCGAGGCGATGATCGACTGCGACGCCCCCGACTGGCTGGCGACGACGACGGTCCCGCCGCCGTGCGCCTTGGCGTACTTGGCCGCCTGCGTCACCGAGGCCGAGTCGCCGCCGAACATCCCGCCGCCGGCCCCGCCGCCGCGCGGCCGGGGACGCCGCCCGCGGGCGGGGTGAAGCCGCGCGTGCCGTTCGCGCCGGCCGGGGGCCGGAAGCCGCGCGCGCCGCCGGGACCGCCGCCGCCGGGTCCGCCGCCCATCGAGGCCGAGGCGGGTCCGCCGGCCGGGAAGGTCCCCGTCGTGGCGTGGCCGACGGTCTGGATCGACCACGAGGCCGGCGCGATCAGCAGGACCCCGAGGGCGAGCGCGAGCACGGCGGCCCGCAGCTGCGTCGACTCGACCACGGCCAGCGCGATCGCGGCGGCGACGCCGACGAGGACGAGCAGCACCGGCAGCCGGTCGAACCCGTCGACGTGGCGGAGCACGAGCAGCTCGCTGGCCACGCCGGCGAGCACGGCCGCGGGGAGGATCACGTGGGTGGAGAAGGCCTTCGAGCGCAGGAGCCCCACCGTGCCGCCGACGAGCGCGGCCGTGAACGGCGCGAGCAGCGAGACGTAGTAGGGGTGGAAGATGCCCTTGGCCGACGAGAAGGCCACGGCGCAGGTGAGAAAGGCGCCGCCCGTGGCGACGAGCCAGCCGGTGCGGATGTCCTCGCGGCGCAGGCGCGTGACGACGGCGATGCCGATGGCGCCGGCCAGCGCGAAGCCGACGAGCCAGCCCGCCTGGCCGCCGAGGGCCTCGCCGACGAGCCGGCCGACGCCGGTCGAGCCGCCGAACATGTTCCCGGCACCGCCGCCGCCCGGGCCGCCCATGCCGCCCGGGCCGCCGGACTGCCCGTCGAGGCGGCCGAGGCCGTTGTAGCCGACGATCAGGTCCCAGATCGAGTTGTCGCTCGTCCCCGAGATCCACGGGCGGTCGGCCGCGGGGGTCAGGAACATCAGCAGCGGCCAGGCCAGGCCGGTGACGGCCAGCGTGACGCCGCCCGGCGAAGAGGCCGCGCAGCTTCTTGGCGCCCTTCGGCGCCGCCCACACCCACGCGGCGGCGAGCGCCGGCAGGACGAGCAGGCCGGCGCCCATCTTCGTCTCGAAGCCGAGGCCCACGGCGGCGCCGGCGAGCGCCAGCCAGCGCACGCGGCCGTCCTGCAGGGCGCGCACGAGGAACCACAGGGCCGCGACCGAGCAGAGCAGCACGAGCGCGTCGGGGTTGTTGTAGCGGAAGATCGCCACGCTGACCGGGCGTCAGCGCGAGCACGAGGCCGGCGGCGAAGCCCGCGGCGCGACCCCAGATCCGCTTGGTCACGTCGTAGGTCAGGCCGACCGAGGCGACGCCCATCAGCGCCTGGGGCGCGAGCATCGAGAACGAGCTGAAGCCGAAGATCCGCACCGACAGCGCCATCACCCAGGTCGCCAGCGGCGGCTTGTCGACGGTCATCACCCCGCTGGGATCGAACGAGCCGTAGAGGAAGGCGTGCCAGCTCGAGGCCATCGAGCGCGCGGCGGCGGCGTAGTAGTCGTTGGCCCAACCGTTCTGGGACAGGCCCCAGAGCTCGAGCACGGCGGCGAGCGCGAGCAGGGCGAGCAGCTCCGGCGCGGGCCGGGGCAGGCGGCGCACGCGCGACGTGGCGGAGGCGCGCGGCGACGGGGCCGAGGAACGGGAGGCGGGCGACCGGGTCGACGCCGTCGGCCACCGGCGGGGCGGTGGCCGACATGGAAACGAGATCGGGACGACGCATGACCGACACGGTCGCGCCGCGCCCTGGACCCCTCCTGGGCCGATCCTGGGAGTGTCCTGGGGGGCCGGCTCAGGCCGGCTCGGGCTCGGCGTCGCCCGGCGCCTGCTCGTCGTGGCGCAGCTGCGCCCAGTCGCGCAGGAGCACCTGGATCGTGGCCGCCACGGGCACGGCGAGGATCGCCCCGGCCACGCCGAGCAGCGTGCCGCCGAAGAGCACCGAGACGACGACGACGAAGGGGTGCACCCCGACGGCGCGGCTCTGGATCCGCGGCTGGATCACGTTGTTCTCGATCTGCTGGTAGCCGATGGCCCAGACCGTCCAGATGATCGTGATCAGGGGGAAGCCGCTGAACGCGGTGATGATCCCGACGAGGACCGCGGCGATCGTCGCGCCGACCATGGGCAGCAGGTCGAAGAGCGCGGTGATGACGGCCAGCGGCGCGGCGAACGGGACGCTGAGGACCGTCAGCACGATGAAGGTCGAGAGGCCCGCGACGAACGCCTGCAGCAGCGCGCCGGCGCAGTAGCCGACGACGGCGCCGCCCATGTCGTCGAGCGTGCTGCGGGCGCGCGCGGCCCGGTCCTCCGGCCAGCGTCGCAGCGCGGCGTCCACCCAGTCCCGACCTCCGGCGAGCATGAAGGCCGAGAGGATCACGATCGTCACGAGCGCGAACAGCGAGTTGACCAGGCCGATCCCGAGGTCGCCGAGGAACTTGGCGGCGTCGCCCGCCTTGCTCGGCAGGTCGTTGGCCTTCTGCTCGAGCTTCTGCGTGACGTTGTACTTGTCGTCGATCTCGCGCAGCTTCTTGTTCTTCTGCACCGAGTCCTGGAGGTCGCGCGCGTAGGTCGGCAGCTTGCGCACGAAGGTCGCGCCGTTGCTCGCCAGGGGCGGGATGACGATCGCCAGCAACGCGATCGGCACGAGGAAGAGCCCGAGGTAGGACAGCGCCATCGCCTTGCCGCGCGACATCCAGCGGCTGAGGAAGTTCACCGGTCCCGAGAGCGCGACGGCGAGGAAGGAGGCCACGGCCAGCCAGCCGATGGGCTTGCGCAGCAGGTAGATCAGGTAGAGCACGACGACGACGGCGACGACCGTGAGCACGATGGAGAGCACGGCGCGCGGGCGGGGCGCGAAGCGGACGTCGTAGCCGGTGTCGTGGGCCTCGACGGCGAGGTCGCCGGGCCGGCCGGCCGACTCCTCTTCCGGCGTGGGATCGTCGCTCATGCCGGGCTGCCTCCTTCCACGAACGTCCGCCGGTGGATCACGAAGGCCACCGCGCCGGCCGGCAGCTGGAGCCAGTAGGACGCCAGGCGGTAGGCCAGCGTGGCGACGGCGGCCGCGCCGGCGCCGACGCCGGCCAGCGCGAGCGTGCCGGTCATCCCCGCCTCGACGACGCCGAGCCCGCCGGGCGTCAGCGGCACCTGGGCCAGCAGCTGCGCGATCACGTACGCGAGCAGGACGAGCGGAAGGCTGGCGCCCGACGACACGGCCTCGAGCGCGGCGACGAGCGTGAGGAAGTCGAAGATCCAGCGCCCGGCGGCGGCCGCCACCGCCTCGGGCCAGCGCCGGCCGAGCGTCGTCTTGACGGTCTCGCGCTGGGCGAGCAGGCGGGCGGGCACGTCGCCCTCGGCCGGGCGCCGGATCAGCCGGGCCAGCCAGGCGAGCACGCGGCCGATCAGGCGCACGGCGCGGTCGGAGAGCAGCAGCACGCAGCCGACGGCGGCCAGGGCGACGAACAGGCCGGCGATCAGCAGCGAGGTCTGCCACAGCTTCTCGGGCACGTGCAGCCCGACGAAGGTCAGCGGCAGCACGACGAGCGGCAGGCCGGCGAGCGCGACGATCAGGATCAGCGAGCCCGCGGCCAGGCCCGTCGCCGCCGTGCCGGACGGGATCCCGGCCTGCAGGAGCATGCGGTACTGCAGCGCCGCCGCGGTCGCCGCGCCGCCCGGGATCACGCGGCCGAGCGCGCCGCTCGCGAGCTGCGACGTCGCGACGGCGCGGAACTTGTGCGTCGACATCGAGATCGCCTGCACGACCCACATGCAGAAGAGGCCCGCGGCCTGCGCGAGGACGACGGCGACCCACCACCCCGGCTCGATGTCGCCGAGCCGCTTGTAGGCGCCGAGCACGTCGAGCACGGCAGGCGCCACCCCGTAGATGACGAGGCCCGTCACCGCGAGCGCGAGGATGCGACGGCGCATCGATCGCCATCATCCCCGCCGCGGGGGACGGCTCCGCGTCGTCAGGACGTGGCGGGATCCGGCGCGGCGGCGCCGACGAGGCGGCTCTCGGCCACCCAGACGAGCAGCGCGAGCACGGCGAGCCCGACTCCGAGCGCGCTGACGAGGCCCCAGCCGCCGGCCGACCAGGCCAGCGAGGCGCCGGCCGATCCGATCGCGGCGAAGGTGAAGTTGCCGGTCATGTAGGCCGTGGTCACGCGCGACCGCGCGTCGGGCCGCAGCGCGAAGATCGTCGACTGGTTGGTGATGTGCTGGCCCTGCACGCCGGCGTCGAGCAGGACGATCCCGGCCAGCAGCGGCACGACCGAGCGCGTGCCCAGCGCACAGCCGCCCCACGCCACGAGGATGGCCAGCCAGAACAGGCCGGTGGCCGGGCGGCCCAGGCCGCGGTCGAAGAGCCGGCCGGCGCCCTGGGCGGCGGCCGCGCCGGCCAGCCCGGCGAGGCCGAACAACCCGATCGTCGCCTCGGAGTAGTGGTACGGCGCGCCGGCGAGCAGGAAGGTCAGCGCCGTCCACAGGCCCGAGAACGTGGCCATGCCCAGCGCTCCGTAGACCATCCGCAGCCGCAGCACGGGCTCGGTGCGCACGAGCGTGACGACCGAGCGCAGGGCCTGCCCGTACGAGCCGGCCGGGCGCTCGCCCTCGTCGGGCAGCACACGCTGCAGCACCACCGCGAGCACGAGCATCAGGCCCGCGGCCAGCGCGTAGACCAGCCGCCAGCCGCCGGCCTCGGCCACGAAGCCGCTGATCGTGCGCGCCGTGAGGATGCCGATGAGCAGCCCGCTCATGACCACGCCGACGACCTCGCCGCGTTCGTGCTCGTGGGCGAGGTCTCCGGCCAGCGGGACGAGCACCTGGGCGATCACGGAGATCACGCCCACCCCGGCGATGGCGAGCGCCAGCACGGCGAGGCCCGGAGCCAGCGCGCAGACGACCAGGCCCGCCGCACCGAGCACGAGCAGGCGCACGACCAGCGGGCGCCGCGGCACGAGGTCGCCGAGCGGGACGAGGAACACGAGACCCGCCGCGTAGCCGACCTGCGAGGCGGTCACGACCAGGCCGGTGGCCCCGGCGCTCGTCCCGAGGTCGCGGGCGATCACGTCGAGCAGCGGCTGGGCGTAGTAGAGGTTGGCCACCGTGGCGCCGCAGGCGAAGGCGAGCAGGGCGACGAGGCGGCGGTCGAGCCTCTGCTCGGTCATGCCAGCCACGCCTCGATCAGCCGGCGCGCGATGGCCGTGCGTGGCGGCAGCAGCAGCTCGCCGTCGTGCTCGGGATCGCCGTCCCAGGCCTCCTCGCGCTCGGCCGCGGCGGCGACCTCGTCGCGGGTGAACCAGCGCACGTCCTGCAGCTCGGGGTCGGTGCCGCCCGGCTCGCCGGACGTCCAGGGCACGTGGAAGCCGAGCATCAGCGAGGCGGGGAACGGCCACGGCTGCGAGGAGAGGTAGCGCGGCGGCCCGACGGCGACGCCGGCCTCCTCCTCGACCTCGCGGGCGACGGCCTCCTCGAGGCTCTCCCCCGGGCCGACGAACCCGGCCAGCGCCGAGTAGCGGCGCGGCGGCCAGCTCGCCTGGCGGCCGAGCAGCACGCGGTCCTCCCCGGTCACGAGCATGATCACGACGGGGTCGACGCGCGGATGGTGCTCGAGGCCGCACACCCGGCAGCGGCGGGTGAAGCCGCCCTCGCCGAGATCGGTCTCCCCGCCGCAGTTCGGGCAGCGGCGGTGACGGCGGTGCCAGTTGAGCAGCGCGGCGGCGTAGGCGACCAGGCCGGCGTCCGCGGCGGACAGCGCCGCGGCGGCCTCGCGCAGGGGAAGGTGGCCCGAGGCGGCGGGGGGCGGCTCGCCGCGCCGACCGCCCGCGCCCACGAACGGCGGCCGGGAGCCGGGTTCGCCGGGCGGGTCCTCGTCGACGGCGAACACGGGGCCGGCGTCGCCGAGGCCGAGCAGGATCGGCTCGCGGCCGTCGAGCTCGGCGAGGCGGAGCAGCGCCAGGCGGCCGTCGTCCGCGCGCACGCCGGCCGTCCCGGCGACGACGGCGCGGGCGTCCGGATGGGCGAGCTGGGCGGCCAGCCAGCCGGCGTCGCGCCGGCGTCCGTCGGCCGCGCGGTCGAGCTCGACCCCGGTGAACGCGTTGGGATCGCTCACGCCGGCGACTCTACGACGCGCCCCGCCACGCGGCCCGCCGCGGGGCGCCGAGTTGACAAACGACAGGTTGCGATATATCGTGATGTTGTCCGATACAACGAATCAGCAAAGGAGGGAGCGATGCACAGCCATGCGCATCCCCACCCCGGGCGACCCGGCCACGGCCCGTTCGCCTTCATGACCGAGGGCGGCCGCGGTCGCCACGGCCGCCGCGGCGATCCCGCCGCCGGCCTGCGCGGCTTCGGTCGCGGCTTCGGTCGCCGCAAGCGCGGTCGCGGAGACATCCGCGTCGCGATCCTCGCCCTCTTGGCCGAGGAGCCGATGCACGGCTACCAGGTGATCCAGGAGCTCTCCGAGCGCTCCGACGGCACCTGGAACCCGAGCCCCGGCAGCGTCTACCCGACGCTCCAGCAGCTCACCGACGAAGGCCTCGTCCGCTCCGAGGAGAGCGACGGGCGCCGCGTCTACGAGCTCACCGACGAGGGCCGGGCCCGCGCCGCCGAGCGCACCGGCCCCGCCCCCTGGGAGGAGTCGGCCGAGGAGGCCGACGACGACGTGCGGGCCCTGTGGCAGCAGGCCATGGGCGTCATGCACGCCTGCCGCGAGGTCTCCCAGAACGGCAGCAAGAGCCAGATCGAGAGCGCGCTCGAGATCGTGCGCGACGCCCGCAAGGGCCTCTACCGCCTGCTCGCCGACGACTAGGTCGACCCATCCGGCACGAGCGTCGCGGAGCTCCGGCTCCGCGGCGCTTCGCCGCGCGGCAGCTCCTCCCACCACGCGAGCGCGACGAGCACCGCGACCGCCAGCGCGCTGAGCACCAGCGCGGACACGCTCCCGGCGACGAGCCCGAGCGCGGCGAGCACGACGATCGCGGTCAGCCGCTTGGCGTTCGCGTTGCCGATCATCCGCAGGCGGAAGAGGTTCTCGGCCGCCAGGAACAGCGCCGGCCCGCCGAGCACCATCACCGCCCCGGACGTCTGCAGCGGATCGCCGGGATGTGCGAGCAGCAGCTCGTCCCCGACCGCGGTGGCGATCACCCCCGCGATGATCGGGACGTGCAGGTAGGTGTAGGCGTCGCGCGCGAGGCGCCCCGGGTCTTCGGCCTCGGCCATCTGCTTGCGCGAGTGGAAGGCGACGGCGCCGAAGTACAGCCACCACAGCGCGGCGGTGCCGAGGAAGGCGACGGCGAGGCCGAGCACCTCCTGCGTGCCCAGGCCCGCGTCGGTCGCCGTCGCGCCGGTCACGACGATCGACTCGCCGAGCGCGATCATCACGAAGCCCTGGCAGCGCTCGGCGAAGTGGCCGCCGTCGATCGCGTAGTCGCCGGTCTCCGAGTGCCCCCGGCCCGGGACGCGATAGCCGACGAGCGGCGCGACGAGCTCGATCGCCAGCGCCGGGATCCAGAGCAGCAGCCGCTCGTGGCCGGGCAGCAGGCCGCCGGCCAGCCACAGCACGGCTGCGGCGAGGCTCCAGATCGTGAGCCGCTCGAACACCGGGCGCAGCGGGTGCCCGTGCGGCAGCAGCAGCGTCGCGGCCACGTTGCGCCCGACCTGCAGCGCGACGTAGGCGGCGGCGAAGAGCAACCCGCGGTCGCCGAACGCCTCGGGCACCGCGGCGGCCATGAGCAGGCTGGCGAGCATCCCGCCGATGAGCACGCCGCGCACGGCGTCGGACTCCGGGTCGAACCAGTTGACCATCCACGTCGTGTAGACCCATGCCCACCACATGACCACGAGGAGGAACACGGCGTGCGCGACCCCCGTGACGTCGAGGTGGGCGAGCACGAGGTGCGACAGCTGCGTGATCGCGAAGACGTAGACGAGGTCGAAGAACAGCTCGACCGCGGTGACCGACGAGTCCTCCTCGCGCGAGCGCAGGTGCCGGGCGGCGGTGGCGGCCACCGGGCAACCCTAGTCGCGCGCTAGCCGTACTGGTTGAGGAAGTTCAGCCAGAGCTCGCTGCGCGTCGGGAACGGCGCGACGGCGTGACGGAGCGTCTCGATCGGCACCGCGCCGGCCACGGCGATCGTCGCCGCCTGGAGCATGTCGGTCACGTCGGGCCCGACGAACGTCGCGCCGACGAGGACGTCGCGCTCGGTGTCGACGACGAACCGCGTCGTCCCGTCGGCGCCGCGTCCGTAGAAGCTCCCGCCGGCGGTCCCCTCGGTGGGCAGGTCGATCGCCGTCGCGGCGATGCCCTGCTCCTCGGCGCCGGCCAGCGTCAGCCCGACGGCGGCGACCTGCGGATCGGTGAAGACGACCTGCGGCGACTGCGCCCCGCCGACCTTCACCTTCGCGTCCTCGTCGCCGAGGATCCGCGCCGCGCAGATCCGCGCCTGGTACTTGCCCATGTGGGTCAACAGCGCGCGGCCGTTGACGTCGCCGACGGCGTAGAGCCACGGCACGTCGGTCGATCGCATCCCGTCGTCGACGTCGATCGTCTTCCCCGGCTCGAGGCCGACGGCGTCCAGGCCGACGTCGTCGGTCGGCGGGCGGCGGCCGATCGCGACGAGCACGCGGTCGCCGGTGTGCGTGGCGCCGTCCTCGAGCGTGACCGTGGTGCCGTCGCCGTCGCGGGCGACCTCGGTCACCTTCACGCCGGTGTGGATCTCCACGCCGCGCTCGCGCAGGGCGTCCCCCACCTGCTCGGAGGCGAACGGCTCGACCTTGGCGAGGATCCGGTCGCCGCCCTCGAGCAGGACGACGGCCGAGCCCAGCGAGTTCCACGCGTCGGCCATCTCGGTCCCGACCACCCCGCCGCCGATCACGACCAGGCGCCCGGGCACCTCCGTGGCCGTGGTCAGCTCGCGGTTGGTCCACGGCTCGGCCTCGCGCAGGCCGGGGATCGGCGGGACGGCGGCGACCGAGCCGGTGGCGAGCACGACCGCCTCGGCCGCCTCGTGGGTGTCGTCGCCGATCGTCACGCGGCGCTCGCCGGCCAGGCGCGCGTGGCCGCGCAGCAGGGCGATGCCGCGGTCCTCGAGCCACGGCAGCTGGGCGCTGTCGTCGAGACCGTGGATGACCTCGTCGCGGCGGTCGAGCACCGCCTGGACGCGCAGTCCGTCGTCGCGCTCGACGCCGGGCACGCGATCCACCTCTCGCAGGCCAGCTCGTCGGGGCGCAGCAGCGCCTTCGAGGGCATGCAGGCGTAGTAGGAGCACTCGCCGCCGACGAGATGCTCCTCGCAGATCGCCACGCGCTTGCCGGCGTCCGCGAGGATGCCGGCCAGCGCCTCCCCGGCCGGGCCGGCGCCGATCACGATGACGTCGTAGGTGTCGCTAACGGCATCGAGCGAGGCATGCCCACTGCCACCCCGGTCGTCACCGGCACCGACTTCGTCTTCCTCCCCGTCACGGGCTCCGCCGCGAGCCACCGCTACGCGCCTAGGGCTGCAGCTCTTCGTAGGCGGGGAGGGTCAGGAACTCGACGAGCTCGTCGGCCAGCGCGACCTGCTCGAAGAGCGCCCGCGACTCCTTGGGCCGCCCTTCCCGCTCGAACCACTCGTCGTCGCCGATCTCCTGGCGCACGCGCTCGAGCTCCTCGGTGGCGAGCTCGCGCACGAGCTCGGGCGTGACGTCGCGCCCGTCGTCGAGCTGCTTGCCGTGGCGGATCCACTGCCACACCTGCGAGCGCGCGATCTCCGACGTGGCGGCGTCCTCCATCATCCCGTAGATGCCCGCGGCGCCGTTGCCGCGCAGCCAGGACGAGATGTACTGGATGCCGACGTTGACGTCGGAGCGCAGGCCCGCCTCGGTGATGTCGCCCGGCGTCGAGCCCATGTCGAGCAGGTCGCCGGCGCCGACGTCGACGTCCTCGCGCTGCTTGTCGATCTGGTTGGCCCGCTTGCCGAGCACCTTGTCGAACTCCTCCAGCGCGATCGGCACCGTGTCCGGGTGGGCGACCCACGTGCCGTCGAAGCCGTCGCCCGCCTCGCGCGACTTGTCCTTGCGGACCGCGTCGGCCGCCTTCTTGTTGGCCTCCTCGTCGGTGCGCGAGGGGATCTGCGCGGCCATGCCGCCCATCGCGTGCGCGCCGCGGCGGTGGCAGGTGCGCGACGAGCAGCTCGGTGTAGGCGCGCATGAACGGCACGGTCATCGTCACCGCCGAGCGGTCGGGCAGCACGTACTCGGGCCGCTCGCGGAAGGTCTTGATCGCCGAGAAGATGTAGTCCCAGCGCCCGGCGTTCAGCCCGGCCGAGTGCTCGCGCAGCTCGTAGAGGATCTCCTCCATCTCGAACGCGGCGGGCAGCGTCTCGATCAGGACCGTGGCCTTGATCGTCCCCGGGTCGAGGTCGAGCTGCTGCTGGGCGAAGAGGAAGACGTCGTTCCACAGCCGCGCCTCGAGGTGGCTCTCCATCTTCGGCAGGTAGAGGAACGGGCCCTCCTGCTTGGCGGCGAGGGTCCTGGCGTTGCGGAAGGCGTAGAGGCCGAAGTCGAACAGCGAGGCCGACAGCGGCTCGCCGTCGAGCGTCGCGTGCTTCTCGTGCAGGTGCCAGCCGCGCGGGCGCGGGATCAGCACGGCGACGTCCTGGCCGAGCGCGTACTGCTTGCCCTCGTCCGACGTGAAGTCGATCGAGCCGTCGATCGCGTCGGTCAGGTTGAGCTGGCCGAGCACGACGTTGTCCCACGTCGGCGACAGCGAGTCCTCGAGGTCGGCCATGAAGCCGGTCGCGCCCGAGTTCAGCGCGTTGATCATCATCTTGCGATCGACGGGGCCGGTGATCTCGGTGCGCCGGTTCTGCAGCTTCGGGGGGACCGGGATCGACCTGCCAGTCGCCCTCGCGGATCTCCCTGGTCTCGGGCAGGAAGTCGAGCGTCTCGCCGGCGGCGAAGGCCTGGCGGCGCTCGGCGCGGCGCGCGAGCAGCTCGGCGCGGCGCGGCCCGAAGCGGTGCTGGAGCTCGCCCACGAACTCCAGGGCGTCGTCGGTCAGCACCTCGGCGTGCCGGCCTTCCGGCGGGATCGTCAACGAGACGGCCATGGGGTCCCTCCTCTGGTCATCGATGCGTACAGGATCTCGATCGGGTGCACGACCGGCAGCTCGTGCCCGAGCTCGCGGGCCGAGGCGGCGATCTGCAGCACGCACCCGGGGTTGGCGGCGGCCACGGCCTCGGCGCCGGTGGCCAGCAGGTTCTTGCGCCTTGCGCTGCCCGAGCTGCTCGGCGGCCTCGGGCTTGAGCAGGTTGTAGACGCCGGCCGAGCCGCAGCACAGCTCCCACTCGGCGGGCTCGACGAGCTCGAGGCCGGGGATCGCGCGCAGCAGGTCGCGCGGCTGCGCGCGCACGCCCTGGGCGTGGGCCAGGTGGCAGGCGTCGTGGTAGGCGACCTTCGTCTCGAGCGGGTGGCGCACGACGCGCGGCTCGTGCTCGGCCAGCACCTCGGAGACGTCGCGGACCTTCTGCGCCGAACGCCTCGGCCCGCTCGGCCCAGTCGGGGTCGTCGCGCAGGACGTGCGCGTAGTCCTTCATCGCCGAGCCGCAGCCGGCGGCGTTGGTCACGACGACGTCGAAGCCCTCGTAGGCGGCGATCGTCTGCCGGGCGAGCTCGCGGGCCGGGTCGGCGTCGCCGGCGTGGAGCTGCAGCGCGCCGCAGCAGCGCGGCGTGCGCGGGGCGTGGACCTCGAAGCCCTCGGCCGCGAGCACCGCGACGGTCTTGCGGTTGACGTCGGCGAAGAACACGCGCTGCACGCAGCCCGGGAGCATCGCCACGGTGCCGCGCCGCTCGCCCGCGCGCCGGCGTGACCTCGGGCAGCGGGCGCAGCGCCTCGGCGACCTTCGGCTCGGGGGCGACGCGCAGCATCGCCTTGCAGCCGCGGCACGCGCTCGAGCAGGCCCGACCGCTCGATCAGGCCCTGCGCGCCGGTGGCCTTCTGCAGCGCCATCAGCGGCAGCGAGCGCGCGCAGGCGGCCCGGATGGGGGAAGAGCGCGAAGAGCGGCGCGTGCGGTGCAGGCGCTCGAGGCGCGGGCGCTGCACGGCGCGCTCGACCTGGGCGCGCGTGTCCTCGATCAGCTTGTCGTACTGCACGCCCGACGGGCAGGCGGTCACGCAGGCCATGCAGCCCAGGCAGTTGTCCCAGGCGTCGACCTGCTCGACCGACAGCTCGCCGCCCTCCTCGTGGGCCGAGCGCATGAGCACGATGCGCCCGCGCGGGGAGTCCATCTCCTCGCCCCACAGGACGTAGGTCGGGCACGTGGGCAGGCAGAAGCCGCAGTGGACGCAGTCCTCGATCAGGTCGGGCGCGGGCGGGCGGGTGTCGTCGAACGCGCCGGAGCGGTCGGGGACGTCGTTGATGGGGTCGCTCGTCGTGCTCACAGGTCTCCCACGTAGATGCCCGGGTTGAGCGTTCGGTACGGGTCGAATCGCTCGCGCACCCGGCGCATGAGCGCCAGCTTGCCGCGCTCGGCCTCGCCCCACGGGTCGATCGCCTCGCGCACGCGGGCGGGCGCGTCGGTCACGACGCACGGCGCGGGGGCCAGGCGCTCGCGCAGCGCGGCCACCGCGTCGGCGTCCGCGGGCAGCTCGACGTAGGCCAGGACGAGTCCCGCCCGGGCGACGGCGCGGCCGCCGGCGTCGCGCGCGGCCTCGAGCACGGCGCGCAGCCCGGTCTGGACGGTGGACACGCGCACGATCACGCCGTCGTCCGAGCGCTGGCCGGCGCGCTGGGCGGCCCACAGCTCGGCGTCGTCCTCGACGAGCTCGCCGCCGATCGCCTCCACCGCGGCCCGGGCCTGCACGGCGGCCGTCGAGCCGGCGAACCGGGCGAGCACGACCCCGGCGCCGTCGGCCCAGCCGGCGTCGAGCTCGTGGTGCTCGAGCGGGCGGTGGGCGAGCTCGGCCGCCGCGGCGGCCAGCGCGGCCGGGTCGTCGCCGCGCAGCAGCGCGGTCGCCGTCGCCTCGGGCTGGGGGTGCAGGCGCAGCGAGACCTCGCAGATCAGGCCGAGCGTCCCGTAGGCGCCGGCCATCAGCTTGGCCGAGGTCGTAGCCGGCCACGTTCTTGATGACCTTCCCGCCCGCGCGCGCGACGGTGCCGTCGGGCAGCGCGACGCGCACGCCGAGCACGAGGTCGCGCGGGCCGCCGAAGCGATGGCGCAGCGGACCGGAGTCGGCGGTGGCCACGACGCCGCCGAGCGTGGCGCCGTCGCCGGCGCCGAGCGGCGGGTCGAGCGCGAGGCGTCTGCCCGGACTCGGCGACGTGCGCCTGCAGGTCGGCCAGTCGCGTGCCCGCGCCGGCGATCACGGTGAAGTCGCCCTCGTTGTGCTCGACGATCCCGGCGAGCTTCTCGGTGGACGATCTCGCTTGTCGGCGGCCGGCGCGGCCGCGCCCCAGGCGAGCTTCGTCCCGCCGCCGCGCACGCGCACCGACGCCCGGCCTCGCTCGCCTCGCGCAGCGCCTCGGCCGCCTCCTCGGCGGTCGCGGGCGCGAGCGTGTCGGTCTTGCGAGCGCCACAGCGGTCAGAAGCGCTCGGCCAGGCCGGCCTGCTCGAGCGGGTGCTCGCGGTACGGGCCCGGGACCTCGCCGCAGAGCCGCGGCGAGGGCATGACCTTGCCGGGGTTGACGCGCCCGTCGGGATCGAAGGCGCAGCGCAGCTTCTGGAAGGCGGCGAGATCGGGCTCGTCGAACATCTTCGGCATGTAGCGCTTCTTGTCGACGCCGACGCCGTGCTCGCCGGTGATCGAGCCGCCGAGGTCGAGGCAGGCCATGATGATCTCGCCCGCGAGCTCCTCGGCCTTCTCGGCCTCGCCCTCCGTCGTGGCGTCGTAGCAGACGAGCGGGTGCAGGTTGCCGTCGCCGGCGTGGAAGACGTTGCCGACCTTGAGGTCGGCCTCCGTGGCCAGCTCGTCGATCCGCTCGAGCACGTCGCCGAGGCGCGTCCGCGGGATCACCGAGTCCTGCACGTAGTAGTGGGGGCTGACGCGGCCCATGGCCGGGAAGGCCGCCTTGCGCATCTTCCAGAACGCCTCGCGCTCGGCCGCGTCCTTGGCCACGCGGACCTCGGTGGCGCCCGCGTCCTGGCAGTGCTGCTGGACCTCCTCGAAGCGCGCGTCGCACTCGCTCTCGGGCCCGTCGAGCTCGACGAGCAGGGCGGCGCCGGCGTCGGTCGGCCAGCCGGCGTGGGCCATCTGCTCGGCCGCCCAGATCGACAGCGAGTCCATCATCTCGATCGCCCCGGGGACGACGCCGCCGGCGACGATGGAGGAGACGGCGGTGCCGGCCGCGTGGGTGGAGTCGAAGAAGGCGGCGAGCGTGCGCTCGACCTCGGGCGTCGGCATCACCCGCAGCGTGATCTTGGTCGCGATCCCGAGCGTGCCCTCCGAGCCGACGAAGGCGCCGATCAGGTCGAGCTCCGGGCGGTCGGGCTCGGGGCCGCCGAGCTCGACGATCTCGCCGTCGGGCAGCACGACCTCGAGCCCGCAGACGTAGTTGGTCGTGAAGCCCCACTTGAAGCAGTGCGCGCCGCCCGAGTTCTCGGCGACGTTGCCGCCGATCGAGCAGATGATCTGGCTCGACGGGTCGGGCGGGTAGAAGTGCGAGGGCGCGACCGCCGCGGTGACCTCGACGTTGCGCACGCCCGGCTCGACGACCACGCGCTGGTTGTCGAGATCGACCTCGAGGATGTTCCGCAGGCGCGACAGCGCGATCAGCACGCCCTCCTCGACCGGCAGCGCGCCGCCCGACAGGCCGGAGCCCGAGCCGCGCGCGACCCACGGCACCTCGTGCTCGTGGCAGGCGCGCACGACGGCCGCGACCTCCTCGGCCGTGCCCGGCAGCGCGACGACCCGCGGAACCTGCGCGTACTGCAGCAGGCCGTCGGACTCGTAGGTGCGCAGGTCGTGGTGCTCGGTGAGGACGTGCTCGTCGCCGCACGCGCGGCGCAACTCGGCGACGAGCTCGCTCACACGACCATCCAGGACAGGACGGATGTGGATTGGAGGACGACGATCACGCACATGGCCAACACGAGAAGGATGCTCCATCCCACCACACGGCGGAAGAGCTCGCCTTCCTGACCCGCCATACCCACCGCGGCCGCGCCGATCGCGAGGTTCTGCGGCGAGATCATCTTGCCGAGCACGCCGCCCGACGAGTTGGCCGCGGCCATGAGCAGCGGATCGAGGTCGGCCTTCTTGGCCGCCGCCACCTGCAGCGCGCCGAACAGCGAGTTCGACGAGGTGTCCGAGCCGGTGACCGCGACGCCCATCCAGCCCAGCAGCGGCGACAGGAACGCGAAGATCCCGCCGGCGCCGGCCAGCCACTGGCCGATCGTGATCGTCTGGCCCGAGAAGTTCATCACGTAGGCCAGGGCGAGCACCGAGGAGACGGTGAGGATCGCCCACTTGAGCTGGTCGAGCGAGCGGCCGAACGCGGAGAGCGCGTTGGCCGGCCTGACCCGCAGCACGAGCATCGTGATCAGCCCGCTGAACAGCAGCAGCGTCCCGGCGGCGTTGGCCCAGTTGAACGAGTAGGTCAGGGCCATGAGCGGCTTGCCGTCGGCGCCGCGCACGTCGAGCCCGGGCCACGTGAACTCCTTGGTCCGCTCGGCGAGGAACTCCTTGAAGGGCAGGGCGTTGAGCTGGGCCAGGCCGAAGACGACGATGATGATCAGGTACGGCGCGAAGGCGCGCAGCGTGTCGGCCCGCGTGTCGACCTGGTCGCGTTCGTCAGGCGGCCATCACAGCGGCCTCCGGCGCGGCGCCGGCCATCGCCGGCGGCCGGTTGCCCATGGCGCCGTCGGCGAGCAGCGGCTCGCCCGGCTGCCAGACCTGGAGCAGGCCGACGATCGCGAAGGTGCCGGCCAGCGAGGCGACGATGTCGGCGAGCTCGACCGAGACGTAGTTCGAGCAGACGAACTGCCCGACGGCGAAGGCGAGGCCACCGGCGAGCGCGGCGGGCCAGACGGCCTTGATGCCGCGGCGGCCGTCGACCATGCCGACGAGGATGATGGGGACGAGCAGCGCCAGGAACGGCGTCTGGCGCCCGACCATCGCGCCGAGATCGTCCTTGCGGCAGCCCGGTGACGCCGGCCAGCGTCACGATCGGCACGGCGATCGCGCCGAAGGCGACGGGCGCGGTGTTGGCCACGAGCGCGACCGAGGCGGCCTTGATCGGCTGGAAGCCCAGCGCGATCAGCATCACCGAGCAGATCGCGACCGGCGTGCCGAAGCCGGCCAGCGCCTCGAGCAGCGCGCCGAAGCAGAAGGCGATGAGCACGGCCTGGATGCGCTGGTCGCCCGAGACGCGGCCGAACGATCGTCCGCAGCACGTTGAAGTCGCCGGTGTCCACGGTCATCGTGTAGATCCAGATCGCGGTGACGACGATCCACATGATCGGGAACAGCCCGAAGGCGGCGCCCTGCAGGCCGGAGTCGAGCGCCTGGCCGACGCGGCATGCTGTAGACCGCGACGGCGACGATCAGCGCGACGACGAGCGAGATCAGCGCGGCCCACTGGGCCTTCAGCTTCAAGTCCGCCGAGCAGCACGAACAACGTGATCAGCGGCAACGACCGCGAAGATCGTCGACAGTCCGAGCGAATCCCCTACGGGGTCGTAGACCTGCTGGTACATCCGTGCTCCCCCTCCTTGGCCGTGTCGCGGCCGACTTTGCGCTCTCCCGGCGCGGAGCGTACGTCCGGTCCCGTTTTCTTCAAGGCTTCAGATGAGAAAGCAACGTCGCTATATTGCTTGTTGTAAGCAATGAATTGCAACGTCGAGGAATCTCGTGCAGGAGCTCTACGGACTCGGGACCGTTCGCCGGGCGCTCGTCAGCCACGCGCAGGACGAGCTCGGCTCGCAGGGATTCATGGCCCTGGCCGCGATCGTGCGGGAGGGTCCGCTCCGGGTCTCGGAGGTCGCCGCCCACCTGATGGTCGACCTGTCGGTCGCCTCGCGGCAGGTCGGCGCGCTGCAGGCCGCCGGCTACGTCACCCGCGAGCGCGACGCCGAGGACGGCCGGGCCTTCGTGCTCGCCCCCACGCCGGCCGGCGAGCGCGTGCTCGCCGAGTCGCACCGGCGCATGGTCGGCGAGGTGGCCGAGGTGCTCGACCTCTGGCCCGACGAGCGACATCGAGGCCCTCACCACCGCCCTGGCCCGCCTGCGCGCGGACTTCGGCGCCACGATCCAGAAGGAGGCAGCGCGATGACGCTCCCCGAGACTCCGATTACCACCGTCTGCTCGTCGCCGTCGACGACACCCCCGGCGCCCGCTCGCCCTCGCCGCGGGCGTGACGGTCGCCCGGCGCGACCACGCCGAGCTGACGGTCGTCTCCGTCGCCCCGGACCTGGCCGCGAGCGCCGCGAGCTGGCCTTCGCCCGGCCTGACGCCGCCGCTGCTGCAGGAGGACGCCGACGCCGCCGTGCAGAAGACGCTGCGCGAGGCCGTCGACGCCGTGCCCGACGACATCGGGGTCAAGTCGGTCTTCCGCCGCGGCCAGCCGGGCCACGAGATCGTCGCGCTGGCGCAGGAGGGCACCTACGACGCGATCATCCTCGGCGCGCGCGGCGTCGGGCGCTTCAGCGGCGCGATCGCCGGCTCGGTGTCGGCCTACGTCATGCACCACGCGAAGGTCGCCGTCTTCGCCGCGCACGCGCCGGCCGAGGCCAACGAGGAGGCCGAGCCCACCGCGGCCTAGCCGGTCCAGCAGCCAGCGCACCGCGTTGTCGACGAAGAGCGTCTGCTCGGTCGCCTCGTCGAGCACGCCCTCGTCGCGCAGCACGGGCAGCACGGCGTCGAAGATGAGGTGCATGGACCAGTCCTTGACCGCGCCCTGGTCGTACATCGCCTCGATCGTCTCCGGCGGGAACCAGTCGATCGTCGCGCAGAAGTCCTGCCCGATGAACAGGCGCTCGGCGTGCCCGCGGCGCAGCAGCTCGGCGGCCACGACGTTGCGCTGCGCGAGCGGCTGGTACATCTCGATCCCGTAGCGGTCCAGGCCGGCGTAGACGCCCTTGTCGATGATCGACTCGACGTAGTCGGGGTCGGGCGAGTCGCCGCAGTGGGCGATCTGGATCTTCTCGGGCGCGACGCCCTCCTCGAGGAAGATCTCGATCTGCCGCGGCGCCGTGTCGCTGGCCGGGCGCGAGTGGGCCATGATCGGCGCGCCGGTCTGCACGCTGGCCCGCGCGCACGCGCGGTGGAGCTTCTCGACGTTCTCGGTCACGCCGGGCTCGTCGGCGGCGCACTTGAGGAAGGCGGCCTTGATGTCGGTGCCCTGGATCCCCTGCTCGATGTCGGCCACGAAGATCTCGGCGATCTGGTCCTCCGAGCGGGTCTGGAAGAACAGCGGCAGGTAGTCGTAGGTGTAGATGCCGGTGCACGGGACGAGCCGCACGCCGGTCTCGCTCGGCCACCGTGCTGCATGAAGCTCGACGTCGCGGCCGAGCAGCATCGCCGTCGGCTCGACGATCGTCTGCACGCCCTTGCCCTTGGCCGCGTTGACGGCCTCGAGCGCCGCGGCGAGCTCGCCGTCGGGGTCGTACTGGCGCGGGAACTGCTCGGCGGTCGCCTCGTCGACGGCACGGACGTGCTCGTGGATCAGCGTGTAGCCGAGCTCGCCCGCGTCGACGGGGCCCTGGACGGTCTGGACTTCGGGCACGTTTCGTTCTCCCTCTCGTCGGCTATCTGCGGAGCTGGTCGCCCCACTCCGTGGACTCGCGCAGCTCGCTCTTGAGCACCTTGCCGCCCGCGTTGCGGGGCAGCGGCTCGGAGCGCAGCGCGACGTACTGCGGGACCTTGAAGTCGGCCAGCTGGTCGCGCGCGTGGGCGATGACCGCCTCGACGTCGAGCTCGCCCTCGGCGCCGGCACGATCACCGCGCCGACCTTCTCGCCCATCATGTCGTCGGGCACCGGGACGACCGCCGCCTCGCCGACGCCGGGCGCGCCGGCCAGAGCGCTCTCGACCTCGATCGAGTAGACGTTCTCGCCGCCGCGGTTGATCATGTCCTTGGCCCGGTCGACGAGGTACACGCGGCCCTCGTCGTCCATGCGCGCCAGGTCGCCGGAGTGCAGCCAGCCGTCGGTGAACGTCTCGGCCGTCGCCTCCTCCTTGTTCCAGTAGCCCCGCACGACGTTCGGGCCGCGCGCGAGCAGCTCGCCGACGCCGGTCTCCGGGTCGGGGTCGCCGATGTCGAGGTCGACGGGCGGCGCCGCGTAGCCGACCGAGTCGGCGTGCTCGGCCGCGTCCTCGTGGGGCAGGTAGGTGAGGATCGAGGCCGACTCGGTCAGCCCGAACCCGTTGCCCACGCGCGCCTGCGGGAACGCGGCCTGGATGCGCTCGACCAGGCTCGGCGCGATCGGCGCGCCGCCGTAGGCCAGCCAGCGCACGTGCGAGACGTCGAGCTCCCCGAAGGCCTCGGAGCCGATCAGCGACGTGGTAGATCGCCGGCACCGAGACGAGGTGGTTGACGCCGCCCTCGCGCACGGCCCAGAGGAAGCCCTCGAGGTCGAGCGGGTTCGTGAGCACGAAGACCGTGCCGCCGAGCTGCGAGCAGCGGGATCAGCTGCGAGTTGCAGCCGGTCACGTGGAAGAGCGGGACCGACACCAGCGTCGAGATCGACGGCGCCCTCCTCGCGTGGCATCTCGACGACGCGGATCGCGGTCTCCGAGTTGGCCAGGAAGTTCTCGTGCGACGTCATCGCGCCCTTCGGGAACCCGGTCGTGCCGCTCGTGTAGAAGATCGCCGCCAGGTCGTCGCGGCCCAGGTCGTCGGTCACGAGCGGCTCGCCGTCGGGCAGCTCCTCGCCGGGCACGAACGAGAAGACGCTGCCCGAGTCGTCGACGACGTACTGCACCTCGTGCTCGACGAAGCGGGTGTTGACGGGCACGACGACCGCGCCCGCGAGCTGGCGCGCCGAAGAAGGCCAGCACCCAGTCGGCGCCGTTGGGCAGCTGCAGCGCGACGCGGTCGCCGCGCTGCACCCCGCGCTCGCGCAGGCCGCCGGCGACGCGCGCGGCGCCGTCCCACAGCTCGCCGTAGGTCAGCGTGCGGCCGCCGACCTCGACGATCGCCGGCTGGTCGCGGATCGCGGTCGACGCTGTCGCGCAACAGCGCGACGAGCGAGTCGGGACCGCCCGTGTAATGGGCGATCCCGCGCTCGTCACGCTCGATGCCGGACGCGTCCCAGCGCGCCGGGCGCATCTTGCTACTTGGCGGCCGAGTAGCGCTCGGCGACCTTGTCCCAGTTGACGACGTTCCACCAGGCCTTGAGGTAGTCCGGGCGCTTGTTCTGGTACTTGAGGTAGTACGCGTGCTCCCAGACGTCGTTGCCGAGCAGCGGCGTCTGGCCGTCGAGCACCGGCGAGTCCTGGTTCGGCGTCTTCGTCAGCTTGAGCTCACCGCCGTCGAGCACGAGCCAGGTCCAGCCCGAGCCGAACTGGCCGACGCCGTTGGCCTCGAACTGCTCCTTGAAGTCGTCGAAGGAGCCGAAGGCCGCGTTGATCGCGTCGCCGAGCTCGCCGCCGGGCTCGCCGCCGCCGTCCGGGCTCATCGACTCCCAGAACAGCGAGTGGTTGGCGTGGCCGCCGCCGTTGTTGCGGAACGGGCCCTGCTGGTCGCTCGGGAGCGAGGACAGCGAGGCGAGCACCTCGTTGACGTCCTTGCCGTCGAACTCGGTGCCCTCCAGGGCGGCGTTCGCCTTGTCGACGTAGGCCTGATGGTGCTTGTCGTGATGGAGCTTCATCGTCGCCTCGTCGATGTGGGGCTCCAGCGCGTCGTAGTCGTAGGGAAGGGCGGGAACTTCGTAGGCCATGTGGGTCTCTCCTTCGTGGTCGTGGTCGAGGATGTCAGAGCGCGGTCCAGAGGGCGTCGTCGCCGAGCGGCGTGCGCTCGGCGCGGCCGTCCGCCGCGAGGGCGATGAGCTCGGCCTCGGCGGCCGCCCGGTCGGTCTCGCCGAGGTGCGGGGTCGCGCAGCGCGGCGACCTCCTGGGTGGTCAGCCCGTGGTCGAAGGCGGCCAGCGCCTCGCCGGCGTCGGCCGCCGGCTCACGGCGCGCGAGGCCGGGCTCGAGGTTGGCGATGAGGACGTCGTAGGCCTCGAGCGACTGAAAGCCGCCCGCGTCGAGGCGGCGGCCGTCCTCGGCGGTGAAGACGACGCTCGGCGCGGTGAAGCGGACGGGGCCGTCGCTCGTCGCCGTCTTGCCCTGGGCCTCGGCGGGCGTGCCGGCGGCCTGCCGGGTCTCCTCGCGGTCGGCCTGGTAGGTGGCCTCGACCTCGGGATCGCCGAGCGCGGCGACGACGCCGTCGGCGTCGAGACCGGGCACCGTGGCCAGCTGGGCACGGAGATCGTCGTCGTCGTCGAGCAGCCGCGGAGTGCAGAACCAGCCGAACTGCAGCGCGCGCATGGCGGCCCACTCGTGCTCGGGCTGGCGCAGGCGGGTGGCGACGATGGCGCGGCAGGCCCGGCCCGTGGCCGAGACGCGCGGCCGGGGCGCCGCCCCGCCGGCATGCCGAAGCGGCGGCCGAAGGTCCGGTACCCGGTGGCCTGCCGTGCGGGCCCGTAGCCCAGGCGGAGATAGCGCTCGGTGTCCTCGGCCAGGCCGATCGTCACGAGTCGCCATGAGATCCCGTCGCCGTAGCGCCAGCGCAGCACGGCGAGGTCCGGAGAGGCCGAGTAGCCCCACGGGCACCCCGGATCGTTGAAGAAGGTTGCGTGCACCATTACTTCTGTGCTGCCCGGCAGCCCGGCGAACGTATCGCCCGTCGCGTTGGACCGGTGGGCCACCCTGAGCCGCCGCCCGGCATGATCGGATGCCGCACATGAAGCCGAGACTCGACGACTACTTCGCGATCACCGCCCGCGGCTCGCCGATCCCGTCGAGGTGCGCGCCGGGGCGGCCACGTTCCTGACGATGGCCTACATCCTGTTCGTCAACCCGCAGGTCCTCGGCGGGGTGGCCGACCCGACGGGGCTGAAGCTGCCCTTCGACCAGGTGCTCACGGTCACCGCGCTCGTGGCCGGCGTGGCCACGCTGGCCATGGGCATCTTCGGGCGCCACCCGTTCGCGCTGGCCGCCGGCCTCGGCCTCAACGCGTTCGTGGCCTTCGCCCTCGTGGGCACCGACCACCTGAGCTGGCCCGACGCCATGGGCGTGATCGTGGCCGAGGGGGTGATCATCTCCCTGCTCGTGCTCGTGGGCTTCCGCGAGGCGGTGATCGACGCCATCCCCGGCGACCTCAAATTGGCCATCGGGATCGGCATCGGGCTGTTCATCACGATCATCGGCCTCGTCGACGCCGGCATCGTCGTCAAGGGCACGGGCACGGTCGTCACGCTCGCCCCCCACCTGGACCACTGGACGATCGCCGTCTTCGTGATCGGGCTGTTCGGGACCTACGCGCTCCTCGTCCGCCGCGTGCCGGGCGCGCTGCTCATCGGCATCGTCGGGACCACCGTGCTGGCCATGATCATCAACGCGGCCAACGGCGAGACGGTGTGGACCGACGGCGTCGCGGCCTCGTGGCCGGACAAGATCGTCGACGACCCCGAACTTCGCCCTCGTGGGCAACTTCTCGTTCCACTTCTGGTCCGTGCTCGGCGCGGGCAGCGCGATCGCCGTCGTGCTCTCCGTGCTGCTCTCGGACTTCTTCGACACGGCGGGCACCGTGCTCGGGCTGGGCCGGCGCGCGAAGCTGACCACGCCCGACGGGCGGCTGCCCGGGATGCGGCGCGTGCTGCTCGTCGACGGCCTGGCCGCGGCGGCCGGCGGCGCCGCCTCGGCCTCCTCGAACACGACGTTCATCGAGAGCTCCGCCGGGATCGAGGAGGGCGGGCGCACGGGCCTGGCCTCCGTCGTCACCGGCGTGCTGTTCCTGCTCTGCCTGTTCCTCTCCCCGCTGGCCGGGGTCATCCCGCCCGAGGCGACCGCCCCGATCCTCGTCATCGTCGGGGCGACGATGCTCCAGCTCATCCGGGACATCTCGTGGGCCGAGCGGGGCATCGCGTTGCCCGTCCTGCTGACCATCGTGCTCATGCCGATGACCTACTCGATCACCAACGGCGTGGGCGCCGGCTTCGTGGCCTATTCCGTGCTCTCGCTGCTCCAGGGCCGGCGGCCCCACGTCCTCGATGCTTCTGTTCTCGGCCGTCTTCGTCTGGTACTTCGTGCACGGCGCGGTGTGAGCGAGCCGGTCGACATCCCGATCCGCGGCGACATGATCCGCCTCGGCCAGCTGCTCAAGCTCGCCGGCGTCGCCGAGGACGGCGGCGAGGCCAAGGCGCTGCTCGCCGACGGCGCGGTGACGGTCAACGGCGAGCCGGAGGCGCGGCGGGGACGTCAGCTCGGGGTCGGAGATCTCGTCGCCGTCGGCGACGAGGTCCTGCCGGATCAGGTGCCCGCGTCCGGCTATCTGGGGGCCCGCGGCGCGGTCTCCTGCTCTCCAGGAGCGAGCAGAGACCGCTCCGTGGAGCCCGCGTTTACCGAGCCCTCTGCGACCCCGCATCCTGCCCCGCGCTCTAGCCGCCGTCGGGTCCTTCGCGTACGGCACCGCGTTCGGACCCGGCGGGGGCGGCATGGACTTCGCCCCGTGGACCGACTGCCAGAGGATCCGGTCGAGCACCCGCTGGGGGACCTTGTCGGTCCGATTGAGGCGCAGCGACTTCGACAGCCGGGCATTGGGCGCGGTCGCGGCGTTCTTCTCGTCGATCGGGTAGGTCGGCGTCGTCACCGAGTACGGCGCGAGGTTGACCGGCTTGTCGGTGAACGCCGCGTACATCGGCGTGGCCTTCGCGTCGGCCAGGCCGAGCGGGTGCATCCCGATGATCAGCTCGAACGAGCGGATCATCGAGAGCATGTCGTAGCGGTTGTGGATGACCGCGCCCTTCCTGGCGTAGGGCGAGAACACGGCGGCCGGCATGCGGTGGGCGTCGACGTGGTCGGCGCCGTCCTGCGAGTCGTCCTCGAGGACGAAGATCGCCGAGCGACTTCCAGATCTTCGAATGGGAGATCAGTCGACGATCTGGCCGAGGCCGTAGTCGTTCTCGGCGACCATCGCGCGCGGCGTGCGGCGGCCCGGCGTCGTGCCCTCCGTGTGGTCGTTGGAGAGCGTCATGTAGATGAAGCTCGGCGCGCTGTTGTTCGGCATCCAGCCGTCGAAGCGCCGCTTGAAGCAGTCGTAGCGCGAGCCGACCGTGCGGGCTGGCCGACCTGGGCGGCGTCGAGTCGTACGCGTCGACGCCGGTGATCGCGTTCTTGCCGATGCTCGCGTCGTTGTCGTAGCAGCCGACGGGCGAGCCGAGATCGGACTTCTGGAACTTCGCGATCACCCGCTGCTCGTCGGCGTTCGAGCGGTCGGCGTCGCTGATGAACTTGCCGATGCCGGGGATGTTCGTCGGCACGTTGCCGGCGACCGCCTCGCCGAAGTTGAACCACGAGATCTTCTGGCGGTCGGCCTGGTCGAACAGGAAGCCCTTGCCGGGCCATGTCGCGGCGTAGACGCCGAAGTCGTAGGGCCGCCCGCGCGCCGCGTAGTTCTGCTGCCAGTTCTTGTGGACGTAGTCGGGGACGTTGGCCGCGCTGGTCCAGAAGTGGCCGTCGATCGACGCCTCGGAGTCGGCGTAGACGTGGTCGAGCAGCGGGAAGCGGGTGACGAGCCGGTGGATGTTCGGGCGTCACCTTCTGGCCGAACAGCGTCAGCGCCTTGTCGCCGTCGCCGCGCGCGACGTCGCCGAGCACCTGGTCGTAGGTGCGGTTCTCGCGCACGATGTAGAAGACGTGCTTGATCGGCCCGCCGGCGCGCAGCACCGTCGTCTGCGGGCGCTTGTCGGGGTGGGCCGGCTGCAGGTCGCGGTTGGCGACCTTCGTGAGCTTCTTGAGCGACTTCGCGGTCGGGATCTTCTGGATGCCGGCCAGGCCGTTGGTCAGGACGGCCGAGCCGGGGTGCTTGAGCAGGTTGTCGTCGTCGGCGATGTACGGGTTCGGGCCGTTCGGGTTCGCGCCCGAGCCGTAGCCCTTGGCCGCGAGCCAGACGATGCGCTTGGCGCCGACCTGGACGTCGGCCGGGTAGGCGGCCGTCGGGATCCGCCCGCGTCACCTGGTAGCGGTGCTTGCCGCCGAGCGGCACGACGGCGAGCTCGTCGGCCGAGGCCTCGGCCACGTACAGCGTCGTGCCCTTCTTGTTCGACGGCCGTGTCGACCGGCGAGACGCCGCGGCCCTCGGGCCGCTCGACCGAGATCGAGCGTGCCAGCGTCAGCTTCTTCGTGTCGACGACGGCGACCTGGTCGGTGTTGGCCAGCGGGACGAACGCGCGGTGGTGGCGGTTGTCGAGCGTGATCTCCTCGGCGTGCGAGAGGTGCGAGCCGATCTGGATGTCCTTGATCTTCTTCTTGCTCGCCAGGTCGATCACCGACAGCGTCCCGGGCGTCTCGTTCGTGATCAGCCCCGTCTTGCCGCCGGGGAGGATCGCCGCGCCGTAGGGCATCCGGCCGGTGTCGACGTAGGAGACCGCGCCGGTCTGCGTGTTGACCACGGCGGCCGCGTCGGCGAGGTTGAGCGCCGCGAGCAGTGTCTTGCCGTCGCCCGAGAGCGCGACGCGCTCGGGGTAGGAGACCTTGCTCGCCGACGTTCGTCGGCGGGAAGTTCTGCGGCTGCGGGCGCGTTGGCCGGCGGCGGGACCGAGAGCACCTTGCGCTCCTTCATCCGCCCGCGCTTGTCGTAGTGGATGACGTGCACGACGTCGCCCTGGCGGCCGGGGAAGCCCGGCCGCTGCTCGTCGGCGTTCTCGGAGTCCTTGAGGCCCGAGACGTAGGCGAGCTGGCGCTTGGCGTCGAGGGCGATGCCGCCCGAAGCGCCGGGGAGGCCGAGGACCTGGACGACCTTGGGCTTGCCCTTGACCAGCCGCACGGAGCGGATGTCGTTGAAGCGCGCGGCCCGTCGAGACGGCGAAGTAGATCCGCCCGCTCGGCGTCAGCGCGCCCCCGGTGGGGAAGTGGCCGACGCGGGCCACGCGGCCCGACGGCTGGTGCAGGCGGCCGTTGCCCGTCTGGTGGTGGGCCAGGCGGCCGGGCACGAGCACCGCGGCGCCCGCGCCGCCGGCGAGCGAGCAGCCCGCCCGCCGCGCCGAGGGCGATCGCCCGCGTGCGCATCAGTAGGCCACCTTCCGCGACTGGTTGCCGGCGCGGATCAGCGCCTTGCCGTGGCCCTTGGGCATGCGGAAGCGCAGCGGCTGGCAGCGCACGCCCTTCTTCTTGCCGATGCGCCTGCCGCGCGCGCCGACGCGCGCCGTGCCGGTCCGGTTCAGGCGCACCTCGACCGTGCTGCGCTTGGCCGTCCCGCGGTCGGATGTGACGCGGCGGATCAGCTTGGCCTTCTTGGACGGGTTGCAGGTGAAGACGTCGGGGCCGAAGGGCCGCAGCCCGGCGCGTGCCGCGTAGCCGAGGTGGCCGAGGCCGAAGGTGTCCTCGACCGAGCGCAGCAGCGAGAAGTGGTTGTAGGCCTCGAGCGAGATCGTGCCCGGGTCGATGTAGGGCGAGAGCATCACCGCGCCGGTGCGGCCGCCGCCGCGGCCCGGCATCGTCGCGCCGTTGTTCGGCGTGTTCGGGAACTGCGGCTCGCCGCAGCAGGCGTCGGCGTCGCCGGCCGAGCCGGTCGCCTCGGCCTCGTCCCAGGTGATCACGATCAGGCCGTCCTTCTTGTAGGCGGCCGAGCGCATGATCTTCGGGATCCACGCCTTGAGGAAGCCGTCGGCCGAGCGCAGGCCGCCGGGGCGGCTGTCGACGCACGGCGGCGTCATGGCCGTCCTCGCACAGGTTCGGGACGACGAGCGAGAAGTTCGGCGTGGCTGACGGCCTTGGCGAGGTCGCCGGAGAGCGCGGTCAGCGGGACGTCGCGCTGCGCGCACTGGCCGGAGTCGAGGACCGAGCGGAAGTAGACGAACGGGTTGTGGCGCGCGGCGTACTGGTCGCCCTTCTCGGCCGACTGCGTGTCGTCGCGGGCGAACATCGCCGGGTGGCGGCACGGGCGTGCCCATGTCCTGCAGGTAGGCGCGCCAGCTGCGGTGCGCGGCCGAGAGCTGGTCGCCGACGGTCTTGACGGTCCCCGGGTAGACGCAGCCGCTGCCGAGCGCCTGCCCGTCGGGGCCGATCGTCCCGGGCAGCACCGGGATGTAGACCTGGCAGTCCGTCTGGGTCTGCGGATTGGAGCCCTGGCCGCTGACCATCGCCAGGTAGTTGCCCAGCGAGAGGTGGGTGACGCCGAAGTAGAACGGCGCGAGCAGGCCCTTGGCCGTCAGCGTGTTGCCGAGGTAGGGCGCGGTCGTCTGGCCGCCGAAGGTCTCGGCGTAGTCCTTGTTCTCCAGGACGACGACCCAGACGTGGCCGATCTTCGGATTGGCGGCCCGGGCGGCGGCGGCGGGGACGGTCAGCAGCGCCGCGGAGAAGCGCGAGGAGGAGGACCAGGCGGCGGTGCACGGACCTCCTTGTACCGGTTCGCGGGCTCTCATGTGTCGTTTTTGTGTTTTCCGGAGCGAAACTCGTCGCGGAGCAGGTCCATCAGCAACCCGTCGCGCCATGTCCCGTCGGGCCCGCGCTCGACCCGGCGCATGATCCCGACCGGCCGGAAGCCGAGCGACCCGTAGACGTGGATCGCCCGCGCGTTCTGAGGCGTTGGGGTCGATCGTCAGGCGGTGGTGGCCGACGTCGTCGAGCAGCCAGCCCATCGCCAGGCGCAGCGCGGCGGTGCCGAGCCCGCGGTCCTGGAACTCCGGGCGCAGGCTGATGTCGAGCGAGGCGTAGCGGTAGTCGGGGTTCGGCTCCTCGCTGACCCCGAGCCAGCCCGCGACCGCGCCGTCGGACTCGATCGTGAAGGCGGTGCCGTCGTGGCGGAGGTCCTCGCGGATCTCCTCCTCGTCGGCGTACATCCCCCACCAGCTGCCCGACGCTCGGGTCGCCGACCATCGCCACGAGCGCGTCGAGGTCGGCCTCGGCCTGCGGGCGCAGCACGAGCCCGCCGTCGCGGAGGGTCGGCAGCGCGTCCATGACCTCGAAGGTAGGCGACGCGCCCGACGGCCGCCGGTAGCGTGGCGACGATGAGCGTTGTGACCCCGCGCACCGGCGTCGGGCCGCTCCTGCGCGAGTGGCGCGCGCGCCGCCGCATGAGCCAGCTCGACCTCGCCCTGGAGGCCGGCGTGTCGACCCGGCACCTGTCCTTCGTCGAGACCGGCCGCTCGCGCCCGAGCGCGGAGATGATCGTGCACCTCGCCGAGCACCTGGAGGTTCCCTTGCGCGACGTCAACCAGCTCCTGCTCGCCGCGGGCTACGCCCCCGCCTACGGCCAGCGCGACCTCGACGAGCCGGAGATGGGGCCGGTGCGCGACGCGCTCGACCGGGTGCTGGCCGGCCACGAGCCCTACCCCGCCGCGGTGGTCGACCGCCACTGGGGCATGGTCGCGGCCAACCGGGCGATCGGCGCTGCTGATCGACGGCGTCGCCGCCGCACCTGCTCGAGCCGCCGGTCAACGTGCTGCGCGCGGCGCTGCATCCCGAGGGGATGGCGCCCCGGATCGTGAACTTCCCTGAGTGGCGCGCGCACCTGCTCGAGCGCCTCGGCCGCGAGGCGGTCACGAGCGGCGACCCGGCGCATGGCCGCGCTGCACGAGGAGCTCGCCGCGCTGCCCGGAGGCGGTCGCGGCGGCGACCGTCCCCGACCTGGCCGCGGGCGCGATCGCCGTGCCGCTGCGCCTGCGCGCGGGCGACGCCGAGCTCACGTTCATCTCGACCGTGACGACCTTCGGCACGGCGATGGACGTGACCGTGGCCGAGCTCTCGATCGAGGCGTTCTTCCCCGCCGACGAGACGACCGCCGCCTACGTCCGCGAGCTGGGCCGCCGGCGCGCAGGCGTAGCGGTCAGTCGATGTGGCGGTCGGCCGCCCAGCGGGCGAGCTCGTGGCGGCTGGAGAGCTGGAGCTTGCGCAGGACGGCGGAGACGTGGGCCTCGACGGTCTTCGCCGAGATCCCGAGGCGCAGCGCGACCTCCTTGTACATGTAGCCCCGCGCGATGTGGCGCAGCACCTCGCGCCTCGCGGGGCGTGAGCCGGTCGAGGTCGTCCGTCGGGCGGCGCGGGGCGCGCTCGGCGAACGCGTCGAGCACGTAGCCGGCCAGCCGCGGGGAGAACACGGCGTCGCCGCCGTGGACCCGGCGGATCGCGTCGGCGAGCTCGGCGCCGGTGATCGACTTCGTCACGTAGCCGCGCGCGCCCGCGCGGATCAGGCCGATCACGTCCTCGGCGGCGTCGGAGACCGACAGCGCGAGGAAGCGCGGGGCGTCGGCGCCCGCCGTGCGGCGGATGACCTCGAGCCCGCCGCCGTCGGGCATGTGGACGTCGAGCAGGACGACGTCGGGATGCTCGGCGGCGATCAGCGCGACGGCCTCGTCGACCGAGCCCGCCTCGCGTGACGTCCGGGATCTCCTGCTCGAGCTCGGCGCGGACGCCGCGGCGGAACAGCGCGTGGTCGTCGACGATCGCGACCCGGGGCGGCGCGTCCGTGCTCATGGCGCGGGAGTCTCCAGCACGAGCTCGACCTCGGTGCCGCCCGCGTCGGAGCGGATCGTGGCCCGGCCGCCGAGGCGCTCCATCCGCCCGACGATCGACTCGCGGACGCCGCGGCGGTCCTCGGGCACCTCGGCGAGCGCGAAGCCCGGGCCGCGGTCGCGGACGAACACCTCGACGCGCGTCGTCGGTCGCCTCGGCGTAGACGTCGACCGGCGAGCCGGCGGCGAAGCGCGCGGCGTTGACCATCGCCTCGCGGGCCGCGGCGACGATCCCGCCCAGCGCGTCGTCGAGCGGGGCGTCGCCGACCATCGACGACCTCGACCGCGGCGCCGTGGCGATCCTCGGTCTCGCTCGCCGCGGCCTCGAGCGCGGTCGCGCAGCGTCTGCGCCGGCGCCGCCGGGTCGCGACCGGCCAGCCAGCCACGCAGCTCGCGCTCCTGGCGCCGGGCGATCGCCGCCACCTCCCGGGGCTCGTCGGCGCGCTTCTGCACGAGCGCGAGGCGTCTGGAGCACGGAGTCGTGGAGGTGCGCCGCCATCTCGGCGCGCTCGGCCGAGCGGATGCGCTCGGCCCGCTCGGAGGACAGCGACCGGGCCATCCGCGCGAGCAGCGGGGCGAAGATCACGCCGACCACGGCGGCCGCGACGAGCACGCCGAGGATCACGTCGCGCGCGGTCGAGAGCGCGCCGATCGCCTGCAGGAAGACCAGGCCGGCGGCGATCACGAGCGCGACGCCGAGCCCGGTGCGCGACAAGATCGCCGCGCGGTCGGCGGCGTCGCGCGGCGTCCGCCCCTCGGCCTCGGCCGCGGCGGGGGCCGTCGGCTCGGCGGCCTCGTCCGAGCCGCGCCACAGCAGCCCGGCGCCGGTGGTCACGAGCACGAGCGGCCAGACGATCGCGTCGGAGAACCACACGCCGGTCGCGCGCAGCGCGAGCAGCGCCGCGAGCAGCAGCAGCCCCGCGCCGGCGGCGACCTCGAGCGCGGCGCGGCGGCCGGCCAGGCGGGCCGTCACGGTCCCCGACGACGCGCCGGCGGGCACGAGCAGGGCGACCAGCGCGTAGATCACCACGCCCACGCCACCGGCCGCGGCGGCGATGACGAAGGCGACCCGCACGGCGATCGGGTCCCAGCCGAAGTACCGCGCGATCCCGGCGCAGACGCCGAAGAGGACGCGGCCGTCCTCGGCGCGGCGCAGCGCCGGCCGCGACGTCCCGGGGACGGCGGCGGCGTGGGTGGCGTCGAGGTCAGCGGCCACGGGTCAGCCCGGAGACGAGGAGGATCGCGCCGAGGGCGGCGCACACGACGGGCGCGAGAACCGCGAAGGACAGGTCGAACGCCCCCGTGCCGCCGAGCAGCACGAGGGCGCCGAGGACGGTGACGGCGAGGCCCGCCGTCACCGTCGTGCGATCGGTGCGCCGGTCAGGCACCCGACCCCGCGCAGCCGGCGTTGACGTCGCCGCGGCCGCCGTCGTGGATGCCGCGCCAGTCGCCGCCGCGCTCCACGTCGCTCAGCCGGTGGGCGACGGCCACGCGGCCGACCCCGACGTCGGCGTCGAGCTGGACCCGCGGCGTCCCGGCCGGGACCTGCGGCGTGTCGTCCCAGTCGACGTCGAGGCCGCCGCTGCCGTGGTCGAACGACTCGGCCTGCCCGGCACCGACCGCTGGCCTGGCGTGGTCACGCACACGTCGCGCGGCACGAGCACGATCGCCTCGCCGGCGCCGACCCGGACCTTCAGCGGCTGGTCGCCGGCGGGGAGCTTCGTGTTGCGCAGGTCGACGACGAGCCGGCCGGCGCCGATGCGGTACTGGTCGCGCACGTCGGCGGCGCTGCCCGGGCGGTACGTCCGGTCGCCGAAGCCGCCGTGCAGGTCGACGTCGGCGGCGGCGACGGTCGCGGCCGGGATGGTCAGCGCCAGCGCGGGCAGGATCAGCCAGCGCACGCCGAGGCCGCGAACCCCGGCCGCGACCAGGATCAGGCCGGCGACGACGATCGTCACGCCGGCGGCCAGCGCGCCGCCGAACCCGGCGAGCACCACGCCGGCCACGGCCAGCGCGCCGGACACGGCGAGCACGCCGAGCACGAGACCGGCGCGGCGGGCGCCGTCGGCCGTGAAGCGGCCGCGCACGCCGGCGCCGGGCGCGGTCTGGTCGTTGGGGATCAGCACCCAGGCAGCGGCGTAGAGCAGCAGCCCGGCGCCGCCGAACACGACGAGCGCGACGGCGGCGATGCGGAAGAGGACGGGATCGACGTCGAAGTACGCGCCGAGCCCGCCGGAGACGCCGCCGATGACGCGGTCGTCGGTCGAGCGGGTCAGCCGGCGCGGGCGGGGCGACGGCTGGGGCTCGGTGGGGGTTGGGGTCTCGGTGTCCATGGTGGGTCCTTTCAGAGCAGGTTGACGACTTCGAGACTCCTCTGCCGGGGCCGCGCGGACAATCCGGAATGGCCCGTAGGGGATGACCCCCGGCGACCCCTACGTGCGGGGTAATCGAAGCGCGGCGCGCGGTCCGCGACCGTGGTGCCATGACCGCTTCCACCGCATCTCCACCGAGCCGCTGGGCGGCGCTGCCCGTCCTCCTCGCGGCCCTCTTCGTCGTCACCCTCGACTTCTTCATCGTCAACGTCGCGCTGCCCTCGATGCAGCGCGAGCTCGACGCCGGCTCGTCGGCCGTGACCATGTGGGTCGCGGGCTACGGCGTCGCCTTCGCCGCCCTGCTGATCCTCGGCGGTCGGCTCGGCGACCGCCACGGCCGCCGGCGCATGTTCGTCGCCGGCTTCGGCCTGTTCACCCTCGCCTCGGCCGCCTGCGGCGCCGCCCCCGACGCGACCACCCTGGTCGTCGCACGCATGGGCCAGGGCGTCGGCGCGGCGCTGCTGTCCCCGCAGGTGCTGGCCACGATCGGCGTCGTCTACAACGGCGAGGATCGCGTCCGCGCGATCACCGCCTACGGCCTGGTCGCCGGGGTGGCCGCGGTCAGCGGCCAGCTGATCGGCGGCGCGCTGATCTCCGCGACCTGCTCGGCCTCGGCTGGCGCGCGGTGTTCCTCGTCAACCTGCCCGTCGGCGCGGCGGCGATCCTCGCCGCGAGGCGCTGGGTGCCCGAGACCCGCGGCGCCGACCGGCGCGCGCTCGACCGCCCGAGCGTCGTGCTCGTGGCGACGAGCCTCGCGCTGCTCGTGCTCGGCCTCGTCGAGGGCCGGCGCCTCGACTGGCCGGTCGAGGTGTGGGCCGCGCTCGTCGCCGCCGACGTCCTGCTCGCCGTCTTCGTCGCGCGCCAGCGGCGCCTGGCCCGGCGCGGCGACGCGCCGCTGATCGACCCGGCGCTGTGGCAGCGACCGCACGTTCACGCTCGGCGCGCTGACCACGCTCGTGTTCCAGCTCGGCGTCGCCTCGTCGTTCTTCGTGCTCGCGCTCGAGCTGCAGGGCGCGGCCGGGCTGAGCGCGCTCGACTCCGGCCTGGTCTTCACCACGCTGGCCGTCGGCTACTTCGTCTCCTCGGTCGCCGCGCCGGCGCTCGCGGCGCGGATCGGCCCGCGCGTCGCTCGTGCTCGGCGCGGGCATCTCCGCGGCCGGCGAGGTGCTGCTCGCGCTGACCGGAGAGGGCGTGGCCGGCGGCGGCTCGGTGCTCGCGCTCGTCCCCGGCCTCGTCGTCGCCGGCGTCGGCATGGGACTGCTGTTCGCGCCGCTCGTCGGCATCACCCTCTCGACCCTGTCACCGGCGCGCGCGGGCGAGGCCTCCGGCGTCGTCTCGACCGTGCAGCAGCTCGGCGGCGCGGTGGGCGTGGCGCTGCTCGGCGTCGTCTTCTACGGCGCGCTCGGCGGGCCGACCCCGGCGCACTACGGCCACGCCTTCAGCGTCAGCGCGTGGTGCCTGGCCGGGCTGTCGGTCGTCGTCGGCGCGCTGTCGCTGCGACTGCGGGGACAGTCACCTCAGTCTCAGGAGGCGACGGGCGACGCGGTGCGGCGGGCCACCTCGTCGCGCACGGCCGGCGCGACCTCGGTGCCGTAGAGCTCGATGGCCTTCATCAGGCTCGCGTGGGGCAGCGTGCCGACGCTCATCTGCAGCAGGAAGCGATCGTGGCCGAAGATCTCGTGCTGGAAGAGGATCTTCTCGACGACCTGCTCGGGCGAGCCGACGAGGTTCGCCCCGCGCAGCTCGGTGGAGGCGTCGAACTGCTGGCGGCTCATCGGCGGCCAGCCGCGCTCGCGGCCGATGCGGTCCATCATCGCCTTGAAGGCGGGGAAGGCCTCGTCGGCCGCCTGCTTGCCCGTCTCGGCGATGAAGCCGTGGGAGTTGATCGACAGCGGCAGCGGGCCGTGCCCGGCCTCGGCCGCGGCGCGGCGGTGCAGCTCGGCCATCGGCGCGAAGCGCTCGGGCATCCCGCCGATGATCGCGAGCGCCATCGGCAGGCCGAGCACGCCGGCGCGGACGACCGACTGCGGCGTGCCGCCGACGGCGACCCAGATCGGCAGGCGCTCCTGCACCGGCCGCGGGAACACGGGCTGGTCGACGAGCGGCGCGCGGTGGTTGCCCGACCAGGTGACGCGCTCGTGGTCGCGCAGCGCGATCAGCAGCTCGAGCTTCTCGGCGAAGAGCTCGTCGTAGTCGTCGAGGTCGTAGCCGAAGAGCGGGAAGGACTCGATGAACGAGCCGCGCCCGGCCATGATCTCGGCGCGGCCGTGGGACAGCAGGTCGACGGTGGCGAAGTCCTGGAAGACGCGGACGGGATCGTCGGAGGACAGGACCGAGACGGCGCTCGTCAGCCGGATGTCCTTCGTCGCGACGGCGGCGGCGCCGAGCACGGTGGCCGGCGTGGAGACGGCGAAGTCCGGGCGGTGGTGCTCGCCGAGGCCGAAGACGTCGAGTCCGACCTGGTCGGCGAGCTCGATCTCCTCCATCAGGTTGGAGATCCGCTGCTCGGGCGTGACCGTCCGGCCCGTCCTGGGGTCGGGGGTGAGCTCCGCGAAGGTGTAGAGGCCGAGGTCCATGGTTGCGCTCTGCAACCACTTTAGCGGACCTCGGCCTCCCAGGTCTACAGCCCGATCCCGAAGACCACGCGGTCGCCGCGGCCCTCGGTCAGCGAGTACAGGCGGTTGGTGAACCGCGAGTAGGTCAGGTCCTCCGGGTGGTAGGCCCAGGTGCGGGTGCCCACCGGCTGGTTCGGCTTGCCGTAGGCGAGGATGCCGTGGCTTCCGCCGTGGCTCTCGGACGTGAAGTAGCGGCCGTTGAGCTGCAGCCCGCCCTGGACGTTCGCCCGCGGCGCGTGCACGCCGTAGGCGGCGCGGGCGCGAGCCAGCAGGCCGGTCTTCGGGTTCAGATACCAGCTCACGAGCGGGGCTCCGGTCTTCCCGTTGCGGTACGCGCCGGCCAGCAGCCGGGGCGCCGAGCCGGAGCGGTCGATCGCCACGAAGGAGAAGTGGAACGTCCGCTTGCCGCTGGACCTGTAGTTGCCGACCTGCGGGAGCAGGTACTTGTAGCCCTGGGCGGCGGCCAGGCCGGACTTGCGCACCCGCATCAGCCGGTTCGTGTCGAACACGCGCACGCCGTGGTAGGTGTCGGCCACGTAGAGGAAGTGCTTGTACCAGGCGATTCCGCCGGCGTGGATCCCGACCAGGCCGAACGAGCCGTTGGATCGCGGGGTGACGAGCAGCACGTGGCGGTAGGTCGCGTGGGAGAGCGAGTCCGACTTCACGAACGAGACGCGCACGCCCTTGCCGTTGGTGGAGTACCACGAGGCGAGCAGGACGCGGTGGCCGCCGACGAAGCCGTTGACGCTGGCGTCGGCCGCGCCGGTCAGGCCCTGCGGGATCCAGTAGGAGACGTTGTCGTCGCCGGAGTTCCAGCGAAAGCCGCCCGTCACGCCGGGCACGCCGGACACCGCATGCGCGCCGGAGAGCGAGCGGACCGTGCGGTTGCCGTCCTCGATCACGTGCTTGACCGAGACGCGGGGGTGGGTGCGCGCGACCGCGGCCACGCGGGCGTAGGCCCCCTTGCCGAGCCCGTGCTTGGTCAGCGAGTAGCCCGAGACGTTGAACGGCGTGTAGCTCGCCGCCTGGGCGGAGGCCGTGGTCGGCCCCGAGCGTGGCGAGCGCAGCGGTGGCGGCGAGGATGGACCGGCGGTGTGTCATGGCGTGCGTGGACCCTTCGTCAGATGACGTGTGAATGAGGGAACCCGCCTACCCGGACGCGAGTTGCGCCCAGCCCTAGGCTGCGCGTCGATGGCGCACCCGCCGCTCTTCGACGGTCACAACGACGTGCTCCTGCTGCTCCAGCAGGCGATCGCCCGCGGGCGAGTCGCCCTCGTTCGCCGACGGCCTGCCCGGAGCGCACCTCGATCTGCCCAAGGCCCGCGCCGGCGGCTTCGCCGGCGGGTTCTTCGCCTGCTTCGCGCCGCCGTCGCTGACCGAGGACGCCGTCGCCGACCACGACGTGCAGCTCGGCGAGGACGGGGCCTGGTCGGTCCCGTACGCCGAGGCGCTCGACCCCGGCTGGGCGCTCGAGGTCACGCTCGCGCTCGTCTCGCGCCTGCTCGAGCTCGAGCGCGAGGGCTCGCTGCGGATCGTCCGGACGGTCGCCGACCTCGAGGCCTGCCTGACCGGCGGGACGCTCGCGGCGATCCTCCACATCGAGGGCGCCGAGGCCATCGACCCCGAGCGCCTGGACCGCCTCGACGTCCTCTACGCGCTCGGGCTGCGCAGCGTCGGCCCGGTGTGGAGCCGGCCCAACGCCTTCGCCACCGGCGTCCCCTTCCGCCACCCCTCCTCCCCCGACGTCGGCCCGGGCCTGACCGAGGCGGGCGAGCGGCTCGTCGATCGCTGCAACGAGCTGGGGGTGATGCTCGATCTCTCGCACCTCAACGAGCGCGGGTTCTGGGACGTGCAGGCGCGCTCGAACGCGCCGCTCGTCGTCACCCACACCGGCGCCCACGCGCTGACGCCGACGTCGCGCAACATCACCGACGAGCAGATCGACGCCGTCGGCGCCTCGGGCGGGATCGTCGGGATCAACTTCTCGGCCTCGGACATCAGCGCCGGCGGAGTCGACGACCCGGGCTACCCGCTCGAGCGCTGGTGCGAGCACGCCGACCACGTGGCCGGGCGGATCGGCACGGCGCACGTCGCGCTCGGCTCGGACTTCGACGGCGCGACGATCCCCGACGCGGTCGGCGGCGCCGACGGGGTCGGCCGCGTGCTCGACGCGCTGGCCGCCCGGGGCTGGAGCGACGACGACCTCGTCGCCTTCGCGCACGGCAACTGGCTGCGGGTGCTGCGCGCGACCTGGGGCGGCTAGCCGGGCCCGACCGCCGAGCGCTCCTCCCAGGCGCGCTCGAGCGCGCGCAGGAGCAGCTCAGGCGGCTGGGCGCCCTCGACCGCGAAGCGGCCGTCGAGCACGAAGAACGGCACCCCGGCGACGCCGTACTCGTAGGCCTGGTCCTCGTCGGCGCGCACGGCGTCGGCGAACTCGTCGCCGGCCAGGGCGTCCCGCGCCGCATCGGCGTCGAGCCCGGCGTCGGCGGCGAGCTCGACGAGCGTGTCCCGATCGCCGATACGCCGCCCCTCGGTGAAGTACGCGCGCATGAGGCGCTCCTTCATCGCGTCGAGGCGGCCCTGCCGGGCGGCCAGGTGCAGGAGCCGGTGGGCGTCGAACGAGTTGCCGCCCTGCACGCGGTCGAAGCGCAGCTCGGCGCCCGCCTCGGCGCCCGTCTGCGTCATCTGCTCGAGCATCGCCTGCGCCTCCGCCGGCGAGCGGCGGTACTTGCGGGCCAGGCGCTCGGCGTAGTCGCCCTCGGGCTCGGCCGCGGCGTTCGGGTCGAGCTCGAACGAGCGCCAGACGACGTCCACGTCGCCGGCGTGCTCGAACTCGGCCAGCGCGGCCTCGAGGCGGCGCTTGCCGATGAAGCACCAGGGACAGACCACGTCGGACCAGACGTCGACTCGCATGTCGCCCACGCTAGGGCCTAGGCGCCGACCGACTCCCGATCCCCGCGGCGCAGCAGCAGGTAGTCGCTGCGATCGAAGCGCTCGGTGTCGCGCAGGTACTCGTGCATGTAGCCGGGCCAGTTGGCGACGATCCGCCCGGTGTCGTCGCGATACCAGGAGTCGCACTGCGTCCACGCGGTGCCGCCGAAGCGCTCCTGCACCGCGCGGTCGCTGGCCGCCTCGACCTCCTCGCGCACCTCGACGGCCGCGCCCGTCGCCGCGATCGTCTCGATCGCCTGGCGGATGTAGCCGGCCTGCGCCTCCTCGTAGGTGATGATCGAGCCGCCCGAGGTGTTCGTGTTGGGGCCGTACATGAAGAACAGCGACGGGAAGCCGGGAACGGCGATGCCGAGGTGGGCGTGCGCGCCGCCCGCCCACGCCTCGCCGATGCGCCTGCCGCCGCGACCGTGGATCTCCATCGGGAGCATGAAGTCGTTCGTGCGAAAGCCCGTGCCCCAGATCACGCAGTCGACCTCGTGGCGCCGGCCGTCGGCGGTGACGACCGCGTTGCCCGTCAGCTTCGCGATCGGCTCGGTGACGAGCTCGACGTTCTCGCGCTGCAGGGCGGGCAGGAACGTCGAGGAGAAGAGGATGCGCTTGCAGCCGAAGGTGTAGTCGGGCCACGCCCTGCCGCCGCACCTCCGGATCGCGCAGCTGCGTCCGCATGAACAGGCTCGAGTAGGCGTGGCCGATCTGCCCGAGCGTGCGCGGGTGGCGGATCATCAGCGTCATGTACTCGCCGAACCAGAACCAGAACCGGCGGCGCAGCCACTGCAGCCCGGGGACGCGTGCGGATCGCCGCCTTCCACGCCTTGGGGTAGGCGCGGTTGCTTGCGCGGCAGGAACCAGTTGCCCGTGCGCTGGAAGACGGTCACGCCGCCCGCCTGCTCGGCGACCTCGGGGAGGAACTGCACGGCGCTCGCCCCGGTGCCGACGATCGCGACGCGCTTGCCGCGTCAGGTCGTAGTCGTGGTCCCACTGCGCCGAGTGGAAGGCGTGGCCGGTGAAGTCCTCGCGTCCCGGGATCGCCGGGGTACGCCGGCCGGTGCAGCTGGCCGGTGGCGACGATCACCGCGTCGGCCTCCCACGTGCGCCCGTCGGTGCTCGTGACCGTCCACCGGCCGTCGGCCTCGTCCCACGCGCAGTCGCCGACCTCGGTGTCGAAGACCATCCGCTCGCGCAGGCCGAAGCGCTCCACCACCTCCTCGACGTAGCCGACGATCTCCGGGCCGGGCGAGCACAGCCGCGACCAGTCCTTGCGCTGGGCGAAGGAGAACGAGTAGAGGTGGCTGGGCACGTCGCAGGCCGCGCCGGGGTACGTGTTGAAGTGCCACGTGCCGCCGGGCCCGCCCGCGCGGTCGAGGATCGTCACGTCCTCGATCCCGTGCTCGCGGAGCTCGATCGCCGCGGCGATCCCGCCGAAGCCGGCGCCGACGATCACGACCCGTACGGACACACCCGCAGTATCGCGGGGCGCGGGCCGGCGTGCGCTGTCGTCAGTCGGCGAGCGCGGCGCGCGCGGCGTCGGCGAACGGCGTCGGCCGCACGCCGAAGACCCGCTCGAGGGCGTTGTCCTCGACGAGCAGGTCGTCGTGGAGGCCTTCGAGCAGCGGCTCGATGACCTCGCGGTCGGAATCGGCCACGGCCGCGGCGGCCGCGCCCTCGATCCGGCTCGAGCTGAACGGGAGCGGGATGGCGGGACGGCGGGAGCCGATCAGCTCGCCGATCGTCTCGCACATCGCCTCGATCGTGATCTCGTCGGGGCCGGCGATCTCGTAGGTGCCGGGCTCGACGTCGCGGGCGGCGTCGAGCGCGCCGACGACGTCCGCGATCGCGACGGGCTGGGTGCGGGTGTCGCGCCAGGTCGGCAGCGCCAGCACGGGCAGGCGCTCGACGATCTGGGCCAACGTGCGGAAGGAGTCGCTCTGCGCGCCGACGACCATCGACGCGCGCAGCGCGACGAGGTCGGCATGGCCGCTGCGCAGGACGTCCTCGATCTGGCCGCGGGAGTCGAGGTGCTCGCTGCTCTCGCCCGACGGCTGGACGCCGCCGAGGTAGACGATGCGCGCCACGCCGGCCGCGTCGGCGGCGGCGATGAAGGTCTCGGCGAGCTCGAGGTCGTGCTCGGCGAAGCCGCCGTCGGCGCCCGGCTCCATCGAGTGCACGAGGTAGTAGGCGACCTCGATGCCGGCGAAGGCGTCGACCAGTGCCTCCTCGTCGGCGAGATCGCCCTCGACGACCTCGATGCCCTCGTCGCGCTCCAGGCGTCCGGCGTCGCGGACGAGCGCGCGAACCTCACCGGTCGCCCGCAGGCGCTCGAGCAGTTCGCCGCCGACGAAGCCGGTGGCGCCGGTGATGAGGATCGTGGGCTGGGGCACGGAAGGTCTACGGCGCCGGATCGGCGCCGGGATCACGCGGGCTGTGTGTCGCCGATCCGCGGCCTCGTCCGGCAGATGACGGACGAGCAATCCGCGATGATCTTCGCGATCCGTGTCGATCGAGCCGCGGCTCGTTCGACGTGTCGGTAGAACAGGCTCAGCCCGAGCCCCGACCCCAAGGAGCCCCGTCATGCGAGTCATGGCCATCATGCACGCCAACGAGGAGACCGAAGCCGGCAAGATGCCCAGCGAGGAGCTGCTGACCGAGATGAGCGCCTTCAACGAGGAGCTCGTCAACGCCGGCGTGATGCTCGCCGGCGAGGGCCTCAAGCGCAGCGCCGAAGGCAAGCGCGTCACGCTGACCAAGGACGACACGAGCGTCCTCGACGGTCCGTTCGCCGAGACCAAGGAGCTGATCGCCGGCTTCTGGATCCTCCAGGTCAAGTCGATGGACGAGGCGCTCGAGTGGATCAAGCGCGTCCCCAAGCCGCCGACCGGCGAGGCCGTGGTCGAGATCCGTCCCGTCTTCGAGGCCGAGGACTTCGGCGACGAGCTCACCCCCGAGCTGCGCGCCCAGGAGGAGGCCCTGCGCGAGCGCGCGGCCAAGAACGCGTAGGCGATGACCGCGGACGAGACGACCCGGGCGATCGACGCGGTCTGGCGGATCGAGTCCGCCAAGGTGATCGCGGCGTGCGCCCGGCTCGTCCGCGACGTCGGGCTGGCCGAGGACCTCGCCCAGGACGCGCTCGTGGCGGCGCTCGAGCAGTGGCCGTCCGAGGGCGTCCCGGACAACCCGGGCGCCTGGCTGATGGCCACGGCCAAGCACCGCGCGATCGATCGCATCCGGCGCGACCAGGTGCTCGCGCGGAAGGTCGAGGAGGTCGGGCGCGACCTCGAGGTCCGGCCCGACACGGGGACCGAGGAGCTCGACTCCGTGATCGAGGACCGCATCGAGGACGACCTGCTGGCGCTGATCTTCACCGCCTGCCACCCCGTCTTGTCGCGCGAGGCGCGCGTGGCGCTGACCCTGCGCCTGGTCGGCGCGCTCACCACCCCGGAGATCGCCCGCGCCTTCCTCGTGCCCGAGAAGACCGTCGCCCAGCGGATCGTGCGCGCCAAGCGCACGCTGACCGACGAGGAGGTGGCGATCGAGGCGCCGACCGGCCCGGAGCGGACCGAGCGGCTCGGGTCGGTGCTCGAGGTCGTCTACCTGATCTTCAACGAGGGCTACTCGGCCACGGCGGGCGACGACTGGATGCGCCCGGGGCTCTGCGAGGACGCGCTGCGCCTCGGTCGCATCCTCGCCGGCCTGGCGCCCGACGAGGGCGAGGTGCACGGGCTCGTCGCCCTGATGGAGATCCAGGCGTCGCGCACGCGCGCGCGCACCGACCGGAACGGCGAGCCGATCCTCCTGCTCGACCAGGACCGCGGGCGCTGGGACCGGATGCTGATCGCCCGCGGGCTGGCCGCGCTCGAGCGCGCGGCCGCGGTCGGCGACGGCCTCGGTCCCTACGGGCTGCAGGCCGCGATCGCCGCCTGCCACGCCCGCGCCACCCGGCCCGAGGCGACCGACTGGGCGCGGATCGCCGCGCTCTACGCGACGCTCGCCGAGCTGCGCCCGTCGCCGGTGATCGAGCTCAACCGGGCCGTCGCGGTCGGGATGGCGTTCGGCCCGGCCGCCGGGCTCGAGCTCGTCGAGGCGCTCGTCGACGACGGCGCCCTGGCCGGCTACCACCACCTGCCCAGCGTGCGCGGCGACCTGCTCGAGCAGCTCGGGCGCACCGAGGAGGCGCGCCAGGAGTTCGAGGCGGCCGCGCAGATGACGGCCAACGAGCGCGAGCGCGCGGTCCTGCGCGGGCGCGCTCAGCGACTCCAGTAGAAGTCCGCGCCGGCGGGCTCGGGCGTCGCGACGCGCTCGAGCCGCTGACCGGGCCAGGCGCCGGTCGATCTCGAGGATCGCCGCGATCTCGGCCGTGGCCAGCGGCTCGGTCGCCCACTCGAGGACCTCCTCGACCGCCGTGGGCTTCCCGCGGCGCGCGAGCCCCGGATCGAGGTTGGCGACCGCCGCCTCGGCGGCCTCGACCGGATGGAAGCCGGGCAGCGAGAACGTGCGGCCGCCGGCGGCGAGCTCGTAGCTCGGCGCGGTGTAGCGGCGCTGCTCGCGCGGGCCGCCGAGCTTGTGGTCGAGCGCGCGGGCGGCCGGGCTCGGATCGCGCGCGGCGGCGATGTCCTCCTGCAGCGCGCGCTCGACGGCGTCGGTCTGCGACCAGACGGCGAGCGCCTCGGGCTCGATCCCCGCCTCGCGGGCGGCCGCGGCGATCATCGCCGGGTCGTCGAGCAGGCCGCCGGTCATCCGCCGCACGCGCAGGCGCCGCAGCAGCGCCTCCTCGGCCTCCGGGCGCGTTGAGCCGCGCGGCGACGACCGCGCGGCAGGCCGGCTCCGAGGAGGAGGGCCGCGGGTAGGGCGCCGGGTCGATCGGCATCCCGTAGATGCGCTGCAGGTTCGGCGCGCCCTGCGCGAGGCGCCCGGCCTCGCCGGGCTCGAGCGTGAGCACGATCATCCGCAGGCGCCAGGTCAGCCCGTCGCCGTAGTGCCAGCGCAGCCGCATCCGCACCGGCTCGGCCGAGAACGCGAACGGGCAGGCCGGGTCGGTGAAGTGCGTGATCTCGACGCCGGTCACGGGCGCACGAGGTCATGGGAGTCCTGCACGAGGTCGCGCACCATCGCGTCGTCGGCGTCGGCGCCCAGGGTGATCGTGATCCAGTGGCGCTTGTTGAGGTGGTAGCCCGGGACGATGCTCTCGTAGGACGCGCGCAGGCGCTCGGCGAGCTCGGGCTCGCATTTGACGCTGACCTTCAGCGGCGCCTCGTCCAGCCGGCTGATCGCGAAGATCTTCCCGAAGACCTTGAAGACCGAGGTCTCGGGAGCGAAGGGGAACTCCTCGACCGCGGAGGGCAGCGTCAGGCACCAGTCCCGCAGCTCGTCCGGCGTCATGCCGGCAAGATAAGCCCTCTCAGAGCAGGCCGACCTGGCGCAGGATCGAGACCGAGTCCGAGTAGACGTCCTTGCGCGCGATCAGGCCGTCCGCGAACGGGATCACGTCCATGCCCTGCCACTCGACGCGCTTGCCGCTCGGCGGCGCGACGACGTCGCCGCGGCGCAGCTCGCGCACGTGGGTGGCGGTCGCCGTCCACTCCTGCACGACGAGGTCGTCGCGGACGTAGAGGCGACGCGTGGCGAAGGCGAGGTCGGGCCAGCCGGCGAAGATGCCGGCGATGTGCTCGCGCACGGCCGTCGCCCTCGGAGCGCTCGCCGGCCGTGTGGTTCTCGAACACCATGCCCGGGGCGTGCAGGGCGACGATCGCGTCGAGGTCGTGCCGGTTCCAGGCGTCGTTGTAGCGGTCGATGACCGCGCGCAGCGGGTGCTCGCCGACCGCGGCCGGGGCGCTCATGCCCAGCCCATCGGCTCGTAGCCGCTCGTGCGCGGCGCCGAGACGATGAGCACCGAGGCGGCGACGTCGTCCGGGTTGCGCACGGTGCGGCGCAGCGCCGGGGTCGAGCCGGGCGAACGTGCCCGCCGGCGCCGGATGCTCGGCGCCGTCGACGACGAGCACCGGCGCGCCGGACACGACGAAGAACAGCTCCTCCTGGTCGCGGTCGGTCTCGTCGTGCTCGGGGATCGACTCCCCGGGCGGGATCTCGACGAGGTTGACCCCGAAGGACTCGCAGCCGAGCGAGCGGCGCACGAGCGACCAGTTCCCCGTCCGCTCGAGCTCGTCGCGGTGTGCCATCGTCAGGCCGTCCGGCATGGGGGTCCCCCTCGTCGTCGCGGGATGCGGACCGTGCGTCAGTCCTACCCCGGCGCCGGACCGCGGTCAAGGGCGCGGGACAATGGGTCCGATGCTCTTCTACGAACCGCACGACCGCGACCGCGCGCTGCTGCCCCGACCAGCATCCCGTCGTCGGGCAGGTCGTCGGAGTCCATCTCGACGATCGCCACGTGCGCGACGGCCTGGTCGACACCGTCTCGATCCGGCCGATCGCGCGCTGTGGCTACCGCGACGAGTACACGGTCGTCGACGAGCTCTTCCACATGACCCGGCCCGCATGAGCGCCCGCCCCCTCGTCGCCGTCACCGACCACGCGGCCGAGCGCTTCCGCCAGCGCGTCGGCTCCACCCGCGGCGCGCTCGACGTCAAGCCCGAGGTCGCCACCCGCGTGGCCGACGCGGTCGAGGCGGGCCGGTCGACCACGACCCCGCCGCCCGGCTCCGAGGGAACGCCCGGCTCGGTCTACGTCCGCGACCGGCGCGAGCGCGGCGTCGTCTACGTGTGCCGGCCCGAGGGCCACGAGCTGCTCGTCGTCACGCTGTGGGAGGACGAGTCGGCGCCCGGCGGCCCGCGGGTGCCGCGGCACTTCACCGACGCGCTGCGCGAGAGCGACCGCGCCGTGCGCGACTGGGAGCAGCGCGAGCGCGAGAAGTTCAGCTAGGCGGCCGGGACGACCCCGCGCTCGGTCGAGCGCGCGGTCGAAGCGCTCCATCTGGGAGGTGTCGAGGTAGTAGTCCTCCTGCTCGACGACCTTGCCCCAGCGCGTGCGCAGCACGAGCACCGTGCGGTTCTCGTACAGCCGCTCGCCGCCGAGGCTCGGCGAAGTCGTCGAAGCGCACGATCATCGTCAGCGCCCACGGCGGCCCGGCCGTCCACAGCTGGATGATCTCCCCCTGGATCTTCGCGGCGGTGAAGTTGCGCATGAACCGGGTGATCGCGGGCTTGCCGACCCAGTCCCCGCCCCAGCGGTGGTCGCCCGGGTTGAAGTGCAGGACGGCGTCGTCGGCGTAGCTCTTGAGCAGCGGCGCGGCGTCGCCCGCGTTGAGCGTCGCCACGTCGCGGCGGAACTTGAGCATCAGCACGCGCGGCAGCAGCGCGCGGGCGGCCAGGGCGCCGGCGGCGCCGGCCAGGAACGAGCGGTTCACGTGGACCTCCGGGTCGGGAGCTCGGGCTCGACGAGCGCGAGGGCGGCATCGCGCGCCGCGCGCATCGGCGCGACGTCGCGGTGGGTGCGGCAGAGCAGGAAGGCGCCCTCGAGCAGGGCGAGCAGCGAGACGGCGAGGGGGCGGGCGCGGCCGCGCGGGACGCCGGCGGCGACGAGGTCGTCGACGAGCGCGGCGGTCCACGACGCGAAGACGTCGGACGCGGCGGCGCGCAGCGGCTCGTGCGTGCTCGCGATCTCGCCGGCCACGGTGGCGATCGGGCACGCGTCGGCGTAGTCGGTGGCCACGAGCGTCTCGCCGGCGCCGTCGAAGAAGTCGCGCAGGCCGTCGGGAAGCGTGTCGGCCGCGTCGACGATCGAGCGGTAGAGCGCGAGGAAGAAGTCGCCGCCGGCGCGCAGCACCGCCTCGGCGAGCTGCTCCTTGCCGCCCGGGAAGAAGTGGTAGACGGAGCCGAAGGTCGCCTCGGCCGCGCCGGTGACCTGCTTGAGGCCGGTGCCGGCGTAGCCCTGGCGGCGGAACAGCTCGGCGCTCGCGATCAGGATGCGGTCGCGGGTCGGGGTGGCGGTGGCGCTCATCGCGGCGCGATCGTAGCGTAACTAGAGCGATCTATCTAGTGGCTTCGGCGCCGCGGTCGGAGGCCGGCGCGCCAGCTGCGCATCCGGCAGCACCTCCGCGCCGAAGGCCCCCACAGCCCGGTCCATCAGTGCCGGGAAGCGAGGAAAAGGAGCACGGCTTGTCCATCGATACGCCGAACCTCACCCTGGAGCAGCTCGACGTCGACGGCGCGATCCAAGAGGCCGCCGCCGGAGTCGACTCCGACACCCGCGCGGCGTTCCTGCGCAAGGCCGGCGTCTTCGGCGGCACGATCGTCGCCAGCGGCGCGGCCCTCGGCGGGCTTCCCGCGTTGGCTGAGGCCAAGGGGTCGCTCAAGCGCGACATCTCGATCCTCAACTTCGCGCTGACGCTCGAGTACCTGGAGGCCGCCTTCTACAAGGAGGGCCTGAAGAAGTCCGGCGTCAGCGGTCAGGTCCAGTCGCTGGCCAACCTCGTCTCGGGGCACGAGACCACGCACGTCCACTTCCTGAAGAAGGCCCTCGGGAAGAAGGCCGTCAAGTCGCCGAAGTTCGACTTCGGCTCGGCCACGGAGAGCGCGACCGGCTTCGTCAAGACGGCGTTCACCCTCGAGAACGAGGGCGTCGCCGCCTACTCCGGCCAGGGCCCGTACATCCACACGCTCGCCTACACCAAGGCGGCGCTGTCGATCCTCACCATCGAGGCCCGCCACGCGGCGGCCTTCGCGGTGATCCAGGGTCACATCAAGGGCAAGACGGGCATCACGCCGCACGGCGCGTTCGACAAGCCCAAGACGAAGGCCAAGGTCCTCTCGGACGTCGGGAAGACGAAGTTCATCGTCTCCTAGTTCCGTAGGTCCGTAGTTCCGCAGGCGAGTACCGTCGCCGGGCGTGACCGAGACGCTCCTTCCCAGGGAGCCGACCGAGATCGCGCCCGGCGCGGTGCACGTCCCCGGCTTCCTCGACCTCGACGCCCAGCGCGAGCTCGTGGCGGCCTGTCGCGAGTGGGCCCGCGGGCCGGCGCCGATGCGCCACACCAAGCTGCCGAGCGGCGGCGTGATGTCGGTGCAGAGCGTCTGCCTCGGGTGGCACTGGCTGCCCTACCGCTACAGCCGCACTGCCGACGACGTCGACGGCGCGCCCGTCGCCCCGTTCCCCGACTGGCTCGGCGAGCTGGGCCGCGACGCGGTCGCCGCCGCCTACGGCGCGCCGGCGACGCCGCGCTACGAGCCCGACGCCGCGCTGATCAACTTCTACGACGACGCGGCGAAGATGGGCATGCACCAGGACAAGGAGGAGCGCAGCGACGCGCCGATCGTCTCCTTCAGCCTCGGCGACGCCTGCGTCTTCCGCTTCGGCAACACCGAGAGCCGCAACCGCCCGTGGACCGACGTCGAGCTGCGCTCCGGCGACCTGTTCGTCTTCGGCGGCCCGTCGCGCCTGGCCTACCACGGCGTGACCAAGGTGCTGCCCGGCACCCTCGATCCGGCGACCGGCCTGAGTGCGGGCCGGCTCAACGTGACGCTGCGCCAGACCGGGCTCTAGGCCGCGCGCGCCCCGACGGCCTCGGTCGCCCGCGCCCCGGCCGCGGCGCCGCGCCGCACGGCGTCGACGGGTCCGGCCCCGCCGGCCAGCGCCGCGGCCAGCGCCCCGGTGAACGCGTCGCCCGCGCCGGTCGTGTCGACGACCCGCGCCGGGACCGCGGGCACCGTCTCGTCCACGTCCCCGGCGAGGACGCGGGCGCCGTCGGCGCCGAGCGTGACGACCACGGCGCCGGCGCCGCGGGCGCGCAGGTCGGCGGCGGCGAGGCCGAGCTCGGCCAGCTCGCCGGCGTTGAGGACGAGGGTCGCGCGCTCACTCAGCAGCGCGGGCGCGAGCGGGCGCACCGGCGAGGGGTTGACGACCAGGCGCGCCCCGCGCGCCGCCGCCGCCTCGGCCGCCGCATCGACGGCGGCCTCGGGCACCTCGAAGTTGACGACGCAGACGTCGCCGGCGGCGAGCTCGCCCAGCGCGCCGGCGACGTGGCGGGCGTCGAGTGTCCCGTTGGCGCCCGGCGCGGCGACGACGAAGTTCTCGCCCCGCTCGTCGACGCAGATCATCGCCAAGCCCGGTCGCCTCGCCGGCGCGCACCGCGACCGCACCGACGTCGATCCCCTCGGCGGCGAGCTCGCGCCGGGCCGCCTCGCCCTCGGCGTCCTCGCCGACGGCGCCGACCAGCCGCACGTCCGCTCCGGCGCGCGCGGCGGCGACGGCGACGTTCGCGCCCTTGCCGCCGCCCGAGCGGACGGGCGGACCGGACACCACCGTGGCCCCGGCCGCCGGCAGGCGGGCGACGGCCAGCGCGACGTCGGCGTTGATCGACCCGACGACGGTGACGCTCACCCGGTGTGGTGGACCTCCGCCAGCCCGTAGACCGGCGTGTCGAGCCCCTCGACGCGGGCCTTGAGCTGGAGCGCGAGGTAGAGCGAGTAGTAGCGCGACTGGTGCAGGTTGCCGCCGTGGAACCACAGCGCCTCCTGCTGCGTCGGCTTCCACATGTTGCGCTGCTCGCCCTCCCACGGGCCGGGGTCCTTGGCCGTGTCGGAGCCGAGGCCCCAGACCTTGCCGACCTTGTCGGCCATCTCCGGCGACATCAGGTCGACGAGCCAGCCGTTCATCGAGCTGTAGCCGATCGCGTAGACGACGAGGTCGGCGCGGCAGCTCGGTGCCGTCCTCCATCCGCACGCCGTCCTCGGTCAGCCGCTCGACGCGGCCGTGGACGAGCTTGATCTTCCCGTCGGCCACGAGCTCGGAGGCGCCGACGTCGATGTAGTAGCCCGACCCGCGGCGCAGGTACTTCATGAACAGCCCCGACTCGTCCTCGCCGAAGTCGAGCTCGAAGCCGGCCGCCTCCAGGCGGCGGTAGAAGTCGGCGTCGCGCTCGCGGATCTCGTCGTAGACCGGGATCTGGAACTCGTGCATGATCCGGTAGGGCAGCGAGGCGAAGATGTGGTCGGCCTTCTCGGTCGTCACCCCCGCCTCCACGGCCTCCTGCGAGTAGAGCGGCCCGAGCCCGACCTCCATCAGCGACTGCGAGCGGATGATGCAGGTCGACGTGCGCTGGACCATCGTCACGTCGGCGCCGTGCTCCCACAGCGCGGCGCAGATGTCGTGGGCGGAGTTGTTGGATCCGATCACGACGGCGCGCTTGCCGGCGTAGGCGTCGGGGCCCGGATGCCGCGACGAGTGGTGCTGCTCGCCCTTGAAGTCCTCCATGCCCGGGAAGTCCGGCGTGCGCGGGATCGCCGACATGCCGGTGGCCATGACGAGCTGCTTGGGGCGAAGCGTCACCTCGGCGCCCTCGCGGTCGACGACGACCGTCCACTCCTTCGCCTCGTCGTCCCAGGTCGCGCGCTTGGCCTCGGTCGAGCCCCAGTAGTTGAGCTCCATGACCCGCGTGTACATCTCCAGCCAGTCGCCGATCTTGTCCTTGGGCGAGAACACCGGCCAGGTGTCGGGGAACTTGATGTACGGCAGGTGGTCGTACCAGACCGGGTCGTGCAGGCACAGCGACTTGTAGCGCTTGCGCCACGAGTCGCCGGGGCGCGCGTTCTTCTCGACGATGATCGTCGGCACGCCGAGCGAGCGCAGGCGCGCGCCGAGCGCGATCCCGCCCTGGCCGCCGCCGACGATCAGCACCTCGGGCTGGGTGACGTAGCCGAGCTCCTCGGCCTCGCGCGTGCGCGCCTCGAGCCACGTCTCGCGGTCGGTGTCGGCGCCGTGCTCGACGCCCTTGGGCCGGGCGTGGCGCGCCGGCTCCTCGTGGCCCTTGAGCTCCCGGAGCGTGGTCAGCAGCGTCCACGCCTTGCCGTCCTTGAGGCGCAGGTGGCCCTCGCCGCGGCCGACGGCGGTCTCGAACGCGATCCACGCCTCGGTGACGCCGTCGGCCTCGGCCGGCGCCTCGGTCGTGGCCCAGCCGCTCGGCTGCACGCGGGCCAGCGTGTGCTCGAGCATGTCGCGGATCTCGTCGCGGCCCTCGAGCGTCGTGATGTTCCAGGTGAAGGCGACGAGATCGCGCCAGAAGCCGTCCTCGCCGAACAGGTCGGCGGCCGCGGCCGCGTCCCCTTGCGCCAGCGCGTGGTCGAAGCTCGCCAGCCACGCCTCGACGGCGGTGGCCGGATCGACTGCGGTCGTCGACATGGATCTCCCTCTCTCGGACTCCCGAGGGCCAGCGTAACCCCGGTGAGGGATCTGCGCCTACGCCGCGAATACCACGCTCATGGAGGAGCGTTCGCCGCAGCGCGTCGAGGTCATCGTGTCCGTGCGCACGTTGGTGACGCTGCTCGCCTTCGCCGCACTCGTCGCGCTCGCGGTGCTCTCGATCGGCACGCTGCTGTCGATCTTCGTCGCCGCCGTGCTCGCGCTCGGGCTCGACCCCGTCGTCGGCGCGCTCGTGCGCCGCGGCTGGAAGCGCGGGCTCGCCTCGGTCGCCGTCTTCGCCGCCCTCTTCGTCGCCGCCTTCGCGATCGTGCTCGTGACGGCCGGGCCGCTGTGGGACCAGATCGTCGACTTCATCCGCAAGCTGCCCGACTACTGGAACCAGCTCGTCAACACCCCGGCGTTCCAGAAGCTCATCGCCGGCTCGAGCACCGACAACCACGTGAGCAAGGTGCTCAAGGACCTCGCGTCGGGGCTGCCCGACGCGGCCACCGCGCTGCTCGGCATCGCCGGCTCGGCGTTCGGCTCCGTGCTCTCGCTCGTCACGCTGACGTTCCTCGCGCTCTTCCTGCTGATGGAGCGCCCGAAGATCACCGACTGGGTGTTCGGCTTCGCGCCACCCGAGGTCGATGCGCGCTGGCGCCCCGTCGTCGAGGACTCGATCAGCGCCGTCTCCTCCTCGCTGATCGGCAACCTCGCGATCTCGCTGGTCGCGGCGACCGTGGCCGGGCTGTCGGCGTGGGCGCTCGGCCTGCCCTTCCCGATCGTGCTCGCGGTGATCACCGGCTTCCTCGACCTGATCCCGCAGGTCGGCGCGACGGTCGCCGCCGTGATCCTGTGCGCGGTCGCCCTGACCGTCAGCACCCCGGCCGCGATCGCCATGGGCGTGATCCAGCTGATCTACCAGCAGATCGAGAACTACGTCGTCTACCCGCTGGTCTACCGGCGCGCCGTCGAGCTCACGGCGTTCACGACGATCGCCGCCGTGCTCATCGCCGGCTCGCTGCTCGGCGTGGTCGGCGCGATCCTCGCCGTCCCGTTCGCCGCGGTCATCAAGATCTTCGTGCGCGAGGCCGGCGCGCCGCGCCGCGCGCGAATGGAATCGCTGCGCGGCGCGGACCCTGAGCCCGGCTGACGTCGATCTACTTCCTGGGGAGCGTCGCCGCCTCGAGCTTGGCGATGATGTGGTAGCCCGGGGTCGTCATGTGGATGCCCAGCGAGCGAGCAGAAGTACGTGATCGAGCACGCCTTCGCCACCGGAGCCGGGATCCGCCCGTACGTCTTGGTGTCCACGGTGCCGAAGCTGCCGTAGGCGCCCGTCGCCCGCGTCGACGTCGACGAACTTGCCGCCGACCGACCCGTAGGTCTTCTTCAGGCCCGGGTTGATGTAGTCGTGGAACCCGGTGATCGAGTTCGTGGCCAGCGTGAAGCGGCCGTCGCCGAACGGGCGTGGGACGAACCCAGGCGCCGAGCACGACGTCGGGGTAGGTCGAGCCGACGATGCGCATCTTCGCGCCGCCCGCCGCGCGCAGCCGCTTGACGATCTTCGAGAGATTCGCCTTGACGGTCTTCATCTTGTCCTTGATGCAGGGCACCGGCTCGGCGGCCGGGATGCAGGGCGTGACGTCGTTGCCGCTGATCGAGATCGTGACGAGGCCGACCTTGCCCTTGTGCTTCTTGAGGAAGTCGACCGCGGTCTCGGTCTGCGTCTTGCCGGGGTAGCCCGCCGCGCCCGGGAGCCGCGCCGGCTGCGGGCAGTCCTTCTGGGTCAGCATCGAGTCGGTCGTCGCGCCGCCGCAGCCGAAGTCGACGAGCTTGTAGCGGTAGCCGCGCTTGCGGGCCAGCGGGACGAGCTGGGACGCCGGGCCGTTGAGCGTCGTGCGCTTGACGGAGTCCTGGTACCCGACGCTGTAGGAGTCGCCCAGGGCGACGAAGTACTGGGACTTGGGCTTGGCCTTGGCCGCGTGTCGCGCAATCGAGCTGCTTGAGCATCGAGCCGGTCGTCGCGCCGCCGCAGCCGAAGTCGACGAGCTTGAAGCGGTAGCCGCGCTTGCGGGCCAGCGGGACGAGCTGGGAGGCGGGGCCGTTGTGCGTCGTGCGCTTCAGGGAGTCCTGATAGCCGACGCTGTAGGAGTCGCCGAGGGCGACGAAGTACTGGGTCTTGGGCTTGGCCTTGGCGGCGTGCGCCACTGGGGCGAAGGCGAACAGGGCGAGGAGCGCGAGCAATGGGACGCGCACGGAACGGGACATCGGCAGCCTCTCTTCTCTCCCGGTGCCCGGCCGGACAGGGTGAACGGCGGGCCGAGCGCCGATCACGGTACTGCCTCGTCCGTCAGCCGCGGTCGCCCTCGGCGGCCTCCGCGATGATCTCGTCGAGCTCGGGCACGTGCGCGCGCAGGCTCGGCAGGTTGACGACGATGCCCTCCTGCGTGCTGCGCGCGAGCACGACGACCGCCTCCTCGTCGGGCGACGGGTTCTCCTCGCGGTGCGGGACGTAGGGCGGCACGTAGACGTAGTCGCCGGGGCCGGCCTCGATGCGCCGCTCCTCGTCGTCCTCGAGGAACACGAAGACCGGATGCCCGCTGACGACGTAGATGCCGGTCTCGGCCTCGCCGTGGTGATGGTCGGCCGAGATCATCCCCGGCCCGACGTGGCTCTCGCCCATCCAGATCTTCCGCGCGCCCGTGCGCTTGCCCGAGATCGCCTCGTAGCGGCGCATGCCCGGCGTCTGCGCCGTGTCCTCGCTCAGGCCGCCGGGCCGGTGTGGTGCAGCTGGCGATGCCAGGCCGCGGTGCCCTCGTCGCGCTCGGTCATCTCTGCCGGCACGATAACCCGCGGCCCTCAGACCAGCCGCTCGACGTCGCGCTCGATGTGCTCGACGATGCGTCGCCGGCGCCGTTGCCGGCGCTTGCGTGCCGACTTGAAGCTGCGCCCGGTCAGCAGCGTGCGCAGCGCGCAGGCCAGGAAGCACAGCGCCCCCAGCCCGGTCGTCCAGTTCGCCGCCGCGAGGTCGAGCACCGAGCCGGTCGACGGGACGACGTAGCCGGCGATCGCCGCGATGCCGAACAGGACGCAGCCGAGCAGGTTGACCGACTCCTCCCACCAGCCCGGCTCGCCGCGCAGCGGGCGCCAGCCGCGCCGGTGCGAGGCGCGGTAGGCGATCACGCCCGGAGACCAGGAAGCAGACCGAGCCCAGCGCGTCGGGCCGCCACACGACCCGGTTGTAGTCGGAGTCCGACAGCGAGTGGTGCAGCGCCCGGTAGGTCGTGGCGTTGAAGAACAGCGTGCCGGCGAACTGGACCGCGGCGGCCCACCACCCCGCCCGCCCGGCGTGCGGCGAGTGGCGCTGGGGGAAGGCGATGCCGGCCTGCAGCGCGCCGCCGGCCGTGAACAGGACCGAGCCGACGAAGAACGTGATCGCGTCGGCCTCGGCGCCCACGAGCTGCGCGTAGCCCGGGAACGGCCCGATCACGAAGCACGCCGCGCCGGCCGCGAAGAACAGCGCCATCCAGCGCTCGCGACTCATGACGCGACCCTAACCGCCGCCGCGCGCCACGGCCGCCGCCCGCTCAGCGCCCGAACGTGCGCGAGAACCCGCGCGCGCGGGCAGGGACGTCGGCCAGCAGCCGGCGGACCTCGGAGAGCCCGGCGCGCAGCTCGGGGTCGCCGACCTCGACGGGACGCATCGAGTCCTGCAGCTCGGAGAGCACGTGGTCGGCGCTGGCGACGTCCTCGACGGCGGCCTCGAGGAAGCCGGCCACGCCCTGGGACGGATGGCCGGGCGACGCCGGGGCGAAGGTCGTCTCGGGGAGCCCCGTCCGCGCGGCGAACCCCGCGTAGGTGCGCTTGGCCCGTCCGTAGGCGGTCTGGACCGGGCCGAAGAGCTCCTCCTCGAGCCGGTCGGCGCTGTCGTCGTCGAGCTGCTCGTAGGCCTCGCCGAGCGCGGCCAGCGCGGCGGCGAGATCGTCGGCGGCGCGTGCGATCTCGCCGAGCATCTCGGCGCGGGCTTCGGTGCCGTCGTAGGGCATGCCCGCCTAGCCGATCGTCCGCTCGAGCAGCGCGAGCAGCTCGCGGAAGTGGCGCTCGGTCGCCGCCTCGTCGTAGGCGGCCGTGTCGGACATCGTGTAGCCGTGCGACGCGCCGGCGTAGACCTCGGTGCGGTGGCGGACGCCGGCCTCGTCGAGCGCCTCGTCGAGGGTGGCGATCTGCTCGGCGCTCATGCTCGGGTCCTGGTCGGCGTGGCCGAGGTAGAGCTCGGCGGCGACGTCGCCGGCGAAGCGATGCGGGCTGTCGGGCGCGTCGGTCGCCAGACCGCCGGCGTGGAAGCCGCCGAGCGCGGCGACCCGGTCGGGATGGGCGGCGGCGATCCGCAGGCCGAAGCGCGCCCCCATGCAGTAGCCGGTGACCGCGGCGGGCCCGGGCGCCTCTGCCGGCCAGCAGCGTCGAGGTAGGCGCCGCCGTCGGTGCGGGCGGCGTCCGCGTCGAGCGCGTCGATGAACGGCCGCACCGACTTGAAGAACGCGCGGCGCGCATCGGGATCCTGGAGATCGGGGACCGGGAGGACCGGCGCGCGCCCGCCGCGGTAGAAGACGTTCGGAGCGAGGACGACGTAGCCGGCGGCGGCGATGCGCTCGGCCATCTCGGTGATCCGCGGCCGCAGCCCGAACGCGTCCATCACGAACAGCACCGCGCCCCGCGGCTCGCCCTCGGGGCGCGCGAGCACGGCGTCGGCTGTGCCGTCCGGCGTCCTCACGTCGAGCTCGGTCGCGGCCATGGGGCTGAGTGTGGCAAACCGGTGGCGGCGTCATCCGAAGGGGGTGATGGCGGGGGCTCGCACCCGGCGAGAGACTCCCGACAACGACGAACGGAGCCTCATGACCGCCGCGGCCGCCACCGCCCCATCCGCCGCAACCGTCGACGAGCGCGCCGCCGAAGGGCGGGCGCGCCGCGCCGAGGCGCCGCGCTCGCGCCATGGCGAGTGGGCGCCGGAATCCGACCGCCCCGACCCCGTCGCGCTGCTCGAGGAGCAGGGCGACAGCCGGGTCGCCGAGCTGCTGCCGATCCGCTATGGCCGCATGGCCGTCTCGCCGTTCGCCTACTACCGGGGCGCGGCCTACGCGATGGCCTGGGACCTCGCGAAGACCCCGACCTCGGGGATTGGCGTGCAGCTGTGCGGCGACGCGCACCTCTCGAACTTCGGCGGCTTCGCCTCACCCGAGCGCAAGCTCATCTTCGACCTCAACGACTTCGACGAGACCCTCCCCGGGCCGTTCGAGTGGGACGTCAAACGGCTGGCCGCGAGCATCGACGTCGCCGCCCGGGCGCGGTCGTTCAGCGGCAAGGACCGGCGTCGCGCCGTGCGCGGATCGGTCGAGGAGTACCGCACGGCGATGCGCACGTTCGCCGAGATGGACCCCCTCGACGTGTGGTACGCGCACCTCGGCGCCGACGACATCCGCGCGCGCTTCGGCGACGACGTCGGTCGCTCCGGGGTCAAGCGCTTCGACAAGCTCGTGGCCAAGGGCAAGGGCAAGGACAGCTCGCGCGCGTTCGCCAAGCTCGCCCACGCCGTCGACGGCGGCGCGCGCATCCTCGCCGATCCGCCGCTGATCGCCCCGATCGAGGATCTCGTGTCGCGCACCGCCGCGAAGAAGTTCGAGAAGGCGATGATCGGCCTGATCGAGAGCTACGTCGAGACGCTGCCGCTCGCCCGGCGCGAGGTGATCGGGCGCTACACCTACGCCCACTGCGCCCGCAAGCTCGTGGGCGTCGGGAGCGTCGGCACCCGTGCCTGGGTCATCCTGATGCTCGGGCCGACGCGAGGATCCCCTGTTCCTCCAGGCCAAGGAGGCCCAGCGGTCGGTGCTGGCGCCGTTCGCCGGGGAGAGCGAGTTCGAGCACCAGGGCCAGCGCGTCGTCGAGGGCCAGCGGCTGATGCAGTCCGCGAGCGACATCGCGTTGGGCTGGGTGAGCGCGACGAGCATCGAGGACGGCGTCGCACGCGACTTCTACGTCCGCCAGCTCTGGGACTGGAAGACCTCGGCCGACATCGACATGATGGTCCCACGGGGCATGGCCGCCTACGCGCGGCTGTGCGGCTGGATCGCTGGCCCGCGCGCACGCCCTGCTCGGGCGAGCCGGCGGCAGATCGCCGGCTATCTCGGCTCGGGCGAGTCGTTCGACCGCGCGATCACGCAGTTCGCCGGCGTCCTACGCCGACCAGAACGAGCGCGACCACCGCGCGCTCGTCCGGGCCATCGACGACGGCCGCATCGACGCCGTCTGGGATCTCTCAGGCCGCCCCGCCCTAGTGGGCGAAGCTCGACGCCTCCTCCGGCCGACGGTCGGGCAGGGGTCCGTCGAGCGCCTCGAGCTACGGCGGTCTGCTTGCGCACGTCGGTCGAGGAACAGCTCGGCCATGTCGTGGGTCATGCCGGCGCGGACGACGACGCGCAGGACCGAGAGGTCCTCGCGGTTCTCCGGGAACGTGTAGGCGGGCACGAGCCAGCCCGACTCGCGCAGCTTCGCCGAGACGTCGAACACCGTGTAGTTGGCCACCTCCGGCTTGAGCGCGAAGGCCAGCACGGGCAGCTCGCTGCCGTCGGTGAGCAGCGTGTACGGGCCGATGGCGGCGAGCTCCGCGGCGATGTGCTGGGCCACCGCGCTCGACGCCTGCTGGACGACGCGGTAGCCGTCCAGACCGAGGCTGAGGAACATGAAGTACTGCGCCACGACCTCGCTGCCCGGCCGCGAGAAGTTCAGCGCGAACGTGGGCATCTTGCCGCCCAGGTAGTTGACGTTGAACACGAGGTCGGAGGGCAGCGCCTCGGCGTCGCGCCAGATCGCCCAGCCGACGCCCGGATAGACGAGGCCGTACTTGTGCCCGGAGGCGTTGATCGAATGGACGCGCGGCAGCTGGAAGTCCCACACGATGTCGGGCTGGACGAAGGGCGCGACGAAGCCGCCGGAGGCGGCGTCGACGTGCACCGGCACGTCGGGCCCGCCGTTCGCGGCGAGCTTGTCGAGCGCGGCGCAGATCTCCTCCACCGGCTCGTAGGAGCCGTCGAAGGTCGACCCGAGGATCGCCACGACGCCGATCGTGTTCTCGTCGCAGTACTTGACCGCCTCGTCGGCGGTCAGGTGGAAGCGATCGCCCTCCATCGGGACCAGCCGCGGCTCGACGTCCCAGTAGCGGCAGAACTTGTCCCAGCAGACCTGGACGTTGACGCCCATCACGAGGTTCGGCTTGTCGGTCGGCTTGCCCGCCGCGCGCATCCGCTCCCGCCAGCGCCACTTGAGCGCCATGCCGCCGAGCATCGCCGCCTCGCTCGAGCCCGTGGTCGACGTGCCGGTGACGTCGACGGCGGCCGCGGCGTGCCAGAGGCGGCCGATGATGTTCACGCAGCGGCGCTCGAACTCCGCCGTCTGCGGGTACTCGTCCTTGTCGATCATGTTCTTGTCGGCGGTGTCGGCCATCAGGCGCCTCGCGGCCGGCGGCATCCAGGTCGTCACGAACGTCGCCAGGTTCAGGCGCGCGCTGCCGTCGAGCAGCAGCTCGTTGGTCAGCAGGTCGTAGGCGACCTCCGGGCCGATGCCCTGCTCGTCCATCTCGTCCCGGGGCAGCGCGAGGATCTTCCCCTCGCGGACGAGCGGTGACAGGTCGCCGGACGACGGTCCGTCGTTGCTGCTCGCGGTCATGTGATCGATCCTCTCGGTCGGGGGTGGCCGTTCGGCCGGTACTCGGCGTGGCCCAGCTCGACCAGCCACCGGCGCAGGTGGCGGTGCACCGCCTCGGCGCCGACGAGCTCCTCGTCGGGCAGCTCGAGCTCGACCGGGTGCAGCACGAACGGGTAGGACTGCGTGCCGCCCATCCCGCCGTGCGAGCCGACGAGCTCCTCGAAGGCGGCGACCTCGTCGGTGCTCGGCCCAGTAGGTGCTGTTGACGATGATGTCGGGGCAGTGCGCGAAGCCGTCGGTGCGCCGCACGTGGCGGCGCGGCGTTGGGGCCGAACGGCGCGAGCGGGTCCTCGCCCTCGACGCGGCCCTCGTCGAGGTAGTTGGCGCCGCGCGCGCCGAGCGACCACCGCGCCGTGCTCCTCGGAGCGCACGAGCACGAAGCCGATCGCCGGGGTGGTCGCGCAGCGCCGGCAGCAGGCGCGGGTGGAGCTCGTCGAGCGCTCGAGCGTCACGCGCCCCGGCTCGCGCGGGAAGGAGACGAGGCCGAGGCAGCCCGAGGCCATCACGACGATCTCGGGCAGCTCGTCGGCCGTCGTCGTGCGCCGGCTCGGTCGCCGCCGAGCTGCACCGCGCCGTCGACGGCTGCGCCGCGGGTGAGCCGCGTCGCGACGAGCCGGGCCGCGCGAGTCGCCGGCGCCCGCCTCGGTCAGCGACGGCGCCGAGGTAGCCGAGCGCCTCGTCGGGGTCCCCGGCGCGCGTCGACGCCGCCGGCCTCGCTCGCGTCGCGGACGAGGTCCTCGAGCGACATGCCGTAGCGGTCGAGGAACGTCGCGCCCTGCGACTGGCCGTGGTCGGAGAGCACGACGAGCCGGTACGGCCGCGGCGCGTCCGCGCCGGCCGCGGCGATGCGGGCGATCTGGCGGTCGACCCGGCGCAGCGTCGCGAGCGTGTCGGGGCGCTCGATGCCCGAGTGGTGGGCGACCTCGTCGTAGGCGAGGAACGTCGTGTAGGCGACGGGCCGCCCGGCGTACATGTCGGCGATGACCGCCGCGACCTGCAGGTCGCGCTGGATGACCGTCGCCCACGCGCGCATGATCGAGTAGACGAAGCCGCGGTGGATCCGGGGCTGGACGTCGCGCCGGCGCTGCTGGGCGGCGCTCCAGCGCTCGCTGACGACCTCGCGCGACGCACAGCGCCAGCGTGCGCGTCACGTTGTAGGGTTGGCGAAGTAGGCGAAGTAGTCCTGCCCGATGCGCCCGGGCCGGTCGCGCTCGCAGCACCGTGCTCATCGTCAGCAGGCTGTGGGGCGCGTCGCCGGAGAGGATGTTCGCGCGGCTGGCGCCGTCTGGCGAACAGCAGCCCGCGGCCGTCGGAGTGGCGGCGCTCGATCTCCATCGCGTCGCGCGGGTGGTTGGTGACGATCGCCCTGCCGCGGTCCTTCTCCCACCAGCGGAAGGCCGGCATGTCGTCGTTGTCGCCGTGCAGCAGCCCGGCCTGGCAGGCGCCGGTCTGCGAGGACCAGTCGGTCTCCCAGCGCGTCAGGCGGTGGTCGCCCTCGCGCAGCCAGCGCGCCATCGTCGGCGCGTTGCCGTCGCGCATGCGCGCGCAGCAGGACGTCGTGGGCGAGCCCGTCGATCTCGAGGAAGAACAGCCCGGGCACGTCGGTGGTCTCGCGGCTTGCCCGGTGCGGCGCGCCTGGCGCTGCACGACGTTGCGGTACCAGAACTCGTCGTCGTCGATCGCCAGCAGCGAGGTCGCCGCGGTGTTCACGACGGTCATGCCGGAGCGCGACGACGATCCCGGCGAACAGGCCGTCCACGTGGAAGCCGGGGTCGATCGACGACACGAACAGGACCACGGCGCCGTTGAGGACGAGCACGCCGAGCCCGAGCGTCAGCACCGTGAGCGGCAGCGCGAAGCGGATCACCAGCGGCCACACGAGCGCGTTGACGAGGCCGATCAGCGCCGCGGCGCCGAGCGCCGAGCGGGCGCTGTCGACGTGGACGTCGGTGAGCAGCGCGTTGAGGAGCAACAGCGCGCCGGCCGTGAGCACGAGCACGACGACGATCCGCAGCGCCGCGCGGCGCCGGGGCGCGACCGCCCCGCGTTCGCCGCCGGCGGATCGGCCGCCGCCTCGCGTCGCGGCTCCGGCGGGGCTGAGATGGTGTCGGCTGGCCATGCTCGCGGGAACCCACCGCACGTTCGTCGGCAGGCCCCGGACGCGCATGACCCTCGTCGGACGACGCCCGGCGCGGGAGCGGGCGCGAGCGTTGCGGTCGCGTGACCGTCTCGACCCCGGCGCCCGATCCGCAGGCCACGCTGCGCAGCACGGCTTACCTCAAGCTCCTGGCCCTCGCGGCGATCGTCGGCGTGCCGATCTCGGCGCTGTGCGTACGGCTTCCTCAAGCTCGTCGCCGTGTTCCAGCAGGCGATCTTCACCGACCTGCCGCACGACGTGCTCGGCTTCTACTCGGCGCCGGCCTGGTGGCCGCTGCCCGTGCTCGCGGTCGGCGGCCTCCTCGCGGCGCCGGCGATCCGCTGGCTGCCCGGCCGCGGCGGGCACTCGCCGGCCGACGGGTTCAAGGCCGGCGGCGTGACGCCGCCCTCCCACGGCCCGGCATCTTCCTCGCCTCCCTGGCCACCCTGGCCTTCGGCGTCGTCCTCGGCCCCGAGGCGCCGCTGATCCTCCTGGGCAGCGGGCTCGGCGCGCTGGCCGTCAAGCTCCTGGCGCGCGACGCGCCCGCCCATGGCGATGGCGGTCATCGCCGGCGCCGGCAGCTTCGCCGCCATCAGCTCCCTGCTCAGCTCGCCGCTCGTCGCCGCCTTCCTGCTCCTCGAGGCCGCCGGGCTCAGCGGCGGGATGGTCGGCGTCGTCCTCGTCCCGGCCTGCTGAGCGCCGGACTGGGCACGCTGGTGTTCATCGGGCTGGACTCGCTGACGGGCTACGGGACGTTCACCCTCGCGCTTCCCGACCTGCCCACCTTCGTCCACCCGACCGGGGCGATGTTCGGCTACGCGATCGCCCTCGGGCTGCTCGCGCCCGTCGTCGGCGGCGCCATCCACCGGCTGCGCTCACCGTCCGGCCCGTCGTCGAGGCGCGGATGCTCCTGCTCATGCCCGTGCTCGGCCTGGCGATCGGCGGTCTGGCCGTCGGCTTCGACCAGGCCACGGGCCACGGCGTCGAGAACATCCTCTTCTCCGGGCAGGACCAGCTCCCGGGTCTGGTCCACAACGCCGCCGGCTTCTCGGTGGGCGCGCTGCTGCTGATCGTGCTCTGCAAGGGCCTGGCCTACTCCCTGGCGCTGAGCTCGTTCCGCGGCGGCCCCGTGTTCCCGTCGCTGTTCATCGGCGCGGCGGGCGGGATCGCCGCCTCCCACCTTCCCGGCCTCCCGCTCGTGCCCGCAATCGCGATGGGGATCGGGGCGATGTCCTGCACGATGCTCGGGCTGCCGCTCACCTCGGTGCTGCTCGCCACGCTGCTGCTCGGGTCCGACGGCCTCGACGTGATGCCCCTCGTCATCGTCTCCGTCGTGGTCTCCTATGTGCTCTCGGCCCGGCTGGCGCCCGCCCCGGCTCCAGATCCGGACCCGGCCCCGGCTCCAGCCCCCGGCTCCACCTGATGCTGTTGCTCGCCTCGAACCTCGAGGCGGCGCGGAGCCAGATGGCGTTCACGCTCGGCTTCCACATCATCCTGGCCTCGCTCGGCGTGGCGTTCCCGGCGATCATGCTGATCGCCAACTACCGCGGCCTGCGGCACGACGACCCGGACGCGCTGCTGCTCGCGCGGCGCTGGTCGAAGGTCGTGGCGGTCACGTTCGCCGTCGGCGCCGTCACCGGCACCGTCCTGTCGTTCGAGTTCGGGCTGCTGTGGCCGGCGTTCACCGGCCGCTTCGGCGAGGTCTTCGGCGTGCTGTTCGCGATCGAGGGGATCTGCTTCTTCCTCGAGGCGATCTTCATCGCGATCTACATCTTCGGCTGGAAGCGGCTGTCGCCGTGGACGCACTTCTGGACCGGCGTGCCGATCGTGATCACCGGCCTCGGCGGCGCGTTCTCCGTCGTCGCCGTGAACTCCTGGATGAACCAGCCGCAGGGCTTCTCGCCGACGACCGGCAACGTCACGTCGGTCGAGCCGCTGAAGGTGATCTTCAACCCGGCGGTCCCCTACGAGGTGCCGCACATGATCCTCGCCGCGTACCTCGTGACCGGGTTCCTCGTCGCCTCGGTCTACGCGGTCGGGATGCTGCGCGGGCGGCGCGACCGCAACCACCGCCTCGGCCTGCTGATCCCGCTGACGGTCGCCTGCATCGCGACCCCGATCCAGTTCGCGGTCGGCGACACCGCCGCGCGCGCGATCGCCAAGGACCAGCCGGTCAAGTTCGCGGCGATGGAGTGCGTGCAGAAGACCCACGACCCACGTCACGGAGTACATCTACGGCCGCTGCACCTCGAGCGGCGTCAAGGGCGGGATCGGCATCCCCGGCTTCGACTCGTTCCTCGTCGGCTTCAGCACGGACACGAAGGTCACCGGCCTCGACACCGTGCCGCCGACGACCGCCCGCCGGCGAACACGATGCTGCACTGGGCGTTCGACACGATGGTCGGGATCTGCACCGCTGCTGATCGCGCTCGGGGCTCTGGCTGCGTCTTCGCCTGGTGGCGCAAGCGCGACATTCCCGCAGACGCACTGGTTCCTGCGCGCGGTGGCGCGTCTCCGGCGTCGCTGGCGGTGGTCGCGCTGGAGTGCGGCTGGATCGTGACCGAGGTCGGGCGCCAGCCGTGGGTCGTCTACAACGTCATGCGCACCGAGGACGCCGTCACGCAGGCGAGCGGCGTGTGGGTCACGTTCGTCGCGGTGCTCGGCCTCTACGTCGTCCTCGGCGCGGCGCTGATCATCACCCTGCGCGCGATGGCCCGGCGCTGGCGCGAGGGCGGCGACGAGACGGCGACGACGGCGACGTGCCCTACGGCCCCGGCGCCGCCCGTCCGGCCGACGTCGCCGGCGAGGCCGGCGATGAGCAGCGCCGACGCCGTCGCGGTCGTGCTGTGGATCGGCGCGACGATGTACGCCGTCTTCGGCGGCGCGGACTTCGGCGCCGGCCTCTGGAGCCTGCTCGCCGGCGCGCGGCGAGCGCGGCCGGCGGCCGCGCGAGCTGATCGACTGGGCGATCGGGCCGGTGTGGGAGGCCAACCACGTGTGGCTGATCTTCGTGCTCGTCGTGCTCTGGACCGGCTTCTCGGCCGCCTTCGAGGCGATCTTCTCGACGCTGTTCATCCCGCTCAGCCTGGCCGCGCTCGGCATCGTCCTGCGCGGCGCCGGGTTCGCCTTCCACCACACCGCGCGGCGCTCGCGGGGGCGCGCGCAGGCGCGAGGCGCTCTTCGGCGGCGCGTCGCTGCTGACGCCGTTCTTCATGGGCACCGTCGTGGGCGCGATCGCGGGCGGCCGCGTGCCTGTCGGCAACGCGGCCGGCGACGCCGTGACGAGCTGGCTCAACCCGCTCTCGCTGCTGATCGGCGCGCTGTTCGTCGCCACCGGCGCCTACCTGTCGGCGGTCTTCCTCGTCAGCGACGCCCGGCGCGCCGGCAGCCCCGGACCTCGAGCGCTACTTCACCACCCGCGCGCTGATCGCCGCCGTCGTCACCGGCGCGCTCGCGGCCGCCGGCCTCGTCGCGCTGCACGCCGACGCGCGCTACGTCTTCGACGGCCTCACCGGCGACGGGCTGCCGCTCGTGATCCTCTCGCTGGTCTGCGGGATCGGCGTCCTCGTCCTGCTGCGCCGCGGCGCCCGGCGCGGCGCCCGCCCGCTCGCGGTCGGCGCCGTCGCCGCCGTGATCTGGGGCTGGGGCGTCGCGCAGCACCCCTACCTGCTGCCGCAGAAGCTCACGATCGCCGACGCGGCCGCCCCGAGCGCGACGCTCACCGGCGTGCTGATCGTCTTCGGCGTCGCCGTCGTGCTCGTGCTGCCGTCGCTCGCGCTGCTGTTCACGCTCGTCCAGCGCAACCTCGTCGAGGAGACCTCGCAGCCGGCGCCGCCCGCCTAGAGCGTGTTGGGAGGGCCTCACGGGCTCAGCGCGCCGCGCAGGCGGCGACCCCCGCGACGTAGGCGACGTGGGTGCCCAGGCAGGTGCCGAGCTCCGCGAGCCCCCAGCGCCAGGGCGGCGGGGTCTTTCCGACGATCGGGAACAGGCTGAAGGTCGAGGCCATCACCACGACCCCGAAGACCAGGCTGGCCCGGGGCTCGCGAAGCCCTCGCCGCAGCGCGCCGTGCGCGATCCCGAGGGCCGAGCCATACCCCCAGCGCAGCAGCAGCCCGAGCTCGCGGTGGCGCCGGTCGGTCACCTGCTCGAGACGCAGGACCGCGGCGACGATCTGGCCGGGGACGCAGGCCGTCGTCGTAGTCGAGCGGTCCGACGACCGCGGGTTGCAGCCGGCGCTCGCCGGCGTAGGCGAGCGTCATCGCCACCGTCCCCACCGGTCCCGGCGAGCACGCTGCGCACCGGCCGCAGAGCGGCGCCGCGGCCACCTCGCCCGCCGGCGCGCCCGTGCCGGCGCAGGGCGCGGACGCGATCGCGCGGCTCGGAGTCCTCGTCCCAGTCGATGCGCGCCGCGTCGGAGCGGTCGAGCACCTGCGGGCCGCGGGCCGTCGAGAAGTAGTCCCAGCCCCAGTTGATGAACGCGTCGATCCGGTTGCGCACGCCGGTCATCAGCAGGGAGTGCACGCCGAGCCAGGCCGAGAAGGCGAACACGCCGTGCATCTCGTGGTGGTGCGGACCGACCTCGGCGATCGCCGCGCCGCGGCCGATCATCGCCATGATCCCCTTGTCCTTGTAGTGGAACGGCTTGCGCGACTTCGCCGCCAGGCTCGGCGAGCACGTTCTCCGCGGCCCACGTCGCCGCTCTGCAGCGCGACCGAGCCGAGCTGGGGCAGGTCGTCGCCGTGCGGCGCCGGGGATGTTGGCCATGTCGCCGATCGCGTACAGGCCGGGCGCGCCCGCCGACGGTCAGGTCGGGCTCGACGTCCATGCGCCCGCCGCGGCCCGTGGGCAGGCCCGGGCTCGCGGCGAGCGCGGGAGCCTTGATCCCGCCGCCCCAGACCACGCAGCGGGTCCGGATCGTCGTGCCGTCGCCGAGCGCCACGTGACCGGCGGCGACCTCGGTCACGGCCGTGCCCATGTGCAGCCGGACGCCCTTGCGCCCGAGCACCTTGGCCACGTAGTCGTGCGCCTTGTCGGAGAACGGCGCGAGCAGGTTCGGGCCGTGGTCGACGAGGTGGACCTGCGCCGCCTCGACGGCCAGGTCGGCGTACTCGACGACCATCGTCTCGGAGATCATGTCGGCCAGCGCGCCGGCGACCTCGACGCCGGTCGGGCCGCCGCCGACGACGACGAAGTTCAGCGCGCCCTGCGTCGATCAGCGCCGGGTCGCGGTCGGCGTCCTCGAAGGCGCCGATGATCCGCGAGCGCAGCAGCGTCGCGTCGTCGAGCGAGTAGAGCGGGAACGCGTGGGCGTCGGCGCCCGGCGTGCGGAAGAAGTTCGGGCGCGAGCCGGCGGCGATCACGAGCGCGTCGCCGGTCCAGCTCGTCGCCGTCGTCGGCCGTCACCGTGCGGGTCGCCGCGTCGACCGAGGCGACCTCGGCCAGCTTGACGTCGACGTTCGGCTTCTTCGTGCGAACAGCTTGCGCAGCGAGTAGGAGACGTCGCTCGGCGCGAGCTGGGAGGTCGCCACCTGGTAGAGCAGCGGCTGGAACTGGTGGTAGTTGTTGCGGTCGATCAGGGTGACGCGGACGCCGTCCTCGCCCGCGAGCCGCCGCGCGCAGCCCGACGCCGGCGAAGCCGCCGCCGACGATGACGACGTGGGCGGCAGCCCTCAGGAGACACGGGCGCTCGCCGCCTCGGCCACGGCGCGCACGCCCGCGCGCTCGAGCAGGTGGTCGCCCACCCGCAGCGCGTTGGCCATCGCCGTCAGCGCCGGGTTGACCGCGCCGATGCTCGGGAAGAAGCTCGTGTCGACGACGTAGAGGTTGTCGACCTCGTGGGCGCGGCAGTTGACGTCGAGCACCGAGGTCGCCGGGTCGGTCCCGAAGCGGCAGGTCCCGGCCTGGTGGGCGACGCCCGCGACCGGGATCTCGTTCTTGAGGTAGGCGTGGCGCGGGACCAGGTGGTGGTCGTGCATCCCGAGCCGCCCGAGCATCGACTTGAGCTGGTCGAGGAGCTGATCCCTGGGCACGTCGTTGGAGGTCGTGTAGCTCAGCCGGATCCGGCCCTGGTCGTCGAGCGTCACCCGGTTCTCCGGGCGCGGGAGGTCCTCGGTCGACAGCCAGAAGTCGACCGCGTGCTTGGCCACGTCGCCGAGCGCGAACGTGGGCGCGAGCTTGGTCTCGATCGGCTTCTCGCCGCGGTACATCGGCGCCGAGGACTTGCCGACCATCTGGATGTTGCCCAGCGGGTAGTCGACCTCGTCCGTGGCGAAGTAGAAGTCGTTGAGCCCGAGGGTCTTCTGGAAGACCGTCGGGTTCTCCTCGCGCGACAGGGCGAGCACGGCCTGGCGAGTTGTGGAACGTGTAGTTGCGGCCGACCTGGTCGGAGCCGTTGGCCAGCCCGTCGGGTGCCGGTCGCTCGGCCGAGGCGAGCAGGATCGGCCGCCGAGTTGGCCGCGCCCGCCGAGACCACGACGATGTCGGCCGAGAAGCGCTGCGGCTCGCCGTCGACGTCGCACTCGACCTCGGTCACCGTCCGCCCGGACGCGTCGGTGACCAGGCGCCGCACGCGCGCGTTGGTGAGCAGGGTGACGTTGTCGTGCTCGAGCGCGGGCCGCACGGCGAGGACCTCGGCGTCGGACTTGCCGTGCACGAGGCACGGGAAGCCGTCGCAGGTCGGGCAGCGCACGCACGCGCTGTGCGGCATGTCGTCCTCGCGCAGGCGCACCCCGCACGGCGCGTGGAACGGATGCAGGCCGAGCGCCTCGAGATCGTCGGAGAGCTGCTGGATGCGCGGCTCGTGCGAGACGGCCGGGAACGGGTAGGGCTCGCTGGCCGGCGGCTCGGTCGGATCCTCGCCGCGGGCGCCGTGGACCTCGTAGAGGCGCTCGGCCTGGGTGTAGTAGGGCTCGAGCTCGGAGTAGTCGATCGGCCACGCCGGCGAGACGCCGTCGTGGTGGCGCAGCTCGCCGAAGTCCTCCGCGCGCAGGCGGTAGAGCGCCGCGCCGTAGAGCTTCGTCGCCCCGCCGACGAAGTAGTGGATCTGCGGCTGGAACTCCTTGCCGTCGGCCGTCGGTCCACGTGTCGGGCGAGATGTAGCGGTTGTCGACGAACACGTCGGCGGCCGACCAGTTCGCGGGCTCGCGCGGCAGCCAGTCGCCGCGCTCGAGCAGGAGGATGCGCAGCCCGGAGGGCGCCAGGCGGTGCACGAGCGTGCCGCCTCCCGCCCCGCTGCCGATCACGATCACGTCGTAGGCGTCGGTCATGTCAGCTCCGCGATTCGCTCGGCGAGGATGATCCGGCCCGCCGCCTCGATCAGCGCGAGGTGCGAGAAGGCCTGCGGGAAGTTGCCGAGGTGCCGCCCCGTGCTCGTGTCGAACTCCTCGGCGTAGAGCCCGAGCGGCGAGGCGACCTTGAGCAGGCGCTCCATCAGGTCGCGCGCCCGCTGCAGCTCGCCGACGATGGCCAGCGCCGAGACGAGCCAGAACGAGCAGATGAGGAAGCTGCCCTCCTTGCCCGACAGGCCGTCGTCGGTCTCGCCGGTCTTGTAGCGCAGGACGAAGCCGTCCTCGGTCAGGTCGTCGGCGATCGCGTCGACCGAGGCGCGCAGCCGCTCGTCGCTCGCCGGGCAGGAAGCCGAAGATCGCGGCCAGCAGGGTCGAGGCGTCGAGCGCGTCGGTGTCGTAGTGCTGGCGCAGCACGCCGTCCTTGAGCCCGTGCTCGAGGATGTCCGCGTGGATCTCGTCGGCCGTCGCGCGCCAGGTCGCCTCGTCGGTCGGGGCTGTGGCGGATCGCCGCGATCTTCGCCGCGCGGTCCATCGCCACCCAGCACATGAGCTTGGAGGAGACGTAGTGCTGCGGCGCGCCGCGCGCCTCCCAGATCCCCTGGTCGGGCTCGCGCCAGACCGCGGTCGCGCAGTTCGGCCTGCGCCTGGACGATCGGCCACAGCCGCCGCGGGCAGCCGCTGGCTGCGCACGGTGTGCAGCAGGATCGAGTCGAGCACGGCGCCGAACACGTCGTTCTGGCGCTGGTCGAAGGCGCCGTTGCCGACCCGCACCGGCCGCGCGCCGGCGTAGCCCGAGAGGTCGTCGCGCGTCGACTCCGTCAGGTCGCGGCGGCCGTCGATGCCGTACATGATCTGCAGCCCGCCGTCCTCGTTGGGCTCGAGGTCGGCGACGAACTGCATGAACTCGTCGGCCTCCCAGTCGAGGTTGAGGAAGTGCAGCGCCTGCAGGGTGAACGTCGAGTCGCGCATCCACGTGTAGCGGTAGTCCCAGTTGCGCTCGCCGCCCGGCGTCTCGGGCAGCGACGTCGTCAGCGCCGCGACCGTCGCGCCCGGTCGGCATGTAGGTCAGGCCCTTGATCGCGAGCGCCGAGCGCTGGATCGGCTCGCGCCAGCGGTGGTCCGGGAAGCGCGCGCGGGCGAACCAGCCGCGCCAGAAGCGCGTCGTGGCCGCCAGCGCGGCCGTCGCCGCCTCGGCGTCGGCCGGCGCCCTCGAGGCGCTCGGCCCACGACAGCGCGCAGAACAGCCGCTCGCCCGCATGCAGCACGTGACGCGCGCGCACGCGGCTCGCCCTCGATGCCGAGCGCCATGTCGGTGCGCAGCCGGATCGTCTGGCCGGCCGCCGGTGGCGTCGGCGGCGTGGCGGTCGCCGTCGACCAGCGACCACTCGGCCGGGCTCGCGGCCGTAGTCGAAGACCGGCTCGCAGACGAGCTCGATCTCGACGCTGCCGTCGAGGCACGTCGACGGTGCGGACGAGCATGTGGTCGGCGTCCTCGTCGGCGGGCGGCCGGGTGTGCGGCGTGATCTCGTCCTCGCCGCGCGTCGGGCCCATCGTCAGCGCGTCGCGGACGACGACCCAGCCGGTCGGCGTGTTCCACGTCGTCGAGAGGATGTTCGTGCCCGGGCTCGTAGTGCGCGCGCGGCCGGGACGTTGATGCCGAACGGGCCCGAGGCGGAACGTGCCGGCCTCGCGGTCGAGCAGCGAGCCGAAGACGCTCGGCGAGTCGAAGCGGCGGGACGCACAGCCAGTCGACCGCCCCGTCGGGCGCGACCAGCGCGCCGGTGTGGCAGTCCGACAGGAACGCGTAGTCGGCGATCGGCGGGAACGGCGACGGGCCGCGCGCGGCGACGGCCGCGGTCGCGCGGCCGGGACCTTCGCGTCGGCGGCTCATGACGCCACCCACGGGCCGTGCCAGCGGCCGTGCCCGGCGACGAGCGCGTCGGCCTCGGTCGGGTCCCCAGGAGCCCTGCTCGTAGGGATGCACCGGCGGCGGCGCCTCGAGCAGCGGCTGCATCACCCGCCAGCTCTCCTCGACGCCGTCCTGGCGCGTGAAGCGCGTGGTGTCGCCGACGCATCGCGGCGTGCAGCAGCACCTCGTAGGGCGTCGGCCCCTCGCCGCCCTCGTCGGCGAACTCCATGTCCATGGTGATCTGCTCGGGCTCGCGCCGGTCGCCGCGCTGGGCCTCGGCCAGCAGCCGCACGCCGGTGCTCGGGTCGAGCTTGATGACGAGCTGGTCGGGCTCCGGGCGGTGCGCGTGCGTCGAAGAAGCCCAGCCGCGGCGGCGGGCGGAAGACCAGGCGCAGCTCGGTCTGGGTGACCGGCAGGCACTTGCCGGTGCGCAGGAAGAACGGCACGCCCGACCAGCGCCAGTTGTCGACCTCGAGGCGCAGCGCGGCGTAGGTCTCGGTGCGTCGAGTCGTCGGCCACGCCGTCGATCTCGAGGTAGCCGTCGTACTGCCCGCGCACGTAGTGGGCGGGATCGGCGGCGCGGCATGGCGCGGAAGACGTTGACCAGGGCGTCCTTGAGCGCGTCGGGGTCCGGCGCCGCCGGCGGCTCCATCGCGGCGGCGGCGACGACCTGCATCATGTGGTTGACCACGACGTCGCGCAGCGCGCCGACCGGGTCGTAGAAGTGGCCGCGGTCCTCGACGCCGAAGCTCTCGGCCATCGTGATCTGCACCGCCGCGACGTGGTTGCGGTTCCAGATCGGCTCGAACATCGTGTTGGCGAAGCGCAGGTAGAGGATCTCCGCCGAGGCCCATCTTCCCGAGGAAGTGGTCGATCCGGTAGAGCTGGGACTCGTCGATGTACTGGTGGATCTCGGCGGCCAGCGCCCGCGCCGACTCGAGGTCGTGGCCGAAGGGCTTCTCGACGACCACGCGCGCGGTCCCGGTCAGCCCGGCGTCGGACAGGCCCTTGATGACCATCCCGAACAGCGACGGCGGGATCTCGAGGTAGAAGACCGGGCTGCTGCGCGTCGCCGAGCTCCCGCGCCAGCCGGGCGTAGGTGTCGGCCTCGCCGAAGTCGCCGCCGACGTAGGACAGCCGCGCGGCCAGGCGCTCGAAGACCGCGTCGTCGACCGGCTCGCCGCCGGCGGTCTCGATCGACGTCCGCGCGCGCTCGCGCAGGTCGTCGACCGTCCAGTCGTCGCCGGCGACGCCGACGATCGGGCAGTCGAGCAGGCCGCGCCGCTCGAGCCGGTAGAGCGACAGGAAGGTCATCACCTTGGCGAGGTCGCCGGTGATCCCGAAGACGACGAGCACGTCGGCGGCGCGCGTGTGGGCCGCCGAGGCGGCCTGCGCGCGGGGGTGCGCTGCGGCGGTCATGCGAGCGTGTTCTCCTGGTCCGAGGGTGGTCGAGCCGGCGCTCCCACGACGCCGGTGTTGCGATGGTCGATGCCGGCGGCCGCCCGGGCATCATCCGTTCGGGGTGAACCAGGCACCCGGCGGTCATGAGAAGGTCCTGCCACGGTGCTGTCGAGCGACGAGATCCTCGCCGGGCTCGGACTCGTCGTCGTCCTCGCGCTCGCGTGCGAGCTCATCGCCGAGCGCACCCGGCTGCCGGCGATCCTCCTGTTGTTGCCCGTCGGCTTCGCGGCCGGTGCGGCCGACCGCGGACGTGCACCCCGACGCGCTGTTCGGCGCGACCTTCCAGCCGCTCGTCTCGATCGCCGTCGGGCTGATCCTGTTCGAGGCGGGGCTGCGGCTGCGGCTGCGCGACCTGGAGGGCGGGACCCGGCGCGTCGTGCTGCGCCTGCTCCCGCTCGGCACCGTGCTCACGGTGGTCGGCGTGACCCTGGCGACGAAGGTTCTCTTCGGGGTGTCGTGGGGCACCGCGGTGGTGCTCGGCGCCGTGCTCGTCGTGTCGGGCCCGACCGTCGTCCTGCCGCTGCTCGCCTTCGTGCGCCCGAGCGAACGGGTGCGCACCCCGCTCAAGTGGGAGGGGGTGCTGATCGACCCCATCGGAGCGCTTCTCGGGGTGCTCGCCTTCCACGCGGTCAAGGCCGGGGCGACCGGCGACGCGCCGCTCCATCTCGGCTCACTGGCCGGGAGCCTCGCCGTCGGCGCCGCGATCGGCGTGCTCGGCGCGGTCGTGCTGTGGGTCCTGCTCCGGGGCATCCAGCGCGACGCGCCGGCCCAGAGCGTGGCCGCCGCGCTGCTCTGCGTCGTCGGGGCGATCGTGGCCGCCGACCTGCTCCGCGAGGACGCGGGGTTCGTCGCCGCCACCGCGATGGGGATCGCGCTGGCCAACCGGCGCGAGCTCGACGTCACCCGCGTGCTCGAGTTCCAGTCGACCGTCGTCCACCTGATCATCGGCCTGCTGTTCGTGCTGATCTCGGCCTCGGTCAGCCCGGCGACCGTCGGGCGCCTGCTGCCCGAGGGCATCGCGCTCGTCGCGGTGATGGTCCTCGTCATCCGGCCGCTCGTGGTCGCGCTCGGCACCCGCGGCTCGGATCTCCATCGAGAGGAGCGGGCGTTCATGGCCTGGCTGGCGCCGCGCGGGATCGTCGCCGCCGCGACGGCCTCGGCCTTCGGGCCCCAGCTCGCCCAGGCCGGCGTCGGCGGCGCGGACAAGATCCTGCCGATCGCGTTCATCGCGATCTTCGGCACGGTCGTGGTCTACGGGCTGACCGCGGCTCCGGTCGCGAAACGGCTCGGGCTCGCCGGCGCCGGCGCGAACGTCGTGCTCGTCGTCGGCGGCCACCCCTGGGCGCAGAGCATGGCCGCGGCGCTCGCCTCGGCCGGCCTGCGCGTCCGCCTGTGGACCGGCGACGCGGGCGAGCAACGGGCCGCCCGCGAGCTCGACCTCGACGCCGGCCACGGCCACGTCGGCGGCGACGCCGCCAGCCGCGAGGACGAGCTCGAGGACGTCACCACCGCGCTGCTGCTCACCGGCTCCGACGACTACAACGCGCTGGCCGCCTACGAGCTCGGGCGGGTGCTCGGCGGCGACCGGGTCTACCGCCTGCCCGCGGGCGCCGGCCTGCTCGAGCTCGAGCCCGGCTACGCCGAGGGGCGGACCCTGTTCGCCGACGAGCTCACCTACCCCGAGCTGTCCCGGCTCTTCGCGCAGGGCGCCGAGGTCGTCGTGGATCCGCCGGACGGCGTGGACCGCGACGGTCCCGGCCGGCGACCGCTGTTCGCGGTCTCGCCGACCGGCGAGCTGCGCGTCGTGCGCGCCGGGCGGCGGCCGTCCGCCGCGCCGGAGGAGACGACGATCTGGCTCGCCGAGCGGCCGTTCACCCCATCGGGGTGAGGCAGGCTTCCGCCGTCCCGGCGAGCCTCTCGCGCGTGGATCGATCGCCGTCCGCGCAGCTGCTCGTCTACCGGTTCGGTCCTTCGGCCGAGTTCGCGGGCCGCCTCGTCGACGCGCTCGAGAAGATCGAGATCGGCGGCGCGCTGGACATCCTCGCCGCGCTCTTCGTCGCCCGCGACGCGGAGACCGGCAAGCTGGCCGCGCTGTCGGTGCAGGGCGACGAGATGGGCAGCCTCGCCGCGCCGCTGATCGGGTTCCGGCTCGACTCGCGCGAGCGCGACCGCGTGACCGAGCGCACCCTGGCCGGGCCCTCGGGACCCGCCATCCAGGGGCTGGCCGACCGCCTCGCGCCGGGCGAGGCGGTGGCCTCCATCCTCGTCGACCACGCCTGGGCCCGGACGCTCGAGCGCGGCGTCTCGGCCACGGGCGGCACGCTGGCCGTCAGCGCGATGGTGCCGCAGGCCGACCTCGGCCAGCTCACCGCCGACCGGCTCGGCTGACCGCGGCGACCGTCAGGTCCCGAGCAGCGCCGCCTTCTGCTGGGCGAACTCGGCGTCGGTGAGCACGCCCTGCTCGTGGAGCTGACCGAGTTGCGTGAGCTTCTCGATCGTGTCCGAGCTCATCCCCGGCGACGGGGCGGGCGCGGCGGCCGGGGCCGGCGGGGCGTACTGCTGCTGCTCGAGGCCGGAGATCCGCTGGTCCTGCTCGGCCTCGGCGCCCTGCGACTCGGCGCGGCGCTTGCCGGCGAAGTACGCCCCTCCGCCCACGGCCGCGGCACGGAGCAGGGGACGGCGTCGCATCAGTGGCATGCCCGGTCCCCCTACTCGGCGCCGGCCGGGAGCGAGAGCCCCAGCGCGAGCATGATCTCGGGAGCCGCGGCGACGACCTTCGGGCCGCCGACCTGGGGCACGACGGCGCGGAGCACGCCGAGGATGTCCTCGGGGCTGGCTCCGTCCTCGAGCGCGTTGGCGACCTGCCACGCGTAGGAAGCGGGGGGAGCGTCGAGCGCGATCAGCGCCGCGATCTTCACCAGGGCGAACGTCCGCGCGTCGAGCCCTGTGGACTCCAGCTCGGATTCGCGCAGACCCACGGCCTCCGCGAGGAAGCCGAGGTCGCCTCCCGAGATCCCGGTGAGGACCTCCTCGGTCGCTGCGTTCACGACAGCCATTGCGATGCCCTTTCGTCAGATCGTCCTACGGCGGAGACCCATGCTCCGCAGCCGGCGCGGCCGGCGCATCCACCGAAACGGGTTAAGCCACGGGAGGCGCGGCGGTGGCCGGGTCGTCCTCGGCCAGGTAGATCAGCGAGGCCTTCACGCGGCGGCTGATGTCCTCGGAGTCGCGCAGGTCGAGCTTGAGGAAGATCGCGTTGATGTGCTTCTCGACCGCGCGCTTGGTCAGGAACAGGGCGGAGGCGATGGCCGCGTTGCTCTTGCCCTTGGCCATCTCGGCCAGGACCTCGAGCTCGCGCGCGGTGAGCTCGGAGAGGGCGGAGCCGGGAACCTGCGCGCGGTCGGCGATCAGGCCGTCGACGATCCTCGCGTCGACGACCGAGCCGCCCTCGGCCACGGCGCGGATGGCGGCCAGCAGATCCGCGCTGTCGGCGACCCGCTCCTTGAGCAGGTACGCGCGCCGCTCGGAGCCGGCGGCGAACAGCTCGACCGCGTAGCCCGCCTCGGCGAACTGGCTGAGGACCACGACGCCGATCTCGGGGTGCGTCTCGCGCAGCTGGGCCGCGACCTCGATCCCCTCGGCACCCCGGAAGGGCGGCATCCGGATGTCGGTCAGCACGACGTCAGGCCGCTCGGTCTCGATCGCGTCGAGCAGCGCGTCGGCGTCGTCGACCACGGTGACGATCTCGAGATCGCTCGCGTCCGCGAGGACCTGGGTGAGCGCCTCGCGGACGAGGTAGTGGTCCTCGGCGATCACCACGCGGACGGCCATACGCGCAGCCTAAGGGCCAGGCGTCGCTCCATGGGCGTTCGGGCCGGTGATTCACCCGGTTCGGGTGATGGCGTTCGCGCCGACTCCGGCGTAGCGTCCGGATGGGTTCGGGGGACCGTCCGACGCACCATGCCCTCCCCTCCATCAGCTCTCCCCGCATCCCGGCCCGTCGCCGTCATGGTCGTCGACGACCAGCCCGTCTTCAAGGAAGCGGCGCGCGCGGTGATCGAGGCGACGGCGGACTTCGCGTGGGTCGGGGAGGCGGCCTCCGGGCAGCAGGCCCTCGCGGTGGCCGCCGACGTCGATCCGGACCTGGTGCTGCTCGACGTGCGGATGCCCGACCTCGACGGCTTCGAGACCGCCGCGCGGCTGCACGCGGCGCACCCGCGGGCCGTCGTCGTGCTGATCTCGGCCGAGAGCCCGCCCGGACCACCCCCAGGGGGTGAGGACCGGAGCCTCCGCGTTCGTCGACAAGCAGCAGCTGGCGCCGGCCGTGCTGCGGCGACTCTGGCGCGACCACGGGCCGGAACGCGACCCCGGCGCCGGCCGGACGTGAGGATCGCCGAGGGACACCGCCAACGCAGCGCCGTGCTCGCGCTGTGCGCGCTCGCCATCGCGGTTCTGATCGCCGGGATCTTCGCGGCCGCCCCGGGCGAGCCGGCCGCCGCCGTGGCGACGCGCGCGCTCGGCGCGTTGCTGCCGCTCTCCCTCAGCCTCTACCGCCTGCGACGCCACGAGGACGACCGGCTCGCGCTCCTGCTCGCGGGCGCCGCGGCGCTGTGGTCGCTGACGACCCTGGCCCAGTCCGACGACGACGTGCTCTACAGCACCGGACGCACCGTGGCGTGGATCTCCGAAGCGGCGATCATCTACCTCCTGCTCGCGTTCCCCCGTGGCGAGCTCGCGCGCGGGACACCGCGCCGGCTGATGGGGGCGATCGTCGCGGTCCTGGTGTTCCTCTACCTGCCCACGGTCCTGTTCGCGCCGTTCCCGGACCCGTCGCCGTACAGCGGCTGCGGCCCGGGCTGCCCGAACAACGCGTTCGCGCTCGGCGACGGGCACTCCGCCTTCGTCCACGACGTCATCCGGCCGCTGCGCGAGGGCTGACGGTGCTCCTCTACGCGCTGGTCGCCTTCTGGCTGACCCGCCGGACCGTACGGGCGGCGCCGCTGCTCCGGAGCGTGCTGGTCCCCGTCGCGGTGATCGCGGTCGCTGCGGACGCTCACCGTGGCCGTCTACGACACGGCCCGGGTGACCGACGGCGCCCGGACCCTGGCCGAGGCCGTGGGCTGGCTCTACGTCCTCTCCCTTCCCGCGCTGACCGCGGCCTTCGCCCTCGGGCTGATCTCCCAGCGCCTCTTCTTCGCCGATGCGCTCAAGCGCCTGACGGTCTCGCTCTCCTCGCACCCGGACGCGGCCGAGCTGCGCGCGGCGATGGCCGAGGCGCTGCAGGACCGCTCGCTGCGCGTCGCCTTCCGGACCGGCGGCGAGCGGGGCGGCTGGGTGGACGAGCACGGCGCGTCGGTCGAGCCCCCTTCGCCCGGCAACGGCCTCGAGACGGCGATGACCGAGGCCGGCGCCAACGGGCACCGGGTCGCGGTCATCGCCGAGGACGTCGGGCTCTCGCACGATCCCGCGTTCCTGCGGGCCGCCACCGCCTACACCCTTGACGACGATCGAGAACGACCGGCTCGCCGACCGCCTGCACGCCTCCGTGCGCGAGCTCGCCCGGTCGCGGACGCGGATCGTCACCGCGGCGGCGCGCGAGCGCCAGAAGATCGAGCGCGATCTTCACGACGGCGCCCAGCAGCACCTCGTCGCGCTGCGGATCAAGCTCGAGCTGGCCGCCGTCAAGCTCGAGGCCGAGGCCGCCGGAGGCCGCGGCGACCCTGCGCGCGCTCGAGGTCGACGTCGACGCCGCGATGGAGGAGGTCCGCTCCTTCGCCCGCGGCCTGTACCCGTCCCTGCTGGCCCAGCGCGGGATCGGCGAGGCGCTGCGCGCCGCCGACCCGCACCGCGCCGCTGCCCGCCGGCGTCACGCTGGACACGCCTCGGCCGCTACCCGCCCGAGGTCGAGGCGACGGTCTACTTCGCCTGCATCGAGGCGCTGCAGAACGCGGCCAAGCACGCACCCGGAAGCAACGTGACGATCGTCGGTCGCCGACGACGACGGCGCATTGCGCTTCGAGGTCGCCGACGACGGGCCCGGCTTCGACGCGGCCGATGCCGCGCCGGGCGCCGGCCTGGTCAACATGAGCGATCGCCTGGCGGCGGTGGGCGGCCGGCTCGACGTCCGCTCGCAGCCCGGGCGGCGGGACCCGGGTGGTCGGCTCGATCCCGAGCTCCCCGCGCGAGAGCTAGCGTCGCGGCATGCCCCTCGACGACCTGGACCGACGGCCCCGCCAAGCAGGCGATCCTCACGTTCCTCGCCGCCGTGCGCCGGCGACGACGGCTCCCCGCCCGTCCCCGTCGAGGAGCGCGTGGCGGTGTTCGACAACGACGGGACGCTGTGGTGCGAGCAGCCGATGCCGATCCAGATGGACTTCGTGCTGCGCCGGCTGGTCGCGATGGCCGAGGCGGATCCCGACCTCCGCGAGCGCCAGCCGTGGAAGGCGGCGCACGAGGGCGACCACGCCTGGTTTGCCACGGTCATGGCCGAGCACTACGCCGGCGACGACCACAACGTCGGGACGCTGGCCGGCGGCCTCATCGCCGCCCACGCCGGGATCAGCGTCGAGGACTTCGAGGCGCAGGCCGGCGAGTTCCTGCGCACCGCCGCGCACCCCACGCTCGGGCGCGGCTACCTCGCGTGCGCCTACGCCCCGATGGTCGAGCTGCTCGGCCTGCTCGCCGAGCACGACTTCGCCACCTACATCGTCTCCGGCGGCGGCCGCGACTTCATGCGCCCGATCAGCCAGGAGATGTACGGCATCCCGCGCGAGCGCGTGATCGGCAGCGCGCTGGCGCTCGCCTACGAGCCGGGCGATCACGGCGGCACGATCACCCGGACGACGGCGCCCGACTACCTCGACGACGGCCCCGAGAAGCCGGTCCGCATCTGGAGCCGGATGGGCCGCCGGCCGCTGCTCGCCGCCGGCAACTCCAACGGCGACATCGAGATGCTCGACTTCACCCACCATGAGGACAAGCCGGTCCTGCGGCTGCTCGTGCGCCACGACGACGCCGAGCGCGAGTTCGACTACGCGACCGGGGCCGAGCGCGCGCTCGCCCGGGCGGCGGACGAGGGATGGACGACGGTCAGCGTCAAGGACGACTGGGCGTCGGTCTTCTAGAGCGGTCACCCGATCGGGATGATGCTCGGCGGCCGGGTTTCGGCGAAGGTCGCCGGACACCTGGCGAAAGGGAGATTCATGCCATTGGGACCCGTCCAGCTGATCGTCCTCGGCTTCGAGCAGCCGGACTTCCACGGGGAGATCATCGCCGAACTCGGGCGACTCCACGACGCCGGCGCCGTCCGCGTCATCGACGCGCTCGCCGTGCACAAGGACGCCGAGGGCGAGATCGAGGTCCAGCACCTCTCGAACTTGTCCCGGGACGAGGCCATCGAGGTCGGCAGCGCCGTCGGCGCGCTGATCGGACTGGGCATCGACGGCGAGGCCGGCTTCGTCGCCGGAGCCGAGGCCGGAGCCGAGGTCGCCGCAGACGACGGCGTCGAGGTCTTCGACGAGGACGCGTGGGACGTCATGGCGGACATCCCCGACGACTCGGCCGCCGCCGTCGTGCTGCTCGAGCACCGCTGGGCGATCCCCCTGCGCAACGCCGTCCTGAACGCCGGCGGGTTCCGGCTCGGCGACGGGTTCATCAGCCCGCTCGACCTCGTCGCGATCGGCCTCGTGACCGCCGAGGAGGCCGAGCGCCTGCACGCCATGGAGACCGCCGCCGAGCCGAAGGTCGGTGGCTGACATGTTCGCCTCACGCCGAGTCGCCCGCCGGACCTCGCGCCGCGTCGCCCGCCGCCGCCGCTAGCGCCGAGCGCGAACCCTTCCGCCCCGAGACCGAGGTAGCCCGATGCCCGCACCGTTCCAAGGCGTGATCAACGTCGACATCCGCGACTCGGTTCCCGACTGGGCGCCGTTCGAGGCGGCCAAGGCGCCCGAAGGCGCGCCGAGCGTCGTCTACATCGTGCTCGACGACGTCGGCTTCTCGGTGCTCGACTGCTACGGCGGGCCGGTCGAGACGCCGAACATCGACCGCATCGTCGCCGACGGCGCGCGCTACACGCAGTTCCACACGACGGCGCTGTGCTCGCCGACGCGGTCGTGCCTGCTCAACGGGCGCAACCACACGCGCAACAGCATGGCCTGCATCACCGAGGCGGCGATCGGCTTCCCGAACGCCAGCGGCGTGATCCCGCCCGAGAACGGCCAGATCCAGGAGATCCTCGGCGCCCAGGGGTGGAACACCTACATGGTCGGCAAGTGGCACCTGTGCCCCGAGTCCGAGATGAACCTCGCCTCGACGCGGCGCAACTGGCCGACCGGCCGCGGCTTCGAGCGCTTCTACGGCTTCCTCGGCGCCGAGACCAACCAGTGGTACCCGGACATCGTCTACGACGGGCATCCCGTCGACCCGCCGCGCACGCCCGAGGAGGGCTACCACTTCGGCGAGGACATCACCGACAAGGCGCTCGAGTTCATCAAGGACGCCAAGGCGATCGCGCCCGAGAAGCCGTTCTTCCTCTACTACGCGCCCAGCGCCTGCCATGCGCCGCACCACGCCCCGAAGGAGTGGATCGACCGCTTCAAGGGGAAGTTCGACATGGGCTACGAGGTCATGCGCGAGCAGACGCTGGCGCGCCAGAAGGAGCTCGGCATCGTCCCGCCGGAGACCGAGCTGCCGCCCATCAACCCGATCGGGACGCCCGAGACGCGGACGCGGCCCGAACGGCGAGCCCTTCCCCCCGCTCGACGTCACGCGGCCGTGGGACTCGCTGTCGGCCGAGGAGCAGCGCCTGTTCAGCCGCATGGCCGAGGTCTACGCCGGCTTCATGGCCCACGCCGACGACCAGATCGGGCGGTTGCTCGACTACCTCGAGGCGACCGGGCAGCGCGAGAACACGATGATCGTCGTCGTCTCCGACAACGGCGCCAGCGGCGAGGGCGGCCCGAACGGCTCGGTCAACGAGAACAAGTTCTTCAACGGCATCCCGGACTCGATCGAGCAGAACCTCGCGATGCTCGACGAGCTCGGCGGCCCGAAGACCTACAACCACTACCCCAACGGCTGGGCGATGGCCTTCAACACGCCGTTCAAGATGTGGAAGCGCTACGAGTTCGAGGGCGGCACGTCGGACCCGTGCATCATCTCGTGGCCGAAGGGGATGAAGGCGCGCGGTGAGATCCGCCACCAGTACCACCACGCGGTCGACATCGTGCCGACGATCCTCGACGCCCTCGGCGTCGAGTCGCCGGAGACGATCGGCGGCCACGTGCAGAGCGCGTTCGACGGGATCAGCATGCGCTACTCCTTCGACCACGCCGACATCCCGGGCGCGCGAGCGACGCAGTTCTACTCGATGCTCGGCTCGCGGGGGATCTGGCACGACGGCTGGAAGGCCGTCACCACGCACCCGACGATCAGCGGCTGGGGCCACTTCGGCCAGGACACGTGGGAGCTCTACCACACCGACGTCGACCGCTCCGAGCTCCACGACCTCGCCGCCGAGGAGCCCGAGCGGCTCCAGGAGCTGATCAACCTCTGGTACGCCGAGGCCGGCGCCAACGGCGCGTTCCCGATCGACGACCGCTCCGCGCTCGAGATCGTGATGACCCCGCGGCCGCTGCTCAGCCCGGCCCGCAACCGCTACGTCTACTACCCCGGGCGTCGCCGAGGTGCCGGAGTCCCAGTCGGTCAACATCCGCAACCGCTCCTACGCGATCGGCGCGGTGGTCGACATCCCCGCGGCCGGCGCCGAAGGCGTCCTGTTCGCGCAGGGCGCGCGCTTCGGCGGCCACGCGCTCTACGTCAAGGACAACCGGCTGCGCTACGCCTACAACTTCGCCGGGATCACCGAGCAGCTCGTCGTCGCCGAGGAGGAGCTCCCGACGGGCGAAGGGCCTGATCCTCTCCGCCGCGTTCGAGAAGGACGGCGAGGACCCGCCCGGGGTCTCGACCGGCATGCTCTCGCTCTACCACGGGGACACGAAGGTCGGCGAGGCCCGGATCAAGACCCAGCCCGGCAAGTTCTCCCTCGCCGGCGAGGGGCTGTGCGTGGGCCGCGACAGCAGCGAGCCCGTGACCGACGACTACCCGGGCACGTCGCCCCACGCCTTCACCGGCGGGACGATCGACCGCGTCGCCGTCGACGTCAGCGGCGAGCCGTACGTCGACCTCGAGCGCGAGGCCGTCGCGATGATGGCCCGCGAGTGACCCCGGGCCCGGTCTAGTCCACGGTGGGCCAGTTCGTCGTCCTGTCGCTGACGGCGGCGCTGAACCCGACGCTGATCGCGGTCGTCACGGTGCTGATGCTGCACCCGCGCCCGCGGCCGCTGATGGCCGGCTACCTCCTCGGCGCGCTGCTGATGAGCGTCTCGATCGGCTTCGCGATCGTCTTCGCGCTGCATGGCTCGGGCACGGTGAAGACGACCCAGCACACGCTGAGCCCGCTGGCCGACGTCGTCGCTCGGGACGCTCGCGCTCGCCGGCGGGATGGTGCTCGTGCTCGAGCTCGACCGACGGCTGGCCGCGCGTCGCCGCCGGCGCAAGGAAGCCAAGCCGGACAAGCCGGACAAGGGCCCGCCGCGCTGGCGCCGGGTCCTCGACGAAGGGTCGGCGCGCCAGACGTTCGTCGTCGGCGCGCTGCTGACGTTGCCCGGCGCCTCGTATCTCGCCGGGCTCCACAAGCTCGACCAGCTCGGCTACGCGCCGCCGGAGCGGGCGGCGGCGGTCGTCGGCTTCAACCTCGTGATGCTGCTGCTCCTCGAGCTCCCGCTGATCGGCTACGTGGTCGCCCCGGACTGGACACCGGGCGCGGTCGAGGGCGCCAAGCGCCGCGTGGCGCGTCACGGCCGCCGCCTGGCCACGATCGGGTTGCTCGCCCTCGGCGCGGCGCTCGTCCTCAAGGGCGTGATCGGCCTCGCTGAACTGAGCGAGCCTCGTGCCGCACACCCCGCGGGAGGTGCGTGCACACCCCACGTCGACGCCGGTCGGCGCCCTTGGCCGGCGCGTCGACCGATCGAGGAAGGTCAGGGTATGACGCTCGAGCCCTTGCGCGCCGGCTCTCGCCTCCGATCGCGACCGCGCGCGCCGACCTCGCCCGGTCTCCCGTGCCGCCCCGCCGGATCCGGTCCCGCGCCCGAGCCCTCGTCGCCCGGCTGCGCGACGCGGACTCGCCGCTCGCGTGCTCGTCGCGCCGGCCGGCTACGGCAAGACCACCCTGCTGCGCGAGTGGCAGGACGAGGACCCGCGGCCGTTCGCCTGGGTCGCGAGTCGACTCGCGCCACGAAGACGGCCGCGCGCTCGTGCTCGCCGTGGAGGACGCCCTCGACGAGGTCGCCCCGCCGCCGGTGCGCGGCCGCGGCGCCCGGACGCGGTCGCGCGCGGGCTCGAGCGCCGTGGCCCTGGCCCGCGTGGTCGCACTCGCTCGCCACGCGCGGACCGTTCGTGCTCGTGGTCGAGGACGCCGAGGCGATGCGCGGCAGCGCGGCGCGCGAGGTGCTAGCCACGCTGCTGCGCCACCTCCCCACCGGACTGCCGCCTCGCGCTCGCGTCGCGCACCGAGCCGCCGGTTCCGATCGGCCGGCTGCGGGCGAGCGGCGGAGTCACCGAGATCCGCGTCCCCGAGCTCGCGATGCGCGCCTGCGAGGCCGCCGACCTGCTCGTCCGCAGCCGGGCTGCGCCTGGCGAGCCGGGACGTCGAGACGCTGACGGCGAAGACGGAGGGATGGCCCGCCGCGCTCTGCCTCGCCGCGCTCGCCCTGGGCGACGGCTCTCGCGAGCCGGACACCGGCCTGGCCGAGTTCGGCGGTGACGACGACGCCGTCGCCGGCTACCTGCACGACGAGGTCCTCGGCCCGCTGCCCGCGTGCCGCGGTCGCGTTCCTCCGCGCCACGTCGATCCTCGACGAGCTCTCCGCCGCCGGCGTGCGACGCGGTGTTCGGCGTCCCACGGTGCGGGCGAGACGCTGACCGCGCTCGACGCCGTGCATCACCTGCTCGTGCCGCTCGACCACCGCGGCGAGTCCTATCGCTACCCGCGCCTGCTGGCCGAGCTGCTGCGGACCGAGCTGCGCCGGCTCGAGCCCGAGATCGAGCGCCGAGAGCCACGTCCGGCGCCAGCGACTTCTTCGCCGGCCACGGGGACTTCCGTCGCGCGATCGCCCATGCCATCGGGCGCGCGCGACCTCGTCCGCGCCGCCGCCCTGCTTCGCGCGCGCGCCCCCGAGTACGTGACGCCGGCCCTGGACGAAGGCGTGCGGGACTGGCTCGCGCGGCCTGACCGACGAGCAGCTCGCGCGGCACCCCGCGCTCGCCCTCGCCGCCGCGAACGGCCACTTCCTCAACGGCCGGCTCGACCCCGTGCAGCGCCTCGCGTCGGCGGGCCGGCGCGTGTTGCACCAGACGCCGCCCCGACGCCGCTGCGCCGGCGACCAGTCGGCCGTCGCCCTCCTGGACGCCGCCGGCGAGCGCGAGAGCGTCGCGCGGATGGGCGGACTCCGCCGCCCTGGCCTACGGGCTCGAGCCCGAGGACAGCGCGTGGCGACCCGTCTGCTGCCTGCTCGAGGGCGTCGCCGCTCACCTCGCGGGCGACCGGGTCGCGGCCGAGCGCAAGCTCGAGGAAGGCGTGCGCCGCGCAAGCGTCTCGGCCCCGAACGTGCAGACCCTGTGCCTGGCCCAGCTCGCGGTGATGGCCGGCGAGCGGGGCGACTGGGCGGCCGGCGGCGCCTTCGTGCGGCGCGCCGCCGCGCAGATGCGCCACTACGGCCTCGCCGGCTTTGCCAGCGAGGCGCTGGTCTTCGCGGCCTCGGCCGCCGTGGGAGCGCATCGCGGGCGGATCGAGGAGGCCCAGGCCGACGCGCGGACGGCGCGGGAGCTGCTCGCGACGCTGACCGACTTCATGCCCTGGTACGAGGCCGAGGCGCGCGTCGCCCTGTCCTGGGCGGCCCTGCGGCTCGGCGACGTGGCCGATTCGCGCGAGCTGCTCGCCGAGGCGGCGCGCAGCGCCCGCCGCGTCCCCGACGCGCCCGTCCTGGCGGCCTGGATCGAGACCGGACGCGAGCAGGTGGCCCAGGCCGCCGCCGCGAGCATGTCCGACGCCGCGACGCTGACGCCGGCCGAGCTCCGGGTCCTGGCCTTCCTGCCCACCCACCTCTCGTTCCCGGAGATCGCCGGCCGGGTCCAGCTCTCGACCAACACGATCAAGACGCAGGCGCACGCGGTGTACCGCAAGCTCGACGCCGCATCGCGCTCCGAGGCCGTGGCCCGGGCGACGACGTGCGGCCTGCTCGATCCGTGAGCCGGCGCGCCGCATTTCACCCCTTCGGGTTGATGCGATGATCGCGGCGCCCGGCGAGGCTCGGCCGATGACCGTCGTATCCGCGCAAACGGTGGAGCAGCTGGCGGGGATCTCCGGCGGGGACCTGCGGTTCGTCGAGGACTCCGTGGGCTGCCGCGAGACCGATTCCGCGGGGACGGGGCTCGATGCCCGCACGTGCGCGCTGGCGAAGGTCGCCTCGCTGATCGCGCTCGACGCGCCGCCGGCCTCCTACGCCTGGCAGGTCGCCAACGCCCTGGACGGCGGAGCGACGCCGGAGGACGTCCTGGGCGCGTTGCGCGCGGTGGCCCCCCAGGTCGGCGGCCCGCGCGTCGTCGCCGCGGCCCCCCAGATCATGGTCGCGCTCGGCCTGTCCCTACCCGACGGACCGGCGTAGGCCGGCGCGGCGCCCATGGTCTCCGGCGGGACCAGCGAAGTCGGGATGGTCGTCGCGGACGACCATGTCGTCGTTCGCCAGATGGCCCACCACGTGATCGATCCGGCGCCGGGCTTCGCGCTGCTCGGCGTGGCCAGCTCCGGGGAGCACGCCTTGCTGCTCGTGCCCGAGCTGCGCCCCGAGCTCGTGCTCATGGACGTGCGGATGCCGGGCATGGGCGGGATCGAGGCGACGACGCGGATCGTCGCCGAGCATCCGGGCACCGTCGTGGTCCTGATGAGCCTCGACCGGGCGGATGCCCTGCCTCGCGGGGCCTCCTCCTGCGGCGCGGCGGCGATCGTGCGCAAGCAGGACTTCGGGGTCGCGCTGCTGCGCCGCCTCTGGGCCGAGCACGGCCCGCGGCTTCACCCCATCGAGGCGATGCCCACGGGGTGACGGCGGGAGACGATGCCGTCGTCAACATCGGTGGGCCGCACCGCGGACTGCCGGAGAAGGAGTCGCATGTCCACGTTCATCTGGCTGCTCTTCGCGGTCCTCTACGTCGCCGCGCTCATCGTGCTCGGCATGTCGACGCTGCGGAAGGGCCACACCGCCCTGTTCTGGATCGGCATCATCTTCCCGATCCTGTGGATCGTCGGCGCCCTGCTGCCCCCGACGCAACGCGCCACCGCCGCCGGCCCGCCGTTGTAGGCCCGCTCAGCCGACCGGCGGCGCCGCCGGGATCGGCAGGCACAGGTCGGGACGGCGAGCGTCGTCGAGCCCGCGCTGCAGCGAGATGAACGCCGGCAGCCCCATCAGCAGCGGGACCCAGAAGAGGACGACCCGGTAGAGCAGCACCGCGGCGGCGGCCGGCGCCGCCGCGACGCCGAAGACGATCAGCGTGCCGATCAGCCCGCCGTCGATGCCGCCCAGGCCGCCGGGGATCGGCAGCGCGCCGCCGAGCTGGCCGATCAGGTAGGCCATCAGCACGACGATCAGCGCGGGCGAGGCCCCGAAGGCGTGGAAGGCCGCGAGCAGCACGAGGTTGTCGAAGAGCCAGTAGCCGATCGCGCCGCCGTACAGGAGCGGGTCGCCCGTGCGCAGCAGCCGCCCCGCCTCGGTCGTGCCCTCCCCGAGCGCCGTGCCGAGCTTCCGCAGCCTCCGCCCGCGGCCCTCGGAGGCCCGCGCGCTCCAGCGGGCCAGCAGCGGCACGGCGGCGATCAGCGCGACCGACAGCACCGCCGGCAGCAGGGTGAGCCAGGGCGAGAGCGACGGCCCGACTCCGAGGAACATCGCGAAGCCGATCACCGCCACCGCGACGAAGTTGACCGAGCTCTTGATCAGCAGGAAGGCGACGCTGCGCTCCGCGATCGTCGCCGCCGGCATGCCCGGAGCGGCTGAGGATCCACGCGCCGAGGGCGACCCCGCCGGCGCCGCTGGCCGGGACGATCGAGCCGACCGCGAGCTCGGAGAGGCCGATCTCCAGGCCCGAGCGCCACGTCATCCGATGGCAGAAGACCGGCTTGAACATCGCGACGTAGGCCAGGCTCGACGCCACCTCCAGCCCGAGGCCGATCGCCAGCCAGCCCGGCGTCGCGCGCGCCAGCCGATCTCGCACCTCGCCCAGTCCGGGGGCCAGCCACGCGACCAGCCCGACCACGGCAGTGCCGCGATCACCCCGCGCCGCGCGGCGCCAGAGCCGCCGCAGGTCGAACTCCCGCGGCATCGGCTCGGGCTCGAGGTACTCGACCTGGGGCTCGTCCGGCGGGTCGGTCACCCCTTCAGCTTGACGCCGCCAGCATCCGCTCCAGGTTGTCGAGGATCCGGCCCCACCCGCCTTCGTGCGAGCGCACCGTCTCCTCGCTCCACAGCCCGCTGTGCTTGAAGGAACGCGGGTGCCGCCGTCGGCCTCGGAGAAGTCGAGTTCGATCAGCGTCCCGCGCGTGTCGTCGTCCCAGATCCAGGTGAAGGCCAGGCGGCGTCGGCCGGTCGATCTCCGTGTAGACGCCGCCGCCACCGTGATCGCCGCCCTCGGTGTCGCGCATGACGACGCGCACGGCGCCGCCGATGCGCAGGTCGACCTCGGCCTCGCTGGTCTCCCAGCCGACCTCGGCCTGCCACCAGCGGCGGATCACCTCCGCGCTGGTCCAGGCGTCGAAGACCCGCTCGATCGGCGCGGCGAAGGTGCGCTCGATCCGCAGCTCGAGGTTCTCGGTCACTCGCGCGTGATCCCGATGCCGACGCAGGTGCAGCGACAACCAGGCGCGGGCGACGATCAGCGCGCCGCCGGTGCCCAGCAGCGTCGGCAGCGTCTCCTCCACGGGGATGCCCCCGACGTGGGCGATCATGTCGCCAGCTTCTCGTATTCGTCGTGCAGGTTCCACCACACGTAGGGCTCGGTCTGCGGGTAGCCCTCGGGGGAGTCCTCCCACGTCTCCTGGCGGCCGAGCGCGGTGATGTCGAGGTAGGTCCAGGCCGTGCCCAGGCCCTCGTCGCCGCGGTTGTCGACGAAGTACGTGCGGTAGATCGTCCCGTCGTCGTCGCGGATAGAAGGCGTTGGTGCCGTGCCACTCGTCCACGCCGAAGTCGGCATCCCAGTCGTCGGTGATCGTGTACCAGGGCATCGCCCAGCCCATCCGCGCCCGGTAGCGCTCGATGTCGGCTTGCGGCGCGCGCGAGGCGTTGACGAACGTCGTGTCGCGGGCGTTGATGTGCGCGAGGTGCGAGACCTGGTCGGCCATGAACGAGCACCCGGGACACCCGCTCTCGGGCCACTTGGCCACGCCCGGCTCGAAGAAGAACCGGTAGACGATCAGCTGCCGGCGGCCCTCGAACAGGTCGAGCAGGCGCACCGGGCCGTCCGGGCCCTCGAAGCGGTAGTCCTTCTCGACGGCCATCCGCGGCATCCGGCGGCGCTCGGCGGCCAGCGCGTCGCGGGCGCGCACGAGCTCTTTCTCCTTGACCAGCAGCTCCTCGCGGGCGACGGTCCACTCCTGTGGCGACACGGTCGGGGGCATGTTCATCAGCCTTCCTCCTTCAGGTACTCGTCGACGACGTCGAACAGGCGCTCCCAGAGCGCGCGCTGGCGATCCATCCACTCCGCGGCTTCGCCGAGCGCGGCGGTGTCGAGCGACAGCCGGTGCGTCCGGCCCTCGACCACGCGCGTGACGACGCCCGTCTCCTCGAGCACCTTGAGGTGCTTGGAGATCGCGGGCTTGGAGACCCCGAAGCCGGCGGTCGCGTCGCCCACCGTCGCCGGTCCGGCGGCGAGGTGCTCGACGATCCCGCGGCGGATCGGGTGGGCCAAGGCCCGGAACGGATCGTTCACCATATGGTGAACATACCACGGGTGTCCGGGACGGGCTAGAGCTGCAGCGACTTGACCTGGAGGAACTCCTCGAGGCCGAAGGCGCCGAGCTCGCGGCCGTGGCCGGACTGCTTGTAGCCGCCGAACGGCGCCAGCGGGTTGAACGCGCCGCCGTTGATCTCGACCTGGCCGGTGCGGATGCGGCGCGCGACGCGCGTGGCGCGCTCCTCGTCGCCCGACCACACGCCGCCGGCGAGGCCGTAGTCGGAGTCGTTGGCGATGCGGACCGCGTCCTCCTCGTCGTCGTAGGGCATGATCGCGAGCACCGGGCCGAAGATCTCCTCCCGGGCGATCGTCATCTCCGGCGTGACCTCGGAGAAGACGGTGGGCCGCACGAAGTAGCCGCGCTCGAGGCCCTCGGGCGCCTCGGCGCCGCCGGTCACGAGCTTGGCGCCCTCCTCGACGCCGCGGCGGATGTAGCCGCGCACGCGCTCGCGCTGCGCGTCGGAGACGAGCGGGCCGAGCGTCGTGCCCTCGGCGAACGGGTCGCCGGGCGCGAAGTGCTGCGGCGACCGCCGCCGGCGATCGCCTCGGCCTCGGCGCAGCCGCTCGCGCGGGACGAGCATGCGGGTCAGCGCCGAGCACGTCTGCCCGGAGTTGAGGAAGCACTTGGCCACGCCGTCGGTGACCGCCTCCTGCAGCGTCGGCGTCGTCGAGGATCACGTTGGGCGACTTGCCGCCGAGCTCGAGCGCGACGCGCTTGACGGTCGCCGACGCGGCCTCGGACACCTTCCGGCCCGCCGCCGTCGAGCCGGTGAACGTGACCATGTCGACGTCGGGGTGGCGGGCGATCGCCTCGCCGACGACCGGGCCGGTGCCGGTCACGAGGTTGAAGACGCCCGGCGGGAGGCCGAGCTCGTCGAGGATCTCGGCGAGCAGGAACGCGTTGAGCGGCGCGACCTCGCTCGGCTTGAGCACGACCGTGCACCCGGCGGCCAGCGCGGGCGCGACCTTCGCGCAGATCTGGTGCAGCGGGTAGTTCCACGGCGTGATCGCGCCGACGACGCCGACCGGCTCGCGCACGATCAGCGAGTTGCCGACCTCCCGCTCCCACGTCGGTGTCGGCCATGACCTGCGGCATCGAGCCGAAGTCCATCGTCGGCAGGCCCGCCTGGATCATGTGCGCGAGCTTGATCGGCATGCCGACCTCCTGCGCGATCAGCGCGGCGATCTCCTCCATCCGCGCGCCGAGCGCCTGCGCGATCGCGCCGAGCCAGTCCGCGCGCTCGTCGACGGTGGTGACCGACCAGGTCGCGAACGCCTCGCGGGCGGCGGCGACGGCGCGGTCGACGTCCTCGGCCGTCCCCGCGGGGATCGAGCCCATGACCTCCTCGGTGGTGGAGTTGACGACCTCGAGCGTGTCGCGAGCCGCTCGACGGGACCCACGCCCCGCCGATGTAGAAGCGGTCGCGGACGGTGACGCGTCGGTGTGGTGGTGGCCATGTCGATCTCTCCTAGCGCGCCGTGGCGGCGGTGGTGCGCGGTGCTCGCGGCGGCGGCGACGGCCTCCGCGGTGCGGTGGGCGAGCGCCATCGTCGTGATCATCGGGTTCGTGCCCGAGGCGGTCGGGAACGCGCTGGCGTCGCCGATCCACACGCCCTTGACGTCGTGCAGCTCGCCCCACGGGCCGGCCACGCTCGTCGCGGGGTCGGTGCCCATCCGGCACGTGCCCATCTGGTGGGCGGCGAAGAGCTTCCAGCCGCCGGCCCGCAGCGGCACGCGCTGGACCCGCGCGACGTAGGCGTCGAGGTCGTCGCCCCACCGCCACTCGGGCGCGCCCGCGCACAGCGCGATGATCCGCAGCGCGCCGGCCGCCTCGTGGAGCTTGGCCTGCGCCGCGATCGCGCGGTGCGTGTTGCGGACGTCGACCTCGTCGTCGAGCGAGTACCACGGCACGGCCATGCCGGTGTGGTCGATCGTCACCCGGCCGTGGCCGCGGTCGCGCACGAGCCCGATCAGCGAGCCGCCGTGGCGGAAGTCGGCCATCAGGCGCTTGTGCGCCTCGCCGGTGGTGAACGGCACGGCCGAGGCCGCGACGCCCGTCGTGTACTGCGCGCCCTCGAGCAGGAAGCCGTGGCCGTCCTCGACGTGCTCGAACTCGTGCACGAGGCCGGCGTGCGGCGCGCCGCGCCAGGCCTCCATGTCCTCGGGGTAGTAGCCGAAGACCGCGGTGCACGGGTGCAGGCGCAGGTAGTCGCCCGCGGCGGGGCCGCCGATCCCCGAGCGCAGCAGCAGCGCCGGCGACTCGAGCGAGCCGGCGGCGACGACGACCTGGGGCGCGCGGACGGTCACCTTCGCCGCGCGGCCGGTCTGCGGGTCCGTCCACGTCGCCTCGACGCCCGCGGCCCGCCCGCCCTCGACGATCACGCGCTCGGCCCAGCAGCGCGTGACGAGCTCGGCGCCGTGGTCGGCCGCGTCCTGCAGGTAGGTCTTCAGCGTCGCCCTGCTTGGCGCCCGTCTGGTCGCCGAAGCCGATGAAGCCGGCCGTGTCGTAGGAGTAGCGCTCGGGATCGACGTTGCGGTCGGTCAGCCGTGAAGTGCCAGCCGAGCTTCTCGGCGCCCGCGCGCATGCGCTGCTGGGGCGGGTTGAGATCCGAGCAGCGGTCGTTGACCGACGACCGCTCCCAGACCGCGTCGAGGTGGCGGTCGTAGTCGGAGCCGGCCAGGCCCTCGAGGCCGAACTCGTGCTCCCACTGCTCGCGGACCGTGTCGGTCGTGCGCAGCGAGTTGGTCCAGTTGATCGTCGTCCCGCCGCCGAGGCAGGAGCCGGCCTGGAGCGAGATGTTCTGGTCGCCCGTCGGCGTCGGCCCGCCGCGCCAGAAGGTGTTCTGGTAGGCGGGCAGCTCGAGCTGGAGGAAGTCGGCCTCGTCGAAGTAGCCGCCCGCCTCGAGCACGACGACCTTGAGGCCCTGCCCGGCGAGCACGCCGGCCATGACGCCGCCGCCCGCGCCGGAGCCGACGATGCAGACGTCGGCCTCGAGCGTCGTGTCCTCGTCGGGCACGAGCGGGTGCAGCGGCTTCTCGGTCGCGGGCGGCGCGCTGACCGGCCCGGGGTAGCCGAAGGTCGCCCAGTTCGGGTTCTGCCCGCGCTCGTCGGGCAGGCCGTAGGTGAGGAAGAGCGTGATCGTCTGCAGCGCGCCGACGCCGGCCGCGGCCTCCGGGCCCATCAGCGCGACGTTGCGCAGGAGCTGCTCGCGCGAGCGCAGCGACGAGCGCACGAACCCCTGCTCGCCGAGCGCCTCGAGCAGCTCGAGCAGGCCGGCGCGCGCGTCGTCGGGCATCCCGGCGAGCATCTGCTCGAGCGCCTGCGGGGCGCCCACGTCACTGGCGGTGCGGGCGAAGAAGCCGTCGGGGTCGTCGTCGCGGGTGATGGACGGCACCACGGTGTCGCAGACCGCGGTGAGCACCGCGCGGTGCGTGTCGTTGAGCTCGCTCATGGCGAGATCTTCTCAGGCCGCGGCGCCAACCGCCGCGGGCCGCGAGGATGGCGCGGCGACGCGGTGCGCCAGGACGACCGTCCCGCGATCGCTCGGCGTCAGCGTGATCATCCGCCGCTTGGGCCGCGGCAGCGGCCCGGCCGGCGCGACGGTGAAGCGCGCCGTCGCCGCGCGCAGCACGACGCGCATCTCGAGCAGCGCGAAGCTCGCGCCCAGGCAGCGGCGCCGGCCGCCGCCGAACGGCAGCCAGGTGTAGGTCCCGGGCTTGGCGTCGAGGAAGCGCTCGGGCCGGAAGGCGTAGGGCTCGGGGTAGATCGCCGGGTCGTGGTGGACGAGCTGGGCGCTGGCGATCAGCACGGCGCCCGCCGGGTAGGTCCAGCCGCCGATCTCGATCGGCTTGACGACGAGCCGCGGCTCGGGGTTGGGCAGCACGGGACGGCGGCGCATGACCTCGTTGATCGTCGCCTCGAGGTAGGCGTCGTCGCCCGTGGCCAGCCGCTCCTGCGCGTGCGGCGCGCGGGCGAGCTGCTCGAAGGCGAAGGCCAGCGACGAGGCGGTCGTCTCGTGCCCGGCGACGAGCGCCGTCAGGAGCTCGTCGCGGATCTCGTCGTCGGCCATCGGGCTGCCGTCGCCGTGGCGGGCGGCCAGCAGCATCGCCAGCACGTCGTCGCGGTCGGACTCCTCGCGCCGGCGCTCGTCGATCAGCGCGAAGAGCTCGGCGTCGACCGCTTCCCGGTCGCGCTCGAAGCGGCCGAAGCGGCCGCGGCCGCGCAGGAGCCGCTGCACGGCCGGGATCAGGGAGAAGGGGCTCTCGCCGAACTCGAGGATCGCCGGCACGCGGTCGCGCAGGCGATCGAGCCGCGGGCCCTCGTCGAGCCCGAACACGGCGCGCAGGATGATCTCGAGCGTCAGGCGCTGCAGGCGCGGGTGCAGCGGGACCGGCTCACCGGCCGGCCAGCTCGCGAGCTCCGCGTCGGTGAGCTCCTCGATCAGCCCGGCCAGGCGCTGCATGCGATCGCCGTGGAAGGCGGGCAGCAGGAGCTTGCGCTGCTCCATGTGCGGCGCCTCGTCGAGCAGGATCACGGAGTGCGTGCCCGACGATCGGCTCGAGCAGGCGCGCTCCCTCCCCGGGGTGCAGGACGTCGGGCGGCGCGGTGAACAGCTCGCGCAGGTCGGCGGGATCGGAGAGGACGACGAACGGCGGCTGGCCGAGCAGGCGCAGCGTGAAGCGCGTCCCGTAGCGACGCCGGAGGCGCTCCAGGTAGGTCGGCGTCCGCGCCCACCAGCCGATCGTCTGGGCGATCGAGGGGAGACGGGATCCCGGGGGCAGCGACGGCGTCACGCCGCCCGAGTCTGACGGGCCTAGGGCCGGCGCGCCACCGGCCCGTGCGCAACCGCACTCACCAGGTCAGCTCGATCTCGAACTCGCTGCCGCTGTCCTCGATCTCGAACTCGATCTTGAGGTGCACCTCATCGGGGACGTGCGCGACGAAGCGCAGCCGATCGCGCTCCATGACGATGTCGTTGCCGGAGGCCAGCTCGTCCGCGATCGCGTGCAGCCGCGCGGCCGCGTCCTCGCGGGACAACGTGGCCTTCTCCTTGAGTTCGATGAGATCCATGTTCGCTCCGCCTCCACTCGTTGCTCGAGAGGACCCTCGCCGAGGACGGCGTCAGCGCGCATCGTCCGGTTCGGATGACGGCCCGTGCAGGGCCACGGACGCGAGCCTCGCGATGCCGGCGAGCAGCGAGCCGGGCTCGGCGGCCGACGGCGACGCGCCCGGGTGCGACCGCGCGATCCGCACGCGCAGCGCGGCGGGCCGCGTGGTGAAGCGGACGGGCGGGGCGAGCTGGAGGGCCTCACCGTCGACCCCCGCGGCGATCGGGCCGTGGGAATCGATCGTGAACTCCGGGCTCGACCATTCCAGCGGCGCGCCCCCGCCCGTCTGGACCGCGGCCACGCCGAGGACGTGCCCGTCCAGCCGCGGCCGCGTGCCCGAGCCGATCAGCCGGCCCAGGCGGTAGCGGTTGTTCGACACGAGGATGGTCGCCGCCGAGTCGTGCGCCGCCCCGTCCTGGTCGGTCCACTGCAGGTCGAGCGGCCGCCCGTGCGGACCGAGCACGTCGGGGACGGTGTGGAGGATCGTGCGGATCTTCGCGTCGCGGTAGCCCTCCTGCTGCACCGCCTCCGCGTAGAGCCCGAGCGAGACGTTGTTGACGAACACGCGGCCGTTGACCTCGGCCAGGTCGACCACGCGCTCGCCGCCGTCGACGAACGCCTCGAGCGCGCCGACCACGTCGTTGCGGTCCACCCCGAGGTCGAGCGCGAAGTGGTTGCGCGTCCCCGCCGGGATGCACGCGTAGGGCAGGCCCTCCTCGGCCGCCACCGCCGCCACGATCGCCTGCGACCCGTCCCCGCCCGCCATCGCCAGCGCGTCGGCGCCGCGCCGGACGGCGTCGCGGACGAGATCCCAGAGGTCGTCTCCGGGCTTGAGCTCCACCGGCTCGATGCCCCGCTTGCGGGCCTCGTCGGCGAGGTGGAACTTCGTCGCCTTGCCTCCGCCCGAACGCGGGTTCATGAACAGGACCGGGTGCTCGGGCGCCGGCGCGTCGGGCAGCGCGGGATGGATGACCAGCGCGGCGCCGGCGCTCGCCAGCGGCGACCGCCGCGCCGACGAGCACGACGGCGTTCTCGAGCAGGCTGCCCTGGAGCACGACCAGCACGATCGCGCCGGCGAGCAGCAGGAGCGGCGCCGACGAGTCCCGCGACGCGCGGGCTCCCGCGTCGCCGCACGCCGTACCAGGCCAGGACGACCCCGAGCGCGAGGCACAGCAGGACGAGGATCGCGTTCGGGAAGTTGACGACGGCCACGATCACGGCGAAGACGATCGTCGCCGTCCCGCACGCCAGGGCGGCGACTGCGGCCAGTCGCTGATGGGTCATAGGATGCGCCTCGGATGACTTGGCTGGATGACGCCACGCGGGTCGACGTGGCGCTGTACGCGGCGATCGCTCAGACCCCCACCCCGTCGCTCGACCGCGCGATGGGCCGGCTCTCCGACGCGGCCAATCACTCGCGCCTCTCGCTCGCGTCGGCGGCCGTGCTGGCCGTCGCCGGCGGCGAGACGGGGCGCCGCGCCGCGGTCGGTGGGCTCGCGTCGGTCGCCGTCACGTCGGCCGTGGTCAACCTGCTGCTCAAGCCGCTCGGGCGCCGGCGCCGGCCCGACCGGGCGGCGCACGAGGTGCCCTTCGCCCGCCACGTCTCGATGCCGACCTCGAGCTCCTTGCCCTCGGGCCACTCGGCGGCCGCGTTCGCCTTCGCCAGCGGGGTGGGGCGCACGATGCCGCACGCCGCCGTTCCGCTGCACGCGCTGGCGGCCGTCGTCGCCTACTCGCGCGTGCACACCGGCGTCCACTTCCCCGGTGACGTGACGACGGGATCGCTGATCGGCACCTCGGTCGCCCAGGCCACCACCTGGGGACTCGAACGCGCTCGAAGCTGAGGCGGCGCCGCACTCCATCGTCCGGATCCTGCACGCCGGCGCCCGGCGACGCATCATCCGTTCCGGACGAGTCAGCGCAACGGCGGCGGCTCCGGCGTGTAGACGACGACCGTGCGCGCCAGCCGGTCCTGCAGCCCGCGCCGGCGATCGTCGACGAGGATCAGGAGGAAGCCCGCGCACAGCGGGATCGCCGCGAGCACCATGCCGGCCAGGCGCACGATCGCGCGGCGCGGGCGCACCGGCTCGTCCTGCCCGGCGCACACCACTCGCACGCCCATGACCCGCGCGCCCGGGGTCTGGCCGGTCGTCGACCAGAACGTCGCGAAGTAGCCGATCGTCCAGGCGAGGTAGGCGAAGCCGCCGACGGCGATCGCGACCGTCTTGACGCCATGGGGGACGTCGAGGGCCGAGAGGCCGAGCCCGACGACGACGCCGACCGTCGCGGCGGCCAGGTCGATCAGCGCGATGTCGATGGCGAAGGCGATCGCGCGGGTGACGAACCCCGCGTACTCGCGTGGACCATCGTTCACGAGGTGCCCGGATCCGGCATCCCCGTGACCGGCGGATCCACCCGGGAGCGCCGGCGCAGGAGCCGGCGCATGGCGTTCTCGACCGTGGTGTCGGCGCTGCGCGAGCGGTCGCGCACCTCGCCGGCGACCTGATCGGCGAAGCCGAAGCTCTGCTGCGTGATCGCGTCGCTCACCGACGGGCTGCGGGCGATCGCGTCGACCAGCCGCCACAGCTCGGGGCTCGCGAGCAGCGCCGAGACCACCTGATCGATGATCTGGCTCTCGAAGACGTCGGTCACCGCGCGCTCGATCGCCGGGCTCTCGACCGCGAACGCCACGAGCTGCTCGAACTCCGGACTGGCCACGAAGCGCTCGGCCGCCTCCTCGATCAGGCGATCGGCGAGCGGGCCGCCGAGGGCGCGCGTCAGCGTCCGCTCGGTCCAGGGGCTGGCCAGGACGCGGTCGGCCGCCTCCTCGGCGAGGGCCGAGGCGAGCAGGGCGTCGAGCGCGTCGAGCGCGAGGCCGGCGCCGACGCGCCGGCCGGCGGCGACGGTGCCGGTGAGCGGCCGCGCCGCCTGCCGACCGATGCCCACGCCGAGACGCAGGCCGCCGGCGAAGAGGTCGACGGGACCGGTCATGCGTCAGGCGATCGGTTGGACATCGGCAAGGCGAGCTTGCCCCTCCGGTGGAGCGGAGTCAATGCATGAGACGTCCGTGCCGGGCCGGCGTCGCCTACGATCCCGGCCGTGACCCGCGTCGCCGGTCTGCTCGCGCTCCTCGTCCTCCTCGCCGGCGCGGCGCCCGCCGCGGCGGCCACCGATCCGCCCGACCCGGGGACGACGCAGCGCTTCACCTACGGCTCCGGGGCGACGGCCCACCCGTACATCGTCTACGTCCCGAGCACGTATCGCGCCAAGCGGGCCGCGCCGCTCGTGGTCATGACCCACGGCTGCCAGACCACGGCCGAGCAGCAGATGCGGTCCACCCTCTACAACCGGGAGGCCGAGCGCGGAGGGTTCGTCGTCCTCTACCCCGACGTCGACGCGAGCGAAGCCGCGCAGCCGGGCCCGCTGCGTAGCTGCTGGCGCTGGTTCGATCCCCAGAGCTGGCACCGCGGCTCCGGCGACGCGGCGGCGATCGCGGGCATGACGCGCCGCGTGATCGGGGGCTGGCGGATCGATCGCCGGCGCGTCTACATGGTCGGGATGTCGGCCGGGTCGTTCATGACCTCGATCATGGCCGCCGCCTACCCGGACCTGTACGCCGCCGTGGCGATCATGGCCGGCGGCGCCTACGCCGACTCGAGCTGCCTGTTCGGCAGCCCCGGGCATACCGGTGCAACAGAGCGCGTCGATGGCTCGCGACGAGATGGGCTCACGCGCCCGCGTCGTGCCGCGGATCGTGATGGGCGGCGACGCCGACCAGGGCATCTCCCCCGCCTGCGCCGACAAGGCGCTCGCGCAGGGCCTGCGCACGAACAACCTCGTGCTCGGCCCGCGCCAGACCGCGCCGATCTCGCTCGAGGCCGCCTCGGTCCGGACCGTGCCGAAGCCCGGCGGATACGCCTCGACCGTGCGCACCTACCGCGACCCCGCCGGCTGCGAGATCGGTGAGCGCTGGCTGATCCACGGCATGAACCACTTCTGGTCGGGCGGCTCGAAGGACCCGACGCTCGCGGACTTCACCGACCCGAAGGGCCCGAACGGCGCGGTGCACACGTGGCGGTTCCTCGAGCGCTACACGAAGGGCTCGACGAAGATGCCGTGCGCCGAGACGGGACCGCCGCGACGCTGCCCGGCGCGCTGGCGCACGCTGCGGGTGCCGACGGGCGCGACGTCCGTCCGCGCGACGGTGAACGGCCACCGCGCGAAGGTCCGCGTGGCGCACGCCCGGGCGCGGGTCCGCCTCCCCGCGACCCGCCGCGCGCGGACGGCGGTCGTCGTCCGCGGACGCACCGCCGGCGGCGCGCGCTTCACGCGCCGCCACACGTACCGCGGGTGCGCGTGACCGGCCACGCCCCCGAGCCGCAGCCGATCCTCAGCACGTCGCCGGGCGTGGCCACGGCCGTGTGGCGCGGGCCGGTCAGCCCGCGGAAGGGTGCAGGTCGGCCGGAGGGAGGCGACGAGCGAGCCGGGCGACGACTCGCTGGGAATCGGCAGCCTGCGCCGCTGACGTGACGGCATCCCCGATCTACCGCGCGCCGATGCGCGCCCGCGACCGTGACCTCCCAGCCTTCGCGGGCGCCGAGCACGGCGTCGAGGCCGGGCTGGTGGGCATCGGCGACGCGCTCGCGTGCGTGCCCGCCTCGCTCGCCCAGGCCGTCGGCGCGGCGGAGCGCGAACACGGCGCGAAGGCGGCCCACATGCTCCGCCGCTTCGCCGGGCTCTCAGATGGCGCGCTCGTCTGGACCCGAACCGGCGAGGCGCGCTACGCGCTCGGGCGCATCGCCGGCCCGTGGCGCTACGACGACGGCGCCGCTGCGCGCGCGGTCGGAATCCACCACATCCGTCCCACGCGCTGGCTGCGCGTGTCGTTCGGTCCCGACGCGGTGCCGGTGGCGGTCGCCGAGACGTTCGCCCGCGGCGGGCGCAACCTCCAGCGCATCCACTCCGACCTGGCCGAGCGCCAGTCCGTCGCGCTCTGGACGGACGACTTCGCCCTCGCACGGCAGCGCCGGGTGTCACAACCGGCCCCCCTCTCTCGTCAAGTGGGTGGTGAGGCGGCGCACGGTGCGAGGACCGATGACCGATGACGAGCTCGAGGCGCTGCGGCGCCACGGCTTCGGCGTGGCCTACCGGATGCTCGGCAGCGTCTCGGAGGCGGAGGACGTGGCCCAGGAGGCGCTTCTGCGCCTGACGCGCCAGGACGACCCGATCGACGAGCCGGCCGCCTGGATGACGACCGTGACGACACGGCTCTCGATCAACGTGCTGCGGTCGGCGCGGGCCCGTCGCGAGGCCTACGTCGGGCCGTGGCTCCCGGAGCCGCTGCTCGAGGACCCCACGCCCGGCCCGGCGGCGCGCGCCGAGCTCGCGGACTCGCTGTCGCTGGCCATGTTGGCCCTACTCGAGCGGCTGACCCCGGTCGAGCGCGCGGCGTACCTGTTGCGCGAGGTGTTCGGCTACGAGTACGCGGAGATCGCCGGCGTGATCGACCGGACCGAGGTGAACTCCCGCCAGCTCGTGACGCGGGCGCGGAAGCATCTCGAGGCCAGCCGTCCGCGCTTCGACGCCGACGAGGCGGCCCGCGACGCGCTGCTCGAACGGTTCCTCGCGGCCGCCGAGGAAGGCGACCTCGAGTCTCTCGAGGAACTGCTCGCCAAGGATGCGGCCCTCTACGCCGACAGCGGCGGCAAGGCGATGGCGCCGCGCGAGCCGCTGTTCGGCGCCGCGCTCATCGCGCGCTTCATGGCCGCCGTGTACAAGGGGCGCGTCCAGGCCGGCGAGTTCGAGACCCTGCCGGTCAAGGTCAACGGCCAGCCCGGCCGCCTCGTGCGCGGTCCCGCCGAGCAGCTCGGTGAGGACGAGCGGGTCGCGGCCGAGCAGGCGCTGGCCGTCCTGCACTCCGGCGACCAGGACGGCGACCGGTTCGACGCGGCGATGAAGCGCGCCCGCGACGTCGCCGGGCCGCATCCCGGCCACCGGCCGAGCGCCGGGTGCTGAGCGTCCTCACGGTGGATGTCGTCGACGGCCGGATCCAGACCGTGCGCGTCGTGCGCAACCCGGACAAGCTCGCCCACCTCTGAGCTGTCACGGGGCAGCCCGGAGCGCTGTCAGACCTGAGAGCACCCACCCCGACCAAGGAGGCTCTCGTGTCGACCGTCGCAACCCAGCCCTTCACCGGCACCTTCCGCGCCCAGCCGGCGCCCTCGACCTTCGGGTTCGCGGTGCGTCACTCGCGCGTCTTCTGGTACCGCGGCTCGCTGTCGGACGTCGCGGCGACGCTGCGCGCCGACGGCGAGGTCCTGACGCTCGAGGGAGCCGCGCGCGTGGAGTCGATCTCCGTTGCCGAGCCGGCCGCGATGCGCGCGAGCGTGCTCGGCCCGGAGTTCTTCGACGCCGAGCACCATCCCGAGATCACGTTCCGCTCGACGGCGGTTCGCCTGGCCGACGACGGCCGGGCCGACGTCGACGGCGAGCTCACGATCCGGGGCGTCACGCGCCCGGTCAGCGCCACCGGCGAGTACTCCCCGCCGCGCCCGAGCAGCTTCGGGGAGATCGCGGGCCTGCAGCTCGAGACGAGCTTCGACCGCCGCGAGTTCGGGTTCGACTGGCAGATGCCGCTGCCCGGCGGCGGCGACGCGGTCGGCTGGGACGTGGCGGTGACCATCGACCTGCTGCTGATCCGCGAGGAAGCGGATGCCGCCGCGTAGGAGTATTCCCGCAGGGGTGCCTGAGGCCGTTAGCGTCGAGCGGAGGTCCAGCCCACCCCGAAGGAAGGCGGACCACCATGTTGCTGGTCACCACGACCGTCGAGGAGCTCAAGCGCTTCGAGGACATCTTCTCGACGAAGGGCGCCGACAAGCGCGCGCACTACGGCTGCAAGGGCGCGACCGTCTACCGCGACCCCAACTCCGAGGACCGGGTCTGGGCGCTCTTCGACTGGGACATGGACGGCTGGAAGCAGTTCGCCGGCGACCCGGAGACGCCGCCGATCATGCGCGAGGCGGGGCACAAGGGCCCACCGCAGGTGGCCGAGCTCGTCGGCAGCTTCCGGGCCTGAGGGGGCGGCGACATGACGGACATCAAGGTCGGCGTCATCGCCGACATGACGGGGGCGCTGTCGTTCATGGGCATCGCCAACGCGAACGTCGCCCGGATGGTGATCGACGAGATGAACGCGCGCGGCGGCCTGCTGGGACGCCGCGCCGAGCTCCTGCTCCACGACGGCGCCACGGACGACGCCACCGCCGCGGCCGCCTCGGCGCAGCTCGTCCAGGACGGCGCGGACGTGATCGTCGGCGGCATCTACAGCTCCACGCGGCAGGCCATCAAGGGGCCGGCCGTCACGGAGGGCCGGACGCTCTACCTCTACCCCGAGCAGTACGAGGGCCAGGAGAGCGACCCGCTCATCTTCTGCACGGGCCCGGTGCCCGCGCAGCAGGTCGACCCGCTGATCCCGTGGCTCATGCGGAAGACGGGAGCCAAGACGTTCTACCTGCCGTCGGCGGACTACATCTGGCCGCGCGTGCTCAACGCGCGGGTGCGTGAGGTCGTCACGGCCAACGGCGGCGAGATCGTGGGCGAGGAGTACTTCCCCCTCGACCACATGGACTACGAAGGCACCGTCGCGCGGATCATGGAGAGCGGCGCGGAGGTCGTGTTCAACACGATCGTCCCGCCCGGCCTGACGCCGTTCCTCGCGTCGCTCCACGACGCCGGCTTCGCCGCCCGGGGAGGGCAGCTCGTCTGCACGTACTTCGACGAGAACTTCCTCAACCTGGCGCCGGCCGAGCACGTCGAGGGCCTCCTGGGCTGCCTCGACTACTACGAGGACGTCGACGACCCGTTCAGCGACGCGCTGCTCGCCCGCTACCGGGAGCTGTTCCCCGGCAGCGCGCTGTTCACCGCGGGGAGCGCCTGCTCGGGCCTCTACCGCGCGCTGCGCCTGTGGGAGGCCGCCGTCGACGAGGCGGGCTCGCTCGACCAGCACGCCGTGGTCGACGCGCTCGATCACGCGTCGATCGCCGAGGGGCCGGGCGGACCGGCCGCGATGGTGCCCGGCCAGCACCACCTGCGGCTCAACATGTACATCGCCCGCGCCGAGGCCGGGGTGTTCAAGGTGGTCGAGGACCTCGGGGTCATCGAGCCCGACGAGGCCGTCGTCCCCGTCTCGGCCTAGACGGCGCCGACCCAAGGGCCCGACCGAGCCCGGCGCGGGCTCGGTCGGGCTGCGCTCGATCGGTGCGGGTACGGTCGAAATCGGGAGGCGTCGTTCGACGTCTCGGCAGATGCCACCGACCGGCCAGGAGGTTCGCCGCATGGCGACGTTCACCGCAGACATGTTCATGACCCTGGACGGCTTCGGCACGGGGACCGAGGCCTACTGGGGCAAGGGTGGTCCCGAGCTGGTCGAGCAGCGGGCCCGGACCTACGGCGAACCGGATCAGACGCTGGTGTTCGGGGCCACCACCTACCGCCTGTTCCAGCGCTTCGCCCCGGCGCAGACCGACCCGAGCCACGCGCCGCTCGAGTCGGCCCGCAAGATCGTGATCTCCCGGACGCTGGAGGAGCCGCTGACCTGGGCGAACTCGACGCGGATCGCCGAGGACGCGCTCGCCGCCGTCCCCCGCCTCAAGGCGGAGTCGCCCGTCCCGCTGCGCTGCCACGGCAGCATCTCGATGAACCGCGCGCTCCTCGCCGCCGGCCTCGTGGACCGGCTGGAGGTGATGGTGTTCCCGATCATCGCCGGGGCGTCGGGCGGGAACCCGATCCTGGCCGACCTGCCCGACATCGACCTCGAGCTCGTCGACTCGGAGGTCTTCGACGGCCGGGTGCAGCAGCTCGTCTACGCCCCGACCGTCCGCTGAGCGGACCCCGCGGCTACTCGGCCCACCAGTCGCGCCGGCCCTCGACGTCGCCGCGCGGGTCGTCGCCGAGATGGGGCGCGCCGACGACGAGGATCTCGAGACCGTCCGGCCCGGCCTCGTAGCCCCGCCACGTGCCGGGCGGGACGCGCACCGCGTCCCACTCCGCGACCTCGACGATCTCGTCGTCGAGCTTCATCCGCCCGTTGCCGCGCACGACGACGAACACCTCCTCCTGCTCCTTGTGCGTGTGGCCGTACGGGAAGCGCGCGTTCGGCGGGATGCGCTGGTAGCTCAGGCCGGAGCGCTCGAGCCCGAGCGCCGCGCTCGCGTGGCGGAACTCGAGGCCTGGCGCGCCGTCGAAGTTGGCCCCGACATCGTCCGGATCCCGCTTGATGTTCGTGTGCGTGAACGGCATGGGCACGATGCTAATCGCGCCGAAGATGAGAGAATTTCCCACCGCCCCTCCGGTTTCTGGAAGGGTCGCCGAAGTGCTCCCTTGGTCCCTGAGCCCGGCCCGGCGTCGCTTCTCCCTCGGCGCCGTCACCGTAACGGCGCTGCTCGCCTGCGCGGCACCCGCCTCGGCGGTGACGATCGGCCCTGGCTGCACGCTCAAGCAGGCCGTCGACGCCGTCAACGCGCAGAGCAGCGCCGGCACCGGCTGCGGCCCCGTCAGCGCCGGCGGGACGACGACCATCAACGTCCCGGCCGGCACCTATCCGCTCACCGGCGAGCTCAAGGTCAACGCGAGCCGGTCGGCCGCGATCGTCGGGGCCAACCCGGCGAACCCGTCGGCGACGACGATCGACGCGCAGCGGCTGAGCCGCGTGTTCGAGGTCGCCTCGGGCGGGAACCTCACGCTGACGGCCGTGAAGGTCACCCGCGGGCGCACGGCCAACGGCGCCGCGGGCACGTCGGGCTCGCCCTACGGCGGCTCGGCCGCCGACGGCGGCGGCATCCTCAACGCGGGCCAGCTCAGCCTGGATCACGTGCTCGTCACCGACAACGGCACAGGGGCCGGCGGCAGCGGCGCCACCGTCGCGGCCGACCTCACCGGTCGCGCCGGGGGCTTCGGCGGGAACGGCGGCGGGATCGCCTCGACCGGCGGCCTGACCATCACCGCCTCGACGATCTCCGGCAACGGCACGGGCTCCGGCGGCAACGGCGGCAACGGGGCGGACGGTCAGCTCGGCATCGGGAAGCAACCCGAGCGGCGGCTCGGGTGGCAACGGCGGATCGTCGGGGGCCGGCGGCGGCATCTTCGTCGGCAACGGCAGCGCGGTGATCACCACCACGTCGATCGTCGGCAACTACACCGGCGTCGGCGGCCGGGGCGGCAACGGCGGCCGCGGGGTGGGCGAGGCCACGAACCAACCCGCGGGCGACGGCGGCAGCGGCGGCTTCGGCGGCAACAACGGGCGGCAGTACACCCAGTACGGCGACACCGTGGCGACCCGCGACTCGGGGAACGGCGGCGGTGGCGGGATCGCCTCCTACGCCATCGTGAGCCTCACCAACTCGACGATCAGCGGCAACGCCACCGGCGCGGGGGGCGCGGGCGGCAACGCGGGCGTCTCGGGCCCGCACGGCATCAACCACGATCAGTACGGGGCAACCAGGAGGGCGGCATCGCGGGCGGAGGCGGCTACGGCGCGGGCCTGCTCTCGATGGGCAACGGGGCCGGGGCGACGCTGACGAACGTCACGCTCGCCGGCAACCGGGCCGGCAACGGCGGCGCCGGCGGCGCCCCGCCTGTGTCCGGCACGCGGCGGCCGGGCTACGGCGGATTCGGCGGCGACGGCGGCGGCATCTGGGCCTCCGGGGCGAGCGGCTTCCACACGGTGGACCTCGACCACGCCACGATCTACGGCAACGCGACCGGAGCGGGCGGCCCCGCGGCCGACACCCTGCAGGGGAAGAACGGCGTCGGCGGCGCGATCCGCACCGGCGGGCGCTACAGCGGGTCCCAGGCCACCCGCGGTCTCAACCTCAAGAACACGATCATCGCCCAGAACGGCGTTCCGATGTGCTCGCAGTACTACCCGCCGGACAACTACATCGACATCGGCGACCAGGGCAACAACCTCCGCTACGTCGTCGTCGCCGTCGGGCAGCCCGCCGACACCTCGTGCCCCGGCACGACGGGCAACCCGAAGCTCGGATCGCTCGCGGACAACGGTGGGCCGACCGCGACCCTGCTGCCCGGCCTCGGCAGCGCGGCGATCAACGCCGGCACGTGCACCGTCGCGACCGACCAGCGCCTGCTCGCCCGTCCCGCCAGCCTCTGCGACATCGGCGCGGTCGAGTTCGGGGCGCGGCCGGGCGACGGCACGAGCACGAGCCAGCCGCCGCCGAACGGGCCGACCCAGCCGGTCGTCACGCCGCCGCGCAACGTCGCGCTCCCGAAGATCACCGGCACGGCGACGGCGGGCCGGACGCTCACCGTCGACCCCGGCACGTGGACGGGCAGTCCGCCCATCACGTTCAAGTTCCGCTGGGAGCGCTGCGGCGCGAGCTGCGCGCCGATCGCCGGCGCCGTCGGGCTGACCTACAAGCTGACGTCGGCCGACGTCGGCAAGACGATCCGGGTTCTCGTGACGGGCGCGAACGGCCTGCGACAGGCCACCGCCACCTCAGCGTCGAGAGGGCCGGTCGCGCCGAGCAAGACCACGGTCACGAAGTTCCTCGGCAAGCTCCTCTCGCCCGGAGGCAAGAAGGGCAAGATCGGCGCGCTGCTCAAGGCTGGCGGCTTCAAGTTCTCCGCCACCGCCCCCTCCGCCGGCACGCTCACGCTCTCCTGGTACCAGGGCTCCTCGAAGGCGAAGGGCGCGAAGGCCAAGAAGAAGTCCGTCCTCGTCGCCACCGTCAAGACCAAGGTCAAGAAGGCCGGCAGGATCAAGCCGAAGATCAAGCTGACGGCGAAGGGCAAGAAGCTCCTCAAGCGCAGCAAGAAGCTCAAGCTGACCGCGAAGCAGACCTTCACGCCCAAGGGCGGCAAGGCCACCACGGTGACCAAGCCCATCAAGCTCCGGCGCTAGGGCGCCCTCCCGCGCATGCGCGGGTCCTGCGTGGGGTCGGCGTACATGGCCGGGCAGCCGTCGTCGGCGGCCCGCGGGCGCAGCTCGAAATGCCAGGGTTCGTTGACGTAGATCCGGCACAGCCCGTACGCCGCGCCGCGCCCGGACAGCCACGCCGCGGCGCCGGAGGGACCGACGTCGACCGCGTCCCCCGACACGTGCGGCGACGTGCTGCCGGTGGCCACCCAGCGGGCCGCCTCCGCCTCGGAGCCGTACTTGGCGACCGCCTCGCGGCGCAGCCGGTCCTCGTAGGCCGGGGAGCGCCAGCCGCTGTTGACGACGAACCCGACGCCGTCGTGGGCGGCGTCGGTCGCGGCCCGGCGCAGGGCGCGGAGCAGGGCGGGATCGAGCTTGGCCACACCCGGGACGTCGTCGTCGAAGACCGTCGTGCCGGCGGGAACGGCACCGGCGGCCTTGCCGAGCGCGCCGTGGCGCTCGCCGCGGGCCGCGACCGGCGAGGGCGAGGACCCCGGGACGTGGCCGCCGAGGACCGCGGCGATCACCGCGACGACGACCGCCGGGCCGACGACCCGGGCCGGATGGACCCGGAGGCGGCGAGTCGTCCTGCGGGCTGGCTGCGCGGAGGGCACGCCGCCATCGAACGCGACACGGCGTTGTCAGCGCGTATGCGGTTTTCGATACGCCGGCGATATGCGCGGCGTCGTTAGCTTCGGACCATGCGCGTGCTGCTCGTCGAGGACGAGCCCTACATGGCCGAAGCCATCCGCGACGGCCTGCGGCTGGAGGCGATCGCGGCCGACATCGCCGGCGACGGCGAGGCGGCGCTCGCGCTGCTGGGCGTCAACCCGTACGACGTCGCCATCCTGGATCGCGACGTCCCCGGGCCCTCCGGCGACGAGATCGCCCGGCGCATCGTCGCCTCCGGCACCGGCATGCCGATCCTCATGCTCACCGCGGCCGACCGGCTCGACGACAAGGCCTCGGGGTTCGAGCTCGGCGCCGACGACTACCTCACCAAGCCGTTCGAGCTCCGCGAGCTCGTCCTCCGCGTCCGGGCGCTCCACCGCCGGCGGGCCCATCACCGGCCGCCCGTGCAGGAGATCGCCGGCATCCGGCTCGACACGTTCCGCCGCGAGGTCCACCGCGACGGCCGCTACATCGCGCTGACCCGCAAGCAGTTCGCGGTCCTCGAGGTGCTCGTCGCGGCCGAGGGCGGAGTCGTCAGCACGGAGGAGCTCCTGCAGCGCGCGTGGGACCAGAACGCCGACCCGTTCACGAACGCCGTGCGCATCACCGTGTCGGGGCTGCGCAAGCGGCTCGGCGAGCCCTGGGTGATCGCCACCGTGGCCGGCACCGGCTATCGCATGGACACGGGCGCCGGCGCCGCGGGCGAGGGAGGCGACGGTGGATAGACCGCCCGGCATGAGCGTTCGCCTCAAGCTCACGCTCAGCTACGCGGGGTTCCTCGTGCTCGCGGGTGCCGTGCTGCTCGCCGCCGGCTACTTCTCGCTCTCGCGCGGCGTGCACCCCGGCGTGATCTTCCTCGTCCGCAGCCACGCCGACCTCCTGCGCAACTTCGCTCCGATCGCGGCCGCGGTCCTGGCGTTCCTGCTGGTGTTCGGCCTGCTCGGAGGGTGGTTCCTCGCGGGTCGGATGCTCGCTCCGCTGACCCGCATCACCGACGCGACGCGCACGGCGGCGACCGGATCGCTCTCCCACCGGATCGCGCTGGAAGGCCGCAGCGACGAGTTCCGCGAGCTCGCCGACGCCTTCGACGCCATGCTCGGGCGGCTCGAGGCGCAGATCGCCGAGCAGCAGCGCTTCGCCGCCAACGCCTCCCACGAGCTGCGGACGCCGCTGGCGATCACGCAGACGCTGCTCGACGTGGCCCGCAACGATCAGAGCCGCGACGACGACGTGCTCGTCGACCGCCTCCACTCCGTCAACACCCACGCGATCGAGCTCACCGAAGCGCTGCTCATGCTCAGCCGCGCCGACCGGCGGTCCTTCGTCCGCGAGCACGTCGACCTGTCCCTGCTCGCGGAGGAGGCCACCGAGACGCTCCTCCCCTTCGCCGAGGAACGGGGCATCACGATCGAGACCTCCGGCGACGCGACGCCCGCCCTCGGGTCACCCGCCCTCCTGCAGCAGCTGCACACGAATCTCGTGCACAACGCGATCATCCACAACCTGCCGCAGCAGGGATCGGTGTGGGTCACGACGGGCGTCCGCCCGGAGGGCGCGGAGCTCACCGTCGAGAACACCGGCGCGAAGCTCACGCCGCAGATGGTCTCCATGCTCGCCGAGCCGTTCCAGCGCGGCACCGAGCGCATCCGCACCGACCGCGCGGGCGTCGGTCTCGGCCTGGCGATCGTCAAGCGCATCACCGAAGCGCACGACGGCACCCTCACCCTCGTGCCCCGGGCCGCCGGGGGGCTCTGCGCCACGGTGCAGCTCCCGGCCGGCGACTCCCGCTGAAGTTCCCGATCCGTGAATACGCTTGGGAGTCCATGAGGCCTCGCCCTCCCGCCACCGACGCCGTGCGACCACCACGCCCGCTTCGTCGGGGGCGTGCATGAACGGTCTGTTTCCGTGGCTCACGCGCAGGCTGACGCTCGGGGCGCTGACCCTGTTCGGCGTCGCCGTGGTGACGTACGGCATGCCCCGATGGCTGTTCCCCGAGCGCTACCACCACGCGCCGGTGGTCAGCGGCACCTGGGACGACATCGAGCGCGGGTTCCTGCATTTCGACTGGGGCGTGGCGTGCGGCTGGAAGGGATGTCCCGAGATCAAGCCGATGTTCATGCGCGGCTTCGCCGCCGACCTGTGGCTGATCGGCGGAGCGATGGTGATCGGCATCGCCGCCGGGCTTCTCGGCGCGATGTGGTGCGCGCGCCGCCCCCGCACGCGCCGCGCGCGGGCGGTCGACGTGTTCGCCGCCACGACGTACTGCACGCCGGTGTTCGTGACCGGCCTCGTGTTGATCCTCCTCTTCAACTCGAACTTCGGCGTCGTCCGGATCCCCGCGTTCTTCGACGCCAACCCGTACTGGGCCGAGCCGTGGTCGGACCCCTGGCTGTGGTTCAGGACGCTCGCCGTGCCGTGGCTGGTGCTCGCGGCACCGCTCGCCGCGATGTGCCTGCGGCTGACGGTCGCCCTGCTCCGTGAGGATGCCGACGCTCCGTACGTCCAGACCGCCTGGGCGAAGGGCGTCGCGCCGCGGCGGGTGATGTCGCGGCACATCGCGCCCCCCGCGTACGCCCAGACGGCGTCGTTCATCGGCGTCTCGATCCCGCCGATCGTGCTCAACCTCATCCTCGTCGAGTGGGTGTTCGCCGTCCCGGGGTTCTTCATCAACATGCAGCGGGCGACCGGGAAGGTGCTCGACATCAACGGCAACCCGGTGACCGACGTCGCGATGATCCAGGCGCTCTCGATGTGGGCGGCGGTGCTGATCGTGGTGCTCAGCATCGCCGTCGACCTCGTCCTGGTGCGCCTGGACCCCCGGATCCGTACCGGCGCCCTCCCGGGCTAACCGCGCGCACTCGGGGCGGTCAGGCCACCCCCAGACGTCACCCCGTTGGGACGATGCCCCCGAGGCATCGGGGTGCCAGTGTCGGCCGCAGCGACGGAGGGAACGACAGCGATGGCCACCAAGACCACACGACCGAAGCAGACGACCACGAAGCGGGCCGCCACGAAGCGGACCCGCACGCCGGCGGTCGCCTCACTCTCGAACGGGGCGAAGGCGCCCGGGAACGGCCACGTCCCGTATGCCGCGGTCGCGGAGCGGAGGTCGCGAGGCAAGGCCGCGCGGTCCGACGTGCCGCGAACAGCCCATGGCGAGTGGTCGGCGCCGAAGCGACGCCAGGATCCCGTCGAGATCCTGGAGGAGCAGGCGGCCTCGCGCGTGCCGGAGCTCGTCCCCCTTCGCTACGGCCGCATGCTCGTCTCGCCCTTTACGTTCTATCGCGGCGCGGCGGGCCTCATGGCCGCGGACCTGGCGCGCGCGCCGAGGACGAGCCTGCATGTCCAGCTGTGCGGTGATGCCCACCTCTCGAACTTCGGCGCGTTCGCCGCGCCTGACCGGCGGATCGTCTTCGACCTCAACGACTTCGACGAGACGCTGCCGGGACCCTTCGAGTGGGATCTCAAGCGACTGGTCGCGAGCTTCGCGGTCGCCGGACGCGACCTCCGGTTCTCCGCCGAGAAGCGGCGGCAGGTCAACCGTGCGGTGACGAGCGCGTATCGCGAGGCCATGCGCGAGTTCGCGTCGATGAAGGCGCTCGACACGTGGTACGCGAGGCTCGACGCCGAGACGTTGCTCGCCGAGTTCAAGGGCCAGGCGAGCGCCAAGCGCCGCAAGGTGATGAACAAGAACGTCGCCAAGACGCGGGCGAAGGACAGCATGCGCGCGTTCGGCAAGCTCACCTCGACCGTCGATGGCGAGCCGCGCATCATCAGCGACCCGCCGTTGATCGTCCCGATCGAGGACCTGGTCGGAGGCGAGGACATCGAAGCGTTCGTCCATGGCGTTCTCGACGGCTACCGGAGCACGCTGCAGGACGACCGCAAGCATCTGCTCGAGCGCTTTCGCTACGTGCATGCAGCGCGAAAAGTTGTCGGCGTGGGCAGCGTCGGCACGCGCGCGTGGATCGTGCTGATGCTCGGCCGCGACGGCGAGGACCCGCTCTTCCTCCAGCTCAAGGAGGCCCAGCCCTCGGTGCTCGAAGCGCATCTGGGCGCCAGTCAGTACGACAACCACGGCCAGCGGGTCGTCGAAGGCCAGCGGCTTGTCCAGGCCGCCAGCGACATCATGCTCGGCTGGCACCGCGTGACGGGCCCCGCCGGCCGCGAGGTCGACGTCTACGTACGCCAGCTCTGGGACAACAAGGGCTCGGCGATCATCGACGGCATGAAGCACCGCGAGCTGGCCGGCTACGCCACGATCTGCGGCCGGACCCTAGCCCGGGCCCACGCGCGCTCCGGCGACGCCGTGGCGATCAGCGCCTACCTCGGTCGCAGCGACGCGCTCGACCGCGCGCTCGCCGACTTCGCCGAGCTCTACGCCGACCAGAACGAGCTCGATTACGCGGCGCTGCAGCAGGCGGTCGAAAGCGGGCGCGTGAAGGCGCAGAGCGGGCTGTAGCCGGCCTTCGGCCCGAAACACGAAAGGCCCCGCAATGCAGGGCCTTTCGAGCGCGCCCGAGAGGATTCGAACCTCTGACCTTCGGTTCCGTAGACCGACGCTCTATCCAGCTGAGCTACGGGCGCGTGCCGGGGGCAGTGTAGAGGGGGCTACCGGGACAGCCGGTACGTGAAGAGGTACTCCTTGCCGCCCTTGCGCGACTTCAGGCCCATCGACCCGCGCGCCTTGCGGTAGGCGCCCGTTCCGCCGGTCACCGCCAGGGTGCTCGACTTCGCGTCGTAGAACGGCCCGTTGACGACGATGTGCCCGCTCTTGAGCAGCAGCGTCCACGTGCACTCGTAGGACTTGCCGGCGACGACGCGCACGCAGTAGCCCTGGTCGGTGCCCACCTGCTTGGTGTCCTTGGCGTTGTAGACCGGGTTGGCGAAGGTCAGGACGTCGCCGACCGTGTCGCCCGAGGCGCCGGTGTCGGTCGTCGTGTCGGTGTCGGCGTGCTCGATGACCTTGATCGTCTGCTGGCCGTTGCTCTTCTTGGCCGAGCCGGACGTGGCGACGAGCGCCGCGACCCCGAGCGCGAGCACCGAGGCGAGGACGAGGATGCGCTTCATGGTGGACCTCCGTCGATTGGGGCGTGTGCTCCCGGAAGCGGAGAGGGCGGGATTCGAACCCGCGATGAGGCGTAAACCCCATACTCGCTTAGCAGGCGAGTGCCTTCAGCCACTCGGCCACCTCTCCGGGCTCTCGAGAGCGGCAGTGTAAAGCCTCCGGGCAGGCCCGCCGCGACGTCGCGGCGGACCTGCGGAGGACGGTTCTCAGATGCCGATGCCCGAGGCGCCGGTCGCCGACGGCTCGGTCGACGGCCCGGGGCCCTCGCCGTGCACGCCGCGCAGCGAGAAGTACAGGACGGCGGTGATCAGGCCCGCGATCGGGGCGACGAGGACGTTGACCACGTAGGAGATGATCGCGCGGACCACGTCACTGGCCGAGGCGGCGACCGCGCCGACGATCAGGCCGACGCCGATGCTGATCACGATCACGATGATGATCAGGCCGAAGACCTGCCAGCCGTTGCCCTTGACGAGCGCCTGGCTGCGCCCGAACGCGGCGAAGACCCCGGGCTTCTCGACCACGACGACCGGGGCGACCACCGACCAGATCGTCATCAGGAACAGGCCCGGGACGATCAGCAGGATGAAGCCGATCCCGATGCCGATGCCGGCGAGGATCGAGACCGCGATCAGCGGGAGCACCACGGGCGTGACGCTCGAGAAGAGGTCGCCGAGCGAGGTGTCGCGAGAACCGTCCTGGACGTCCTGCACGAGGCGCACGACCATGCCCGCGTAGAAGAAGGAGACGACGATCCCGATCAGCGAGCCGATCGGCCCGAGCAGGATCTGGAGGATCAGCTCGACGGCGAAGACGAGGACCGCCGCCAGCAGCAGCGTCGCCGCCTGGTGCGGTAGATGTCGAGCGTGCGGGAGATCACCGAACCCGCTTCGATCTGCGTCGCGGCGGGAGCGGCGGGAGAGGTGGGACCGGCGGGTGTGGTCACGTGGGCGTCCTTTCGGAGCGCGGGGAGCAGTCGAGATGAGTTCGCCATGAATACCGCATCTCCTGCGCCCCGTGGGCGTAGGGTCTGCGCCTCGGAGGGGTGGCAGAGCGGTCGAATGCACCGGTCTTGAAAACCGGAGTCCGTTCACGCGGACCGCGGGTTCGAATCCCGCCCCCTCCGTTTCGCCCGCTCAGGACCCTCGGGCGGCGACGTCGCCGGGGCGCCCCGGCCGCGGTCGTGAGCGCCTCGAACGCGTCCGCCCCGGCGACCGCGCCGCCGGCCGCGGCGAAGCCCTCGGCCACGCGCCGCGCGCCGTCGCGCATGGCCATGGCGTCGCGCACGCCCGTCCGCAGCCGGTCGGCCTTGAGCCGCGCGAGCGGGCAGGCGCGTGCCGGCGCCGGCGAGCTCGACGCGGCGCGCGACCTCGAGCTGGTCGCGGCCGAACGGGACGACGCAGACCGGCACGCCGGCGGCCAGCGCCTTCTGCGTGGCGCCGGCGCCGCCGTGGGTGACCGCGCACGCCGCGCGCGCGAGCAGCGCGCGCGTGCGGCACGAAGGTCTCCACGCGCGCGTTGGCCGGGACGTCGCCCGGGAGCTCGGCCGAGGGCAGCGTGGCGACGACGAAGACGTCCTCGTCCCGGAGCGCCTCGAGCGCGGTGGCCGCGAGGCGCCCGTCGTCCTGGAACTCGGACGACGTGGTCACGATCACGAGCGGGCGGTCGATCGCGTCGAGCCACGCGGGCGCCTCGGCCGGCGGGTCCCAGGCGCACGGGCCGATCGCGCGCACCGACGCCGGCCAGTCCGAGCGCGGGTACTCGAGCGGCTCGGCGGTCATGTAGAGCAGCAGCGGCGGCGCGGTGAACAGGTCGTCGGGGTCGCTGAACTCGCGCACGCCGACCGCGCGGCGCATCGCGTTGACCAGCGGGCAGCGTCGCGCCGGCCATCGTCCGCACGAGCACGGGCCGCAGGGCGCGGTCGCGCAGGCGGCCGAGCGGCCCGCGGGCCGGCTTGAGGCCCGGCCCGAACGGCGGCGCGTCGCGCGAGCTCAGCGGCAGCGGGTAGGGGAACCACTGCGCCCACGGGCCGCCCCACTGCTCGGCGACGGCCGCCGCGCCCCAGCACATGCAGTCGACCAGCAGCGCGTCGGGGCGCTCGGCCTCGATCGCCGCGCGCAGGTCGTCGACCTCGTGCGGCGCCCGCGCGCCGAACGACGGCCATCGCCGCGCTTGAGCTTGCGCCGGCGGGGTGCGCCCGCGGTAGTCGTCGTGCTCGATCGCCTCGATCGCCGGGGCGATCGGCGCCGCGTCGAAGCCGCGCTCGGCCATCAGCGCCGACCTGCGAGGCGAGCGTGCGCACGGCGACCTCGTGCCCGCGCCGCGCGAGCTCGTCGAGGACGGGCACGAGCGGGAACAGGTGCCCGCGCGCGGGCGACGTGTAGGCCAGGATCTTCATGCGTCCTCCCCGAGGAGACGGTGGATGGAAAGGCTCAGCGCGGCGTGGACCTCGCGGCGCGACATGCCCAGGTCGTGCGACATGACGTTCCAGGTGTGGACGTCGCACAGCGCGATCAGGGCGGCGCGGGTGCGCGCGCGGCGCTTGCCGCGCAGGCGGCGCAGCCAGGCCGAGAAGGCGTGGTCGACCCAGTCGTAGTGCATCTGCCGCGCGCGGCGCGACCATGCCGGCGAGCGGCTCGCGCCCGTCCATCGCCCCGATGCGCAGCGCGCGGTCGCCGTGCTCGCCGTAGTGGTCGAGCAGGTTGTCGACGGCGCCGTCGATGTCGTCGGTCGGCGCGCCGAGGCGCTGGTCGCGCACGCGCGCGAACGCGCGCGCGTAGGACTGCTCGAGCAGCCCGTCCTTGGAGCCGAAGTGGCGCAGCAGCGTCGGCTTGGTCACGCCCGCGCGAGCGGCGATGCGCCTCGAGCGACGCCGCGTCCCACGGGCCGGCGAAGAACGCCTCCTCGGCCGCGTCGAGCAGCGCGGTGCGGGTGCGCTCCTCGGCGGCGGCGCGGGCGACCTTGGTGTAGGGGCGGGCGGTCTCGACCATTCGTGTTACCGACGGTAATACGAAATGCCCGGCCGGTCAAGCTCGACCGTTCGTCCCGTCGCGCCTACTTCGACCCGCTCGATCCCTTCCGGGCCTTGGCCTTCGTGTTCGTGCTGCTGTAGACGTAGGTCACGAGCGCGTTGAGCTGCGCCTTGCTCAACGCCGTGCCGTAGTTCGTCGGCATCACGTTGGCGCTGTACCCGGGGACGATCTCCTTGTTCGGGTCGACGATCGACTCGCGCGTGGCCGAGGGCGGGTCGGCCGTCAGCTCCTTGTCGAGGTTCGGGCCGATCGTCCCCGTGGCCCCCGCGGCCTTCATCGTGTGACAGGACGAGCAGCCGATGGCGCCCGTGCTCGGGTTGCCGGCGGTGAAGAGCTGGGCGCCGAGGGCGTTGCCGGTCACCTGGGTGCGGCCGCCGCCGCCGGCGGCCGCGCCGCCCCCGCCCGCGCCCCTCGCCGCCGCGGCCGGCACGGTGACCGTCGTCGTGCTCGTGTTGCCGCTGTCGATCAGGGCGATCGTCGACATGAGGATCGCGGCGAAGACGCCGAGGCCGCCGAAGACGATGATCGCGGTGTGCCCTGCCTTGGACACCTGCTCGTCGAAGAGCTGCTGCGGATCCCTGGTGGGGCGTGAGCCCCGCTCGGGATCCTGGGTCTCGTCGTCCGGCATGTCCGGCTCTCCTCTGCGGCTACGTGAGTCGACCCTACGCCCGCGGCGCTGCCCTGTGGCGATTCTTCGCCCGGCGCACCCGGCCGGCGCGATGGCCGCGGTGGGATGACGCGGCGGCCCCGCGGCTCATCCTCGCGGAGGACCCGCCCCGTCCGGAGGGCTGAGCGCAAGATGGGCCCGTCGGCCCATGCCAGATCACCACCCCGGCTGACGACGCCAGACCCCCGGCCCGGGAGGCTTCTCCCATCGAACACGCCGCCTCGCAGCGGCACCCCGAACCCCCCGAGGAGCCCCCAAATGGCCTACGCCGGACAGATCATCACGAACCCCGTCTCCGGTGAGACGATCACCTTCCGCAAGACCGCCGCCGACACCGACGGCGCGCTGCTCGAGATCGACCTCGAGCTCACGCCCGACGGTTCTGTTCCCGGCGCCCACGTGCACCCCGAGCAGGAAGAGCGCTTCACCGTCCTCGAGGGCAAGATGAAGTTCCGCCTCGGCCTCAAGACGATCGTCGCCGGCCCCGGCGAGACCGTCGTCGTCCCCAAGGGCCGCGTGCACAAGTTCGCCAACGCCGGCGACACCGTCGCCAAGGCCCGCGTGCAGGTCGTCCCGGCCCTGAAGATGGAGGAGCTCTTCGAGACCACCGTCGACCTGGCCAAGGAGGGCAACGTCTGGTCCTCCGGCATGCCCAAGCCGACCCACCTGGCGCTGTTCGTCCGCGAGTACGCCCGCGAGGTCCGCGCCCCCTTCCCGCCCGCTCCCGTCGTGCGCGCCCTGATGGCCCCCGTGGCCGCCATGGGCCGCAAGCGGGGCCACGCCGAGCGCTACGGCCAGCCCGCCGCCACCACGGCTCCGGCGCCCGCCGCGATCCCGGCCCCGGCGCACTGACGCGCCGATCCCACACGCGCATTCTGCGGCCGCCCCTCACCGGGCGGCCGCCGCGCGTTGCTCTCCTACGCGCGCACGCCGGCGAGCTCGAGCTCGAACCAGACGGTCGTGCCGTCGCCGCGCTCGACCCCCCAGCCGTCGGACTGGTCGGCCAGCAGGCGAAGCCCGAACCCGCCGTGGGCGCCGGGCTCGATCGGCTCGGGCGCGAAGCCCGGGCCGGGATCGGTGACCTCGGCCCGGAGCCGGTTGCCGAGCAGGCGCAGCGTGATCCGCACCGGCGCTCGCGCGAGGCGCCGCCGTGGCGCACGGCGTTGGTGACGAGCTCGGAGAGCAGGAGCATCGCGGTGTCCTCGCGGTCCTCGTCGAGCCGGCGCCCGATGCGCTGGCGCAGCAGCCCGCGGGCCACCGAAGGCGCGTTCTGGTCGCCGGGCACGGTCTCGCTCCACTCGGTCGTCGCCCCGACCCAGGCCACCGCGATCGCCGCCGAGTCGTCGCGCGCGCGCTCGGTCGCGAAGCGGTCCATCGCACGGTCCAGCGCGGCCAGCGCGGCGCCGGCGAAGCCGCTGCGCACACCCTGCAGCGCCTCGAGCACGCGCTCCTCGCCGAAGCGCTCGCCGTCCTCGCCGACGACGTCCATCACGCCGTCGGTGAACAGCACGAGGATGTCGTCGGGCTCCATCGGGACCTCGACCTCCTCCCAGTCGACGTCGAGGTAGGACCCGAGCAGCGGCCCTTTGACCTCGACGTACGTCGCCACGCCGCCGCGCACGAGCACGGGGCGCGGGTGACCGGCGCAGACGATCTTCACCGTCGCGACGCGATCCGGCGCCGCCGGCAGTCGCGCGCACACCGCGGTGGCCAGGGCGAGCTCCGGCTCGGCGGCCAGCGCCGCGTTGAGCTCGTGCAACGCCCGGCGGGAATCCTTCGTCAGCCGCTCGGCCGTGCGCAGCGTGTGCCGGGCCAGGGAGGTCAGCGCGGCGGCGCGGGCGCCCTTGCCCGCGACGTCGCCGAGGACCACCGTCCAGGAGTCGCCCGAGCGGTCGCCGTCGAGGAAGTCGCCGCCGACCTCGTTGGCCTCGCCGACGGGCCGGAAGAAGGACGCGACGTCCCAGCCCGTCGAGCTGGGGGAGGTCGCGCGGGAGCAGGCTCGCCTGGAGCGTGTGGGCGATCTCGGCGCGCTCGGAGGAGATCCGCGCGTTCGCCACGGCGGTGCCGGCGCGGCGGCCGAGCTCCTCGGCCAGCGCCAGCTCGCGCTCGCCGAAATGGCCCGGCTGGGCGTCGACGAAGCTCATCACCCCGGTCACGCGCGGGCCCGCGCGCATGGGCACGACCATCACCGACGCGCACCCGACCTGCCGCAGCAGCTCGAGGTGCTCGGCGTCGACCGACGACGCGGCGAGCATCTCCGTCCGTGATCGTCGGCTCGAGCACCGGCTGCGCCGGTGGCCAGCACCCGGGACACGCCGCCCTCGCCGGGGCTGTGGGCGGGTAGCGCTCGCGCAGCACGTGACCGAGCGCGACCTTGCTCGGGGTCGACGTGGGCCAGCGCGACCTGCTGCAGCCCGGCCGCGGTGGGCAGCTCGACGAGCACCAGTCGGCGAACTCGGGGACCGCGAGCCGCGCGACCTCCTCGAGCGTGTGCTCGTAGTCGTAGGAGGAGGCGAGGATCCGCCCGGCCTCGGCGAGCAGCCGCTGGTCGCGGGCGGCCTGGGTGGCCTGCGTGACGTTCTCGATCACGTTGACCACGAGCGCGAGCGAGCCGTCCTCGTCGTAGACCGGCGTGGCGCGCTGGATCGAGCCAGCGCGACTCGCCGGTGGCGCGGATGACGTTGCGCACGAGCATCGGCTCGGCCGGCTCGCCGCGCAGCAGCCGCGACGAGGGGAATTCGTCGAGCGAGACGGTCGTCCCGTCGGGATGGAAGACGTCGAAGAGCGCCATCAGCGTCCCGGGCTCCGCGTCGTCGACGACCTCCTCGGTCCCCTCGAGGCCGAAGAGGCGGATCGCCGCCGGGTTGGCGAACGTCGTGCGCCCGTCCGGCATCTGCACGGTGACCGCCTCGTCGAGGCTCTCGAGGATCGCGTCGAGCCGGCGCTCGACGCCGGAGAGCTCGGCCGACAGCCCGGCGTTGTCGAGCGCGAGCGCGACGCGGCCGGCGAGGATCTCGGCGAAGCGCACGAGGTCCTCGTTGATCCGCCGCCCCGAGACCTCGTTGAGGCACAGTGACAGGACGCCGATCAGGCGGCCGCGGGAACGCAGCGGCAGGTTGACCACCTGCTTGATCCGCGCCGCGCGCAGGAGCTCGAGGTCCTCAGGCGAGGCGGCGATCCGCTGGACGATCTCGTCGGTGACCTCGAGCAGCACGCGCTCGCCGGTCCGGGCGGCCTGGGTCGAGCCGACGGGGACCACGCGGCGGCGCTTGAGCGCGTCGCCCGCCGCGCGGCCGCCGGGGACGTTGTCGTGCGCCGCCGCGGCGATGCGCCGCAGCTCCCCGGAGGGCTCGATGGCGTCGATCGCGCACATGTCGCCGAGGCGGGGGACGATCAGATCGGTGAGGCGGCGCACCGTCTCGTCGAGCCCCATCCGGCCGTCGGCGACGTTCGCCACGTCGGCGAGCACCTCGAGCTCGAAGGCCTCGCGCTCCAGCCGGCGGCGGGCGATCGCGATCGCCAGGCCCACGGCGCAGGCGATCGGCACGAGCGCGGCGGCGACGATCCACGACGTGCGCGATCCCTCGAAGAAGAGGCCCGCCGCCAGCGTCAGCGCGATCGAGACGATCGAGACGATCGTCGTGTCGCTGACCGTGCTGCGCAGGCCGACGACCAACGGCGGGACGACGAACACCGCCGCCAGGACGAGATCGCTCGACGTCAGCGCCTCGACGGAGAAGATGAGCGCGTCGGCGGCAAGCGCCCCCGCCAGCCAGCGCCGGCGCACCGCGGCTCCTACGCGCCGTCGCCCGGCGCGGCGAAGGGCAGGCGGTCGGCCACGCCGGAGAGCTCGAAGATCCGCTGCACGGCGGGCGGGCCCGGGACGATGGAGTACCCGCGGCCCTCCTGCGTCGCGCGCTTCTCCTCCTCGAGCACGAGCCGGAGCCCGGACGTGTCCATGAACGACACGTGGGTCAAGTCCAATGTGATGTGGGAGACCGGGCTTCGCGGTGGTGCGCAGGGCGTCCTCCACGCGGGGCACGGTGGCGAGGTCGAGCTCACCGGTCGGAGCGACGAGGAGCCGTGCCGCCGTCCAGGCTGACGGCGACCTCGAAGTCGAGTGGATCGTCTGCGTCCATGCTCAATCGGTGCTCGGACCGGCGGGCGACAGTCGCTCCGGCGCGCCAAACCCTAATAGCGCGCTCGGCAGAGCGATAGAGCCATCGTCCTGCTGGCCGTTCTCGAGCAGCGCGATGATCGTCCGCCCGACGGCGACGGCGGTGCCGTTGAGCGTGTGGACGGGCGCCGGCTTGCGCGATCCGCCGGGCGGTGGCGGACGTCGAGCCGCCGGGCCTGGAAGTCGGTCGTGTTCGAGCACGACGTCAGCTCGCGGAAGCGGCTCCTGCCCCGGCAGCCAGGCCTCGAGGTCGTACTTCTTGGCCGCCGAGGCGCCGAGGTCGTCGACGGCGATCGCCACCACGCGGTAGGGGATCTCGAGCGACTGCGAGGATCCGCTCCTCGAGCGCGAGGATGCGCTCGTGCTCGGCCTCGGAGTCCTCGGGCGCGACGAACGAGAACATCTCGACCTTGTCGAACTGGTGCACGCGGAAGATCCCGCGCGTGTCCTTGCCCGCGGCGCCGGCCTCGCGGCGGAAGCAGGGGGAGAAGCCGGCGTAGCGGCGCGGGAGCTCGTCCTCGGAGGATCTCGCCGGCGTGCAGCGACGCGAGCGCGACCTCGGAGGTGCCCACGAGGTAGAGCTCGTCGTCGGGCAGGCGGTAGATCTGCTGCTCGGTGTCGGGCAGGAAGCCGGTCCCGAAGAGCGCGGGCTCGCGCACGAGCACGGGCGGGATGACCGGCTCGAAGCCCTCCTCGGAGAGCAGGTGCAGCGCGTAGGAGACCAGCGCGAGCTCGAGCAGGACGAGGTCGCCGCGCGAGGTAGGCGAAGCGCGAGCCCGAGAGCCGCGCGCCGCGCTCCATGTCGATGCGCTCGCCGGCCAGCTCGAGGTGGTCGCTTGCCCGTCCTTGCCGGACTCGCCGACCTCGCGGAGCACGGTGTCCTGCGGCGGGGCGTCGTCGGCGCGGGCAGGTTCGGAAGCGATGGCGAGGGCGGCGTCGAGCTCGCGCTTGACCGCCGACTCCTCGTCGGAGAGCGCGCGCCCGCGCGCGGCCAGCTCGGCCAGCGCCTCGCGCTCCTCCTCGGTCGGGGCGCCGCGGCGGCCCTTGGAGGCGGCGTTCTGCTCGGCCCGGATGGCCTCGAGGCCCTGGGTCAGCTCGCGCCAGCGCTCGTCGAGCTCGAGCACGCGGTCCACGCGCTCGGCCACGTCGCCGCCGCGAGCGCGGCCAGCGCCTCCCGGACGGCGCGCGGGGTCGCGTCGGATGAGCCTGAGGTCGAGCACGGGCGTGGCGCTGGGGGCGCCTACCCGCCTGCCGTGCCTGGCTGCACGGATGGCCGGCCTTCTTGCCGGCGTACTTGGCGACGAACTCGGCGACGTCGTCGGCGTCGGCTGCCGACGACGATGTTCTGGGGCATGATCGCGCCGGAGAACCCGCCGTTGCGGATGGCGTAGAGCACGCGCTCGTCGGTCTCGCAGCGGACGTTGAAGTTCGGGCCGTCGTTGCGCTCGCGCGTGCGGATGTTCGCCGCCGAGCCGTGGGTGCCGGCCGCGCTGAGCGTGTGGCACCCGCGCGCAGCGCTCCTTGAACAGGACCGCGCCGGTGTGCGTCGGCGCCCGCGTCGGCGGGCACCTTGATCTTGTCCTCGCCGCAGGCGGACAGCGCGAGCAGCGCCCGCGAGGGACAGGAGCAGGACGAGGGGTCGCATGCGGCGGCAGATCATACGAGCTTGAATGACGGTGCGATGCCCGATCCCGACCCCATCCGCTTCCGCGACGCCTTCGGCCGCTTCCCGACCGGGGTGGCCATCATCACCGCCCCCGGCGGCGGCATGACGGCCAACGCGGTCTGCTCACTCTCGCTCGACCCGCTGCTCGTGCTCGTCTGCTTCGACAAGACGGCCCGAACGCTGCCCTCGTCCAGGACGCCGGCGGCTTCGCCGTCAACATCCTCGGGCAGGGGCACCAGGGCCTGGCCGCCCACTTCGCCTCCAAGCTGCCCGAGGCCGAGAAGCTCGCCACCACCGCGCACCACCTCGAGAGCGGCGTCCCCGTCCTCGACGACGCGCTCGCGTGGATGGTGTGCGACCTCGAGCGCCTCGAACCCGGCGGCGACCACGAGATCGGCATCGGCCGCGTGACGTCGCTGGGGATCCACGAGGGCGAGCCGCTGGTCTGGTACCGCGGCGACTACCGGACGCTGGCCGCGACACCGGACGGCCCTCAGCTCCTGCCGTCGCCCAGGCGCGCAGCAGCAGCAGCGCGCAGACGCCCGGCGGCGATCGCCATCACCGCGACCTCGCGGCGCACGATCGCCATCACGACCGAGCGCTGGCCGGCCTCGTCGAGCGCGGCCGACGGCCTGGGCGTCGCTCGAGGTCGCGCTGGGCGAGCACCTGGTCGGCGGCGGCGATCCGCAGCTGCTCGGCGAAGAACATGACCGCGATCGGCAGCACGCCGTAGAGGACGTGCAGGGAGCCGGGCTCGTCGCGGCCGAGCACGAGCAGCAGCCCGCCGATCAGCCGCCTGCAGGACGACGCGCCGCCTGCGCCGCGCGCAGCACCGGCCAGAAGCGCGCGCACGGCTCGCCCTGCCACCAGCGACCACGCGCCCCACGCCGCCGGCGACCGCCGCAGAGCACCAGCGAGAGCGACCGCCGACGACCACGTGAACCCCCGTCATCTCGCGCCTTTCCTGCACAAAGTAACATCTTGTCACGAACTCGGCCCACGCGGTGATATAACCCGTGACCGCGTGCTGTCGCTCGTACCTTCCCGCCATCGTCTTCGTCGTCCTCGGGGCCACCGTCGGCGGCGTGTTCGCGGCGGTCAACGCGTCTGCTCGGGCCCAAGCGCACCGCACCGCATCGCGGTCAACACGAGCCCGTACGAGTGCGGCCTGCCCTCGGAGGTCAAGCAGGGCTTCCGCTTCGGCATCTCGTTCTACCTGATCGCGATGCTCTTCATCCTCTTCGACATCGAGGTGATCTTCCTCTATCCCGATCGCCGTACAGCTGAAGGCGTTCGGGACCTTCGCGATGACGGAGACCGTCGTCTTCATCGCGCTGCTCATGGTCGCCTTCGTCTACGTGTGGCGGCGAGGAGCCCTCGAATGGAGATAGTCCGCCGCGACGCCCGCCGGGTCGTCCCGACGAGTTCCGCGCCCGCCAGCTCCGCGCGCGCGACATGCTCAGCGGCGACCTCGAGGGCGCCGACCTCGACAAGTTCGTCGAGGAGTCGGTCCTGACCACGACGATCGACAAGGCGCTGAACTGGGCGCGCTCCAACGCGCTGTTCCCGGCCACCTTCGGCCTGGCCTGCTGCGCGATCGAGATGATGTCGATCGTCGCCGCCCGCGTCGACATCGCCCGCTTCGGCTTCGAGGCCTTCCGCGCCTCGCCCCGCCAGGCCGACCTGCTGATCATCTCGGGCCGGATCTCGATCAAGATGGCCCCGGTCGTCCGCCGCATCTACGACCAGATGCTCGAGCCCAAGTGGGCGATCGCGATGGGCGCCTGCTCGTCGTCGATGGGCGTCTTCAACAACTACGCGATCGTCCCGGCCGACAAGTTCATGCCGGTCGACATCCACGTCCCCGGCTGCCCGCCCCGCCCCGAGGCGCTGACCCACGGCGTCCTGCGCCTGCAGAAGGCGATCCAGGGCAAGCCCGACCTGAGCTGGCGCGACCCGCTACGGCGGCTACGGGACCGAGGAGGTGCTCGGCGACCAGGGCGGCCCCGGCGAGAACACGTTCGGCGTCGGAGCGCCGTCCGGTGCCTGACGCGACCGGCCTCGAGCTGATCGCCGGCGAGCTGCGCGACGCCCCCGAGGGCGGCGACCGCGTGCTCGACACCGTCTACTTCCGCCAGCGCGCGACGATCCTCGTCACCCCCGACGGCGTGCGCCCCGCGCTCGAGCACGTCCACGCGAAGGGCTTCACCTTCCTCGTCCTCGGTGCACGGCGTCGACTACTACCCCGAGGAGCCCCGCCTCGGCGTCATCTACGAGCTGATCGACATGGAGAAGGTCGACCGCATCGCGTCAAGATCGCGCGTGCGACACGAGCTGCCCGGAGATCCCCTCGGTCGTCGACCTCCACCCGGGCGCCGACCACCAGGAGCGCGAGGTCTACGACATGTTCGGCGTGGTCTTCACCGGCCACCCGGACCTGCGCCGCATCCTCATGCCCGAGGACTACGAGGGCCACCCGCAGCGCCGCGACTTCCCGATCGGCGGCGAGCCGGTGATCTTCACCTACAACGAGGACCAGGTCCCCGGCTGGCTCGAGGGCGGAGCAGCTGACGCATGAGCGTCTCCGACTACCGCGAGCAGGAGGACTCGATCACGCTCGCGCCCGTCGAGCAGCAGATCGCCGAGCGCCCGACTCGCCCGAGGAGGAGCTCCTCACGCTCAACATCGGCCCGCACCACCCGGCCACGCACGGGGTGCTGCGCCTGCTCGCGACGCTCGAGGGCGAGGTCGTGCGCGACATCAAGCCGATCATCGGCTACGTCCACACGGGCATCGAGAAGACCGCCGAGGACAAGGCCTACTGGAAGGTCATCCCCGTCATCGAGCGGATGGACTACCTCGCCTACTACTTCAACGCGATGGCCTACTGCGGGGCCGTCGAGACGCTGCTCGACGTCGAGGTCCCGCCGCGCGCCCAGTACCTGCGCGTCATCCACCTCGAGCTCAACCGGATCATGAGCCACCTCGTGTGGCTGGGGACGAGCGCGCTCGACCTCGGCGCGATGTCCATGTTCTGGTACGGCTTCCGCGAGCGCGAGCGGATCCTCGACCTGTTCGAGTTCTCCTCCGGCCAGCGCATGCACACGCGCTACATCCAGATCGGCGGCGTGATCGAGGACATCCCCGCGCGGCTGGGCCGAGAAGGTGCGCGAGTTCTGCGCGATCATGCCCACGCGCGTCGACCAGTACGAGGCGCTGCTCGACAAGAACGAGATCGCTCCTCCAGCGCCTGCGCCACGTCTGCCCGCTCGACGCCGAGCACGCTGCTCGACCTCGGCGTCACCGGCCCGCTGCTGCGCGCCGCCGGCGTGCCGTGGGACCTGCGCAAGGCCGCGCCCTACTCGTCCTACGACCACTTCGACTTCAACGTCCCGGTCGGGACGATCGGCGACAACTACGACCGCTACCGCGTCCGCATGGCCGAGATGCGCGAGTCGGTGAAGATCATCGAGCAGGCGCTCGACGGCCTGCCCGAGGGCCCGCACATCACCGGCGACCGCAAGGTCGCGCTGCCGCCCCGCCACGAGCTCGCGACCTCGATGGAGGCGCTGATCCACCACTTCAAGCTCGTCACCGAGGGCATGCGCGTGCCGCCGGGCGAGGTCTACCACCCGATCGAGTCGCCGCGCGGCGAGCTCGGCGTGCTTCGTGCGCTCCGACGGCTCGGCCAAGCCCGCGCGCGTGCACATGCGCGACCCGAGCGTTCGTCAACCTCCAGGCCACGGCGCCGATGGTCAAGGACGCCTACATCGCCGACCTGATCGCCACGCTGGCGATGCTCGACCCGATCCTCGGGCGGAATCGACCGGTGAGCACCGATCCGGCGCACGCCCTCGGCGACGAGGTTCGCCGCTACGAGCGCGGGTCGCGGATCCCGGGCTGGGATCGCGCCGTCGACCTCGACAAGGACCCGTCCGCCGTCCCCGACCTCGCCACCACGCCGGTCCCCGCCGCGCTGCGCGCCGCGATCGAGGCGGCGATGGCGAAGTACCCCGACCGCCGCTCGGCCGTCATCCCCGCCCTGCACGCCGCCCAGGCCGATGCACGGCTGGTGCTCGCCCGAGGCGATGGAGCAGGTCGCCGCGGTCATGCAGATCACGCCCGCCTACTGCGCGTCGATCGCGACCTTCTACGACATGTTCGACACCGAGCCGCTGGGCCGCCACCGCGTCTTCGTGTGCACGAACATCTCCTGCTCGCTGCTCGGCGCCGACGCGATCCACGAGCGCGATGGCCGCGGCGGCCGAGGGCGTGGAGGACGTCCAGGTGCGCGGCCTTCGAGTGCCTCGGCGCCTGCGACATCGCGCCGATGGCCTCGATCGACGGCGAGTACGTCGGCCCGCTGACCGACGCCGACGTCGACGAGATCGTCGCGCGCGCTGGCCGACGGGCCGCGACGTGCTGCCCGAGCAGAACCTGCGCGTCCGCGCTCTCGGTCGACCCCGGCGCCGCGCCGGCACCGATACCGTGCTGCCGCCCGGCGGGGACCCCGAGGACCGCATCGGCCCGAGCGCGCCCGTCGAGCACCGCCCCGACGACGAGCCCAACCCGGACGACGACGCATGAGCCACGACCCGATCCTCTTCAAGGACATCGACGAGCCCGGCCTCGTCACGCTCGACGTCTACCAGCGCCGCGGCGGCTACGAGGCGCTGAAGCGCGCGCTGAAGATGACGCCCGAGGAGGTGCTCGCCGAGCTCAACGCCTCGGCCTCCGCGGCCGCGGCGGCGCCGGCTTCCAGATGGGCAAGAAGGCCTCCTTCCTGCCCAAGGGCGCGATGGACAAGTACCTCGTCTGCAACGCCGACGAGTCCGAGCCCGGCACGTTCAAGGACCGCGAGCTCATGCAGAAGAGCCCGCACATGCTCATCGAGGGCATGGTCATCGCCGCCTTCGCCGCCGGGCGCGAACAAGTCGTTCATCTACATCCGCGGCGAGTACGAGCTGCAGGCGGCGATCCTCGAGGCGGCGATCGCCGAGGCCGAGGCCGCCGGGTTCCTCGGCGAGCGCATCCTCGGCTCCGACCACACGCTCTCGCTCGTGCTCCACCGCGGCGCCGGCGCCTACATCTGCGGCGAGGAGACCGGCCTGCTCGACTCGCTCGAGGGCAAGCGCGGCAACCCGCGCCTGAAGCCGCCGTTCCCCGCCGTCCAGGGCCTCTACCAGGGCCCGACGCTGATCAACAACGTCGAGACGCTCGCCACCGTCCCGCACATCATCCGGATGGGCGGCGAGGAGTACGCGAAGATCGGCACCGAGACCTCGACCGGCACGAAGCTCGTCTCGATCTCCGGCGACGTCCAGCCGCCCGGGCAACTACGAGATCGAGCTCGGGATGCCCTCGCGGGAGATCATCTACGGCCTCGCCGGCGGCCCGCCCGAGGGCCGCGAGGTCAAGTTCTGGTTCCCCGGCGGCTCGTCCTCGCCGGTGCTCCTGGCGCGACGACCTCGACCTGCCCTACGACTTCGACTCGATGGCCAAGGCGGGCTCGATGCTCGGCTCGGGCGCGATCATCGTCGTCGACGACACCCACTCGGTCGTCGAGGTCGCGCTGAAGCTCGCGAAGTTCTACCGCCACGAGTCCTGCGGCAAGTGCACGCCCTGCCGCGAGGGGACGAACTGGACCGTGAAGATGCTCGAGCGCATCGACTCCGGCGAGGCCACCCCGATGGACCTCGACATCATGGCCTCGTCCAGGAGCAGATCATGGGCAACTGCCTGTGCGTGCTCGGCGACGCGATGGCGATGCCGGTCGGGTCGATGATCGAGAAGTTCCGCGACGAGTTCGAGGAGCACATCGAGCGCCGCCGCGTCGGAGGACGAGCGTCCCGCACGTCGACGACGTCATCCCGCTCTCCGTCGCCGACGAGCACGCCGGCCCGATGCCGGTGCACTTCTGACGATGCCCCGCCCGACGCCGAGAAGCCGTCACCTTCTCCATCGACGGGAAGGAGGTCCGCGCGCCCGAGGGCGTGATGCTCGTCGACGGCGCCAAGTGCGGCGACGTCGAGATCCCGGTCTTCTGCTACGAGCCCAAGCTCGGCCAGCCCGTCGGCGCCTGCCGCATGTGCCTGGTCGAGATCGAGGGGATCCCCAAGCTCCAGACCGCGTGCTCGACGCCGGTCAAGGACGGCATGGTCGTCCACACGCAGACCGACCGCGTCAAGGGCGCCCAGGAGGCGGTCGTCGAGTTCCTGCTCGTCAACCACCCGCTCGACTGCCCGGTCTGCGACAAGGGCGGCGAGTGCCCGCTCCAGGACATCTCCTTCGGCTGGGGCGGCGGGCAGCTCGCGCTTCATCGAGCCCAAGCGCCACTTCACCAAGCCGCTCGAGCTCTCGCCGCTGATCGCGATCGACCGCGAGCGCTGCATCCTCTGCTACCGCTGCGTGCGCTTCTCCCAGGAGGTCGCCGAGGACTACCAGCTCGTCCTGCTCGAGCGCGGCGCGCACTCCTACGTCGGCACGTTCGACGCCCACCCGTACGTGGCGCCGTTCAGCGGGAACATCATCGAGCTGTGCCCCGTCGGGGCGCTGACCTCGCGGCCCTACCGCTTCCGCGCGCGGCCGTGGGACATCGAGCAGTCGGGCTCGGTCTGCACGCTGTGCCCGTCGCAGTGCAACGTCTCCTTCACCGTGCGCGACGACCGCGTCCTGCGCGTGCTTGTCCCGGCAGAACGACGACGTCGACGACGGCTGGCTGTGCGACAAGGGCCGCTTCGCCTACCAGTCACGTCCACGCCGACGACCGCATCACCGAGCCGCTGCTGCGCGACGGCGGCGAGCTGCGCCCCGTCACCTGGGAGCGCGCGCTCGAGGCCGCCGGCGCCCTGACCCGGCACAAGGGCCGCGTCGGCGCCGCTCGCCGGCGGCGGCACGACCAACGAGGAGGGCTTCCTCCTCGCAGCGCCTGCATGCGCGAGGGCCTCGACTCCCCCCACCTCGACTCGCGCGCTCGGGCCGCGCCGCTGCCGCTCGGCCTCGCCCGGGCGCTGGCCGCGCCCGGCGCTCCAGGCGCGACGGTCCCGGACCTCGAGTACGCCCACACCGTCCTCGTGCTCGACTGCGAGCCCGTCGACGACGCGCCGATCCTCGACCTGCGCATCCGCAAGGGCGTGCGCCGCCGCGGCGTCAAGCTCGCCGTGGCCACGAGCCGCCCCTCCTCGCTCGACGCCGAACGCCGACGAGCGTCGCCCGCTTCGCCCCCGGCCGCGCGCGGCGCCTTCGTCCAGGCGCTGTCGCGCCGCGATCGCCGGCCTCGAGCTCGACGGCCCGTGCGCCGCCGCCGGCGCCGACCGGAGGCACGTCCGCGCCACCGCCGCGCCTGCTCACCGACGTCGGCGAGGACGTCGTCGTCGTCTGGGGCGAGCGCCTGGCCGCCGACCCCGACGCGGCTCCGCGCGCTCCTGAACCTGTCCGCACGCGCTCAAGCTCGCGGGCGCCGACGGCGCCGGCCTGCTCGAGCTCCCGGCCGGGCACCAACGGCCGCGGCCTGCGCGAGGTGGGCTGCCTGCCCGAGGCCGGGCCCGGGCTACGCCGAGCTCGCCGGCGAGGACCGTGGCCGCGCCGCGCGGAGATCGCCGCCGCGGCCGCCGAGGGCGAGCTGACCGCGCTCTACCTGCTCGCACGACGACCCGCGTCCGCTCGCTGCCCGGACGCCGCCGCCTGGCGCGCCGCGCTGGAGAAGGCCTCGCTCGTCGTCGCCCACGCCTCCGTGCTCACCGACGGCATCCGCGAGCACGCCACCGTCGTCTTCCCCGCCGGAGTCCTACGCCGAGAAGGAGGGCACGGTCGTCCACCCCGACGGCCGCGTGCAGCGCCTGCGCCCGGCGATCGGCCGTCCCGGCCACGTGCGGGCCGAGTGGCAGGTCCTCGCCGAGCTGGCCGATCGCTGCGGGCTCGACACCGGCGATGCTCGTCGGGCGCGACGGCGACCAACGCAGCTCTTCGACGCCGTGCCCTTCTACGCGCGGCCTCACGCTCGGCGCTCGGCCGGCCGGGGCATCCGCTGGCCCGAGACGCGTCGCCGCCGCCGCGCTGCCCGCCGGCGACGCCGGCCCCTTCGAGCTCGGCGCGCCCGGCTCGCCCGCCCAGGCCAACGGCCGCCTGCGCCTCGGCACCTTCCGCAGCGTGTGGTCCTCGCCGGAGGTCGAGGCTCTCGCCGGCGCTGCGCGTTCCTCGCACGCGCGGCGCGCTGGCCGAGCTCGTCGCCGGCCGACGCCGAGCGCCTCGGCGTCGCGCCACGGCCAGACCGTCGTCGCTGGCTCAGGACGGGCACTCGAGCGTCGAGGCCGAGGCCGTCGTGCGCCACGCCGTGCCCGGCGGGCACCGTCTTCGTCTCCGAGCCCGGCGCGCTCACTCGAGCCGCTGGTCGAGGTGGCCAAGAAGTGACCGCGTCGCTCCCGTCCTCGCCGTGGTCGACCAGTCGGAGCCCTGGTGGATCCAGATCATCAAGTCGATCGTCATCTTCGCGGTGATCCTCCAGATCGTCCCGATCGTGCTGCTCGCCGAGCGCAAGATCCTCGGCCGCCTGCAGGGCCGCTACGGGCCCAACCGCGTCGGGCCCTTCGGCGCGCTGCAGCCGCTGGCCGACATCGGCAAGCTGCTCGGCAAGGAGCAGTTCCGCCCCGACGGCGCCGACCGGCTGCCTGTTCGCGATCGCCCCGGCGATCTCCGTGATCACCGCCGTCTCCTCGATGGCGATCATCCCGTTCGGCGACTCGTCGACATCTTCGGCACGCAGGTCGGCCTCTACGGGATCGACGTCTCGATCGGGATCCTCTACTTCTTCTCCTTCGGCGCGATCGCGTTCTACGGCGTGATGCTCGGCGGCTGGGCCTCGGGCTCGAAGTACTCGTTCCTCGGGGCCATGCGCGCCGCCGCGCAGCTGATCTCCTACGAGGTGGCGATGGGCCTCTCGCTCGTCGGCGTCGTGATGATGAGCGGCTCGCCTGTCGCTGCCCGGCGATCGTCACCGCAGCAGGGATCGCTCTGGTACTTCATCCCGCAGTTCGTCGGCTTCCTGATCTTCATGGTCGCCGGCTTCGCGGAGACCAACCGCGCGCCCTTCGACCTGCCCGAGGCCGACGCCGAGCTCGTCGCCGGCTACAACACCGAGTACGGCGGCGGCCGCTTCGCCGCGTACTTCATGGCGGAGTACATGAACATCGTCGTGGTCTCGGCGATCGCGGTGACGATGTTCCTCGGCGGCTGGCAGCTGCCCTTCGGCCTCGACCCGCCGACGTGGGTCGACCCGTTCGTCGTGCTCGTTCAAGCTGTTCCTGCTGGTCTTCTTCTTCATCTGGGTGCGGGCGACGCTTCCCCGTCTGCGCTACGACCAGCTGATGTCCTTCGGCTGGAAGATCCTCCTCCCGCTGGCGACGCTCAACGCGCTCGTCACGGCCGTCCTGGTGGCCACCACATGAGAGTTCCGAACATCGACATCGGCGACGACGTCCTCGCCGTCCAGCGCGGCCCCGAGCCCGGGGGCGCCGGCGGCGCCTACCGCGCCTTCGGCGAGACCCTGCGCGGGCTGAAGACCACCTTCGCCCGCTGGGTCGAGGGCACGCACACGGTCCAGTACCCCGAGGAGAAGGTGCCGGTCTACCCGCGCTTCCGCGGGCGCCACAAGCTCCACAAGTTCGAGGACTCCGGCCTGGAGAAGTGCGTCGGCTGCTCGCTGTGCGCCGCCGCCTGCCCGGCCGACTGCATCCGCGTCGTCGCCGCCGAGAACACGCCCGAGAACCGCGTCTCGGCCGGCGAGCGCTACGCCGCGGTCTACGAGATCAACATGAGCCGCTGCATCTTCTGCGGCTACTGCGAGATCGCGTGCCCGTTCGACGCGATCACCATGGGCCACGACTACGAGCTCTCGGACTACAACCGCAACGACCTCATCTTCACCAAGGAGATGCTGCTCGCGGAGCCGCTGGAGCGAACGCCGCTGCGGCGCGAGGGCGAGTAGCTTCGTCGCCCGATGTCGGCCGTCGTCTTCTTCATCGCCGCGATCGGAGCCGTCGGCGGCGCCGTGGGCGTCGTCGCCCTGCGCAACCCGTTCTTCAACGTGCTCGCGCTGGCGATCCACCTGCTCGCGCTCGCCGCGCTGTTCCTGCTGCTCAACGCGCAGTTCATCGCCGCGGCCCAGGTCGTCGTCTACGTCGGCGCGGTGATGGTGCTCTACGTCTTCGTCGTGGCCTACGTCGGCGACGCCGAGCCGACGCTCAGCCCGGTCTCGGGCTCGGGCCTGCGCCCGGTCGCCGTTCATCGCCTGCGGCGCGCTGTTCGTCGAGCTGTCGATCGCCGTGCTCGGCTCGGGCCTGGACGCGCTCGGCACCCAGGGCGCGCACATCGACACGGCCTTCGGCACGCCGGCGCAGATCGGCGAGGCGCTGCTGACGAAGTTCCTCTTCGCCTTCGAGGCCGCCTCGATCCTCCTGCTCGTCGCCGCGATCGGCGCGGTCATCCTCGCCCGCAAGCGACGCGGCATCGGCGAGCTCTCCGGCCCGCTCCGAGCGCCCGGCGCTCGCGCGCCCGCCATGGTCGGGCACGATGCGCGAGGCCGTCGGCACGGCGCTGCCCTCGGGCGTGTCGCACGAGGCCGGCGACGACCACGAGACCCACGGCCAGGGCGGCTGGTAGGCATGGACATCACCTGGTACCTCGTCGCCTCGGCGTTCATCTTCTGCCTCGGCGCCGCCGGCGTGCTCACGCGGCGCAACCCGCTGGTGATCCTGCTCTGCCTCGAGCTCATGCTCAACGCGGGCAACCTCGCGCTGATCGCCTTCGCGCGCATGCACGGGAACACCGACGGCCAGATCTTCGCGCTGATCGTCATGGTCGTCGCCGCCTGCGAGGTCACCGTCGGCCTCGGCGTGATCGTCGCGATGTACCGCCGGCGGATCCCGATCGACGTCGACGAGCTCCGGGAGCTCCAGGGCTGAGATGGCTCCGACCGCCTGGGCCTGGCTCGTCCTCGCCTTCCCCCTCCTCGGCACGATCGTGCTCGGCCTCGGCTACCGCGTCATCCCGGCGCGCGTGGTCGGGATCATCGGCACCGGCGCGATCGCCGCCGCCTTCGTCTGCGCGGTCGGCGCGCTGATCACCCTGCAGGACCGCGCCGAGGACGCGCGCCAGGTCACCTCGTCGCTGTGGGACTACGCCGTCACCGGCGGCATCGACGCCCAGGTCAACATCCTCGTCGACCCGCTGAGCGTCTTCATGATCCTGATCGTGAGCGGCGTCTCGGCGCTGATCCACCTCTACTCGATCTCCTACCTGTCGAGCGACCGCGGCTACGCGCGCTACTTCGCCTACCTGAACTTCTTCGTCTTCTCGATGCTCGTGCTCGTCCTGGCGGGCAACTTCTTCGGGCTGATCGTCGGGTGGGCGTTCGTCGGCGCCGCGTCCTACCTGCTGATCTCGTTCTGGTACCGGCGCGAGACGGCCACGCGGGCGGGGATCAAGGCCTTCGTGATCAACGTGGTCGGCGACGTCGGCCTCGTGCTCGGCACGTTCTTCATCCTGCGCCACACCGGCACGCTCGACTTCCTCGGCACGTTCAAGCAGGCCGGCGCGCTCGGGGCCGAGCACAAGGGCGCGCTCACGGCCGGGCTGATCTGCCTGCTCGTCGGCGCCTTCGCGAAGTCCGCGCAGATCCCGCTCCACACCTGGCTCCCGGACGCGATGGAGGGCCCGACCCCGGTCAGCGCCCTGATCCACGCCGCGACCATGGTCACCGCCGGCGTCTACCTGATCGCCCGCATGCACCCGCTCTTCGACCAGGCGCCGGCGGCCGCGGACGTCGGCTCGATCATCGGCTGCCTGACGCTGATCGTCGCCGCGACGATCGCCCTGGTCCAGGTCGACCTCAAGCGCGTGATCGCCTACTCGACGATGTCCCAGATCGGCTACATGATCATGGGCGTCTCGTCGGGCGCCTACGTCGCCGGCCTCTTCCACCTGATGACGCACGCCTTCTTCAAGGCGCTGCTCTTCATGGCCGCCGGCTCGATCATCGGCGCGATGGCCGGGATCCAGTCGCTCGACAAGATGTCGGGCTTCAAGAAGGCGATGCCGTTCACGTTCGCCTGCTTCGTGATCGGCGGCCTGGCGCTGTCCGGCGTCCCGCCCTTCTCGGGCTTCTTCTCCAAGGACGAGATCCTCGCCTTCGAGCTGTCGCTCGGCGGCTGGCACATCATCCTCGCCGTCGTCGGCTACATCGGCGCCTTCCTGACCGGGATCTACACGTTCCGGATGATCTTCCGCGCGTTCTTCGGCGAGCCCTCGCCCGAGGCCGTCGAGCTCGAGGGCGGCCATCTCCACCACCTCGACGTCCCGATCAACCCGGCCGACGGCTCCGAGGAGGACACCGACGTCGGCTTCCCCGGCCCCGACCACCACATCGCCGAGTGGGCGCTGCCGATGAAGGTCGCGATGAGCGCGCTGGCCGTGCTGACGACGATCGCCGGCTTCCTGCAGATCCCGGACGTCGACAACGTCGTCGAGACGTTCCTCGAGCCGACGTTCCGCGACTCCCACGTCGCCGAGACCGTCCACCCCTCGGCCGCCGTCGCCTGGGGCGGCCTGACCGCCGGCGCGCTGATCGGCCTGTCGGGCATCGCCGTGGCCTACACGATCTGGGTCAAGAACCCGGGGACGTCGGCGCGGCTGATCGAGCGCTTCGGTCCGCTGCACCGGCTCTTCACGCGCGCCTGGTACTTCAACGAGCTGATCGACGCGGTCGTCGTGCGGCCCGCCGCCGGCTTCGGCCGCTTCGCCCAGGGCTCGTTCGAGCGCGTCTTCGTCGACAACACGCTCGTCGGCGGGACGACCGGGGTCGTCCGCGCCGGCTCGGCCGCCGTGCGCGCGCTGCAGACCGGCTTCCTGCGCTACTACGCCGCGCTGCTGCTGCTCGGCGTCGCGGCGACCGGCCTCTACTTCCTGCTCCAGGCGTCATGACCCTCTCGATCCTGATCTGGCTCCCGCTCGCGGCCGGCGTCATCGCCGCCTTCCTGCCCGCGCGCCTGGCCGGCTGGACGGTGGCCGCCGGCTCGACGATCGCGCTCGGGATCGCGATCGGCTTCACCTCGGCCTTCGAGCGCGGGGGCGGCCTGCAGCGCGTCACCGACCAGAACTGGATCTCCGAGCTCGGGATCCACTACAAGCTCGGCCTCGACGGGCTCAACGTCGTGCTCGTCCTGCTCACCACGGTGATCTTCCTGGCCTCGCGTGCTCGCCGCCCTGCTCGTCGAGCGCCGCTCGAGCGAGCCGCGGCCGAAGCTCTTCTTCTTCTACCTCGCGCTCGGCGAGTCGGCCGTCCTCGGCGCCTTCTGCGCGCAGGACCTCCTGCTCTTCGTGGCCTTCTTCGACCTGATGCTGATCCCGTTCTACTTCCTGACCGGGCAGTTCGGCGGCCCCGACCGCGTGCGTGCGACGACCAAGCTCGTGATCTACACGCTCGTCGGCTCGCTGCTCATGCTCGCGGCGGCGATCGCCACCGGCGTCCTCTCGGCCACGGGCGACAGCGCGGTGTCCTTCGCCTTCAGCGACCTGGCCCGCCACCCGCTGCCCAACGGGACGCAGGACTGGATCTTCCTCTGCTTCGCCGCGGCGTTCCTCGTCAAGATGCCCGCCTTCCCCGTCCACGGCTGGCTGCCCGACGCCTACCGCGCGATGCCGCTGCCGGCGCTGGCCGCGTTCTCCGGCGTGCTCTCGAAGGTCGCCGCCTACGGGTTCATCAAGGTCACGCTGCCGCTGTTCCCGCACGCCGCCGAGCACTACCAGACCCTGCTGCTGCTGATCGCGCTGGCCTCGATCCTCTACGGCTCGGCGATGGCGTTCACGACGACGCAGGCCCGGCTCGTGGTCGGGTACTCGTCGGTGGCCCAGCTCGGGTTCATCACGCTCGGGATCTTCTCGCTGCAGCGCGCCGGAGTGCAGGGCGCGCTGCTGCAGTGCGTCAACCACGCGCTCGTGACCGCGCCGCTGTTCTTCATCGTCGGGCTGCTCGCGCTGCGCGCCGGCGGCTCGGAGGACCTGCGCGACATGGGCGGGATCGCGTTCCGCGCGCCCGTGCTCGCAACCGTCTTCCTGATCGTCGCGCTGGCCACGCTGGCCATGCCCGGCTCGACCAACTTCGCCGGCGAGTTCCTGATCCTGCTCGGCGCCTTCCAGGCCAAGGCGGCGATCGCGGTGGTGGCCTTCACCGGCGTCGTGCTGGCCTCGGTCTACATGCTGCGCGCCTTCATCCGCTCGATGCACAACCGGGTGGGACCGAACGTCGCCTCGCGTGAACTGACCCTCGAGGACGCCGCCGTGCTCGTCCCGCTCGTGGCCGTGATCGTCGCGCTCTCGCTCTACCCGGCCTTCGGGCTCAAGCGCTCGCAGGCGCGCGGTCAACACGATCGTGACCAAGCAGGGCACGCTGCGGACGGCCGAGCTGCCCAAGCTGGAGGCGCGGCGATGACCGGCCTCGTCCTCGCCGCGGCCAAGGCGCCGCACATCGACTGGGCCGCGTTCTCGCCCTTCCTCGCCCTCGGCGTCGGGGCGATCCTCGTCACGCTGCTCGGCCTGCTGCGCGGCCGCATCGTGCGCGAGTCGGGCACCGCCGTGCTCTCGCTGCTCGTGCTCGGCGACCACGCTCGGCCTCGTGATCTGGCAGTGGAACGCGGACACCAACCTGATCTCGGGCGCGCTGTCGCTCGACAAGCTCACCGTCGTGCTGGCGATCCTCTTCGTCGCCGCCGGCGCGATCACCGTGATCCTCTCGTGGCGCTCGCGGGCGGCCAGCGAGGCCGGGCACGGGGAGTTCCACGGCCTTGTCCTGTTCGCGCTGTTCGGGATGCTCGTGCTCGTCGCCGCGCAGAACCTCGTGACGATCTTCCTCGGCTACGAGCTGCTCTCGATCCCGCTCTACGTGCTGTGCGCGACCGAGACGCGCCGCGCCTCGTCGCTCGAGTCCGGGCTGAAGTACCTGATCGTCGGCTCGGTCGGCTCGGCCACGCTGCTCTACGGCCTGGCCTTCGTCTACGGCGCCTCGGGCTCGACCGACCTCTCCGGGATCGCCAAGGCGCTGGAGAACCAGTCGGTCGTCACCGACCCGCTGCTGCTCACCGGCATCGGCCTGGCCACCGTCGGCCTCGCCTTCAAGGCGTCGGTCGCGCCCTTCCACCAGTGGACGCCCGACGTCTACGAGGGCGCCCCGACCCCGGTCACCGCGTTCATGGCCGTGGCGACCAAGGTCGCGGCCTTCGGGATCTTCCTGCGCCTGTTCGACACCGCCTTCATCCGCGCCGCCGCCGACTGGAGCTACTGGCTGGCCGCGCTGGCCGCGGTCACGATCATCGTCGGCAACGTCGGCGCGCTGGGCCAGAGCTCGGTCAAGCGCATGCTCGCGTGGTCCTCGGTGGCCCAGGCCGGCTACATGCTCGCCGGCGTCGTCGTCAACAGCCAGCTCGGGGTCAAGGCGACGGTCTTCTACCTCGCGGTCTACCTGGTCATGAACGTGGCCGCGTTCGCCGTCGTGATCGCCCGCGAGCGCGCGACGGTGCTCGGCGACGACCTCGACGCCTTCGCCGGCCTCGGGGCCGAGCAGCCGCTGCTCGCCTGGCCGATGACGCTCGCGATGCTCTCGCTCGCCGGCATCCCGGCGACCGCGGGCTTCATCGGCAAGATCTACCTGATCGAGTCGATGGCCAACGACTTCATGTGGCTGGCGATCGTGCTCGTCGTCGGCTCGATGATCTCGCTGGGGTACTACCTCCGGGTCGTCGCCACGATGTGGATGCAGCCGTCCCTCGACGCGCCGACGGCCGACGGGACGCCGGCCATGGCCGGCGCCGATCCCGCCGCCGACCCGCCCGGCGCCGGCTGGGAGCTGACCTTCGTCGCCGTCGTCGCCGGGGCCGGGATCCTCGTGCTCGGCATCGTGCCCGGGCCGCTCTTCCACCTCGTGGGCGAGACCGTCTCGTCCTTCGGCGGGATCTTCTAGCTCAGCTGGTCCCGCTTTCGCCGAGTGGGTACCCGGTGACCATGGACGAGCGCGAAGACATCACCGAGCAGCACGACGTCGACCAGTCGCAGGAGCCCGGCAGCGAGGGCTACCCCGAGGAGCAGCCCGGCTCGGAGGGCGACGGGGAGACGAGCAGCGACGAGGATCGCTCCGGCGCGCCGCGCCAGGACGAGCAGAGCCGCCAGGGCGGCGACGCGACCGGGAACCCGGGCAACGCCGGGTAAAACCCTCGGAACCCGGTCGGTAATACCGGGTACCCTGATCGGCCGTGGATCCGTTGATCGTGATCTTCGGTCTCGGGGTCGGTGTCCTCGTCGGCCTGACCGGCATGGGCGGCGGATCGCTCATGACCCCGCTGCTGATCCTCGTCTTCGGCGTCAAGCCGGTGACGGCCATCGGGACCGACCTCGCCTACGGCGCGGTCACGAAGACCGCTCGGCGGCTGGCGCCACTGGAAGCAGCAGACCGTCGACCTCCGCCTGTCGACCTGGATGGGCGTCGGCTCGGTGCCTTCGGCGATCGCGGGCGTCTTCGTGCTCCAGGCGGTCGAGAACAAGGTCGGCTACGTCCTTCGAGACGACCCTGATCGGCTTCGTCGGCGGCGTCCTGATCCTCTGCGGCGCCGCGACCCTGGCCAAGATCCTGCTGATCCCCGAGTCGAGCGGCCGGGAGGTCGACTCGGTCGCGCCCACGACCCGCAACAAGGTCGCGGCGGCGGTGATCGGCGTCATCGTCGGCTTCGTCCTCGGCGTCACCTCGGCGGGCAGCGGCGCACTCATCGCCGTGGCGCTGATCCTCGTCTTCCGCCTGGCGCCGACCCGCGTGGTCGGCACCGACGTCTTCCACGCCGCCGTGCTCCTGTGGGCCGCGGCGCTCGCCCACATCGCCGTCGGCAACGTCGACTTCGGCCTGGCGGCGAACATCCTCGTCGGGTCGCTCCCCGGCGTCTGGGTGGGCTCCCACCTGACGACCGCCGTCCCCGTCGCCGCCCTGCGGCTCGTGCTCGGGATCGTCCTCGTCGGCGCCGGCCTCGGCCTGCTGATCAAGGCCGGCGTGGCCATCCCCGCCTGGGTGCTGCTCGTCGTGCTCGCCGTCGCCGCGGCGGTGATCGTGCGGGCGCGCCGCCGCGAGCGGCGCCGCCGCGAGCAGCGGCTCGCGGGCGCCGAGCCGACCCTGGCCTGAGAGTCTGACCGCCTCACGGGGGTGTAGCGTGGCCCCTCCCGTGCGCTACCCCGTCGAAGACTTCACGCAGGCCGAGCGCGACCGTCTCGCGCCCCACGTGACGAGCCTCGACGAGCCCGTCTTCGCGCTGCGCAACCTCCCCGAGACCGTCAAGGGCGCGCTGTTCGCGCGCTACTCGCGCTACCCGGGCACGCTGCGCCGGCTCTTCCTCGACGAGTTCGCCGACTCGCTGCCCCAGGGCGCGGCCGGCTGGGAGGAGACCGAGGGCGAGCGCGCGGCCAAGCTCTACGAGACGATCTTCCTCGGCTACGGCGACGACTCGGTCGCCCAGCTCGGCGGCGTCCACGTCGCCTGCGAGTGGACCTCCAACGTCCTGACGAAGATCCTCCAGCGCCCGCGGATCGGCGCCTACCTCGAGCAGTCGACCCGCTACATCGCCTACGACCGGCCGATGGAGGGCACCGGCGGCTACCGCTACTACCGCGACGACGCGCTCGGGCCCGGCTACGCGGCGGCGATGGACGAGCTGTTCGCGATCTACTCGGCCTCGCTGCCCCGCGTGATCGCCTGGGCCGAGGAGGCGTTCCCCGCCGCGCCCGACGACTCGCCGGCCGCCCACACGCGCGCGGTCAAGGCCAAGGCGCTCGACCTGCTGCGCGGGCTGCTGCCCGCGGCGTCGCTGTCGCACATGGGCATCTACGCCAGCGGCCAGACCTACGAGCAGCTGATCCTCCACCTGCTCGCCCACCCGCTGCCCGAGGCGCAGCGCTACGGCCGGCTGATCCTCACCGCGGTCCAGGCGGTCATCCCGAGCTTCGTCACCCGCGTCGAGCGCCCCGAGCGCGGCGGGCGCTGGGTCTCGCTACCTCGAGGAGCGCGAGCGCGCGGGCCAGCGCTGGGCGCAGCGGCTCGGCCTCGACGAGAGCGAGGCGGCCGACGGCCCCTCGGTCCGGCTCCTGCGCGTCGACGGCTCGGAGGAGCACCTGCTCGCCGCGCTGCTCTTCGAGGCCGGCGAGGCCTCCGAGGAGGCGGCGCTGGCCGCCGTGGCCGAGCTCGCGCCCGACACGAAGCTGATGATGCTGCGCGAGCTCGTCGGCGAGCGCGAGAACCGCCGCCACCGCCCGGGCCGCGGCTACGAGGCGCTGCGCTACCGCTTCGAGATCGTCTCCGACTACGGCGCGTTCCGCGACCTGCAGCGCCACCGGATGCTGACCGTCCAGTGGCAGGCGCTCACGCCCGAGCTCGGCGCCGGGGTGCCCGAGGAGGTCGACGCCGCCGGCGTCGGCGACGAGTACCGCCGCGCGCTCGAGGTCTCACGGACCGCGTGGCAGGCGCTCGTCGACGCCGGCCACGACCGCCGCGCCGCCCAGTACGCCCTGTGCCTGGGCTACCGGATGCGGTACGTCCTCGATCTCAACGCCCGCGAGGCGATGCAGCTCATCGAGCTGCGCTCGGGCCGCGAGGGCCATCCGTCCTACCGCGCCGTCGCGCACGCGATGTACGACCACATCGCCGAGGTCCACCCGTCGGTGGCCGCCTCGATGAGCCACCTCGACCGCGAGACCGAGCCCCGGCTCGAGCGGATCCTCTCCGAGCTGCGCACGCAGTCGCGCAGCGAGGCGCGGGCCTAGCGGCTGCGGCGGCTGAGCACGAACAGCACCGTGCGCAGGACGATCTTCACGTCCTCCCACAGGGTCCAGTTCGCGATGTAGAGGTAGTCGAGCGCGACCATCTCGCGCATCGGGACCCGCGAGGATCCGAGCAGCTGCCAGCGGCCGGTCATGCCCGGCGTGAGCTCGAGCCGGCGGCGATGCCAGCCGACGATCCGGTCGTCCTCCTCGACGATCAGCGGACGCGGGCCGACGATGCTCATCTGGCCGCGCAGCACGTTGAGCAGCTGCGGGAGCTCGTCGAGCGAGGTCTTGCGCAGGAAGTGACCGACGCGGGTGATCCGCGGGTCGTCGTCCATCTTGAAGAAGCCCTCGGCGGCCTCGTTGGAGTCGGCGAGGTCCTCCTTGCGCTCCTCGGCGTCGGCGACCATCGTGCGGAACTTGATGATCCCGAAGCGCCGGCCCGCGCGCCCGACCCGCTCCTGGCGGAAGAGGACCGGCCCGCGCGAGTCGATCTTGATCGCCACGGCCAGCGCGACGAACAGCGGCGCGGCGACGATCAGGCCGATCACGGCGCCGACGAGGTCGAACGAGCCGCTTGAGGGCCAGCGAGGAACGGCTGAGCTGGAAGCGCCGGACGCCGAGCAGCGTGGAGCCGTGCACGTCGTCGAAGTCGACCGAGGAGCCGATGGCCTCGAAGAGCCGCGGGACGATGCTCACCTGCACGTTGCAGGCCTTGACGACGCGGATGACGTCGAGCGCGTCGGTCCCGTCGGCGTGCACGGGCGCGACGACCACGCGGTCGACCTCGAGCGGGGCGAGCTGGCTGCGGACGTTCGCGACGATGTCCCCGAAGCTCGCGGCGCTGAACCAGGCCTCGGTGTCGGCCATCTCCATGTGACCGACGAGCACGGCCTTGGGCGGCCCCGGGTAGGCGAGCTTGTCGGCGAACCAGCGCGCGGCCTGCGTGTCGCCGACGAAGACGCAGCGCTCGGCGGGCAGCAGCGACTCGGCGATCAGGCGGGCGATGAAGCGGCCGCCGATCAGGCCGACGACCGCGGTGGCCCACAGCGCGATGATGCGCACGGCGCCACCGTCGGTGCCGAGGATCGGACCGTCGATGATCGAGAGCACGAGCGCGAGCGTGGTGCCCAGGCCGAAGAGCTTCGGCGCCTCGTCGAGCGTGGTGCGGTGGAGGACGGTCTCGTCGCGGTCGTAGAGGCGGGACACCTTCGCGCCGATGACCGTCAGCGGCACGAGGATCGCCGCGCCGAACAGGAGGCTCTTGGGATCGGCCGTCAGGCCGAGCAGCACGAGCAGCACCGCGCCGACGTCCGAGCACAGCAGCAGGCGGCGCGCGAAGCGGTGGCCGGGGCCCGGCAGCCGGGTTCCGAGCGTGCGAACGTGCGGAGCAGGGGACGGCAGCCGCCGAACTTCGGGGCGGCTGATATCCGGAAAGGCCTCCGTGGCCGTGTCTTGTTGTCTGGACACCGTGCTCATCCTTGATGCTTGAACCGATGGACTCCGCCGTCGGTTGCGCCCGCGGCGTGTGCGTTCGCTCACGGCCCGGGCCCCTTGGCTGATCGGGTCTTCAAAGGCAACGCTTCGACGGCGCGAAGCTTGTGGCTTCGACGGTGTGGTTCACCATGGCGGTCAGTTCAACCTGGAAACCTACCGGTCGAGGCCGGTCAGGACTTCGGCAATTCGGCCAGCCGCCGCCCCGTCCCAGCCCGGCACGGACGCCGGCGCGCCCGGACGCGCACGAGCGAGCAGGCGGGGGATCTCGCGGGCTCGGGCGGGGTCGAGCCCGAGCAGGGTGTTCGTCCCGAGCTCGACCGTGACCGGCCGCTCGGTGTTGTCGCGCAGCGTGAAGCACGGGATCCCGAGGAAGGTCGTCTCCTCCTGGATCCCGCCCGAGTCGGTCAGCACGCCGGCCGAGCCCGCCACGAGCGACAGGAACTCGAGGTAGCCGAGCGGGTCGAGGAGCTGCACGCGGGGCGGCGTCGACGCCCAGCGCGGCGATCCGCGCGCGGGTGCGCGGATGACACGGGAAGACGACGGGCATGGCGGCCGCCACCTCGTCGAGCGCCAGCATCGCCTCGGCCAGCAGCGGCGTGTCGACCAGCGCGGGGCGATGCAGCGTGACGAGCAGGTAGCTCCCCGGCTCCAGGCCGCGGGCCTGCGGGGCCTGGGCCGCCTCGATCCGCCCGCGCATGGCCACGAGCGTGTCGATCATCGTGTTGCCGACCGGGTGGACGCGCTCGGCCGGGATGCCCTCGTTGGCCAGGTGCGTCGCCGCCTCGGGCGAGTGGGTGAAGAGGAGGTCGGAGATCTGGTCGGTGACCAGGCGGTTGATCTCCTCGGGCATCGTGCGGTCGAACGAGCGCAGGCCGGCCTCGATGTGCCCCACCCGGAGGTTCAGCTTGGTCGCCACGAGCGCGGCGGCCAGCGTCGAGTTGACGTCGCCGGGCACGAGCACGAGGTCGGGCTCGGTCTCGAGCAGGACGGGCTCGAGGCGCTCCATCACCCGCGCGGTCTGCACGGCGTGCGAGCCCGAGCCCACGTCGAGCGAGAAGTCCGGCTCGCCCACGCCGAGCTCCTCGAAGAAGACCGCCGACATCGTCGCGTCGTAGTGCTGGCCGGTGTGGACGAGGACCGACTCGAACTCGGCGGGGCGCCGCTCGAGCTCGGCCACGACGGGCGCGATCTTCATGAAGTTCGGGCGGGTCCCCACGACCGAGAGGACGCGGAGGGGATGCTTAGACTGCGCGGTCATGAGCGTCGGGATCGTAGGACTCGGCTACGTCGGCCTGCCGCTGGCCGTGGCCTTCGCCGAGGAGGGCATGGACGTCGTGGGCGTCGACGTCGACTCCCGCAAGGTGCAGGCGATCGCGGCCGGTGAGTCGTACATCGAGGACATCCCGTCCGAGCGGCTGGCCGCCGTCGGCGGGCGGATCCGCGCCACCACGCGCTACGCGGACCTCGCCGAGACCGAGGCGATCCTCATCTGCGTCCCGACGCCGCTGACCCCCAACCGCGAGCCCGAGCTCGGGCCCCTGCTCTCGGCCGCCCGCGGCGTGGCCGACAACCTGCGGGCCGGGCAGCTCGTCGTCCTCGAGTCCACCACGTACCCCGGCACGACCCGCGAGCGCCTGGCCCCGGTGCTCGAGGAGAGCGGGCTGACCGCGGGGGAGGACGTCTTCGTCGCCTTCTCCCCCGAGCGCGTCGACCCGGGGCGCACCGACTTCACCCTGCGCACGACGCCGAAGGTCATCGGCGGGCTGACCCCCGCCTGCCTGGAGCGGGCCAAGGCGCTCTACGGGCAGGTCTGCGATCGGATCATCGAGGTCTCGTCGCCCGAGGCGGCCGAGCTCGAGAAGCTGCTGGAGAACATCTTCCGCTCGGTCAACATCGCGCTGGTCAACGAGCTGGCGATGCTCTGCGACCGCATGGGCATCGACATCTGGGAGGTCATCGACGCCGCGGCGACCAAGCCCTACGGCTTCATGCGCTTCGAGCCCGGCCCGGGGATGGGCGGCCACTGCCTCCCGGTCGACCCCTTCTACCTCGCCTGGAAGGCCCGCGAGTACGACTTCCCGACGGAGTTCATCGAGCTCGCCGGGAAGACCAACCAGGCGATGCCGTACTTCTGCGTGGAGCGCGTCGAGCGCGCGCTCAACGACGTCGGCAAGCCCGTGCGCGGCTCGCGCGTGGGCGTGCTCGGCGTCTCCTACAAGGCCGGCGTCGGCGACACCCGCGAGTCACCGTCGCTGAAGATCCTCCACCTGCTCGGCGCCCGCGGCGCCGACCTGGCCTATCACGACCCCCATGTCCCCGAGCTGCCGGCCTTCGGGCTGCGCTCGACGCCGTTGGCCGAGCTCGTCGAGAGCTGCGATCTCGTCGTGATCGTGACCGCCCACCCGGAGGTCGATCACACCGATGTGGCCGCACGCGCGCAGCGCGTGCTCGACCTGCGCGGCGTCACCCGCGGGGTCCCGTCGCCTTCCGTCGGGCGCCTCTAGCCGCCAGCCGCGCCCGGGCGGCCGACGCGAACAGCCGCGCGGCGAAGGGCAGGCCCTCGATCACGTAGCGGCGAAACAGCCGCCGTGGCTCCTCGCGCAGGCGCCACAGCCACTCCAGGCCGGCCTCGTGCATCCAGGCTGGCGCGCGCCGGACGTCGCCGGCGACGAAGCTCAGGCTCGCGCCGAGCGCGAGCAGCCAGGTCCCGGGCAGCGCGGCGCGCAGCTCCTCGATCAGCACCTCGGCCTTGAGGAAGGGCAGCCCGACGAGAACGACGTCGGGCCGCGCCGCGGTCACCCGCTCGACCGCCTCCGCGCGCTGCTCGGGCCGGTGCTCGAAGCCGAAGGGCGGGGAGAAGTCCCCCACGACCTCCAGGCCGGGATAGCGCTCGACCAGCGCGGCGGTGGCGGCGGCCCCGACGCCGGGGTTCCCGCCGAGCAGGAAGACGCTGCGACCGCGCGCCGCGGCGGCGCCCGAGACGCTCCAGACGAGGTCGGACCCGGGGACCCGGGCCGGCAGCGGCGTCCCCTGCAGGCGGCTGGCCCAGACGATCGGCGTCCCGTCGGCGACGACGAGGTCGGCGCGGTTGCTCCAGGCGCGCGCCTCCGGATCGACGCGGAAGCGGCGCAGGTGGTCGAGGTTCGGGGTCTGCACCCAGCCGCCGCGGCCCGCTTCGAGCGCGGAGAAGATCTCGGCGATCGCGTCGTCCTCCGTCACGGCGTCGAAGGCGACGCCGAGGACCTCGACTCGTGGTGGCCGCGCCGCAGTCAGCGGTTACGAGCGGCTCATGCGCCGCGCGGTGTAGCGCAGCCAGCCGCCGGTGAGGGCCATCATCGCGCCCGCACCCGCGGTCACGCCGGCGGCGAGACCCGTGAAGGGCAGGCGACCCGCGAGGCCGGCGTCGCCGCCGCCCGCCGAGGCCAGGTCCTGCGCGCCACCGCCGCCGGGGATCGTCCCCGTCGTGCTCACGCCCTGGACGGCGTGGGTGATCGTGGTGCCGCTCGGCACGGTGCCGGAGGTCGTGACGCCCTGGACCGCCCCAGGGATCGTCCCGGTACCGGACCCGGTCGGGATCGTCCCCGACGTGGAGACGCCGCCCACCCCGGTCGTCTGCCCGCCGCCGCCCAACGAGAGGACCGCGGCCAGCTGGAAGACCTGCCGGCCCACGTGCAAGGTGGTCGAGCGCGTCAGCTCGCCCAGCGGGCCGTGAACGGTCAGCTGAGGCGGCGCGTAGGTCGGAGTGGTCTCGTCCATGAGAAGCCGAGCATACCCGCGCTCCGGATCCGCAACAAGAATCGGGTATGGATTCGAATACACTCAAACCTGACCGGTTTTCCCTGAATGCCGTACGAGCTCTCCCACCTGCGCGCCCTCGAGGCCGAGGCGATCCACATCTTCCGTGAGGTCGCCGCCCAGCTCGAGCGCCCCGTGCTGCTCTTCTCCGGCGGCAAGGACTCGGCCGTGCTGCTGCGCCTGGCCGAGAAGGCGTTCTGGCCCGGCCGCATCCCGTTCCCCGTCATGCACGTGGACACCGGCCACAACTTCCCCGAGGTCATCGAGTACCGCGACAAGGAGATCGAGCGCCTCGGCGTCAAGCTCGTCGTCGCCTCGGTGCAGGAGGCGATCGACAACGGCCGCGTCAAGGAGGAGACCGGGCCCCGCGCCTCGCGCAACCGCCTGCAGACGGTCGCCCTGCTCGACGCGCTCGAGGAGCACGGCTTCGACGCGGCCTTCGGCGGCGCGCGCCGCGACGAGGAGCGCGCCCGGGCCAAGGAGCGGATCTTCTCCTTCCGCGACGACTTCGGCCAGTGGGACCCCAAGAACCAGCGCCCGGAGCTGTGGAGCCTCTACAACGGCCGCATCCGCAAGGGCGAGAGCGTCCGCGTCTTCCCGCTGTCCAACTGGACCGAGCTCGACGTCTGGCAGTACATCGACGAGGAGGGCATCGACCTGCCCGCGATCTACTTCGCCCACGAGCGCGAGGTCTTCAAGCGCGACGGGATGCTCTACGCGACCTCGGACTTCATCGAGCTGATGGACGGCGAGGAGCCCTTCGACGACGACCGTGCGCTACCGCACGGTCGGCGACATGAGCTGCACCGGCGCCGTGCGCTCCGACGCCGACACGCTGCCCGACGTCGTGGCCGAGATCGCCGCCACGCGGATCACCGAGCGCGGCGAGACCCGCGCCGACGACCGCGCGACCGAGGCGGCCATGGAAGACCGCAAGCGCGAGGGCTACTTCTAGTGGCCGGCGCGGGCACCGAACGGCTCACCTGACCGTTCCAGACCGAGACGCGCCGAGCTGCTGCGCCTCGCCACCGCGGGCTCGGTCGACGACGGCAAGTCGACCCTGATCGGCCGGCTGCTGCACGACTCCAAGCAGATCTTCGAGGACCAGCTCGAGCACGTCGTGCAGACGAGCGAGCGCCGCGGCGACGGCTACGTGAACCTCGCGCTGCTCACCGACGGCCTGCGGGCCGAGCGCGAGCAGGGGATCACGATCGACGTCGCCTACCGCTACTTCGCCACGCCCGAGCGCAAGTTCATCATCGCCGACACGCCGGGCCACGAGCAGTACACGCGCAACATGGTCACCGGCGCGTCGACCGCCGACGTCTCGGTGATCCTCGTCGACGCCCGCAAGGGCGTGATCGAGCAGTCGCGCCGCCACGCGGTGCTCTCGTCGCTGCTCCAGGTCCCCCACCTCGTCGTGGCGATCAACAAGATGGACCTCGTCGACTACGACGAGGCGGTCTACGACCGGATCCGCAAGGAGTTCTGCTCGTGGTCGGCCAAGCTCGACATCCACGACATCACCTTCATCCCGGTCAGCGCGCTGCACGGCGACAACGTCGTCGACCGCTCGGAGAACATGGACTGGTACGCCGGCCCGTCGCTGCTCTACCACCTCGAGCACGTGAACATCGCCTCGGACCGCAACCTGATCGACAACCGGTTCCCCGTCCAGTACGTGATCCGGCCGATGAGCGACGAGTGGCACGACTACCGCGGCTACGCGGGGCAGGTCGCCTCGGGCGTCTTCAAGCCCGGCGACGACGTCGTCGTCCTGCCGTCGGGCAAGACGACGACGATCGCGGCGATCGAGACCCAGGACGGCCCGGTCGAGGAGGCGTTCGCCGCCGCTGTCGGTGACGATCCGGCTGGCCGACGAGGTCGACGTCTCCCGCGGCGACGTGATCGCGCGCCCGCACAACGCGCCGAAGGTCGTGCGCGAGCTCGAGGCGACGGTCTGCTGGATGGCCGACGAGCCGCTGCGCGAGCGCGGCCGCTACTCGATCCGCCACACCGCGACCGAGGCCCGCGCGATCGTGCAGGACCTCCGCTACGCGCTCGACGTCAACACCCTGCACCGCGACACCGAGGCGACCGAGCTCGGGCTCAACGACATCGGCCGCGTCTCGCTCAAGCTCTCCAAGCCGCTGATGGTCGACGCCTACCGCGACAACCGCGAGACCGGCGCGTTCATCCTCGTCGACGAGGACACGAACGAGACGGTGGGCGCGGGGATGGTGCTCGAGGGCTAGGGACGCGGCCCGGCCGGCGGCCCCAGGGCCGCCCGCAGGCGCGACACGAGGCCGGAGCGCCGCCCGCCGAACGGCCCGGGCGGCGGAGCGAGCGGAGCCACGGGCGCGACGTGCTCGACCCTCTCCGGGGCGGGCTGGCCCTGGATCTGCGTCGCCGCGGGCGACGTGTCCGCTCGCCGCTGCCGAGACCGGCGAGCTCGCTGCGCGTGGCGATCACCGCCGCGGTGACCGCGACGGTGCCGAAGCCGTCGAGCGCGGCCATGGCCGCGTCGCGCACCGCGTACTCCTCGTCCTGGGCGGCGGCGAACAGCTCTCCGATCGCCGCCGGATGCTTGATGCGACCGAGCGCGATCGCCGCCTCGCGGCGGATCGCCGGGTCGTGGTCGCCGAGCAGCTCCATCAGCTCGCCGAGGACCTTCGCGTCGCGGCGCAGGCCGAGCGCGCGGATCGCGCCCCGGCGGCGGCTCTCCATGGCCAGCGCGTCGTGCAGCCGGTCGGGCACCCGCTCGCTGGCGAGCTCGAGCAGCTCGTCGGTCCGCGGGACCTCGGGGTCGGCCTCGAGCGCGGCCGCGGCCACCTCGTCCCAGCCGAGCTTGCCGTCGGCGGCGTCGGCGAGCCGGACGATCGTCTCGCGCGTGCGCTCGTCGAGCGGCTCGGGCGATGTGACCGCCGCCGCCGTGTAGGCGCCGGCCGCGGGCGCGGGGTCGACCGTCAGCGCCTCGACGGCGCGCTCGTGCGCGGCGGGGTAGTCGCCGGGTGGCCACGCGGCGATCGTCTCGGCGACGAGGTCGACGCCGCCCGGGTCCAGCTCGCCGGCATGCTCGAGCCCGCGCAGGCGAATCGCCTCGTGGTCGTCGGCCAGCGCGATCACGAGCACGTCGGGCGCGAGGCCGTCGTCGTGGGTGACGAGCGAGTCGAGCGCCTCGAGGCGCACCGGCGCGCCCTGGTCGGCGGGCTGGCCTCCGGCCAGGACCCACTCGTGCCAGTCCAGCGCGGCGAGCAGGCCCTCGCGATCGCCCTTCCGGCGCAGCTTGCGCACCTTCGGCTTCTTGGTCCCCGCGGCCACCGGCGGTGATTCTGCCGTACCGGGGACGGCGGCGCGAATCGGGCCGGAAAGCGGGTCTTCGCGGCGGCGGGCTTATCCTCGCCACGTGGCCGTTGAGCCCTCGCAGTGGCAGGAGGAGAACGAGGAGGACGGGCAGGACCGCGACGTGCGCTTCGATCCGATGGCGCACTACCAGTCCCGTCAGGCCGAGCCGCGCTCCGTCCGGCGTCTCCCGGGGCTCGTGGCCGCGGCGGTCCGGCTCGCCCACGGCGCAAGCCCGCGGCTCTTCTGGCTCAACGCGACCGTCCAGCTCGTCAGCACGGGCGTGCTCGCCCTCCAGGTCCTGCTCGGCAAGCTCGCGCTCGAGCAGATCATCTCCCGCTCGCAGGACGGCGGCTCCATCGGCGGCGCCGCTGCCGCCGCTGATCGGGCTCGTGGCCGCGACGGCCATCGGGTCGCTGGCCATGAGCTCGCAGGCCCAGCTGCAGCGGCTGCTCGGCGAGTACGTCCAGCGGCGCACCTGGGGCTCGATCCTCGACGTCTCCACCTCGGTCGGACTCGAGAGCTTCGAGGACCCCGACTTCTTCGACGACCTCCAGCGCGCGCGTACGAACGCGATCATCCAGCCGCTGACGCTGGCCCAGGGGCTCGTCGAGCTCGTCGGCGGCCTGTTCGGCGTGGTCGGCCTCTCGATCGCCGTGGTCGTGATCGACCCGGTCCTGCTGCCGCTGATCCTCATCGGCGGGCTCCCGCTGTTCCTGATCTCGCGCCGCCAGGGCCACATCGAGTTCGCCTTCAACGTCACCCAGACGCCCGCGCTGCGGGTCCGCCACTACATGACCGAGGTCCTCACCGGCCGCAACGAGGCCAAGGAGGTCCGCGCCTTCGGGCTCGGCGGCTTCCTGCGCGGCCGCTGGGCCTCGCTCTACGACACCTACATCGAGGACTTCCGCGTCCACGTGCGCCGCCGGCTGCTGCTCGCGGCGCTCGGCTCGCTGGTGACCATCGTCGTCACGAGCGTGACCTTCGGGCTGCTCGTCTACCTCGTGCTCGACGACCGCATCTCGCTCGCGTCGGCCGGCGCCGCGTTCATCGCCATCCGGTTGCTCGCCACCCAGATCGGCGAGCTCTTCAACGGGGTCAGCGGCCTGTTCGAATCGAGCCTGTTCCTGCGCGACCTCGATCGCTTCCTCGAACGGCGCCCGCCCCCCGAGCCCGACGACGCGGCGGTGGGATCGCCCGACGCGGTGCGCCCCTTCTCCGCGCTGCGCGCCGAGGGCCTGCGCTTCCGCTACCCGGGCGGCCAGCACGACGTGCTCAAGGGCATCGACCTGACGATCAACGCCGGGGAGGTCGTCGCGCTCGTGGGCGAGAACGGCTCGGGCAAGACCACGCTGGCCAAGCTGCTGGGCCAGCTCTACGAGGCCACGGGCGGACGCATCCTGTGGGACGGCCGCGACACGCGGGAGCTGCCGCGCACGGCGCTGCGCGCGCCAGATCGGGCTGATCTTCCAGGACTTCATCCACTACCAGCTGACCGCGCGCGAGAACATCGGCCTCGGACTGGCCGAGGAGATCGGCGACGAGGCGCGACTCGAGGCCGCGGCGGCGCGCGGCGGCGCCGACCGCTTCATCGCCGGCCTGCCCGAGGGCTACGAGACCATCCTCGGCAAGGCGTTCGCCGGCGGCTGGGACCTCTCTCTCGGCCAGTGGCAGCGCATCGCCCTGGCGCGGGCCTTCTTCCGCGACGCGCCGTTCCTCGTGCTCGACGAGCCCACCGCGTCGCTCGACCCCCGCTCGGAGAACGACCTGTTCGAGCACGTGCGCTCGCTGGCCGCCGGCCGGGCGATCCTGCTCATCTCGCATCGCTTCTCGACGGTCAAGTCCGCCGATCGCATCTACGTGATCCACGAGGGCGAGCTGACCGAGTCGGGCACGCACGAGGAGCTGATGGCCGCCGGGCAGCGCTACGCCGAGCTGTTCACGATGCAGGCCGCGGCCTACCGCTGATGCCCGTGCGCGCGCTCCGGCCCGCCGCGCTGCCGCCCGCGGGGCGGGTGGGGATCCGCCATCGCGCGCGCGTGACGCTCGAGATCCTCGTCGCCTACGTGCCGCTGTCGCGCCATCTCCGCGCCAACGACCTGACCCGGATGGTCGCCGAGGCGCGTGCGCCCGACCGCCCGCGGCGTCCCGTGCCGGAGTCCGAGCACGCCGCGCTCGCCCGGCGGCTGGGGTTCATGGTCGAGAAGGTCCTGGCCCGCCTGCCCACCGACGACCGCTGCCTGATCCGCTCGCTCGTGCTGCTGCGGATGCTCCACGACCGCGGGATCTCCGCCGAGCTGGTGCTCGGGGTGCGCAGCCAAGGGGCGTTCGGGGCCCACGCCTGGGTCGAGCACGAAGGCGAAGCGGTCCTGCCTCACGGTAATTTTGCGCGTCTGACCACCTTTTAGTGCGGGTACGGTGTGCAGATGAACGGCGCCAACGGGTGGAGCGACATGAAGGCCTGTCAGGTCTCCGTTCCCGAGCACGTCGTGTTCCGCGATCTCGCCGACGAGACCGTGATCCTCAACATCGACACGGGCCAGTACCACAGCGTCGACCAGGTGGGCGCCCGGTTCTTCGAGGTCATGCGCGACGTGTCCGCGCTCGAGCTCGCCGTGGGTCGGCTGGCCGAGGAGTTCGAGCAGCCGGTCGCCGTGATCGAGACCGACCTCGCCGCCTTCACGGGCGAGATGGTCGAGCTCGGCGTGATCGAGCTGAAGCTTCCGGTCTAGCCGGCCGCCCGCTCGTCGGCCAGCCAGGCGGCCTGGAGCATCGTCGTGCTCATCGTCGAGCGGTCGGGGCCCAGCCACGACCGGCGCACGGCTTCGGGATCGACGAGCTGCGCGTCGAGGCCCGCGCCGCTCCACTCCTCGGCGAAGCGCAGCGCGGTGGGGGTCCACAGCGGATCGTCGAACACCGCCTTCGACGTGCGCTCGACGACCTCGCGGGGCAGCAGGTCGCCGAAGAGCTCGCCCACGATGTGGCGGCGGTCGAGCATGCCGGCGAAGCGCCCGCCCTCGGGGAGCGCCTGGAGCACCGTCGGCTCGCAGAAGGGGTGGAACATCCGCACGTCGTGGTCGTCGGCGACGGCCTGGAAGTTCGCGCGGCAGATCCGGAAGTAACGCGAGCGCCACAGGTAGTCGCGCAGCACGCGACCGAACCCGAAGGGGATCGTGTACTCCGAGGCCAGCCGGCGGCGCAGCTGCGTCCGGCCCTCCTCGGTCAAGAAGCCGAAGCCCTCGAGGTAGTCCTCGCCGCGCGCGTACTCGCGCAGCCACTTGACCGGCCCGGGCGCGAGCGCGTAGGCGACGCGGGCCAGCTCGCGCGGGCCGCCGATCCGCCGCGCGGCCACGGCGCGCTCGGCCCACAGCGAGCTGCTCGCCCGGCCGAGCTCGTCGCCGCCGAACCCGGTGACCACCGCGCCCCCGGCGGCCGACTCGATGATCGGCACGTGGAAGTGGAGGTTGAACGGCCAGATCAGGCCGTGCCGGCGCAGCACGGGCGCCGCCACGGGGCCGACGGCGTCGAGCTCGTCGGTGAACTCGAAGCGGCGATGCTCGGCCACGCCGAGGCGGTCGAGCACGCGCTCCTGCCAGGCGTGCTCGTCGGCCGCCTGCGAGGAGGGGAAGACGAGCGTGGCCGGGACGGGATCGGGCAGGCCCTCGCGCCGGGCGACGTGGACGGCCAGCGCGAGCAGCGCCGACGAGTCGAGGCCGCCGGAGAAGGAGACGAGGCAGGGCGGGCGCCGCAGCGCCTGCGGCCATGACCGCTTCGAGCGCCGCCCGCGGCGCGAGGTCGCGGCGGCGCGGAAGCGACCGCGCATGGCGGTCGCGCCCGAGCGGGATGCCGTAGGCGATCTCGATCGGGTACGAGGGCAGCCGCCGGAGCGGCCGGTGCCGCGCGGGGATCCACGCGGGCGAGTCTGGCACTCCCCGGGCCGGTGTCGGCCCGGGGTGCCAAAGGGTCGCTAGGCGAGCTTGGAGCCCGGGACCGGGATGTTCTGACCGTTGAGGACGATCACGTCGCCGGACACGCCGGTCTTGTTGATCGTGGTCAGGGTCAGGTCCGAGACGGTGCCGAGAGGCTTGATCTGCGGTGCCTTGTACGTGTCGCTCATGTCTTCTCCTCTTTCGCCTTCAGTGATGATGCACAGGTTAGAAGGGCACGGCCCAATGCGAAAGGACGAAAAAAGGACGATGTCGCGGTCCCGGGTAGGGTCGGTCCCGATGGCCCACGCACACGGGCAGGAGGGGCTCGCCGCCTACGGGCTCCGGATCGTCGGGCTCGGCCCCGGGGACGGGGTGCCGCCGCCCCCCGACTGGCCCACCTGGACGGTCGCGCAGCGCCGCGAGCAGGCCGATGAGTCCGACGGGATGTCGCTGACCGAGACCGGGGGTCGGATCGGGCTGCCCGGCAACGGCGAGATCCGCCTCGACCGGCACGCGCGGTCGATCGTCTTCGCCACCCGGCGCGAGCTCCGGCCCGAGGCCGTCCTGCATCCCGGGCTCGTCCCCGCCGCCGCCGTGATCGCGCTGTGGCAGGGCCGCGCCTGCATCCACGCCGCGGGCGTGCTCGTCGGCGGATCGGCCTGGGGGCTGCTCGCCGAGCGCGAGGGCGGCAAGAGCACCACGGCGGCGATGCTCGCCGCGGGCGGCGGCGCGATGTTCACCGACGACATGCTCATCGTCGCGGGCTTCGAGGCCTTCGCCGGGCCGGCCAGCGTCGACCTGCGCGACGATGCCGCCGAGCGCCTCGGGGGCACTTCGCTGGGCGTGGTCGGCTCGCGCACGCGCTGGCGCAAGGTGCTGACGCGGCCCGCGGTCGCCGCCCCGCTCGGCGGCTGGGTCGAGCTCGTCTGGAGCGACGGGCCGGTGCGGATCACCGAGGTCGCGGCGGGCGAGCGCGTGGCGATCCTCGACCGGCACCTGAGCCTGCCGGTCCGCGGCGAGCAGCTGCTCGAGCTCGCCGACCGCCCGATGCTGCGCTTCGAGCGCCCGCGCGAACTGGCCGCGGCGGAGGCCGCCACCGAGCGCCTCGCCGCCGAGCTCGCCGCCCGCGCCTAGATCGCGCGGGCCACGACGTGGGGGTAGGGCTCCGCGTGGCGCTCGACGACCTCGAAGCCGGCCGCGGCGAGGTCACGCGCGATCTCCGCGTCGTCGAAGACGTGCACGTAGAGCGGCGCCAGGAGGTCGCCTCGCTCGGCGCGCTCGGCGCGGCGCAGACGCCGCACGAGCGCCGCCGCGGCGTGCACCGTCGCCAGATAGCGCTCGCGCCCCTCGAGCGCCCAGAAGGAGAGGAGCAGCGGCGCGCCGGGCGCCAGGCGGGCGCGCGCGTCGGCCAGGAAGCGGTGGCGCCGCTCGCGGCCCGGGATGTGCGAGAACGACCCCCACCCGACGACGACCCCGTCGGCCGCCGGCGCCCCGGCCGGGAACAGGTCGCGCTCGGCCGCTTCGAGCCGGCCGGGATGGCCGTCGGCCGCCAGCACGGCCGCGCCGGCCGCGCGCATCCCGGCGTGCGGCTCGTAGCCGACGGCGTCGTAGCCGAGCGCGAGCGCGGCCATCACCTCGCGGCCGGCCCCGGCCGCGGTGACCACGAGGCGCCCGCCGGCCGGGAAGTGGCGATCGAGCGCGGCCGCCTCCCAGTCGGCCAGGCCGCTGCGCATGTGCTCGGGATCGGTGTAGGGCAGCGCGCCGCCCGCGAACGTCTCGCGGTGCGCGTCGTAGTAGGCGGCGTCCAGCGCGGCCAGGGCGTCGCGATCCATCCAGCCCAGGAAGCACCCGATCATCAGGCCGTGCAGCAGGTGCTGGACCCGCGCGTACCCGCGCGTCGTCGCCGCGTAGGCCCGCACCGACGCCGGGGCATTGCTCAAGTCCGACCGATCCCACATGCTGTGGGCATCATGGCCGAACGTCTCGTCGTCGCCGTCGAACCCCGGTCTCGCCGCCGCGAGCTCGGCGACGCGCTGGCCGGCGCGGACGTGACCGTCGGGACCCTCGCGAACGCCGCCGTGCGGATCGTCGCCGGGGACGGCGACGCGATCCGGCGCGCCGTGCGCCCGTCCGGGCCGCCGGTGCTCGCGCTCGTCGCCGGGGTCGACCGGCGCTCGGCCACCGCGCTGCTCGACGCCGGCGCGGCGGGCATCGCCCTCGAGGGCACCGACCCGGCCGCGCTGGCCCGTGCGCTGCACGCCGTGGCCGCGGGCTTCCTCGTGCTGCCTCCGGCCGCCGCCCAGTCGGTTCGCCGCCCGGTGCTCACCGCCCGCCAGCAGCAGATCCTCAGCCTCGTCGTGCTCGGCCTGGCCAACGCGGAGATCGCCGCCCGCCTGTACCTGACCGAGAGCACGGTCAAGACCCACGTGCGGGCCATCTACGCCAAGCTCGGGGTGCGCTCGCGCAAGGAGGCCATCGACGTGGTGCGCGACCCGGCCTCCGGGCTCGGCGCGGGCGTGCTCGGCATGGCCGCGACACCCGAGCCCCGCAGCGGGTACGCGTCGCCGAGCGTGAAGCGCTGACCGCCATGGACGCCCCCGCGGCGGGCGGCGCCTACGGCCTGCGCCTGGACGGCGTGCCGGCCGCGGCGCTCGTGCCCGACCCGCCCGCGGACTGGCCACGCTGGCGCGTCGAGCAGCGGCGCGTCGCGGTGCCCGACGCCCCCGACGACGTCACGGTCGAGGACGGCCACGCGGTCATCGGCATGCCGCCGACCGGCCGCGTGCTCGTGGCCCGCGCCGAGCAGCGGATCGTCGTCGAGGCCGACCCGCCGGTCTCGCCCGACGCGCTCGTGCACCCCGTCCTCGCCGCGCCGTGCGCGGTGATCGCGTGGTGGATGGGGCGAGGCGTCCTGCACGCCTCGGCGGTCGTGGCCGGCGGCGGGGCGTGGTTGCTGCTCGCCGCCCGCGAAGGCGGCAAGAGCACCACCGCGGCGCTGCTCGCCGGACTGGGCGCGGACCTCCTCAGCGATGACCTCGCCGTGCTCGCCGGCGGAGACGTGCTCGCCGGTCCCGCCACGGTCGACCTGCGCGCCGAGCCGGCGCGACGGCTCGGCGGTCGCGCGCTCGGCCGCGTCGGCGCGCGGGACCGCTGGCGCCTCGCGCGCCCGGTCGCGCGGGCGAGCGCGCCGCTGCGCGGCTGCGTGCTGCTCGGCTGGGACGCGACCGAGCGCATCGAGCCGGTCGCCCCCGCCGATCGGCTCGGGCCGCTGGCCGATCACGCGGTGCTCCCGCCCACGCCGCAGGCGCTGCTCGACCTCGCGGGCGTGCCGATGCTCCGCTTCGACCGGCCGCCGGACCTCGCGCGCGCCGAGGACGGGGCGCGCCGCCTGCTCTCCACCATGGCGCGCTCGCGACCGTGATGGCCTCGCGCTGCGCCCGAGCCGCCGCTAGCGTCTCGCCCGTGTCGCGCCTGCCGTCCTCAGGTGCCGGGCTCGAGCAGCAGCCCCGCCGACCGCAACGACTCGAGGAACGCGTCGACGTCCTCCTCGGCCCGGGCGCGATCGATCGCGAACGTCTCGGCGATCTCGGCGGCGAGGTCGCCCCGGGTCACCCCGGCCTGCAGACGGTTCCACGCGACGATGCCCGTCGCGTTGACCGAGAGGTAGCGGTTCTCGCGCAGATCGAGGATGACGACCGACCCGTCGATCTCCCGCCAGGCGATGTCCTCGGTGCGCACGCGCAGGAGCTCCGATCCCCCGTTCACCCCCGCATCGTGCCAATCGGGCGACGGAGCTGAGGTGCCGGACGTCGCTCGGGTCGAGGACCGCCTCCTCGCCGTGCTCGCAGCGGGTCGGACGCGGCGCGACGCACGGGCCGCCGAGATCCGCGCGCTGCACCGCGAGTGCGACGAGGACCGGCTCGTCGAGACGCTCGCCCGCCAGGGCGTCCTGGCCCTGCTCGGCGGGCGGCTGCTCGCCGTCGACGATGCGCCCGAGTGGTTCGCGGAGGCCGTCGCCCGCGACGCCTGGCTCGGGCGCGCCTCGGCCATGGCCCACGAGGCGCTGCTCTCCCGGGTGCACGACGCGCTCTCCCCGGTCGGCATCCGCGCCGTCCCGCTCAAGGGGATCGCGCTCAGCCACGTCGCGCACGGGGACGCGGGGATCCGCCGCACGTCCGACCTCGACGTGCTCGTCGCGCCCGATCGCTTCGAGGAGGCCGTCGAGCGGCTCGTGGCCCTCGGGCTCGAACGCGGGGTCGAACCGCTCGACCGCTCCGGCCGGCCCGGCCTGCACCAGCTGCTGATCGCCTCCGACATGCCGCCGCTCGAGCTGCACTGGCGCATCCACTGGTACGAGGAGCGCTTCGCGGGCGACGCCGTCGCGCGCAGCGTCCCCGACGAGGTGCTCGGCTGGCGCCTGACGCCGGCCGACGACCTCGTGGCGCTGCTGCTCTTCTACGCCCGCGACGGCTTCACGGGCCTGCGCTTCCCGGCCGACATCGCCGCCTGGCTGGACCGGCACCCGACGCTCGCGCCGCCCGACGCGCTGGCCGCCGCCGCGCGCGAGTACCCCGAGCTCGCCGCCGCGCTCGCCGCCGCCGCGCGGGCGGTCGGCCGCGCGATCGGCGAGGACCGCCTCGACCGCCCGACGGTCCGCGGGCGCACGCGTCTGGCCGTGCGCCTGACCGATCCGGCGATGCACGACCAGATCACCCAGATCTACGCCAACGCCGCGCTGGTCAACCTCCTGCTCACGCCGAGCGGCCAGCTCGGGTCGGGGGTGCGCCGCCACCTCGCGCCGTCGCTCGGGCGCCTGATCAGCGAGCGTCCCGCGCTGGCCGAGCAGCCGCCCCGGGTCCAGCGGATCGCCCAGGTGCTGACTCCCCTGCGGGTCGGCCGGCGCTGGGCGCTGGCGCTCGGGCGCCTCGCCGCCGCGGGACGGCGAGCACCGGCGCGTTCCCGCGGCTAAAGTCGTCGCCCAAGTGGGCGTCAACCGCAGTCTCACCGACCGTTACCGGCGCTTTCGCAACCGGGTGACCGCCCGGGTGGGCCAGACGCCCGACATCCCCAGCCTGCAGGCCGACGGCCTGCGGATCGGCAACAACGTGAAGGTCGGCCGGGGCACGCTCCTCGACCCGCCGCACTGCTGGCTGATCGACATCGAGGACGACGTGCTGATCGCCTTCGGCGTGACCATCCTCGCCCACGACGCGAGCACCAAGCGCCTGATGGGCTACACCCGCGTGGCCCGCACGCGGATCTGCCACAAGGCCTACCTCGGCGCGCGCAGCGTGATCCTCGCGGGGGTGACCGTCGGCGAGCGGGCCGTCGTCGGCGCCGGATCCGTCGTGCGCCAGGACGTTCCCCCCGACACGATGGTCGCCGGCAACCCCGCCCGGCCGATCGGGGGCTCGGCTGAGTACCGCCAGCGCCACCTCGACCTGATCGAGCACCGCCCCCGCTACGAAGGGCTCGGGTGGACCTACGGCGGCGGGATCACGATGGCGCAGCGCGAGCAGATGCGCCGCGAGCTCGCCGACGGCGAGGGCTACATCGTCTAGCCCTCGCGGGCCGTCGTCTCCCAGGCGCTCGCGCCGCCCCCGCGAGAGAGCGAGAGGTACTGGCCCAGGCGCCGCACGATCAGCCACGGAGCGGCGGCGAAGGCGCGGTAGGCGGCGGGCGGCGCGCCGACGGCGCGCAGGCCGCCCGCGACGTAGATCGCCTGCCCGGCGATGGTGGCCCCGGCGAGGCGGCGCAACGGGCGCGAGCCCGCGGCGATCCCGGCCAGCGCCCCGGCCCCGGCTCCGGCGGCGAGCAACGAGAACGGCGGCACGAGCAGCTCGAAGCCGGCGTGCGCGAGCTGCCGGTCGCCCCGGCTCAGCCCCGCGCGCAGCAACGGGCCCGCCGAGGCCCGCGCGAGCTCGACGTTGCCCGTCTCCCAGCGCTGCTGCTGGGTCTCGCCGGCCGTCTGCGTGGTCGGGGCCGGCGACGTCACGCAGGCGTCGGCGACGAAGCGCACCCGGACGCCGTTCTGGACCAGGCGCACGTGCATCTCGCGGTCCTCGCCGACGGAGAAGGAGCGCCAGGGAACCTGCTCGAGCGCCTCGCGCGAGAACGCCATGCCCGTGCCGAGCAGGCCGCTGGAGAGCCCGAGCGCGGTCTTGCCCAGCGGGCGCACGGTGTTGAAGAGCGCGAAGCCCACGTAGCGCAGCGCCGCCGACGGGGACGCCTCCGGGTTCGAGATCCGGTAGTCGGCCTGGGCGACGCTCGCGCCGTCGCGCAGCTCGCGCCCGAGCGCGGCGAGCGTCCCCGGCACGACCAGGCAGTCGGCGTCGACGAAGACGACGCCCTCGTGGTCGGGGAACGCCTCGGGCAGCCGGCCGAGCGCCCAGGCCAGCGCCTGGCCCTTGCCGGGATGCTCGGGATCGTCGCGCTCCCACACCGTCGCCCCGTGCTCGCGGGCGACGGCCGCCGTGGCGTCGCTGCAATTGTCGGCCAGGACGAGCACGGTGCGGCGCTCGGTGGGGTAAGCCTCGGCCATGAGGCTCTCGACCGTGGCCCCGACCACGCGCTCCTCGTCGTGCGCGGGGACCAAGATCACAAAGCGCGGCACAGGCCCCGCGGCGGTCGCGGCGGCCGGTCCCCGCCGACCCAGCGCGGACGCGAGAATCGCCAGCAGATACGCGGTGGCGACAGCCGGCCAGGCGGCGATGCCCCAGCCGATCGTCCCGATCGCACGACGGCCGAAGCGCCGAATCACCCTTCTACCATGTCACCTTCGAGCCACGGTTCCGGTGGATCGCCGCATTCATCTCGCCCCGGACGTTGATCGGCTCGTGTTCCTATGCGCATTGGCTACCTGACCGGCGAATACCCGGCTCCCACCCACACGTTCATCATGAGCGAGGTGGCGGCCCTGCGCGGGCGCGGCGTCGAGGTGCGCACCTACTCGGTGCACCGCGCGCCGGCCGACCGCCTGCTGTCCCCGCGCGACCGCGCGGCCGCCGCCGAGACGCGGAGCATTCAGCCGCCTGACGCGCGCCAGGTCGCCCGCGCCCACCTGCGCGCCGTCGCGCGCCATCCCGTCCGCTACGCGCGGACCCTCGCGCTCGCGCTGCGGCTGAGCCCCGGCGGGGTGCGCGCCGGGCTCTGGCACCTCTTCTACTTCGCCGAGGCGATCCTGCTGTGGTCCTGGACCCAAGAGGACGGCGTCACCCACCTGCACGCCCACTTCGCCAACGCCTCGAGCATGATCTGCCTGCTGGCGGCCCATTTCGGCGCCATCGGCTGGAGCTTCACGATGCACGGGCCGACGGAGTTGACGACGTCACCCGCTACCGGGTGGCCGAGAAGATCGGCGATGCCCGCTTCGTGGCCTGCATCAGCGACTACTGCCGCGCCCAGCTCATGAAGCTCGTCGGGCGCGAGGAGTGGGACAAACTCCACGTCGTCCGCTGCGGCATCGACTTCACGCGGCTCGACGCTCCCACCCCGCCGCCCGCGCCGGACACGCCGCTGCGCGTGCTGACCGTCGGGCGCCTGGTGCCCGACAAGGGCCAGACCCAGCTGGTCGAGGCCGTCGCCCGCCTCGGCGAGCGCGGCTCGCGGTCGAGACCGAGGTCGTCGGCGACGGGCCGGAGCGCGGCGTGCTCGAGCGCGAGGCGCGCGAGCGCGGCCTGGACGGCACGCTGCGCCTGGCCGGCGCGATCAGCCAGGACGCGATGCCCGACCGCTTCCGCCACGCCCACGTCTTCTGCCTGCCGAGCTTCGCCGAGGGCGTTCCCGTGTCGATCATGGAGGCGATGGCCCTCGAGCGTCCCGTCGTCACCACCCGGATCATGGGCATCCCCGAGCTCGTCGTCGACGGCCTCACCGGCCGGCTCGTCTCGCGGGCAGGCCCGACGAGCTGGCCGACGCGCTGGCCGAGCTCGCCGCCGACCCCGCGGCCCGGCGGTCCATGGGCCAGGCCGGGCGCGAGCGCGTCCGCGGCCTGCACGACATCGAGACCTCCGCCGCGCAGCTCGGCGACCTGTTCGCGAGGGCGGCATGAGACCGGCGTCCACGACCCTGGCCGAGCGCCTCGTCCGGCGCTGGTGGATGCTCGTGCTCCCGGCGCTGGCCCTGGCTGCCGCCGGGGTCGCCATCGGCCTGGCCCGCTGCCAATGTGGTCGGCCGAGACCCGGCTCAGCGTCGGCCGCACCGACGTCACCGCGCAGGCCAACGGCGGGTTCGCCCTGCTGGCCAACTCGATCTCCCAGGTCTTCAGCCGCATCGCCCTCTCCGACCAGGCGATCGCCGAGACGTCGCGCCGCACCGGGCTCTCGCCCAACGAGATCCGCGATCGCATCACGGTCACACCGCTGCCGAACGCCCCGGTGTTCCGTCTGCTGGCTTCCGGCGACAGCGCGGTCTCGGCGACGCGGCTGGCCACGCCGCCACGCGCTCGACCATCGACTACATCGAGGGCCTCAACCAGCGCCCCGGCGACCAGCAGCACTACCTGGCCCGCTACCGCGCCGCCGCGGCTCAGGTCAGTGGGCTCGAGCGCCGCACCCGGCGCCTGGGCAGCTCGAACCACTCCGCGTCCGCCGACGCGCTGCGCCTCGCGCTCCAGGACGCCCGGCTGCGGGCCTCCGCGCTCGGCGCGACCTACCGCCAGCTGGTCACGACCGCTGGGACCAGCGCCGGAATCGCGCCGCTGGGAACCCCTGCCCGGCCGTCGTCGGACCGATCCTCCTTCACCCAGAAGGCCGGGGTGACCGGACTGCTCGTCGGCGCCCTTATCGGCCTCCTGCTCGCGGTGCGCACGACGCGCTTCCGCGGGCTTCCCGAGACCCGCTCCGGCCCGTCCGGCGCGAGCGGGACCACTGCTAGCTTCGACCCCCTTCCCCCGTCATGAACACATCCACCGAACTCCCTCCGCACCCAAGCTGTCGGTCGGGCGCAGCGACCGCCGCGCCTCCGTCGCCGGCGCCGTCCTGATCGTCCTGACCACGCTCTTGCTGGCCGGCATCGGCGTCGTCATCGGCCTGGCCAAGACGCCGACGCACAAGGCCCAGGCCGAGATGAACGTCGGGCGCCTCGACGTCACCGCGCAAGCCCTGGCCGGCTACGCCGACGCCAGCAAGCAGCTCTCGGCGACCTACGCGCGGCTCGTGAGCTCGGATGCCGTCGTCGTCCCCACCGCCAAGGCCCTCGGGGTCCCGCCCGCCCGTCTGCGCGGCCACCTCTCCGGCCGTGCGGTGGCGGAGAGCTCGGTCTTCTACATCGAGGCCACCGAGCCCAACGCCCAGGACGCGCAGCGCGTGGCCAACACCGCCGCGCGCCAGATGGCCGCGTTCATCTCCAAGCAGGACCCGTCGGGCGGCCAGGCCGGCCGGCTGCTCGCCCGCTACCGCGCGCTGAGCAAGCGCCTGGCGATCCTGCAGAGCTCGCTCGGCAAGCTCGGCGGCCAGATCAAGAGCACCCCGACCGCGGCCGGGCGCGCCCGCTTCCGCCGGCTGCGCCTGCAGCGCGACGAGCTCCAGCTCCAGCTCAAGGGCGTCTCGAGCAGCTACACCGAAGGCCAGTTCTCGGCCGCCTCGGGCCAGAGCCTCCAGTTCGTCCGCCGGGCGGACTCCGCCACCTCGGACCGGAGCAAGAACGCGCTGAAGTACGGCGCCGTCGGCGCGGTGGCCGGCCTGTTGCTCGGCGTCGCGCTGTTCACGCTGCGACGCCGGCGCCCCGCCGCCCCACCGGCCCCGGCGCGACCCGGCGCCGCCTGAGGCCACCCGCATGAGCGACCCGATCCTGCTCGTGTTCGCGGCGGTGGCAGGGCTCGCCTTCGTCGTCATCGTCCGCGACATCGACCCCGCCTGGCTGCTGGCCGGCGGGCTGGCGCTGTCGGTCTTCTCCGGCGCCTGGCGCTACATGGGGCTCCCGCCGAGCGGCGACCGCCTCCTGCTCATGGTCGGCGGCGTGCTCCTCCTCTACAAGGAGTGGAAGCGCAACAAGCTGGCCGACCTCCCGCTGCGGCCAGTGCACCTCGTGATCGTCGCGCTCTCCGTGTACGTGCTGATCAACGCCGCCTGGAGCGACACGGCCAAGGGCGGCGAGCCGACCTACGCCCTGCTCGACAAGTTCGGGTTGATCCCGTTCCTGCTGTTCTTCATCGTGCCGCTGGCCTTCCGCACGCGCGAGCAGCGCAACGCCTTCATCGTCGTCTTCGTCGGCCTCGGCGCCTACCTCGGCTACACCGCGCTGTGCGAGGGCCTGAGCCTCAAGGGCCTGGTCTTCCCGCGCTACATCGTCGACCCGAACATCGGCATCACCGTCGGCCGCGCCCGCGGCCCGTTCGTCTCCTCCGACGCCGACGGCCTGGCGCTGTTCGCCTGCGCGGTGACCTGCGGGCTGGCGCTGCGCAGCTGGACCTCGCGGCGCGCGCGGATCTTCGCCGCGCTGGTCGGCCTCGCCTGCCTGGCCGGCATCGTGCTCACCCTGACGCGGCAGATCTGGCTGGCCTGCGCGCTGGCCAGCGTCGTCACGATGCTCGTCACGCCGGGCCTGCGCCGCTACCTCCCGGCCGCGACCGTCGGCACCGCCATCGTCGTGGCGGCGATCTTCCTGCTCGTGCCGGGGTTCTCGGGCCGGGCGCACGATCGCCTCAACGACCAATCGCCGCTGTGGGACCGCTACAACTCCGACTTCGCGGCGCTGCGGATGATCGACGCGCGGCCGGTCACCGGCTTCGGCTGGTACCGCTTCGGCGACCGGAGCGTCGACTACCTGCGGCTCGGGCGCTACTACCCGCTGCAGACCGTCGGGCGCCCGCACAACGTGACGCTGTCCAACGCCGCCGAGCTCGGCGTGCTCGCCACGCTGGTCTGGCTCGGCCTGATCCTCTACCTGACCTTCCGGGGCGGCTTCGGGCGGGGTGATCCCGAGATGGCCGACTGGCGCCCGGCGGTGCTCGCCGTCGCGCTCGCCTGGCTGGTGACGTCGAACTTCACGCCGCTGAGCAACGCGTCGGCGAACTACCTGCTGTGGTTCTGGCTCGGGCTGGGCGCCGCCGCGTGGATGTCGCCGCGCGAGGCGCGCTCGCCCCTGCGCTCGCCCCTGGCACCCCCGGCGCTCCCGGCGACGTGAGCGCCGTCGCCGACCGCAGCCCCGCGGCGGCCGCGCCCCGCGGCCCGGGCTCCGTGGCCGCGCTGGACATGCTCAAGGGCCTGGCGATCCTCGCCGTGCTCTGGCAGCACTCGGTGCCGGCCGACATCACCAACCCGGCGCTCGGCAACCTGTGGATCCGCCCCGCGGTCCCGATCTTCCTGATCGTCCTCGGCTACAACACCGCCGGCTCGCTGCGCCGGCGCGGGGTCGTGCGCCTCGACGGGGCGTTCTGGAGCGACTACGCACGGCGACGCGTGGCGCGCGTGATCCTGCCGTTCCTGCCCGTGCTCGCCGTCGGGTACGTGATCGCCGCCGCCCAGGGGCAGCTGCGGCTGCTCGACTCGCTGTTCATCGGCGGCCTGCCGATCAACGCGCCGGGCAACTACTACATCCCGGCCCTGATCGCGTTCACGATCGTGCTGCCCGTGATCGTCGAGGCCATGCGCCGGTGGCCCGTGGCGACGCTCGTCGGCAGCTTCGCGATCAACGCCGCGTTCGAGATCGCCGTGCAGGCGAGCACGAAGCTCGGCGACGCCTTTCCGCCCTCGTCGCTGCTCTACCAGGCCAACCCGCTGCGCTGGCTGTTCGTCGTCGTGCTCGGCGTCTGGGTCGCCTCCGACGACCGGCTGCGCTCCCCGCACAACCGGCTGCTCGTGGCGCTGGCGATCCCGAGCGCGCTCTACCTCGTGCTGCTCACGCTCTTCCCCGGCTGGTTCGACAGCTTCATCAGCCCGGGCTTCCTCGGCTACACCAACCTGCTGGCCGCCCCGTGGGCGCTGCTGCTCTTCCTGCTCGGCCTGCACTACCTCGGCCGCTCGCCGCAGCGCTCGTGGGCCGGGGCGGGGCTCGTCGGGCTCGGCCGCGCCTCGTACCACATCTTCCTCGTGCAGATGCTCTGGATGGGGTGGGTCGTCTCGGAGCTCTGGAGCGGGCTGGCCGGCCACATCTGGCAGCTCTTCGCCGTCGCGCCGATCAACATCGCCGCCTCGGCCCTGCTCGGCTACGCCTACTACCGGGTCTTCCCGGGCGACACGCTGTCGTTGCCCTTCGGCCGGCGCCGCCGGGCCGCCGAGTCGGCCTAGCCCCGGCGCAGGTCCATCTTCATCAGCTCGAGCCGGTCCCACGGGAACCGCGTCAGCGCCGAGCCCGCCGGGCCGCCGATCAGCTCGTTCCACGGGTTCGGCCCCGGACCCGACGGCGGCGCCTCTGCGGCCAGGGAGACGATCGAGTAGGTCTTGTCCTGCACGACGAGGCCGTAGCGCTGGGCCGCCTCGGCGATCACCCGGGTGGCCCGCGGGAGGTGCAGGGCGTCGAGGTCGAGCTTTGGATCCAGGCGGAAGCGCGCGCCGTAGGGGATCGCGTCGGGACCGGTCAGACGGCCGTCGGTGCGCTCGGCCGGGGCGGCCCACCGGCCGGCGGCCACGTCGGGGAGCGCCAGGGAGAGCGCGTGGTCGATCCGGCCGCGGGCGAACTCGTCGAGGCGCATCGCCCCGCCGAGCAGCGTGATGCTCGAGGCCGACGCGCCCCAGTGGGTGTCGGCGCCCGGCCAGTCGCTCGGCCCGTAGGACCCGTCGTTCTCGGCGGCATGCCGCGTCGCGCCGCCCCAGTCGGCGTGCCAGGTCCCGTTCTCGCGACGCGCGTGCCAGAGCTCCCACATCCGATCGCGGGACGGCTGGGTGATCACGATCACGCGGTCGTGGCAGTTGGAGGCCTCGGCCGCGCTTGGCAGGGGGACCTTGGCCAGGGCGCGGCGCAGGGTGACGTTCCAGGAGGCGACGGGCTGGTCGAGCGCCACGCGGACGGTCGGCTGCCCCGCGCCGACCTGGTAGACGCGGGTGCTGCACGAGCTGATCGAGATCCACGGCGGGCGGTTCTCCGCCCGGGTCCGGGCCACGGTGCCGGCCAGCGCCGAGACGAGCTGGGGCGAGCGGGAGTCGACGGGCGCGTCCGGCGCGAGCGGCGTGCGCCAGAACCGGCCACGGGCCGACGGGGTGACGACGGGCACGTCTGCGGTGGGCGGGACGGCCGTCAGCGCGGGCGTCGAGGTGGTGGCCGGAGCGGGCGCGACCTTGGGCTTCGACGTCGTCGTGGTACCGCCGAGCTCGGACGGCGCGCTGCCGCATCCGGCCAGCAGGCACAGCGGGATCACGAGCGGGCTGAGGCGGGTCGGGAGCACGCTGCACAGTGACGCTATCGCCCGGTTCGCGGTGCCTCGGACGCGCCGTACACTGGCGCCCCGTGACCCCGAGCCCCCGCGACGACTGGAAGCGGGCGGCGTGGAACATGTCCCCGGCAACGCTCGCCGGCTGCGCCCGGCAGCTCCCCTGGCGCCTGGCCTACGGGAGCTGGCCCGACCGCGCCACGCCGCCGATCCCGGGATACACGCTGATCCTCCCGGTCCCGGCCGACCTGCCGGTGTTCGCCCGCCTGGCGATCGCCAACACGCTGGCCCAGGATCCCGACGGGCGGGTCGAGACGATCGTCGTCCCCGACGCGCGCTCGGCCGAGATCCATCGCGTCGCCGGCGCCGCCGCGGCCGAGTTCGGCAGCGAGAAGGTCCGCGTCGTGGACATCTCCGAGGCCGGGCGGCGCGTCCAGGAGCGGGCGACGCCGAGCCCGCACAACAACCACTGGCTGCAGTTCGCCACCGGCGCCGCGGCGATGACCACGACGCACGGCCTGATCCACGACGCCGACCTCTTCATCACCGACCCCGCCTTCCTGGCGCGGCACTTCCGCCGCTGCGCCGAGGAGGGGTTGGCCTGCCTCGGGGTGTCGCCCGCCTGGGACGACTGGCTGCGCGAGCACGGGCTCGACCACGTCGTGGCCACCTGGGAGCTCATGTTCTCGGCCGAGTGGGCGCGCTCGTTCGCCCCCTGGGAGCACAAGTCGCGCCCGGCCTGGGTCGACGGCGAATGGCACATCTTCGACAACTGCCTGGCCACGCAGTCGCGGACCGACCCCGCCCGGATCGGCCTCAACGAGGACGACGAGAGCTTCGTCCACTTCAACTGGGTGATCGGCGTCTACCGCCACTTCCAGAACCATCCGGGCGACCCGGTCGAGGACCGTCGCTTCGTCCTGCTGCTCATCCGCCTGCTCGTCGACGCGCTGAGCGAGCAGGGCGCGACCGCCGAGCCGATCGACGTGCCGAGCCTGGACGACCTGGCCCGCCGGGATCGGTCGCGCCGACCGCCGGGTGACCTACGCCTCCGAGGACGCCGCCGAGGGCTTCGCCGCCTTCCGCGAGCGCCTCGACCGGGTCCTCTCGGGCCCGCTCGAGGCCGGCGCCGCCGATCGCATCCGCGATCGGCTCGCGCCGTTCGACCGCGCCTTCGCCTGACCGCCCCCCCCCTAGCTCGCGCAGGGGAAGGCGGTGCAGGTCTTCATCTTCAGCAGCTTCAGGCTCGACCAGGGGAACTTCGGCATGAACTGCCAGGCCTTGAGCCCGCCGTAGAGGCCGTTGGCCCCGGTGTAGGGGTTGCTGCCGAACGGACGCGGGTCCTCGGCGGCGAACGTCGTCGCCGAGCCGGTCTTGTCCTTGACGATGACCCCGTAGCGCTGCGCCGCCTCGGCCAGCTCGCGGGTGATCGGCGGCAGGTTGAGCTTGGCCAGGTCGAGCTTCGGGTCGAGTCGCAGGTGCGCGCCCTCGGGCAGGCAGGTGCTCGAGGAGCCGACGTGCCGTCGGTGCGCTGCGCCGGGAAGGCGAAGACCGACTTGCACGGGGAGGGCACGGCCATGGCCAGCGCGTGGTCGATCGACCCGCTGCGCAGCTCGTCCGCCGTCACGATGCCGCCGACGACGGGCAGGCTCGAGGCGGTCGAGCCCCAGTCATAGCCCTGCTTGGCCGTCAGGCCCGGCCACGAGCCGCTCGAGTAGTAGCCCGGGGATTTCGAGACGCCGCGGATCGCGCCGCCCCAGCTCGCGTGCCAGCCGTCGGCCTTCTTGACCGCGCGCCAGAACTCCCACAGCGTGTCGGTCGAGGCCTGGTAGATCGCCATCGCGCCGTCGGTGCCGGACGCGCCGCCGGCGCCGGCCGGGATCGGCACGCCGTCCGAGAGCGCCATGCGCAGGGGGCTGGCCCAGGCGCCGCTGTCGATCGTGACCGGCACGCGGGGCTGCGAGCCGTCCACGCGCCAGATCGGCACGCTGTAGTAGACGTCGTTCATCCAGGGGCCGACGCCGCGCTGCATCTCGGACTTGATCTGGGCGTCGAAGGCCGCCATCCGCGCCGGGGAGCTCGGGTCCAGCGCCGCCGTCGAGGGCAGGGCGGCGTTCCAGACGCTGCTCGCCGCGAAGAACGGGCTCGAGCTCGCGGCCGTCTTGGCCGACGGCCGCTTGGCCTTCTTCTTCTTCTTCGTTCTTCGCTCTCCGTGGTGCTTCCCGTGCCTGGGCTGGGCCTTCTTGCCCTTCTTGTCCCCTTCTTGTGCTTGGCCTTGTGCTTCGCCTTCTTGTGCCTGGCCTTCTCGGCCTTGGCCGTGTGCTTGGCCTTGGCGTGCCCGGCCAGGGGGCGCGATGTTCCGGCGGCGGCGACGGAGGGCCCGCCGGCCCCCGTGACAAGCAGCGCCGGGACGAGGAGCAGGAGCGTGATCAGACGGCGAAGATTCAGGACCATGGTGTGGCCCTCGACGCCACGGTCCGGATGGCGGAGCGACGGGCCTCGTGGGTCGCACACCTGTCCACGGACGCCGGCCACCGTGTGCCGTCCGCCACGAACTTGCCCCACCTAGACTTCCCGGGCTCGTGACCGGCCTGCCCAAGCTCGATCGCCTCCCAGGACTGCGCCAGCTCCCGGGACGGCTCGCGCCGGCCAGCTCCGACCTCGTGTTCTTCGACGCCTGGCAGGGTCGCGTCTGCGACAACCCGCGGGCGATCCACGAGGAGCTGCGGCGGCGCGATCCCGCCCGCCCGACGAGCTGGACGGTCGCCCCCGGCACCGCGCCGCCGGCCGGAGCCCGCGGCGTCGCGCCCGGCGGCGTCGGCTTCCTGCGCGACGTCGGCCGCGCCCGCGCCGTGGTGACCAACAACACGCTGCCCGGCTACTTCCGCAAGGCCCGCGGAGCGCGCTACATCCAGGCCTGGCACGGCACGCCGCTGAAGCGGATCGCCTTCGACCTGCCCCAGCCGTGGCCGCGCGACGCCCGGCGGTACCTGCGCCACGTCGCCGCGGACGTGAGCAAGTGGGACTACCTCGTCTCCCCGAGCCCGTTCGCCACCGAGGTCCTGCGCCGTGCCTTCCGCTACGACGGGGAGGTGCTCGAGACGGGCTACCCCCGCAACGACCTGCTGGCCAACGACACCGGCGGCGAGACGCGGCGGCGGACCCGCGAGGGCCTCGGGATCCGCGACGAGGACCACGTGATCCTCTACGCCCCGACCTTCCGCGACGACGGCACGCCGTCCTTCGGCGCCGACCCCGAGCGGATGGTCGAGCGCCTCGGCGAGTCGACCGTGGTCCTCGTCCGCGCCCACAGCCTGGTGGCCGATCAGGTCGCCGGATGTCCCACCCGCGGGTCCGCGACGTCTCGGGCGTCGACGACATCCGCGAGCTCTACCTGGCCGCCGACGTGCTCGTGACCGACTACAGCTCGGTGATGTTCGACTTCGCGGTCACCGGCCGGCCGATCGTGCTGTTCTGCTTCGACCTCGAGCGCTACCGCGACGTCCTGCGCGGCTTCTACTTCGACTTCGAAGCCGAGGCCCCCGGCCCGCTCGTGGTCGACGAGGAGGCCCTGCTCGACGTGCTCTCGCGGCCCGCCGAGGCGGCCGTCGAGCACGCCGACGCCTACCGGCGCTTCACCGCCCGGTTCTGCCCGCTGGACGACGGCGGGGCGTCGGGCCGCGTCGTCGACGCCGTCCTGGCCTGACCGCGGCCGGGCGGGCGGCTACTAGATTGCCTGGCTCCCCGGAGCCCTCATGAACGACCACGAGACCCACGTCATCATCCTCGCCGCCGGCCGCGGCAGCCGCCTGGGCGAACGCGGCGACGAGCGGCCCAAGTGGCTGCTCGACGTCGGCGACGCGCCGATCGCCGCCCGCCAGCTCGACGGCGTGCGCCAGGCCCGCGACGCCGGCGCGCGGATCGGCTCGGTCCGGGTCGTGACCGGCCATGCCGCGCCGGTGATCGACGAGTTCGCCGCCGCGCACGGCGACCTGGCCGTCGAGACGGTGGCCAACCCGAGCTGGGACACGCTGAACAACTGGTACTCGGTGCTCGTCGGCCTCGGGTCGCTGCCCACGGCCGACGACGCGCGGGTCGTGATCTTCAACGCCGACCTCTTCTCGCGGCCCGAGCTCTTCGCCGGCTTCCTGCTCGCCTGCGATCAGACCGACGAGGACGCGCTGATCGCGGTCGACGTGGCCCGGACGCTGACCGACGAGTCGATGAAGGTCTCGGCCGCGGACCAGGACGGCCATCGGCGGCTCGAGCGGATCGGCAAGGTCGACGTCGAGGATCCCGTCGGCGAGTACATCGGGCTGCTGATGTTCCAGGGCCGCGCGCTGGCCGATCTGACCGCCACCCTGCGGAGCTTCGAGGGCGACCCGGACCGCGCCAACGAGTGGTACGAGCGCGGCGTGGGCATCACCGCGGCTCGCGGCACCCGCTGGACGCTGTGGCCCACGCCGGACAGCCACTGGGTCGAGATCGACGACGACGGCGACTACGCCCAGGCCGTCCAGCTCGCCGCGAGCGGCTGAGGTGAGCTCCCGCTCGATCGAGATCCCGAGCCTCCTCACGGTGGAGCCCGGTTGCCTCGAGCGGCTCGGCGAGATCCTGCGGAGCTCGGGGTTCTCCCTCGACCGCGTGCTCGTGGGCACCGGCTCCGGGCCGTCGCGGCGCTGGGCCGAGCACGTGCTGGCCGGCCTCCTGGAGGCGGGCATCGACGCCTCGACGACCGACGGGCTCCAGGGGCGCCTCGACCAGGCCGCCCAGCTCGCGGCGCAGGTCATCGAGCGCGGCGTCACGCTGCTGCTCGCGGTCGGCGGCGGCCGCGTGATCGACACGGTCAAGCTCGCCGCCGCGCGCACCACCACCGACTTCGTCAGCGTCCCGACGACGATGGCCCACGACGGCATCAGCTCGCCCGTCGCCTCGCTCGTCGGCGAGTCGGGGCGCCGCAGCTCCTACGCCGCGGCGATGCCGAGCGGCATCGTCGTCGACGTGGACGTGATCGCCTCGGCCCCGCCGCGCACGGCCCTGGCCGGGGTCGGCGACCTCGTGAGCAACCTGACGGCGATCCTCGACTGGCAGCTCGCCGACCGTCTCGGCCGCGACCGCTACGACGCCTTCGCGGCGATGATCGCCGAGGGCGCGGCGCGGCCGGCGCTCGACCTCGAGGACGTCAGCACCGGCGGCGCCCACGAGCTGCTGGCCAAGGGGCTGCTGCTCAGCGGGCTGGCGATGGCCGCCGCGGGCACGAGCCGGCCGTGCTCCGGGGCCGAGCACCTGATCAGCCACAGCCTCGACGCGATGCTCGGCGACCGCGCCGCGCTGCACGGCGAGCAGGTCGCGCTCGGCTGCCTGGTGTCGGCGGCCGCGCACGAGAGCCCGCTGCTCGACGAGCTGCGCGAGATGTACGCCCGCCTCGGCCTTCCCTCCCGGCCCGGCGACCTCGGCATGGAGGACGACGACCTCGTCGAGGCGATCGCCCAGGCGCCGGCCACGCGGCCGGACCGCTACACGGTCCTCACGCGCCTGGCCGAGGGCGACGACGGCGCGTGGGCGGCGCGACTGGCTGCGCGCGCCTTCGCGGCGTGAGGCGCCGCGCTCAGGTCAGCCGCGAAGGGCGCCCGCGGTCCCCGCGGCCGGCGGCCGTGCAGAGGGACGCGACGACGGCCACGCCGAGCAACCAGAGGGTCGCCGTGCCTGCGATCAGAAGTGTCATGACGACACCGTGACGCTGCCCGGGCCGGGACTCGTGAAGATCCTGTGTGCGCCGTCGCGCCCGGTCGGCGCGCATGTCTGCGTCCGGACTCAGCCTCGATCGCCCCGGGGTCGATAGGAACCAGGTGGCAGACCGGTCCTGGACGGAGGCGCACGTGCGCCGGCTCTTCTGGCGCGCGGGCTTCGGCTCGACGCCGGACGAAGCCCGCGCCTGGGCGGCCCGCGGCCGCGCGGCGACGCTGGCCCACCTGCTCGACTTCCGCGGCCCGGCCCGGCTCAGCGGGCCGCCGGTGAAGATCGGCCGCAAGCTCGATCCGGTCAACGAATGGGGCGACGACGTGCTGTGGTGGATGGACCGCATGGTCCGCACCACGCGGCCGCTCGAGGAGCGCCTCACGCTCTTCTGGCACGACCACTTCGCGGTCAACAGCCAGGACACGCCGCTCATGCTCCGCCAGAACCGCAAGCTGCGCGCCCATGCGCTCGGCGGCTTCCCGGCCCTGCTCAGCGCGGTGACGACCGACACCGCCATGCAGCTCTTCCTCTCGCTGGCCGGGTCGGAGAAGGGCGCGCCGAACGAGAACTTCGCCCGCGAGCTGATGGAGCTCTTCACGCTGGGCGGGGGCTACGGCGAGCACGACGTGCGCGAGGCGGCCCGGGCGCTGACCGGCTGGCGCGCGGTGTGGTCCTCGGCCGGGCTGCCGCGCGTGGCCTACGACGCCCGCCTCCACGACCGCGGGCGCAAGACGATCTTCGGCCACCGCGGGCACTGGGGCTGGCGCGACGTGCTCCGGCTCTGCGTCGCCCACCCGCGCCATGCCGGGTTCCTCGTCGACAAGCTCTGGGCGTACTTCGTGGCCACCCCGCCCGACGCCGCGACCCGGCGCCGCCTCATCTCCGCCTACCGCCGCTCGAACCACGGGCTGCGCCCGGTCGTCGCCGCGATCCTCGCCCATCCCGCGCTCTACGCCGAGCTCGACGGGCCGGACATGGTCAAGTGCCCGCTGGTCTACGTCGCGGGGATGATGCGCACGACGGGCCAGGGGATCCGCTACCAGCGCTGGGAGTACGACCTGTGGAACCTCGGGCAGGTCCCCTTCCAGCCGCCGTCGGTGGCCGGCTGGGACTGGGGCGGAGCCTGGCTGTCGTCGACGACGATGCGCAACCGCCACGCCGTGGCCAACTACGTCGCCGACGGCGCGCCCGTGCGCGTCGTGCCCGGCGCGACGCCGGTGACCCTCACCCCCGAGCAGGCCGTGGTCACCGCCTGGCGCGCGACGGGGGAGCCGTGGACCTCGAGCGCCACCTGGCGCGAGCTCGTCGCCTTCGCCACCCGCTCGCTGAGCGGCCGCCGCGTCATCCACGCCCAGGCCGACGCCGTCCAGCGCACCCTGCGCCACCTCCTCCTCGCCGGGCCGGACGCCCAGGTCTGCTGATGGCCCCGAGCTCCTCCCACCGCGCCTGCGACGACTTCGAGCGCACCGCGCTGACCCGGCGCGGCTTCGTGCGCTCGACCGCCGCCGCCGGCCTGGCGCTCTACGGCGCGAACCTGCTGCCCTGGGAGGACGTCCTGTCCGCGGCGACGGCCGAGGCCGCCGCCGCGCCCCACGCGCCGATCCTCGTCTCGGTCTTCCTGCCCGGCGGCTGCGACCTGCTCGACGCGTTCCCGCCCCGCGGCCAGCACGGCCGCTACGCCGATCTGCGCCGCTCGACGATGCCCGCGCGTCAGCCCAAGCTCGCCGATGCCCGGCTCGCGCATCACCCCGCGCTGGGCCAGGGCGTCGGCGGCGGGATCGCCGGCCTCTTCCGCCGGCGGCGGATCGGCCTGCTGCCGGGGATCGACTACGCCCACCCCGACCTCTCGCACTTCCACTCCCGCCACTTCTGGGAGACCGGGATCGTCTCGCCGAAGGTCGGCCCGGGCTGGATGGGACGCTGGCTGGACCGCAACGGCTCGTCGGTCAACCCGCTCCAGGCGGTCTCCTTCGGTCCCGAGCTCGCTCCGGTGCTGCGGCCGGCCGGCGCGCCGGTGGCCTCCGTGCCCTCGACGGGCGGCGCCGGCCTGTGGTGGAACGGCCGCTACGGGTCGGCCATCGGCGAGGCCGACGACGTCTGGCGGCGCCTGAGCGCGCTCCCGGGGACCAACCCCGCGCAGACCTCGGCCCGGCGCGCCGCCGGACTGGCGATCGAGGTCGCCGACCGCCTCGCGCCGTATGCGGCCGGGCGCGACCTCGCCCCGGCCGCGGCGGTCCCCTACCCGCACTCCCGGCTCGGCGGCGAGCTGCGCACGCTGGCCGCGATGCTCGAGCGGCCCCTCGGCGTCCGCCTGGCCGCGGTGACCTCGGGCGACGACTTCGACACCCACGACAACCAGAAGCCGGAGCTCGCGCGCAACCTCGGCGACCTCAGCGAGGCGCTCAGCGCCTTCCAGGCCGACCTCGAGCGGCGCGGCCTCGCCGACCGCGTCGTCACGTTCGTGTGGTCGGAGTTCGGCCGCCGCCCGCGGGCCAACGAGTCGGGCGGCACCGATCACGGCGCGGGCGGCATCGCCTGGGTCCAGGGCACCCGCGTGCGCCCCGGCGTGCTCTCCGAGTACCCGAGCCTGCGGCGGCTCGACCGCAACGGCAACCTGCGCGTGACGCTCGACTTCCGCCGCGTCTACGCCAGCCTGATCGAGCAGTGGCTCGGGACGGACGCCGAGGCGGTCCTGCCCCTGGCCGGCCGCGCGGGCCGCATCCGCCTGATCCGCTGACGCGTGAGGATCCGCACGAGTGCGACCTCCGGTCGGTCCGTGCGCGCTGATTGTGGACCGGTGGACACGGGCTCGGGGGGCGCCCGCGGGGCAGAATCCACCCGTGCGACGCGTAGGGATCCCGTATGGAAGCCGGCGAACGCGGTTGAGCCGCGACCCCACGAGGCATCATGCTGGTCCAATCCCCGGTGCGTTGGGTCAAGGAAGGCTCGAGCACAAGGCCAAGATGGCGGTCCACCGATGTCACTGAGCGAACCAAAGGCGACGCGCGACGTCGCATCTCCACACGACGGCCGGCGCCCCGTGGCGCTGGGGCTCGCGCCCCCGCCGTCGCCGTCCCCGCCATCCAGCGTGCGGCGAGGCCGCGACCGGCTGCTGCGCCGCGGGCTCGTCACCGCCGACGCCGGGGCGGCGCTGCTCGCCGTCACGCTCGCCGTCGGGATCCCGCTCGGCGGGATGCTCGCGCCCTGGGCGCTGATCGCGGTTCCCTGCGTCGTCGTGCTCGCCAAGCTCCACCATCTCTACGACCGCGACGGCATCCGGCTGCGCGCCTCGACGGTCGACGAGCTTCCCGCCCTGCTGCAGGTCGCCGCCCTGGCCGCGCTCGTGACCTGGCTGGTCGGCGCCGGCGCGGTCGACGAGCCGTTCGGCCGGACCCAGGTGCTCGGGCTCGTGCTCACGCTGCTCGTGCTGTTGACGGCCGGTCGTGCCGGGGCTCGCGCGCTGGCCTACCGGCTGCTGCCCGCCGAGCGCTACCTGTTCATCGGCGACACCGACGGCGCCGACGCCTTCGCCGACAAGCTCGGGCTCAGCGGCGTGCGCGCCGTCGTCGTCGCCCGGCTGGCGATCGAGGAGGCGCACGGGCTCACCGCGCTCGACCCGACGTCCGATCGCCTCGCCGAGGTGCGCCGGACGATCCGCGACCTCGACGTCCAGCGCGTGGTCATCGCACCCTCAGAGCAGGACCCGGCCGCGGTCAGCGACCTCGTCCGCACGCTCGAGTCGCTCGATCTGCGGATCAGCATCGTGCCGCGGACCCTCGATGTTGTGGGCTCCGCCGTGGCCCTCGACGAGCTCGAGGGCATGACGCTGCTCGGCGTCCGGCGCTTCCTGCTGTCGCGCTCGGCCCGCGCGGCCAAGCGGTCCTTCGACCTCATCGCCACCACGGCCGGCATCGTCGTCGTGGCGCCCGTGCTGGTCGGCATCGCGGTGCTCGTCCGGCTCGACTCGCCGCGGCCCCGTCTTCTTCCGCCAGCAGCGCATCGGGCGCGACGGGGAGCGCTTCGCGATCCTCAAGTTCCGCACGATGGTCGTCGACGCCGAGCACCGCAAGCGCGATCTGCTCGACCTCAACGACGGCGCGGACGGGTTCTTCAAGATCGCCGACGACCCGCGGGTCACCCGGGTCGGCCGGCTGCTGCGCCGAACCTCGCTCGACGAGCTGCCGCAGCTCTTCAACGTCCTCCGCGGCGAGATGAGCCTCGTCGGCCCGCGGCCCCTGATCCCCGAGGAGGACCGCCAGGTCCCCGGCTGGTACCGGCGACGGCTCGAGCTCACGCCGGGTATGACCGGCCCGTGGCAGGTGCTCGGCTCCTCGCGCGTCCCGCTGCGCGAGATGATCGCGCTCGACTACCTCTACGCGGCCAACTGGTCGCTGTGGAACGACGTGAAGATCGTCCTGCGCACGGCCGGCTTCATGCTCGGCCGGCGCGGGTTGTAGCCGCTCAGCTCGCGACGGTCTCGAGCGCCCGCGCCGGCACGGCGGCGCCGAACGACTCGAACGGATCGCGCACGGAGCCGTCCGCCTCGCGGTCGCCGAGCTGCGCGGCGAGGCACAGCGACGTGGTGGCGGCGAGCCCGAGGGCCCAGACGGTGAGGACGATGAGCAGAACCATGTTCACGTGGTCGGCAGATGCGGCTGCCGAATCGACACCTTTTCAGACCGAACGGACGAATGTCCTATTCGGCACGAAGTCGCCGATCGGTGCCTTTTCGGCAATTCGACGAATGTCGGGCTGTGTCCAGGGGATCCTTTCCCCATGGCACGTTGGTTCGCCTCGGGCTTGATCGCGGTCGTCGCGGGCGTCGGCGCGCTGCTGCTCTCACAGCCCGCGAGCCGCTCCGGGCCCGTCCGCCTCGGCCGCCGTCGGCGTCAGCGCCCCGACGGTCTCGACCCCGGCCGTCTCGGCCCCCACGGTCTCCGTCCCCTCGGTGCAGACCCCCACCGTCTCCGTGCCCTCGGTCCCGAGCGCTCCCGCGCCCACGGTCAGCACGCCGCAGGTCAGCACCCCGCAGGTCAGCACGCCGCAGGTCTCGGTCCCGAGCGTGCACGTGAGCGCGCCGGCGGTGTCGGCCCCGTCCGTCCAGGCGCCGCGCGTGTCCACCGCCGCGCCGACGTCCACCTCCACCCGCCCGCTCGGCGCCGGCGCCGACCGCGCCGGCGCGGACCGCCGCCCCGCGCGCCGCCGCGAGCGAGCGCGCCCCCGCCGCCGCGGCGGCCGCCCACACCGTCTCCGCCCGCCGGAGCTCCCCCTCGTCCGGCCGCGGCCAGGCGCAGCGGGCGCGGCGCCTCGTGCGCCGCGCGGCCGCCTGCCTGCCCGCGCTGCGCTCGCGCGAGCGCCGGTTCCTCGTCGCCTACGCCGGCCTCGGCCGCGCCCGGCCCATGTCGGCCACGACGGCCGCCGCCTCGGTCGGCGTGCCCGCCGCCCGCGCGGGCCGCTTCCGCGCGCTGGCCCTGGGCCATCTCACCGCCGCGCGCCGCACGGGCCGCTGCGGCGAGACGACCGCGGGGCACGCCTCGGTGCTGGCCGGGCCGGGACGCGCGCGCATGGTCGATCTCGCGCTGCCGGCCGGCGCCGACACGTCCTCCTTCGCCGCCAAGCTCGACCCGGGCCGCCCGGCTCGTCGTCGGTCCGGCGCCGCGCCGACGGGCGCCAGGGGCGCCGTCGAGGGAGTCGTGCGCTCGGGCGGCCGCGCGCTGGCCGCCGTGCGCGACACGGGCGCGTCGTGGAGCACGCCCGCGCTGGCCCTGCTCGGCGTGCTCTTCCTCGCCGGTCTCGCCGCGCTGCTCGTCGCGCTTCGCCGCCGCCCGGCCCCCGCCGTGGCCGAGGAGCCTCGCCGCCGGCGCCCCCGCCCGACCCGCGCGCCGAGCGCTCGCCGTCCTGGCCTGCTCCGTCGCCGGAGCCCGCTCAGGCCGCCGTGCCCGGCCCCGCCGTCGCCGCGCGTCCGGCCCGTCCGGTGCCCGCGGCGACCGACGCGCCCGCGATCCCGCGCCATCCGGTCCCCGCGCCGGTCCGCCGCGACCGGACCCGCAACCGCGCCGCCGAGCTCGCCGGCGTCGGCGCCGTCGCCGTGATCGCCGGCGTCGCCCGTCTGCTGCGCCGGCGCTGACACGGAGCGCCGAGCCGGTCTAGCATCGGCCCATGCCGACCGCGCACACGCGGATCACGCTCTCCGAAGACGCGATCCCCACCCACTGGGTCAACCTCCTCGCCGACCTCCCGCAGGGCCCGCCGCCGCTGTCCCCGGCCACCGGCGAGCCGGCCGGCCCCGACGACCTCGGGGCGATCTTCCCGATGGCGCTGATCATGCAGGAGGTCTCGCCCGAGCCGCTCGTCGAGATCCCCGAGCCGGTGCGCGAGGCCTACAAGCTCTGGCGCCCGACGCCGCTCGTGCGCGCGCGGCGCCTCGAGGCGCTGCTCGACACGCCGGCGCGGATCTACTTCAAGTACGAGGGCGTCTCGCCCGCCGGCTCGCACAAGCCCAACTCGGCCGTGCCGCAGGCCTACGAGAACGCCGAGGCCGGGATCCGCAAGCTCGTCACCGAGACCGGCGCCGGCCAGTGGGGCTCGTCGCTGGCCTTCGCCTGCTCGCTGTTCGGCCTCGAATGCGAGGTCTTCATGGTCGGCTCCTCCTACGACCAGAAGCCCTACCGCCGCTCGATGATGGAGACCTGGGGCGCGACGGTCCACCGCTCGCCGAGCGACCGCACCGAGGCGGGCCGCAGCCAGGCGTCGCACCCGACCGGCTCGCTCGGGATCGCGATCTCCGAGGCCGTCGAGATCGCCGCCCAGGCCCCCGACACGAACTACGCGCTCGGCTCGGTGCTCAACCACGTGCTGCTGCACCAGACGGTGATCGGGCAGGAGGCGATGGCGCAGATGGCGCTGGCCGAGGACGAGCCCGACGTGATCGTCGGCTGCGTCGGCGGCGGCTCGAACTTCGCCGGGCTCGCGTTCCCGTGGATGCGCCGCCGCCTCAAGGGCGACAGCCACGTGCGCTTCCTCGCCGCCGAGCCCGCCGCCTGCCCCACGCTGACCCGGGGCACCTTCGCCTACGACTTCGGCGACACCGTCGGCATGACGCCGCTGATGCCGATGTACACGCTCGGCCACGACTTCGTCCCGCCGCCGGTCCACGCGGGCGGGCTGCGCTACCACGGCGACGCGCCGCTGCTCTGCGCCCTGGTCAAGGAGGGCCTCGTCGAGGCCCGCGCCTACAAGCAGAACGAGACCTTCGAGGCCGCGGTGCGCTTCGCCCGCAGCGAGGGGATCATCCCCGCGCCCGAGCCCGCCCACGCGATCCGCGCCGTGGTCGAGGAGGCCGAGGCGGCCAAGCAGGCCGGCGAGGAGCGCGTGATCCTCTTCGGGCTCTGCGGGCACGGGCACTTCGACCTCGCCGCCTACGAGGCGTTCCTGGCCGGCGAGCTCGAGGACCCGGAGTTCTCGGCGTCCGACATGGACGCCGCGCTCGCGCGGCTGCCGGCGGCGCCGGCGCTCGGCTAGTCAGCGGATCAGATGAAGAGGGGCTCGTCGGGGACGTCCCGGGCACAGGACGCCACGACGAGGGCGCTCGCGGCCCAGACGGCCGCGACGATCAGGAGAGCAGGCATGACGAGCCGGTTTTCCCACCAAGTGCCGGATGACACGTGGGAGAATTACCGGAATTCGCCGCGCGGGCCCTCGCGCCTGCGCAGGCGGATCCCCAGCCCGAGCAACGCGAGCCCGGCGAGACCGACCAGGAGCGCGGGTAGCCCGGTGAACGGGAGCGTCGATCCGCCGGCTTCCGAGGCGCTCCCGCCCGAGGCCGAGACGCCCGCCACGTCGCCGCCGGGGGCGCTCGGCCGATCGGCGCCCGGCGCGCCCGAGGCACCGGTCGTGCTGACCCCCGCCACGCCGCCCTCGGCGGTGGCGGCAAATCGGTAGGTGGCCGACGCCGCGGCCGCCTGGTAGCGGTTGTCCTGCGGCGCGCCCTGCTCGGGCAGTGTCGCGCGGAAGCGCAGGCGGCGGCGCTGACCGGGCCCGAGCTCGCCGAGATCGATCGTCCGAGCGACGCGCAGCTTCCCCGAGTACAGCACCCGTCCCCGCTCACTGACGCGCAGAAGCAGGACGTGGCTCAGGCGTCCGCCACCTGGACCGGGCCGATCGGCGACGCCCGACTGGCGGACGACGAGACGGCCGGTCTGGCTCCCCGCGTTGGCAACGGTCACGCCGCCGTTCGATGACCCTCCCGGCGTCAGAGCGCCGGCGGAGAAGAGCGCGTCGCTGCCACCGTGCAGGACGAGGGGCGCGCTCGCGGCCGACAGCCGGAGCGCCGGGCCGCTCGCGCCGAGTCCCAGGCACAGCAGACATGCCGCGACGACCAGGGCGCCGCCGAGCGCGATCGACGCGCGACCGGCGCTCACCTTTCGCGCACCGGGACCGTGAGACGCAGGAAGCCCGGGCGCTCGCCGGACGGCGCGAGGGCCACGTCGACCTCCGTGCCGGTCGCCGCGAGCCGCACGCCGCGCCGCTCGCCGGCCACCAGCCGCAGCTCGTCGCCGGAGGTCTTGTCACCGCCCGCCCCGGGCGCCGCGCCCGTGAGGCGCACGACGATCGCGCGGGCGTGCTCCGGCAGCGCGTCCGGGACCTGCAGGACGAAGGCGCAGTGGGTCGGATCGGCGTCCGGTGCGGCACCGGGCGTCCGCTCCATGGAGAGCTGGGCGTCGCGACCGGTCGCGTGGGTGCCACCCTGGGCCGCGCATCCGGAGCCGCCGGGTGCGCGGAGCTGCAACCAGCGTCCGGCCGCATCGGCCTTGACGGTCAGCGGGGTGGCCACCTCGTCGACGAAGGCGGCGCGCGCCGCTCCGGCGCCGGCGGCGAACACGGCCGCGGCGACGACGAGCCGGGCCAACCAGGCGGTCATGACGAACCCCCGGCGATCAGCGCCCAGCGCAGCCCCAGCGTGGCCGCGGCGCCCTGGAGGTCCGGCGAGTCGGCCGTCTCCGGCCACGCGACGACCAGGCGCAGCGTTCGACGCTCCCCGGCGGCCAGGCGGCCAGCCGGGACGTCGCGAAGGTCGTCAACCGAGCCGCCCCACAGGACCGCGGGGTCCGCGCACGCCGCGTCTGCGCAGCGCTCCAACCGCAGGCGCAGCACGGAGGCGAGCTCGCGTGACGTCGGGGCGAGCACGCTGCGGCGCAAGTGCAGGTCCGCGGCCACGTCGCCCCGGTTGTGGACGGCGACGGGGACGGTGCGGCTCGTGCCCGGGCGCATCGCCTCCGGGGTCAGTTCTTGCCCTTCGGTCGCCCCGGCCTGCAGCGCGACCGTTGCGGCCCGCACGTCGGTGGCGGGCTCGGACTCGGCCGCCGTGAAGCTCGCCGCGGTGCGACCCACGGCCCCACCGGCGAGGGCGAGCAGCGCGAGCGCCAGCACGAGGCGCAGGGCCGAGCTCACGGGGTGTGCTCCTCCGCGGTCCAGGAGAACCGCTCGCGCAAGAGCGAGCCCTGGACGCAGTTGTCGGTGCTGGCGGCGGTGCGATCGCCACGAGCGGGGAAGATGAGCGTGACCGTGTAGGTGCGGGTCGCGCCGGGCGCAAGCTCGTCGAGCGCCAGGGGCCCGGTGTGCCCCAGCGGCGCGACCTGGTCGCCGGAGCGGTCGCGCACGTCGAGCCGCGCGACGTCGCGCAGGGCGCAGCCGTCCGGGGCGGTGCTCTCGAGCGCGCGGTGCGCCAGCGTCATCCGGGCGGGTAGCGAGCCGTCGTTACGCAGAGTCGCCGTCCCGGTGACCGATCCCGCCGGGGAGCAGGCGCGAGCCGTCGAGTCGAGATCGGCGCCGTCGCGGGCCAGCGCGACGCGGCCGGTGGAGAAGTCGGCGGCGCCCTGAAACCCGTCGGTCATCGCGGCGCGCGTCGTCTGGACGCCGCCGGCGATGCCGACGACGATCGCGGCGCCCGCCAGCAGGCGCATGGGTCGCCCGGGACGCCTCACGAGCCCGGCGCCTCCGCTGGCGTCGATCTCGTCGCGGCGCCAGATCGAGCGCACGAAGGAGAGCATGAGCAGCAGCGTGGCCAGCGGGATCAGCGCGCGCCGCAGGTCGGGGCGGCCCGCGTAGGCCATCGCGTACCCGAGGTAGGGAACGTCGGCGACCTGATGGCCGACGTGGCCGGGAAGCATGAGGTCCCACGGGTCGGACGTCGGGTTGGCGTCGCCCTTGGTCGTGTAGAGCGTCTTGCCCTCACGGTGGAAGATGCGCACGACCCGGTGCGTGATCCGCTCCCCGCGGTCCATCGGGTTCTGGAAGGTGATGACGTCGCCCACGCGCACGTCGCGCGCCGGCATGGGCTTGACGATCGCCGCCGAGCCGACGGGCAGCTTCGGGACCATCGAGCCGGACAGGACGACCAGCGGCCGGTAACCGGCCCACATGAGCACGCCGAGGCCGACGACCACCAGGACGGCCACGCTCGCGATGAGCGTGGCCGTCCCGCGGGCGATGAGACGCAAGGTCTTCATCTCCGTGGTCTGACGTCGGTCCTACTGGCCGCTGTCGTGGTTGTCGGGCCGGTTGTCGTACGGATCGGCCGTGTCGGTCCACCCCTGGGGGAGGCCGTCGCTGCCGGCGGTCACGTCGCCGAGACCGCGGTAGCTGGTGCCGGCCTCGATCGCCTTGACGTTGATCGTCTCGTTGGCGGCCTTGCCCTGCATCACGTTGTCGTCGGCGTTCTGGCCCCACGCGTTCGGGCCCTGCTCACGCAGGCGCACGCGGAAGTACAGCGTCCGCTCCTGGCCGGGCTGCAGGACGAGCTTGTTCAGGCCGCCGTCGAGCAGCGGGAACAGGTTGCGGTCATTGAGCTTCCACAGACGCGTGTTGTCGTCGAGCAGGTGCGCGAAGTCCGCGTCGTAGCTCGAGTCCACGATGATGTTCTCGGCGAGCGGATCGTCCGAGAACGCCGTCTTGTTCGTGTTCCGGTCACAGACACCGTCGCACTTGATGTTGCCGACGGGGCCGTCCCAGTCGACGAACGCGTTGACCGGCTCGGTGCCGGTGTTCTTGATGGTCATGCTGCCGGCACGAGCCGGCTCCTGCGTACCCAGCGACGAGGCGTCGGGCATGTTGAACCCGCCGGTGACCTTGACGGTCCCGGTCTTGAACTGCGTCTGCTGGGCGGGCAGCTGGTCGGTGAAGGCGGCGAACGTGCCGAAACCTCCGAGCGCGCCCAGGGCGGCGATGGCGCCCGCGGTGGCGAGCGCCTTCTTGTTCCTGCTCTGCATGGATCGGACTCCTGCGGTAGTGGACCTTGCCGTCCGCCGAGCCGGCGAGCACCGGTCGGCGAACGGTCAGCAGGTTCGGAACCGCGAGCCGGAACGACGCATGATCTCCGTGTGAGAGTCGTATGTTGGGCCAGTAAATGGTCCGTAGAAAGACCTCGTCTAAGGATATTCGGGCAGAACTACGGAGAAGAACTACTGGCCAAGCCTGCGGGGTCCGCGGTCAGCGCGCGCCCCAGCCGTAGTCGCAGACCACCGGCGCGCCCGTGAACGCCTTGCCGCCGGGGCCGAGCAGGAAGGCCACGAGGTCGGCGACCTCGTCGGGCTCGATCAGCTGCTTGACCGGCTGCGGGGCGAGGATCACGTCCTCGAGCACCCGCTCCTCCTCGATCCCGTGGGCCTTGGCCTGGTCGGCGATCTGCTTCTCCACGAGCGGCGTGCGCACGTAGCCGGGGCAGACGGCGGTCGCGTAGACGCCGGTCTCGGCGCCCTCGAGCGCGAGGGTCTTGACCAGGCCGAGCACCCCGTGCTTGGCCGAGACGTAGCCGGCCTTGTAGGGCGAGGCGACGAGGCCGTGGGCCGAGGCGATCACCACGAAGCGCCCGTCGCCGTGCGCGGCCAGCGCCTCCCAGCCGTAGCGCGCGAGCAGGAACGGGCTCGTCAGCAGGATGTCGAGCAGCGCGTCCCAGCGGTCCTCGTCGAAGTCCTTGACCGGCGAGACGTGCTGGAAGCCCGCGACCGGCACGATCGCGTCGAGGCGGCCGAAGCGCTCGAGCGCGGCGTCGACGGCCGTCCGGTTGCCCTCGCGCGTCGTCAGGTCCGCGCCGATCGACTCGCCGGGCCCGTCGGCCGCCTCGAGGTCGACGCCGAGCACCGACCAGCCGTCGCCGGCCAGCCGCCCGGCGATCGCCGCACCGATGCCGCTCGCCGTGCCCGTCACGAGCACCGCCCTGCCGTCGCCGCTCATCCGCTCACCCCTTGCTGCGGCGCCGCCGGCGCGGGGCTCCCGAGCCGGCGACGAACGCTTCGTAGATCTCGATCAGCGCCTGCTTCTGGCGACGCGTCAGCCGCACGTCGTCCCGCACCGCGGCGAGGACCGGCGCCTCCTCCTCCTCGTCCGTCGCCCGCCGCGTAGCCGGCCTGCGCGTAGAGCGCGTCGACGTTGGTCTGCAGACCCTCGGCGATCGCCTCGAGCACCTTCTCGCTCGGCTCGCGCAGGCCGCGCTCGATCTGGGACAGGTACGGGTTCGAGATCCCGACGACCTGCGCGAGCTGCCGCATCGACAGCTCGGACAGCTCGCGCTGCGAGCGGATGATGTCGCCGAGATCCGCGATGGCCGGAACCTACATCTCCATGCCGCCGTTGACGGCCCACACCTGCCCGGTGATGTAGCCCGAGGCGTCGGCGCACAGGAAGTGCACGACGCGGCCGATCTCGTCGGCGGTCCCCAGCCGGCCCAGCGGGATCTGCTTGCGGATCCCCTCGATGACCTTCTCGGGCACGGAGTCGAGCATCTCGGTGGCGATGAAGCCGGGGGCCACGGTGTTGACCGTGACGTTGACCGCCGGTCTCGTCCTCGCCGAGCTTCTCGGACTTCTTCAGCGCGTGGGCGGCTTCCCGCGCGAGCGTCTTGGTCAGCCCGAACAGGCCGGACTTCGACGCCGCGTAGTTGGCCTGGCCGATGTTGCCGATCTCGCCGACGATCGACGAGATGTTCACGATCCGGCCCGAGCCGCGCTCGAGCATGTGCGGCAGCGACGCCTGGCTCATGAAGAACGTCCCGGAGAGGTTGACCGCGAGGACCTTGTACCAGTCCTCGTCGCTCATCTTCAGGACGGGCTTGTCGCTCGTGATCCCGGCGTTGTTGACGAGGATGTCCAGGCGGCCGTGCTCCTCGATCACCTCGTCGACGACGCGGCGGCAGTCGTCGGCCGAGCCGACGTTGCCCTGGTGGATCGACGCGGTCGCGCCGGTGCCCTCGATGTCGCTCTTGAACTCCTTGGCGTGCTCCTCGTCGCGGCCGTAGCCGGCGGCGATCGTCGCGCCCTGCGAGGCGAGCGAACGGCTGATGCCCGCTCCGATCCCGCGCGTGCCGCCCGTGATCAGGGCGACGCGGTCGGCGAGCTTCTCCCCGCGGACCTTGTGTCCGTTGGACTGTGTCGCTGTGCTCATCTCTCTCTCCCTCTGCTCCTTAGGCCTGCGACCGCTCCGCCAACCAGGCGGAGAGGTCGGGCCAGAGCTCGTGCTTTGCCTTCGAGCCGGCGGCCAGTCCGATGTGGCCGCCCGGCTTGTCGAAGTGGGTGACGTCCTCGCTCGAGACGAGGTCGAAGATCGGGGTCGTGTCGTTGCGCGGCGCGATGTGGTCGCCCTGCGCGGTGATCACGAGCAGGTTCTGGTCGATGGCACGGAGATCGATCCGCTTGCCGGCGAGCTCGACCCGCCCCTCGACGAAGTCGTCGGTCTGGTAGATCCACTCGACCCACTGCTTGAGCGCGCGGCCGGGGAACGGCGGGTTGTCGCCGACCCACTTGGCCATCGGCTGGTACTTGGCGGCCGACGCCTTGCCCGGCGAGCACGTCGCTCCACAGCTTGCGGTAGGTCGTCCACCAGTTGTTGACCGGCTTGAGCGTCTTGTTGGCGAAGTCGACGGCGCGGCCCGGGACCGTCCCGGCCTGCTCGGCGACCCGGCCGACGTCGAGCGTGCGCAGCCACGTGCGGTAGGTCGACTCCGTCGACGTGATCGGCGTCGTGAGCAGGACGAGGTTGCGGACCGGCGGGTCGTCCTCGCGGGCCGCGTACATCGCGCACATCGTCCCGCCCATGCACCAGCCGGCCAGCGAGAGCTCGTCGGCGCCGCTGGCGCGCAGCGTCTCGCGCACGGCCGCGGGCAGCGCCTCGGTGACGTAGAACTCGAAGCCGGTGCCCGCGTCCTCGTCGCCGGGGATCCCCCAGTCGAGCAGGAAGACGTCGTAGCCCTCCTCGAGCAGGAACTCGACGAGCGAGCCGCCCGGCGTCAAGTCGAAGATGTCCGGCCGGTTGATCAGCGCGAAGACGAGCAGCAGCGGCAGGTCGTGGGTGCGCTTCTCGGAGGCGTAGCGATAGAGCGTCGCCTTGCGCCAGGTCCACACCACCTCCTTCTCGGACTGGCCGATCTCGGCCTGGTCCGTGGTCAGGAGCAGGTGGGCGTAGTCGAGGACGGGCGTCGCCGAAGGGGCCATCGTCAGGACGAGCCCTTGGTCTGCTTCTTCGCGCGCGTGCGCGAGGACCCGTTGCGCGTCGCGGGCTTCGCGCGGCTCCGGGATGCGGGCTTCGCGCGCTCGACCGGCTTGGCGACGTCGGTCTGCAAGCGCTCGACTTCCGCGAGCACGCGCTCGAGCTTGTCCTCGGTGCGCCCGAGCTGCTCGGCCAGGCGCGCGACGTCGCGGCGACCGGCCAGGCGAAGCGTGGCCAGCCAGGCGTCCGCGGCGTCGGCTCCGAGCCGGCTCAGCGCGAACGTCGTCTGGGCCGAACGCGCGAGCAGGTCGCCGAAGAACGACGTCCCGACCATGGATTCGGCCATGCGGCCAAGCGACTGCTCGGCCTGCTGTTGCAGGTCCTCGACTCTCCCCATCACTTCCATGCTGCCCTCCGTCCCTTGCACCGGTAACCCGTTTCTCGGGTCTCGTCCGAATGGTGTCCTGCGCGGTTGAAGTTAGCTGACTTCTTGCTAACGTGCTAGCACAAGTTTGAACGAGAGGAGGCCGACATGGCCACGCAGACCAAGAACGCCAACACCACGCAGACCATCGACGAGACCACGGAGCGCATCCGTGAGTTCGGCGACCGCGTCTACGACTCGAGCCGCAAGACGGGGCTCCAGCTCGTCGACACGCAGGTCAAGGCCGCCCACTCGCTCGCCGACTACCAGCAGAAGGTCGCCGAGTCCTCGCAGTGGGAGTGGGCCGAGACCGTCGGCAAGGCGCAGGCCAAGTTCACGCGCGGCGTGACCGACGCCTACGCGACCGCCACGCGGGAGATCCTGTCCGTCAAGTAGCTCCGGACGCCAGTCCTGCAGTGCTCAAGGCCGGGGGGCCGCCGCTCCCCGGCCTTTTGCGTGCCGTGAGCGCCCCGGGATCGGCGGGGCGTCGTAGACGTGGTCGCCCCAGGCCAGGCGGGCGGCATCGATCTCCTGATGCCCGCTCGCGCCCCGCAGGTCGTAGCCGATCGCCACGAGCTCGTGGCCGCGGCCGGGCAACGGACCGGCCCCGAGGATCGCGGGCACCTTGACGAGCCGGACGTGGAAGCGCGACACGAGCGCCACGTGGCGGTCGCCGTCGCCGTCGGGGTCGTGGTGCTGCACCCACACGATGCGGCCCTTCACGCGCGCGCACACGGTCGTGTCGTTGGACTCGTGGCCGTTCCAGCAGCCCCGCGTCCACGCCGGCAGCCCCGGGCTCCGCTGCTCGACGGACCGGTGCGGGACCGTCTCCCAGACCCCGCCCGCGGCGGTCGCCGCGGCGGCGGCCACGAGCAGCACGGCGAGGACCAGGACCCCCAGCGCGATCCGGCGGGCGAGACGCAAGCCGGGGACGCTAGCGGCGCGCAAGCCCGGGCCAGGCCCCATCTACAGTGTCCGGCCCGTGCCCCGGCCGACCCGCATCCTGTTCCTGGACCAGGGCCGTGCCTCGCCGGGCGCCGCGCTGGGCCACGTCCGTGTCCGCCACGCCCTCGAGGCCGGGATGCCGGCGGGCACGGCGATGCGCTTCGCGGACGTCCGGCCCTTCACCCGCGCCGAGCGCCTGGCCATCCGCGAGGTCCCGGGGCTGGAGCGCTGGAGCTACGGCTCGGTGCGCTGGCACCTGGCGCGGGGATGGGTGGCGCGCAACGCGATCCGCGGCGCGCTGGCGAGCGATCCCCCCGACGTCGTGCACATCGTCACCGACCAGGTCTCGTTCCTGCTCGGCGGGACCCAGCGGCGGGTCCCCTGCGTGCTCTCGCTCGACTCGACGACCGTCGACTGGGTCCGCCTGATCCACGGGCTGCCCGCGGACGCGCCGCTCCCGCCCGAGCTGCGGCCGCTCGCCCGGCTCGAACGGCGCGCGCTCGAGCGGGCGCCGCTCTCGATCGCCTGGACCGAGACGGTGGCCGGGCGCCTGCGCGCGCTCGCCCCCGGGGCGCGCTCGGCGACCCTGCACCCGGGGCTCGACCTCGAGGCGCTGCGGCCCCGCCCGGGCGACCGGCCGGCCGGCGGCCCCGTGCGCGTGCTCTTCGTCGGGGGCCGCTGGGAGGCCAAGGGCGGCCCCGACCTGATCGCCGCGCTGGAGCCCGAGCTCGGCCGCGGCGTGACGCTCGACGTGGTGACGCCCGAGACGCTGGCGCCCCGCGACGGCGTCACCGTCCACAGCGGCGCCCCGGGGAGCGCCGGCGTCGCCGAGCTCTTCGCCCGCGCCGACGTGTTCTGCCTGCCGACCGCGACCGACGCCGTCCCGTGGGTCGTGCTGGAGGCGATGGCCTCCGGGGTCCCCGTCGTCTCCACCACCGTCGGCTCGATCCCCGAGATGATCGGGCCGGACGCGGGCCTGGTCGTCGAGCCGCGCGACCCGGAGGGCCTGCGCGCCGCGCTGGGCACGCTCTTCGACGACCGGGCCCGTCGGGCCGAGATGGGTCAGGCCGCGCGGGCCCGGGCCGAGGCGGTCTACGACGCCCGCCGCAACGCCCCCGCCCTGCTCGAGCTGCTCGCCGGGGTCGCCGCCGACCGCTGAATCTTCACGGCGGGGTCACCTCGAGGTCCTTCCTACAGTGTCTCGATGGGCTTTCGGATCCTCTTCGTCGACCAGGGACGAGCCACCGACGACGCCGCGATCGGGCACGTTCGCGTCCGTCACGCGATCGAGGCCGGCGTGGACGGATTCGGCGCCGACGTCGATGACCGGCACGTCATCGTGCGGCCCTTCGCGCGGCCCGAGCGCCTGGCCACCCGCTACGCCCCGCACATCGGCACCTGGAACGTCGGGGCGCTGCGCTGGTACCTGACGCGGGGCTGGGTCGCCCGCCAGGAGATCCGCCGCGAGCTGTCCGCCCACCGGCCCGACGTGATCCATCTGACCACCGGCCAGGTCTCCTTCCTGCTCGGGGCCATGCCCCGGCACATCCCGGCCGTGCTCTCCTTCGACGTGCTGGCCACCGACTGGGGGCGCCTGAAGAACGGCCTCGGCATGGACGAGCCGCTGCCCTTCCACCTCCGACCGGTCGCCGCGCTCGAGCGTCAGGCGATCCGGCGGGCCCCGCTCAACGTGGCCTGGACCGACACGGTGGCCGCGCGCCTGCAGGCGCTCTCGCCCGGTGCCCGCTCGGTCACGCTGCATCCCGGGCTCGACACCGAGGCGTTCCGGCCGCCGGCCTCACGCCCCGAGGGGCGCCGGCCGCGGGTGCTCTTCGTCGGCGGGCGCTGGGAGCAGAAGGGCGGCCCCGAGCTCCTCGAGGCCCTGCGCCCCGAGCTCGGGCGCACGGTCGACCTCGACGTCGTGACCTCGGCCTCGCTGCCCCCGATGCCCGGCGTGACCGTCCACTCGGGGCGGCCCGGCAGCACCGGCATCGCCGAGCTGTTCGCCCGCGCCGACCTGTTCTGCCTGCCCACCGCCGTCGACGCCGTGCCCTGGGTCGTCCTCGAGGCCATGGCCTCCGGGGTCCCGGTCGTGGCCTCCTCGGTCGGCTCGATCCCGGAGATGATCGGCCCCGACGCCGGGCGGACGGTGGCGCCCGGCAACGTCCTCGGGCTGCGTTCCGCGCTGCTCGACGCGCTCGACAGCCCCGAGCGGCGGCGGGCGATGGGCGACGCGGGCCGCGACCGCGTCGAGCGCGTGTACGACGCCCAGCGCAACATCCCGCGCCTGATCGAGCACCTCCGCGGCATCGCCGGTCGCGAGCTGACCCCGGTCCACGCGTGAGCGACCTCGTCGGGCGGCTGCGCCGCCGCCTCGGAGCCACGCCGCTCGGGCGGGTGCGCCAGCGCGCGCTGCTCGCCTACTACCGCCTGCGCCTGCGCCGCCCCGTCGACCCCCGACTCGCGCTGTTCTCGGTCTACTGGGACCGCGGCTACTCCTGCAACCCGCGCGCGATCTACGAGAAGGCCCGCGAGCTCGTCCCCGGCTTCCGCGGCGTCTGGGTCGTCGAGCGCGGCCGGGCGTCCGAGATGCCCGACGGCGTCGAGTACGTCCACCCCCGCACGCGCGAGTACTACGACGTGCTGGCGCGCGCCGGCGCGTTCTTCAACAACGTCAACTTCTCCGACGAGATGGTCAAGCGCCCCGGCACGGTGCACGTGATGACCCATCACGGCACGCCGCTGAAGTACATGGGCCAGGACCTCAAGGGGCGCCACAACAAGCACGTCCAGGACTTCGACGGGCTGGCCCGGCGGACCGCCCGCTGGGACTTCAGCATCGCGTCCAACCACCACTCGAGCGAGGTCTGGGAGCACGCCTACCCGGGGACCTACGAGTCGCTCGAGGTCGGCTACCCGCGCAACGACGTGCTCGTCGAGGCCGACCCGGCGACCGCGACCCGGGTGCGCGCGGAGCTCGGCATCGAGCCGGGCGACCGCACCGTCCTCTACGCGCCGACCCACCGCGACGACGACGTCTACGTGCCGCTGCTCGACGCCGCCCGGGTCTCCGAGCAGCTCGGGCCGGGGTGGGTCGTGCTCCTGCGCCGCCACCACACCTACCCGGCCGAGCCGGGCCTGCGCGAGCTCGCCGCCGCCGGGAGGATCGTCGACGTGTCCTCCTACCCCTCGACCGAGGACCTGTGCCTGGCCGCGGACATGCTCATCACCGACTACTCGTCGATCATGTTCGACTACGCGATCCTCGACCGGCCGATCGTGATCCACGCCCCCGACTGGGAGCACTACCGCGATTCCCGCGGCGTCTACTTCGACCTGATGGCCGACCCGCCCGGCGTCGTCACGCGCACCGACGACGAGGTGGTCGAGGCGCTGCGCTCGGGCGCCGCCGACGGCGAGGAGGCCGCCCGCCACCGCGCGGCCTTCCGCGCGCGCTTCTGCTCGCTGGAGGACGGCCGCGCGGCCGAGAGCGTGGTCCGCCGGGTCTGGCCCGACGCGGCGGACGGCTGACATGGGCTCGCTCATCGCCCGGGCCGGGCGCCTCCTCGACGCGCTCTTCCTCCTGCGCCTGCGCCGCAAGGTCCCGGGCCTGAGCATGGCGCCGGGCGCCGTGGTCGACCGCCGGGCGCACATCGTCGTGCGCGGGCCGGCGACCGGGTGACCATGGGCCGCGGGCGATCCTGCGCCACGGCGTCTACCTGTCGACGTTCGGGGCGTTCGCCGAGTTCCGCGACGGCGCCTCGATCGGCCCCTACTGCGTGCTCTACGCCCAGGGCGGGCTGACCATCGGGCGCTCCGTCTCGATGGGCCCGGGCTGCGTGATCTCCACCGGCGGCCACGTGTTCGACGAGCCCGGCTCGATCCGGGCCCAGGGCTTCACCAAGGCGCCGATCGAGATCGGCGACGGCGTCTGGCTCGGGGCCAACGCGACCGTGACCGAGGGCGTCACGATCGGCGACGACGCCATCGTCGCGGCGGGCGCGGTGCGTCGTCGCCGACGTGCCGCGCGGCGCGATCGTCGGCGGCGTCCCGGCCCGGGTGCTGCGCTTCCGGCCCGGCTACGAGCCGCCGGCCTAGCTCGCGGCGGGCTGCTCGGTCGGCCCGGCTCAGCCGCTGCCCGGGCGTAGCTCGAGCGCCTCGGTGAACGTGGCCGCGGCCAGCAGGCGCAAGGCGGCCGTGAACACCACGGCCCCGACCACGACAGCACGGCGAGCAGCGCCCATGTTCGAGCAGATCTGGTCCTCGAGCGCTTGCTCGACCCCCAGACGGCCGGCCATGATCAGCGGCGCTCACCCCCGGCGCCACGACGCCACGAACTGCTCCCGCACCGTCGTGTCCAGCTCGCGGGCCGCCGCCTTGAAGTACACGGGCGCGAACAGGTACGCGCGCAGCACGAACGAGCCGCCACCCACCGGATGCCGAAGTTCACCGCGACGGCGAAGAAGGCGATCTGCAGGATCGTGCCCGCGAGGCTGATGCGGAAGACCAGGCGCGCGCGGCCGATGCTCTGCAGCAGCGCAGAGTTGAACTGCGTCACCGCGAAGAGCAACCCGAACACGCAGAGGATCTGCATGACGGGGATGCTCTCCGCTCCACTGCGGCCCGAACAGCGTCGGGATGATCACCGGCGCCGCGACCAGCGTGAAGCGCGAAGATCGGGAACGCGATGACCGCGCTCATCCGCATCGCCGACGCGTAGGCCCGCGCGAGGCGCGGGATGTCGTGCTGGACCCGCGAGAACACCGGGAAGGCGACGCTCCGCGCCGTCGTGGTCAGGACGTCGTTCATGACCAGCAGCAGCCGGTAGGCGACGGTGTAGATGCCGAGGGCGGTGGCGCCGATCACGCAGCCGATGAGGAAGTCGTCGGTGCGCGTGTTGAAGAAGCCCATGAGCGACGTCCCGAGGATCTGCCGGCTGTAGGCGAACAGGCTCCAGAAACGGGCGAGGTCGACCTTGCGCCCGGGCCGGTACTGGCTCTGGACCGTGTTGAAGATCGTGTTCAGGGCGGGAGCCAGCACAGTCTGGATGACCAGCGAGTAGACCCCGAAGCCGGCGAACGCGAACGCCGACCCCGACAGCCGTCGCGACCAGATTGGCCAGCATCGAGGCCTTGGCGATCGCCTCGAACTGCAGGCGACGCTGGAGCACGGCGCTCTGCGTCGTGCCCGCGCCAACGAAGAAGAAGCCGATGGCCAGGACCTGGAGCACCGGTCGGAGCTGCGGCTCGTTGTAGAGCGTCGGCCAGCGGCCAGGCCGCGGCGGCGAGGCCGAGGGCCAGCACCGCCCCCAGGCCGGTCCCGATCCAGAAGACGGTGTCGAAGTCGACCTCGTCGACTTCCCGCCGCTGCACGAGCGCCTGGCCCAGGCCCGTCGCGGCGAGCGTGTAGAGCAGCGCCTGGAAGATCCCCGCCAGGCCGGCGAGGCCGTAGTCGGCCGGGGTGAGCAGCCGCCCGAGGACGGCGAAGCCCACGAGGCTGAAGCAGGCGGACGACGAGCGCCTGACCGAAGGTCCAGGCAAAGCCCTTGGCCGTGCGCGAGCGCAGCGAGGCTTCGCCGCCTGGGCTTCGTCGTTCGGTGCCATCCTCGGCCTGGGGCGACCTCGTGACTCGTTGACGACCATCGGGCCGAGCGTACGGCTCCAGTGCCTGGTTTACCGGCAATCCTGGGTGTTGAGCCGCCGGGTCGTGGCGAACGACACACGACCGTTCCCGCGTCTTCTAGCTTCCAGCGACGGATGGCCGCGAACCAGAAGAACAAGGGCGTCGTGCGCGAGCGGATCTTCGCGCAGCGATGGCTCCACCGGACCTACCCCTTCGGCGTGGGCGTGCGCTATGCGGCCGCTTCCGGGCCGAGCGGCAGTGGACCGACGCGGGGACCCGGGACCATGCGCGGCTGCAGATGCAGGCCGTCACCGGGCTTCCCGAGTCCGGCGAGCTCGACGAGGTCGCCAAGCGCTACGTCTTCGAGATGGCCAAGCGCGACGAGCTGTCCTGGCGCATCTGGCTGGCGACGCGCATCCCCGTGGACCGGATCCACGTTCTCCGCGAGGCGCAGGCCCGCGGCGGCGTGATCGTGAACTTCATGCACCACGGGCAGTTCGGCGGGGTCTTCGGCTCGCTCGGGCGCTACGGCATCGAGACCCACATCGCCACGGATCCGTGGTTCTTCACACAGCGGAGCCCGAAGTACAACGGCTACCGCGGGCGCCAGCATCTGCGGACGATCAGCCACGCCGGGGGCCGGCCGTTCCCGGCCGCCAAGGGGTCGTACGCGCGGATGCGCGAGCTGCTCGAAGAAGGCGCCGTCGTCGCGATCGCCAGCGATCTCCCCGGGAGCACCCCGGCGACGTTCCTCGGGCGCGAGATCGGCGTCCCCTCGGGCGCGCCGCGGCTGGCCGTCGAGACCGGCGCCCTGGTCGTGCCGCTCACCGCGCACCGGGACGGGAACTTCCAGCGCCTCGAGGTCGGCGACCCGATCGACCCGGCCGCGTTCGACGATCTGCACGGCGTGCTGGCGGAGATCCTGCGCCGCCACGAGCCGGCGATCCGGGCGTGGCCCGAGGCCGTCGAGCGACCGCTACGCCGCTTCCGGCCGCTCACCGACGACGACGTCGCCCGCTACGGAGAGGATCCGGCCGAGGGCTTCTTCTACCAGCACCACCTCTAGGCGCCCTTGGCCGCCTCGACCTCGGCCTGCCGCAGCTCGATGCGCCGGATCTTCCCGGTCAGCGTCTTGGGCAGGTCCTCGACGAACTCGATCTTGCGCGGATAGGCGTAGGCCGACAGGTGGCCGCGGACGAAGTCCTGGATCTCCTTGGCCAGCTCGTCGGTGCCCTCGTGGCCGTCGGCGAGCACGATGAACGCCTTGACCACCGAGCCGCGGCGCTCGTCGGGCGACGCCACCGCCGCGGCCTCGGCGACCGCCGCGTGCTCGAGGCAGGCCGACTCGACCTCGAACGGGCCCGATGCGGTAGCCGGCGGCGATGATCACGTCGTCGGCGCGGCCCTCGTACCAGACGTAGCCGTCCTCGTCCTGGCTGGCGGCGTCCTTGGTGTGGAACCAGTCGCCGCCGAAGGTCTCCTCCGACGCCTCCTCGTTGTTCCAGTAGCCCAGCGGGTAATGCGGGTTGCTGCGCGCGCGCATGCAGATCTCGCCGCGCTCGCCCTGCTCGACCGGCCGCTCGTCCTCGTCGAGGATCTGCACGTCCCAGCCGGGCATGACCTTGCCCATCGAGCCCTCGCGGACGTCCATCCACGGGTAGTTGGCCACGAGCGGGTAGGACTCCGAGAGCCCGTAGTAGTCGAGCACGGTCAGCCCGTACTGCTCGCGGAACCAGCGGATCGCCTCGGGGTTGAGCGGCTCGCCCGGCCGAGCACACGCGGCGGAACTTCTGCGGGTACTGCTCGCCGGCGTTCTCGATGGCCATCATCGAGCGCATCGCCGTCGGCGTGGTGAAGACGTTCGTGACCTCGTGGCGCGAGAGGAAGTCGAGCTGCTTGTTCGGGTTGAACCCGCCCTCGCGCTGGAGGACGACCTGGACGGCGCCGTAGCGCCACGGCCCGAGCAGCGGCGAGATGCCCGCGGCCCAGGCCCACTCGCCCATGCCGTGGAAGCGCTCGCCGTCCTGCACCTCGTGGCAGTAGACGAACTCCTCGTGGGCGAGCAGGTAGCGATGCGCGTGCAGGATGCCCTTGGCCAGGCCGGTCGTGCCGCTCGTGTAGTAGAGCTGGGCCGGGTCGTCGGGCGACGTGTCGACCAGCTCGAAGTCGGGCTCGTGCGCGTCGAGCAGCTCGCGGTCGAGGACGATCACGTCGTCGACGAGCGAGGCGTCGACGCGCTCGACGTTGTCGGCGTTGGTGACGAGCACCCTGGCCTGGGAGTCGGTCACGCGGTGGCGGATGCCGTCGTCGCCGTAGAGCGTCGACATCGACAGCAGGATCGCCCCCGAGGCGTAGGCGCCGAGGAACGCCGCGGCGGTCTCGGGCGTGGGCAGCAGCAGCATCGCCACGCGGTCGCCCCGCTCCACGCCGTGCGCCTTCAGCACGTTGGCGAAGCGGCGGGCGTCGTCCTGGAGCTCGCCCCACGTCAGCTCGCGCACGGTGCCCTGCGGGTCCTCGTGGATCATCGCGAGCTTGTCGCGCGGGTGCTTGAAGGCGACGTCCTGCGCGATGTTGTAGTGCTCGGGCACGTTCCACTCGTGCTCGGCGACGACCTGCTCGTAGCGATCCTCGGCCATGGGTCTCTCCTCCTCTGGCGAGCTAGCTCACCTTGGCGATGGCTGCGTCCATCTTCGGCCCCGGATTCTCCACGACCTTGCCGTGGCCCGGGGCCAGGCTCCTCGGATCGAGGGCGCGCAGCGATCGCGCCGTCTCGAGCGCGGTCGGCTTGTCCCAGGTCGCGATCGCCGGCAGCGGGAACTTCGGGTTGACCTTGGCGGTCGTGGCCATGCCGCCGAGCGTCGAGTAGGCGTCGCCGCAGTACAGCGTGCCGTCGCGGGTGTCGAGGAAGGCGACCTGGCCGGGCGTGTGGCCCGGCGCGGCGTGGATCTCGAGCGAGCCGACGCGCTCGCCGGGCTCGAAGGTCCGCGTCGGCGCGGTCTTGAGCTTGGGGAAGGATCCGCTCGGCTTGCTCTGCGGCTCCCCGGGATCGACCGACTTGTCGCCGCGCAGGAAGCGGGCGTCGCGCGTGGAGATCAGCACCTCGACGCCGGGCAGCCGCCCGGCCAGCTCGTCGACGGAGCCGACGTGGTCGCCGTGCGCGTGGGTCAGCGCGATCCGCTTGATCGGCGCGCCGAGCCGCTCGGCCGCGGCCAGGATCGCCTTCGCCGAGCGGGGGATGGTCGTGTCGATGAGCGTCAGGCCGTCGTCCTCGCGCACGAGGTAGGCGTTGACGAACCCGAATCGAGAGATCTGATCGGTCATGTCGTCAGCCTGCCACGTCTGCGGCCCGGCCTACCGGGCGACTGGTCAGGCGACGTGCCCGACGCGGCGCGCGGGGACGCCGGCCCAGATCTCGCCCGGACCGGTCGACTCGCGCAGCACGGCGCCGGCGCCGATGACCGAGCCGCGGCCGACGACCAGGCGCTCGCGGCCGGGCGAGAGGATCGTGGCGCGGGCGCACAGCAGCGCCTCGTCCTCGATCTCGAACCCGGCGAACGGCTCGTGCGGCGGGCAGGCAGCCGGGCCGATCGGGCGCGGGCGCTGCTGCGCGCGGATCAGGGCGCGCACCAGCCGGTCGACCCGGCTCTCGTTGGCCAGGCGCCGAGCCGCCTCGGACTGCGCGGTCAACTAGCTTCCGGCGAGGTCGCCGAGCAGCCCGCGGTCGTTGAGCCGCTCGAGCGCGGCGACGCCCTCGGGGGCGAACTGCGTGCCGACGCAGCGACGGCACTCGGCCAGGGCCTCGGCGCCGCTCATCGGCTCCCGGTAGGCGCGCACGCTGGTCATCGCGTCCCAGGCGTCGGCGAGCGCGAGCAGGCGGCCGCCGTCGGAGATGTGGCCGCCGGGGATCCCGTCGGGGTAGCCCCCGCCGTCCATGCGCTCGTGGTGCTCCTGGATCCAGGTGACCTGCTCGGGCGTGAGGATCTCGGCCGCGATCTGCGCGCCGAGCGTCGGGTGCTCGTGCAGCGCGGCCCAGTCGGCGTCGGTCAACGGGCGGCGCTTGAGCAGCACGCGGTCGGGGACGCCGATCTTGCCGACGTCGTGGATCAGCGCGGCGGTGCGCAGCAGCTCGGTGCGGTGGGCCGTCCACCCGCGCTCGCGCGCGAGCTGGCTGGCCAGGTGGGCGACGCGCTCGGAGTGGCGATGGGTCGAGGCGTCCTTGGCGTCGACCGCGCGGGCCAGGGCGCGGACGCCGGCCAGGGCGCGCATGCGCGCGGCCTGGCGCGTGCGCTGATCGGGCGACAGCCGGTCGTCGGCCGGGTCCCACACCGCGACGCGGTCGCCGCCCTCGCGCTGGGCGCGCTGGCAGGCCTCGTCGGCGCGCGCGAGCAGCTCGGTCGAGTCGGCGCCGGGCTCGAAGACCGACACGCCGGCCGAGACGCCGAGCGAGGCGCCCTCGGGCCCGGAGTCGCCGCCGACCGCGGTGCGGGCGCGCTCGGCCGTGGCCCGCGCGCCGACCGCGGACGAGCCGGGCAGCAGCAGCGCGAACTCGTCGCCGCCGAAGCGGGCCAGCGTCTCACCGGTGCGCACGACCGACGACAGGCGGCGGGCGATCTCGGCCAGCACCGCGTCGCCGACGCGGTGACCGTGCATGTCGTTGACGTCGCGGAACGAGTCGACGTCGAAGATCACGACGGCCAGCGGGGCGCTGTCGCGCTCGGCCGTCTCCACGGCGTCGCGCAGGCGCTCGTGCAGCTCGCGGTGGTTGGGCAGCTCGGTCAGCGGGTCGCGCGTGGAGCGGGCGGCGAGGCGATCGCGGCTCTCCGCGTTGGCGATCGCCGCGCCGACGAGCTCGGCGAAGGAGCTCAGCCGCGCCTCGTCCTCGGACGTGAAGGCGCGCTCGTGGCGCTGGGCCACGAGCACGCGACCGCCCTCGTCGGTGCCGCCGACCGGAGCGGCGATCCGCCGGGTGCGGTCGTGCGCGCGGCGGTCGGCGCGCGCGTCGAGCCAGGCGACGTCGGCGTCGAGCAGCCGCGCCGCCTCCTCGGCGGCGATCCGCACGACGACCTCGGGCGCGGCGCCGCGGGCGACCTCCGTGGCGACCCGGCGCAGGGCGGCGTGCTCGGCGGCGAGGTCCGAGGTGCGGCGGGTCGCGTCGAGCAGCGTCTTGCGCGCGATGTCGCGGTCGATGGCCAGACGCGACAAGTGGACGGCCTCGGCCACGAGCGCCTCGTGCTGCTCGTCGGGCTCGCGGGGGCGGTCGTAGTAGATGACGAAGGTGCCGAGCACCGAGCCGTCCTCGGCGAGGATCGGCGTCGAGCAGGCGGCGGCGATGTCGTGCTCCTGCAGCAGGGCGCATGCTCCTCGTACTTCGGATCGGTCCGCACGTCGGCGCTCACGACGGGCGCCGCCGGCATCGTCGGAGGTGCCGCAACGGCCGAACTCCGGCCCGACCGGCGTCACCGTCGAACGCGGCCCGGAACGCATCCGGGGACAGGCTCGGCCCGGCGACGTCGCGCACGACGCCCGCCTCGGCGTCGAGCAGGAGCACCGAGCAGCGCAGCTCGTGGCCGACGGCGTCCTCGATCGCCTCGGCCACGGCCGTCAGCGACTCCTCGAGCGGCGCGTCGCCGGTGATCAGCTCGAGCGCGCGCTGCTGGGCCGCGGCGCGGCGCTCGCGCCGGGCCACCGAGCCGGCGGTCATCCGCAGGTCGATCTCGCTCGAGACCGTCTCGGCGAAGTCGGCGAGCACGGCCAGGTCGCGGTCGGTCCACTCGCGCTCCTCGTTCGTGACCACGGAGATCGCCCCGAGCACGACGCCGGACGGCCCGTGCACGGGCGCGGTGGCGCCGGAGGCCATCCCGAAGCTCGACGGCATGCCCGGGAGCGCGCCGAGGTCGGTGGCGGCCACGGCCTGCCCCTGCTCGACGACCGTCGTCAGCAGCAGCTCCTCGCCGGCGATCTCCCGGGAGGACGCCCACGGCTCGGCCAGGCCGTCGCGGCCGAGGTTGCGCATCCCCCGGCTGCCGACCACGGTGATGGCGCCGGCGGCCGCGTCGAACGCGCGCCGGGCCAACCGGGCGAGCCGGTCGAAGGCGGGGTCCGGCGCGACGTCGAGGAGGCCGGCTCGGTCGAGCTCCGCCAGTCTCGCGGCCGCCTCTGGAGTGGCTCCGGCGTGAGTGCTCATGAGAGAAGCATCAGTGTCGTACCGGTTTTTTGCTGCACCCGCAAGGTTTCGCCCACCCCGAGCGTTGGTTTCTGGCGCGGTTTCGTAGCGTTCCGGGCGTGCCTGACACCAGCCGCGCCGAGCGCCTCCGAGCCGCCGCCACGCGAATCGACGCGACTCCTCGCCTCGTCGCCCTCGCTCGCGCGGCGCGACGGCGGCTGCCCGGAGACCACCGCTACGGCGACCCGCTCTCCCTGGCCGGCGACGAGCCGCCGCAGGTCGTCGCCCGCGTGCTGTCCGAGGCCGGCGAGGCGCGACCGAGCGCGCTGCGCGAGCTCGGGATGAGCGCGCTGCAGGTCTGGCAGTCGCTCGGCGAGGCCCAGGGACGCGGCGCCGGCGATCACGACGTCGCGATCGTCTTCACCGACCTGGTCGAGTTCTCCTCCTGGGCGCTGGAGGTCGGCGACGAGCCGGCGCTCGAGCTCCTGCGCAACGTCGGCGTGGCGATCGAGCCTTGCGTCCGCGCGTGCGACGGCCGCGTGGTCAAGCGGATCGGCGACGGGATGATGGCCGTCTTCGAGGATCCCGCGCTGGCGGTGCAGGCCGCGCACCGGGCCGTCGACGCGGCGGCGGGCGTCGAGGCCGACGGGTACACGCCGCGGTTGCGGGCCGGGGTGCACGTCGGGCGCCCGCGCGCTCTCGGCGGCGACTACTACGGCGTGGCGGTCAACGTCGCCGCCCGGATCGCGGCCGCGGCCGGCCCCGGCGAGGTGCTGGTCTCCGACGTCGTCCGCGACCGCCTGGACGGGGAGCAGATCAACGTCAGGCGCAAGTGGCGCTTCAAGGGCAAGGGCGCGCCGCGGGAGCTGCGGGTCTACGTGGCCGAGCCGGCCGGCTAGCCGAGCTTCACCGCTTTTCATTATCTGCCAAAGCGGGCCAACGTAACGTCGGCCGCGCGATGAAGAAGCGGCTCCGCAACGCCCTCCCGACGCGCGTGCTCGGCACGATCGACGTGCTTCGCTGGCGCGGCCTGCGCCTGCGGCGCGCGCTGCGCGACGGCGTCAGCCCCGTGTCGCTGGCGCGGCGCCATGCCCTGAGCGACCGGCGCGGCCTGCGGATCGGCGGCGTGCGGGTCGCGGCGCCCAACGCGGACCTCGCCTGGACGCTGACCTACGAGATCTTCGAGAGGGCGTCTACGACCATCCCGGGTACGGCGTGCGGGACGGCTGGCGGGTCGTCGACATCGGCGGCAACGTCGGCCTGTTCGCGATGCGGGCCGCGCGCCGCGGCGCGCGGGTATCAGCTACGAGCCGCACCCCGAGCTGCACGAGGCGAGCCGCGCCAACACGGCCGAGCTGGGGCGTGGACTGCCGCCAGGCCGCCGTCGTGGGCGACGGCGCCGCGTCGGTCCGGCTCTACCTGCGGCCCGAGCGCGACATCCGCAACTCGACGCTGCCCACCGACTCCGGCGGTCGTCGCGATGACCGACTCGATCGACGTGCCGGCCGTCCCGATCGCCGAGGTCCTCGACCGGCCGATCGACCTGCTCAAGGTCGACTGCGAGGGCGGCGAGTTCGCGATCTTCGCCAACGCCGGAGACCGCCTGCGCAACGTCTCGCGGATCATCGCCGAGATCCACACCAACGCCGGAGATCCGCGCCAGGCGCTCTCCGACGTGCGCGAGGCCGGGTTCGACGCCACGCTGCAGGGCGACCCCGCGGGCGAGCTCATGTTCCTGACGGCGCGCCGGCGCGACGCCGTGCCGGCCTAGCCGCGCTCCACCGGCCCGCCCTCGCGCTCCCACGTCCCCACGCCGCCGCCGACGACGTGGATCACCTGCTCGGCGCCGTGGCGCGGCGAGCAGGCTCGCGCCGACCGCCGCCCGCTGACCCGAGGCGCAGATCACCGCGACCGGCCGCTCGGGGTCGAGGCCGTCCGGCAGCGCGTGGATGTCGTGGTAGGGCGTGTGGATCGAGCCGGGGATGTGGCCGTCGCGCCACTCGCTGGCCTCGCGCACGTCGAGCACCTGGAGCTGCGTCGCGCGCGCTCGAGCAGCTCGCGCACGCCGATGCGCTCGGTGCGCGCGACCGGCCAGCCCTCCTCGCGCCAGCTCGTCATGCCGCCCGACAGGAAGCCGGCGACGTTGGTGATGCCGACCGACTCGGCCAGGCCGGCGCCGTCGGAGGCGTCGTCGTCGTCGCGGCCGATCAGCACGACCGGCTGCGCGGGCTCGGCCAGCCAGGCGAGCTTGCGTGCCGAAGCCGGCGCGCAGCATCGTGATCGCCACCGCGCCGGGGATGTGGGCGTCGTCGAACTGCACGTCGGTGCGCACGTCGACGAGCAGCGCCCCGTCGCGCCGGGCCTGGTCGACCTGGCGCGGCGTCAGCGGGTGCGGGTCGGCGCTCTCGGTGCTGAACGGGCCGCGGTTGAGCGCGACGATGTTCTGGAAGTTCGGCGGCTGCGGGCCCGAGCGCGGCCAGCGCGCGCTCGACGAACGCGTCCTCGTCGGCGATCTGCGAGCAGCGCGTTGTGCGCGCGCTCGAAGCCGATCGTCGTGGCGACCTTGAGGTCCATGCCCGGGCCGCCGCACAGCGAGCCGCCGAGGTGGCCGGGCCAGACCTCGACGTCGTCGGGCAGCGAGAGCAGCTGCTCGTGCAGCGAGCGGAAGACGCCGCGGGCGCCCTCCTCCTTCTCGACCGCGAGGTCGGGGCGGGCGACGTCGCCGACGAACAGCGAGTCGCCGGTGAGCACCGCCCACGGCTCGTCGCCGCGGGCGGTGTCGGTCAGCAGGAAGGCCGTGTGCTCGGGGCGGTGGCCGGGCGTGTGCAGCGCGCGCACCCGGACGCCGCCGAGCTCGAGCTCCCAGCCGTCGTCGAACGCCTCGTGCTCGTACTCGGCCTCGGCCGCGCGGTGCACGTGGATGCGCGCGCCGGTGGCCGACGCGAGCCGGCCGTGGCCGGAGACGTGGTCGGCGTGGGTGTGGGTCTCGAGCACGTGCTCGATGCGCACGCCGAGGTAGCGCGCGAGGCGCAGGTACTCGCCGACGTCGAGCCGGGGATCGACGACGGCGGCCACGCCGGCGTGCTCGTCGCCGATCAGGTAGGAGGCGCAGCCGAGGTCGTCGTGGGTGACCTGGCGGAAGATCACCTGCCCTTCCTACCAGGTTCGGGCCGCGGCGTGGGCGGGGAGACGGCGGTCTCCCCGCCGGCCCGGCGGACGGATCGGGCTAGCGGACTAGTCCTCTCCGCCTTCGGCCTGGCGCTCCTTGATCTTGCCCTCGAGCGTCGCCATGACGTCGGGGTCGCGGAGCGTGGTGACGTCGCCGAGCTCCTTGCCCTCGGCGATGTCGCGCAGCAGGCGGCGCATGATCTTGCCCGAGCGCGTCTTGGGCAGGTCGCCGGCCCAGATGATCCGCTTGGGCCGCGAGAACTTGCCGATCTTGTCGGCCACGACTCCGCGGATCTCCTGCTCGACCTCGTCGGTGCCCTCGTCCTCGTCGCCCTCGAGGGTGACGAAGGCGCAGATCGCCTGGCCCGAGTCCTCGTCGTACTGCCCGATGACCGCCGCCTCGGCGACCTTCGGGTGCGAGACGATCGCGGACTCGACCTCGGCGGTCGAGAGCCGGTGGCCGGACACGTTGACGACGTCGTCGATGCGCCCGATCACCCAGTAGTAGCCGTCCGCGTCCTTGCGGGCGGCGTCGCCGACGAGGTAGGTGTCGTCGCCGAAGCGCTCCCAGTAGGTCTCGCGGTAGCGGTCGTCGTCCCCGTACAGCGTGCGCAGCATCCCCGGCCACGGCCGGCGCAGGACGAGCAGCCCCTGGCCCTCGTCCAGCTCGTCGCCGCTGGACTCGTCGACGACCTCGGCGTGGATGCCGGGGAACGGCTGGGTGGCCGAGCCGGGCTTGGTCCGGGTGATGCCCGGCAGCGGGCGTGATCATGATGTGGCCCGTCTCGGTCTGCCACCACGTGTCGACGATCGGGCAGTGCTCCCCGCCGATGACCACGTGGTACCAGAGCCACGCCTTCGGGTTGATCGGCTCGCCGACCGTGCCGAGCAGCCGCAGCGAGGACAGGTCGTGCTCGGCGGCCTTGTCGGCGCCCCACTTCATGCACGCGCGGATCGCGGTCGGCGCGGTGTAGAAGATCGTCACGTCGTACTTGTCGCAGAGCTCCCACCAGATGCCCTTGTGGGGGTAGTCCGGCGCGCCCTCGTACATCACCGAGGTGATGCCGTTGAGCAGCGGCCCGTAGACGATGTACGAGTGGCCGGTGACCCAGCCGACGTCGGCCGAGCACCAGTAGACGTCCTCCTCGGGCTTGAGGTCGAAGACGTACTTCGTCGTCGCCGCCACGCCCGTCAGGTAGCCGCCGGTCGTGTGCTGGATGCCCTTCGGCTTCGCCGTCGAGCCCGACGAGTAGAGGATGAACAGCGGGTGCTCGGCGTCGAGCTCCTCGGCCGGGCACTCGTCGTCGGCCGCGTCGCAGACCTCGTGGAACCAGACGTCGCGACCGTCCTGCATCTCGCAGTCGGCCTTCGTGTGCTGGACGACGACGATCGTCTCGAGCGTGTCGAGGTCGCCCATGACCTTGTCGACCTCCTGCTTGATCGGCGCGGTCTTGCCCTTGCGCCGGGCGCCGTCGACGGTGATGAGCGCCTTGGCCTCGGAGAACTCCATGCGCTCCTTGACCGAGTCGGCGGAGAAGCCGCCGAAGACGACGTTGTGCGGCGCGCCGATGCGCGCGCAGGCGAGCATCGCCACGACGACCTCGGGGATCATCGGCAGGAAGATCCCGACGACGTCGCCCTTCTCCACGCCCTGGTCCTTCAGCGCGTTGGCGAACTTCTGGACGTCGCGGTGCAGATCGGCGTAGGTGACGTCGCGCGTCCTCGCCCTCCTCGCCGTGCCAGTGGAAGGCGACGCGGTCGCCGTTGCCGGCCTCGACGTGGCGGTCGAGGCGTTGTAGGACGCGTTGATCTTGCCGTCCGTGAACCACTTGTAGAACGGCGGGTCGGAGTCGTCGAGCGCCTCGGTGGGCTCCGTGAACCAGTGCAGCTCCTTGGCCTGCTTGGTCCACCAGCCCTGCCAGTCCTCGTCGGCCTCCTCGTAGATCTTCGGATCGTTGAGGAGCGCGTTCTTGACGAAGGCCTCGGGCGGGTCGAAGTACTCCTGGTCGAACAGCTCCGTCAGGCGCTTCTCCAGCTCCTCACCGGTGGGTGTCTTGTGCGTGGCGGACATGGCCCTCCTTCCTGTCGGGGCGGGTCTCCGACGAGTTCTACTCCGAATGGGACCGGCGCGTCCGCGCCCCCGGAGAGGGTGGCGCGGACGGGCGGTTGCGTGCGTGGTCAGCGCCGATGCTGAGCGGCTTGACCGGCAGGACGACCTTGCCGAACGTCGAGTTGGTCACGCCCGGCGAAGGACGCGTACCACGCGGCGGCGGCGGTCGCGAGGCCGACGTAGCCGCCGAGCTTGACGATGCTCTCGTTGCCACCGGCGTTGCCGATGCCGAGGATGATGAACGTCGCCGCGAGCAGCAGGAACACGACGGCGATCGCGCCGGTGGTCCGCAGCGAGGCGATGAACATGTACGTCGTGAAGATGCCCCAGGCGATGAGGTACAGGCCGACGGCCTTGCCCGTCGTACGCGTCGGGGACCTTGCTGCGCGTAGAACTGCTCGAACGCCCAGAACGAGATCCAGAACGCTCCGTACGAGCAGAACGCGGTGGCCCCGAACGTGTTGCCGGTGCGGAACTCCCACAGGCCGGCGAGCGAGCTGCGCGAGCCCGCCGTACGCGAGCGCGAGGCCGAGCACGACCGCGATCGCCCTTGTCGCCGTTCATCAGGCCCGAGTTGAACATGCTGAGCACGAACGTGGTCAGCGCGAACGCCGCGAGGCCGAGCGGGCCCGGATCGGCCGGGGTCCACCCCGCGCTGGCGACGGCTCCCCCTGCGGATGCGTCGCGCTCGGCGCGTGCGGCGCGGTGCCCCTCCTCGACGCGTTCGGCAGTGCCGTCACGCGTCTCCGGCGTGGTCCCTCCTCGGAGTCGCCATGAACTCCTCCCTCCGTCGAACTGGCGAAAATCCCTACAAGTTCGGGCTACCCGGAGTGACGATTGTCACTCGGACGAAGGTCCGAAGGCCGGTTCAGCGGCGTTTCTTGCGCTTGCGGCGGGCCGCGCCGGGGCGCGCGGGCTGGTGCGGCCGCGGGAGGTGCGGCGGCGCCGGCGTCGGCGGGCGCGGGATCGGCGGAGGTCGCCGACTCCTCCCCGCGCGCGGCCAGCGCGCGCTCGCGCTGGTCGGACAGCGACGTCCACGGCTCGTCGTCGCCGGTGACCCAGGCCGGCGGGCGTGCCGCCCGGGAAGCGCCCCGCGTAGATCAGGGCCAGCGCCCCGAGCCAGACGCCGGGCACGATCGGGATCGGCGACAGGACCGGGAAGGCGAAGAGGATCCCGGCGAACACGCCGATCCAGCCGATCACGCGGGTCAGCAGGCCGACGCGCATCGCGTTGATCGAGGTCACGATCAGGCCGCCGACGAGCAGCAGGGTGAAGAGGATCTGGGCGAACGTCATCCCCGCGACCAGCGGCGAGCTGAACACGTCCTGCGAGGACTCGTAGGTCTGCGGGCCCGAGACGACGAAGTCGTGGATCCGCGCGCCGGCGACGACCTGGAAGGGGAACGCCTGCGGCCAGGCGTTGGCCAGCGTCGAGGACAGCACGCCGACGATCGCCGTGCCGACCCCGCCGACGATCAGCGCCGGCTTGAACGCCGGCGACACCCCGGGCCGGCGCGCCCGGACCGCGTCGAAGAGGTACACGAGCGCCGCGGTCAACCCGAGGATCGCCGACGCTGAGCACGAGCCCGAGCAGCACGAACGTCGGCTGCTTCTCGTCGAGGTGGATCAGGTAGGCCAGGCGGTTCTGCGGCCCGCGCAGCACCGAGACGCCGATGAGCAGCGCGGCCAGCGGCAGGAAGGCGCCCAGCACGGCGGCGGGGACCGCCCAGCGGCGGCGCTCGGCCTCGGCCGCGAGGATGGCGGATGCGTCGCTCACGGGGCGGGGATGGTAGCCCCGGAGGGCGCGGGGACTGCTAGCGCTCGCGGGGGCGGGCGCCGCGGCGGACGATCGAGTCCGCGGCGGGCGGGCGCGGCGGGTCGTAGGACGGATCGTCCTTGCTCACCGTGCGGGAGATCCGGTCGCCGACCCACAGCACCGCGTCGAGCGCCGGGGCGGCCAGGCCGATGACCCGTTCGAGGCGGTCCTGGCGGCGGCGCTGCTGGGCGGTGGCGGGCATCGCCCCAGCCTAGGCCAGCGCGGCCAGGGCGTCGCCGGTCGTGGCCCGGTCGTCGTAGGCGCCGTGCGGGAGCAGCTCGGCCAGGCGCCGGGCGGCCATGTCGACGTGCGGCTCGGCGCGGGCGCCGGGCAGCACGGCGACGGGGATCGCGATCGCCGCGCAGCTCGCGCCGGGAGACCGGGAGCGTGGCCAGCCCGGCGTAGTCGGCGAAGAACGCCCGCGGCGGGATGTCCGGCGCCGGATGGCCGAGCCAGGCCTCCATCGCGCCGCGCGGGCCCTCGCGGGCCAGCCGCTCGCCGATCGCCGTCCGCTCGGCCCCGAGCTCGTCGGTCGCCTCGGGCACGAGCGCGAACAGCGGCGGGGCGATCGAGCACGGCGGCGCGGACGAGCGCCGGACGCCGCAGCAGCACGTCGAGCGCGGCCAGCGCGCCGACGTCGCGGGCGCCGAGCAGCACGGGCGCGTCGGCGTGGGCCTCGATGACGCCGATCAGGTCCTCGCCCTGCTCGGAGGCGGTGGTCCCCAGGTACTCCTCGGGGGCGGGCGACCCGCCGTAGCCGCGGCGGTCGTAGACGATCGCGCGGGCGCTCGCCGACAGTCGCTCGACGACGTCGTCCCACGAGCGCGCGTCCTCGCCGCGGCCGTGGACGAGCACGACCGGCGGGCCGGCGCCCGTCGCGGTGACGGCGAGCGCGGTGCTCAGCGCAGGCCCTCGCGCGCCTCGCGCACGAGGGTGACCGCCTCGGGGAAGACGGTCGCCATGACCTGACGGAGCTGAGCGGCCTGCTCCTCCGTCGTGCCCTGGATGTTCGCGCGCTGCATGGCCGCGACCGTCAGGTCGACGGCGAGCTTGATCGCGTTGTCGGCCCAGGCCAGCGTCTGCTGGGACTGCATCTGGTCGGCGAACTCCGCCATCCGCTTCTGCAGCTCGTCCGGGTCGCCGAAGAGTCCTCCGAAGCCTTCCATGCGATCCAGTACTACGGCCGCTTTCAGGCCGCGGCGGCCCGTTCGGCCCGGCCCGCCGCGATGACCTCCTTGAACGAGCGGAAGCGGAAGACCCAGACGATCGCCACGAAGCCGAGCGCGAACGAGAACGCCCCGATCGCGATCTGCTGGCCGACCGAGTAGGCGGCCACGAGCGACGTGCTCGCCGTGCCGGCGAAGACCTTGATCAGCAGCGCCTGCACGACGCCCGCGCCGCCCGGGGTGAAGGGGACCGAGGCGGCGATCGCGTTGACGCCGAGCACGAGCAGGACGTTGCGGACCGAGCCGCCGATCCCGAAGGCCGAGAGCAGCATCCAGAAGGCCGTGAAGCGGAAGCCCCAGCCCGCGAGCTGGACGAGGAAGACCTCCTTGAAGTAGCGCGGGCGGTCCCAGAGGATCGTCACGCCCTGCTTGACGCGGGCCCAGAACGCCTTGACGCGCGCGGAGAGCAGCGCGAAGCCGACGAGCACGAGGACCATCAGCGCGGTGATGAGGAACAGCGTGAAGCGCGGGTGCCCGGCGAAGAACGACAGGTCGAAGGCCCCGAGCTTGGCGAAGTCCGGGGGCTTGGGGAACGCCCCCTGGGTCAGCGCGAAGATCAGGGCCGAGCCGCCGATCACGAGGTCGAAGACGGCCTCGACGAAGAACGAGGAGCCGACCGCGGGATAGGTGGAGTTCGCGATCGAGCTCTTGACGAGGAAGAGCTTCATCACGTCGCCGCCGCGCGCGGGCACGACGTTGTTGAAGCCGTAGGCGGCCACGTAGGCGCCCCAGATCCGCCGGAACTCGATGCGCTCGGTGGGTAGGCGGCGCGCAGCACGTTGAAGTACGCGCGGGCGCGGAAGGTCAGGTAGGTGCCGAAGCAGGCCAGCCCGATGAGCAGCGGAACCCAGGAGATGTCCGCGAGGCTCGAGAAGAACTGACCGACGGCGTCGATGAAGGACCCGAGGTCGGCGAGCGGTAGCCGCGGCGACACGGCTCGATGCTACGCCGAAGCACCGGCGGCGCCGGAGGATTACCGTTGCCCGGGCATGGACATCACCGATCCCGCGATCGCCGCCTACACCGACGCCCACACCACGGCGCCGCCCGCGTGGCTGGACGCGCTCGAGGCCGAGACCCGCGCGTCGCTCGACTCGCCGCAGATGCTCACCGGCCGCCTCGAGGGCCGCTTCCTCGAGACGCTCGTCTGGGCCACCGGCGCCCGGCGCGTGCTCGAGATCGGGACCTACTCGGGCTACTCGGCGCTGGCGATGGCCGCCGCGCTGCCGCCGGACGGGCGCATCGTCACCTGCGAGGTCGACCCCGACCGCGTCGCCTTCGCCCGCCGCCACCTCGACGCGAGCCCGTACGGCGACCGGGTCGAGATCCGCCACGGGCCGGCGCTCGAGACCGTGCAGGGGCTCGACGGCCCGTGGGACCTCGTGTTCGTCGACGCCGACAAGACCGGCTACCCGGCGTACTTCGACGCCGTGCTGCCCAAGCTCGCCGAGCGCGGCCTGATCGTGCTCGACAACACGCTGCAGGACGGCACGGTGCTCGACCCGGACCGCGAGCAGCCGAAGCTCATCGACGAGCTCAACGCCCGCCTCGCGGGCGACCCCGCGCTGATCGCCACGCTGCTGCCGATCCGCGACGGCGTGACGCTCGTGCGGCGCGCGGCCTGAGCGGGTAGTCCGGGCTCATGCCCGACTACACGAAGATCAACCTCAAGGACGACGTCAAGGACATGGCGCCGCAGTTCGGGATGGAGGGCTTCGAGGCGCGCTTCGCGCGGACGAACCTCGAGCTCGACGGGTCCGGCGTCAGCCTGTTCCGCCTCGAGCCCGACACGCGCGCGCCCTTCGGCCACCATCACCAGACCCAGGAGGAGATCTACCTCCTGCTCGAGGGCGGCGCGACCTTCAACGTCGAGGGCGACGAGGTCGAGCTGTCCCCGCTGGACGCGCTGCGCGTCGCCCCGACCGCGACCCGCGGGATGCAGGCCGGCCCCGACGGCGCGCTGCTCGTCGCCTTCGGCTCGCCCACCGGCGACGAGGTCGAGATGAAGCCGGAGTGGTGGGGCTGAGGGCCTAGGCGGCCGCGCCGCTCAGCCGCCCCAGCGCGGCGAGCACCTCGTCGTCGTGGGTCTTGGGCGAGACCTTCTCGATCACGTGGGCGATCGTGCCCTCGCCGTCGATGACGAAGGTCGAGCGGCTCATGCCCATGTACGTGCGGCCGTACATCGACTTCTCGACCCACACCCCGTAGGCCTCGGCCACGGCGTGGTCCTCGTCGGAGAGCAGCGGGAAGCCGAGGTCGTGCTTGACGTCGAACTTCTCCAGCGCGGTCGGCTTGTCCTTGGAGACGCCGAGCACGACGGCGCCCGCGCCGGCGTAGTCGGCGCGGCGGTCGCGCACGCCGCAGGCCTGCGTCGTGCAGCCGGGGGTGTCGGCCTTCGGATAGAAGTAGAGGACGACCGGGGCGGGCCGGAGCGCCGAGAGCGTCACGGGCTCGCCGTGCTGGTCGGGCAGGGTGAAGTCGGGTGCGGTGTCGCCGGGTTCGAGCATGGCGACCATCCAAGCAGGCCCGGAGCGACCGATCACCGCGCGATCGCCACGAAGGCGTGCCGGAAGCGCGCCTACTTGAGCAGCCGCGACAGCCGGCGGTCCTTGAGGAGCTTGCCGCCCGTCTGGTAGGTCGGGCAGTAGCTCATCACGTAGTCCTCGTAGAAGACCGCCTCGAGCTTGTCGCCGCAGCGCGGGCACGGCTCGCCCTGCTGGCGATGGACGCGCAGCGGCATCGGCAGCTTGTCCGGGATCGGGAGGGTGACGACCTCCTCGTAGTGCTCGATCGCGCGGTCGAGCTCGGCACCGGATCGCCGCGCGCAGCGCCTCGACCTCGTCGGCGTCGAGGTCGGCGCCGCGCTTGAACGGCGAGAGCTTGGCCGTCCACAGGATCTCGTCGACCCACGAGCGGCCGATCCCGGCGATCACCCGCTGGTCGCGCAGCAGCGCGTGCAGCGGCCGCGGCTCGGCCAGGCGCTCGGCCGAGGTCCGCGGGCGGCTCGGGCCACGCCTCGGGCCCGAGCGTGGACAGCGCGTCGTCGGCCTCGAGCTCGCCGGCGCGGTAGAGCTTCACCCACGCCGCCTGCTTGGTCCCGAACTCGCGCAGGCGCAGCTCGCGGTCGCCGTCCAGGCGCAGCAGCAGGCGCGACGTGCGGTCGCGCATCGAGGCGCGCTTGTCGTAGAGCTGCAGGCGCCCGGCCGACATCAGGTGGAGCAGCAGGACGAGGTCGCCGCCGAAGCGCGATCGTGAACATCTTCCCCCGGCGGCCGACGCCGGTGATCAGCCCGCCCTCGACGGCCGAGAGCGGCGGGTCGAACGTCTTCAGCGCGTTGATCCCCGGCGCCATCGCCGACTCGATCCGCGACGCCCGCGACGGCCGCGCCGATGCGGCGCGCGGTGATCTCGACCTCGGGGAGCTCGGGCATACCTCTTGAGGGTACGTACGCCCAAAGATTTAGGGTGGGGTTTACGGCCCTTCACACCCGGTTAAGTCGCGGCCGACAGATTGTGCTTCCCATGAGCGACGTACTGGCCATCGCAGGACACGCCGACCACGACGACGAGCTCGTCGAGGAGGTCGCCCGCCGTCGTCCCTCCGAGGTCACGATCGTGATCGGCGAGGACGAGGCGGCCGCGTCGGGCTGGGCCTTCGACGAGTCGCCGCACGGCCACGCGCGCCGCGACCGGCTCGCGCGCCTGCTGTCGCTCGTCGAGCTGCGCACCGGCGCCGCGGTGATGGGCGCGATCGGCGACCTCAAGCCCCTCAGCGGGCGCTGGTTCGACAACATCGTCGACCCGGCCCTGCCCGCGGCGGCGCTGCCTTCCTAGCGCGCCGGGTCGCTCAGTCGAGCGACCCGACGGGCGCCGTGCCCGGATGTGCGTGGCCCGCGGATGCAGGGCGGTGCGCGCAGAACGGGCACAGTGCGATCAGCACGGGCCCGTTCGTGCGCGTGCCGATCCGGCGCCGCGGGACGCGTGCAGGCGGGTGCGGGGCTCGTGGGGTCGCTCGACTCAGTCGAGGTCGCCGCCGGCGATCGCCAGCAGCTCGCTCGGGCGCAGCAGCGCGAGCAGCTCGCCCCCGTCGGGGTTGACCCGCATCCCGGCCAGCCCGCCCTTCTTGACGACGACGTCGCCGCCGGTCAGCTCGTGGACGAGGTGCGAGAAGTCGGGCTCGTGGCCGACGACGAGCACGCGGGCGTCGTTCCAGCGCCCGGACAGCAGCGCGGCGGCGTCCTGCGCGTCGAAGCCGCCCGAGAGCGGGTCGTGCACCTGGAAGCGCTCGATCCCCGCCGCGTCGCAGGCGATCCGCGCGGTGTCGAGCGCGCGGACCCGCGGGCTCGTGAGCGCGGTGTCGATCTGCAGGCCGAGCCGGGCGATCGCCACGCCGGCGGCGCGGGCCTGGAGCTCGCCCTTGGGCGTCAGCCGGCGCTCGGCGTCCTCGCGGGATCCGTGCGGTTCCGCGTCGCCGTGCCGGAGAAGCCAGAGCTGCTGCATCGGGCCCGCAGGGTACCCGGCGACCGCGACCGGCCGGCGATCTTCTAGGCTGCCGTCCGCGCCATGGCCATCGCCCCTGACGACATCGTCGCCGACGCGGCGGAGGCGGAGCAGAACGAGCGCGAGCCGCTCCTCGTGCTCGAGGGCCGCTGGCCTTCCTCGACGAGCACCTGCCCGACTCGGCCGGCGACGACGAGCCGCTGATCGAGCCCGTCGGCGAGGGCCACTCGAACGTGACCTACGCCGTGGCCCGCGGCGGGATCCAGTTCGTGCTGCGCCGCCCGCCCCGCGGGCCGCTGCCGCCCAGCGCGCACGACGTCCTGCGCGAGGCCCGCGTGCTCAAGGCGACCGCCGGCCACGCCCGCGTCCCCGAGGTGCTCGCCACCTGCGACGACGAGACGGTGATCGGCGCGCCGTTCTACCTGATGGAGCGCGTGCCCGGGCCACGTGATCACCTCGACGATCCCCGCCGAGCTCGACGACGAGGAGGACCGCCGCCGCGTCGGCGAGGAGCTGATCGACGCGCTCGTCGAGATCCACGCCGTGCCCTGGGAGGAGGTCGGCCTCGAGGGCTTCGGCAAGCCGCAGGGCTACCTCGAGCGCCAGCTGCGCCGCTTCGGCGGGCTGTGGGACCACAACAAGACGCGCGACATCCCCCAGGTCGAGCGCGTCGGCGCCGTGGCTCGGGCGAGCACCTGCCCGAGTCCGGCCCGGCGACGATCGTCCACGGCGACTACCGGCTGGGCAACACCATGTACGCGCCTGCAGGCCCCGGCGCGCTGCAACGCGATCTTCGACTGGGAGATGGCGACGATCGGCGACCCGCTGGCCGACCTCGGCTACCTGTGCACGCTGTGGGCCGACCGCGACGACCCGCCCGCCGGCATGTTCGAGCTCACCGGGCGTCACGCGCGCGCCCGGCTTCCCGCGGCGCGAGGAGCTGATCGCCCGCTACGAGGAGCGCTCGGGGCGCTCGATGACCGACATCCGCTGGTACCGCACGCTCGCGCTGTGGAAGTCGATCGTGTTCATGGAGGGCAACTACAAGCGCGCGATCAGCGGCGCGACCGACGACCCGTACCTGAAGAAGTTCGGCGAGGGCGTGCTCGAGCTCGCGCGGCGCGCCGAGGAGATGGCCTTCGGGTCCGCGTGGCTGAGCCGCGGACGGGCCTCCTCGTCGACTACGGCGGGGTCCTGACGACCGACCTCTTCGACTCGTTCGGCGCCTTCTGCGCCGACGAGGGGATCGACCCCGACACGGTGCGCCAGCTCTTCCGCCACGACGAGGACGCCCGCGCGCTGCTCATCGACCTCGAGACCGGCGCGCTCGACTAGGACGACTTCGAGCCGCGCTTCGGGGCGATGCTCGGCGTCGCCGACACCACGCTCGCTGATCGGCGCGGATGATGCGCCGGCGCCGGGCCCGACGACGCGATGCTCGACGCCGTGCGCCGCGCCCGCGCGTCCGGGCGTGCGCACCGGCCTGCTCTCGAACTCGTGGGGCACCGACTCCTACGACCGCGCGCTGCTGGCCGAGCTCTTCGACGGCGTCGTGATCTCCGGCGAGGTGGGCATCCGCAAGCCCGACCCCGCAGATCTACGCGCTGGCCTGCGAGCGCGTCGGCCTGCCCGCCGACCGAGTGCGTGTTCGTCGACGACCTCCCCTTCAACCTCAAGCCCGCCCTGCAGCTCGGCATGGCCACCGTCCTGCACAAGGACTCCGAGCAGACGATCGCCGAGCTCGAGGAGCTGCTCGGCGTCGGGCTCGGCTAGCGGCGGCGGTGAGACTGAGGGGACTGTCCCCTCAGTCGCAGCTTCAGCGGCCGCCCGGCGTTGCGCGCGTCGTCGACGGCCTGCACGCTCAGGCGCCGCGCCCGCTTCGTGCGCCGGATGACGATCGCCACGCGCTTGGCGCCGGCCGCCTTGGGCACCGCGACCTTGCGCAGCTTGCCGTCGATCCGCACCCGGTAGCTCGTCGCCGTCCCGCAGTAGCGGTCGTCGCCCGGGGACAGGAACGAGACCTTGTAGCTCTTGGCCCGCCGGGCGATCCGCACGCGGCCGGGCTTGGCCGGCGGCGAGCCGTCGGCGTCGTAGTTGCCGCTGCCGTGCGCGTCGTGGCGGTAGGACGGCCACTCGCTCTGGCACTTCGGGGCCTTCGTGCGCCACTGGAAGAGGTAGCCCTCGCGGGTGATCGCGGCCAGGCGCCCGCCCGAGGCCAGCGCGGCCGGCGAGTAGAGCCAGCCGCCGGTCTGCTTGGGGAAGCCGGCGACGTCGCGGCCCGTCGCGCCGTCGTAGGCGTGCAGCAGGCCGAGGCCCGTGCCGGCCACGACCTGCGCGCCGCCGGCGCCCGGCGCGACGCGGGCGATCGTCGAGGACGAGAGGAACTGGTAGTCGTCGGTCACCGTCGGCCACGCGTTCAGCGGCGCGCCGGTGCCCGCCGCGTAGGCGCCGATCAGGTGGTTGTAGGGCGCGTTCTGGCCCGACAGCGCGAGGTTCGCGACCTGGCCGAGCGTGACCCCGTACTTGACGATCGAGAGCGTCCCGGCGAGCTTGCCGACCGACGCGTACTCGAACAGGTTGAGCTGGCCGGTGCGGTCGGTGGCGTTCGAGCCCGCGCCGTAGGTCGCCTGCTGCATCGCGCGCACGAGCTTGCCGTCGGGGCCGAGCTCGGAGAGCGAGCCGCCGGTCGTCGAGGCGACCACGCGCGGGGCGCCGTCGAGCTTGACGATCGCGGCGTCGTGGCCGGGGCCGATCAGCGGCAGCGTGGTCTGGATCGCGCCGTTGAGCTTGGCCGGCCAGCCCGGCAGGAAGTGCTTGGTCTTGCCCGAGATCGCGTACAGGCGCGAGGAGCCGCCGGCCGCGCCGGCGAGGATCGCCGACTCGCCGCCGGCCACGCCGCCCTGGACGTCGGCGGGGCTCTGCTCGGCGCCGTAGGCCTCGTTGGAGGCCACGACGATGTCGTCGCGCCCGTCGCCGTCGAGGTCGCCGATCGCCGGCGAGCCGATCGACTCGGCGTGCTGGCGGGTGGCCGGCGCCTCGCCCGGGTCGGCGAGCTCGAGCGGGAAGCCGGAGACGAGCTTGCCGTTGGCCCGCCAGGCGTAGACGTTGCCGTCCAGCGCGGCGGCGACGAGCACCGGCGGGCTTGGTCTTGCCGTCGAGCCGGGCGAAGGCGGGCGAGCCGATGAAGCCGCACTTGTGGCGCTTGGTCTGCTGGTCCTCCCAGGCCGGCCCGCAGAGCTTCTTCGAGACCGAGCGCGGGAAGCCGCGGCGCAGCTTCCCGTTCGGCTCCCACACGTAGAGGCGGGTGCCGGCGGTGGCGGCGATCTCGAGCTTGCCGTCGCCGTCGAGGTCGCCGATCGCCGGGCCGCGCAGCGGGTCGCGCGGCGGCGGGAGCTTGGCCTTGCGCAGCGCGGCGAGGTGCTTGCGCGCGACGTTCATCGTCTGCGTGCGCACCGGGAAGCCCTTGACCTCCTTGCCGTTGTCGTTGAAGACGTGGACGGTCCCGTCCTCGAGCGGCGCGACGAGCTCGTCGGCGTTGTCGCCGTCGATGTCGGCGTAGCGCAGCGGCGCCTCGCCGCCGGTCCCCATCCGCTTCGGCTGCTTGCGCACGAGCGTCGGGTCGGTGAACGTCGTCAGCACGCGGCGGTCGACGCCGGCCGTCGGGATCCCGGGCGCCGAGACGGTCAAGCGGACGGTGAACTGGTGCTGGAAGGGATCGGGCGCGCTGGCCGGGAAGGTCGGCCCGGCCGGGTCCTGCGGCGTGCGGCGCCTGGCGAGCTCGGCCCGGATCGCCGCCAGCGGCGAGCGAGCCGAAGCTCTTGCGCGTGCCGGCGCCCGCGCCCGTGCGGATCGTGTGCCACTGGCCGCTCGTCGGCTCGAGGCCCGGCCCCCACTCGAGCTTCCACGTGTACTTGCCGCCGGCGGCGAAGCGGGCGCGCGCCAGGCCGCGTGACCGAAGCCGTCGAGCCGGTCAAGCGGCGCATACCAGTCCGGGGACCAGATCGCCGCCTGCGGCGGGATCTTCCCCGACTTGGCCAGCGCCACCGCGGCGCCGAGGTTCGCGCGCCCGTAGCCGAAGTGCTGGTCCCAGCCCGGCTGCGACGGGTCGGCCGTGCCGGTGCCCGCGGTGTTGCCCGGCAGGACGTCCTCGGCCGTCTGCTCGAGGATCTCGCGGGTCTCGTCGGGGCGCAGCCGCACGCCGGCGTCCTTGGCCGCGGAGATGACGAGCGCGGCCGCGCCCGAGGCCTGGCCCGTGGCCTGCGAGCCGGTCGAGCCGACCATCGAGAACGACGACTTGCCGCCGAACTGCGTCGTGTTGCCGTTGCGGAAGAACGTGCGCGGCTGCAGCGAGGTCGAGACCGGCAGCTTGAAGGCCGAGGTGATCTCGTTGTTCTCGCCCAGGCCCTCGGTGTCGGACACCGTGCCCTGGATGAGCAGCGCGTGGCCGTAGTTGCCCGGGTAGTTGTGGTTGGCCGTGTTGAGGTCGTCGCCGGAGAAGGCCTGGGTCAGGCCCTTGAGGTAGGCGTAGCGGCTGGCCGCCTCGGTGAAGCGCGAGTGGTAGAGCGAGCCGTTGGCCGCCTCGATCACGTCGACGCCGTTGCGCGCGGCGTAGGAGATCCCCAGCCCGACCGTGTTGCCGTCGGAGACGAACGTGTCCCAGATCCGCTCCGGGACGATCCGGCACTTCGGGCAGACGCCGATCGAGCCCTGGCCGTCGTTGCCGCGCTCGGCCGCGTCGAGCGCGCGGCCGGTGCCGTGGTTCTTGGCCGCGAAGTAGCTCGAGGCGTCGCCCGGGTCGTTGTCGTCGTCGAAGAAGTCCCAGCCGGCGATGTCGTCGACGTAGCCGTTGTGGTCGGAGTCCTTGTGGTTGGAGAAGACCCGGATCAGGTCCTCGCCGGTCGGCTTGGCCTTGCCCACGCGCGGATCCTTGGCGTAGTCGTCGACGGTCAGCACCTGGTCGCCGTCGAGGTCGTAGGTCGGCGACGTCGAGCCGTCGGCGCGCTCGGGCTTGGGCAGCTCGCCGCGGTTGAGGCGGATCTTCGTGCGCAGCGCCTCGTTGTCCCAGCGGATGCCGGTGTCGAGGATCGCGATGTCGACGTCGCCGCGCCCGCGGGAGACCTTCCACGCGCCCGACGCGTTGACGCCGGGGATCTGCGGCGAGCCGGCGTGCGGCCCGGCGCCGTAGCGGGCCAGCGGCGTGTTCGACGACGGGAAGCCGAACAGCCGGAAGTCCTCGTCGTAGAAGTTCGAGGACGAGCGGCCGTCCTCGTCGTCGGCCTCGGCGGCGTCGTAGGCCGGGTCGTTCGGCGTGTCCTGGCGCTGGACCGACGCCGGGCCGAACTGCTGGCTCGGGTCGTGCGACTTCGGGTGCTCGAAGTCGCGGGCGAGCGCGGCGACCGGGAAGGCCAGCAGCAACAGCAGCGCGAGGACGGTCCTTCGGCCCATCGCACCGGAAGCTAATTCATCCGGCCGCGATCAGCGCCACTCCCGCGAGCACCGAGACCACGCCGACCTCCTGGATGCGGCGCACGCGCTCGCCGAGCACGATCCGCGCGAGCACGACGGTCATCACCGGGTAGAGCGAGCCGAGCACGGAGACGACCGAGAGCAGGCCGGATCCCAGCGCGGTCGCGTAGAGCGCGTTGGCGCCGACGTCGAGCCCGCCGACGAGCAGCACGACCCCGAACGAGCGGGGCGCGAGCGCCGGACGCAGGTCGATCGCGCGGACGAGGACGACGATCCCGAGCAGCGCGCTCGACGTCGTCCGCGCGGCGACGAGCGCCCACGGCACGCTCGCCGACGAGGCGGGATCCATCACCCACAGGAACGTGCCGAAGCCGGCCGCCGCGACGAGCGCGAGCAGCACGCTCTGGCGGGCGTCGGCCGCGTCGTCGGCGTCGGCGTGCGGCGCCTCGCGGGAGGCGGCGATCACCCCGGCGATCGCCGCGACGATCCCGAGCGTCTGCAGCGTGCCCGGGCGGTCGCCGCCGATCAGCCCGGCGACCACGGGGACGATCGCCCCGGCGGCGGAGATCGGCGCGACGATGCTCATCGTCCCGATCGAGAGGGCGCGGTAGAAGGCGGTCAGCGCGATCGCGCCGGCCGCGCCGGCCACGGCGCCGAGGACGACGCCCTTGGCGGTGACCGGGTCGCCGGAGAGCAGCCCCCAGGCGACGAGGGGCACGAGCATCGGGCCCTGCGAGAGGACGAGCACCGCGACGACGTTGAGCCGCCGCGAGATCAGCCCGCCCATGAAGTCGGCCGTTCCCCACGAGACCGAGGAGAGCAGCGCGAGGACGACGGCGGTCATCGCCGCCGCACGCTAGTGGCGGAGACCGTCTCTGACGGTCCCGGGGTCGCTAGTCGCGCTTGCCGCGGCCGTACAGGAACTTGATCCCGCGGCCGAGCAGCTTCGTCGTGCGCGCCTTGTACGGGAACATGTGCACGTCCTTCTTCGGCGCGAGCTTGGTCACGAGCAGCGACTGCTGGCGGGTGTACTTGCGGATGCCGCCGGCGCCGTGGCGCGAGCCGAGGCCCGAGGACTTCCAGCCGCCCATCGGCAGCTCGAGCGCGACGTAGTTGAGCTGCACGTCGTTGACGCACACCGCGCCCGACTGGACCTGGCGCGCGACGCGCTCGCCGCGGCCGGTGTCCTTGCTCCACACCGAGCCGGCCAGCCCGTACGGGCGAGTCGTTGGCCAGGCGGACGGCCTCGTCCTCGTCGCGGACCTTCATGATCGGCAGCGTCGGGCCGAAGGTCTCCTCGGTCATCGCCTTCATCGTGTGGTCGACGCCCGTGAGCACGGTCGGCTCGTAGAAGCGGCCGCCCTCGCGCGAGCCGTGGCCGCCGGTGACGACCGTCGCGCCCTTGTCGACCGCGTCCTTGACGTGGTCCTCGATGATGTCGAGCTGCGGCGGGAAGATGACCGCGCCGACGTCGACCTGGCCCGGCTGCGAGGGCACGCCCTGGCGCAGCGCGCGGACCTTGTCGGTGACCTTGGCCACGAACTCGTCGTAGACCGGCTCCTCGACGTAGACGCGCTCGACCGAGATGCAGACCTGGCCGCCGTTGTTCATCGAGTAGAACGTCGCCGCGTTGGCGGCGCGCTCGAGGTCGGCGTCGGAGAGGACGATCATCGGGTCCTTGCCGCCGAGCTCGAGCGACACGGGCGTGAGGGTCTCGGCCGCCTTGGCCATGACCTTCTTGCCGGTCGCCGTCGAGCCGGTGAACATGATGAAGTCGACGTCGTCGATCAGCGCGGCGCCGGTCTCGCCCGTCGCCCGTGGCGATCTGGAAGACGTCCTCGGGCAGCCCGCAGTCGCGCAGCATCTCGACCATCAGCAGCGAGGTGAGCGGCGTGACCTCGCTGGGCTTGAGCACGACGGCGTTGCCGGCGGCCAGCGCCGGGATGCAGTCGCCGAAGGAGTTCGTCAGCGGGAAGTTCCACGGCCCGATCACGCCGACGACGCCGACGGGCGCGTAGCGGACGACGAGCTTGCGGCCGAGCACGAAGACGTTGGCCGAGCGGACCTTCTCGTCGGCGAGGTACTCGGGGGCGTGCTTGGCCCAGAAGCCGAACGCGTTGGCCACGTAGGCGGTCTCGGCGAGCTGCGCGTCCTCGGGCGTCTTGCCCGTCTCGGCGACGATCTGGGCGATGATCCGGTCGTTGTTGTCCGTGATCCACTTCTGGCAGCGGCGGAAGATGCGCCCGCGCTCCTCGAAGCCCATCGCCTCCCAGCCCGGCTGCGCGGCCCGGGCGCGCCGGACGATCTCCTTGACGGCGTCCTCGCCGAGGTTGGGGACGGTCCCGATGACCTCGCCCGTGGCGGGGTTCTCGACGGGGATCTCGTCCCGCTCGGTGGTGATGCCCGGGACCTCGCGGTCCTCGGGGCTGCGCGTCTCGTCGACCGTGGCCATGGCGTGTCGTCCCTTCGCTCGCTCTGGAGCCAACGTTACTTGCGTACGCGAAGGACCGCGCGCATCCCGCGCTTCGCGTGGTCGGCGATCAGGCAGACCAGCGTGTAGCGGCCCGGCTTGCGCAGCGTGACGCGGAGCGTTCCGCGCTTGCCCGAGCCGATCGCGCGCGACTTGGCGATCAGCTTGCCTTCCCGCGCTTGACGGCGATGTCGTGCACGTCCTCGCCGCGGTTGTTGGAGGTCGAGCTTGAGCTTGCCCGGCTTGACGACCGGGCGGTAGATCGACACGCGGAACTCCGCAGCCCGACGCCGACGGCCACCGGCGCGCGGGCCTGCGCGGCGCCGGCGGACAGCAGCGCCGAGGCGGCGAGCAGCGCGACGAGCAGGGCGCGGAGCCTCATCGCACGAGCCCCACGCGGCCGAACGCGCGCGCGTTCGGGATCACTTCGGAGGCGTCGGTGCCGCAGCCATTGCTCGATCAGACTCGAGTACACGCGGCGGAAGTCGAGCGTGACGGCGAGGTTGCCGTCGTCGTCGAGCCGCCCCAGGTCGGGGTAGTCCGAGAGCACGCCGGAGCGCACCCGCGTGCCCTGGACCCAGGCCAGGCCGCCGGCGCCGTGGTCGGTCCCCTTCGAGTCGTTGGCCTCGGGGCGGCGGCCGAACTCCGACCACACGAGCGTGACGACGCGGTCGGCCACGCCGCGCGCCTCGAGGTCGGCCTGGAAGGCCGACAGCGCGGCCGAGACCTCCCCGAGGCTCTTCGCGAGCTCCTCGGGCTGGTTGTCGTGCGTGTCGAAGTCGCCGGGCGCGTCGACCGTGGCCAGCCGCACGCCGAGCGGCTGGGCGATCAGCGCGGACAGGTTCGCCAGGGACTTGCCGAGGTCGGTGTCGGGGAAGCCGATCCGCGAGGCCAGCGGGTTCTCGTGGTCGGTCTCGCGGTAGGGCTCGAGGCGGTCGGCGACGAGCTGGGCCAGCCGGGCCGAGCGGCGCGCCGCGCGCTGGGCGCGCGTTGGCCCCGCCGCTCGCGCTGATGCGCCGCCAGGCGGCGGTGGCCTGGGCCTCGCCGTCGCCCCAGACGTTGTCCCACCACAGCCGCGCGTCGCCGGGCGAGCCGACGGCGGCCACCGGCGCCGAGCGCGAGCGCAGGACCGGCGAGAGGTCGTAGCCCGCGGTCAGGCCCTGCAGCGGGTTGGCCGCTCGAGCCGTGGCGGTCGAGCCAGCGCCCCATCCAGCCCGGGGCGGGCTTGTCGGTGACCAGGCCCGTCTCCCAGAAGTGGCGCGAGTGGAAGTGCGACATGTCGGGGTTGGCGTAGTCGATCCCCGGCAGCAGCCCGATCTGCCCGCGCGCGAACATCCCGGCCACGCCGCCGCCGACGCCCTTGCTCAGCGCGGGTGGTGGCCGAGGCCGGTCGAGCCGAGCTTCCCGGGGTCGCGCGGGCATCGTCGCCTTGCGCAGGTCGGCGTAGGCGCCGAACTGCGACAGCGGCGGCAGCGCGTCGAGCAGGTCGCAGCCGCCGGGCAGGAAGACCGAGACGAGCACCGGCGCGTTGGGCGACGTGGCGGCCTCGGCGGCCGCGGTCTCGAGCACGCGGTCCCAGGGCATCGCCTGCGCGGCGTAGAGCGCGACGCCGCCGAGCACGCCGCGCCCGATCACCTCGCGCCGCGTCAGCCCCGGGCCGAGGTGCGCGCGCCGCGTCGCCTCGCGCGCGTGGTGGAAGTCGTTGCAGGCGCGGTGGGCGGAGCCGGAGCGCATCAGTGGACCTGCCCGTCGGGGCCGGCGATGAACAGCTGGCGCAGCACGCGCTGGGTCTGGTCGGCGCGCTGCTGGAGGTTCATCCAGCCGTGGGCCTTGTCGGTGCCGGTGAGCATGTGGTGGGCCAGGCGGTGCGCGGCGCCCTTGGTCGCCGGCGACAGCCACGGGCGCCCGGTCGCGTTCCACGCGCGCGCGACGGCCTGCTTGGAGGACAATTTCGTCGGCGTGGCGCCGTCGGCCACGTGGAGGCGCCCGCGGTCGGAGAGGTAGTTGACCGCGGCGTGGCGGATCTTCACCGAGTTCGACGACAGCCACGCCTCGCCCCAGTCCCAGCCCGCCACCGACGGCGGGTCGAACGGAAGCTGCCCCATGCTCGACAGCAGCCAGGCCCAGTCGTCGCGGCGCACGTGGTCGCCGGTCATCCGCAGCGCGCCGGCCACGTAGACCACGGGCGACTTGACCATGTCGGGCTCGCCGAGGCGCGCGGTAGAGCGCGGGGTGGGCGAGGATCGCGCGCCACCACGGGCTCGATCCGGTGGCCCGATCCCGTGTACGCGCGCACGAGCGCGCGCCGCGGTCGTGCGGTCGAGCGGGCGGTTGACGAAGAACGCCCACAGCTTGTCGACGAGGAACGGCGCGTGGCGCGGGTGGGCGACGCACGAGGCGCAGCACGTCGCGCCAGTCGAAGTGGCCGCGGTGGCCGAAGATCGTCTTGACGCCGCGGTCGTGGCGCGCGGGGTCGTAGGTCACCGACGGCAGTCCCGGAGTCCGGCCAGTGCGAGACGAAGCCGGTCAGCGCGCGGGCCGCCTCGCGCACGTCGTGCTCGGAGTAGCCGCCGCCGAGCGTGAAGAGCTCCATCAGCTCGCGGGCGAAGTTCTCGTTGGGCGAGTCCTTGTCGGAGTCGGCCAGCGAGAGGAAGAGCTGCATCGCGGTCCCGCGCGTCACGCCGGCCAGCAGCGCCGGGAACGAGCCCAGCGCGTGGCGCGCGCAGCACCCGGTTCTGGGCGAGCATCAGCGGCTGGTCCTCGCCGCCGGTGGCGAAGTGGTCGTGCCAGAAGAGCGTGAGCTTCTCCTCCAGCGGCTGCGAGGAGCGGACCATCCGGTCCAGCCACCACAGGGCGTCGTGGCCCCACTCGTTCTCCGGGTCGAGCGGCTGGCCCTTGACCCGCGGCGGCTTGCCGACGAGCCGCGCCCGGCCCGCCGGTGTCGAGCAGGTGGCGCAGCGTCGCGTGCTTGCCCCTGCGCGCCCAGTGGGCCGCCTCGCGCGGGGTCGCGCCGAAGCCGGCGCGCCAGTACAGGCGGCGAACGTGCGCTTGCGACCAGCGTGCCACTCCGATCCGCATCGGCGTCCGGAGGGCGGGGACTTGAGCGGCTGGGACTACTTGGGCGCGAGCGCCTGCTCGATCGGCAGCTCGCGGCCGAGCTCGTGGCCCTGCGCCGAGGTCGACCCCGAGCTCGCGCAGCGCCTCCTGCGTCTTGGCGTCCTCGACGTGCTGGGCGATCGTGCGGATGCCCAGGCCGCGCGCCATCTGGACCAGGCCGCGGACGAGCACGCGGTCGGCGCGGACCGTGCGCGCGCCGGCCGAGTACTCGCGGTCGATCTTCACGAAGTCGAGCGGCACGTGCTTGAGCGCGGTGAACGACGCGAAGCCCGCGCCGAAGTCGTCGAGCGCGACGCCCATGCCGTGCTCGCGGACGGCGGTGGCGAAGGCCGAGGCGTGCTCGGTGTCGTTCATCGCCGCGTGCTCGGCGAACTCGAGCACGAGCCGGTCGGGCTCGACCCCGGCCTCGCTCGAGGGTCGCGATGACCCAGGCCGGGAAGCCCGGCTCGGCCACGCTGGCCGACGAGAGGTTGATCGAGACGCCCGGGGGCGTCGGGCGCCGCGGCCAGCGCGCTCACCGCCCGCTCGACGACGGCGCGGTCGAGCGCCACGGCCAGGCCGGCGCGCTCGGCCTGGGCGAGGAAGGCCCGCGGCGGCAGCAGCCGGCCGTCGGGCTCGCGCAGGCGCACGAGCGCCTCGTAGAGCACGACGTCCCCCGTGGCGAGGTCGGTCGTCGCCTGGGCGTGCAGCTCGAAGCGGCGCTCGTCCAGCGCCTCGCGGATCCGCTCGGCCCAGGCCTGCCGCGCGTGCGACGGGCGCCTCGTCCGTGCTGCCGACCATCACCACCCGGTCGCGGCCGAGCTCCTTGGCCTCGTACATCGCCGCGTCGGCCCGGTCGAGGACGACCTCCGGCGTGCTCCCGCCGTCGACCAGCGCGACCCCGGCGCTCGCGCTCATGTGCGTGCCGTGCGTGCCGACGGTCAGCGGCTCCTCGCGCAGGGCCGAGAGCAGGTCCTCGGCCACGCGCTCGGCCTCCTCGGCCCCGGCCGCCTCGAGCACGACGCCGAACTCGTCGCCGCCGAGGCGCGCGAGCACGTCGTCGGCGCGCACGCGGGCCAGGAGCGCCGACGCGGCCTGGCGCAGCATCGCGTCGCCGGCCACGTGGCCGTCGGCGTCGTTGACCGCCTTGAGCTCGTCGAGGTCGAGCAGGACGGCCGCCGCGGTGCGCCCGTAGCGCGCGCAGCGCGCGATCACGCGGGCGAGCTCCTCCTCGAAGCGGCGGCGGTTGAGCAGGCCGGTGAGCGGGTCGTGGTCGGCCAGGTCGCGCAGGCGCGACTCGTGGCGCCGGCGCTCGGTCAGGTCGCGCAGGACGGCGGTCACCGCCGCGCCGTCCTTGCTCTCGTGGCGGATCATCTGCAGCTCGACGGGCACCTCGCGCCCGTCCGGGCGGCAGACGACGAGCGACCCCATCGCGGCCGGGTCGTCGCTGGTCGCCTCCGTGACGAGCGCGAGGAACGCGCGGCCGGCGAGGTCCTCGCGCGGGCGCCCGAGCAGGCGGACCGCCGCGGGGTTGACCTCCATGACCGTCCCGTTGCCGTCGATGCCGAGCACGGCGTCGGGCAGCTCCTCGACCAGCGAGCGGTAGCGCAGCTCGCTGGCCTCGAGCGCCTGCTCCGTGCGGCGGCGGTCGGTGACGTCGGTGTTGACGCCGATCACCCCCTCGATCCGCCCCTCGCTCCACAGCGGCGCGTAGGTGACGTCCCAGACGTGGCCGAAGTAGTCGACGAGGTCATGGACCTCCTCGCCGGCCAGGGCGCGCTTGGCGCACTCGACGATCTCCGGCCGGTCGGCGTACAGCGCGGCGGCGTCGCGCCCGACCATCTGGTCGGGCGTCAGGCCGAAGACCTCGAGACCGCGGCCCTCGCAGAGCGTGAACTTGAGGTCGCGGTCGACGGCCCAGAGGACGAGCGGCGCGCCGGCGACGACGGTGCCGAGGCGGCGCTGGCTCTCGCGCAGCGCCTGCTCGAGCGCGGCCGCGGTCTCGGGCTCCGCGGGCATCTCGCGACACTAACCGCCGTCGCGGTGGCGGCGCTACGCCTCCGGCGCCAGCTCGACGCGCTCGATCTCCGGCGGCTGGAGCGGGCGGTCGTTGCTGCCGGTCTCGAGCGCCTCCATCGCGTCGACGACGTCCATCCCTTCGAGGATGCGGCCGAACACGGTGTGGCGGCCGTCGAGCCACGGGCAGGCGTCGGCGGTGACGAGGAAGAACTGCGAGCCGTTCGTGCCCGGGCCGGCGTTGGCCATGGCCAGCGACCCGCGGACGATCTTGTGCTCGTTGATCTCGTCCTCGAACGTGTAGCCCGGGCCGCCGCGGCCGGTGCCCGTCGGGTCGCCGCCCTGGATCATGAAGTCGGGGATGATCCGGTGGAAGATCACGCCGTCGTAGAAGCCGTCGGAGGAGAGCTTCTTGAAGTTCTCGACGGTCTTGGGGGCGTCGTCGTCGAAGAGCTCGATCGCGATCGCGCCGAGCGATGTGTGCAAGGTGGCGGAGGACATGCTCGCCACGCTAGCGCGGGTCCGAGCGCTTACCGCGCGCGGGACAACGAGAGGCCCTCGGCGTCGGCGACGATGCGGTCGGCATCGGCCTCCGGGACCTCGAGCAGCGCGAAGCGCTCGAGCACGCGCACGTTGCGCACGTGCTCGCCGTCGATCTTGGCCGCCTTGGTCACCGAGTGGACGAGGTCGCGGACCTCGGTGCCGTCGGCGCGGCCGCCGCGGGCGATCAGCGTGGCCCACTCGGTCGTCGCGCCGCCGTTCTCGTGCGGCTTGGCGCGGTGGCGGCGCGGCTTGGGCTCGACGGGCACGGCGGCGACGTGCGCGCCCTCGGCCCACGGCGACATCGGCGTGTTCGTGTGGCGCTCGATCGCCTCGATGTCGCGCTTCTGCTTGGGCTCGTAGAAGGTGATCGAGCGGCCCGAGCGGCCGACGCGGCCCGTCCGCCCGATGCGGTGGACGTAGATGTCGGGAGACATCGGAACGTCGTAGTTGATGACGTGGGTGACCGACGAGATGTCGAGGCCGCGGGCCGCGACGTCGGTGGCCACGAGGATCGGCAGGCGGCCGCTCTTGAACGAGAGCATCACGCCGTCGCGCGAGCCCTGGGACATGTCCCCGTGCAGCGCCTTGACGTTCATCCCCTTGTCGCGCAGCGTGCGGTAGAGCTGATCGGTGCGGATCTTCGTGCGCACGAAGACGATCGCCTGGTCGGGCTTCTCGGCCTGGAGCACGCGGATCAGCGTCTCGACCTTGTCCTTCTGGCCGACCTCGAGCGCGAACTGCTCGACGGAGTCGACGGTCAGCGTGGCGGACTTGACCTTCACGAGCACCGGGTCGTAGAGGTACTTGTCGGCCAGGCGGCGGATCTCCGGCGGCATCGTGGCCGAGAAGAGCGCGGTCTGGCGCGACGAGGGCGTCAGCGCGAGGATCTTCTCGACGTCCTCGAGGAAGCCGAGGTCGAGCATCTCGTCGGCCTCGTCGAGCACGACGAAGCGGCAGTCGTTGAGGATCAGCGAGCGGCGCTGGATCAGGTCCTTGACGCGGCCCACGGTGCCGACGACGATCTGGCCGCCGGAGCGCAGCTGCGCCTGCTGGGAGCGGATCGGCGCGCCGCCGAAGACGGCGACGACGTCGATGCCCTTGCGCAGCGCGTAGGCGCGGATCGCCTGGGTGACCTGGATGCAGAGCTCGCGCGTCGGGGTGAGCACGAGCGCCTGGATCGAGTCGTCGCCGGGGTCGACGTACTGGATCATCGGCAGGCCGAAGGCGGCGGTCTTGCCCGAGCCGGTCTGCGCCTGGCCGATCACGTCGTGGCCCTCGAGCAGCGGCGGGATCGCCTCGGCCTGGATCGGGGAGGGCTCCTCGTAGCCGACGTCGTCGAGGGCCTCGAGCAGCGTGGGCTCGAGGCGAAGGTCGGCGAACGCGGTCACGCTTCCAGACTAGGGGTTCGCGGGCGCGTATCGGCGCTCGGAGAGCCACGCCTCCGGTAGGTTTCCCCGCCTCCTGACCCGAGAGGACCCCATGAGCGACACGCAGATCAGCCGCCGGCGGTTCATCGGCGCCGGTGCAGCGGCCGGAGCGGGCGCTGCCCTCGCCGGCGCCCCGGGCGCCGCCGCCGCCGAGACCGCCTCCGCCGCCAAGACCAAGCGGCTGAAGACCAAGCACGTCGACGTGGTGATCGTCGGGGCCGGCCTGGCCGGCCTGACCGCGGCGCGCCAGCTCGTGCGCCAGGGCAAGTCGGTGACGGTGCTCGAGGCCCGCCCCCGCGTCGGCGGCCGCGTGGCCGCCCACGAGATCGGCGGCGGCGAGATCTCCGAGCGCGGCGGGACCTTCGCCGGGCCGACGCAGGACCACATCCTCGCCCTGGCCAAGGACCTCGGGGTCGAGACGTTCCTGACCTACGACAAGGGCAACAACGTCTACATCGACGGCAACGGCAAGCGCTCGACGTTCCCCTCCAACGGGCCGACGGGGACCGCCCCGCTCGACCCGCTGCTCCTCGGCGACCTGGCGAAGGTCGTCCAGCAGCTCGACTCGATGGCCGCCAAGGTCCCGGTCGACGCGCCGTGGTCCGGCCCCGACGCGGTCAACCAGGACTCGCAGACCCTGCACACGTGGATCCTGGCCAACCAGACCAACCCGAACTTCATCAAGCTCGTCGACGCCGCCTGCCGGCCGATCTTCGGCGCCGAGTCGCGGGAGATCTCCCTGCTCTTCACGCTCTTCTACGTCGCCTCCTCGGGCAACGAGAAGACCCCCGGCACGTTCGAGCGCAACTTCAACACGTCGGGCGGCGCGCAGATGTACCGCTTCGTCGGCGGCTCGCAGCGGATCCCGGAGATCCTGCACAAGCGCCTGGGCAAGCGGGTCATCCTGAGCTCGCCGGTGCGCTCGATCACGCAGAGCTCGAAGCGCGTGCGGGTCGACTCCGACCGCGTCCGCGTCTACGCCAAGCGCTGCATCGTCGCCATCCCGCCGACGCTGGCCGGGCGCATCTCCTACCACCCGCTCGTCTCGACCTACCGCGACCAGCTCACCCAGCGCGTCGGCCAGGGCACGCTGATCAAGGCCGCGGCCGTCTACCCCAAGCCCTTCTGGCGCGACGCGGGGCTGTCGGGCACCGCCGTCTCGACCTACGGGCCGGTGACCGCGACGTTCGACGACTCGCCGCCCGACGGCTCGCCGGGCGTCGTGTTCGGCTTCATCGGCGGCGACGACGCCCGCGCGCACCGCAAGCTCAGCGCGGCCGGGCGGCGCAGCGCGGTGCTCAACCAGTTCGCGAAGTTCTTCGGCGCGGCCGCGCTGAAGCCGACGGGCTTCTCCGAGACCGACTGGACCGCGGCCGAGTGGTCGCGCGGCTGCCCGGTGGGGATCCACCCGCCCGGCTCGCTGATCGCCTACGGGCCCGAGCTGCGCAAGCCGTTCAAGCGCGTCCACTGGGCCGGCACGGAGACCTCGAACTACTGGAACGGCTACATGGACGGCGCCGTGCGCTCGGGCGAGCGGGCGGCGGGCGAGGTGCTGGACAAGCTCTAGTGCGGCTCCGCGCGGCACTGGCCGCTCTCGTCGCCGCCGTGGCGCTCGGGCCCGCGAGCGCCGCCGCGGCGCCGCGCGCGAAGTGGAACACGCGGCTGCTCGCCCGGGTGCCGGCGCCGGGCTACCCGGCGATGGCCTACCCGCACCCGAACGGGCGGATCTACGTCGGGACCTACGAGAACCCGCAGGGCGACACCGTCGCGTCGATGCTCTTCGAGTACGCGGGCGACGGGACGCTGCTGCACTCGTGGAAGGTCCCCGGGCAGACGCTGTCGGCGCCGCACGGCGATCCAGGCGGCGACGAGCGACGCCCGCGGCCGGATGGTCCTGCTCGACCGCACGCCCTCGCGCGCGTTGCTGTTCAACCCCACCACCGGCGCGTTTCGCACCTACGCGACGTTCGCGCAGCTGCCGGGCAAGGACACGCCGGCCGCCGACTACGCGGCCTGGGGCCCCGACGGCTCGCTCTACGTGACCGACTACGCCCAGGCGGTCGTCTGGCGCGTGCCGCCGGGCGGCGGCGCCGCGAAGGTCTGGCTCTCCGACAAGCGCCTGGACGGCGGGATGTTCGGCACCACCGGGATCGCGCTGGGCGCCGACCGCAGGACGCTCTACGTGATGCAGGGCTCGTCGGCCGGCGGCGGCGACGGCAACCCGTCGACGGGCAAGCTCTACTCGGTCCCGATCACCGCCGGCGGCGGCCCGGGCCCGATGACGCGCGTCTGGGAGAGCGCCCCCGGCGACGTCCCCGACGGCTTCGCGATCGCGAAGTCCGGGCGGATCTACGTCCCGCTCGTCGGGCTCCCGAACCAGCTCGCGGTGATCGAGCCCGGCGGCAAGGACGGCGGGCGCTTCCCGTCGATGGCCGGCTCGGGCGCCAACGGCTCGCCGGCGCCGTTCGACTCGCCCTCGAGCGCGCGCTTCCGCGGCACGAGCCTGATCGTCGCCAACCAGTCCTACATCCAGGGCGACTCGACGCACTGGACGATCCTCGACGTCGAGGCCGGCGAGCGGGGCCTGCCCGAGCTCATCCCCTTCAACGCCGGCGTCGCCGACCAGACGCGCCCGCGCATCGCCAAGGTCTCCTTCAAGGGCCGCAAGGTGTCGCTGCGGGTCTCCGAGGCGTCACGGATCCGGGTCTGGCTGCGCCGCGGCCACCGGCACCGCACGTTCGTGCACCGCGTCAGGAAGGGCGCGAACACCTTCGGGCTCGGTCGCCTGCGCCGCGGGCGCTACGCGATCCACCTCCGGGCCCGCGACGGCGTGGGCTGGACCTCGAAGGTCGTCAAGCGCACCCGCGTGGTGCGCTAGGGCCTCAGGCCCAGGGGTCGAGCAGCAGCTTCCCGCGCGTCCTGCGCCCGACGAGGTCCTCCTGGGCCTGCCGGGCGTCGGCCAGCGGGTAGGTGCCGCCGACGACGACGCGCAGCTCGCCGCGCGCGGCGCGCGCGAACAGGTCGGCCAGCGGCTCCTGCAGCAGGTCGTGGCGCTCGAGGCAGTGGTTGAACCAGAAGCCGACCACGGCGATCGAGCGGCGCAGCAGCTTGCCCGTGCGGACCTCGTTCTGCTCGCGCGACGAGATCCCGTAGGTCACGAGGCGGCCGAAGGGCGCGAGCGCGGCGAGCGACTCGTCCCACGTGCGGCCGCCGGCCATCTCGTGGACGACGTCGACGCCGCGGCCGTCGTTGGCCTCGATCAGCCGGTCGCCGAGGCCCTCGGGGTCGCCGTCGAGCGCCACGTCGGCGCCGAGCTCGAGCGCGAGCGCGCGGCGCTCCTCGGTCGAGGCCGTGGCGATCACGCGGCCGGCGCCCATCGGCTTGGCCAGCTGCGTGGCCAGCGAGCCGACGCCGCCCGCCGCCGAGTGCACGACCACCGTCTCCCCGGGCGCCACGCGGCCCTGCGTGCGGTGCAGGTGCCAGGCCGTCAGGCCCTGCAGGACGAGCGCGAGCGCGACCTCGTCGTCGACGCCGTCGGGGATCGGGAAGGTGCGGTCGGCGCGGGCCAGCGCGTACTGGGCGTAGCCGCCGGTGCCGGTCAGGGCGACGACGCGCTCCCCGGTGTCCTCGCGCACGCCGGCGACCTCGGCGCCCGGGACGAGCGGCAGCTCGGCCTTGGCCAGGTAGACGTTCTCGCGCTGGTGGGTGTCGGCGAAGTTCAGGCCGGCCTTGGCGACCTTGACGAGCACCTGGCCCTCGCCGGGCTCGGGCACGTCGAGCTCGACCTCCCGCAGCAGCTCGGGGCCGCCGAACTCCTCGATCTGGATCGCCCGCATCGGGGCGGCGAGGCTAGCTACATCGCCGGGAGCGGCCAGGGCGCGCGGGCGAAGGCCGCGCGCTGGGCCAGGCCGAGCGCGCCGGCCGTCCACCAGATGTTCGTCGTCGGGCCGCGGCCGCAGCGGTTGCCCTTGTTGGACGAGATGCCCGGGCGGGAGATCCACAGCAGCGCGTCGGCGTAGGCCGAGCCGGTCCGCGTCGTCGGCGTCGAGCCCAGGCCGGCGCCCTTGGGGTTGCAGGTCGCGGCCTGCGTGCCCTTCGCGCCCGTCGAGCCGCGCCCGTTCTCGGCCGTGTTGATCACGTAGTGGGTGTGCAGCGCCTTGGCGAGCTTGTCGCCGTAGGGCCGCTCCTGGCTCGTCTTGAAGAAGTGGGTCGAGTTGAGCGCGAACCCGCGGGCCGAGCCGATCCCCGCCTGCTTGAGGAACGAGATCGCCTGGCCCGCCGAGAGCCAGCGCGACGAGCCCGCGTCGATGTAGGTGGCGACGTTGGGCAGCGCGCGGAGCGCCGAGACGGCGTAGCGGAGGTTGGCGAAGACGCGGGCGCGCGCGGAGCGGCTCAGGCAGTTCGAGTTCCTGCCCATCAGGCCGAGCGCGTCGGGCTCGAGGATGATCGCCGCGCGGCGGGCCGCGTAGCGGCGATAGGCGCCGTAGGGCCGCGACGACATGTAGCGGTAGGGCGACGAGCTCGCGTACGTCGTCGCCATGCCCCGGACGAAGGCGCGGATCCACGAGCGGTACCGGCCGCCCGCGGCGGTGGTGTTCCAGGCGCCGCCGCTCCAGCCCCTGCACGCGTCGTGCTTCATCGCGCGCACGACGAGGACGGGCAGCTCGCCGACGTAGGCGTTGCGCTGCGCCGCCGGGACCGGGCCGGCCTTCCACTGCGCGGCGCCGTAGCGCAGGTTCGAGGCGCAGTTCGACCCGCCGTAGAGCGGATGGTCGACGCCGGCGAAGAAGCGCTCGAGCTGACGGCCGAGGTCGTGGAGGTTGTCGACGCCGGCGTACCACTTGGCCGCCGGGACGCGGGCGATCTTCTCGATCAGCGTCTTCTGCGAGCCCTTGTGCGTGTAGACGTTCCACCACGCCGAGTAGGGACGGTTGCCGGCGATGTGACCGCTCGAGCAGTCCATGAAGAGCTTGTGGCCGGCGAACGGGTTGCCGGAGGCCGCCTGCGCGCGCGGAGCGAGCAGGAACAGGGTCAGGAGGACCGGGACAGCCAGGACCAGGCGCCGCACGCCAGCCAATGTGGCCTCGGTCCGTATGAATTCCGGTGCACCTAGGCCCCGGGCCGGCGAACGTGGCGCCGCTACCCTCGCCTGCCCATGTCTCTCACCGTCGTCGGATCCATCGCCTTCGACCAGGTCAAGACGCCGTTCGGCGAGCGCGAGCGCATGCTCGGCGGGTCGGCGACGCACTTCAGCCTGGCGTCCTCCTTCTTCACCGACACCCGCGTGGTCGGGCCGGTCGGCGACGACTTCGGCGAGGCCGAGCTCGACGTCATGCGCGCCCGCGACGTCAACGTCGACGACATCGAGCACGTCGAGGGCGGCAAGACCTTCTTCTGGGCCGGCGAGTACGGCTGGGACCTCAACGACCGCGAGACGCTCGACACCCAGCTCGGCGTCTTCGAGCACTTCGCGCCCAAGCTCTCGGACGCCTCGCGGGCCTGCGACGTCCTCTTCCTGGCGAACATCCAGCCCGACCTGCAGCGCCAGGTCCACGAGCAGTGCGAGGCCCGCTTCACGGCGATGGACTCGATGAACCTGTGGATCGACATCGCCAAGGACTCCCTGGTCAAGACGATCTCCGGCGTCGACTGCGTGATCCTCAACGACGCCGAGCTGCGCCAGCTGACCGAGAAGCCCAACCTCGTCCAGGCCGCGCACGCGGTGATGGATCTCGGCCCGAGCGTCGTCGTGGCCAAGCAGGGCGAGTACGGCGCGGCGCTGTTCACCGCCGACGGCTTCTTCGCGCTGCCCGCCTTCCCGCTGCACACCGTCGTCGACCCGACCGGCGCCGGCGACTCGTTCGCCGGTGGCTTCGTCGGCTACGTGGCCGCCCACGCCGACGAGGAGCTCTCCGACGACCTCTTCCGGCGGGCGATGGCCTACGGCACCGCGCTCGGCTCGTTCAACGTCGAGGAGTTCGGCACCGAGCGCGTCAGCCGCCTGACCGGCGACGAGATCGCCGGCCGCGTGGGCGAGCTGCAGGGCATGACCACGTTCGACGACGCCGGGTTCGCCCTGCGGTCGTGACGCGGGTCACATATCGAGATAGGGTGCGCGGCACGTGACCGCCACGTTCATCTTCCTCATGGTCGCCCTGAAGATCCCGATCGTCGGGCTCTTCCTGATCGTCCGCTGGGCGATCAAGCAGACGCCGGAGCCCGCGGGCGACGGCGACGGCGGGGTGCAGAAGCCCCAGCCGCGCGATCCGCACCCGCGGCCGCCGCGCTCGCCCCGGCCGCGCCGCGGGCCCCACGCCTCGCCCGCTCCGGCCACGCCGCCGCGCGTGCGCTCGGTGACCGCGCGCGGTCGCGCGCTCGCCGAGCACTAGTCCTCCGCGCTTCGCGGCATACTGGCGCGCATGGCCGCCCTCTCCGACGGCACGATCCTGCGCCTGGTCGACGAAGGCCGCATCGCGATCGACCCCTGGGACCCCGGGCTCGTGCAGCCCGCCTCGGTCGACCTGCGCCTCGGCGACTCCTTCCGGGTCTTCCACAACCACCGCACGACGGCGATCGACCTGCGCGATCCGCCGAAGGACCTGACCGAGGAGGTCGTCCCGCCGGAGGGCGAGTCCTTCGTCATCCACCCCGGGGAGTTCTGCCTCGGCCGCACGCTGGAGTGGGTCGAGCTCGCCGACGACCTCCTGGCCCGCGTCGAGGGCAAGTCGAGCCTCGGCCGCCTCGGGCTGATCGTCCACGCCACGGCGGGCTTCGTCGACCCGGGCTGGAAGGGCACGCTGACGCTCGAGTTCGCGAACTTGACCCGGGTGCCGATCCGCCTCTACCCCGGCCTGCCGATCGCGCAGCTGTCCTTCATGGAGCTCGACCAGCCCGCCCAGCGCCCGTACGGGTCGCCCGGGCTGGGCTCGCACTACCAGGGCCAGCGCGCGGCGACCGAGAGCCGCTACGCCGGGCGGCCCGACAGGAGCGACGGGAGCTCGGCCATGTCGGAGAAGACCGACGACGCGCCGGCCGACGCGAGCACCTCCGCGTCGGTCTCGCGGGCGTAGCCCAGCGCGGTCATCCCCGCCGCCACGGCGGCCTCGACCCCGACCGGCGAGTCCTCGACCACCGCCGTGCTCGCCGGCTCCCAGCCCATCGCCGCCGCCGCGTGCAGGAAGAGGTCGGGCGCGGGCTTGCCGTGCGCGACCTCGGTGGAGGAGAAGATCCGCCCGGCGAAGCGGTCGAGCAGGCCGGTGTGGGACAGCGTGAAGGCGAGCTTGTCGTGGTCGCCGCTCGAGGCCACGCACGTCGGCAGCGCAATCGCGTCGAGCGCGGCGACCACGCCGGGCACGGGCCGCAGCTCCGCGGCGAAGGCCGCGAACATGCGCTCGCGGTAGTCCGCGGCCAGCCCGTCGAGGGCGGCATGCGGTGCCCGGCGCGCCACGTCGGCCTCGACCGAGGCCCAGGAGCGGCCCTTGTAGCGCGCGGTCGCCTCCTCCGGGGTAGACGGGATCCCGAGAGCGGTCAGCGCCTGCGCCAGCGCACGGTTGGACAGCGGCTCGGAGTCCACGAGCACGCCGTCGCAGTCGAGGATGAGGGTGGCGATCGTCATCGGAGTGGAATCATGCAGGTAGCGAGTTCGAGAAAGCCGAGAAGGAGATCGACATGAGCACGAGCACCGAGGAGCGGGAAGGCGGGAACGGCGCGTCCGGCGACCGCAAGGACACGCTGACGGTCACGGACAACCGGACCGGCCAGACCTACGAGCTCGACATCACCGACGAGACGGTGAAGGCGATGGACCTCCGCCAGATCAAGGTCCACGAGGACGACTTCGGGATGATGGCCTACGACCCGGCCTACACGAACACCGCCTCGTGCCGCTCGGCGATCACCTACATCGACGGCGCCGCCGGCGTGCTCGAGTACCGCGGCTACACGATCGAGGATCTCTGCGCGAACGCCAGCTACCTCGAGGTCGCCTACCTGCTGATCTACGGCGCGCTGCCCACCAAGGAGCAGCTCGACGAGTGGGAGCACCAGATCACGATCCACACGTTCGTGCACGAGAACGTCAAGGACTTCATGCAGGGCTTCCGCTACGACGCCCACCCGATGGGGATGCTCCTCGCCGCCACCGGCGCGCTGTCGACCTTCTACCCCGAGGCCGTCGACATCAAGGACGAGGCCAACCGGAACATCCAGATCATCCGCCTGCTGGCCAAGGTCCCGACGCTCGCCGCCTTCGCCTTCCGGCACACGATGGGCCAGCCGTACGTGTATCCCGACAACGAGCTGTCCTACGCCGGCAACTTCCTGTCGATGATGTACAAGATGACGGAGATCCGCTACGAGCCGGATCCCCGCCTGGAGAAGGCGCTCGACGTCCTCTTCATCCTCCACGCCGATCACGAGCAGAACGCCTCGACGAGCTCGGTACGCGCGGTCGGCTCGACCCAGGTCGACCCCTACTCGGCGGTCGCCGCCGGCGTCGCCGCGCTCTACGGCCCGCTCCACGGCGGCGCCAACGAGCAGGCGCTGCGGATGCTCAACCGGGTCGGCTCGGTCGACAACATCGACGACTTCCTCAAGGGCGTCAAGAACGGCGACGAGCGCCTGATGGGCTTCGGCCACCGGGTCTACAAGAACTACGACCCGCGCGCCCGGATCATCAAGAAGCACCTCGACGAGGTCATGGACGTGATGGGCAAGAGCCCGCTGCTCGAGGTCGCCGTCGAGCTCGAGAAGCGCGCGATGGACGACGACTACTTCACCTCGCGCAAGCTCTACCCGAACGTCGACTACTACTCGGGTCTGCTCTACGAGGCGCTGCGCCTGCCGACCGACATGTTCCCGGTGATGTTCGCGATCGGGCGCACGAGCGGCTGGGTCGCCCAGTGGCTGGAGATGGTCAACGACTCCGAGCAGAAGATCGCCCGCCCGCGCCAGATCTACACGGGCGCGCGGGAGCAGGACTGGGTCGACATCAAGGATCGCCAGGGTTCATAAATCCCTGCACAGGGGGCGGGACTGATCGCACAGAGCCCGCCCCCGGGCGATCATATGTTCGATGGGTGGACTTCACCCTGCGTCCCATCCGTCCCTCCGACTCGGACGAGCTCGTGCGCCACTGGGCCACGCTCTCGCCCGAGTCCCAGCGCCGCCGCTTCCTGACCTCCAAGCCGGCCCTCTCGGCGAGCGAGCTGCGCTTCCTCACGGACGTGGACTTCGTCGATCACGTCGCCTGGGTCGCCACCCCGGCCGACGACCCGGCCCGGATCCTCGGCGTCGGGCGCTTCGTGCGCCTGCAGCCGGGCGGCGACCTCGCTGAGTTCGCGATCGCGGTCGGCGACGAGTGGCAGGGCCTGGGGATGGGCAGCGCGCTGGCCGCCAAGCTCGTCGAGGAGGCGCTGCCCCGCGGCGTGCGCCGCTTCACGGCGACGATGTTCTCCGACAACCGCGCGGTGCGCCGCGTGATGGAGCGGATCGCCACGCGGCTCGAGTACGACCGCCGCCACGGCTCGGTCGACGAGCTCGTCTTCTCGCTCGGCCGCGTAGGCTGCGCCGCCGATGGCGGCCTGGACGGTGAAGGTGCGCGCGAACGGCCAGGTGGACCGGCAGCGCTTCGACGAGTCCCGCGACGCGTGGGACGCGCTGGCCGCCGCGGTCCGCGAGCACGCGGAGGGACCGCGGCTCGAGCCGACGAAGAGCCTGTTCCGGGAGTACGAGCCGGTCCAGCAGGTCGCGGCGCGGATCGAGCTCGCCGGCCCCCACGGGCTGCGCTGCGGCGTCGACGTGCGCGGCGACGGCTCCTCCGAGGCGTGGGTCGGGCGCCTGCGCAAGCGGCTGGTCGAGCCCGAGGCCGGCGAGACGACCGTGCAGGCCCTGCTGCGCGACCTCGGGGAGGACTAGAGGACGAGCGTCGCGCCGTGGCGGCGCAGCCACCGCGCGTGCTCGCGGTGGTCGGGCCGGAAGCGCGCGACCAGCGCCCAGAAGCGCGCGGAGTGGTCGGCGTGGACGAGGTGGCAGGCCTCGTGCCAGACGACGTAGTCGAGGACCGGCTCGGGCGCGAGCATCAGCCGCCAGTTGAAGGACATCGTGCCGGTGGACGAGCAGGAGGCCCAGCGGGTGCGCTGGTTGCGGATCGCCAGGCGCTCGTACGGGCGCCCGACGGCGGCGCAGGCGGCGTCGAGCCGCGGGCCGATCTCCTTGTGGGCCTCGCGGCGCAGCCAGCGCTCGACGGCGGGGCGGTGGTCCCCGGCCGGGACGAGCAGCTCGTCGCCGCGGCGATGCACGCGCGTGCGGCCCGGCTCGGGCACGAGGACGAGCTCGCGGCCGAGCACGGGCAGGGTGCCCTCGCGCCCGGCCACGGCCGCCCGGGCGGCGCTGACCTCGGCGACCTTCTTCTCGATCCAGGGCGCGAGCTCGTCGATCGCCCGCGCCGCCTCGCGCTCGGAGGCGCGCCGCGGGAGCACGACCTCGACGCCGCGCTCGGCGTCGACCGTGACCCGGACCCGGCGGGCGCGGTCCGAGCGGCGGATGGCGTACGGGATCGCGGCCATCCGGCCAGGCTACGGACGCCTCCGGCGACCTGGCACGATCCCGGCATGACGCAGTTCCAGCTCTCTCCCACCCAGACCCTGACGGTCGTCGAGCGGCGGCGATGCCTTCGTCGTCGAGGCCGAGTGGCAGCCCGGCGGGACCGGCGAGCCGCCCAACCACCTGCACCCCGGGCAGGACGAGCACTTCGACGTGCTCGAGGGCGAGCTCGCGGTCGAGGTCGACGGCCGGCCGCTGACGATCCGCGCCGGGGAGACACTCTTCATCCCGCGGGCAACACCGCACCGGATGTGGAACGCCGGAGCGCGCCGTGGCCCGCGCTCGCTGGGCGACCACGCCGGCCGGGCGCACCGAGGAGTGGTTCGCGCTGATCGACGGGGTCAACCGCGGAACGGTCGACGGCGCGACGATGCCCGACCGGCTGCGCGACTACGCCGACACGTTCGTGCTGGTGACCTAGGCCAGCGCGGCGCGGACGGCGGCGGCGAAGCCGTCGATGTCGTCCGGCGTCGTGTCCCAGGAGCACATCCAGCGCACCTCGCCGCGTCGCCTCGTCCCAGACGTAGAAGGGCCAGTCGGCCTGGAGCGCGGTCGTGACGGCCGGCGGCAGCACGGCGAAGAGCGCCGTTGGCCTCGACGGGCTGGGTGAACTCGACCACGCCGTCGAGCGCCGCGTGCAGGCGCGCGGCCATCGCGTTGGCGTGCGCGGCGTTCTCGCGCCACAGCTCGCCGTCGTAGAGCGCGAGGAGCTGGGCGGAGAGGAAGCGCATCTTCGAGGCCAGCTGCATCGCCTGCTTGCGCAGGAACTTGAACTCCCCGCCGGCGTCGGGCGACAGCAACACGACGGCCTCGGCCCCGAGCGCGCCGTTCTTCGTCGCGCCGAGCGAGAGCGCGTCGACGCCGGCCTCGGTCGTCAGCGCGGCGAGCGGCACCCCGAGCGCGGCGGCCGCGTTGGCCAGCCGGGCGCCGTCGAGGTGCAGCAGCATCCCGTGGGCGTGGGCGAAGTCGGCGAGCGCCGCGATCTCCTCGAGCGAGTAGACGGTGCCGAGCTCGGTCGACTCGGCGATCGAGATCACCCGCGGCTGGACGGCGTGCTCGTCGCCGACCCGGGCCAGGAGCGGCTCGACGTCGGCCGGCGTCAGCTTGCCGCGCGCGCCGCCGGCGAGCAGCAGCTTGCGCCCGGCGCGCTCGGGCGCGCCGCACTCGTCGACGTGGATGTGCGCGGTCGGGGTGCAGACCACCGCCTCCCAGGGGCGGGTCAGCGCCTCGAGGCAGAGGACGTTGGCGGCGGTGCCGTTGAACACCGGGAAGACCGAGCGCCTGCTCGCCGAAGTGCCCGCGGATCACGTCCTCGAGCCGCGCCGTCCAGCGGATCGGCGCCGTAGGCGACGGCGTGGTCGCCGTTGGCCTCGCCCAGCGCGGCGAGCACCGCGGGGTGCGCGCCGGCGTAGTTGTCCGAGGCGAAGCCCCGGCTCACGGGTGGAGCGCCACCCGCTTGCCGTTCATCTTCGCCGCCGCGTCCGAGCACAGCCACACGAGCGTGTCGGCGATCTGCTCGACGGGGGTGAAGGACGGCTTGGCGTCGCCGATCGCGTTGACGACGACGACGTTCGCGGTCGCCGCGGTCTCCTTGAGCTCGTCGGCCAGGGCGAGCGTCCACGCCTCGGCCGCGGCCTTGGCCGCCGCGTAGGCGGCGTTGCTCGACGTCGGCTGCGAGGCCTGCTTGGCGCTGATCAGCGCGAAGCGCCCGTGCGCGCTGCCGCGCAGCGCGGGCAGGAAGGCGCGCGAGGTGTGCTGGACGGTGCGGACGAGCAGGTCGTGGAGCAGGTCCCAGTCGGCGAGGTCGGCCTCGCCGATCGGCGTGCCCGCCCTTCCAGCCGCCGACGAGGTGCAGCAGCGCGTCGACGTCGCCGAGCGACCGCGCCCAGGCCGTCGTCGCCTCGGCGTCGAGCAGGTCGACGACGTCGGCGCGCTCGAGGCCCGAGGCGCGGCGAGCTTGTCGGCGTCGCGGTCGGTGCCGATGACCTCGGCGCCGGCCGCGGCGAACGCGGTGCAGACGGCGGGGCCGAGCCCGCCGCCGGCGCCGGCGACGACGACGCGGCGCCCGTCGAGCGACGCTCACGCGGGCACGACCTCGGCGTCGACGTTCTTCTTCAGCGAGACGTAGAACAGCGACAGCGGGAACTCGTCGTCGCGGACCTCGTCGATGTAGGGGCGGGGATCCTCCACGTCGGCGAAGTCTCGCACGCCGCGGACCCAGCGCGACGACGTCGCGGGCGCCACGTAGGTGGCGACGAGGTCGTGGGCCGCGGCCCAGTGGGCGAGCTTGGAGCGGTCGATGCCCGTGCGGTAGAGGTCCTCGACGCTGGGCGCGCAGCGCGCGCGACGCCGTCGGCCACGGTGTCCCAGTCGATCGTCAGCTGGTTGTCGGTCCAGTGCAGATGGCCCTCGCGGTGCAGGAAGGCGAACAGCAGCTGGCCGCCGAGCCCGTCGTAGTTCTTCACGCGCGGGCCGGTGATCGGGAAGCGGAACAGGCGGTCGAAGAGGATCGCGTACTGGACGTAGCGCGCGAAGGCGAAGCCCTCGGCCTCGAGCGCCATCGCCTCGGTGAACGCGGTCAGGTCGCAGCGCAGCTCCTCCAGGCCGTACATCCAGTAGGGCTGGCGCTGGCGGATCATGAACGGGTCGAACGGCAGGTCGCCGTGCGAGTGGGCGCGGTCGTGGACGAGGTCCCACAGCACGTAGGCGTCGCGGGAGCAACTCGGCGTGAGGCGATCATCGCCGCCGCGTCGGGCGGGAGGTTGAGCGACAGGACGTCGGCCGCCTCGGTGACGACCCGGCGCAGCCGGCCGGCCTCGCGGTCGCAGAAGATCGCGCCGAAGTGGTTGGCCGTCCGGGTCGCGGTGACCGTCTCGGGGAAGAGCACGGCCGACTGCGAGTCGTAGCCGCTCGTGCGCTCGACGAACTCGACGGGGACGAACTTCGGGTTGTCGTAGCGGGTGGCCTCGAGCTCGGCGACCCACTCGGGCCACGGGACGCGGACGATCAGCGCCTCGAAGACCTTGTCGCGCGAGCCGTTCTGCTTGTACATCGGGAAGACGCACGAGGTGCTCGATGCCGTCGCGCGCGGTGCAGCTCGGGGCGGAAGGCGTCGAGCGCGGCGGAGAAGTCCGGGATCTCGTAGCCGCCGGCCGCCCAGGCCTGCGAGGTCGGCGCGGACCGCCCCGAGGTACTCGGCGTCGTGGGGGAAGTGGCGGGCCAGGCCGGCCACGGCGTCGGCGATGGCCTCGACGTGCGCGTCGAGCATCGGCGCGGTCGTGGGCCTCGAGGTCGACCGAGCCGTCGGCGCGCTGGCAGCGCGCGCAGCGCCTCGACCTCGTCGCGCAGGACGGGCCAGTGCGGGTCGGCGGCCGCGGCCGACCGGGCGGCGGGGGCGTCGTGGCCGAAGCTCGCGCCGGCGGCCCAGTAGACGAGGTTGAGCCACAGCTCGCGGTGGCCGTGGAGCTCGAGGCAGTCGTCGCCGAACAGGTCGGAGTCGGCGAGGACGGCCACGCGCCCGGCGCCGCAGGCGACGGCGGCGGCCAGCGGCGCGCGCGGCGTCGAGGCGGACGGGTGGGTGCGGGCGAGCACGCGCGCCTCACGGGACACCTCGAGCACGCCGGCGCGGTAGAACGTCGCCGCGTCCACGCGGGCCGAGCAGGTCGGTGCCCAGGCCGCGGCCGGCCGGGCGCGAGGTCGGCGGCGATCCAGGACGGCGCGCCGTCGGCGTGCTCGTAGTCCTGCACGGTGTCGTGGGCCGACGCGCAGGCCGAAGCGGCCGGCGAGCTCGTTGAGGTTGTTGCCGTACTTGTCCTGCTCGGTCTCGCCGAGCAGCACGAGGCCGCCGCCGGCCTGGACCCACTCCTCGATCGCGTCGATCTCCTCGGGGCCGAGCGCCGGGGTGCCGCCCGGGACGGTGCGCTCCCACTGCGGGTCGGAGGGGTGGGCGATGACGAGCACGTCGGCGTGGGCGAGGACGTCGCACGTCAGCGGCGAGCCGTGGTGGGAGGCGACGGTGAAGTCGCGCGCGGCGAGCGCCTGGGCGGCGGCGACGTAGGAGGCGTCGCCGGGGTGGGCGGGCTGCATGGACGCGGCGACGTCGGGGCGGATGGTCCAAGCCTCGGCGTGCCCCTCGTCGAAGAGCACCCGGGCGACCTTGCGGTGCTCGAGCATGATTCGGAATGCTATGCCGCAGTCCGGTAGGCTGTCGACGCCGATCGGTTGCCGATCCGCGCAGGAATCGAACGCATGGACCAGATCGACCACGACATTCTTGCGCTGCTCGTCGAAGACGGCCGGCGCACCTACGACGACATCGCCGGGCGCATCTCGATGTCCGCCCCCGCGGTCAAGCGCCGCGTCGACCGGCTGCGCGCCGACGGGGCGCTGCGCGGGTTCACCGCCGTGCTCGATCCCGGCTGCGCTGGGCTGGCGCACCGAGGCGCTGGTCGAGCTCTTCTACGCGCCCGGGACGCTGCTCGACGCCGTGGCCGCGTCGCTGGCCCGCGTGCCCGAGGTCGTCGAGGCCTGGAGCGTGGCCGGCGAGCCCGACGCCGTCGTGCGCGTGCGCACGAGCGACAACGCCGATCTCGAGCGCGTCATCATGGAGCTGCAGCGCGACGGCAACGTCGTTCGCACCCGGTCCCAGGTCGTCCTCTCGGCGCTCGTCTCACGCACGTGATCAAGTCCCACCGCGTTCCCCTTCCCCGCTCGGTCCGCTCGCCCTTCCAGGTGTTCCTCAACGGCGTGCCCCAGGAGCCCGGGACCGACTACGACGTGCGCGAGGGCGCGCTGGTCTTCCGCCAGGAGCTCGTGCAGGAGGGCGGCCCGAGCAAGACCGGCTGGTTCCTCGGCTTCTGGGGCGTGGGGACCTACAAGAAGAACGACGAGATCGACGTGCGCTACGCAGCGGACGGTCGCCCGAAGGTCGCGCAGAACCTGCCGCTGGAGGGCGAGGGCTAGACCGCGCCGAGGGCCTCGGGCGCGCGGCGCTCGAGGGTCTCCCACGGACGGTGCAGACGCAGCGCGGAGAGGATCGCCCGCGTCGCGGGCGACTTGTTCAGCGTGTAGAAGTGGACGCCGGGCGCGCCGCCGGCCAGCAGCTCGGTGCACTGCAGCGTCGCGTAGGCGACACCGAGCTCGAGCACGGCCTCGGGATCCTCGCGGCGCGGCTCGAGCGCCTCGAGCAGCCGGGGCGGGATCGAGGCGCCGCACATCGAGGTGAAGCGCTTGATCTGGTCGACGTTGGTGACGGGCATGATCCCCGGCACGATCGGGACGTCGATGCCGATCGCCCGCGCGTCGTCGACGTAGCGGAAGTAGGCCTCGTTGTCGAAGAAGAGCTGGGTGATCAGGACCTTGGCGCCGGCGTCGACCTTGGCCTTGGCGTGCTCGAGGTCGGCCTCGCGACCGCCGCGACTCGGGGTGCGACTCCGGGTAGCAGGCGGCGACGACGCAGAACGGGTAGTCGGCGGCGACCAGCGTCGCCAGCTCCGAGCCGTAGGACAGGCCGCCCTCGGTGGCGGTGAAGACGTCCTCGCCCTGCGGCGGGTCGCCGCGCAGCGTCAGGACGTTGTCGATCCCGACCTCCTGCATCTGGCGTAGGGAGGCGTGGAGCTCCTCGACCGTCGCGCCGACGCAGGTGAAGTGCGCCATCGCCTCGAGGCCGTGGGCCTCTCGGATGTTCGAGACGATCTCGATCGTCTTCTCGCGCGTCGAGCCGCCCGCGCCCCAGGTCACCGACACGAAGGACGGCTCGAGCGAGCGCAGGTCCTGCAGGGCGGTGTAGAGGGCCTGCTCGCCCTCCGGCGTCTTGGGCGGGAAGAACTCGAAGGAGAAGACCGGCCCGTCGCCCGCCTGGATGATCTCGTCGATGCGCACGAGCGGTTCAGGATAGGACGGGCGCGCGCCACTCCCACATCTGCAGGTTGCCCACCGCCTCGAAGCCCAGGTGCTCGTACACCGGTTCTCCGAGTTTCGTGGCCTGCAGCGTGCTTCGCGACATCCCGCGGTCGCGCGCGGCCACGAGCGCGTGGTGCGTGACCAGGCCGCCCAGCCCGCGTCGCCGGCGCGAGCGCGCCGTCGCGACCCAGATGAGCTCGGCGTCGCCGTCGTGATCGTGGACCGCCACGCCGGCGACGGCCTTCCCGTCGGGGTCGCGGACGAGATGGATCGCGAGCAGGTCCTCCATCGCCGCCACGAGCGGGGCGACGGCGCGGTCGGGCGGCAGGTCGTAGGCGTCGTCGTTGAGTGCGCCGAGGTCGGCCGCCGAGCCCGGATGCTCGACGACGTACCCGTGCGGCGGGACGGGCGGATCGCCGAGGCGGCCGAGGTCGCGCATGACCATCCCGGCCGGGTCGGCGTCGAGCACGTGGCCGCGCCCGGCGAGGATCCCGGCCAGCACCTCGTGGCCGGGGTGGACCCAGACCGTCCAGGCGCGGATCCCGTGCGCGGCGTAGTGCGCGGCCAGCTCGTTGAGCTGGGGCACGAGCGCATCCGGGTCCTCGTAGAGCACCGAGTTGGGCAGGGACCGGTCGGGCATCGACGGGGTCACGCAGGCGTACACGCCGCGAGATCCGGTGACGTGGCCACCGGCGGACCGGGTCATCGCCGTCCACATGGGCGGCATGGCGTCGAGAACATGCTGGAGCGCTGGGGTGGAGAGCACGGCTCCGCCTTCTTTTTCGCTGAGGGTGACGAAAGGCGACGCTAACCGGGCGGAGGCGCCCGGGTCAAGCGGCGCGCCAGCGCTCGGGCTCCCCCGGCTCGCGGACGGCGCGATCGCTCAATTGCAGGTGATTCAGGTAGACGAGCGTCTCGGACAACCACCAGTGGCCCGTCACCGCCGTCGCCGGCTCGCCGTAGACCTCGGGGATGATGTCGAAGGCGGCGCGGGGCTCGTCCGACAGCGCGGCGGCGACCGCGTCGAGGCGCTCGTGGACGAGCTTCTGGTTGGCCCGCACGTGCGCGGCGACGTCGGTGAACGGGCGGCCGTGGCCGGCCAGGCACAGGCGGGCGTCGAGCGCGTCGACCTTCTCCAGCGAGTCGAGGAACTCCCCGGCCGGATCGGGCGAGTAGCCGTAGTCGTAGTAGAGCGAGACGCGGCCGAGCAGGTGGTCGCCGCTGATCAGCATGCGCTTGCCCGGGCTGGTGGAGGGTGACGTGGGAGGGCGCGTGGCCGGGCGTGTAGATCACGTCCCAGGCGCCGAGGTCGCTCTCGACCTGCACGCCCGGGACGAGGTCGCGGTCGAACTCGACGGGTTCGATCAGCGGTGTCTCGGCCTGGCCCTTGCGCTCCTCGGCGTAGCGGCGCAGCGGCTCCTCGGGGACGCCGCTCTGGCGGGCGATCTCGATGCGCCGCGCGAACGCGGCCTCGGGGTCGTTGGCCGACAGCGTCGCGTGCTCGTGGTTGGGGTGCATCCACACCTCGCAGCCGGCGCGCTCCTTGATCGACGCGGCCTGCCCGAAGTGGTCGGCGTGCGCGTGGGTGCAGACGATCAGGCGGACGAGCTCGAGGTGGAGGCCGACCTGGTCGAGCGCTCGCTCGAGGTTGCCCATCGAGCCGGCGTCGTGCAGGCCGGTGTCGACGAGGACGATCCCGTCGCCGGAGGCCAGCGCCCAGGCGTTGCCGTGCGGCACGCCGGGCCAGGGAAGCGGAAGGCGCAGGCGCCACACGCCGGGCACGACGCGCTCGCCGCGACCGACCTCCTTGGGGCGCGTGCGGGGGGCGGACGGCACGCTGCCGCACCCTAGTGGTCTAGGTTTTCCGGACGATGTCCTCAGCGAAAGAGGCCCGCGACGTCGCCGTCGCCTACATCGAGACCGCCGGGCGGCGCGACGCCGCGGGCATGGCGGCGATGTGGCGCCCCGGCGCGATCGACCGCTTCATCGGCGACCAGGATGTGGTCGCGCCGGACGGGGTCCAGGCCTACTTCGACGAGATCTTCGGCGCGATCCCCGACTTCCTCGATGGAGATCCTGCGGGCGACGGCCGAGCGCGGGCGCTGCGCCGTGCAGTACCGCTTCACCGGCACGTTCACCGGGCCCGGGACATTCGCGGGCATGGAGCCGACCGGCGGGCGCATCGACCTCGAGGGCTGCGACGTGATCGAGGTCGAGGACGGCCGGGTCGTCGGCAACAAGGCCTATCTCAACCAGGCGGCCATCGCGCGCGCGCTCGGCGCCCTCCCGCCCGCCGGCTCGAAGGCCGAGGCGCGCATGACCTCCCTGCTCAACGTCCGGACGCGCGTCGCGACCAAGCTCGGCCCGACGGGCCCCGAGCCGGTCGCCGACGGCGTCTGGATCGTGCGCGGCGGGCTGCCGCGGACGATGAACGTCTTCCTCGTGCGGGACGACGGGCACCGCTCCCCGCAGGGGGTGGTCGGGGGTGCTGGCCTTCGACGGCGGGGTCAAGTCGATGACCGCCGGGATCGCCACCGCGGCCGCCGGGCTGGGCGGGCTGACGCGGGTCGTGCTCGGCCACGCCCACCCCGACCACCGCGGGGCCGCGCCCGGCCTCGGCGTCCCCGTGTTCTGCCACGAGGCCGACCGGGCCGACGCCGAGGGCGACGGCGGCGAGCACTACTTCCACTACGAGCGCATCGAGCCGCCCCACGCGCGCTTCTTGATGCCGCGGATGATCCGCTACTGGGACGGAGGACCGGTGCCGATCGCCGGGACCGTCGGCGAGGGCGACGACGTCGCGGGCTTCCGGGTCGTGCACCTCCCCGGCCACGCGCCCGGCCAGATCGGGCTGTGGCGCGAGCGCGACCGCCTCGCGCTCGTCAGCGACTGCTTCTACACCCTCGATCCGCTCACCGGGCGCAAGGGCCATCCGCGCGTACCGCACCACGCGTTCAACCAGGACACCGAGCAGGCCCGGGCGAGCATCCGCAAGCTCGCCGCGCTGAACCCGGCCGCCGCCTGGCCCGGCCACGCGGACCCGCTCACCGGCGACGTCCGCGGCCAGCTCGAGCGCGCGGCCGACACGACCTGATGGGCCGCCGCTCGCGCCGCCGCCAGGACGCCGGCGAGGCGCCGCCCGACCTCCAGGCGCCGACGAGCGACTACGCCGACGCGGACGGCAACGTGCTGACACTGCGCGCCGTGCTGACCCCGGCAACCCGGCAGCAGTACGCCGCGCTGGACGGCGGGAAGGTGCGCTAGAGGACGCCTGGCACCGCCGCGTGGAGTTCCTCTTCGAGCGCCTGGCCGTGCGCTGGGAGCTCGCCGGCGTCCCGGTCGGGCCCGGCCAGAAGGAGCTGCTCGCGCGCTTCCGCGTCGCCTCCCCCGAGGAGCGCGCCGCCGTCCGCGAGGCGCTGCGCGCCCACGTGGCCGAGTGGTTCCCGGAGGTCGAGGCGCCGTGAGCGGCCCCGATCCCGTCGCCCACGCCCGGCTGCTGTGCGGCTAGTGCCTCGACGTCCGCGAGCGCGATCAGGTGCTCGTGCGCTCGACGACGCTCGCGGCGCCGCTGCTGCTCGCGGTGCAGGAGAGATCCTCGAGCGCGGCGGCTGGCCGCTCTGCGCCTCGGGCTGCCCGGCCAGGAGGAGTCCTTCCACGCGCACGCGCGCGACATCCACCTCGACGAGACCTCCCCGGCCGCGCTCGGCCGAGACCGAGCAGGCCGACGCGCTTCCTCGCGATCCAGGCCCCGGAGAACACCCGCGCGCTGGCCGCCGTCGACCCGTCGCGGCTCGCCCGCATGCGCCGCGCCGCGGCGCCGCTGCTCGAGGCGCGGATGCTCAAGCGCTGGTGCGGGACGATCTGGCCCACGTCCGCCCTCGCCCAGGACGCCGGCATGTCGCTGACCGACTACGCCGCCTTCGTCGAGCGCGCGCTGTTCCTCGACCGCGCCGACCCGGTGGCGGCGTGGCGCGAGCTCGGGGCGTTCCAGGCCGGCCTGGTCGAGCGGTTGACGCCCGCCCAGGAGATCCGCGTCGAGGCCGAGGGCACCGACCTGCGCCTCGCCGTCGGCGGGCGCACCTGGGTCAACTCCGACGGCAAGCACAACATGCCCAGCGGCGAGGTCTTCACCGGCCCGATCGAGGACTCGGCGCAGGGCGTCGTGCGCTTCACGATCCCCTCCGGCCCGGCCGGCGTCGTCGTCTCCGGCGTCGAGCTCGAGTTCCGCGCCGGCGAGGTGGTGCGCGCCACGGCCGAGCAGTGGCCAGGAGTACCTCGACCGCGCGCTCGAGACCGATCCCGGCGCCCGGCGCCTGGGCGAGCTCGGGATCGGGACGAACTACGGCATCGATCGTCCTACCGGCACGATCCTGTTCGACGAGAAGATCGGCGGCACCGTGCACCTCGCCCTCGGGCGCTCCTACACCGAGACCGGCGGGACCAACGAGTCGCGCCCTGCATTGGGACCTGATCTGCGACCTGCGGGCGGGCGGGCGGCTGACCGCCGACGATGAAGTCGTGCAGGCCGACGGCGCGTTCGCCTGAACAGGTGTAGGTTGCGCCTCGTGCGCAAGACGAAGATCGTCGCCACGATCGGTCCGGCGTCACGCGATCCGGACATGCTCGCGCGGATGATCGAGGCGGGGATGGACGTCGCCCGGCTGAACTTCTCGCACGGCAGCAACGACCTGCACGAGGAGAACGTCGAGCGGCTGCGCTCCGCCGCCGGCCGGGTCGGCCGCCAGCTCGCGATCCTCCAGGACCTGCCGGGCCCCAAGCTGCGGATCGGCCCGCTCACCGACGACATCGCCGAGCTGAACTCGGGCGACGTCGTGACGCTCACCGGTGGCTCGGACCAGACCGGCGACAAGAGCCACATGTCGGTCACCTGGGACGGTCTGGCCGACTCGGTCGACGAGGGCGACGTGCTCTACCTCGCCGACGGCGCGATCCGCATGCGCGTGCAGGCGACGCGCCCCGGCGACCACGAGATCGACGCGCGCGTCGAGATCGGCGGCACGGTCGCCTCGCGCCAGGGCCTCAACATCCCCGGCGAGACGGTCGGCCTGCAGGCGGTGCCCGACGCCGACCTCGAGAAGCTCGCGTTCGGCGAGAAGATCGGCGTCGACGCGGTGGCGCTCTCGTTCGTGCGCTCGCCCGACGACGTCGACACGGTGCGCGCCCACACTCGCCTGCCGCTCGTGGCGAAGATCGAGAAGCCCCAGGCCGTCGACCAGATCGAGGACATCGTCCGCGCCTCCGACGTCGTGATGGTCGCCCGCGGCGACCTCGGCATCGAGATGCCGATCGAGCAGGTCCCGATCGTCCAGAAGCGGATCATCGCCTGCGCCGGCGCGCTCGCGCGGCCGTCGATCACCGCGACGCAGATGCTCAACTCGATGGTCACCTCCTCGCGGCCCACGCGCGCCGAGGTGGCCGACATCGCCAACGCGATCCTCGACGGCACCGACGCCGTGATGCTCTCGCAGGAGACCGCGGTCGGCGAGTACCCCTGCGAGGCGATCGAGATGATGGCCGCGATCGCCGAGGTGACCGAGAAGTCGCTGCCCACCGACCGCTGGACCGAGGAGCGCGTGCGCCGCGACACGCGCGACCCGGCCTACACCGTGGCCCACTCGATCTGCGTCGCCGCCCGCGAGCTGCAGCTCGCCGCGCTGGTCATCCCCACCCTCTCCGGTCGCTCGGCGCGGCTGGTCTCCGCCCACCGGCCCGACGTGCCGATCTATGCGCTGTCGCCCGGCCGCGAGACCGTGCGGCGCTGCCAGCTGATGTGGGGCGTGCAGGCGGCGTCGATGCCGCGCCGCGAGGTCACCGAGCAGCTGATCGCCGACGCGATCGCGCGCGCCCGCGACCTCGGCTGGGTCAAGACCGGCGACCGCGTCGGCGTCACCGCCGGGCTGCCGAGCGGGCGACCGGGCACGACGAGCCTGATCCAGATCCAAGAGGTCTGAGAGCCCATACCGGTTGCACACCGCGGAGCCCTAGGTTCCCGCGATGCGCATTTCTACGGTCCTTCTGGCGGCGTTGCTCAGCCTCGTCTTCGCCGCCTCGGCCTCGGCCGCCACGTTCACGGTCGACCAGACCGGAGATCCCGGCGACGGAACGTGCGACGCGTCGTGCACGCTGCGCGACGCCGTCGACGCCGCGAACAGCAACACCGGCCCCGACACGATCGGCTTCGCGCTGACCGCTAACGCGCAGATCGACCTCGTCTCGGCGATCACGATCAGCGACGGTGCCCTCACGATCGACGGGTGCGCCGATGTCAGCGCGACCGCGCCGTGCGTGACGGTCCACGCGCCCGACACCAACACGGACGCCTTCGACGTTCAAGCCGCCAACGCGCACATCGATCACTTGGCCGTGACCGGTGCCGCCATCGGCATCCACACCAACGGGAGTGGAACCGGCCTGCGCGTGACGGGATCGTGGCTCGGCGAATCGACGGCAGGCGCCGCCGGCGGCAACCAGACCGCGATCGCGCTCTTCAGCGAAGGGGCCACGATCGGCGGCTTGACCGGCCCCGAGCGCAACCGGATCGAGCACAGCACCGCAGACGGGGTGATCCTGACTTCGGGGAACGCCGTGCTCGAGGGCAACGACTTCATCGACAACGCCACCGGCGTCGCATTCGACGGGTCGGCCGCGTCCGGCACGACGATCGGCGGGACGGTGTCGGACGCCGCGCGTGCCACGACGGCCTGCGACGACGCGTGCAACTCGTTCGCCTCGGGCACCGGCGATGCGATCGACGTCGACAACGCGGCCTCGAACACCACGATCGCGGGCAACTACGTGGGCCTGGACCGGACGGGCGCGAGCGCGCCCAACACCGGAACGGGCATCTCCGTCCGCGACTCCCTGGACGCCACCGTCGGCGGCTTCCACCTCGGCGACCCAAACGTGATCCAGGGTGGCACCTTCGGGATCTTCGCCGAGGGCGTCGACACGACGATCGAGGGCAATCTCGTCGGGCTGAACCCCGCCGGGACCGCCAAGGTCGCGACGCCGTCGGCGTTCGGCATCCACACGAACGAGCCGATCGGCCACGAGGCGCGCTTGTTCTCCAACCGCGTGGCGATCGGCGGGACGGCGAACACCAGCACGGGCGGGATCGACGTCTCCGGGGAGGACGTCGTGCTGCACGGCAACGTCGTCGGGGTCGGGGCAGGCGGCGAGAACGTGGGCGGCCCCGGCTTCGGCATCCACGTCGCCGGCGAAGGCGGCGAGATCGGCGGCTCGAGCTCCGACAACGGCAACACGGTCGCGCACGCCGCCGAGGGCGGCATCGACATCGCGGGCGGCAAGAACAACGTCCTCGAGAACAACACGCTGACCGACAACGGCCGCGGCGTGCTCGTCCACCAGCTCAACGCCAACAGCGGCAGCGAGGCGTCCGGCAACGTGATCGGCGGCGACACGACGGCCACCGCGAACACGATTTCCGACTCGGCCAACGACGCGATCGCGCTCCTGCCGCGCAGCAGCAGCGCGGTTGGCAATCCCGACTCGGGCAACGTCATCGGCGTCAACACCGGATCGAGCAACGGGACCAACCCGGCCAAGGACCTCTTCATCGATCTGGCCGACCCGCTGTTCGGCGGCAACGCGCAGGACGGCCCCGGCAACACGAGCGCGGTCAACAACGGGATCGCCGCGCCGTCGGTCACGAGCGCGAGCGCCTTGGCGATCCGCGGCGCCGACGCCCAGGCGGGCGCGACGATCCGAGTCTTCACACGCCCCACGGGGGAAGTCGGCTCGCTCGGCGCGTACGTCGGGTCGGCGACGGCCGCCGCCGACGGCACGTGGGCGGTGACCGCCGGCTCGGCGCTGGCCAACGGCGTCCGCGTCGTGGCCACGCAGACCGGGAGCAGCGACGGCACCTCGGAGCTCTCGGACGAGCACGCCGTCGACGCCGTCGCGCCGAACACGGCGATCACCGGCGGACCGTCGGGGTCGACCACCGACACGACCCCGACGTTCACGTTCGCCTCGTCCGAGGCCGGGTCGACGTTCGCGTGCAAGGTCGACGGGGGCTCCTACGCGCCGTGCTCGTCGCCGCGGACGACGGCGGCCCTCGCCTACGGCGCCCACAGCTTCTCGGTGCGAGCCACCGACGCCGCCGGGAACACGGATGCCAGCCCGGCCACGCGGTCCTTCACGGTCGCGAAGCCCGGGACTCCGCCGCCTCCGGCCGACACCACGCCCCCGACGACGAGGATCACGAAGACCCCGGGGAAGCTGACCCGGTCCCGCGAGCCCGCCTTCACGTTCAGCTCGAACGAGCCGTCCTACATCGAGTGCTCGATCGACGGCAAGAAGTATGAGGTGTGCGGCGCGATCGGCCCGCTCAAGGACGGCAAGCACACGCTCAAGGCTCGCGCCGTGGACGCCGCCGGCAACACCGACGCCACGCCCGCGACCTACGTGTTCCGCGTCGACGCCACGGCGCCGAAGGTCAAGCTCGGCGCGACCGCGAAGCGAAAGGGCAAGACGCTGCGCATCAAGGTCGCCTGCCCCAAGGCCGAGAAGGACGGCCCGTGCCGCGGGACGCTGACGATCAAGCGCAAGGGCAAGGTCGTCGCCAAGAAGGGCTACTCCGTCAAGGCGGGCAAGACCGCGACCGTGGTGCTCAAGCCCAAGCATCTGCCGGCCAAGGGCGCCAAGCTCGCCCTGTCGACCAGCGCCCGCGACAAGCTCGACAACAAGAAGCCGGTCAAGAAGACCGCCAAGGTGAGGTAGGGGGTATCCAAGAGGTCTGAGACCCCATACCGGTTGCACACCGGGGAGCCATAGGTTCCCGCGATGCGCTTCTTCCCGGTCCTCCTGGCGACCCTGGTCAGCCTCGTCTTCGCCGCCTCCGCCTCGGCCGCCACCACATGGACGGTCAACGACCCCGGAGACGCCGGCGACGGCACCTGTGATGTCTCGTGCACGCTGCGCGACGCCGTGACGAACGCCGCCGACGGCACCGACAGCGCCGACGGCAACCACGACACGATCCGGTTCGGCTCCGGGACGACGACGGTCACACTCGCCTCGCCGCTCCCGATCGACAAGGCCTTCCTGAAGATCGACGGTTGCGCCTCGACCGAAACGGCTCCGTGCGTGACGATCGAGCCGACCAGCGCGGCTGACAACGCCCTCGACGTCCAGGCCGGCGGCGTCCATGTCGACCGGGTCTCGATCGTCGGCGCGCACACGGCCATCGCGGCCAACAGCTCGGCCGGCGATCTGGAGGTGACGGGATCGTGGCTCGGCGTCACGGCCGCAAACACCCCCGGCGGCAACGCGATCGCCGTCGCCGTCAACGGCCCGAGCTCGGTGATCGGCGGCACGGCCGCCGCCGACCGCAACCGCATCGAGAACAGCAGCACGGCCGGCGTGACCATCTCCTCGGACACGAACACCGTGGCCGGCAACGACTTCAAGGCCAACGCCGAGGGCGTCGCCTTCCGCGGCGGCGGCGCCTCGGGCAACCAGATCGGCGGAACGACCTCCGCCCCGACGACCTGCGACGGCGCCTGCAACGCGTTCGCGGGGGGCACCGGCAACGCGATCCAGGTCGACCACGACGCCATCGGCACGATGATCAAGGGCAACTACGTCGGGCTCGACGCCGACGGCACGAGCGATCCGAACACCGCGATGGGGATTTCGATCGACGGCGCCACGAGCACGACGGTCGGCGGCTTCCTGCTGGGTGATCCGAACGTCGTGCAGGGCGGGACCTACGGGATCCACGCCGAGGGCCAGGACACGACGATCTGGGGCAACCGCGTCGGGCTCAATCCCGCCGGCACCGCCAAGGTCGCCGCGCCGTCGGAGTGGGGCATCCATGCCGACGAGCCGGTCAACCACGAGGCGCGCCTCTTCTCCAATCGCGTCGCCGTCGGCGCCCTGAGCGACCCGGCAGAAGGCGGGATCGACGTGTCCGGGGAGGACGTGGTGCTGCACGGCAACGTCGTCGGGGTCGGGACGGGCGGGCAGAACGTGGGCGGCTCCGGCTTCGGGATCCACGTCACCGGCGTCGGCGGCGAGATCGGCGGCCCGAGCTCCGACAACGGCAACACGGTGGCTCACGCCGCCGCCGGGGGCATCGATATCGCCGGCGGCAAGAACAACGTCCTCGAGAACAACACCCTGACCCAGAACGGGCGCGGGGTCGTCGTCCGTCAGCTCAACACCAACAGCAACAGCGAGGCCTCGGGCAACGAGATCGGCGGCGACACGACCGCCACGGCCAACCGGATCTCCGGCTCGGCGCACGACGCGATCACGATCATGCCGCGCAGCGCCAGCTCGCTCGACGCGACCAACCCCGACTCGGGCAACGTCATCGGCGTCAACACCGGGTCGGGCAATGGCGCGATCGCGACTGACCTGTTCGTCGACCTCGGCCCAGACGGACCGGGCAACGCGGGCGCGGTGAACGGCGGCATCGCCCCGCCGTCGATCACGGTCGCGAGTGGCTCCGTCGTGCGCGGCACCGGCGCTCGGGCCGGCGCGACCGTCCGCGTGTTCACCCGCCCCGCGGGCCAGGTCGGCACGCTGGGGGCCTACGTCGGCACGTCGACCGCCGCGAGCAACGGGACCTGGAGCGTGGCCGCCGGCAGCGCGCTGGCGAACGGGACGCGGGTCGTGGCCCTGCAGACCGACGCCACCGTCGGGAGCTCGGAGCTCTCCGGCGAGCACGCCGTCGACACGGTCGGGCCCGCGGTCACGATCCCGACCGGTCCCACCGGGCCGACGAGGGACACGACCCCGACCTTCACGTTCGCCTCCGAGGCCGGCGCGACGTTCCAGTGCCAGGTCGACTCCGGCGCCTACGCGGCGTGCACGAGCCCGCGTACGACCGCGCCGTTGGGCGACGGCGCCCACACGTTCCGCGTCCGCGGCCGCGACGCCATCGGCAACGTCGGCCCGGCGGTCGTGCGCACCTTCACGGTCGACACGACCGCCCCCACGACGGCGATCAGCACGAAGCCGAAGGCGCTCACGCGCTCGCGCAGCCCGAAGTTCTCCTTCAAGGCCAACGAGCCGGCCGTGATCGAGTGCTCGATCGACGGCAAGAAGTACGAGGTGTGCAGCGTGATCGGCCCGCTCAAGGACGGTAGGCACACGCTGCGGGCGCGGGCCTACGACGAGGCCGGCAACACCGATGCCACCCCGGCGACATGGACCTTCCGCGTCGACGCCACCGCGCCGAAGGTCAAGCTCGGCGCGACCGCGAAGCGCAAGGGCAAGACCCTGCGCATCAAGGTCGCCTGCCCCAAGGCCGAGAAGGACGGCCCGTGCCGCGGGACGCTGACGGTCAAGCGCAAGGGCAAGGTGATCGCGAAGAAGGCCTACAAGATCAAGGCCGGCAAGACCGCGACCGTGGTGCTCAAGCCCAAGCACCTGCCGGCCAAGGGCGCCAAGCTCGCCCTCTCGACAACCGCCAAGGACAAGCTCGGCAACAAGAAGCCGGTCAGGAAGACCGCGAAGGTGAAGTAGCGGTCAGCGCCCGGCGCGGGCCGGGCGCTTGGCGTAGAACTCGGCCTCCTGGCGGCCGAGCTCGGTGTGCGGCTCGTCGCCGAAGAACCACTCGCGCACGATGCGGTGCCAGTTGGCGCCGGCGCGCAGCTGCGAGAGCACGGCAAGGGTGAGCAGCTCCATGCGCCGGCCGAAGAGATGGTCGGCGGGCAGCGTCTCGTGACGCATCTGGTCGAAGTACTGCGACCGCGGATCGGACATCTCGATCGCCACCTCGGTGGCGATCTCGGGCGAGAGCCGGACGTCCTCGTCGTTGGTGTACCACCACGTCGCGTCGCGGAACTGCTCGAGCAGACGGTCCTTGTCGAAGCGGTCGGGGTGGCGCAGGAAGCCGGACTCCGACCACAGCCGGAACAGCTCGTCGGCGTCGCCGTCGATACCCGCGCGCTGGCAGGCGAGCTCGAGCTCGACGGCGGCGTCGGGCATGCGCTTGAACAGGCCGAAGTCGAGGAAGGCCACGCGGCCGTCGGGCATGCGCAGGAAGTTGCCGGGGTGCGGATCGCCGGAGAACTGACGGTGGCGGTACATCGTCCCGAAGAAGAAGCGGAAGACGATCTCGCCGACGCGATCGCGCTCGGCCTGCGACTCGGCCTTGAGATCCTCGAAGCCGGTCCCGTCGGCGATGAACTCGCTGACCATCACCTTCTCGCGCGACAACGAGGTGACGACGTCAGGGATCACGATGAACGGGTGGCCGCGGAAGATCCGCGCCAGCGAACGCTGGTTGCCGGCCTCGAGCTCGTAGTCGAGCTCCTCGCCGATGCGCGACTTGATCTCCTCGCCGACGGCCTTGGCGTCGAGCCCGGGCGCCACGCGCTTCATCAGCCGCAGGATCAGGCCCATGTTCTGCATGTCGGCCCGCACGGCCGACGCGACGCCGGGGTACTGGACCTTGATCGCGACGTCCTTCCCGCTGCCGGCGAGCTTGCCGCGGTAGACCTGGCCGATCGAGGCGGCGGCGATCGGCTCCTCCTGGAACTCGTCGAAGAGCTCGTCGAGCGGCTCGTCCCACTCGGACTCCATGACCTTCCGCATGTCTTCGAAGCGGACGTTGGGGGCGGCGTTGCGCAGCTCGCCGAGCTTCTTCTGGAACTCCTCGCGATGCTCCTCGGGGACGAGGCCGACGTCGAGGAACGAGGCGACCTGGCCGATCTTCATGGCCGCGCCCTTCATCGTCCCGAGCGCCTCGACGATCTGCTCGGCCGCCTCGAGGTGGCGGCTCTCGAGCGCCGCGGCGCGGCCTTCCTCGCTGCGCCCGACGTTGGCCGCGCGCGTCCCGGCCTGGCGCGCGGCCTGGCCCGCGGCCAGACCGCCCAACTTGGCGGTGCGGCGCAGTCGCGAAGTGGGGATCTTGTCCTTGGCCATCGAGCGCACGCTCATGCTACGGGCGGACGGAGCATCTGGACCCCGCCTGCGATGATGCGGCGCATGGAAGAGCACCGAGAGCTCCAGGTCGCCGCGCTCCAGGCCGAGGCGGAGGCGCAGCGCCGCCTCATGGGCGGCCGGCCCACGCGCGAGGGCTTCGAGGAGGCGGCGGCGCTCTACCGCCGCTCCTGGGAGGCCGCGCCACCCGGGGCCTACGGGCGCCTCGTCGGCCTGGTCAAGGTCTCCGTGATCGCCGGCTCGGCCGCCGACGAGGCCGCCTACGTGCGCCAGGCCGTGGGCGAGGAGCCCGACTCCCCCGTCGCCTGGTACGCCCTGGCCCTGGCCGCGCTGGCCGAGGGCGACGATGCCACGGCGACGCGCGCCGCCGCGGGCATGCGCGAGGGCGGGGAGGCCTTTGCCAACGCCGCCGACGCGATCGCCGCCCTGGCGACCGGCGACGCCGAGGCCTACGAGACCGCCGTCCTGGCCATCGTCGCCGACTTCGAGGGCCGCGACTACTTCGTGACCCGCATCCCGATCGCCGACACCGCGCTCGTGCTCGAGTGCCTGGCCGCCCCGCGCGACATGGCCGTGGAGCCGAAGTCCGACCTGATGCCCGGCGAGCGGCGCTGGACGTAACTCGGGACTACGATCGCCCCATGGCCTCGAGCTCATCCACACCTGTTACCGCATCGGCGACATCGACCGCTCCGTCGCCTTCTATCAGGCGCTCGGCATGGACGAGATCGGCCGCTTCCCGATCCGCGACGAGGCGATCAACGTCTTCATGGGCTTCCCCGACGACGGCGCCCGCCTCGAGCTGACCTACAACCACGGCGTCGACTCCTACGAGCTCGGCACCGGCTACAACCACATCGCGATCACGGTCGCCGACCTCGACGCCCGCCTCGAGGAGCTCGCCGGTCAGGGCATCGAGCCCGAGAAGCCGCCGTACTCGCGTCCGCGAGGGCGGCTCGCGCCTGTGCTTCGTGCGCGATCCGGACGGCTACCGGATCGAGCTCATCGAAGCCGGCTGACGTCCGAGCGCCGCGGTTGCAGTCGCTCTCGCGGCCTGCGAGGGTCGGCGCGGGACGACCATGGCCAACGTCGAAGGTAAGGCCACCGCGATCACCGTCCTCACCCCGGTCAAGCGCGAGGGGCCGCTTGTGCTGTGGGCGGTCTTCTGGGCCGGCCGGCACATCAAGGAGACGCTGAGAAGCTCGAAGCAGCTCTCCTTCATCCACTACGCGCGCTGGGCGGTCATCGACCGCTTCCCCGACGAGGGCCACGGCGAGAAGCTGGACCACGAGTACCTGCTCTTCGAGAGCAACTTCAACGGCACCTGGGACCAGTACATCGACGCCTTCTCCGAGGTCGTGCCCGTTTCGGATGAAGGCGATCTGGGGCACCTCGTACGGGTTCCCGGGCCCGAACCCGGTCGAGCCGTTCAAGGATTACATCCGCCGCAACGAGTACGTCGCCAACCACTACTGGTCGGCCTATCCCGGCGCCGACGACGACCGAGATCATCTCCGCCCAGCACGTCGAAGCGGCCCTGAGCGAGTTCCAGCGGCACGCCGCCGAGCTCGAGCCCGGCGGCGTTCAAGGCGGCGTACGAGTCTCTCCTGACGACGATGCAGCACGACCTGTGAGCAGCGCCCACAACATCACCGGCCAGGCGTACTCGCTGACCGTGCTCACCCCGATCGTCGATCGGCCAGGAGACCGACCTCGCCGCGCTACCTCGACGGCCTGCAGAGCCGGCGACCAGAGCCCGCTGGCCGGTGTCCCCGGCACCCACTTCGCGCGCTGGGTGGTCATCGACGACGTCATCTACGAGGGCTCCGACGCAGGGCGACCGCGAGCACCTCGAGCACGCCGCGGCTGCTGTTCACGAGCAACTTCGACGGGGAGCTCGACCCCTATCTGGAAGGTCTGCGCACCGGGCTGGGCGCCAGCGCCGACGCGATCTGGGGCCACTGCATCGGCTACCCGGGTCAGGCGACGCCCGGGCCTTCGCCGCTACTGCGCCACCATCAGATCGACAGCTCGCTGTTCTTCTCCGCCTACGGCGACCGACCGTGGCGCGACGTCAAGCGCAGCCTCGCGCTGCGGACCCAGTTCATCGACGTTCGCGCTGCGAGCGCAGGGGCTGGCCGGCGCCCGAGCTGAAGGCCGCGCTTCCTGCGGGAGTTCCCGCCCGTGAGCGATCTCGACCTGGACCGGCATCCAGGGCTTCGTCGTGCGCGGCTACCGCCTCCCGCTGGCGGCGCTACATCTTCCTGCGCATCGACGATGCCGGCCGCGGCGCGGCACCTGGATCGCCGAGATCGCCGGCGATGTGCTCACCGCCGCGCCCGTGGTCCGAGAAGCCCGAGTCCGGGCTGAACCTCGCGTTCACCTACGCCGGGCTGGCCGCCCTGGCGCTGCCCAGCCCGACCGCTGGCGAGCTTTCCCGGAGGAGTTCCGCGACGGGATGGCCGCCCGGGCGAGTCTGCTCGGCGACGAGGGCCAGAGCGCCCCGCGAACTGGGAGGCGCCGCTTCGGCACGCCGGACGTCGCACGTGCTGGTGATGATCTCAGCCGCCCGAAGACGGCGCTGAGCGCCCATGACCAGCGCGTCCGCGAGCGAGCCATCGCGCGCACCGGCGGGCTGACCGTCGTCCACGACGACCTCGGCAGCGCGCTGCCCGAGAACCGGGAGCACTTCGGCTACGCCGACGGCTTCGCCCAGCCCGACATCGAGGGCGCCGGCCTGCCGTCGCACCCCGGCGACGGCGCGCCGCTGGGCGGGGGCACTGGCGGCCGATCCGCGCCGGCGAGTTCATCCTCGGCTACCCCGACGAGGAGGGCGTGCTGCCCGCCGCGCCCACGCCCGACCAGCTCGCCGCCAACGGCTCGTTCCTCGTCTACCGAAAGCTCCATCAGGACGTCGCCGCCTTCCGCCGCCAGCTCGCGCAGGCGGCGCCGCTCTATCCCGGCGGCGAGGAGCTGCTCGCGGCCAAGATCGTCGGGCGCTGGCGCGACGGCACGCCGATCGACCTCTCGCCCGAGCATCCCGACCCGGCGCATCGTGGCCGACGCCGACCGCAACAACGCCTTCTCCTACGCCGACCGACCGCGACGGGCTGCGCTGCCCGGTCGGCGCCCACGTCCGCCGCGCCAACCCGCGCGACAGCCTGCCCTTCGAAGGCAAGCTGGTCAACCGCCACCGCCTGATCCGGCGCGGCATCCCGTACGGCGACCCGCTGCCGCCGAGGGCGCGAGCGACGACGGCGAGGACCGCGGGGTGATCTTCATGTGCCTGCAGGCGAGCATCGCCCGCCAGTTCGAGTTCATCCAGTGCCAGTGGCTGAACGGCGGCAACGCCTTCACGCCTCGGCGAGGACCAGGACGTCCGTCGTCGGGCCCCAGGACGGGCCGGGCCGCACAAGATGACCGTGCCGGGCAACCCGCCGTTCTTCGTCGGACCGTTGTCGCGGCGTGGTCACCGTGCGGGGCGGCGAGTACTTCTTCGTGCCCGGGCATCAACGGGCTGCACTACCTCGCGGCGCTGGGCGGCTACTGACCGGAGTTCCACGGCCCGCGCTCGCCCTCGCCCGGGCCGGGCGGGCCGCCGGGGCCGACCGGGACCTCGATCGGGTCGGCCGGCGCGGTGATGACGTCCTCCTCGCGCTCCTCGAGCTCGGGCGGGTCGGTGCCGTCGCAGACCAGGCGGAAGGAGCCGGTGCCGAGGTTGCCGTCGGACTCGAGGCGCAGGCCGGCGATCGTGTCGCCCTCCTCCCAGCCCATCCGCTCGATCTCGAACGGGTTCATCTTCACCGTGTGGGGCGGAAACGGGCAGTGCCGGTTGTGATCGGCCTTCGCCTTGGAGATCGCCTCGAAGTTCCTGGCCTCGCCGGAGGGCATGCTCAAAGTCTGCCACGCACGGCGTCGGCCAAGCGGTGCGACCGCCGGCGTCGCCAGCCCGTGACGCTCGCCCGCCCGCTCGACGGCCCCGGCCAGGGCGTCGAGCTCGCCCTCGCGCCCGGCCGCGACGTCGCGCGCCAGCGACGACGAGGCGCCGGCCGGCAGCTCGGCGAGCTCGGCCCGGACGGCTCGGCCTGCGTCGACGCGCCCTCGGCGCGCGCCACCGCGCTGACCTCGTCAACCGCCGCCCACAGCTCGTCGCGCAGCTCGGGCGTGTCGCGGATCGCGCCGATCGGCTGCCCGTAGGCGGCCGTCGTCAGCGCCAGCGCGGCGAGCCGCGCGAGCTTGCCCCAGACGACGTCGGGCGCGGAGTCGCCGATCACGACGTCGATGCCGGCCGGCTCGAGCCAGTCGACGACGGACTTCGGCCTCGTCGCCGGGCGGCGCCACGTCGATCCGCAGGAAGTCGCTCGAGTGGACGATCTCGCCGGGTCCCGTGCGCTCGGCCTGGACCCGGATCGTCCCCGTCATCACCTTCGGGAGGCGCTGGCGCAACAGCTCGAAGTGCTCGAAGCCGTTGAGCAGCGGGAGCGTCAGCGCCGGGCCCGCGTCGATGCGCTCGAGCGCGTCGGGCAGCGCCGGCGCCTTGACGGCGACGATCAGCAACTGGGCCTGGCGATCGAGGCGCGACGAGGCGGCGGGCCGCGCCGTCAGCTCGCCGAAGCGCTCCGAGCGGACGTGGAGCCCGCCGCTGGCGATCCGGCCCGCGGTGTCCTCGGGGGCGACGACGAGCACGTCCTCGCCGGCGCAGGACAGCAGCGCCGCCAGCAGCCCGCCGACGCCGCCGGCGCCGAGCACGGCGATCACGCGGGATCCACCAGGACGCCGGGGTTGAGCCGCCCGGCGGGATCGAGCTCGGCCTTGGCCGCGCGCAGCGCCGCGGCGAACGGGTCGGGCCGCTGGCGGTCGTACCAGGGCCGGTGGTCGCGCCCGACCGCGTGGTGGTGGGTGATCGTGCCGCCGCCGGCGATCACCGCGTCGGCCGCCGCGGCCTTGAGCTCGGCCCACTGGGCGAGCTCGTCGCCGCGCCGGGCCGGCGCGAGGATGGTGAAGTAGGGCGCCGGGCCGTCGGCGTAGGCGTGGGTGAAGCGGCAGGTGACGCTCCCCTGCCCGCCGAGGACCTCCTCGACGGCGCCCGTGACCGCGGCGTGGAAGGCCGTCAGCGCGTCCCAGGTGATCGCCGTCTCGAAGGTCTCCGAGAAGATCCCGCCCGCGATCAGCACGTCGCGCACGTAGGGCGCGCGGACGAACGCCTCGCGCCAGGCGCCGGCCGCGCCCGAGCGCTCGGTCCATGTCCCGCCCGCCCCCTCGCAGAGCACGCGCGCCCGGGCGGCCCAGGGCGCCACGTCGCGCTCGGCGGACTCGAAGCCGACGACGAGCAGCGCGTGCGAGCCGTCGCCGGCGCCGGTGACCGCCGCCTCGCGGGGGTCGATCAGGCGGCAGTTGCTCGGCCACAGGTCGTCCTGGGCCAGCGCCCGCACCGCCTCGGCGCCGTCGGCGAAGCTCGGGAACGAGACCGAGGCCGAGACCCGCTCGGTCGGCCGCGGGCGCACGCGCACCCAGGCCTCGGTGATCACGCCGAGGATCCCCTCCGAGCCGAGCAGCATCCGGTCGGGCGACGGGCCGGCGCCCGAGCCGGGCAGGCGCCGCGACTGCCAGGTCCCGGCCGGGGAGACGGCCCGGACCGACTCGACGAGGTCGTCGATGTGGGTCGGCCCGGTGGCGAAGTGCCCGCCCGCCCGCGTGGCGACCCAGCCGCCGAGCGTCGAGAACTCGAACGACTGCGGGTAGAAGCGCAGCGTCAGGCCGTGCTCGGCGAGCTGGCGCTCGAGCACCGGGCCGGCGGCGCCGCCCTGGATCCGCGCGGCGCGGGAGACCGGATCGACCTCGAGGACGCGGTCGAGCTCGGAGAGATCGAGGCAGACGACGCCGTTGTGCGGTCCCGGGTCGGCAAGCTCGACCCCGCCGACCACGCTCGTTCCGCCGCCGTAGGGCACGACGGCCACCTGGGCGTCGTCGGCCCAGGCGAGCACGGCCTCCACCCCGGCCTCGTCGGTCGGGTGGGCGACGACGTCGGGCGGATGGGCGAAGTCGCCGCGGAAGCCGCGCACGACGTCGCGGTAGGAGCGACCGTAGGCGTGGCGCGCCCGGTCGTGGCCGTCGGTCGAGGCCCAGTCGGCGTCGGGCGCGGCGATCCGCGGCGCGGGAAGCTCGACGTCGGACAGCGGCACCGGGAGCTCGGGCGCACCGCCGAAGCCGAGGTGCGCGACCGCTCCCGCGGCCGCCTCGCGCAGGGCATCGCCCGCGAGCTGGTCGTCCTCGTGGCCCCAGCCCCAGTGCGAACGGCGACGCTCCATCCGTCGGGCGATCATAGGCGCGCAGCTAGCTTGGGAGCGTGGCGCTTGCCCCCGGAATCCTCGCGCGCGGCCCGTGGACGGCCGACCAGGTCCACGTCTCGTGGACCGAGGAGGCGTGGGACCCGCCCGCCACCGCGACGGCTGACGCCGACGCCAAGCTCGCCGCCCTGCGCGAGCGCGACTCCCCGAGCCACGACGGCCTGGCCGCCCGGCTGTGCGCCTTCGAGGAGCGCGACGGCTCGCTGCACCTCGCGCTGCAGCCCGTGCGCTGGGCCATCCGCCTGACCGACGACGACGACGCGCAGTCGCTGTCGGTCCTGTGCGCCGTGCGCGACGCCGACGGCCGCTGGCTGGCCGGCCGCCGCGCCGCCTGGCTGGCCTCCTGGGCCGGCCGCTGGGCGCTCGGGGCCGGCGGCGCGGTCGAGGTCGACGAGAACCCCGCGGTCTCGTTGACCCGCGAGCTCGAGGAGGAATGGTCGGTGCGCCCCGAGCGCTTCACCGTCGAGGCCCTGGCCAAGACGCCGGGCGGCCTCGTGCTGCTCGTCGGGATGGCCTGGCTGCCGCGCGGCGCCGAGGTCGTCGCCGACGCCGAGCACGACGCCCACGCCTGGTGGCCGGCCGAGGTCGCCGACTGGCCCGACGAGGCCGACGAGCCGCTGCGGCTGATGGCCCGGCTCTTGGCGTGAGCGCCGTCGCGCCGAAGCTGAGCCCCGGCTTCCGCGCCCTGCGAGCCGTCTCCTTCGTCCATTCGACGGTCTATCTCGCGCTGTTGACCTGCTGGATCGTGCCCGGCCTGACGACCGCCACGTACTGGCTCGGCTGGGCCCACGGACTGCTGTGGATCGGCATGAGCATCGCCTGCCTCGAGGCCCTGCGGCGGCGCATCATCCCCTTCTGGCTCGCCGTCGTTGTCGTCGTCATCGGCGGCCTCGGTCCGTTTGCCGGAACGGCCGGTTTTGTCGTGGAGTCCAGGCGTATACAGTCCGATTGATGGCAGCCACGACGACGGTTCAGGTGACCGTTCCCGCGATGGGGGAATCCGTCGCCGAAGGCACGATCCTCGAGTGGCACAAGGCCGAGGGCGACACGGTCGCCGTCGATGAGACGATCGTCGAGATCTCGACCGACAAGGTCGACGCCGAGATCCCCTCGCCGGTCGCCGGCACCGTCGTGAAGATCCACGTCGCCGAGGGCGACACCGTGGCCGTCGGCACGGTCCTCTGCGACATCGACACCGACGGAGGGGCGGCCCCGAGCAACGGCGGCGAGCCCGAGGCGCCGGCTGCGGAGGAGGCCCAGGGCGGCGAGACGATCGAGGTCGTCATGCCGCAGATGGGCGAGTCGGTCTCCGAGGGCACCGTCCTCGAGTGGGCCAAGGCCGCCGGCGAGACGATCGAGGCCGACGAGACGATCGTCGAGATCTCCACCGACAAGGTCGACGCCGAGGTGCCCGCGCCCGCGACGGGCACGATCACCGAGATCCTCGCCGAGGCCGGCGACACCGTGACGGTCGGCCAGGTCCTCGCGCGCATGGAGACCGGCCCGGGCGCGGCCAAGGCCGCGAGCCCCGCTCCTGAGGTCTCCGACGCGCCGCGGCCCGGCACCGACGCGCCGTCGAGCGCCGGCAACGGCGCCGCTCACGACGCCTCGCCCGTCGCCCGTCGCGCGGCCGCGGCCGAGAACGTCGACCTCGCCGGCGTCCAGGGCAGCGGGCCCAAGGGCCGGATCACCAAGGCCGACGTCCTCCACGTCCGCGACAACGGCCCGGCCACCGACGCGGGGACGACCGCCGAGCGCACCCAGCTCAAGGGCTCGGCCGCGATGCTCGCCCGCTACATGGACGAGTCGCGGTCGATCCCGACCGCCACGTCCTTCCGCCAGATGACGGTCACCGTGCTCGACGCGCGGCGCAAGCAGCTCAAGGAGGCCGGCAGGAAGGTCTCCTTCACCCATCTGATCGCGTGGGCGATCGCCAAGGTCGCCACCGACGACATGCCGCAGATGGCCCACCACTTCGACGAGGAGGACGGCAAGGGCTTCCGGGTCGACGACGGCGCGGTCAACCTCGGCCTCGCCGTCGACGTCGAGAAGAAGGACGGGACCCGCACGCTGATGGTCCCGGTCATCCGCGACGCCGGCCGCCTCTCCTTCTCCGAGTTCCTCGACGCCTACAACGCGCTGGTCGAGAAGGCCCGCACGAACACGCTGACCGCCGACGACCTGACGGGCGGGAACATCACGCTGACGAACCCCGGCGGCATCGGCACCGTCTTCTCCGTCCCGCGCCTGATGGGCGGCCAGGGGACGATCGTCGCCACCGGCGCGATCGGCTACCCGCCCGGCCTCGGCCGCGTCGGCGCCCAGCTCGGCGCCGAGAAGATCATGGGGCTGACGTCGACCTACGACCACCGGATCATCCAGGGGGCCGAGTCGGGCCAGTTCCTCAAGGCGCTCGAGAGCCGCCTGCAGGGCGAGTCCTCGCTTCTACGAGGCGGTCTTCCGCGACCTCGACGTCCAGCTGCCCGGGCTGCCGCCGGCGCCCGAGCCACAGCTCGCCGCCGCGCCGTCGACCGCCGCGGCGCCGGCCGGCGCCGCGCCGTCCGAGGAGCTGCTCCAGGCCGTGCAGGCCGCGACGTCCGTCGTCAAGGCCCACCGCACCCACGGCCACCTCGCCGCGCAAGCTCGACCCGCTCGGCTCCGAGCCCCACGGCGACCCGGCGCTCGACCCCGAGACCGTCGGCCTGACCGAGGACCTCATGCGCCAGATCCCGGCGCGGATCCTGCGGATCTTCGTCCCCGGCGAGACGCTCGCCGACGCGCTGCCCCACCTGCACGACACCTACTGCGGCCCGATCGCCTACGAGATCGAGCACATCGCCGAGCACCGCCAGCGCGTGTGGCTGCGCGAGAAGATCGAGTCGGGCACGTTCCGCCGCCGGCTCTCGACCGACGAGCGCAAGGCGCTGCTCAAGCGGCTGACCGAGGTCGACTCGCTCGAGCGCTTCCTGCACAAGGCCTACCTCGGGCCAGAAGCAGTTCTCGGTCGAGGGCCTCGACATGACCGTGCCGATGATCGACGAGCTGATCCAGCTCTCGGCCGGCGAGGGCGCCCGCGAGGTCGTGATCGGCATGGCCCACCGCGGCCGGCTCAACGTGCTCGCCCACAACCTCGGCCGGCCGTACGACACGATCTTCGCCGAGTTCGAGGGCGCCTCCACGCTCGAGGCCGTCACGACGATCCCCCAGGGCGGCACCGGCGACGTCAAGTACCACCACGGCGCCGAGGGCCACTACGACCTCGGCAACGGCGAGTCGGTCTGCGTCCGCCTGGAGAGCAACCCGAGCCACCTCGAGTTCGTCACGCCGGTCGTCGACGGCGCCACGCGCGCGGTCCAGACGCGCCGCGAGGGCCCGCACGCCCACCAGGACACGAACGCCGCCGTGCCGATCGTCCTGCACGGCGACGCCGCCTTCCCCGGCCAGGGCGTGGTCGCCGAGTCGCTCAACCTGCAGGCGATCGACGGCTACCGCGTCGGCGGCACCGTCCACCTGATCCAGAACAACCAGGTCGGCTTCACCACCGATCCCGAGGACTCCCGCTCGACCCGGTGGGCCTCCGACGTGGCCAAGGGCTACGACGTCCCGATCATCCACGTCAACGCCGACGACGTCGAGGGCTGCATCGCCGCCGTGCGCCTGGCCTTCGCCTTCCGCCAGGAGTTCGGCCACGACGTGCTGATCGACCTGATCGGCTACCGCCGCTTCGGCCACAACGAGGCCGACGAGCCCGCCTACACCCAGCCCGAGATGTACGCGAAGATCAAGAGCCACCCGTCGGTGCGCGAGCTCTACGCCGACACGCTGGTCGAGCGCGGCACGATCTCCCGGGCCGAGTCCGACGAGATGGCCGAGACCGTCTGGCAGTCGCTCACGCTCGAGCACCAGGACCTCAAGCGGCGCATCGCCGAGGGCGGCGACGACGTCGAGCAGCAGACCGGCGAGTACCAGCTCGACCGCACGGCGAGCCCCGAGGTCACGACCGCCGTCTCGGCCGAGCGCCTGCGCGGGCTCAACGAGGAGCTGCTCACCGTCCCCGAGGGCTTCACCGTCCACCCCAAGCTCGTCCGCATCCTCGAGCAGCGCCGCGGCGCGCTGGGCGCCGACGGCGGGATCAACTGGGCCCACGCCGAGTCGCTCGCCTTCGCCTCGCTGCTGACCGAGGGCACCCCGATCCGCCTGACCGGCCAGGACACCGAGCGCGGGACGTTCTCCCAGCGCCACATGGTCCTGCACGATCCCGAGTCCGGGCCGCCAGATCGTGCCGCTGCAGCGCCTCCCCGGCGCGCTGGCCCCGATGGAGCTGCACAACTCGCCGCTCTCCGAGATGGCCTGCATGGGCTTCGAGTACGGCTACTCGATGGAGGCGCCCGAGTCGCTCGTGCTCTGGGAGGCCCAGTTCGGCGACTTCGCCAACGGCGCCCAGGTCATCATCGACCAGTTCATCATCTCCGGCCTGGCCAAGTGGGGCCAGACCTCGCGGCTGACGCTGCTGCTCCCGCACGGCTACGAGGGCGCCGGCCCCGAGCACTCCTCCGCGCGGCTCGAGCGCTTCCTCCAGCTCGCCGCCGAGGGCAACCTGCGCGTCGCCTACCCGACCACGCCGGCGCAGTACTTCCACCTGCTGCGCCGCCAGGGCCGGATCGCCAAGCAGCGCCCGCTGATCGTGATGACGCCGAAGAGCCTGCTGCGCCTGCCCCAGGCGACCAACCGGATCGAGCACCTGACCGACTCGCGCTTCCACGAGGTGCTGGCCGAGCCGCGCGTCGACGACGAGCGGATCACCCGCCTCGTGCTCTGCACCGGCAAGATCTACTACGACCTCGTCGGCTACCTCGAGAAGGAGGAGCGCCCCGAGGTCGCGATCGCCCGCGTCGAGCTGCTCTACCCCTTCCCCCAGCGCCAGATCCTCGAGCTCGTGCAGAGCTACCCGAACCTGCGCGAAGTGATCTGGGCCCAGGAGGAGCCGCGCAACATGGGCGCCCGCGCGCACATGTCGCCGCGCCTGATGCAGGTGCTGCCCGAGGACATCTCCTTCGGCTACGTCGGCCGCCCCGAGCGCGCCAGCCCGGGCGAGGGCTACCCCGTCGCCCACGTCGCCGAGCAGAACCGCATCCTGCGCGCGGCGCTCGACCCCGCAGGCGCCCGTCTCGATGTACCCGGCCAAGGCGCCGGGCGAGCGCTAGCGGTACTAACGACCGAGTCGCGCGCGCACGTCGGCGGCCACGGGCGCGACGTGCGGCTCGAGGCGGTCGAGCAGCTCGCCCCAGCGCTCCGACGCGGCGATCGCCGCGGCGACCTGCTCGGCGCCGGCGTCGAGGTCGCCGGCCTGCGCGGTGCCGAGGCCGGCCCAGAAGACGAGCTCGGTGGCGCGCGGCGCGAGCTCGGCGGCCCGGCGGAAGGCGGCGCCGGCCTCGTCGTAGCGCCCCTCGGCGAGCAGCGCGTCGCCCTCGTCGGCCATGGCGTAGGCGCGGTGCAGGACGTGGAGGCGCGCGAGCTCGGCGACGGGATCGTCGTGGTCCTCGACGCGCAGCTCCTCGTCGCGCTCCCAGCGCTTGCCCGAGGCGGGGAGCACGAGCAGCGCCGCCGACTGGCGGCCGCGGACGTCGCCGCCGGCGATCTCGGCCGCCTCGAGCGCGGCGAGCAGGCGCTCGGCCAGCGGGCGATCGGCGCTGCGCCGGTAGGCCGCGGCCATCGCCTCGGGCACGCCCGGGCGGCGCATCATGTTGGCCTGGCAGGAGAGCCCGCGGTCGAGCGCGTGACCGGCGTGCTCGATGCAGCCGCTGCCGGTGTGCGCGGCGGCGCCGCCCTGGGCGTCGACGACGCCGACCTGGCGCATCGCGGCCTGCTCGTCGCCGGCGAGCGCGCGGTCGAGCGCGGCCTCGGCGCCCGCGCCGGCGCGCAGGTGCTCGAGCGCGGCGGGGCCGATCGCGGCGTCGGGAATGGACTGCGTCGCGCCGGCGCCGACGCCGGCCTCGCCCCAGGTGACGAGGGACCCGACGGAGAACCAGTGGGACTGGACCGCGACGCCGAGGGCGCCCGAGCTGTCGCGGGCGACGATCGAGTACGTGCCGTGGCGCACCCCGCGAGCCTATCCTCGCCTCCCATGGACACCGACGAGATCCTCGCCCGCATTCGCGCGACCCCCGAGGGCTTCGTGCGCACCTACGGCGACGTGTCCCCCGGGGCGCCGCGCCGCGCCGGGGCGGTGTTGGCCCAGGCCACCGATCCCGACCTGCCCTGGTACCGGATCGTGCGCGCCGACGGCTCGCTGACCCAGGGCGACCGCCAGCGCGCGCTGCTCGAGGCCGAGGGCGTCCCCTTCCGGACCCGCGGGCGCGTCGACCTCGACGTCTGCCGCTACCGCGCCGACGAGATCTCGGGGACGCGCTGATGTGGCTCTCCCGCGAGCTCTCCCTGCCGGCGGTCGACCGCGGCTTCCACCTGATCACGGGCAACGTGACCGAGGCGCTGCCCGAGCTCGGTGACCTCCGGGCCGGCCTGCTCCACGTCTTCATGCGCCACACGAGCGCCTCGCTGACCCTCAACGAGAACGCGTCGCCGGACGTGCGCCGCGACTTCGCCTCCTGGTTCGACCGCGCCGTCCCCGAGGACGCGCCGCTACTGGACCCACACGCTCGAGGGACCGGACGACATGCCCGCGCACATCAAGGCGTCGCTGCTCGGCCCGTCGCTACTCGCTCCCCGATCGCCGACGGCCGCCTGGCGCTCGGCACCTGGCAGGGGATCTACCTCTGCGAGCACCGCGACCACGGCGGCTCGCGCTCGCTCCTCCTGACGCTGCACGGCGAGTGACACCAGGGGGACAGTCAGCGTCAGTCCCATCCCGTCCTCGACGTGCTGCACGCGCGGCACGCCGGGCAGCGAGACGACGGACACCGCCTCGCCCTGGCGATCGAGGGCGGCGGGATGCGCGGCGTCGTGTCCTCGGCGATGGCCGACGCGATCGAGTCCGCCGGGCTGACCGACTGCTTCGACCTCGTCGTCGGCGTCCTCGGCCGGCGCGCTCAACGGCGCCGCGCTGCTCGCCGGCGTGGCGCGCGGCTGCACCGACGAGTACGCCGGGGCGTTCAGCTCCAAGCGCTTCATCAATCCGGCGCGGCTGCTGCTCGGCCGCGCGGCGGTCAACGTCGAGTTCGTGCTCGACCACCACTCCGACCTGCTCGACGCCGACCGCCACGACCGCACGGTGGCCAGCCCGATCGAGCTGCACTGCGTGGCCACCGACGTGGCGACGGCCGCGCCGGCCGACCTCGACGGGATCGCGACGCGCGACGAGCTCCGCGGCGCGCTGCTCGCCTCCTCGCGCCTGCCGTGGGTCGGCGGCGACCCGGTCGAGTTCCGCGGGCGCCGGTGGCTCGACGGCGGCGTGTCGGAGTCGATCCCCGTGCCCAGCGCGCTGGCCGCCGGCGCCACGCACGTCGTCGTCCTGCTCACCCGCCCGGCCGGCGCGGCGGTCGACCCGCCGGGCAACGGCGTCACCGAGCGGATCGTCGAGCGCCGGCTGCGCGCGTTCAACCCCGACCTCGTCGACGTGCTGCGCCGGCGGCCGGTGGCCTACGCCGAGGAAGTCGAGCGGATCGTCGCCGCCACGCGGCGCCCCCGCGAGGAGGGCCCGTGGGTCTTCGGGATCTGGCTCGACGAGGCGACGCCGGTCCCGGGCCGCCTCGAGCGCGACCCGGAGACCCTGCGCGCCGCGGCCGCGGCCGGCCGAGAGCGGGCCGCCGCCGTGCTGACGGCGGCTAGCGGCCCTTCCAGACCGGGTCGCGCTTCTCGGCGAAGGCGGTCGCGCCCTCGCGGGCGTCCTCCGAGGCCATCACCGGGCCGGCGATCTCGCCCTGCTTCTGCCAGAACTCGTCGTCGGTCCAGTCGGAGGACTCGACGAGGATCTTCTTCGTCGCGGCCAGCGCGAGCGGGCCGTTCTTGGCGATCGCGCCCGCGAGCTCCAGCGCGTCGGCCAGGGCGTTGCCCGGCTCGGCCACGCGGTTGACCAGGCCGAGCGCGGCGCCGCGCTCGGCGTCGATCGGGTCGCCGGTCAGCGCGAGCTCCATGGCGAGGTTGGCCGGCAGCTTGCGCGGCAGGCGCAGCAGCGCGCCGCCGGCAGCAACCAGCGAGCGCTTGACCTCCGGCACGCCGAGCCGCGCGCCCGAGGCGGCGACGAGCAGATCGCAGGCCAGCGCGATCTCGAAGCCGCCGGCCACGGCGAAGCCCTCGACCGCGGCGATCAGCGGCTTCTCGGCCGGCTTCTGGACGATCCCGGCGAAGCCGCGGACCGGGTGGAACGGGGCATCGCCGGTGACGAAGGCCTTGAGGTCCATCCCTGAGCAGAAGCCCTTGCCGGCGCCGGTGATGACGCCGACCGAGAGCTCGTCGTCGCCGTCGAGCGTGTCCAGCGCGTCGGCCATGCCGTTGGCCAGGGCGCCGTTGACCGCGTTGCGGGCGTCGGGGCGGTTGAGCGTGATGACAAGGACGTTGCCCTGTCGTTCGGTGAGGAGAGCGGGTTCGTCGGTCATGTCGACCGGACGCTATCGAGCCGCCGCCGGCCCGTGCCGCACCGCGGGGGCGCTAGGCGGCGAAGAGCACGAGGTCGGGCACGCGGTCGCCGCGCACGACGGCGAGATCGACCTCGACCCACTCGATCCCGCGCGCCTCGGCCAGCACGCGGGCCTGCGGCTTGACCACTTCCGCGGCCAGCACGCCGCGGCACGCGCCCATCGCCGGATCGAGCCGGATGCGCTCGAGGTAGCGCGAGAGCTGCTCGACGGCGTCGATCGTGCCCACGCGCTTGATCTCGACGGCGATCCAGCCGTCCTCGTCGTCGCGGCACATGAGGTCGACGGGGCCGATGTCGGTCGGCCACTCGCGGCGCACCAGGCGAAAGCCCTCGCCGCACCACTCGGGCGCGTCGGCCAGCGCCTCCTGCAGGTGCTTCTCGACGCCGTCCTTCTCCAGCGCGGCGGCCTCGCCCATGTCGTGCGTGACGTCGGAGAGGACCTCCTCGATCTCGATGTCGAGCCGGTCCTCGGTCGAGCCCGCGTGCTTCCTGACCACGATGCGCCCGGGCTCCTCCTCGATCACCGTCGGCGGCGTCATCCAGTTCTGCGGCTTGAAGCCGCCGGTGTCGGCGTGGACCATCACCGAGCCGTCGGACTTGAGCATGAGCAGCCGCAGCGCCATCGGCAGCACGGCCGTCAGGCGGCCGGAATAGCGGACCTCGCAGCGGGCGACGATCAAGCGCACGACCGGTGAGGCTAGGCTCCCGAGTGGATGGATCACGGGTACGCGATCTCTTACCTGGCGCTCGGCAAAGGCGTCCCCGTCCTCTCCGCCTCCGGGACGCAATTCGGCACCTCCAAGGAAGTGCTGCACGTCAAGGAGAAGAACATCTTCGACGGGCTCGTGATCGAGACCAAGGGGCGCGGCGAGCGCTTCGTCGACGCCCCGGAGATCGAGCGGATCTACGAGCGCGCGGTCGTCACGACGCTCTCCGACGAGGACGCCGCCGCGCTGCCCAAGCCGCACGCCGGGCCGATGCGCCGCTGGCTCGCCCGCCGGTGACCGAAGCGCGCCGCGCGTTCGGCCCCGGCCGGGTCAACCTGATCGGCGAGCACACCGACCACAACGGCGGCCTGGCGCTGCCCTTCGCGATCGCGCGCGGCGTGACCGTGACCGCGCGGCCGAGCGACGACGGCTCGTTCCACGCCCACGCCGCCGCGCTCGGCGAGCGCGACGAGTTCGCCGCGCCGGAGCCCGCCTCCGGCTGGCGGGCGTTCGTGCGCGGCACGGTGGCCGAGCTGCGCGCCGCCGGGACCGAGGTCGGCCCGGCGGCGATCGAGATCGACTCCGACCTGCCCCAGGGCGCCGGCCTCTCCTCGTCGGCCGCGCTCGGGGTGGCGCTCGCGCTCGCGCTCGGCGCGCCGCCCGAGGACAAGCTCGCGATCGCCCGCCTGGCCTCCCGGGTCGAGAACGACTGGACCGGCGCGCGCACCGGCCTGCTCGACCAGCTCGCCTCGCTGCACGGCCGCGACGGTGGCGCCGTGCTGATCGACTTCGCGAGCTTCGCCGTCGAGCCGGTCCCGCTCGACCTCGGCGGCTGGTCGCTCGTGCTCGCCGACTCGCACGCCGCGCACGAGCACGCCGAGGGCGGGTACAACGAGCGCCGCGCCGAGTGCGAGCGCGCCGCCGAGCTGCTCGGCGTCGAGCACCTCGCCCAGGCCGACCCGGCGGCCGCGGCGGAGCTCCCCGACCCGCTCGACCGCCGCACGCGCCACGTGCTCGAGGAGGACGAGCGCGTCCGGGCCGCCGTCGCCGCGCTGCACGACGGCGACCTGCCGAGGCTCGGCACGCTGCTCGACGCCTCGCACGCCTCGCTGCGCGACCTGTTCGAGGTATCCGTGCCCGCGGTCGAGGAGACCCGCGAGCGCCTGCTCGCCGCCGGCGCGGCCGGCGCGCGGATCATGGGCGGCGGCTTCGGCGGCTCGGTGCTCGCGCTGCTGCCGCCCGGCACCGGCGTGCCCGACGACGCGGTCGTCGTCGTGCCCGGCCCGGGCGCGAGCGTCGCGCCGTCCTAGCTAGATCTCCAGCCGGTCCTCCTCCAGGTCGAGCTCGCGCTCGATCCGGTGCATCACGTCGGTGGAGATCGTGCCGTCGTCGCGCAACCCGATCAGCGCCTCGCGCTGCGCGTCGAGCACCGTGTGCAGCATGCGCTGATAGCGCCCGGAGCGCTCCTCGATCTCGCCGGTGCCGTCGATCTTCCCGGCCTGGGCCTTGAAGCGACGCATCCGGTACTCGTAGAGCCCGCGCATCCGCTCGATCGTGTCGTCGCGCGTCCAGTCGAGGTCGGCCAGCTCGTCGACCGCCGCGACCGCGGCCCGCGCGGCGACCATCCGGGCGCGCAGCTCCTCCTCGCGGTCCGAGCCGTCGTCCTCGACGTTGAAGCGGCGGATGAAGTAGGGCAGCGTCAGGCCCTGGAGCAGCAGCGTCACGAGGATGACCGCGAACGTCAGGTAGATGATCAGGTCGCGCTCGGGGAACGGCGCGCCGGAGTCGGTGGTCAGGGGCAGCGCCAGCGCGGCGGCCAGCGAGACGCTCCCGCGCATGCCGCTCCACGAGCCGATGAAGCGCGTCTGCCAGGTGCCGCGCCGGGCGAGCTGGCTCGGCCGCCGGTCGAGCGTGCGGATGGCCGTCGTCGAGAGCTGGTTCCAGACGAAGCGCGCGACGATCACCACGGCCGAGATCAGCGCGCCGAGCGCGACGAGCTCGCCGGCCGACCGGTCCGCGATCCCGCCGCCGTCGAGCACGACGCCGAGCTGCAGGCCGACGAGCAGGAACAGCGTGGCGTTGAGCAGGAACGAGAGGATGTCCCAGACCGCCTGGCCCTGCAGGCGCATCGAGGCCGAGGAGATGCGCGGCGCGTGCCAGCCCACGTAGACGCCGCAGACCACCGCGGCGAGCACGCCGGAGGCGCCGAGGCGCTCGGCCGGCACGTAGGCCGCGTAGCCCGACAGCAGCGAGATCGTCACCTCGATCGGGACGTCGTCGATGCGCTTGCGGCCCTGCGCGACGAGCCAGCCGATGACCAGGCCGACGGCGATGCCGCCCGCGGCCGAGAGGAAGAACTGCCCGATCGCGTCCCCGAACGAGAACGAGCCGCCGACCGCGGCGGCGACGGCGATCCGGTAGGCGACGAGGGCGGTGGCGTCGTTGAGCAGGCTCTCGCCCTCGAGGATCGTGACGATGCGCCGCGGCGCGCCGAGCCGGCGCAGGATCGTCGTCGCGGCGACGGGATCGGTCGGCGCGACGATCGCCCCGAGCGCGAAGGCCGCCGCCCAGGGCAGGTCGTGGATCGCCGCGTGGGCGACGACCGCGACGGCGACCATCGTGAACAGCACGAGGCCGATCGCCTGCAGCGAGATCACGCGCAGATCGCGGCGCACGTCGCGCAGCGAGACGTAGAAGGCGCCCGAGTAGAGCAGCGGCGGGAGGAAGATGACGAGGACGACCTCGGGCTTGAGCTCGACGTGCGGCAGCCCCGGCACGAAGCCGAGCACGAGCCCGCCGAGCACGAGCGCGATCGGGTAGGGCTGGCCGAACGCACGCGACAGCGCCGCGAGGACGGCGACCGCGAGGAACAGCCCGACGACGAGGACCTCGGCCTGCTCCATCGCTTAAAGCCTAGGCTGCTGCTCGATGGCACGCACCGTCACGTCCGTGGTCGGCGGGTCCCCGGTCTCCGGGGCTCCCGGCGGCACGCGCGACGTCCCGCGATCCGGCGCGGCTCGACGACCTCGTCGCCACCGTCGAGCTCGGCGACGCCGGCACGTTCGCCGACGCGTGCCGCGTCGCGCACGAGGCGGCGGCCGAGTGGCGGGCGGTCCCCGCGCCGATCCGCGGCCGCGCGATCGGCGCCGCGGGACGGCTGGTCGCGGCCAACCAGGAGGCGCTGGCCGACATCGTCACCCGCGAGATCGGCAAGCCCCGCGCCGAGGCGCTCGGCGAGGTCCAGGAGATCGTCGATACCTGCGAGTTCTTCCTCGGCGAGGGCCGGCGCCTCTACGGCCAGACCGTCCCGAGCGAGATGCCCAAGAAGCAGCTGTTCACCTTCCGCAACCCGGTCGGGACGGCGGCGATCGTGACGGCCGGGAACTTCCCCGTCGCCGTGCCCTCGTGGTACATCGCGCCGGCGCTGCTGTGCGGCAACACGGTGGTCTGGAAGCCGGCCGAGTACGCGGCGGCGAGCGCGTACGCGCTGGCCGAGCTGTTCTGGGCCGCCGGGCTGCCCGACGGCGTGCTCAACCTCGTGCTCGCCGAAGGCGACGCGACGTTCTCCGGCCTCGAGACGGCACTCGACGCGGGGCACGTCGACAAGGTCGGCTTCACCGGCTCGAGCGACGTCGGGCGCCGTGTCGGCGAGCTGTGCGGGCGCCACCTGCAGACGCCGTGCCTCGAGCTCGGCGGCAAGAACCCGATGGTCGTGATGGACGACGCCGACGTCGACCTCGCCGTCGAGGGCGCGCTGTTCGGCGGCTTCGGCACCGCGGGCCAGCGCTGCACCTCGCTCGGCACGCTGATCGCCCACGAGGCGATCCACGACGAGCTGCTGACCAAGCTGAGCGACCGCCTCGCCGCCGCGCCGATCGGCGATCCGCGCCAGGACGTCCTCTACGGCCCGATGATCCACGAGCGCTTCGCGCGCCGCTTCGAGGACGAGTGGCTGGGGCTGATCGAGGACCACCACACCGTCCACGGCTCCGACCACGTCGGGCGGATCACGGCCGCCGCGCCGCGCGCCGGCTTCGTCGGCGACGATCCCGAGGGCGGGCTCTTCTACCACCCGGCACTCGTCTCGGGCGTGCGCGCCGACGACGAGCTCGCCCTGACCGAGACCTTCGGCCCGATCGTCGGCGTCGCGTCGTTCGGGGCCTGGGACGACGCGATGGCGCTGGCCAACAACCACGGCTACGGGCTCTCGGCCGCGATCTACACGCGCGACGCCAAGCACGCCTTCGCGTTCCGCGAGCAGACGACGGCGGGCATGGTCAGCGTCAACAACTCGACCTCGGGCGCCGAGGCCCACCTGCCCTTCGGCGGCAATGGCCGCTCGGGCAACGGCGCGCGCCAGTCGGGTGTCTGGGTGCTCGACCAGTTCACCCGCTGGCAGTCGATGAACTGGGACCACGCGGGCAAGCTCCAGAAGGCGCAGATGGACGTCGCCGACCTGGCCGGCGACCCGGACTTCCGGCTCGGATGATCCTCGAGAAGCTCCGCGGGGACCTCAATCGTGACGACTCGTTCTGGCCGGCGCAGGTCACGACGCTGGCCGTGATCGCGCTGAACTTCGTGCTGCCGCCGAAGCTGACCGCCGGCCCGTGGTGGCTGCTGCCCGCGATCGAGCTCGTGATCGTCGTCGTGCTCTTCGGCCGCCAGCCGCTGACCGGCCCCGGCCGGCCCGACGGCCACCGCCGCCTCGCCCTCGCGCTGATCGCGCTGCTCGCCGCCGCGACGCTCGTGTCGCTCGGGCTGCTCGCGCACTACCTCATCGGCGGCGGCCACGAGGCCGGGCGCTCGCTGCTCGGCGCCGGCGTCGTCGTCTGGGCCAACGTGGTGCTCGTCGGCGGCCTGGCCTACTGGGAGGTCGACCGCGGCGGGCCCGGGCAGCGCGAGGACAACGCCGGCCACGCCGACTTCCTCTTCACGGAGATGACCGACGACGTCCGGCGCTACCAGCCGCCCGGCTGGCGCCCGGGCTTCGGCGACTACCTCTACCTCTCGCTGACCAACTGCGTCGCCTTTTCCCCCACGGACACGATGCCGCTGACCCCGCGGGCCAAGCTGCTCATGAGCATCCAGTCGATCGCCGCGTTCACGACGCTCGGGCTCGTCGTCGCCCGCGCCGTGAACATCCTCGGCTAGGCCGCGGCGCTGACGCCGGGCAGCTCGCGCGGCGCCGAGGCGATCAGCCGGTCGCGCAGCTCGCGCACCTCGGGATCGTCGTCGAGCGCGAGCGCGCGCTCGGCGGCGGCCAGGGTGTCGGTGCGGCGCTCGGTGCGGGCCAGGGCGTGGGCGTAGCGCGACCACGCGGCGCTCGCGTCCGGCGCCAGCTTGGTCGCCGCCTCGGCCGCCGTGACCTCGGCCCCGACGTCGCCGGCCAGGTGGTAGGCGAGCGCGAGGTCGAGCAGGCCGTCGAGCGACGGGTCGATCGTCTGCCCGCGCTGCAGCGCGTCGAGCGCGCCGGCGCGGTCGCCGCGGCGCAGGCGCAGGCGCCCGAGCCGCTCCCAGGCCCCGCCGTCCTGCGGCGCGACCTGGGTCGTGCGCGCCGCCGAGTCCAGCGCCTGGCCGTAGGAGCGCATGTCCTCGTAGATCCGCGACGCGCGTGCGATGCGGCGCGGGGCGGTTGGGCTCGACGCGGGCCCAGTCGCGCACGGCGCGCGCGGCGGCCGGAAGGTTGCGCGCCTGCCAGAAGGCGGCGGTCAAGCAGGCGCAGGACGTGCGGGTTGTCGGGCTCGGCGTCCCGCGCGTAGACCAGGCGCTTGGCGGCCAGCGCGGGCTCGCCCTCGGCCAGCGCGTGACGCGCGGCGGTGACGAAGCGCTCGACGCGCTCGGCGCCCGGGTCGGGCTTGGAGAAGTCGACGAAGCGCAGCGAGCCGGCGGGCACGGTGCGCACGCCGACCTGGAACTTGACGCGCGCCCACTGCTGGACGTCGTCGCCCTCGCCGGAGAAGTAGATGCCCGTGACCGAGCCGACGCCCCACTCGGGGTAGGACAGGCAGCGCGCGTAGCGGTGGACGACCGAGTGGTCGGGCGAGCGGGAGCCGAAGGGGTCGTGCTTCTGGCGGTCGGCCTCGTGCTCGGCCGCGCGCTGCTGGGCCTCGTAGTTGCGCCGGCCCTCCTCGGCCCGGGCCGCGCGGGCCGCGGCGGCCGAGGCGCGCACGGCGTTGCGCGAGACCGTGCCGCCGTGCGAGCCCTCGGCCAGGCGCTCGAGCTGGTCGGCCGCCTCGTTGATCGCCTGCAGGTGACGCTCGTGCTCGTGGCGCTTGCCGGGCGGCGCGATGTCCGGATGCCACTGCTTGGCCATCCGCCTGCGCGACAGCTGCACGGCGCGCTGATCGAACGGGGGGTCGAGCTCCAGGAGGAGCATCGCCTGCTCGATATCCAGCACACGGGCCATAGCCGATTAACGGTACTGAGAAGCCCTAGGCCACGACGGCAGCAGGCGGAGCCTCGGCCGATGCCCGCTCGGCGCGGGCCGCGCGCGTCTCGACGACGGCGAGCACCGTGGCGGGGACGAGCGCGACGGCGACGATCCCGGCCGCCCACCAGTACGTCTTGGCGAAGGCGTCGGCCAACGCGCTCGGCGAGCGCGCGCCGCTCGAGCTCGTCTCGAGCACGACGGCGAGGATCGCCGTGCCGAACGAGCCGCCGACGCGCTGGACGACGTTGAGCATCGGCGTCGCGCGCGGCACCTTGTCGCGCGACAGCGTCGCGTAGGCCGCGGCCATCGCCGGCATCATCGTCCCGCCGAGGCCGAGCCCGCGGACGACGAGGCCGAGCGACAGCACCCACTCCGAGGTCCCGGCGCCGACCGTGGCGAAGGGCAGCGTGCCGAGCGTCAGCACGAGCAACCCGACGACGACCACGCGCCCGCCGCCGACGCGGTCGGTCATCCGCCCGCCGACCGACATGCCGATCGCCGCGCCGATCCCCTGGGGCGCGAGCAGCAGGCCCGGCGTCGAGCGCCGAGAGCCCGCGCACGCCCTGGTAGTAGAGGGGCAGCAGGAGCATCGCCCCGAAGAGCCCGGCGCCGACGCAGAAGACCGTGGCCGCCGCGGCGGCGAAGCCGGGCTGGCGGAAGAGGCGGATGTCGACGAGCGCGTGCGGCGTGCGCAGCTCGTGGAACGACGAAGGCGACGAGCATGACCGCGCCGACGACGAGCGGCGCGAGCGCCGAGCGGGCTGACCCCGCCGTGGGTCGAGATCTCCGACAGGCCGAAGACCATCGCGCGCCAGCCCCGGCCCGACGAGCGCGAACCCGAGCACGTCGAGCGGCTTCTCGCCCGCGGCCCGGCCGCTGGGCAGCAGCCGCGCGGCGAGCGCGAGGCCGATCGCGCCGACCGGGAGGTTGACCCAGAAGATCCAGCGCCACGAGAGGTGGGTGACGAGCAGGCCGCCGATCACCGGGCCGAGCACGGGGCCGAGCAGCATCGGCACGCCGACGACGCTCATCACGCGGCCCATCCGCTCCGGCCCGGCCGTCTGGGCCAGGGTCATCATCCCGACGGGCATGATCATCCCGCCGGCCAGGCCCTGGAGCACGCGGATCGCGATCAGGCTGTCGGCCGACCAGGCCAGGCCGGCCAGGCCCGAGGTGAACGTGAAGCCGGCCGACCGCGGTCATCCACACGCGCTTGGCCCCGAAGCGCTCGGCGGCCCAGCCGGTCAGCGGGATCACCGTGGCCAGGGCGAGCAGGTAGCCGGTCGAGACCCACTGGATCGTCGAGAGCGGCGCGTGCAGCTCGACCTCGAGCGTCTCGCAGCGCGACGTTGACGATCGTCGTGTCGAGGATCGACATCAGCGCGCCGATGATCACGACGGTCGCGACCATCCAGACTTCCTTGCCCAGGGCGTTCGGGCGGCTCATCGGAACGCCTCCACCGCGCCGGCCAGGCGCTCGAGCAGCCGGGCGGCGTCGCGCCGCTCGGCTTCGGAGAAGTCGGCGAAGACCGCGGCCCGGCGCTCGGCCACGGCGGTCCGCTTGCGGGCCAGGAGCCGCTCGCCCTCCGGCGGTCAGGCGGATCTCGACGGCGCGCCGGTCGTCCGTGCGCCGCTCGCGCACGACCAGGCCGCGGCCCTCGAGGCCGTCGAGCATGCGCGACGCCGTGGGCGCCGCGACGCCGGCGAGCTCGGCCAGGTCGCACAGGCCCGCCGGGCCCTCGTCGAGCGGCCCGAGCAGGTGGTACTGGGGCAGCGTCAGCTCGTCCGCCTCGGGGACGGCGGCGGCCCGGCCGCGCTGATGGCGCAGCACGCGCAGGAAGTCCGAGAAGGCATCGGAGACGTCGACGAGCGACTGGTCGGTCACGGCCGAGAATGTTAGCTAGCTAACGAAGTCGGCATGCGCCGACTCGCGAGTAGCCTCGAAGGGCCCATGGCCCACCAGTACGTCTTCACGATGCACCGCCTGTCCAAGTCGTATCCGCCCGACCGGGAGGTGCTCAAGGACATCACCCTGGCCTTCCTGCCCGGGGCGAAGATCGGCGTGCTCGGCTACAACGGCTCCGGCAAGTCGACGCTGCTGCGGATCATGGCCGGCGTCGAGACCGAGTTCCGCGGCGACGCCCAGCTCGCCCCCGACGCCACGGTCGGCCTGCTCACCCAGGAGCCCCAGCTCGACGAGACCAAGGACGTGCGCGGCAACGTCGAGGCCGGCGTCGCCCCGCTGCGCGCGCTGCTCGACCGCTTCAACGAGCTGTCGATGAACTACTCCGACGAGACGGCCGACGAGTTCAGCCGCCTGCAGGAGGAGATCGACGCCGCCGACGCCTGGAACCTCGACACGATGCTCGACACGGCGATGGACGCGCTGCGCCTGCCGCCGAGCGACGCCGACGTCTCCAAGCTCTCCGGCGGCGAGAAGCGCCGCGTCGCGCTCTGCGCGCTGCTGCTGCGCCAGCCCGACCTGCTGCTCCTCGACGAGCCGACCAACCACCTCGACGCCGAGTCGGTCGCCTGGCTCGAGCGCCACCTGCAGGAGTACGCGGGCACCGTCGTGGTCGTCACCCACGATCGCTACTTCCTCGACAACGTCACCGGCTGGATCCTCGAGCTCGACCGCGGCCGCGGCGTCCCCTACGAGGGCAACTACTCGGGCTGGCTCGAGCAGAAGCAGAAGCGCCTGGCCACCGAGGAGAAGGCCGAGTCGGCCCGCCAGAAGACGATCCAGCAGGAGCTCGAGTGGGTGCGCATGTCGGCCTCGGGCCGCCGCGCCAAGCCCAAGGCGCGCCTGAACGCCTACGACGCGCTGCTCGCCCAGGACCGCAACGTCAAGCTCGACCAGGTCCAGATCCACATCCCCGCCGGCCCGCGGCTCGGCGGCGTCGTCGTCGAGGCCGAAGGACCTCCGGAAGGGCTTCGGCGACCGGCTGCTGATCGAGGACCTCTCGTTCTCGCTGCCGCCGCGGCGGGATCGTCGGCGTGATCGGCCCCAACGGCGCGGGCAAGACGACGCTCTTCAACATGATCACCGGCCGCGAGACCCCGGACGACGGCGCGCTGCGCGATCGGCGACACCGTCGACCTGGCCTACGTCGACCAGAACCGCGACGCGCTCGATCCCGAGAAGTCCGTCTGGGAGGAGATCTCCGACGGCTACGACCAGATCAAGGTCGGCGACCGGACGATGGCCTCACGGGCCTACGTCGGCGTCGTTCAACTTCAAGGGCGGCGACCAGCAGACCCCGGTCGGCAAGCTCTCCGGCGGCGAGCGCAACCGCGTGCACCTGGCCAAGCTCCTGCGCCGCGGCGGCAACCTGCTGCTGCTCGACGAGCCGACCAACGACCTCGACGTCGACACGCTGCGCGCGCTCGAGGAGGCCCTGCTCTCCTTCGCCGGCTGCGCCGTCGTGATCTCCCACGATCGCTGGTTCCTCGACCGGATCGCCACGCACGTCCTCGCCTTCGAGGGCGACTCGCAGGTCACCTGGTTCGAGGGCAACTTCGAGGCCTACGAGTCGCGGCGGCGCGAGCTGCTCGGCGAAGAGGCCGACCGCCCGCACCGCGTGACCTACAAGAAGCTCATCCGCTCCTAGGGCAGCCGCGGTAGACCTCGAGGTTGTGGACGGGGAACTCCCGGACGTCCGGCTGCCCGAGGGCGTCGTCCATCCCCTGGAGCGTCGGCATCAGGCGGCTCTCGACGAACCGGTCGAAGTGCTCGCGCGACTCCCAGAAGTCCGTCACGCCCCAGCCGTCGTGGACCGGCCCCGCCGAGTGCACGATGATGCCCTCGGGTGGGTTGCCGGCGATGTCCATCGCCTTGTGGACCGCCTCGTACTGCTCGGCGGATCCCTCGGTCCCAACGCAGGCTCATCCCGATCGCCATGGCGATCTCCTCTCCTCGGGTGCCTCCGAACCTATTCCGGGCGGCGGGCCGGGCGCAAGTGCGCCAGGCCTCGTTTGGCCGGCACCGGCCACGGGCAGTCTTTGACTGTGCAACCGATTCTTCGCCTTCGCCACTTCACCGACCCCGCCTGCCCCTTCGCCTACTCCGCCGAGCCCGTCCGCCAGCGGCTGCGCTGGACCTACGGCGAGCAGATCGCCTGGGAGGACGTGATGGTCGTCCTGACGCGCGACCCCGCCGACTACGAGGCCAAGGGCTTCACCACCGAGATGCTCGCCCAGGGCCTGGCCCGCTTCGCCCGCACCGAGCACATGCCGATCGACCCCGCCGAGCGCCCGCGCATGGCCGCCTCGGCCGACGCCTGCCGCGCCGTCGTCGCCGCGCGTCTGCACGAGCCCGGCACCGAGACCGCGCTGCTGCGCGCCCTGCGCATCCGCGGGTCATGGCCGGCGGGCTGCTCGACGATCCCGCGGCTGATCGCCCGCGCCGCGCTCGACGCCGGCCTCGAGCCCGACGAGCTCGTCGCCTGGATGGGCACGCCCGAGACCGACGCCGCCTTCGAGGCCGACGCCGCGCTGGCCCGCGACCCCGGCCGCGCCGCCGTCGCGATGGCCCACAAGCTCGCCCCCAACGGCGACGACGGCTGGCGCTACACCTGCCCGTCCTACGAGATCTCCCGCGTCGGACGACCTGCGAGCCGACTCGCTGTCGGTCCCGGGCTTCCAGCCCTACGCCGCCTCCGAGGTCGCGATCTCCAACCTCGCGCCCGAGCTCGAGCGGCGCGGCGCCGCCGAGAGTCGCGCTCGAGGTCCTCGAGTGGGCCGGCGAGCCGCTGGCCGCCGATCGAGGTCGCCGCGATCCGCGGGATCGAGCTCGACGAGGCCCGCGAGGAGCTGGCGCGGATCGGCGTCGAGTCGCCGGTCGGCCTCGAGGGCTGGTGGACCCCGCGCGAGCGCGTGCGCGAGACGCCGGTCGTCGCCGGCAGCGACCGCGCCGCCGCCTGAGCGACCGTATACGATCGCGCCGATGGCGCGTTCCGTCCTCATCACCGGCTGCTCGTCGGGCATCGGCCGCGCCGCGGCCGAGACGCTCGCCGGCGGCCGGCTGGACGGTCTACGCGACCGCCCGCAAGCCCGAGTCGATCGCCGACCTCGAGCAGGCAGGGCTGCCGCACGCTCGCGCTCGACGTCACCGACGAGGCCTCGATGGCGGCCGCCGTCGCGGAGGTCGAGCGCGGCCGAGGGCGGCTCGATCGGCGCGCTGGTCAACAACGCCGGCTACTCGCAGAGCGGCGCCGTCGAGACGCGTCACGCCCGAGCAGCTGCGCGCGCAGTTCGACACCAACGTCTTCGGCCTGACCCGCATGTGCCAGCTCGTCCTGCCCGGCATGCGCGACGGCGGGCAAGGGCCGGATCGTCAACATCGGCTCGATGGGCGGCAAGCTCACGTTCCCCGGCGGCGGCGCCTACCACGCGACGAAGTACGCGGTCGAGGCGCTGTCCGACGCGCTGCGCTTCGAGGTCGGCGGCGTTCGGCGATCCAGGTCGTGCTGATCGAGCCCGGGCTGATCCGGACGAAGTTCGGCGAGGTCGCGGTCGGCAGCGTCGACCACGACGACGGGCCCTACGCCGAGTTCAACACCCACGTGTCGGCGACGACGGCCGGCGCCTACGAGGAGGGCCGCTGGCCGGAAGCTCGGCGGCGACCCGGACGGCCGTGGCCAAGGTCATCCGCAAGGCGCTCGAGTCCCGCGCGCCGCGCGCCCGCTACACGGTCACGCCGTCGGCCAAGCTGCTGATGGGCCAGCGGTGGCTGCTGCCCGACCGGGCCTGGGACTTCGTGATGGCCTCGCAGTTCCCGCGGCCGAAGAGCTAGACGCGACTCGGCCAGCCAGCCCTCGAGGACCTCGGCCGCCTGCGGCCGCGCCCTCGCAGACCACGTCGGCGCCGGCGAGCTCCTCGGCGGAGTGCGGCCCGGAGGCGACGGCCACGCAGCGCACCTCGTCGGCCTGGGCGCAGGCGATGTCGCGCGGCGTGTCGCCGATCACGACCGTCTGCTCGCGCGGCCACGGGTGCCCGGCGCTCGCCCGGCGCGGCGCCGCGCGATCAGCGGGAGGTCGAGGCGGTCCTCGGAGTCCGAGCCGAACCCGCCCTGGTGGGGCGCGAACAGGTGCTCGAGCCCGGCGCGCGCGCAGCTTGAGCCGCGCGATCGTCTCGAAGTTGCCGGTCAGCAGCGTCTGGATCACGTCGTCGCGCTCGTGCAGCCGCTCGCAGCGCCGGCTTGACGCCCGGCGCGACGGTGGCCGCGAGGTCGTTGCCGCGTGCGTGGCGTAGTACTCGGAGGCCGACCGGCGCAGGTCGGCGAAGCCGGTCTCGATCGTCGCGGTCGTCGACCTCGGCCGCGACGAGCAGCGTCCGCGCGATCTCCAGGTCGGTGCGCCCCGCCGGCTGGATCTTGATGCCGGCCACCTCGACGCCGTAGACCTCGCGGATCGCGTGGTGCAGCGCGTCGCGGTGCAGGTCGGCGGCCCCGAGCAGCAGGGTGCCGTCGATGTCCCAGAGCAGGAGGAGGCTCACCGGCGGAAGTCCGTGCCCGCCGCGAGCGTGCGCAGGTAGGCGGCGATCAGCTGCGCGGCGGCGTCGACCCCGGGGAGGTCGACGGTCTCGACCGGGGTGTGCAGGTAGCGGATCGGGACCGAGACGAGCGCGGTGGGGATGCCCTGGCGCACGAGGTAGACCGAGTCGGCGTCGGTGAACGTGCCGCGCGGCGCGGCCTCGACGACGATCGGGATCTCCTCGGCCTCGGCGACGTCGATCAGGCCACCCGAGACGAGCGGGTGCAGCTGCGGGCCGCGCGTCACGACCGGGCCCATGCCGAACTCGACCGCGGGCGTGTCGCCGAGCTCGACGCCCGGCTGCTTGGTCTCCCAGGTCACGTCGACGACGATCGCCACGTCGGGGCGGTGCGTGTAGGCCATCGTCTTGGCGCCGCCCATGTGCGGCAGGAGCTCCTCCTGGGTGGCGGCCACGGCCGCGACGTCGGCGGCGATCGGATCGCCCTCGCCGAGCGAGCCGCAGCACCTCGAGCGCGACCCAGCAGCCGAGCCGGTTGTCGAGCGCCTTGCGAGACGAGCCGGCCGTTGGGCAGGTCCATCGGCTCGCCCGCGTCGAGCACGCCGACGTCGCCGATGCGGACCATCGACTTCGCGTCGTCGCCGTCCTGCGCGCCGATGTCGATGTGCAGGTGCTTGAGCTCGGGCGCCTTCTTGCGCTCGTCCTGGCTCAGGACGTGGACGGGCTTGCGGGCGATCACGCCGCGCACCGGGCCGTCCTTCGTGGCGAGCACGACGCGCTGGCCGACGAGCACCGTCGCGTCCCAGCCGCCGACGCCGCGGAAGCGCAGGAAGCCGGCGTCGTCGATGTAGGTGACGATCACGCCGATCTCGTCGATGTGGCCGATGATCGTGACGAGCGGGCCGTCGCCGCCGCCGCGCTTGAGCGCGACGGTGGAGCCGACGGAGTCCCACGTGACCTCGTCGGCGAGCGGCTCGGCGAGCTCGCGGAAGACCGCGGCGGCCTCCTGTTCGTAACCGGAGGGCCCAGGGGCCATGAGGAGGCGCTTGAGCGCGTCGGGGGCTGGCATTCCCCCACTATCGCAAGGCGGCCGGGCTCAGGCCGCGGCGAAGCCCCGGATCAGCCCGGCCAGCCGGGTCGGCTGATCGATCGCCACGAACGTCCTGCGAGTCCTCGATCCCCTCGAAGCGGCCGTCCCCGAAGCACCCGGCCAGGCGGCGGCCGAAGCCGGTCTTGAAGAACGGGTCGTCGAGCCCCCAGGCGACGAGCGCCGGGCCCGGGAAGTCGCCGAGCCGCTCCGCCGCGCGCAGCGTGTCGCGGTTGTCGACCCCGCGCAGGACCTTGATCGCGTCGCGGCGGGCGCCGCCGGCTGGCCACCGGCGGGACGGCGCCAGGAGTCGACCACGTCGTCGGCCACGCGGCGGTGCGAGAGCAGCCCGAACGCCGAGCGGCGAGCGCGCCACGCGGCGGCTGCGCAGGCCCTGGGCCGAACGCGGTGCAGCACGGGCGGGACCCGCGCGATCCACTGCAGCGGCCGGAAGGCCGGCGGCAGGAAGTTCTCGAAGGCGTCGCAGTTGGTCAGCACGACGCGGCCGATGTGCTCCGGGCGCTCGGTCACGACGAGCTGGGCGATCGCCCCGCCGGTGTCGTTGGCCACGAGCGTCACGTCCTCGAGGCCGAGCGCGGCGGCGAACTCGTCGACCAGGCCGGCGACCGCGCGCGGCGAGAGGTCGGCGTCCGCGGTCCATCGCCGGCTCGTGGCGAGCCGAGCGGCCAGTCGGGCACGACGCAGCGCACGCCGTCGAGCTCGGCCACGACGTCGCGCCACAGCATCCCGTTGACGAGCAGGCCGTGGAGGAAGAGGACGACCGGGCCCTCGCCGCCCGTGTCGCGGTAGCGGATCGTCCCCGCCGAGAGCTGGACCTCGTGCATGGCGTTCATCTCGGTGACTCCTCTAGCGTGTCGCATACAGGCTGTACGGATCATGCATACAGACAGTACGAATGTCAACCGCAAGGCCGCGCAGTCGGTGGCGACGCGCGGGCGGCTGCTCGCCGCCGCCCGGCCCCTGTTCGCCGCAGCACGGCTACGGCGCCGTCGGCACCGAGGCGGTCGTCCGCGCCGCCGGCGTGACCCGCGGCGCGCTCTACCACCAGTTCCGCGACAAGCAGGACCTCTTCCGCGCGGTCTTCGAGGAGGTCGAGGCCGAGCTCATGCAGCCGATCGCCGCGCGCGACGGCCTCGAGGTCGCGCGCCGACGACTCGATCGAGGGGCTGCGCGCCGGCGTGCACGCCTGGCTCGACGCCTGCGCCGACCCGGAGGTCCAGCGCATCGTGCTCGTCGACGCGCCCGCGGTGCTCGGCTGGGAGGAGTGGCGGGCGATCGGCGAGCAGTACGGCGCTCGGCCTCGTGATCGGCGCGCTCGAGGCGGCGATGGAGGCGGGCGCGATCCCGCCGCGCGCCCGTGCGCGCCGCTGGCCCACGTCATGGTCGGCGCGCTCGACGAGGCCGCGCTCTACGTCGCGCCGCGCCGACGACCCGGACGCCGCCCGCCGCGAGGCGGCGGACGTGCTCGACGTCCTGGTCGACGGGCTGGCGGCGCCTAGTCCTTGAGCAGCTGGCGCAGCACGAACGGGAGGATCCCGCCGTGGTGGTAGTACTGCTGCTCCTTGGGCGTGTCGATCCGGACGCGCGCGGTGAACTCCTGGTCGCCCGCCTGGACGGTGACCTCGCGGGGGATCTCGTCGACGTCGGCGAGGCCCTTGATCGTGAACTCCTCCTCGCCGGTCAGGCCGAGCGACTCGACCGAGTCGCCGTCGGAGAACTGCAGCGGCAGCACGCCCATGCCGACGAGGTTCGAGCGGTGGATGCGCTCGAAGGACTCGGCGAGCACGGCGCGCACGCCGAGCAGGTTCGTGCCCTTGGCCGCCCAGTCGCGCGACGAGCCCGAGCCGTACTCCTTGCCCGCGAGCACGACGAGCGGCGTGCCCTCCTCGGCGTACTCCATCGCCGCCTCGTAGATCGTCGTCTCCTCGCCGTCCTTCTTGGTCACGCCGCCCTCGGTGCCCGGCGCGAGCTCGTTGCGCAGGCGGATGTTGGCGAACGTGCCGCGGACCATGACCTCGTGGTTGCCGCGCCGTGAGCCGTAGGAGTTGAAGTCCTTGCGCTCGACGCCGTGCTCGATCAGGTACGCCCCGGCCGGCGAGTCCTTCTTGATCGCGCCGGCGGGCGAGATGTGGTCGGTCGTGACCGAGTCGCCGAGCTTCGCGAGCACCTTGCGCGCCCTCGATGTCGGTGATCGGCTCGGGCTCGGTCGGCAGGTCCTCGAAGAACGACGGCCGCCGCACGTAGGTCGACTCGTCGTCCCAGGCGAAGCGGTCGCCCTCGGGCACGTCGAGCGAGTTCCAGCGCTCGTCGCCGTCGAAGACCTCGTCGTAGGAGCTCGTGAACATCTCGGCCTGGACCGACGACTCGACGAGGTCGGCGACGTCCTTGACCGTCGGCCAGATGTCCTTGAGGAAGACGTCGTTGCCGTCGCCGTCCTGGCCGAGCGGGTCGTTGATCAGGTCGACGTCCATCGACCCGGCCAGCGCGTAGGCCACGACGAGCGGCGGCGAGGCGAGGTAGTTCATCTTCACGTCGGGGTTGATGCGGCCCTCGAAGTTCCGGTTGCCCGAGAGCACCGAGGCCGACCGCGAGGTCGCCCTCGTCGACCGCGGCGGAGATCTCGTCCGGCAGCGGGCCCGGAGTTGCCGATGCAGGTCGTGCAGCCGTAGCCCACGAGATGGAAGCCGAGCGCCTCGAGCGGCGGGATCAGGCCGGCCTTCTCGTAGTACTCCGTGACGACCTTCGAGCCCGGCGCGAGCGAGGTCTTGACCCACGGCTTGACTCGTCAGGCCCCTGCTCGACCGCGTTCTTGGCCAGCAGGCCGGCGGCGATCATCACCGACGGGTTCGAGGTGTTCGTGCAGCTCGTGATCGCGGCGATCACGACGTGCCCGTGGTCGAGCGCGAAGTCCTCGGCCCTCGACCGGCACCTGGACCGCGGTGCGCTCGGCCACCGAGCGCGCCGGCCGACGTTGTGGTCGCGGGCTTCTGCTCGCCGTTGTCGGACTGGTTGCCCGGCGCGTCGCTGGCCGGGAAGGAGCCCTCGACCGCTTCCTCCTCCTCGTCCTCGCCGTCGTCGACGAGTTCCTCGAGCGACGCGCGGAAGCTCTCCTTGGCCTCGTCGAGCGAGACGCGGTCCTGCGGGCGCTTGGGCCCGGCGAGGCTCGGCACGACGTCGCCGAGGTCGAGCTCGATCGTGTCGGAGTACGTCGGCTCCTCGGAGTCGGCGTCGTGCCAGAGGCCCTGCTCCTTGGAGTAGGCCTCGACGAGCTCGATCAGCTCGGTCGGCCGCCCGGTGAACTCGAGGTAGCGCAGCGTCTCCTGGTCGATCGGGAAGATCGCGCAGGTCGAGCCGAACTCCGGGCTCATGTTGCCGATCGTCGCGCGGTCGGCGAGCGGCAGGTTGGCCACGCCGGGCCCGTAGAACTCGACGAACTTGCCGACGACGCCGCGCTCGCGCAGCATCTCGGTGACGGTGAGGACGAGGTCGGTCGCCGTCGCGCCCTCGGGCAGCTCGCCGCCGATCTTGAAGCCGAGCGACCTGCGGGATGAGCATCGACATCGGCTGGCCGAGCATCGCCGCCTCGGCCTCGATGCCGCCGACGCCCCAGCCGAGCACGCCGAGGCCGTTGATCATCGTCGTGTGCGAGTCGGTGCCGACGAGCGTGTCGGGGTAGGCCTGCGCCGGCTCCCCGTCGCGGTCCTTGCGGAAGACGACCCGCGCCAGGTACTCGAGGTTGACCTGGTGGACGATGCCCGGTGTCGGGCGGGACGACCGAGAAGCCCTCGAAGGCGCCCTGGCCCCAGCGCAGGAACGCGTAGCGCTCCTTGTTGCGCTCGAACTCCCGCTCGGCGTTGTGCTCGAAGGCGTAGCGGGTGCCGAACTCGTCGACCTGGACGGAGTGGTCGATCACGAGCTCGGCGGGCACGAGCGGGTTGATCTTGTTCGGGTCGCCGCCCATGTCGGCCATCGCGTCGCGCATCGCGGCGAGGTCGACGATGGCGGGCACGCCGGTGAAGTCCTGCATCACCACGCGCGCGGGCGTGAAGGCGATCTCGTCGGTCTGGTCGGCCGTGGCGTTCCACGTGGCGACCGCCTCGATCTGCTCGGCGCGTGACCCCCTCGCCGTCCTCGTTGCGGAGGAGGTTCTCGAGCAGGATCTTGAGCGAGTAGGGCAGGCGGGCGACGTCGTACTTCTGCTGCAGGGCGTCGAGGCGGAAGATCTCGTAATCGGTGCCACCCACGCTGAGGGTGGCCTTGGCGTCAAAGGAGTTGCTGGGCATGCGAGTAATCGTCTCCCAAGATGGGAAGTGGAGTCGGTCTGGGACTACCCCCGTCCGCCGCGAGTCGAGCAGCTGTCGCTCCCGGTGCGGGTCGAGCTGGGCGGCGAGGTCGTCGCGGACGAGCCCGCGGGCGCTGCGCGTGCTCGAGACCAGCCATCCGCCGGTGATCTACGTCCCGCCCGCCGACGTGGCGCCCGGAGCGCTCGCGCCGGCCCGCGCGCGCTCGACGATGTGCGAGTGGAAGGGCCGCGCCGTCTACTACGACGTGACCGGCGGCGACGACGCGTCGAGCCCGCCGCCGCGTGGGCCTACCCCGAGCCGGTGCCCGGCTTCGAGGCCCTGCGCGACCACCTCGCCTTCTACCCGAGCCGCATGGACGCCTGCTGGATCGGCGACGAGCGCGTGCAGGCGCAGGACGGCGACTTCTACGGCGGCTGGATCACGTCCCAGGTCCGGGGCCCGTTCAAGGGCGGCCCCGGGACCTGGGGCTGGTGATCGATCGGGGCTAGCGCGCGACGGCGACCGGGTTGGAGGTCGCGAGCACCTTCCCGGAGGCGTCGAGCGCCTGCACGGCGACGTACTTCGCCGCGCTGCGTCGTTCTGATCCGGGTCTCGATCCCGTTCCACCCGCGCGACGTCAGGCCGGCGAGCGACGTCTTCGTGTTCCCGGCGAGCACGCGCCAGGTCCTCGTCTCGGTCGACCCGTTCCAGCTGGCGTAGACGGCCAGGGCCGAGCCCTTGGCCGTGGCCGCCGCCTTGGGCAGCGCCGTCGGGTAGCCGTGCCACGCCTGTCGGAAGGCGCGGTAGGACTGATAGCGCCCCGTCGGCACCTGGATGTCGAACAGGAGCTTGTTGCTCGGGGAGAACTCGGAGATCGTCGGCGAGGAGCCCCAGCCGACGAACGTGTCGCCGTTGGACAACCGCTCCGCGTTGCCCTGCGAGACGGCGAGCACGCCGCGAGGGTGGGTGATCGACGAGGCCAGCGACGCGACGCGGTTCTTGCGGTCGAGCTTGATGCGCAGGACGCGCGACGTCTTGCCGTGGCTCTTGTCGAAGTCGGCGGCGTTGTTGTCGAAGATCGACAGCGTGCCGTCGGGCCGCAGCTCGGCGTCGTGCTGGTACCAGGTGCGCACGCCCGCGCCCAGCTTGAAGGAGGAGCGCTTGCCGCCCAGCCGCCACAGGACCTGGCCCTTGCGACGGCCGATCTTGTAGACGGTCGAGGTGTGGCGGGCGCTGAGGATCAGCTGCCCGTCGACGTCGACGCCGACCGAGTTGACGTGGAAGTAGTCCCACGCCTGGTGCGGAGTCGGCTTGACGACCGAGTCGCTCAGCGGCACGTGGTCGACCGACGACCAGTTCAGGAGCACCTTGCCCGTCTTGAGGTCGATCTCCTGCACGAGGCAGTCGATCACCTTGGCGCGCTGCGAGAAGCCGTACTTGCGCAGGTCGCGCGTGACGAAGCGGTAGCCGAGCACGAGCGCCGTGCTCTGCGGCGTGATCACGAAGTCGTGCAGGTCGGTGAAGACGCCGCTGCCCTGGGCCTGGACCTTGCGCAGCACCTTGTAGTGCTGGTCCATGATCGCGTTGAACATCTTGCGCTTGTCGCCGCCGTAGATGCCGCCGGCGGAGGTGATCGGCGGCCGCTCGGCCCAGGTCAGCACGGGCTTGCCCTGGTAGGTCTGCACGCGCAACCCGTTGGCCGACTGGCCCTTGGGGGTGATGTGGTAGAAGCGGGCCCGGCCGTAGTTGTCGATGATCAGCGGCCCCGTGCGCTGGCCCGGCGCGGCGGCGCGCGGCGTGATCAGGATCGGATCCTGGCCGATCCCCGGTTCGCGCTTGAGGATGCGGATCAGCGGCGGCTTGAGGTCGGGACGGGTCTTCGGGGTCGCTCGGAGGGCGCCGGCGAAGGCCGGCGTCGCGCCGGCGGCGAGCAGGAGGGCCGCGCCCGCGAGGGCGACGGCAGCGACGAGAGAGGGCGGATCGGGCTCGGGTCACGGGCTCCTCGGCGGGTCGGACGGACGGTGTGGATCGCGTGTGAATGTCGCCGCCCGGACTCCCGGCGCGACTTCGCGGCTCCTAGCTTGTTCGGACACCCCGATGCCCAAAATGTTGCGCTCCCTCTCTCACATCCTTGCCATCTTCGCCGCATTCGGCGCCTTCGCAGGGTCCGCCCACGCGGCCAAGCCGAACATCGTCATGGTCATGACCGACGACCAGTCGATGAACACGGTGCAGCACATGCCCCAGGTGCGCCGGATGGCGCGCGAGGGCGTTTCCTTCTCGCGCTACTTCGTGACCGACTCGCTGTGCTGCCCCTCACGCGCGTCGATCCTGACCGGGAAGTTCCCCCACGACACCGGCGTGCTCAACAACACGCCGCCGATCGGCGGCTTCTCGGCCTTCTTCGACCACGGCAACGAGACCCAGACCTACGCGGCCGCGCTGCAGCGCGTCGGCTACCGCACCTCGTACATGGGCAAGTACTTCAACGGCTACGAGCCGGGCTCGGGCCACGTGCCGCCGGGCTGGAGCAACTGGATCGGCGTCGGGTCGGGCTACAACGGCTTCGACTACAACATGAGCGTCAACGGCCGCTTCGTGCACCGCGGCCACCGCCCGCGCGACTACATGACCGACGTGCTCTCGCGCCAGGGCCTCTCGTTCATCGACCGCATGGCGCGCACGCCGCGCACGCCCTTCCTGCTCGCGATCGCGCCCTTCGCGCCGCACTACCCCTACGTGCCGGCGCCCCGCGACGCCCGGCGCTTCCCCCACATGAAGGCGCCGCGCACGAAGGCGTGGAACGCGCCGACGCTGCACCCGCCGACCTGGCTGGGTCACCGCCGGGCGATGACCCCGGCCCAGACCGACGCCGCCGACCTCGTCTACCGCAAGCGGGTGCGCTCGCTGCAGGCGGTCGACCTGATGCTGGGCAAGCTGCGCCGCCGCCTCAAGCGCCTCGGGATGGAGCGGAACACCTACGTGATCTTCACCTCCGACAACGGGCTGCACGCCGGCGAGCACCGGCTGGCCGCGGGCAAGATGACCGCCTTCGACACCGACATCAAGGTCCCGCTCGTCGCCGTCGGCCCCGAGGTCCCGGCCGGGCGCACGGTCGGCCAGATGGCCGCGAACATCGACCTCGCCCCGACGTTCATGCGCCTCGGCGGCGTCCGCGTCCCGCACACGGTCGACGGCCACGGCCTCGTCTCGCTGCTGCACGGGCAGAACCCGAGCTCGTGGCGCGACGCCGTGCTCGTCGAGCACCACGGCCCGACGACCACCGTCGGCGACCCCGACCGCCAGGGCGGGATGAGCGGCAACCCGCCGACCTACGACGCGATCCGCACGCGCTACTCGACCTGGGTCGAGTACGCCAACGGCGACCGCGAGTACTACGACCTCAGGAGCGACCCCAGCCAGCTCGACAACCTGGCCGGCGAGCTCGATCCGGCGACCCGGGCGAGCCTGCACTCCACGCTGGTCAAGCTGCGCGGCTGCCACCACACGCGCTCCTGCTGGCGCGCGGCGATGCGCTGACCGGTACCGGAACCCCCGACCGGGTATGAGAGAACCATGATCGGCGCTCTCATCCTCGGCCTGCTGGCCGGCTTCATCGGCAAGGCCCTGATGCCGGCAAGGATCCCGGGGGCTTCTTCGTGACCATCCTGCTCGGCCTGGCCGGCTCGGCCGTCGGGTTCCTGCTCTTCACCGAGCTGCTCGGGATCGGCGACGACAAGGCCTTCGACCTCGGCGGCCTCGTCGGCGCGATCATCGGCGTGATGATCCTGCTCGGGCTCTACCGCGCCTTCGTCGACCGCTCCGGCGGTCGCACCGTCTAGCGCGCTAGCTCTTCGGCAGCCGCAGCACGGCGCCGTCGAGCACGACCTCGGTCGGCTGCGGATCGCCCGGCTTCAGGCGCCAGGCGACGGTGAACGGCACGGTCTGACCGGGCGAGACCCGGTGGATGAAGCCGATGCGCTCGAGCTCGTACTCGGACAGGCCGCCCGGCGGCGGGCGGTCGGGCGGGTAGAGGCGGTGCGCGAAGCCGGTCGAGAAGCTCGCCGCCGCGTCGACGCGCGTGCCGTGGTCGTCCTGCACGCGGACCTGGTGCGAGTGCAGCTTGACGGGCGACAGGCCCTTGTCGATCAGGTGCCCGGACACGATCCGGTCGTTGGGCAGGTTCGGGTTGCGCAGGACCATCGGCGTCCCCCGCCAGCCCAGCGAACCGGGACCGGCGGGCTCGAACGCGCGCTGCTTGACGTGCTCGGCCCGGACGGCCGACGACCCGTCGCCACACCCTGCCGCCGCGACGGACAGCGCCGCCGCGACGGGCAGGGCCAGGAGCGCCCGGCGCCTCACTGCGGCTTCTTGGGCTCGGTCATCCAGTCGCAGCCGGGCGGGTCGGTCATCGTCTGCGGGTCCCACTGCGAGCAGGTCGCCTGGGAGGCGAGCTTGCGGACCGCGAACGGCCCCGCGCCGGGCGCGTTGCTGCCGCCGAAGGCGCAGCTCGGCAGGCGCGCCGGATCGCTCTTGATCCCCTGGCCGTGGTAGGTCGCGTTGTTCTGCCAGCAGTTGCCGAAGCCCTCCTCGCTCCACCAGAAGTCGAGGCCGTTCGGCGACCGCGACCCGTCGGGGGCGATGCCCATGATGTTGCCCGTGTAGGCGTTGTGGTTCGACGTGTCGAACTGGTTGTTCGGGTCGTTCTGCGACTGGCCCGTGGGATCGTCCCCGCGCAGCGCCGTCGGCACGTGGATGAGCATCGTCCCGTAGCGCCAGTTGTTCCAGATCCGGTTGTTGCGGATGATGTTCCCGTTGCCGCCGGCGATCAGCGCGCCGGTGCCGACGGGGTTCTGGAAGGTCGAGCAGACGTAGCGGGGGTTGCGCTCGCCCGCCGGCTTCTTGCAGTAGTCGTCGTGGGCCTTGTCGAACAGCACCTTGTTGTTCGAGTAGATCTCGTTGTTCTCCCACTTCGAGCAGTCCTGCGGCATGCCCGGGTGGTTGGGCGCGAACGAGTCGACGACCGTGCCCGTCCCGTTGTCGTGGAACTTCGAGCGGTGGATCCACGTGCCGTTGCCCGCCGTGCCCGAGGTGCCGAGGTTGTTGTCGTGCGAGTTGATGTAGACCATCTCGATCCCGTAGCGCTTGCAGTGCGCGTCGGGGCCCGAGCCCGGGTAGACGCCGGAGTCACCGGAGCCGTAGGCGTTGATGCCCTTGTAGATCCCGTTGTCGGAGGTGAACGAGAGGATCCCGTACTCGCGGGAGTAGCCCGTCTCGATCTTCTGCAGGCGGAAGCCGTTGGTCTCGAGCACGTAGACGTTGTTGAAGTCCGAGTAGAGGAGCTTCACGTTGCGCAGCACGAACCCGTCGGCGCGGTCGGCGCGGATCAGGTTGAGCTTCGCGCCGGGCTTGCCCGTGAAGCCGGCTCCCTGGATCAGGACTTGTCTCGCGTAGGTCCCGGTGCCCTCGATCTGCAGGTGGCAGCGGTGGTCGCAGCGGCGATCGGGATCCTTGGGCGAGTCGCCCATGATCGCGATCAGGTTGCGCGCGTTCGGGCACGTGTAGTGGAAGAGGTAGTTGGCGACCTTGCCCTCGTTGTTCTCGTCGAAGTACTTCGCGTCCGAGCACTTGGGCGGGTCCGGCGAGACCTTCCGGCTCGGCTCCTCCTTGTAGACCCCCGGGAGGATCAGGATCCGGTACCAGCTCTTGGCGTGGTTGACCGCCGTCTGGATGTTGTGGAACTTGCACTTCTTCAGCAGCCTGAGGTTGCGCTTGCGCGTCTTGCCGTGGAGCTGCTTGCGGATCCGCTTGCCCGAGTCCGCCTTGCAGACGACGAGCGCCTTGCCCGTGGTGCGGTACTTGGGCTTCTTGCCGAGCTTGTAGTCGGGGAAGTAGGACGACCGCTCGGCATGGCCGAAGGCGGTCGCCGGCACCGCGACGAGGAGGATCGCGGCGAAGAGGAGGGAGACGAGCGGGCGGCGCATGCGCGGCATTGAACCATGAGCAGACCATGAGCCGAGCCGGTTCGGCAGACTGCGGCCCATGGACACCAACGTCACCCGCCGGGCGCTGCTCGGCACGGCCGCGGCGGGTGCCGCCGCGGCGAGCCTGCCCTCCGGCCGAGGCGGCCGCCGCCTCGCGCCGCACGCGCCACGCCGACGTCGTCGTCGTCGGCGCCGGCCTCGCCGGCCTGGCCGCGGCGCAGCGGCTCGTCCGCGCCGGCAAGCGCGTCTACGTGATGGAGGCCCGCGACCGCGTCGGCGGCCGCACGCTGAACCACCCGATCGGCAAAGGCGAGGTCGTCGAGGTGGGCGGCCAGTGGATCGGCCCGACGCAGGACGCGCTGGCCAAGCTCGCCAAGGAGCTCAAGGTCGGCACCTACAAGACCTACAACACCGGCAAGAACATCTACCTGCGCAGCGGCACCAAGCAGGAGTACACCGGCTCGATCCCACCCGATGCGACGGGCATCCCGGATGTCGCACGCGCGCTCGTGAGCCTCAACGACATGGCTGCCACGGTCCCGCGCGACGCGCCGTGGCAGGCCGACCGCGCCGAGGAGTGGGACGGCCAGACCTTCGAGACGTGGAAGCTCGCGAACGCCACGACTCCCGGGGGCCGCTTCCTGCTCGACCTCGGCATCGAGTCGGTGTGGGCCGCCGAGCCGCGCGACGTCTCGCTGCTCCACGTCCTCTTCTACATCGCCTGCGCGGGCAACGAGTCCCACCCGGGCGACTTCAACCGGCTGATCTCGACCGACGGCGGCGCGCAGGAGTCGCGCTTCCGCGGCGGCTCGCAGCTGATCAGCCAGCGGCTGCACAAGCGCCTGGGCAAGCGCGTCGCTGCTCAACGACGCCGGTGCGGCGGATCGTGCAGAGCAAGACCGGGGTGCAGGTGATCTCCGACCACGTCACGGTCAAGGCCAAGCGCGTGATCGTCACCGGGCCGCCGGCGCTGACCGCGCAGATCGACTACAGCCCGAAGCTGACCGCGAGCCGCGCCCAGCTGACCCAGCGCTTCCCGCAGGGCTCGGCGATCAAGTGCATGGCCGTCTACGACACGCCGTTCTGGCGCGAGGACGGGCTGACCGGCTACGCCAACTCCGACGGCGGGCCCGTGCGCGCTGACCTACGACAACTCGCCGCCCGACGGCAGCCCGGGCGTGCTGCTCGGCTTCATCGAGGGCCAGCAGGCCCGGCGCTGGGGCGGGCGCTCGGCCCGGGCGCGCCGGGCGGCGGTGATCAAGAACTTCGTCGAGCTCTTCGGCGCCGCGGGCGGCCAAGCCCAAGCGCTTCATCGAGCAGAACTGGGCCGCCGAGGAGTGGACGCGCGGCTGCTACGTCGGCTTCACGCCGCCCGGCGTGCTGCTCGACTACGGCGCCGGCGATCCGCCGCCCCGTCGGCCGCATCCACTGGGCGGGCGCGGAGATGGCGACGATCTGGAACGGCTACATGGACGGCGCGGTGCGCTCCGGCCAGGAGACCGCCAAGGAGGTCCTCGCCGAGCTCTAGAGCCCGGCGATCGCGTCCCTGACGGGGACGTGGCCGCCGACGACCTCGAAGCTCTTGCCGATCGTGCCGGGCTCGTCGAGCACGGCCTGGATGACCGCGGCGACGTCGGCGCGGGTGACCTCGCCGCGCGGCACCGAGGAGGCGGCCTCGACCGCGCCCACGGCCGGGTCGCTGGTCAGCCGGCCGGGCCGGACGATCGTCGCGTCGAGGCCGGAGTCGAGCAGCGCCGCGTCGGCGTCGCCCTTGGCCTTGAGGTAGACGGCGAAGACGTCGTCGTCGTTCTCGGGCGCGGGCGGATCGGCCGCGCCCATCGAGCTGACGATCACGTAGCGCGCGACGCCGGACTGCTTGGCCGCGTCCATCAGCTTGATCGCGCCGTCGCGGTCGAGCGTGCGCTTGCGCTCGGCGCCGGAGTTCGGGCCCGCGCCGGCCGCGAAGACGATCGCGTCGGCGCCCTCGATCTTCGGCGCGAGCGCGCCGGCGTCCTCGGCCTCGAGGTCGGCGATCACGGGCTCGGCGCCGGTGGCGCGCACGTCGGCCTCGTGGTCGGGGTTGCGGATGAGGGAGCGCACGCGGTCCCCCCGTTCGGTGAGACGGCCGGCCAGGAGCAGTGCGATCTGCCCGTGGCCGCCGGCGATGACGACGTCCATGTCCTTCGGCTACCCGCCTGAGCGCGCGCCGGTCACGAGATCGACCATCTCGGCCAGGCGCACGAGCTTGACCCGCGGGCGGCCGTGCGGCTCGCCGCGCGCCCTTCTCGTGCTCGTCGATCAGCGTCCAGCCGTCCCAGTCGACGAGCCCGGGCACGGTCTCGTGCAGCCACGCCGCGGTCCCCTCGGCGTCGGCGTCGGCCGGCTCGCGCAGGGCGCCCGACTCGGCGTCGGCGAGGATCTTGGCCACGGTGTCGGCGGCGTCCTTCTTGTTCGTGCCGATCACGCCGCTCGGCCCGCGCTTGATCCACCCGACCGCGTACTCGCCGGGCAGGCGGCCGCCGTCGTCGCCGAGCACGCGGCCGCCGTCGTTGCGGATCAGGCCGCGGCGCTCGTCGAAGGGCACCCCGGGGATCGCGCGGCCGGTGTAGCCGATCGAGCGCAGGACGAGGCCGCAGGGGATGACCTCCTCGTGCCCGGTCGGCACGGCGCGCAGCCGGCCGTCGGCGTCGGCCTCGATGCGGTTCTCGACGACGCGCAGGCCCTCGACGCGGCCGTCCTCGTCGCCGATCACCTCGACGGGCGAGCGCAGGAAGCGCAGCTCGATGCGGTGCGTCTTGCCGCTCGGCTCGCGGGCGCGCGTACTCGCGCAGGATCTCCATCCGCCGGTGGTCGGCCTTCGAGGCCGCGTCGGACTCGAGCCAGGCGGCGCTGGCCGGATCGAGCTCGAGCTGGGCGGGGTCGACGACGACGTCGGCGCGGCGCAGCTCGCCGAGCTCGAGCAGCTCCGGGTTGGTGAACGCGGCCTGGGCCGGGCCGCGGCGGCCGAGCAGGGTCACGTCGCGCACCTGCGCGCGCTCGAGCACCTCGACGGCGTGGTCGGCGGTGTCGGTCGGGCCGAGCTCGTCGGGATCGAGCATGAGCATGCGCCCGACGTCGACGGCGACGTTGCCGTTGCCGATCACGACCGCGCGCTCGGTGTCGAGGTCGAACTCGTGGTCGGCGTAGTCCGGATGGCCGTTGTACCAGGCGACGAACTCCGTGGCCGCGTGCGAGCCCGGCCGGTCCTCGCCGGGGATCCCGAGCCGGTTGTCGGCGGACGTGCCGATCGCGTAGACGAGCGCGTGGTAGCGCTCGCGCAGCTCGTCGGCGGTCACGTCCTCGCCGAGGCGGACCGAGCCGAAGAAGCGGAAGCCCGGGCGCTGCGCGGTCTTCTCGTAGACCCGCGTGACCGACTTGATCTTCGGGTGGTCGGGGGCGACGCCGGAGCGCACGAGCCCGAACGGCGTGGGCAGGGCGTCGATCAGGTCGACCTCCCAGCCCTGGGCGAGCAGCTGGTCGGCGCAGTAGAAGCCGGCCGGGCCGGCGCCGATCACGGCGGCGCGCAGGGTCTGATCGGGGGAGCTCATCCCCCACGACGTTACGAAGGTCGGCGCGGTCTTCCGGGCAGCCGCCGCGGGCGGGTGGGACGCTCGGGCCGGGCCGCCGCGGCCTGCTCGCGGGCGCGCTCGCGGTCCTCGGAGAGGCCGACCTCGTAGAAGGCCAGCGCGACGGCGAGGGTCAGCCCCACCCCGATCAGCAGGGACCCGAGGAAGGTCGACCAGGCGATCAGCACGACGATGCCCGGCGACGACGAGGAGCGCCGGCCCGATCTGGCGGCGGACGGCGGCGCGGCGGATCTCGTTCACAGCGCGTCCTCGCGGCCGGCCAGGCGAGCGCACGTCGCCCACAGGGCCTCGCGCGCGGCCGGGTCCTCGCCGTCGGGGCCGAAGGGGACCGTCGTCGGGCGCGGCCGGCGGTCCTGCCAGAAGCGGCCCGTGCACGTGGCCGGCTCGGGCGCCGCGCCGAGCCAGACGATCGTGTCGGCGCCGGCGTCGGGCGAGCGGAGGATCGGGCGGGTGACGGTGCGGAAGGTCGCCATCGAGCCGCGCACCCCCTCGGTGTCGGCCCAGCCGGGGTGCATCGAGTGCACGACGATGTGGCGCGAGGCCAGGCGCTCGGCCCACTGCTCGGCGAGCACGACCTGCTGGCGCTTGGTGCGCGCGTAGAACTTCGTCGGCCCGTAGTCGACGTGCTCGGACTGCGGGTCGTCGGCGTCGGGCAGCGCCTGCCCGTACATCCCGCCGGAGGAGACGATCACGATCCGCGCGGGCGCGGAGTCGGCGAGCAGGCCCGCGAGCTCGTCGATCAGCACCCAGGCGCCGAGCACGTGGGTGGCGAAGGTGAGCTCGACGCCGTCGGCGGTGTGCTCGCGCTCGGCCGGCATCACCCCGGCGTTGAGCACGAGCACGTCGAGCCGGTCCTCCTGCTCGCGAAAGCGGGCCGCGAACGCCCGCAGGTCCGCGAGGCTCGAGAGGTCGCAGGCCTCGGGGCGCACGTCGGCGCCGGGCACGGCCGCGAGCACGCTCGCCACGGCGTCGGCCGCGCGCTCGTCGTTGCGGCCGAGCGCGCGCACGCTCGCGCCGAGGCGGGCGAAGCCGATCGCCGCGGCCAGCCCGAGCCCGCCCGCCGCGCCGGTGACGAGCACGACCTTGCCGTCCATCCGGGGCGGATCGGCCGGCCAGCCCGGCAGGCGCCGGCGCAGGCCGAGCCCGAGGTTGCCGTAGCCGAGCACGACGGTGCGGTCCATCGCGGTGTCGAGGAGGCGGGCGATCATGGATCGACCCTAGGTCCTGCTTGACATGTGACCAAATGGTCACCTATAGTCCCGCGCCATGGACGACGTGTTCAAGGCGCTGGCCGACCCGACGCGGCGGAGCCTGCTCGACGAGCTCTTCGAGGCCGACGGGCAGACCCTGGGCGCGCTGGAGGAGCGGCTGCCGATGACGCGCTTCGGCGTCATGAAGCACCTCAAGGTGCTCGAGGACGCGGGGCTCGTCGTGACCAGGAAGCAGGGGCGAGAGAAGCTCCACTTCCTCAACGTCGTCCCGATCCGGCTCGTCCACGACCGCTGGGTGAGCAAGTACGCCGCGCCATGGGCCGCCGGCCTGAGCGCGCTCAAGACCGACCTCGAGGAGGCGACGATGGAGAAGGTGTTCGAGATCTACATCAAGACCACGCCCGACCGGCTGTGGCAGGCGATCACCGATCCGGAGATCCGCGCGAAGTACAACTTCGGGATGGGGGTGCACTCCGACTGGCAGCCCGGCTCGCCGGCGATCGCCCGCAGCGCCCACGCGCCGTCCCCGCTCGGCGAGGGCGAGGTGCTCGAGGCCGATCCGCCGCGCCACCTGCAGCACACCCTCGTGGCGCTGTGGGGCGAGGACGTCAAGGCCGAGGGCCCGTCCCGCGTCACCTGGGACATCGAGCCGGTGGGCGACTCCTGCCGGCTGACCGTCACGCACGACGAGCTGCGCGAGGGCGCCAACGAGCAGCTCTACGGCGGCTGGCCGATGATCCTCTCCGGCCTGAAGACCTGGCTCGAGTCGGGCGAGCTGCTGACCACGCCCGGGTCGCTGATGTACGCCGAGGGCTGAGGCGCCCGCGCGCCTGCGCGTCACGCCAGCGCGAGCAGACGCGCCGCGAGCGCCTCGGGCTCGCTGAGCGCGGCAGATGGCCGCCCGGGAGCTCCTCGGCCTCGAGGCCCTGGCGCTCGCGGGCGACCCGGCGCTGGAGCTCGAGCGGGAAGAAGCGATCGTCGCGGCCGGCGAGCACCGTCGTCGGCACGTCGGGCCAGGCCGCGAAGTCGCATGGCTGGCCCCACGTGGCGTCGGTCTCGTCGCGGACGCCCGCTCGCTCAGCCCGGCGTGGAGCTCCTCGCGGCACGTCGTGGAGGAAGTAGGTGTCGAGGTCGAACTCGGCCGGGTAGCCGCCCGCCTCGCGCGGCCGCGTTGCGCGCCGCCGCGGGCGCCGACGTGGCCCCACCACTCGCCGATCGTCTCGCCCGGGTCGGGCAGCATCGCGTTGAGCAGGACGAGGTGGCGCAACGGCACGCGCGCGGCGACGGCCAGCGCCGTGAACCCGCCCAGCGACTGGCGCGACGAGGACCACGTCGTCGCGCTCGCCGATCGCCGCGACGACGAGGTCGGCGTACTCGGGCAGCCCGGCCTCCTCGTCGTCGGCGGGCAGGTCGACGGCGATCGCCTCGTGCCCGCCGGCCGCGAGCAGCGGCTCGAGCCGATGCCAGAACCAGGCCACGCCGCCGGCGCCGGGGACCAGGACGAAGGTGCTCACGGCTTCACCACGAACGCTCCTCGGAAGCTAGCCCGCTTGACCGGCCCCTCCGCATGGGCGAGGCTCGACCGGAGCGTCATGGGCACGCCGCCCGCCGAGGCACCACCGCACTCCGCGCGCCGGCCTCGTCGCCGCCGGCGCGCTCGTCGTGGCGGTCGCCGGGCTCCAGATCGCTCAGGGCGCGATCTCGGCGTTCTCGCCGCGCCCGGTCATCCAGGCGGCGCTGGTCGTCGGCGTGGGCTGGCGGCGCTCGCCGCCGAGCTGTTGCGAACCGGGGAGCCGTCCACCCGCAGCCTGGCGATCGGCGCCGGCGCGGGCTGCGTCGTGTCGCTCGTCGCCGGGCTCGCGATCGCGATCGCCTCGGGCTTCTCCCCGCCCGACCCCGAGCCGGTCGGCGCGCAGGTCGCCCGCGCCGCAAGGGCCTCGTCCGCCAGGGCCTCGAGATCGTCGCCTTCCGCCGGGTGCGCCTGCACGAGGGCGCGGTCTCCTATCTCTTCGTCGTGCGGCGAAAGTCGGCTCGGGGACCGTCCGACAGCGTGCGGATCTTCGACGACGCCGGTGGCCACCTGCGCCCGGCGCTGGCGCTCGCGCCCCGCGTCGCCGACGGCAACGCGGCCTCCACACGAACTTCCACCTCACGACGATCCGGGATCTCGACGGCGACGGCCAGCCCGAGATCCTCGGCTCGTTCGACACGAACATGGCGGGCGAGGAGTTCCAGCGCGTGCCCGTCCTGATCGCCCATGCGAGTACGGCGAACCGGTACGTCGTGACGCCGCTGCTGCGCGCGAGCGCGCTCGACCCGGCCGCGCGCGCCGGGCTGCCGACCTACCGGTTCGCCACCGGAGCCGGTCCGGCCGCGCCCAGCGCGTGGGTCGGCGACCTCGCCGTCGACGACGGCCACGTCTTCCTGCCCGACGGCGTGACCCTGGCGACCACCGTGGTCCCGCAGAACCGGCCCTCGCCGGTGTTCGACCTCGGCGTCGCGCCGCCGGGCGGCATCGCTTCGCCCTCCACGTGCGCTTCTGGCGCCTGGTGACCGACGGCGGCCGGGCACGCCTGCGGCCGCTCTGCCGCCAGGACACCCGCGCCGCCGTCGTCCGCTCGCGCGGCGTCGGCCTCGGCTTCCTCGACCTGCCCGCCGGCCGCGCGCGGCTGGCCACGGCGATGACCGACGCCGGCGTCCACCTCGGCGAGTTCGACCAGGGCCGGTGCCTCGAGGCGGGGTCCTGACCGCGGCTAGGCCTCGGCGTCGAACAGCCCGTGCTCCATCGGCCGGATCGCCACGCGCCCGACGGTATCCGGGCTCCGACCGTCTCGGCCTTCATCCTGACGGCGTAACCCATGGCGCGCGACGACTCTCCCGAGCCCAAGCGGCGGCGGCGCATCGACCGGGAGCGCGTCGCCCGCACGCTGACGTTCTGGCTGCGGCCCGAGTTCGTGCTCCGCGTCATCAACCGGTTCCAGAAGGTCGCGGGGTTCGACCGCGCGGTCGCCCTGGCCTCCGCGGTGTTCACCGCGACGATCCCGTTGATGATCGTCGCGAGCGCCGTCGTCTCGAAGCACGGGGGAAGGGCACGGCGGCACGCATCATCGACCGGTACGAGCTCGAGGGCGGCGGGGCCGAAGCGGTGAGGGACATCTTCTCGCCCCCCACCGGCACGAGCACGAGCATCGGCATCGTGGGGTTCCTCTTTCTCATGATCGCGGCCCTGAGCTTCAGCCGGTCCGTGCAGCGGCTGTTCGAGCAGACCTGGGAGCTCTCCCCGCTGAGCGTCCGCAACACCTTCAACGGGCTGCTGTGGATCGGCGGCCTCCTGGTCTACCTCGCGGCCAGCGGCCTCATCCACGGCGGGCTGGGACGCACCCACCTCGAGCTCGGCGCGGCGCTCCTGAGCACGCCGCTGGCCGCGGCGTTCCTGCTGTGGGGCGGCCGGGTCCTGACCGCCCGACGGATCGCGTGGCGAGACCTCGTCCCGTTCGCGATCCTCGGGTCGGTGCTGCTGGCCGGGTGCTCGGTCGCCGCGACGGTCTACGTGCCCCACCTCTTCAGCAGCTACGCCACCCGCTACGGCGTGATCGGCGCGGTCTTCGCGATGATCTCCGTGCTCTTCTGCCTCATGGTCGTCGTCGTCGGCTCGGCAGCCGCCGGCCGCGAGATCCGCGACGAGCTCGACCGCATCCAGCGCGGCCAGCGCCCCGCCGAGAACGAGGTCCAGCGCCAATGGGATCAGGTGATCGGCCAAGCGCGGCTTCGCTGGGCCACGCTGCGCCAGCAGCTCCAGGAACGGAAGAAGGGGTCAGGCGGAGGCGGTTGACGGGTCTGCGTCTCTGGCGTATAGTCACGCCTGTATGACGTGGTGCGCTCCAACGCAACGGAAGCCCGGGCCGGCGCACACCGCCCGGGACAGGAGGTTCAAGATGTCGCTGGACCAGAAACGAGCCCGCGTCTTCGGGGTGCTCTACCTCATCACGTTCGTCACGTCGATCCCGGCGCTGGCGCTCTACCAGCCCGTCCTCGACGATCCGGTCGGCTACATCGCAGGCGGCGGGCACGACACGCAGATCCTGTTCGCAGCCCTGCTGGAGCTGCTGCTGATCATCGCGAACATCGGCACCGCGGTCGTGATCTTCCCGATCGTCCGACGACAGAACGAGGAGCTGGCGCTCGGCTACGTGACCGCGCGGGTGATCGAATGCACGTTCATCCTCGTCGGCATCCTCTCCGTGCTCGGCATCATCACGCTGCGCAACCAGGTCGCCGGTGCGTCCGAGGGCACGGTCGCCTACACGCTCGCGGCGATCAAGGACTGGACGTTCCTCCTCGGCCCCGGCTGGGTCGTCGGTTGGGGCAACGGGCTGATCCTCGGCTACCTGATGTACCGCTCCGAGCTCGTGCCGCGACGGGCCGCATGGCTCGGCCTGATCGGCGGGCCGCTGATCATCGTGATCGGGACGGCCATGATGTTCAGCGGCGACCATCCGAGCGACGCCCTGCGCTCGCTGCAGGGCCTCGCGACGATCCCGGAGTTCCTGTGGGAGCTCTTCCTCGGCGTCTACTGCACCTTCAAGGGCTTCAGGCCGTCGTCACCGATCCTGCCACGGACGCCAGCCAGGCCCGGACGACCGCCGCAACCGCCGTGGCACCCACCTAAACGACAGCGCCCTCGTTGTCGCTTCTGCTCGAAGCGGCGCGGTGCGATCGGCGCGAACGTTGCTCTAGAGGATCGTTCGCCCGGGTTGGGGGGACACTGCTCTTGCGGACAGTCACCTCAGTCCCGGCACGCCGCCTTCGCCTGAGGGCAGGTGACCGATCCGCCCTGCTCCGAGAGCCAGGGCGGGCAAGGCCGACGAGCCGAATCCCCTGCAACGACGGCCTTCCGGAGGAGCGGGAGCGACGGGACTCGAACCCGCGACCTCCGGCGTGACAGGCCGGCGCTCTAACCAACTGAGCTACGCCCCCGGAACAGCGGCGCCGAGTATAGGCACCGCAACTTCCTAAAGGGGGCCTGTGTTCTGTCCGGTCGACAACGACCTCTCAGGAGGGAACGGATGGTTCGCAGGACTTCACTGGCCTTCATCGCGGCGCTCGCGGCGATCGGCATTCTCGCCGCGGTGGCGGTCGCCGCGGTGGTGACGGGCACGCCCGGCAACGACAAGCTCAAGGGCACGTCGAGCGCCGACTCGATCAACGCGCTCGCGGGCAACGACCGCGTCCGTGCCTTCGGTGGTAACGACCTGATCCAGCTCGGCAGCGGCAACGACTTCGCGTCGGCCGGCAACGGCAACGACGCCGTCAACGGCGGCGCCGGCAACGACCGGATCAACGGCGACAACGGGCAACGACATCGTCGTCCGGCGGCGACGACAACGACCACGTCCACGGCAACCGCGGCGACGACATCGTCGACGGCGGCGCGGGCAACGACCGCGTCTTCGGCGAGTCGGGTGCCGACCGCCTCTCGGCGGGCACCGGCAACGACCTGCTCGTCGGCGGCTACGGCAACGACCAGCTGACCGGCGGCGGCGCGGGGCACGACCGGCTCTACGCCGGCCCGGGCAACGACACCCTCCGCGGTGGCGACGACGGCGACCGCCTGCACGGCGGCCGTGGCAACGACACGATCTACGGCGGCGCCGGCCGCGACTGGATGTCCGGCGGCACCGGCAACGACAAGCAGTACGGCGGCGGCGGCAACGACACCATCTTCGCCAACCAGGGCCAGGACGAGTCCTGGGGCGGCGACGGCAACGACGTCCTCTGGGCGCTGTCGCGCTACGACGTGCACGGCAAGCACGACATGTCGGGCGACACGCTGCACGGCGGGAACGGCAACGACACGTTCCGCACCCGTGACGGCGAGCGCGACGTGATCGACTGCGGCGCCGGCTACGACGTCGCGATCCTCGACCGCAAGGACGTCCTGGTGGACCCGGGCGCCTGCGAGGTCGTCAAGCGCAAGAGCGTCTCGAAGCCCTCCAAGACGGACTCGGACACCGAGGGCACCTACCAGTCGCCGAAGAGCGACTCGATCACCAAGTAAGCGAGCCGAACGGCTCAGCCGAAACGACGAGGGCCCCGGCATGACGCCGGGGCCCTCGTGCGTTCTGACCGGTCGCCGCGACTAGATCGTCGGCGGCGTCGGATCCGGCCCCGGTGTCGGGGCCGGCTGCGGATCGGGCTGCGGGATCGGCGCGTCCGGCGGCGTGCTCGGCTGCTCGGGCGGCGTCGGATCCGGCACCTCGGGCGGCGTGGGGTCCACCGGCCCGCCGGGATCGGCGGGCGGGGTGACTTCGAGGACAGCGCTCATGCGCCGTTGTTCTCCGCGCCGAACTCGGCCTTCTCGTGCTCCTTCTCCTGCTCGGTGACCGTCTCGGTCGGCGGGAGCGAGACCTCGGCGTCGGCGGCGGTGCCGGCGGTCGCGAGGTCCGCGGGCTCCGGCGCGGCCCACGACTCGGGGGCGGGCGCCTCGGTGCGCCGGCGGCGACGCACGATCACCACGGCGACCACGGCGACGACTCCGGCGGGGACGAGCAGCTTGGCCAATCGCGGAACGGCCGGCGTGCCGGGCCGGAGGGTGACCGGCAGCGAACCGACCGCTCCGCCGACGGCCGAGCCGGCGGCCGAGAAGGCCTTCCGGCGGCGTCGGGTGGGTGTGCGGAACGTGAGCTTCATGGATCTCCTCCGTCGAAAAGGGGTTGTTCTTTCCGCTACCCGTGGGAAGGGCCCCGTACCCTCCCCCTCGCCGATGGCGATCACGGCCCCCTCCCCGGTCTCGTTCAACCCCGTGGGCCGGATGCGCGCCGATGTGCGCGAGGCGCGCGCCCTGCGTGGCCGCCTGCCGCCCGGCGATCTCGACGTCTCCGCGCGCCGCACGCGCCGCTCGCTCACCGACCCGCTGGGGATGCTGCTCGAGGCCTACGAGCGCCACGGCCCGGTCTTCACCCTGCGGATCCTCTACCAGCCGATCGTCTTCGCGCTCGGGCCGGAGGCCAACCGCACGGTGCTCGTCACCGACGCGGACGCCTTCTCCTGGCGCGAGGGCGCCTTCCGCGACCTGATCCCGCTGCTCGGCGACGGCCTGCTGACGATCGACGGGCCCTACCACCGCCAGGCGCGGCGCATCATGCTGCCCGCTTTCCACCGCGAGCGCCTGCGCACCGCCGTCGACGCCGTCGTGGACGAGACCGACCGGGCGCTGGCGCCGTGGCGCGCGGGCGACGAAGTCGACCTCGAGCGCTGGACCCGGGAGCTCGCGCTGCGGATCGCGCTGCGCGCGCTGCTCGGCCTCGACCCCGACGGACGGGCCCGCGACCTCGACCTCGCGGCCGAGTGGGAGCGCGCGCTGGCCTTCTACGGGCGCGACTACCTCCTGCAGTCCGCCCGCGGGCCGCGCACGCCGTTCGCGCGCATGCGCCACGGCCGGCAGGTGATCGGCGACCTGCTCGAGGCCGAGGTGCGCCACCGCCGCGCGGGCGGCGCCCCGAGCGCCGGCCCCGGCGAGGACCTCCTCTCCCTGCTCGTCGAGGCCCGGACCGAGGACGGCGAGGCGCTCTCGGTGCCCGAGGCCCGCGACCAGGCGATCACGCTGCTCTTCGCCGGGCACGACACGACCACCGCGACGGTCGGCTTCCTGTTCTGGGAGCTCGCGCGCCACCCCCAGGTTCTCGCGAAGCTGCGCGCCGAGCTCGACGAGGCCACGGGCGGCGAGGCCCCGACCTACGAGCAGGTGGCGGGCGGCCTGCCCTACCTCGACCAGGTGCTCGACGAGACGCTGCGGCTCTACCCGCCGGCGTGGATCGGCCCGCGCCGCGTGATGCGCGACGTCGAGGTCGCCGGCGTGCCGATGCCCGGCCGGCGCGCACATCGACTACTGCTCCTACGCCAGCCACCGCCTGGCCGACGTGTGGGAGCGCCCGCACGCCTTCGATCCCGAGCGCTTCTCCCCCGAGCGCGCGGCGGCGATCCCCAAGGGCGCCTACGTGCCCGTTCGGCGGCGGCTCGCGGACGTGCATCGGGATGCGCTTCGGCCAGCTCGAGATCAAGCTGATCGTCGCGCGGGTGCTGGCCGAGTGGGAGCTCGTGCCGCGCCCCGGACGGCGCCTGCGGATCCGCCAGACGCCGACGCTCGGGCCCGTCGGCGGGCTGCCCGTGCGCGTGCGCGCGCGGGTCGCCTAGGCCGAGCTGCTCGGCCGCGCGCAGTCCGCGCAGCGCCCACGCCGAGAAGGCGAGGACGAGCGCGATCCCGACGCCGTAGGCGGCGAGCGTGTGGAAGGGATCGCCGGCGAGCAGGCCGCGCGCCGACTCGAGGATCAGCGTCGCCGGGTTGTAGTGGGCGACGACCTCGACCCAGCCCTGCAGCAGGCTCAGCGGGACGAACACCGGCGCGAGGAACAGGATCAGGAAGATCGGCGTCTGGATCAGCGGCCCGGCCTGGATCGTGCGGAAGCGCATCGCCATCCCCGCGCCCCACAGCAGCGCGGTGACGTGGACGAACAGCGCGAGGCCGATCATCGCGGCGAACTGCCCCGCGCTTCCCAGCACGTCCATGCCGACGAGCAGGGCCACGACCGTGATCACCGTGATCGTCAGCGCCCAGCGCACGATCCCGACGGCGAGGTAGCCGAGCAGGATCCCGCGCCGGTCGGAGGCCGAGAGCATCAGCCGCCGCGCGAAGCCGAACTCGAAGTCGGCGGCGATCGAGAAGCCGACGAAGACCCCGCCGAAGGCCGAGGCCTGGACGAGCACGAAGCAGTACTGGAAGGCCGTGTAGCCCGGCGGGTAGTCGAAGCCCGGCACGCCCGCGACGGCCGACAGGCCGCCCGCGAACCCGGCGAAGAAGACCAGCGGGAAGATCAGCGACGGGAAGACGAGCGCCGGGTTGGTGAAGTAGTTGTGCAGGCCGCGCCAGGCGACCGCGCGGGCGGCGGGGATCACGTGCGCTCCATCCGTCCCCGCAGGGCCAGGGTGAGAGCAGCAGGCCGAGCGCCACGACGCCGATGGCCACGGCGAACGAGCCGGCGACCGCGGACCAGTCCCAGCCGACGACCATGAGCGCCCGGATGCCCTCGATCAGGTAGGAGACCGGGTTGATCGTCGCCACCGCGTGGAACCAGTCGACCTTGATCAGGTTGCGCGGGAGGTTGGACGAGGACAGGAAGAGGAGGACGAAGAACAGCGGGAAGATCCCCTGCACCGTCTCGCCCGACCCGGTGCGCAGCCCGATCGCCAGGCCGAGCGCGCCGAAGCCGACGGCGGCCAGCGTCCCGATCGCGATGATCACGAGCACGCCCGCGAAGCCCGTCGCGAAGTAGGCCCCGCCGACGAGGCCCATGAGGATGTAGGCGCTCGACTGCAGCGCGCCGACGGCCGAGATGCCGACGAGCATCCCGCCGAGCAGGGCGGGCGCCTTGAGCGGGGTCAGCGCCAGGCGGCCGAAGAAGCCCGACTCGAGGTCGCCGGCGATGTTCGTGCCCGCGTTGATCAGGGCGAAGATCGAGCCCTGCATGAACGTGACGGCCAGGGCGAAGGTGATGTAGTTGCTCGCCGGGAAGCCGGGGATCTTCGTCGCGCTGGCCAGGCCGCTCGAGTTGACCGCGAGCAGCATCCCCGGGAAGAAGATGATCGGGAAGAGCTGGAACGGCGTGCGCAGCGTCTGCAGCATCGAGCGCCGCGCGAGCACCGCGAGCTGCGCCAGCGTCGTCGGGCTCACGCGACGGCGGGCTCGGGCTCGGCTCCGCGTCGTCGTCCGCCGCGGCGCCGGCGCCCTCGAGCGAGCGGCCGGTCTTGGCCAGGAAGACGTCGTCGAGCGTCGGCTGGTGCAGGCGCAGGTCGGTGACCCGGAGGTCCTCGGCGTCGAGCGCGCGCACGACGTCGGCCAGCCGGTCGGGCCCGCCGTCGAGCCGCACGGCCTCGGCGCCGGCGGCGGCGCCGCACCCCTCGCCGAAGCGGTCGAGCACGCCGCGCAGGCGGTCGCGATCGGCGGGGTCGACCGGGACGGCCTCGACCGAGGGGCGGCCGATCTCGGCCTTCAGCTCCCGCGGCGTGCCCTCGGCGACGATCGAGCCGCGGTCGATGATCCCGACGCGGTCGGCGAGCACGTCGGCCTCCTCGAGGTACTGCGTGGTGAGGAAGACCGTGACCCCGTCCTCCTTGGCCAGGCGCCCGACCTCCTCCCACAGCGCGGTGCGGCTCTGCGGGTCGAGGCCGGTGGTCGGCTCGTCGAGGAAGAGCAGGCGCGGCTCGTGCACGAGCGCGAGCGCGAGGTCGAGCCGGCGCTTCATCCCGCCCGAGTAGCGTCCGGACCTTGCGCCCGGCGGCCTCGGTCAGCCCGACGCGCTCGAGCAGCGCGCGGCCGCGCGCCTCGCGGTCGGCCTTGCCCAGGCCGTGCAGCGAGCCCTGCAGGCGCATGTGCTCGCTGCCGGTCAGCAGCGGGTCGAGCGCGGCCTCCTGGAGCGCGGCGCCGATCGCGCGGCGCACGTCGGCGCCCTGCGTGGCGACGTCGAAGCCGGCCACGCGGGCGTGGCCCGCGGTCGGCGGCAGCAGCGTGGTCAGCACGTGGACCGTCGTGCTCTTGCCGGCGCCGTTGGGACCGAGGAAGCCGTAGATCTCGCCGGGGGCGACGGCGAGGTCGATGCCGTCGACGGCGCGGATCCCGCCCTTGAACTCGCGGACCAGCCCCTCGACCTCGATGCCCGCATGGCTCGTCCATGACGGACGAGGCTAGCGAGGCCTACTTGACGATCAGGGTGCCCTGCATGCCGGCCTGGCGATGGCTGTCGACGCTGCAGAAGAACGTGTACTTGCCGGGCTTCAGCGTGACCGAGGCAGTGGCCTTCTTCCCCGAGATCGTCGCGGTCTCGGCGAGCTTCTTGGTGCCCTGCACGATCACGACGTCGTGCGGCGTCGGGGCCGGGTTGTCGAAGTCGATCGTGTCCTTGCCCGCCTTGGCCGCGACCGACTTCTGGTCGTAGGCGAGCTGGCCGCTGGCCACGGCCGAGATCTTGATCTGGTTGGTCGCCGGGCCGCTCGGGGCGGCGGTCGCGCCGCCTCCGGCTGACGCGGTCGCGGCACCGCCGGCCACCGGCGCCGGAGGCGGCCCCACGTGCGCGGGCTTGTGCAGCGGCTCGACGTCGTCCTTGGCCGGCGACTCGGCCGTGATCACGGCCGTCGCCGCCACGGCGACCATCATCAGCCCGGCCAGGCCCATCACCACGCGGGAGCTGGCGGCGGTGCCGGCGAAGCGATCCGACCGCAGCCCGAGCACCGAGACCACGACGGCGAAGAGGACGAAGACGCCCGCGATCGAGAGGAAGGCGGTGGAGGCGGCCAGCGGGAGGGCGACGTACATGGTCGGGAACTTAACGCGCCGGGCGGCGCGGCGTCGCGCCGATCACGACTCCTGGTCCAGCGCCTGGGAGATCTGGGCGGCCGCGCCCGAGTCGCAGAACAGCAACTGCTTGGACAGCTCGCCGAGCACGTCGGACAGCGGCCGGATGCGCTGGCCCGGCGGCGCGTAGCTCGCGTCGGGCTTCTTGGCGTGCAGCGCGAGGAGCTCGGCGACGCCGCGGCGCTCGGCCGAATGGGCGCGCCGCTCGCGCGGGGTGGTGATGCCGCCGTGGACGAGCACGGTCGTGGCCGCCACCTGGTTGCAGTGCCGGCTGATCAGGCGAAAGGCGCCGTCGGCCTTCGCCCGCTCGCCCGCGGTCAGCTCCCCGTCGCTCGAGCCACCGCAGGCGGCCAGTCCGGTGGCGACGGCCAGGAGAAGCAGGCGCGAGGCGTTCCGGAGCACGCCCGACAGCGTGCCAAATCGGTCGCCGGGAACAGTGCCGCCGGCAGGATTCGAACCTGCGACCCTCCGGTTAAAAGCCGGTGGCTCTGACCAGCTGAGCTACGGCGGCTGGACGCCCGACTTTACCGTCGCGTAGCGGTAGTGATTGCCGTCCCGCGCCGTTCGACGGCGGTGGCACACGCAGCACCGCACCACGCAGTTCGCCATCTCGCGAAGCAGGGTCATCTCGCTGTACCCCTCGCTCGCGAGCTTGGTCACCGCGGCCCGCTTGGGGCCGACGATGATCGAAGTCCAGGAGCAGCGGCTCCGAGCAGCCGCAGTCGGCACAGGACGCGTGCGCCAAGGCGTCGCGGACGAAGGCCAACCGCGCGTGGACCCGGCGCCGCTTTGCCGTCGCCGGCGACTCCGCTCCGCGACGCTGGGGCCGCCGCGCGGCGGTCCGCCGGCGATGGCAGGCGACGCAGACCACCTCGCATTTCGCGATCTCCCGATCGATGACGTCCGGGCAGGCGCCGTCGGCGACGAGAGCGGAGATGCTCCGCGCCTTCGATCGCACGTGGTCGAACTCGAGAACGACGGGATCGCTCTCGCCGCAGTCACGACACGCGCTTTTTCGAAGGACCTCCAGCACGTGGGCCCTGGCGCGCCGACGTCGCGCGGCCACCGATTGCCTGGCCTGCCGCTGGTGCAATTCACCGCGTTCGGCGAAGTACGCGCCGAAGCAGATCCGACACCAGTGTTGCCGTCCGTCCTTGCTGCGATTGAATGCTTCGAGCGGCAACTGCCGACCACATCGACCGCAGCGCTTCAGCGAAGAACTTCACGAACATATGTTCCCATCGCAATCGGACACGGCCCGGCTGGTCGCCAACCTCGTGGCGATCGACTCGGTCAACCCGTCGCTCGTGCCGGACGGCGCGGGCGAGCCGGAGATCGCCGCGTGGGTGGCCGGCTGGGCGCGCGAGGCGGGGCTGGAGGCCGAGGTGCTCGAGGGCACGCCGGGGCGACCGAGCGTGGTCGCCCGCGCGCGCGGGCGCGGGGGCGGGCGTGATCTGCTGCTGTGCGGCCACCTCGACACGGTCACCGTCGCGGGGATGCACGACCCGCACGTCCCGCGGGTCGAGGGCGACCGGCTGTTCGGCCGCGGCGCCTACGACATGAAGGGCGGCCTGGCCGCGGCGCTCGTCGCCTGCCGCGAGGCGGCAAGCCGCGGCCTGGCCGGCGACGTCGTCGTCGCCGCCGTGGCCGACGAGGAGCACGCGAGCCTCGGGCGTGCAGGAGGTGCTCGCGAGCGTCCGCGCCGACGCCGCCGTGGTCACCGAGCCGACCGAGCTCGAGCTCGTCATCGCGCACAAGGGCTTCGTGTGGTTCGAGCTCGAGATCGCCGGGCGCGCCGCCCACGGCTCGCGACCGCACCTCGGCGTCGACGCGATCGTCAAGGCCGGCTCGGTCCTCGCCGCCCTCGGCGACTTCGACACCGCCCTCGGCGCGACGACCCATTCGCTGCTCGGCCGCGGCTCGATCCACGCGTCGACGATCAGCGGAGGCGAGGAGCTCTCGAGCTACCCCGCCCACTGCACGATCGGGCTCGAGCGCCGGACGCTGCCCGGCGAGACGGCCACCGGGGTCGAGGACGAGCTGCGCGCGCTGCTCGACCGCTGCCGCGGCCGCGACCCTCAGCTCGAGCTCGCCCAGCGCACGCTGCTCGTGCGCGAGCCGTTCGAGATCGAGGAAGGCCACGAGCTCGTGGAGGCCATGTGCGAAGCCGCGGCCGAGGTGACCGGCGTCGCGCCGGCGGTCGGCGGCGCGAGCTACTGGGCCGACGCGGCGTTCATCGCCGCGGCCGGGATCCCGACGGTCATGTTCGGGCCGGCCGGCGAGGGCGCGCACGCCGACGAGGAGTGGGTCAGCCTCTCCTCGGTCGAGACCGTGGCCCAGACGCTCGTCGCGCTGGCCGAGCGCGTGTGCGCATGACGCGGCCTGGTCAACGCCGCCTACGCGCCCGGGCACGTGCCGGCGCCGTCGAGCGAGGCGCGCGCCTTCCACGCGCGCCTGCCCGGCTACGCGCCGACGCCGCTGCACGAGCTCCTCCCGGCTTCGCGGTCAAGGACGAGTCCCGTCGCCTCGGGCTGCCCGCGTTCAAGATCCTCGGCGCCTCGTGGGCGATCGAGCGCACGCTGCGCGAGGACCCCTCGGTCCGCGCGCTCGTCGCCGCGAGCGCCGGAAACCACGGGCGCGCCGTCGCCCACGAGGCCGCGCGGCGCGGGCTGGCCTGCCGCGTCCATCTCCCGCGGCGCTCGAGCGCGGCGCGGCGCGAGGCGATCGCCGGCGAGGGCGCCGAGGTCGTGGTCGTCGACGGCACCTACGAGGACGCCGTCGCGCGGGCCGAGGCCGAGGGCGAGACCGCCGGGCACGGCGCTGATCGCCGACGTCGGCGACTCCCCGCCCGCCGCCTGGGTGATCGACGGCTACGCCACGCTCTTCGCCGAGCTCGCCGAGCAGACCGAGCCCGACGTCCTGCTCGTCCCGATCGGCGTCGGCTCGCTCGGCGGCCGCCGCGGCGCGCTTCGGGGCCGCGCACGGCGTGCCCGTGGTCGGCGTCGAGCCCGTCACCGCCGCCTGCCTGACCGCGTCGCTCGCCGCGGGCGAGCCGACCGTCGTGCCCACGCCCGGCACCACGATGGCCGGCCTGGACTGCGCCGAGGTCTCGATCGCCGCCTGGCCGGAGCTGCGGGCGGGGATCCGCGGCACGGTCACCGTCGACGACGCGGCGGTCGCCGCCGCCGTGCGCGAGCTCGCCGCCGCGGGCCTGGCGATCGGCGAGTCCGGCGCGAGCCCACTGGCCGCCCTGCGGGCCCTGCTCGCCGACCCGGGCTGCGAGCCGCTGCGCGACGAGCTCGGCCTCGGCCCGGACCGCCGGGTCGTCCTCGTCGCCACCGAGGGCCCGACCGATCCCGTCACCTACGAGCGGGCGCTCGCGGGGAACGTGAGCCGCGCGGCCGTCACCCCCGACGCCTTCGAGGCCGTCGCCGCCCGGGCGCCCGCCGGCGTCGAGGTCGTCGCGCTCGGCGCGGACACCGACCTCGAGGCCGTCGACTTCCTCGTGCCGGCCTCGGGCGACGCGCCCGTGGTGGAGGCGCTGCCGCGGCTCCGCCGGCCTCGCGGTCGTCCAGGTCCTCTCGGCCGGCACCGACTGGATCGAGGACCGCCTGCCGCCGCAGGCCACGCTGTGCAGCGCCCGCGGCGCGCGCGACGGCCCGGTCGCCGAGTGGGTCGTCGGCGCGCTGCTCGGCGCCTCGAGCGGGGTCCTCCGATCGGCGCGCGAGCGCACGTGGGACCCTCGCCCGCTCGAGGACCTCGGGAGCTGGACGGTGGTGATCGTCGGGCATGGGCTCGATCGGCCGCCGCGTCGGCGAGCACCTGCGCGGCTTCGGCAGCGAGGTCGTCGGGGTCGGCTCGCACGCGCACGACGGGCTGCACGGCCCCGACGAGCTCGGCGCCCTGCTGCCGCGGGCCGACGCCGTCGTCGTCCTCGCCCCGCTGACCGACGCCACCCACGGCCTGATCGGACGTGCCGAGCTCGCGGCGCTGCCCGACGGCGCGTTCGTCGTCAACGCCGCCCGCGGCCCGGTCGTCGACGCGGACGCGCTCCTCGACGAGCTCTCCGGCCCGCGGCTGCGCGCGGTGCTCGACGTCACCGACCCCGAGCCGCTGCCCGAGGGCCACCCGCTCTGGAGCGCCCCCGGAACCCTCTCGATCACCCCGCACATCGCCGGGGACTCCGCCGCCGGACATGCGCGCGCCGCGGCGCTGGCCGGCGACCAGCTCGCGCGCTGGGCGGCCGGCGAGCCGCTCGCGAACGTCGTGCGGTGCGGCCCGTAGAATCCGGCGTCTCCCGCCCCCATGGTGTAGCGGTTAGCACGCCAGCCTTTCACGCTGGTAGCGGGGGTTCGATTCCCCCTGGGGGTACTGCTCACCGCGCCCGCTGCGTGATCGCCACGCACGCGAGCACGAGCAGCGCCGTCGCCGCCGTCGCCGGCCCGACCGACTCGCCGAGCAGCAGCGCCGACCACACGAGCGTGAGCACGGGCTGGGCGAGCTGAACCTGACCGATCCGCGCGACGCCGCCGCGCGCGAGGCCCGCGTACCAGGCGAAGAACGCGAGGAACATCGAGATCACGCAGACGTAGGCGAAGCCGAGCCAGGCGGTCGCCGACGCGTCGACGCCGGTCGTCACCGCGGCCGCGATGCCGACCGCGAACGTCAGCGGCGCCGAGAGGATCGAGCGCCCAGCAGATCGTCGCTCCGCCGCCCAGCGTCCGGGCCAGCGCGCCGCCCTCGGCGTAGCCGAACGCGCAGACGACGACCGACAGCAGCAGGTAGAGGTCGCTCGCGCTCACCCCGGTCACCCCGTCCTGCACGACGACGAAGGCGAGCACGGCCACGGTCCCCGCGGCGACGGCCAGCCAGAACCGCCGCGTCGGGTGCTCGCCGGCCCGCGCCACGGCGGCGACGGCCGTCGCGGCGGGGAGGATCGCGATCACGACCGCGCCGTGGGCCGACGTCTCGTGTCGCAGGGCCAGCGACGTCAGCAGCGGGAAGCCGATCACGACGCCGCCGGCGACGATCGCCAGCGACCGCCACTGCGCCCGGGTCGGCCACGGCGCGCGCAGGAGTCGCAGCGCGACGACCGCGAACACGGTCGCCACCGCCGCGCGACCGAAGGCCACGAAGAACGGATCGAAGTCGGCGACGGCCAGGCGCGTGGCCGGCAGCGAGAACGAGAACCCGAGGATCCCGAGCGCGCCGAGCACGAACCCGCCGGAGGCGGGGCGGGAGTCGTTCACCCTCAGAGCGAGCGGGTGAGGCCGCCGTCGACGCGCAGGCCCTCGCCGGTGATGTAGCTCGCCCCGTTCGAGCACAGGAACGCCGCCGCGGCGGCCATCTCCTCCGGGCGCCCGAGGCGGGCCGCCGGCACCTGCTCGCGCGCCGCCGCCTCGGCCGCGTCCAGCGAGCCGTGCATCTGCTTGAGCCGGTCGGTGGCGATCCGCCCGGTGAGCAGCGTGTTGAGCGTGACGCCGTCGCGCGCGACCTCGCCGGCGATCGTCTTGAACGCCGCCTGCAGCGCGACGCGGTGCGCGTTGGAGAGCACGAGGCCCGGGATCGGCTCGCGGATCGAGCTCGAGGAGACCGAGACGACGCGGCCCCAGCCGCGCTCGCGCATGCCCGGCATGACCGCCTCGACGAGGGCCAGCGGGCCGAGCGTGAGCATCGCGTAGGCCTGTTGCCACTGCTCGGTCGAGAAGCCGAGCGGATCGGCGCCGCCGGGCGGCCCGCCGGAGTTCGTGATCAGGATGTCGACCGGGCCGAGCGCCGCCGTGATCCGCTCGACGAGCGCCGGCGCGGCCTCGGCGTCGGCGGTGTCGTGCACGAAGCCCGTGCCGCCGACCTCGGCCGCGGCGGCCTCGATGCGCTCCTGCGACGTGGAGGCCAGCGCGACGTTCGCGCCCTCGGCGGCGAGCGTCGCGGCGATCGCCTTGCCGATTCCCTTCGACGCGCCGGTGACGAGCGCGACCCTGCCGTCGATGCCCAGATCCATCTCGCGAGCCTATCCTCGCCTGGGACCGGGGCGGTTAGCTCAGCTGGTCAGAGCGCCTGCCTTACAAGCAGGAGGTCACTGGTTCGAGCCCAGTACCGCCCACATTCGGCCCGAGGGAGCTGCGGCATGGATCGATTCACCGGCGGATGTCTCTGCGGCGACGTCCGCATCACGGCGACGGGTCTCCCGGACCGGGTCGGCATCTGCCACTGCCTCGACTGCCGCAAGCATCACGGATCCGTCTTCCACGCCTCCGCGGTGTTCGGTCAGGACGCGGTGACGATCGAGGGCGCGACGCGCGATTACGCCGGGCGGTGCTTCTGCCCGCGCTGCGGCTCCTCGGTCTTCGCCCGCACCGGCGACGAGATCGAGGTGAGCCTCGGATCCCTCGACGCCCCCGACCAGCTCATGCCGACCTACGAGCTCTGGACCGTCCGCCGCGAGTCCTGGTTGCCGCCGTTCCCGGTCGAGCGGCGCTACGAGCGCGATCGCGACTAGCGCTCAGCCGGCCGGGCGCTCTGGTGCGGGCCGGGGCACCTCGGGGCGCTTGGCGAACGGCAGCCACTCCTCGAGGCCGACGAGCCGCAGGCGCTTCTGCACGAAGGGCGGACCCGGGAGCAGGGCCAGCGGAGGCCCCTCCTGCTCGGCGATCCGCGCGGCGTTGACGAACACGCGGATCCCGACGGAGTCCAGGAACGTCAGCCCTTCGAGATCCAGGGTGATCAGCCGCGCGCCGTTGCGCCGGCCCTCGGCCAGCGCGTCCTCGAGGGCGTGGGCCGACGCGTAGTCGAGCTCACCGTGCGGGACGAGCAACAGCGCGTCCTCGTCCCACCACTCATCGATCTTCAAGCGAATCCGCCCGTCTGGTCGTCAGGACCGGACCGCGAATGGTGACACGGCCCGCGGGCGAGGTGTTTCTCACCTGTGGCTTTTCAACCGGCGTCAGTCGCGCGTGCGGTTGAGCCACGTCGCCGAGCTGCGCGCCCACCTCGGAGATCGACGAGCCGGCCTGGGCGAAGGCCTCGCCGATCCGGTCGCCGTAGTGCTGGCTGGCCGCACCGGCCTCCTCCTTGGCGCTGGCCTCCTCGCCGCGATGGACGTAGTCGCCGCCGACCATCCGGTCGTAGTCGCCCTCCCGCACCCAGTCGAGCAGGACCCGCACGCGCCGCACCGGCATCGGATGGGTCACGTTGAGGTCCTGCCACATGCGCGTCAGGCGCTCCATCCCCTGGCCGCCGTGCTCGTACTCGGCGCCCTGGGCGATGAACGCGTCGAGGTTCAGCTCGTTCGCCGACTCGCCCGGCGGTGATGACCATCAGCGCGCGGCAGACCGCCATCGGGTCCCGGGTGACCAGCGCCGCCGCGCGGTCGCAGGACAGCTCGGCGGCGCGGAACCATTCGAGCAGGGCCAGGCGGATGGCCAGCAGCGGCAGGCCGGCGAGGATCGGCAGGCGCACGCCGGTGCCGAGCTGGAGCAGGATCAGCAGCGCGGTCGAGTAGAGCACGTGGTCGGAGTGCACGTGGGCGGCCTCGTGGGCGAGGACGACGCGCCGGCCGTCGTCGTCGAGCAGCCGCACGAGCTCCGAGTTGAGGACGACCACCGGCTTGCCGGTGCCGAAGGTGTAGGCGTTGGCCAGCGGCCACTGCGTGACGTAGAGCTCGGGTACGTCGTCGATGTCGAGCGCGTTGAACACCTGCGCGGTGCAGGACCCAGATCCCGGGCAGCTGGCTCTGACCGAGCCGCACCGACGACCCGAGCGCCGAGGCCCGCAGCGCGCGCTCGTAGCCCATCGAGACCAGCCGGCGCACGACCTCGTCGAGGTAGGGGACCTTGCTCAGCGCCGCCGCGGCGGCGCGGTCGGCGGGGTGCTGGTAGGCGCGCGGCGAGATGCCGTCGAGCCGGAACGCCTTCTCGGGCACGGTCATCGGCGCAGCGTAATGCGCGCTCAGCCGGGTCACGCGGCCTGGGCCCGTGTGCTACGAACCTGCCGTGCTCGGTGGCGTCGAGACCGGAGGGACCTGGTGCGTCTGCGCGCGCGGGACCGGACCCGACGACCTCCACGACCGCGAGCAGTTCCCCACGACGACGCCGGAGGAGACGCTCGACCGGATCGTCGCCTACTTCGCCGGCGGCCCCGCGGTCGAGGCGATCGGCGTCGGCTCGTTCGGCCCCGTCGACGTCCACCCCGACTCCCCGACGTGGGGCTCGGTGACGACGACGCCGAAGCCCGGCTGGACCGACACGCCGGTCGCGCCGGTCCTGCGCGACCGGCTCGGCGTGCCGGTCGCCTTCGAGACCGACGTGACCGCCGCGGCGGTGGCCGAGCACCGCTGGGGCGCGGGGCGCGACCGGCCGAGCCTCTGCTACCTGACCGTGGGGACCGGCATCGGCGCCGGGCTGATCGTCGAGGGACGGCCCGTGCGCGGCATCGTCCACCCCGAGGTCGGGCACGTCCGCCTGCCCCACGACACCGAACGCGACCCGTTCGCCGGCACGTGCCCGAGCCACGGCGACTGCTGGGAGGGCCTGGCCTGCGGGCCGGCGATCGAGGCGCGCTGGGGCCGCCCGGCCGACGAGCTCGGCGACGACCACGAGGCCTGGGCGCTCGAGGCCGACTACCTCGCGCTCGGGATCCTCGCCATCGTCATGGTCGCCTCGCCCCACCGCGTGATCGCCGGCGGCGGCGTGCTCGGGCGGGCCGGGCTGATGGACGCCGTGCGCGAGCGCCTGCGCGAGCTCGTCGCCGGCTACCTCGTCACCCCGCTGCTCGCCGAGCGCATCGACGACTACCTCGTGGCGCCACAGCTCGGCGACGACGCCGGCGTGCTCGGGGCGCTCGCGTTCGCCGCGCGAGGCTGCGGCCGGCCTGACCCTCAGCCGTCCGGGTCGGCGAGCACGGCCATCAGCAGGCCGAAGCCGATCGTGCCCACGACGACGAGCGCGACGGCGAGCACCACCGAGTCGAGCAGCGCCGCCGCGCCGAGCAGCACGACCGAGACCCCGACGAGGACCAGGCCGACGGTGCGGCGGCGATCGCGCATGTCCTCGTCCTACCCCCGATCGGTGCTAGGACGGGGCATGGGCGCCGAGGACCGCCTCAAGGAGCTGGGCATCGTCCTGCCCGGGCCGATGCCCGCGTTCGGGACCTACCTGCCGGCCAAGCGCCACGGCGACGTCGTCCACGTCTCGGGTCACGGCCCGCTGCGGATCGACGAGCAGGGCCGGCTACCTGGTCGCTCCGACCACGAGATCCCGCTCGAGGCGGTGCCCGAGGCGCTCGTGCGCGGCAAGGTGGGGCACGACCTCTCGCCCGAGGAGGCCCGCGCCGCCGCGCGGACGACCGGCCTCTTCCTGCTCGCCGCGCTGCGCGCCGAGCTCGGCTCGCTCGACCGCGTGGCCTCGATCCTCAAGCTGTTCGGGATGGTCAACTGCGCTCCGGGCTTCAACCGCACGCCGCAGGTGATCGACGGCTGCTCCGAGCTCCTCGTCGAGGTCTTCGGCGACGAGATCGGGCTGCACGCGCGCTCGGCGGTCGGGATGGCCGAGCTGCCGCTCGACATCCCGGTCGAGATCGAGCTCGTGGTCGCCGTGAGCTAGCGGACGACGTACATCGGGTTGGCCGCGCCCTCGACCGTCGTCCCGACCGCGTTGCGGGCCACCACGTCGCAGGTCATCCGCTTGTTGGAAAGCGACGTCGAGATCGCTGAGGTCACCGAGTCCTTCTGGCCCGCGCCGGCGCCCGACGGCGACAGTGTGAGCGAGTCCGCGTTTGCCACGCCCGGCAACGCGAGAGACCCAAGGAGCAGCAGGGTGAGAAAGCCGGACCGCTGAAGCATCGGGGCACCGTAAATCGGGCCAGATGTGAGTCCGGTATGAATACCCGCGGCACCGGCGCGAAGGATTCCGTCCCTCGCCGCCGAAGTGCCTCGCGCACGCGAGATACGTCTGCGCCCGCGCGGGGTACTTCGCTGGAGAGGGACGCAAGGCCGCGGCCGGGCGTCCCTTCGTCGTACCCGTAGCGTGTCATGACTCTGACTTCACCTCGCGACATCCGCCAGTTCCTCCGTGACCACCCCACCGGGGTGGTCGTCGTGCTGGCGATCGTCGCCGCGATCATCTCGCTGGTGATTCGCGCCGACCCGCGCTTCGATCCGGAGGGCTGGCTGCGCTGGGGCCGCGAGCTCGGCTGGGGCGGCGGCAGCTTCTCGACCGCCGACTACCCGTCCTGGAAGCCGCTCCCGGTCTTCTTCACCGTCCCGCTCTCCTTCACCGGTCCCGCCGCGCCGATCCTCTGGCTGCTGATCGCCCGGGTCGCCGGGCTGCTCGCGCTGCCGCTCGTCTTCCGCGTCGCCCGCGACCTCGCCGGCACGCTGGCCGGCATCGTCGCCGTCGCCGCGCTCGTGCTCATCCCCGGCTGGTGGCCGACCGTGTTCGGCGGCCAGGTCGAGCCGATGCTGCTCGCCCTCGCGCTGCTCGCCTACGAGCGCCACCGCGCGGGCCACGCCGGCACCGCCCTGCTGCTCGGCACGATGGTCGCCCTCGGGCGCGAGGAGGCCTGGCCGCTGCTCGTGCTCTACGGCATCTGGTGCGTGCGCGAGAACAAGCTCCCGGCCTGGCCCGTGTGGACCGCCGCGCTCGCCGTCCCCGCGCTGTGGCTCGGCGGCGACTGGATCGGCTCCGGCTCGCCCGTGCACGGCGGCCAGCTCGCGCGCCAGGCCACCGACGCCGTCGTCGTCTCGTCGCGCGGCTCGGCCCCGATCTACGTCTCCGGCCTGGTCGCCGGGCTGTTCGTCCTGCCGCTGTGGGCCGCCATCGTCACCGGCGCGGGCAGCGCCTGGCGCAAGCGCCGCGGGCCCGAGCTCGCCTTCGCGCTGGCCGCGTCCACCTGGATCGCGATCGACCTGACCCTGGCCGCGCTCGGCTACCTGGCCCAGGTCCGCTTCCTGCTGCCGGCGGCCGGGTGCCTGGCGATCCTCGCCGGCGTCGGCGTCGTGCGCCTGCTCGAGATCCGCCGCGCGCCGTTCCTGCGGCCCGTGGCGCTGGCGATGATGGTCGCCGCCGGCCCGTCGGCCGTGATGGGCGCGGTCACCCCGCCCCCGCACATCGACGACGGGCCCGTGGCCGCCAAGGTCGACGCCGCCAACCGCCGCGCCCGCGCGATGACGCTTCCGGCCACGGTCTTCCTCGGCCAGTCGCCGAAGACGTTCCGCAAGACGATCACGCCCTGAGCGATGGCGGCCCGCGCCGCGCACGTCGGCTGCTCGGGCTGGAACTACCGCGACTGGCGGGAGACCTTCTACCCGAAGGGCGTCGCCGCACGCGACTGGCTCGAGCACTACGCCGCGACGTTCGACACGGTGGAGGTCAACTCGACCTTCTACCGCCTGGCCAGCCGCGACGCGGTCGCGCGCTGGGTCGAGCAGACACCGGCCGACTTCACCTTCGCCGCCAAGGCCAGCCGCTATCTGATCCACATGAAGAAGCTGCGCGGGATCGCCGACGGGATCGAGCGGTTCTACGAGCGGATCGAGCCGCTGGTCGAGGCCGGCCGCCTCGGGCCGGTGCTGTGGCAGCTCCCGCCCTGGTTCGCGCGCGACGACGACCGCCTGGCCGAGGCGCTCGACCTGCTGCCGCCGGGCCGTCACGCCTGGGAGTTCCGCGACGCGAGCTGGTTCGCCGAGCCGGTCTACGCGCTGCTGCGCGAGCACGGGTGCGCGCTGGCCTACGGCGACGATCCCGCGCGCCCCTTCCAGGAGCACGTGGCCACGACCGACTGGGCCTTCGTGCGCTTCCATCGCGGGCGCCGCGGCCGGCGGGGCAACTACTCCGAGGCCGAGCTGCAGGCCTGGGCGCGCCGGCTGCGCCAGTGGCGGCGCCGCGAGGAGCTCTACCTCTACTTCAACAACGACTGGGAGGCGTTCGCCCCGCGCAACGCGGTGCGGTTGCGCGAGCTGCTCGGCTGACGGCCGCTAGCGGGGCGAGCGCGGCGATGTCGTCGAGCTCGTCGACGATCGGGATGAGGTCGGCGAGACCCATCATCTCGAACACCTGCGCGGGGCCCTGGGTGGGGCCGGCGAGGATCAGCCGCCCGCCGCGGGCACGCACGCCGCGGGTGACCGCGAGCAGCGCCGCGCACCCGGCGGAGTCGACGAACGGGCAGGCCGACATGTCGAGGACGAGGTCCCCGCCGCCGGCGGCCTCGACGCGCTCGAGCGCGCGGCGGCGCAGCTCGGGCCCGGTGAACAGGTCGAGCTCTCCGACGACGACGAGGACGGGCCGGCCGTCGAGCTCGTCGTCGATCAGCGCGAACGCGCGCGGGTCGATCAGTGTGGAGGTCATCGTGTGTCGTGGTCCTTCGTGGTCACTGGTCGCGACCCTATGCGATGAGATTGAGCAAAAGCTAAGCGGTTGCGAAGAGTTCGCTCGGAGCGAACTTTTTCTGCTCGCGTATCGCGTCGCTACAGGCTAGTGCCGGAAGTGCCGGCGCCGCGTGAAGACCATCGTCAGGCCGGCGGCGTCGGCCGCCTCGACGACCTCGTGGTCGCGCATCGAGCCCCCGGGCTGGATGATCGCCGTGACCCCGGCCTCGATCGCGAGCTGCGGCCCGTCGGCGAACGGGAAGAACGCGTCCGAGGCCAGCGCCGCGCCCTGCAGCGAGCGCGAGCCCGGCCTTCTCCACGGCCAGGCGCACCGAGTCGACGCGGCTCATCTGCCCCGCCCCGATCCCCACCGTGGCGAGGTCCTTGGCGAGCACGATGGCGTTGGAGCGCACGTGCTTGCAGACCTTCCAGGCGAACAGCAGCTCCGCCCACTCCTCCTCGGTCGGGCGCCGCTCGGTGACGACCTCCATCGCCGAGCGGTCCTCGAGGTTGTCGTCGCGGTCCTGCACGAGCAGGCCGCCCATGACCTGGCGCAGCTCGGGCTCGTGCGCCGGCATGAGCCGGCGCTCGTGGTCCTCGAGCAGGCGCAGCTTCTCCTTCTGCGTCAGGACGGCGAGCGCCTCCTCGGTGAACTCCGGCGCGAAGACGACCTCGGCGAACTGCTCGTTGATCGCCTCGGCCAGCTCGCGGTCGACCGGGCGGTTGAGCGCGATGATCCCGCCGAAGGCCGACATCGGGTCGGCGGCGAAGGCGCGGCGGTAGGCGCCGAGCGGGTCCTCGCCGACGGCGCTGCCGCACGGGTTGTTGTGCTTGACGATCACGCAGGCCGGGACCTGGAACTCGGCCACCAGCGTCCGCGCCGAGTCGAGGTCGAGCAGGTTGTTGAACGACAGCTCCTTGCCGTTGAGCTGGCGCACCATCGAGAGCACGTGCATGCGCGCGCCGATCTGCTCGTAGTAGGCGGCGCGCTGGTGCGGGTTCTCGCCGTAGGAGAGGTCGAGGACCTTCTCGAAGGCGCGCACGAACAGCGGCGGGAAGCCCTCGCCGCGCTCGGAGAACCAGCGCTGGATCGCCGTGTCGTAGCGCGCGGTGTAGGCGAACGCCTCGCCGGCCAGATGCTCGCGGGTGACCATCGACAGGCGCCGGTCGCGCTCGCCGAGCTCGTCGAGGACCGCGTCGTAGGAGGCGGGGGTGACGACCGGCGCGACGAAGGCGTGGTTCTTGGCCGCGGCGCGGATCATCGTCGGGCCGCCGATGTCGATGTTCTCGATCACCTCGGAGTCCTCCACGCCGCGGCGCGCCGCCGTGCGCTCGAACGGGTAGAGGTTGACGACCACGAGGTCGATCCACTCGACGTCGTGCTCCTCGGCCGCGTCGAGATGCGAGGCCTCGCTGCGCACGGCGAGGATGCCGGCGTGGAGCTTCGGGTGCAGCGTCTTGACGCGCCCGTCCATGATCTCCGGGAAGCCGGTGACGTCCTCGACGCTGCGCGTCTCGAGGCCCGCCTCCTCGAGGGCGCGCTTGGTTCCGCCGGTCGAGACGAGCTCGATCCCGAGCTCGGCGAGGCCGCGGGCGAAGTCGATCAGACCGGTCTTGTCCGAGACCGAGAGCAGAGCGCGGGAGACCTGGACCTCCCCGGGCGCGACGGGCGACGAGGGCATGCGTTCGAGCCTATTGGTCATGGACGACGATCCTCCGCGGGTGGTGGGGGTCGGGCGCGACGGCCCCGGCGGCGATCAGCCGGACGGCCTCGGGCAGCAGCGCGTGCTCGAGCGGGCGGATCGCCGTCATCACGTCCTCGGGGGTCCGCGCGCCGGGCAGCTCGACGGCGCGCTGGAGGATGATCCGGCCCGTGTCGATCCCCGCGTCGACGTAGTGGACGGTGACGCCGAAGACCTTGACGCCGTAGGCGAGCGCCTGGCCGACGGCGTCCAGCCCGGGGAAGGCGGGCAGCAGCGCCGGGTGCACGTTGATCACGCCGCGGGCGAAGCGGTCGAGCACGTCGGCCTCGAGCAGCTGCATGTAGCCGGCGAGCACGAGCAGGTCGGCGCCGCGCTCGCGCAGCCAGTCGGCCATGGCGGCGTCGCGCGCGGGGCGGCTGTCGTAGGCGGGCCGCGGGAAGACCTCGGTCGGCACGCCGGCGGCGGCCGCGCGGTCGAGCGCCTGGGCCTCGGCCTTGTCCGAGCCCACGCCGACGACGCGGATGCCGTCGCGGCCGTGGACCGTGTCGAGGATCGCCTGGAGGTTCGTGCCCGACCCGGAGGCGAGCACGCCGACGTTCAGCTCGCTCATGCGGCGGCGAGCTTCGGGAACCGCCCGCCGGTGGAGCGCAGCGTCCCGTCCTCGAGCAGCGCGTCGACGCGCGCCATCACGTCGTCGGCGCGCAGGTGCGCGTAGGCGCCGTAGTTCGGCAGCCCGTCGTAGGAGAACTTGGCCACGACCTGCGAGCGGCCGCCGCGCAGGATCTCGACGGCGCGGGTGCGGCCGACGGCGGGCTCGGCCCGGGCCACGATGCCGAGGATCGCGGCGTCGAGGTCGCCCTCGGCGATCGGCTCGAGCGCGGGCGCCTTCGCCCCCGCCGGCGCGGACTCGGGCGCGCAGATGTCGCAGCAGGGGACGGTCAGCCGCTCGGGATGCGGCGTGTCGCCGAAGTGGCGCAGGACGCCCGCGCGGCGGCAGGTGTCGCCCTCGACCCAGCCCCAGACGGTGCGGTACTGCTTCCAGCGCACCTGCTCGGCCTCCTTGGCCGAGGCGCGGGCGAGCGCCAGCGCGCTGCCGTCGAAGGAGGCGACGACGCGGCCGATCGCCCGGTCGGGCGGCGAGGGCGCGAGGCGCAGCATGCCCCCGCGGGCCAGGTGCCCGAGGAAGGAGCGGGCGCGGTCGTCGGCGTCCCCGTCGCCGGGGCCGGCGATCGTCTTCAGCGGCAGGTCGAAGCGCCCGTCCTCGGCGGCGCGCTCGATGCGCGAGGCCGCGGTCTGCAGCTCGCCGTCGTCGGTGGCGCCGCGCTGGATGAACCAGACGTGCAGCGCCTTGTCCTTGGGCTCGGCGAGCAGGATCGCGCGGGCGGGCTGCCCGTCGCGCCCGGCGCGGCCGGCCTCCTGGTACCAGGCCTCGAGCGAGCCGGGCACCGAGGCGTGGACGACCGTGCGCACGTCGGCCTTGTCCACGCCCATGCCGAAGGCGTTCGTGGCCACGACGATCGGCGCCTGGCCGGTCATGAACCGCTCCTGCACCTCGGCGCGCTTCTCCCGCGGCAGGCCGGCGTGGTAGGCCAGCGCCTCGACGCCGAGCTTCCGGGTCAGCCGCTCGGACAGCTCGTTGGTCGCCTTGCGCGTGCCCGCGTAGACGATCGCCGGCAGCGAGCCCTCCTCGGCGAGGATGCCCTCGACGCGGCGCTCGCGGTCGCCGCGGGCCTGGACGACGTGGAGCGAGAGGTTGGGCCGGTCGAAGCCGGTGGCCACGCGGACCGGGTCCTGCAGGCCGAGCCGGCGCACGATGTCGCGGGCGACCTCCGGCGTCGCCGTCGCCGTGGCGGCCATGATCGCCCCGACGCCGAGCCAGCGCGCCGCGTCGGCCAGGCGGAAGTAGTCCGGGCGGAAGTCGTGGCCCCACTGCGAGACGCAGTGCGCCTCGTCGACGACGAACAGCCGGATCGACGCCTCCTTGAGCTCGCGGGCGAACCCCGGCGAGGCGAAGCGCTCGGGCGCGACGTAGAGCAGCGACAGCTCGCCGTCGACCGCGCGGCGCAGCGTCTCGCGGTTGTCGGCCGCGTCGCGCTGGGCGTTGACGAGCGCGACCCGGTCGGCGGCGATGCGCCGCAGGCCGTCGACCTGGTCCTGCATGAGCGAGACGAGCGGGGAGACGACGACGGTCAGCCCGCCCTCGGCCATCAGCGCGGGCAGCTGGTAGCAGAGCGACTTCCCGGCGCCGGTGGGCATGACGACGAGCGAGTCGCGGGCGGCCAGGGCGGCCTCGACCGCCTCCCGCTGGCCGGGGCGGAAGTCGTCGAAGCCGAAGAGGCGCTGCAGCTCGCCGCGGGGATCGGTCACGAAATCGAGCGTATCCCCGGGCCCGGCGGCCTGGGCGGTGGCGTGCACGCTTGCGACGGCAGGGTCGCGAAGTCGCGCGCAACGTGCGGGATTAAGTCGCCGTGACCTCGACGAGGGGCAGCGACTCGAGCGCGAACTTCCCGGCCGCCTCCTCGGTGCCCGGCAGCGGGTACTCGCCGGTGAAGCAGGCGTCGCAGTGCGTCTCGCGGGTGGCGCGGATCGCCTCGTAGACGCCCTCGAGGGACAGGTACGCCAGCGAGTCGCAGTTCAGCTCCTCGCCGATCTCCTCGACCGTGCGCTCGTGGGCGATCATCTCCTCGCGCGTGGACATGTCGACCCCGTAGTGGCACGGGTTGCGGATCGGCGGCGCCGAGATCCGCATGTGCACCTCGGCGGCGCCGGCGTCGCGGAGCATCTGCACGATCTGCCGCGTCGTGTTGCCGCGCACGATCGAGTCGTCGACGACGACGATCCGCTTGCCGGCCACGACCTCGGGCAGCGGGTTGAACTTCATCCGCAGGCCGTGCTTGCGCAGCTCCTGGCCGGGCTGGATGAACGTGCGCGCGACGTAGCGGTTCTTGATCAGCCCGTCGTCCTTGGGCAGGCCCGAGGCCTTGGCGTAGCCGGCGGCGGCCGGGTTGCCGGAGTCGGGCACGGCGATCACGACGTCGGCCTCGACCGGCGCCTCGCGCCAGAGGATCTCGCCCATCTTGCGGCGCGAGACCTGCGTGCGGTTGCCCTCGAGCAGCGAGTCGGGGCGGGCGAAGTAGATGTGCTCGAAGACGCAGAAGGCGCGGCGGTGGCCCTCGACGACCTGGCGGCTGGTCAGCCCTTCCTCGGACAACCGTGACGACCTCCCCGGGGTTGACGTCGCGCTCGTAGGTCGCGCCGATGATGTCGAAGGCGCAGGACTCGCTGGCCACGCACCAGCGGTCGCCGAGGCGGCCGAGCGCGAGCGGGCGCAGGCCGGCCGGATCGCGGAAGGCGACGACGCCCTCGTGGGTGAGCACGACGGTGGAGAACGCGCCCTTGAGGCGCGGGCAGCGCGTCGGCCACGGCGTCCTCGATGTGCTCGGCCGGGTGGGTGGCGAGCAGCGCGGCGATGATCTCGGAGTCCGAGGTCGAGGAGAACGACGCGCCCTGGGCCTTGAGCTCGGAGTGCAGCTCGACGGCGTTGATCAGGTTGCCGTTGTGGGCGAGCGCGAGCTCGCGGAAGTCGCCGCCGCGGTAGATCGGCTGCGAGTTCTCCCAGCCCGACGAGCCCGTCGTCGAGTAGCGGACGTGGCCGATCGCGAGGTTGCCCTGCAGCGAGCGGAGCTTCTGCTCGTCGAAGACCTGGTTGACGAGGCCCGTGTCGCGCAGGGTCATCATCAGCCCGCCCCCGGCCTCGGCGGTGGCGATGCCCGCCGACTCCTGGCCGCGGTGCTGGAGGGCGAACAGCGCGAAGTAGGCGAGGCGGGCGACGTCGTGCTCGGGGGCGTAGACGCCGAAGACCCCGCACTCGTCGCGCGGTCCGTCGCGATGATCGGTAAGGACGGTCAACTCGTCAGAGAGCCTGCCGCTTGCGGACCCAGGCTACCAGTGGTTCGCGCGCAACCAGTGAGACTGAGGTGCCTGTCCCCTGGTCTCACGCGAACGCCTCGACCAGGCCGCCGTCGCGGGCGGCGACGAGATCGTCGACGGCCACCGAGATGCCCCCGACCGCGAGCCGGTCCCCGCCGGTCGTGCCGATCACCCGGGCGCCGGGCAGAGCGGCGAGCGCCTCCGCGGATCCGGACACGAGGAAGGCCCGGCCGGGCGCCTCGCCGAAGAGCGCGGCCTCGTCCTCGTCCCAGCGCACCTCGGCGCCGATCCCGGACAGCGCGCAGCACTCGGCCAGGGCGACGGCGATCCCGCCCTCGGCGATGTCGTGGGCGCTCGCGACCCGGCCGGCGCGGACGGCCTCGCGCACCGTGGTGTGCGCGACCGCGCAGGGCCTCGATGTCGAGCCCGGGCAGCGGCCCGTCGGGCGCCAGGCCGCGCAGCTTGGCCAGCTCCGAGGCGGCCAGGGAGGGCGAGAACGCGCCGACGAGGGCGATCGCGTCGCCCGCGGCCGCCCAGCCCGAGCGGCCGGCGCGGCTCGCGTCGGGCAGCAGGCCGACGACCCCGACGACGGGCGTCGGCAGGATCGGCCCGGCCGGGCCCTCGTTGTAGAGCGAGACGTTGCCGCCGACGACGGGGATGCCGAGCGCCTCGCAGGCGCCGGCCAGGCCCTCGACGGCCCGGGTCAGCTGCCAGGCGACGTGCGGCTTCTCCGGGTTGCCGAAGTTCAGGCAGTTGGTCAGGCCCAGCGGCTCGGCGCCCGTGCAGGCGAGGTTGGCCGCGCACTCGTAGACGCCCTCGGCCGCGCCGCGCTCGGGGTCGGCCGCCACGCGGCGGCCGTTGCCGTCGATCGCCACGGCCAGCGCCGGGGGCGTCTCGCCCTCCTCGAGCGCGAGCACGGCGGCGTCGGCCTGGTCGGGCCGGCGCACGGTGCGCGACTGGACGATCGAGTCGTACTGCTCGAACAGCGGCAGGCGCGAGGCGACGTTGGCCGAGGCGAGCAGCGCGAGGAGGACGTCCTGCGCGGACTCGCCGCCTCGGCCAGCCGCGCCGGCGGCGCCGGGTAGAGCCCGGCGGCCGGCGCCTCGGGCTCGAGGTCGTAGAGCGGGCAGTCGTCGACGAGCGCCGGGACCGGCATGTCGCCGACGAGCTCGTCGCCCTGCCAGACGCGCAGCTGGCCGTTGTCGGTGACCTCGCCGATCACCGTGGCGTTGGTCTCCCAGCGCTCGCAGACCGCGACGACGTCGGCCACCCGCGCGGGCTCGACGACGCAGAGCATCCGCTCCTGCGACTCGGAGACCATGATCTCGAAGGGCTCCATGTCGGCCTCGCGCAGCGGCACCTTGGCCACGTCGATGTCGAGGCCGAGCCCGCCCTTGGACGCCATCTCCGAGGCCGAGGACGTCAGGCCGGCGGCGCCGAGGTCCTGCAGCGAGACGAGCAGCCCGCGCTCGAGCAGCTCGAGCGAGACCTCCATCAGCTTCTTCTCGGCGAACGGGTCGCCGATCTGCACGGTCGGGCGCTTGGCCGCGTCCTGCTCGGTCAGCTCGGCGCTGGCCAGCACCGAGGCGCCGCCGATCCCGTCGCGGCCGGTCCGCGCGCCGAAGAGGACGAGCATGTTGCCGGGGCCGACCGCGGCCGAGCGGATCAGCGCGTCCTTGTCGGCCAGGCCGAGCGCCATCGCGTTGACCAGGCAGTTCTGCTCGTAGGCCTCCTCGAAGTAGACCTCGCCGCCGACCGTGGGCACGCCGATCGAGTTGCCGTAGTGGCCGATGCCGGCGACGGCGCGATCGAGCAGGTAGCGCGAGCGGCCCGACTCGAGCTCGCCGAAGCGCAGCGAGTCGAGCACGGCGATCGGCCGCGCGCCGATCGCGAACACGTCGCGCAGGATCCCGCCGACGCCGGTGGCGGCGCCCTGGAAGGGCTCGACCGCGCTCGGGTGGTTGTGCGACTCGACCTTGAAGGCCACGGCCCGGCCGCCGCCGACGTCGACCGCGCCGGCGTTCTCGCCCGGGCCCATCACGACGCGCGGGCCCTCGGTCGGCAGCCGGCCGAGCAGCTTCTTCGAGTGCTTGTAGGCGCAGTGCTCGCTCCACATGAGCGAGAACATCGCCAGCTCGACGCCGTTGGGCTCGCGCCCGAGCTTGTCGACGATCAGCGCGTACTCGGGGTCCGTGAGCCCGAGCTCGCGATGGCGGGCGGTCTCAGGCGGCGACGGGCTGGCCAACGTGCCGGGCGACGGAGTCGAAGAGGGCGAGGCCGTCGGCCGAGCCGGTCAGCGCGTCGACGGCGTGCTCGGGGTGGGGCATGAGGCCGAAGACGTTGCCGGCCGCGTTGCGCACGCCGGCCACGTCGTGCTCGGAGCCGTTCGGGTTCTGCCCGTCGGCGTAGCGCAGGACGGTCAGGGCGGGATCGAAGTCCGGCGGCGCGTGGTAGCGCCCGGTCGTGTGCTTGACCGGGATCGAGAGCAGGTCGCCGGCCTCGGTGGCCGCGGTGAACGGCGTGCTCGGGTCGACGACCTCGATGTCCACCTGGCGGCAGATGAAGCGCAGCGAGGTGTTGGGCAGCAGCGCGCCGGGCAGCAGGCCGGCCTCGCAGAGCACCTGGAAGCCGTTGCAGATCCCCCACACCAGCCCGCCCTCGCGGGCGAAGGCGATGACCGACTCCATCACCGGGGAGAAGCGGGCGATCGCGCCGACGCGGAGGTAGTCGCCGTAGGAGAAGCCGCCGGGGACGATCACGCAGTCGACGCCCTTGAGGTCGCGGTCGCCGTGCCAGAGCAGCTCGGCCTCGCCGACGCGGCGGGCGGCCTGGAGCGCGTCGAGCTCGTCGCAGGAGCCGGGGAAGCGGACGACGCCGAACTTCACGCCGTGCGCCTCGGAATCGCTCTTGGATCTCGTAGTCCTCGATCAGCGGGTTGGTGAGCAGCGCCTCGCACATCGCGGGGACCTGCCCGGCGTCCTCGACCTCGAGCTCGATCAGCCGCCCGACGTGGACCTGGCCGACGCCGGAGAAGCCGAGCGCCGGGAGCGCGCGCTCCACGGCCTGGCCCTGCGGGTCGAGGATCCCGGCCTTGGGGCGGACGAGGACGGTGACGCGCATCAGGGCGCCGTCCGCGCCAGCCAGGCGTCGAAGGACTCGCCGGTGATCAGCTCGTAGGCCTCGACGTACTTCGCGCGCGTGCCCGCGACGACGTCGTCGGGGATCGCCGGCGCCGGCGGCGACTTGTCCCAGCCCGACTGCGAGGCCCAGTCGCGCACGTACTGCTTGTCGAAGCTCGGCTGGCCGTGGCCGGGCTCGTAGCCCTCGACCGGCCAGAAGCGCGACGAGTCCGGCGTCAGCACCTCGTCGCCGACGACGAGGTTGCCGTCGGGGTCGAGGCCGAACTCGAACTTGGTGTCGGCGAGGATGATCCCCCGCTCGCGCGCGTGGGCGGCGGCCTTCTCGTAGAGCGCGATCGAGGCCTCGCGCAGCTGCGCCGCGCGCTCGGCGCCGACGAGCTCGACGGTGGCGTCGTAGGAGATCGTCTCGTCGTGGCCGACCTCGGCCTTGGTCGACGGGGTGTAGAGCGGCTCGGGGAGCTGCTGCGACTCCTGCAGGCCGTCGGGCAGCGGGATCCCGGAGATCGACCCGGTGCGGCCGTAGTCCTTCCAGCCCGAGCCGGTGATGTACCCGCGGATGACGCACTCGACGGGCAGCATCTCGAGCTTGCTGGACCCGCAGGGCGCGGCCGCGGACCTCGTCGGGCACGCCGTCGGTGGCCGAGATCAGGTGGTTGGGCACGACGTCGGCGAGCAGGTCGAACCAGAAGACCGACAGGCCCGGTCAGCACCTTGCCCTTGTCCGGGATCGGCGTCGGGTGCACCACGTCGTAGGTCGAGATCCGGTCCGACGCGACCATCAGGACGTCGTCGCCGGCCGCGTACATCTCGCGGACCTTGCCGGAGGTGAGGAGGGGGAGCTCGGAGAGGGCGCTCACCCCGTGGAACCTAGCGCGGGATCCGGCGGCCCAACGCCTTCAGCGCCATGAACGGGTCGTCGGTGATCAGCGCGTCCACGCCGGCCTTCTTGGCGGCCTTCACGTCGGCCTTGCGGTCGAGCGTGAAGGGCACGACCTTGAAGTGCTTCGCGTGGGCGTCGGTGACGAACGCCTTGGTCGATCGGGAACTCCGGCGAGAGCCAGGTGGCCTTGAGGCTCTTGCCGATCGTCGATCGCCTGGTCGTTGGCCCGTCTTGAGCGTCAGGAACGAGGTCGCCACGCCCGGCCAGCGCTTGCGCGCGACCTGCAGGTTGGCCGGCCAGAACGACTGGACGATCACGTGCTTCTTGGGGAACTTGGCCCGCAGCAGCGTGGTCATGACCTTGTTGGCGTAGAACGAGGTCGTGGTCGTAGTCGTTCTCCGTCGGGGAAGTTCTTGATCTCCATCGAGATCGAGGCGTGGCGGGCCTTGAGCACCGCGAGCACGGTCGACAGCCGCGAGAGCGCCACCCGGTTCTTCTTGTGCTTGATCTTGCGGAAGCCGAGCTGGCCGCCCGGCGAGCCGAGCACGTCGGACTTGCAGCCGTCGTGGATCTGCTTGAACGTCCTGGCCTTGACCGGGCCGGTGCACGCCGTCGTCCGGTCGAGCGTGTCGTCGTGGATGACGATCGGCACCTTGTCCTTGGTCAGCTTGACGTCGAACTCGACGACGGCGCCGATCTTCGCCGCGTGCTTGAAGCCGGGCAGCGTGTTCTCGGGGAACGTGGGCTTGCCGAGGAGGACCGACCCGCCGCGGTGGGCCTGGATCCGGGGCTTCGGCGGCCGCGGCGGCGGAGGCGGGCAGCAGGGCGAGGACGGCGAGGCTGAGCAGGACGCGCATGCGCGCAGCGTAGTCGCGGTCAGGCGACGATGCGCTCGAGGCGGCCGACGATCTCCGCGGCGTGGCGCGTGTAGTGCGACTCGTCGAAGACGTCGTCGAGGTCGAGCCCGGCGGCGCGCTCGTCGGCGGCGAGCAGCTCGCGCAGCGGCGTGCCGGAGTCCCAGGCCCGCTGGGCGAGCTCCTGGACGATCCGGTAGGCGTCGTCGCGCGTCGCCCCGCCCTCGACGAGCGCGAGCAGGACGCGCTGGGAGAACAGGGCGCCGTGCGTCAGCTCGAGGTTCTCCCGCATCCGCTCGGTGCGGACGGTCATGCCCTCGACCAGCGCGATCGCCCGGTGCTGGAGGTAGTCGAGCAGGATCGTCGAGTCGGGCAGCACGACGCGCTCGACCGAGGAGTGCGAGATGTCGCGCTCGTGCCAGAGCGCGACGTCCTCCATCCCGGCCAGCGCGTTGGCGCGCAGCACGCGGGCCAGCCCGGAGATCTGCTCGCTCTTGATCGGGTTCTTCTTGTGCGGCATCGCGCTCGAGCCCTTCTGGCCGGCGCGGAAGGGCTCCTCGACCTCGCGCACCTCGGTGCGCTGGAGGTGGCGGATCTCGACGGCCAGGCGCTCGAGGCCGGCGCCGGCCAGCGCGATCGCGTTGAGCAGCTGGGCGTGGCGGTCGCGCGGGACGACCTGGGTCGAGACGTCCTCGATCTGCAGGCCGAGGCGGTCGAGCACGCGCCGCTCGAAGTCGGGCGACGTGGCGGCGTAGGTCCCGACCGCGCCGGAGAGCGCGCCGGTCGCCGCGCCGACGAAGGCGAACTCGAGGCGGACGAGGTTGCGGTGGGCCTCGAAGGCGAAGCCGGCGAGCTTGATGCCGAACGTCGTCGGCTCGGCGTGGATGCCGTGCGTGCGCCCGGTCATCACGGTCTGCTCGTGCTCGCGGGCGCGGGCGATGAGCACGTCGACGAGCTGGCGGGCGCCGGGGAGGATCACCTCGCCCACGCGCTTGAGCTGGAGCGCGAGCGCGGTGTCGAGCACGTCGGAGGACGTCAGCCCGTAGTGGATCCAGCGCCCGCCGGGACCGGCGGAGTCCGACAGCACGTCGACGAAGGCGGCGACGTCGTGGTCGGTCGTGCGCTCGCGCTCGTTGACCGCCTCGACGGTGAACGAGGCGCCGCGGATGCCCTCGAGGTCCTGCTCGGTCGGGCCGTCCATCTCCTCGCAGGCGGCGACCTCGACCTCGCGCCAGGTCTCCATGCGGGCCTCGTCGGTCCACAGCTCACCGAGCTCGGGGCGGGTGTAGCGCGCGATCACGCGCCCGAGGCTAGCTACGGGGCGAGGATGCGGGCGGCCAGCACGGCCGCGTTCTTCGGGTTGTCGACCCCGACGCAGGCCACCGGGACGCCCGGCGGCATCTGCGCGATCGACAGCAGGGCGTCGAGCCCGCCGGCGATCGACTTCGACGAGGTCAGCGGCACGCCGATGACCGGCAGCTCGGTGTGGGCGGCCACGACGCCGGGCAGCGCGGCCGACAGGCCGGCGCCGGCGATGATGATCCGCAGGCCGCGCAGCTTGGCGTTCTTGGCGTAGTCGGCGACGGTGTCGGGCTCGCGGTGGGCCGACATCACGCGGACCTCGTGGGAGATCCCGCGCGCGGACAGCTCGTCGGCGGCGCCCTGCATCCGCTCGATGTCGCTCTTGGAGCCCATCACGATGCCGACGAGCGGGGCGTCGACCTCGAACTCCTCGAGCTGGGCCTCGACGTCCGGATCCGTGACCGGCGCCTGGGGCTGGCGGTGCCTCGCTCATGCCGCCCTCGCGGCGATGTCGCGGCGCAGTTGCATGCCGTTCCAGGAGATCATCGCCGCGGCAGCATAGGCGGCCTCGCGGGCGGAGGCGACCGAATCGCCGAGCGCGGTCACCCCGAGGACGCGTCCGCCGGCCGTCACGAGGCCGTCGTCGCCGTGCGCGGTGCCCGCGTGGGTGACCTCGATTCCCTCGGGCACGGCGCCCAGGCCGGAGATCAGATCGCCGGTGCGCGGGGCGGCCGGGTACCCGAAGCTGGCGAGCACGACGGTGACCGCGGGGCGCGGGTCCCAGTCGAGCGTCGACGCCGGCCAGGCCGCCCGGCGTGGCGGCGCGGGTCAGCACGTCGAGGAGGTCCGAGCGCAGCCGCGGGAGGATCGCCTGGGTCTCGGGATCGCCGAAGCGGACGTTGAACTCGAGCACCTTGGGCCCGTCGGCCGTCCGCATGAGCCCGGCGTAGAGGACGCCGGAGAACGGCGTGCCGCGGCGGGCGAGCTCGTCGAGCACGGGCTGGTGGACGCGGGCGACGAGGTCGTCGACGTCGACGCCGGGGACCGGCGACCACGAGCCCATCCCGCCCGTGTTCGGGCCGGTGTCGCCCTCGCCGATGCGCTTGAAGTCCTGGGCGGGCGCCATCGGGATCGCCCGCTCGCCGTCGCACAGCGCGAGCAGCGAGAGCTCCTCGCCGTCGAGGTGCTCCTCGACGACGACCTGCTCGGTGCCGAACTGCCGCTCGACGAGGAAGGCCTCGAGCGCGGCGCGGGCCTCGCCGAGGTCGCCGGCGATCACCACGCCCTTGCCGGCGGCCAGGCCGTCGGCCTTGATCACGACGGGGTAGCGCGTCGATCGCGTCGAGCCCCTCGTCGACGGTGCGCACCGTGCGCGAGGCGGCCGTGGGCACCCCGGCCGCGGCCATGAGCTCCTTGGCGTGGGCCTTGGAGCCCTCGAGCCGCGCCGTCGCCATGCTCGGGGCGAAGGCGAGGATCCCCGCGTCGCGCAGCGCGTCGCCGAGGCCGTCGACGAGCGGCGCCTCGGGCCCGACGACGACGAGGTCGGGCCGCAGCTCGGTCGCCACCTGGAGCGGATGGCCGGCGATCAGCTCGGCGTCGCGCGGCGATGCCCGCGTTGCCCGGGCGTGCAGAGCACCTCCGGGGCCTGGGGCGAGCGGGCGAGCGCGCGGACGAGCGCGTGCTCGCGCCCGCCCGGGCCGACGACGAGAACCTTCGGCACGCCGCTAGATCGAGGCGATGAAGTCGTCGATGGGATCGCCGTCAGCGTCTCGTAGCGGGCCGAGCCGCGGGAGCCGAGCTCGAGCGAGACACGCGCCATCGTCTTGTCGTCGGGCGCCTCGACGACGTTGACGAAGTCGTAGTGCCCGAGCGTCGCCCACTGCGCCTTGACGGTCGCGCCGAGCTGCTCGATCTCGTCGTTGACCTCCTTGATGCGCTGCGGGTTGTTCTTGATCGTCTGGACGCCCTCGGGGGTGAGGGTCGTGAGCATCACGTAGGTCGGCATGGGCGGCAGTGTCTCAAACCATCTAGACGGCGACGGGCTCGGTCGCCGACGCCTTGGCGAAGGTGATCTCGCCCTCGCTGGCGTCGGCCAGGACCGTGTCGCCCTCGGCGTACTCGCCCTGGAGGATCGCCAGCGCGAGCGGGTCGACGAGGTGCTTCTGGATCGTCCGCTTGAGCGGCCGGGCCCCGTAGGTCGGGTCGTAGCCGAGGTTGCCGAGCAGCGTCTTGGCCTCGTCGGTCAGCTCGAGCTCGATGCCGCGGTCGCGCACCCGCTGGGCCACGGTGGCCACCTGGATGTCGACGATCTCGGTCAGCTGGTCGCGGGTCAGCGAGTGGAACTCGACGATCTCGTCCAGCCGGTTGACGAACTCGGGCTTGAACGACGCCTCGGCGCCGGCCACCCCGCCCGGGATGTTCGAGGTCATGATCAGCACGACGTTCTTGAACGACACCGTGCGGCCCTGGCCGTCGGTCAGGCGCCCGTCGTCCATGACCTGGAGCAGGACGTTGAAGACGTCGTCGTGGGCCTTCTCGATCTCGTCGAGCAGCACGACGGAGTAGGGCCGGCGGCGGACCGCCTCGGTCAGCTGGCCGCCCTCGTCGTAGCCGACGTAGCCGGGAGGCGCGCCGACCAGCCGCGACACGGAGTGGCGCTCCATGTACTCGGACATGTCGATGCGGATCATCGCCTCGGGCGAGTCGAACATGAACTCGGCCAGCGAGCGGGCGAGCTCGGTCTTGCCCACGCCGGTCGGGCCGAGGAAGAGGAACGTGCCGATCGGCCGGTCCGGGTCCTGCAGGCCCGCGCGCGAGCGGCGCAGCGCGTTGGCCACGGCCTCGACCGCCTCGTCCTGGCCGATCACGCGCTCGTGGAGGCGCTCCTCCATGTGCACGAGCTTCTCGACCTCGCCCTCCATCAGGCGCGAGACCGGGATGCCGGTCCACTTGGCCACGACCTCGGCGATGTCGGTGGCGTCGACGTGCTCCTTGAGGTAGACGGGCTCGTTCCCGGGCGCGTCCTCGCGGCTCTCGGCCGCGTCGATCTTCTGCTCGAGCTCGGGGATCGTCCCGTAGCGCAGCTCGGCGGCGCGCTGCAGGTCGGCCTCGCGCTCGGCGCGGGCGTACTCGACCTTGGCCTCCTCGAGCGCGCGCTTGACCTCGGCCACATCGGAAATCGCGTCCTTCTCGCGCTGCCACTCGGCCGTCATCGTCGGAGCTCTTCTCCTTGAGCTCGGCGAGCTGGCGCTCGAGCGCCTCGCGGGCGCCCGTGGCCTCCTCGCCCAGGGAGGCGAGCTCGATCTCGATCTGCATGATCCGGCGGTCGACCTCGTCGATCTCGACGGGCTTGGAGTCGATCTCCATGCGGATCCGGGACGCGGCCTCGTCGACGAGGTCGATGGCCTTGTCGGGCAGGAAGCGGTCGGCGATGTAGCGGTGCGAGAGCGTCGCGGCGGCCACGAGCGCGGCGTCGGTGATGCGCACGTCGTGGTGGGTCTCGTAGCGCTCCTTGAGCCCGCGGAGGATCGCGATCGTGTCCTCGGGCGAGGGCTCGCCGACGAACACGGGCTGGAAGCGCCGCTCGAGCGCCGGGTCCTTCTCGATGTGCTTGCGGTACTCGTCCAGCGTGGTGGCGCCGACCGCGCGCAGCTCGCCTCGCGCCAACATGGGCTTGAGCATGTTGCCCGCGTCGACCGCGCCCTCGGCGCCGCCGGCGCCGACGATCGTGTGCAGCTCGTCGATGAAGACGACGACCTGGCCCTTGGAGTCGGAGATCTCCTTGAGGACGGCCTTGAGCCGCTCCTCGAACTCGCCGCGGTACTTGGCGCCGGCGACCATGCCGCCGATGTCGAGCGCGATCAGGCGCCGGTCGCGCAGCGACTCGGGCACGTCGCCGTCGACGATGCGCTGGGCCAGGCCCTCGGCGATCGCCGTCTTGCCCACGCCGGGCTCGCCGATCAGGACCGGGTTGTTCTTCGTGCGGCGCGAGAGGACCTGGATCGTGCGGCGGATCTCGTCGTCGCGCCCGATGACCGGGTCGAGCTTGCCCTGCTCGGCCGCCTCGGTCAGGTCGCGCCCGAACTTCTCGAGCGCCTGCATCTTGTCCTCGGGCGACTGGTCGGTGACCTTGTGCGGCCCGCGGACCTCGTTGACGGCGGTCGACAGCGAGTCCTTGGTCACGCCGTGCTCGCGCAGCAGCCGGCCGGCGGCGCCGTCGGCGCCGGTCAGGGCGAGCAGCAGGTGCTCGACGGAGATGAACTCGTCGCCGAGCTCGCGCATCTCGTTCTCGGCGTCGCGCAGGACACGCAGGAGGGCGTCGGAAGCGCCGGTCGGCTCGCCGCCCTCGCCCAGGGTCGGCAGGCCGCCGAGCGCCGCGCTGGCGGACGCGCGGACGGCCTCCACGGGGGAGCCGAGCTTGCGCAGGATGGCGGGGACCAGTCCCTCCTCGTCGGCCAGCAGCGCCAGCAGCAGGTGCTCGGGCGCGATCTGCGGGTTCCTCGCCTCGGTGGCGAGGTGCTGGGCGGCCTGAACGGCCTCTTGGGACTTGGTCGTGAATCGGTCGAAGCGCATGGGTTCCAAATCTCAGTGGGGTTGACTAAGATCTTAGCGCACGCAACGGGCCGCCGGAAGGCGAGATACGGCCCGGAGCGGTAGCTCTCACCACCGATCGCTGTTTCACAACGCGGACGCGCTCCCCGAGAGTGCGGCCCATGCGAAATCGAACCCTCATCGCCGTCGTGGCCGGCCTCCTGGCCGCCCTCGGCGCCACCACACCCGCCGGCGCGATCGTCAAGCAGAAGCGCGCGTACTTCAGCGCGAAGATCTCCGGCCTGCAGACCACCAAGTGGAACTCCCGCAGCCGGCTCTACACCGACTGCAACGGCACCCAGCAGACCAAGGGCGAGGGGACCGAGGTCCTCCGCTTCTCCTCCAAGAGCGCCGAGAAGGTCACGTACTTCGGCTTCGGCAAGCGCACGCCGACGATCGACTACAACGGCTGGTTCTCCTCGCCGAGCATCGACCTCGGCTTCTCCTCGATCGCCAAGGCCCGGCTCACCCGTCACGGCCAGTACGTGTCGTCGGTGTCCGGCGGCTGGTGCCGCGGCCCGCACAGCGAGTTCTCCGACATCTCGGGCTGCGGCCAGCGCACCGGCTCGCTCGACGTCACCTTCAACCCGGCCAGCGGCGGGAAGGTCGAGGTCGACGCGCGCGCGATCACGGGCCTCAACGCCGTTCGACGACTGCCCGATCTCCACGCCGATCGGCGTGGCCGAGGGCGGCTGGACGCTGGCCAAGGGCAAGCTCTCGAGCAAGCTCCTCTTCGGCAAGAAGAAGAAGATCGTCGTGACCGGCGGCAAGACCTACCGGCGCGACGAGGGCACGCCCGGCGTCGACGCGACCTCCACGACCTACTTCAAGCTCACGCTCACGCGCAAGCATCCGAAGAAGGTCCGCAGCGGCGAGACCGGCGCCGGCTAGCCGAGCGGCTCGCAGTCCTCCCGGCGCACGAGCGAGCCCGCCTTGACGTAGGGCACGATCTCGGCCCGCAACTCCGAACGCAGGGCCTCGAGCCGCGCGACCTCCTCCGAGAGTTGCGCGGCTCGTCGCTCGAGCAGGGCGACCTTGCGCTGGGCGCGCTCGAGCTGGTCCTCGAGCTCGAAGACGCGCTCGACCCCGGCGAGGTTCATGCCGAGGTCGGTCAGCTCCTGGATGCGCTGCAGGCGCTCGACGTCGGCGTGGGAGTAGAGCCGCGTGCCCTTGGGCGAGCGCTGCGGCTCGATCAGCCCGCGCTGCTCGTACATGCGCAGCGTCTGCGGGTGCATGTCGGCGAGCTCGGCGGCGACGGAGATCATGAAGACCCCGCGCTCGCTCGAGACCTCGACGCGCGTCGTCGTCGTGCGCACCCGCCGGACGGCCATCAGGCGGCGCTCCCGGTGGTCGCGCCGAACAGCTTGGCGCGCGGGTCGGCGTCCTGCATCGCGTCGGCGAGCTCGTCGACCTTCTCGCGCGCCTGCGGCGACAGCGTCGCCGGCACGTCGATCACGAAGCGGTAGCGGATGTCCCCGCGACCCGAGCCCGTGCAGCTTGGGCGGGCCCTCGCCGCGCAGGCGCTGGAGCGTGCCGTGCTGCGTGCCGGGCTTGACCCGCAGGCGCTTGCGGCCGTTGAGCGTCGGCACCTCGACGGTCGCGCCGCGGATCGCCTCGGGGATCGTCAGCGGGACCTCGACCTCGACGTTGTCGCCGGCGCGGGTGAAGATCGGGGAGTCGGCCACGTGGGTGACGACGTAGAGGTCGCCGGGCTCGCCGCCCTGCAACCCCGGCTCGCCCTTGCCGGGCAGGCGGATGCGGCTGCCCTCGCGCACGCCCGCGGGAATCCGGACGCGGTAGCGCTTGTTCGCGCGCACGGCGCCCGAGCCCGAGCAGGTCGGGCAGGGATCGTCGATCACGGCGCCCGAGCCGCCGCAGCGCGAGCACGGCTGCGAGATCGAGAAGAGGCCCTGGCCCTCGGCCTCGACGCCGCGGCCCTGGCACTGCGGGCACACGCGCGGGCTCGTGCCCGGGCGCGCGCCGGTGCCCGCGCACGTGGTGCACGGCGACGACGTCGGGACGGTCAGCGTGACCTGGTCGCCGTCGACGGCCTGCTGGAAGGACAGGCCGATCTCGGTCTCCAGGTCGCGCCCGCGCCGGGCCTGCGGTCGCGTGGTCCGCGCCGCCGCGGCCGCGCACGCCGCCGGCGGCGCTGCCGAACAGGTTGGAGAGGATGTCCGAGACCGAGCCGAAGTCGGCCGGGTTGAAGTTCCCCTGGCCGCTGAACGGCCCCGTGCCGCGGTCGTACTGCTTGCGCTTCTCGGGGTCGTGCAGGACGTCGTAGGCGGCCTGCACCTCCTTGAAGCGCTGCTCGGCCTGCTCGTCACCCGGATTGCGGTCCGGGTGGTACTGGCGCACGAGCTTGCGGTGGGCCTTCTTGATCTCCTCGGAGGAGGCGTTCTTGCCGACCCCCAGGACCTTGTAGAGGTCGGGCTTCGTCGCGGCCACGGCTGACAGCCTCCTACGCGGCCACGACGACACGCGCCGGTCGCAGGACGGTCTCGCCGTGGCGGAAGCCCTGCTGGTAGACCTCGACGATCGTCCCGGTCTCCGCGCCCTCGACGGGCTGCTGGGCCATCGCCTCGTGCGGCGTTGGGGTCGAACGGCTCGCCCTCGGGCGAATAGGACTCGATCCCCGCGCGGGTCAGCGCGCCGAGCAGCTCCTTCTGGACGAGGCTCAGGCCCTCGGCCAGATGCTTGTCGTCGCCGGCGTGCTCGAGCGCACGGCCGAGGGAATCGAGCGCCGGGAGCAGCTCCTTGGCCAGCTTGGCGGTGCCGCGCTTCTCGGCGACGCCGACCTCGCGGGCCATGCGCTTGCGGTAGTTCTCGAAGTCGGCCTGGGTGCGCTGGGCGAGCGCGAGGTACTCGTCGCGCTTGATCGCGAGCTCGGCGAGCTCGTCGACCTCCTGGGCGACCTCCTCGGCCTGGGCCTCGGCGGTCTCCTCGACGACCTCGGTCTCCTCGACGACCTCGGGCTCGTCGCCCGCGGCGGGGCCGGGCGCCGCCGTGGCGCCCGGCTGGTGGTCGGCGGTCATGGCGCCTACCGGCCCTCGTCCACGACCTCGGCGTCGACGACGTCCTCCTCCGCCGCGCCGTCGGCGGAGCCGTTGGTGGAGGTGCCGTCGGCGCCCTGGGCGGCCTGGGACTCGGCCTGGGCCTTCTCGTACATGGCCTCGGAGACCTTGTGGAAGGCGGACTGGAGGGCGTCGGTCTTGGCCTTGATGTCCTCCGTGTCCTCGCCCGTGATCGCCTCGCGGACCGTCTTGATCGCGGCCTCGATCTCCTCCTTGGAGGAGGCGTCGACCTGCTCGCCGAGGTCGGTGAGCTGGCGCTCGGCCTGGTAGGCCGCGTTCTCGCCCGCGTTGCGCGCCTCGACGAGCTCGCGCAGCTTGCGGTCCTCCTCGGCGTGCGACTCGGCGTCGGTGACCATGTTCTTGATCTCGTCGTCCGAGAGGCCCGAGCCGGCCTTGATCTCGATCGTCTGCTCCTTGCTCGTCCCCAGGTCCTTCGCGGAGACCGACAGGATGCCGTTGGCGTCGATGTCGAAGGCGACCTCGACCTGCGGGATGCCGCGCGGCGCCGGCGGGATGCCGGTGAGCTGGAACTTGCCCAGCGACTTGTTGTAGGTCGCCATCTCGCGCTCGCCCTGGAGGACGTGGATCTCCACCGACGGCTGGTTGTCCTCGGCCGTGGAGAAGATCTCCGACTTGCGGGTCGGGATCGTCGTGTTGCGCTCGATCAGCTTGGTGAACACGCCGCCCTTGGTCTCGATGCCGAGCGACAGCGGGGTCACGTCGAGCAGCAGGACGTCCTTGACGTCGCCCGCCAGCACGCCGGCCTGGATGGCGGCGCCGACGGCGACGACCTCGTCCGGGTTGACGCCGCGGTGCGGCTCCTTGCCGGTGAGCTCCTTGACGCGCTCCTGCACGGCGGGCATGCGGGTCATGCCGCCGACGAGCACGACGTGGTCGACGCTTCGCCACGCCCTTGTCCTTGGCGTCGGCCAGCGCCTGGCGCACCGGGTTCTCGATGCGCTTGAGCAGGTCGGCGGTCAGCTCGGCGAGCTTCGCGCGGGAGATGCGGGTGTCGAGGTGCTTCGGCCCCGCCTGGTCGGCCGTGATGAACGGCAGGTTGATGTGCGTCTCCTGGGTGGTGGAGAGCTCGATCTTCGCCTTCTCGGCGGCCTCGTAGAGGCGCTGGAGGGCCATCGCGTCCTTGGACAGGTCGATGCCCTGCTCGCGCTTGAAGTCGGCCACGAGCGAGTCGACGATCGCCTTGTCGAAGTTGTCGCCGCCGAGGTGGTTGTCACCCGCGGTCGACTTGACCTCGAAGACGCCGTCGCCGATCTCCAGGACGGAGACGTCGAAGGTGCCGCCGCCGAGGTCGAACACGAGGATCGCCTCGTCGGAGGACTTGTCGAGCCCGTAGGCCAGCGAGGCGGCCGTCGGCTCGTTGATGATGCGCTTGACGTCGAGGCCGGCGATCTTGCCGGCGTCCTTGGTCGCCTGGCGCTGGGCGTCGTTGAAGTACGCCGGGACCGTGATCACGGCGCCGTCGACGGTGTCGCCGAGATAGGCCTCGGCGTCGGCCTTGAGCTTGCCGAGCGTCATCGCGGAGATCTCCGGCGGGGAGAACTGCTTGCCGGTGGCCTCGACGCGGGCGTCGCCGTTGGGACCGGAGACGACCTGGTAGGGGACGATCGACTCCTCCTCGCGCACCTCGGCCTCCTTGCGGCCCATGAAGCGCTTGATCGAGAAGATCGTGTTGGTGGGGTTCGTGACGGCCTGGCGCTTGGCGACGGTGCCGACGAGGCGCTCGCCCGAAGCGGTGAACGCGACGACGGACGGCGTCGTGCGACCACCCTCGGCGTTCTCGATCACCGTCGGCTCGCCGCCTTCGAGGATCGCCATGCACGAGTTGGTCGTGCCCAGGTCGATTCCGATGGTCTTGCCCATAGGGTCAGGTGCTCCTTCTCAGAATGCTCAGAACGGGATCGTTCAAAATCTGAGTCGGAGTATAGAAGATCTTGGGCTACTTCACGAGCACGTCCAGCGCTTGCTCGAAGACCTCCGTGTGGCGGTCGACGTCGGCCCGGGTCGTGGCCGGGGACATCAGCGCCATGTTGTGGAACGGCGTGATCAGCACCCCGCGGTTGAGCGCGAACAGGTGCAGCGCGTCCTCGAGCTCGGGGTCGCCGGCCGCGGCCGCCTCGCCGCCCGTGACGTGCGGGCGCGGGGCGAAGCGGTACTCCACCCGCGCGCCGAGCCGGACCACGTGCCAGGGCAGGTCGCGGGCGGCGATCGCGTCGGCCACGCCGCGCTCGAAGCACGCCGCGGTCCTCGCCATGACTCGAAGGCCTCCTCGGTCAGCACGTGCTCGAGCGTGGCCCGCGCGGCGGCGAGCGACAGCGCGTTGCCCGCCAGCGTGCCGCCGATCCCGCCGACGTCGTCGTAGTCGGCCTCCTTCTGGGCGACGACGCGCTCGGCGAGGGCCGCGGTCATCCCGTAGGCGCCCGGCGGGCACGCCGCCGGCGATCGCCTTGCCGATCGTCACGAGGTCGGGCTCGAGCCCCCACTCCCGCGTGCAGCCGCCGGGGCCGGCCGAGAGCGTGTGGGTCTCGTCGATCGCCAGCAGCGTGCCGGCCTGCGTGCAGAGGTCGCGCAGGTCGGCGTGGAAGCCGGGCTGGGGCAGGACGATCCCGATGTTCGTCAACGCCGGCTCGCACAGCACGCAGGCGACGTCGCCGGCGGCCAGCTCGCGCTCGACCCCGGCCAGGTCGTTCCACTCGGCCACCCGCGTCGTGGTCGTCGGGTCGACGGCGGGGCCGACGTTCCCGGGCCGCGAGCGCGGCGCGCCGTCCTCGAGCACGACGAACGTCTCGTCGACGGTGCCGTGGTAGCAGTAGGAGAAGACCAGGACCTTGCCGCGGCCCGGTGACCTGGCGGGCCAGCCGCAGCGCGAAGCGGTTGGCGTCGGTGGCCGAGAGCGTGAACTGCCACAGCGGCAGGCCGAAGCGGCGGCCGAGCTCGCCGGCCACGGCCGGGCGCGTCCTCGGTGGGCAGCATCAGCGTCGTCCCGCGCCGCACGCGGCCGGCCACGGCGGCCGCGCGTCGCCGCCGGCGCGTGCCCGGCCATCGCGCCGGTGTCGCCGAGCGAGAAGTCCACGTACTCGTGGCCGTCGAGGTCGACGATCCGCGCGCCCTCGGCGCGCTCGGCGACGACGGGGAAGCCGCCGGCCCACTTGGCCATCCAGCTCATCGGCACCCCGCCGAGCAGCGAGTCGCTCGCGCGCTCCGCGTAGGCCTGCGAGCGCGGATGCGCGGCGACGAACGCCGCCCGCTCGCGCCTCGAGCAGGCGCTGGACCCGTTCGCGCTCGATCACCCGCGATCGTGGACCGAGGCCCGGCGGTCTCGCAACGGACAGAACGGACAATCCGGGAGGCGGCGCGCTCACCCCCGCGCGGCCTCGGCCAGCGCCGCCGCGGCCGCGCTCGGGTAGTAGCCCGCGAGCGCGAGGCGGCCGAGCACGACGCCGGCCACCGCATCGATGCCCGCCGCCGGGCCGGGCGCCGTCGCCTGCTGCTCGCCGCGGACGATCGCCCCGTCCGCGCCCAGCGCGATCAGGACCAGCCGCGCGCCCGCCTTGCGCAGCGCCAGCGCGGCGCGCTCCGGATCCCGCTCGCCGGTCAGCAGCTCCGCCTCCGCCGCGTCGGCGCACACGAGCAGCGCGCCGGGGACGCAGGCGTCGATCGTCGCCATCGCGTCGGCGCGCGAGCGCCAGCGCTCGAGCCGCAGCCGCACGGCGAGCACCACCGGAACCTCGGCCTCGAGCGCCGAGTTCGCGGGCGCGGATCGCGATCGACCGGCCGGGCTCGGCGGCCAGCGGACCCGAGTCGAGCAGCAACGCTTCGGCGGCCGGAATCCCGGCCAGCCCGGCGTCGGCGACCGGGGCGAGCTCGACGCCGCGCGCCGAGCCGGGCGGCGCGCGCGGCGATCCGCGACGAGCTCCTCGCCCAGGCACAAAGTGGCCACGCGGCCGACCTTAGAACGTTCTCAGCGATTGAGAAGTTCTCCGCCCGGCAAGGCTGCTAGGTTGCCGCCTTCGCCTCATACCCGTTCCATACGGAGCGGGGACCAGGCCCTCCTCTGGCAAGGGAAACGCGAGGGGGCTGGGCGCCGAATGCGCCTCCCGGCACAGGGGACGTACGCCGGGTGACAGGGATCGATCGGGACCGACCGAGAGGGGATCTCCCATGCTTCGACGAAGCCGCCGTACCGCCGTACCCGCAATCGCACTGGCCGCTGTGGCGGCGCCCGTCGCCGCTGCGCCCGCGCAGGCGGTGACACACGACAGCGTCGAGAAGGGCGTCGTCCGGCTGATCAACGCCAAGCGCCATCGCGAGGGCAAGCGCGCGCTGCGCCTGAGCAAGCACATGAGCGTGGGCGCCACCCGGCACTCCGCCGCGATGGTCCGCTCGAACACCGCCGCGCCACGGCTCCTCCTGGTACTCCCGGGTCTCCAGTACGCGCACACGAAGACCGTCGGCGAGGTGATCGCCTACGTGCACGCCCCCGCCGCCGCCAGGCGCGCTGGGTCTACAACGCCTGGATGCACTCGCCCGAGCACCGCGCCGTGATCATGTCGGGGCGCTTCGACCGCGCCGGCATCGGCCGCCGCTAGGGCCAAGGCACGACGTTCTTCACGCTCGACACCGCGCGCTGAGCCACCGCTGGTCGTAGCGTCGGGCGGCGATGACGGCCGCCCGCGCACTGGCCCTGTCGGTCCTGCTCGCCGTCACCGGCGGGGTGATCTACCTCGCCTGGGCGCCGCCCTCGGCCGACCTGGCGGCGCAGACCTTCCGCGCCGACCTGTTCGGGCGCGAGGGCCTGGCGCTGTGGAACGCCCAGTGGTACGGCGGGCACCACCTCCCGGCGTACTCGATCCTGTTCCCGCCGCTGGCCGCCCTGCTCGGGCCGCGCGGCGCCGGCGCGGTCGCCGCCGTGGCCTGCGCCGCCCTGTTCGCGCCGCTGGTGCGCGCGCACTGGGGCGAGCGCGCGTGGCTCGGCGCGGCCTGGTTCGCCGCGGGGGCCGCGGGCCTGTTGCTGACCGGGCGCATGGCCTTCCTGCTCGGCTTCGCGATCGGCCTCGGCGCGCTGCTCGCCTGGCAGCACGGCCGCTTCGCGCTCGCCGTCGCCCTGGCCGCGCTGACCGGCCTGGGCAGCCCGGTCGCCGCCGTCTTCCTCGCCGTGGCCGGCGCCGCGACCCTGACCCGGCGCGGCTTCGTCCTCGCCGCGGCGACGGTCGTGCCCGTCGTCGTCCTCACGGTCGTGTTCCCCGAGGGCGGCAGCGAGCCGTTCGTCTTCTCCGCCTTCTTCCCGGCGCTGCTCGTGCCGGTGTTCGTCGCGCTCGTGCTGCCCGGCGAGCGCACGCTGCTCGTCGGCGCGATCATGCTCGCGGCGATCGCGCTGGCGTGCTTCGTCGTCACGTCGCCCGTCGGGGGCAACGTCGTGCGCCTGGCGCCGATGGTGCTCGGCCCGTTCACCGCCTGCGCGCTGCTCGGCCGGCGCAACCTGCTGCTCGCGGTCCTGGCCCTGCCGCTGCTCGCCTGGCAGTTCTCGGCCGGCGTGCGCAACGTCGCGCACGCGAGCGGCGACCCGTCGGTCCACCCCGGCTACAGCGCGCCGCTCGTCTCCTTCATCACGCGCAAGCCCGGCCCGCCCGGCCGCGTCGAGATCCCGTTCACGGCCAACCACTGGGAGGCGACGTGGGTGGCGCTGCACGTGCCGATCGCGCGGGGCTGGGAGCGCCAGCTGGATCGCAAGGTCAACCCGGTCTTCTACGAGGGCACGCTGACCCCCGCGCGCTACGAGCGCTGGCTGCGGGCCAGCGGCGTCTCGTGGGTCGCGCTGCCCGACGTCGACCTCGACCCCTCCGCGCGCGCCGAGGCCCGGCTGCTGCGCGCCGGCCAGCCCTACCTGGTCCCCGCCTGGCGCTCGGCGCACTGGCGCGTGTGGCGGGTCCGCGGCGCGCGCGGGATCGTCCCGCCGCCGGCGCGCCTGGTCGCGGCCACGCCCGACACGCTGACGATCCGCATGCCCCGCGCCGGCGCGGTCGTGGTGCGCGAGCGCTGGACGCCCTACTGGCTGGCGAAGGGCGCCTGCGTGTCGCCCGCGGCCGGGGACTGGACCCGCGTGGCGGTCACGAGCGCGCGGACGGTGACGCTGCGCCCGGTCTTCTCCGTGACGCGCGTCCACTCGCGCAGCCGCCGTTGCGGATAGGCTGGAGGTGTCATGAGCCGCGTGCGCCAACTCGAGGCGCGGCTACTCCCGCACGGTTGGCCGGACCTCGTCCGGCAGCTGTTGCTCTTTGCCGCTGCCTACTACGGATACCGCCTCGTCCGCGGAATGGTCGACGAGAAGGCGGGCGTCGCGGCGTGGAACGCCACGAACCTGATCTGGGTCGAGACCAAGCTCCACGTCTTCGTCGAGCCCAGCGTGCAGGCCTGGAGCACGAGCCGCGGCTGGGTGATCGACTTCGCCAGCTGGATGTACGTCAACTCGCAGTTCGTCGTGACGACGAGCGCGCTCGCGTGGATCTACCTGTTCCGCAACCGCTCCTTCTACTTCGTGCGCAACATGTTCATGGTCGCGCATGTTCATCGCGCTGGTCGGCTACTTCCTCTACCCGACCGCGCCGCCGCGGCTGATGCCCGAGTGGGGCTTCACCGACTCGGTGCAGCACTTCACCGGCATCAAGCAGAACGACAACTCGGTCAACGCGCTGATCAACCTCTACGCCGCGGTGCCGTCGATGCACGTCGGCTTCGCGCTGATGATCGGGATCCCGCTGTCCAAGCTCGTCAAGCCGCGACCGCTGAAGATCGCTCTGGGCGCTCTACCCGCTGCTGATCACCTGGGTCGTCGTCGCCACGGGCAACCACTTCGTCGCCGACGCCTTCCTCGGGGCGCTCACCGCCGCCACCTCCGCCCTCACCGCTCAGCGGCTGTTCGCGCGCGCCCGCCCCGCCGCCTGGGCCTTCCGCCCCGCGCCGTCGGGCGCCGCCGCCTCCGCCTGACATGAGCGCCACCGCGTCCGTCCGCCGCGAGGCGATGCGCAATCGCCTGATCGAGTCGCGGCTGACGCCGAACGCGATCTCCCTGACCGGCTTCGTGCTCAACGTGGTGGCCGCGGTGCTCGTGTGGGAGCGCTACTTCTTCCTGGCCGGGATCGCCTTCGTCGTCGGCTCGGTCTGCGACACGCTCGACGGGCGCTACTCGCGCATGTCCGGCAAGGGGACGCCCTTCGGCGCCTTCCTCGACTCGACGCTCGACCGCCTCGAGGAGGGCATCGTGCTCACCGCCGTCGGCGCCTACTTCGCCGCCCGCGGCAACGAGCTCGCGGTGGCCGCCGTCGTGGCGGCCGTGCTGTTCAGCCTGATGGTCTCCTACACGCGCGCCCGGGCCGAGGCGCTGGGGATCGAGTGCAAGGTCGGCCTGGCCACGCGGGCGGTGCGCGTGGTCATCCTCGCGATCGGCCTGTTGTTCGCCAAGGGCGCGTTCCTGGGCGACTTCGAGCTCCTCGCGCCGGCGGTCTACGTGCTCGCCCTGCTGACGATCTTCACCACCGGGCAGCGCATCCTGCACGTCCGCCGCGAGCTCATCGACGCACCCACCGCGTAACGATTGTGTAACCGGCGGACCCCGTTCGGGGTTCTGTTCCCGGCTCGTCTAGAAGGGAAAGAACTTGACCAAGAACGCAAACGGGAACGGCGCCCACGCCAACGGCGCCGCCCGCTACCAGCAGGACAAGGTCCGCGTCGCCATCGTCGGCGTCGGCAACTGCGCGTCATCGTTCGTGCAGGGCGTCCAGTACTACAAGGACGCCAAGCCCACCGAGCGGGTGCCCGGACTCATGCACGTCGACCTCGGCGGCTACCACGTGAACGACATCGAGTTCACGGCGGCCTTCGACATCGACGCCGACAAGGTCGGCAAGGACCTGTCCGAGGCGATCTTCTCCGGGCAGAACAACACGCTCAAGCTCGGCGACGACATCCCGAACCTCGACGTCCCCGTCTACCGCGGGATGACGCACGACGGTCTCGGCAAGTACCTGTCCGAGAAGATCACCAAGGCGCCGGGTGAGACCGCCGACATCGTGTCGATCCTCAAGGAGACGCACACCGACGTCGTCGTGTCCTACCTCCCCGTCGGCTCCGAGCAGGCCACCAAGTGGTACGTGGAGCAGGTTCTCGAGGCCGGTTGTGGCTTCGTCAACTGCATCCCCGTGTTCATCGCTCGCGAGCACTACTGGGACGAGCGCTTCAAGAAGGCCGGCCTGCCGATCGTCGGCGACGACATCAAGTCGCAGGTCGGGGCCACGATCGTCCACCGCAACCTCGCGCGGCTCTTCCACGAGCGCGGCGTGAAGATGCTGCGCACGTCGCAGCTCAACGTGGGCGGCAACATGGACTTCTACAACATGCTCGAGCGCGAGCGCCTGGAGTCCAAGAAGATCTCCAAGACCAACGCGGTCACGTCGGTGATGGGGCACGAGCTGCCTGCCGACGACGTCCACGTCGGCCCCTCGGACTACGTGCCGTGGCTGACCGACCGCAAGTGGGCCCACATCCGCATGGAGGGCCAGGCCTTCGGCGACGTGCCCCTCAACGTCGAGCTCAAGCTCGAGGTGTGGGACTCGCCGAACTCGGCGGGCATCGTCACCGACGCCGTGCGCCTGTGCAAGCTCGCGCTCAACGACGGCATCACCGGCCAGCTCGACGGCCCGAGCTCCTACCTCATGAAGTCGCCGCAGAACCAGCGGCCCGACGACCAGGCCCGTGAGCTCACCGAGGCGTTCATCGCCGAGCACACGCGCAAGAAGTCCCCGGCCGGCGGCGAGAAGGCCGCCAAGGCCGACAAGACCAAGGCCTAGCCGCCTTTCGCCTACGGCGCGTCGCTCCGGGTTTCAGTCCCGGGGCGGCGCGGCCGATACCCAGGGCATGGCCCGATCCGGTCTGCGCGGCAGCCTGCTCATTCGCTTCTCGCTGCTCAGCGCCGCGTGCCTCGCCCTGCTCGGCATCGGCCTGGGCCGCTACCTCGAGGGCCAGATCGAGCATCGCGCGCTCGTCAACGCGGGCGACGCCGCCGAGCTGCTCGCCGACGAGGCCGTGCGCCCGAACCTCTCCGCGGTCGATCTGCAGCGCGGACGGGTGCCCCCGGCCACCTCGCGCCGCCTGGCCGGCATCGCCGAATCGGCCAAGGCCGACGACCGCCTGGCCCGGGTCAAGGTCTGGACCAAACGCGGCACGGTCGCGTGGTCGGACGACCCCAAGATCATCGGCCGGCGCTTCCCGGTCGAGGACGACCTGCGCGAGGCGTTCCGCGGCGAGCGCCACCTCGGCGTCGCGACCGGCGAGGCCGCCGAGCAGCGCGACGAGCGCCACCTCGGCCGCCTCGTCGAGGTCTACGTGCCGCTGCACCTGCACGCGCACAGCCGCCCGGTCGGGGCCTTCGAGCTCTACACGCCCTACGCGCCCGTGGCCGCGGCGATCCGCCACGACACCCACGCCGTCTACGGCCTGCTCGCCCTCGGCCTGGTCGGCCTCTGGCTCGTGCTCCTTCCGGATCGTCTGGCGCGCGTCGCGCACCCTGCGCCGCCAGACCGAGCGCTACCGCCACGACGCCGCGCACGACGACCTCACCGAGCTGCCCAACCGCCGCGGGCTCTACGTCCTGCTCGAGCGGGAAATCGAGGCGGCGCGCCGCGACGGCTCCGCCTGCGGACTGCTGCTGCTCGACCTCGACGGCTTCAAGGAGCTCAACGACACGCTCGGCCACCACGTCGGCGACGACCTGCTGCGCGACCTCGGCAAGCGCCTGGCCGACCTCGTCGGCGACCGCGCCCGGGTGGCGCGCCTGGGCGGCGACGAGTTCGCCGTGGCGCTGCCGGCCGGCACCCGGCCCGAGACGGCCTGGGCGCTGGCCGCGGAGCTCCAGACGATGCTCCAGCGCCCCTTCGCGCTCGACGGCATGCGCCTCGTCGTCGACGCGAGCATGGGCGTGGCGACCTTCCCCGAGCACGCCGGCGATGCCGACACCCTGCTGCGCCACGCCGACGTGGCGATGTACCGGGCCAAGCGCTCGCGCTCGGGCATCGAGGAGTTCGTGATGACCGAGGGCGAGTTCACCCGCGGCCGCCTCGCGCTCGGCTCCGAGCTGCGCGAGGCGCCTCGAGCGCGACGAGCTCGTCGTCCACTACCAGCCGCAGTGCCGCGTGCGCGACGGCGCCCCCGTCGGCGTCGAGGCGCTCGTGCGCTGGCAGCACCCCGAGCGCGGCCTGCTGCCGCCCGCCGCCTTCATCGACCAGGCCGAGACCTCCGGGCTGATCCGCCCGCTGACCCTCTACGTGCTCGAGCGCGCGCTGTTCCAGCTGCGCGCCTGGGAGGCCGCCGGCCACCATCTGACCGTCGCGGTGAACCTGTCCGCCGCCGGGCTGCTCGACGCCCGCCTGCCCTCCGACATCCAGGAGCGGCTGCTGGCCGCCCGCGTCGACCCCTCGCGCCTCGTGCTCGAGATCACCGAGAACGCCGTCATGTCCGACCCGGTCCGGGCCCGTGCTGTGCTCGAGCAGCTGGCATCGCTCGGCGTCGAGCTCTCGCTCGACGACTTCGGCACCGGCTACTCCTCGCTCGCGCACCTGCGCACGCTCCCGGTCGTCGAGCTGAAGATCGACCGCTCGTTCGTGGGCCGCATGGACGACGTCGAGGAGGATGCGGCGATCGTCCGCTCGACGGTCGACCTGGGGCGCGCGCTGGGACTGCGCGTCGTGGCCGAAGGCGTCGAGACCGCCGCCGCGCTCGAGCACCTCGTGACGATGGGCTGCGACCTGGCCCAGGGCTACCACCTCTCGAGGCCCAAGCCGCCCGCCGAGCTGGCCGAGTGGCTGCGCGAGGCGGCGGCCGCTCCGGCCTAGCCCTCGTCCTTCGCCGTCGCACTTATCCTCCATGGCGATGGCCGCCCCGCTCGCCCTCGCGCACGTCACGCCCTACGCGTGGGAGGAGGCCAATCCGGTCAACCACCACGTCGCCGCCGTGACCGCCGAGCTCGCAGCCCGCGGGCACCGCGTGCTGGTCATCGCACCGTCCCACGACGCCGGCCTCGTCCGCGAGTCGCGCAAGGCGATCACGGCCGCCCGCGACGACGGCGCGGCGCTGCTTCCCGCCCCCGGCGAGCGGCGGATCCTGGCCGTCGGCGAGGTGCTCGTCCCCGGCGGCCGCGGGCGCCCATCGTCGCTGCCGGTCGACGTCTCGCGCGCGATCGAGGGTGCTCTCTCCGTGCTCCC
>CAVTSQ010000024.1:0-6705 GCA_963737395.1 uncultured Solirubrobacterales bacterium | reverse complement strand
ACTGATCGGTTCGGTACGGCATAGGCCACCTGTGGCGCGGCACTCAGCGCGTCGCCGCACTCCGTCGGCCTTCGCTGTCGCTGAGGCGCTCGCGGCCACGGAGGAAACCGCGGCATCCTGCCCGGACCTGCGGAACACGATCCCGTCGAGCGACACATACGTGCTCAAGCCCGCGTCGGCGTTCACCGCGCACCCGCCCGCGCACACGTAGTTCACCGTCACCCGGCCGATCGAGTTGCCGCTGCTCACCGGGAAGTTCCGGTAGAAGAACGGGCAGAGGCCGGAGGGCAGCGTCACGATCGGCTTCGCGCCTCCGAACGTGCCGTTCTTGACGATGCCGCCGAGGTGGACCTGGTTCTCGTTGTCGACGTAGTACCCCGCATGAGCGAACAGCGCGCCGCTGGGGCTGGAGGCGGCGTCGTAGTTCACCCACTCGCTCTGGAGCCCGGGGACGCCGTTGCGCCCGAAGTAGTGCCAACCGTCCGCTCGGGCGAGCTTGTCGACGTGACGCTGCCTCTCGCGAGCGCGGTGTTGCCCACCGAGCCGTCGGCCAGGTTGGCGCTCCCGACCGAGCCGTCGGCCAGCTTGGGGTTCGTCACCGAGCCGTCGGCCAGCTTCTCCGTGCCCACCGCGCCGTCGGCGAGCGCGGAGCCGTCCTTCCGGTCAGGCCCCGTTCGCCCCGGTCCCCTTCGGCCCGGTGGCGCCCGTCAGGCCCCGCGGCCCGGCCCGGTGCTGCGCGAGGAGCGCCCGCAGACCCTTAGAGAGATCCTTGAAGCGAGCGTGCCGTTGCGCACGTCCTTCCCGCGGATCGTGTTGTCCCGGATCGCCGAGGAGGTCACGGAGCCCTTCTCGAACGCGGACGACACCGTCCGCGCCGCGAAGCTGGTGCCACCGAGCGAGATGAACAGGGAGATCGCCCCGAGCGCCAACCCGAGGTGACCGGCGGTGGGACGGCGAAAACGGGCGCGGGGCATGAGTCTCCGATGAGTGGTCGCGGGCGGAGGAGCAGACTAACCCCGCCGAGCGCCCGGGGACAGCCGACTCCCCGGGTCGTCCGGATAGCGTGATCGAGATGGCGGCCACGACCACCCCCGCCCCGCCCCGCGCCGACCGGCACCGCTACGTGGTGCTCGGCATCTGCTGCATGAGCCTGCTCATCGTCGGGCTCGACAACACGATCGTCAACGTCGCGCTGCCGTCGATCCGGACCGACTTCGCACGCGTCGATCCCCGGCCTGCAGTGGACGATCGACGCCTACACGCTCGTCCTCGCCAGCCTGCTGATCCTCTCGGGCTCGACCGCCGACCGGCTCGGCCGCGCGCGGATCTTCAAGCTCGGGCTGGCGGTCTTCACGCTCGGCTCGCTGCTGTGCAGCCTCGCGCCGAGCCTCAGGCTGCTGATCGCCTTCCGCATGGTGCAGGCGGTCGGCGGCTCGATGCTCAACCCGGTGGCCATGTCGATCATCCGCAACGTGTTCACCGACCCGCGCGAGCGCGCGCAGGCGATCGGGATCTGGGCGGGCGTGATCGGCATTGAGCATGGCGCTCGGGCCGGTGCTCGGCGGCGCGCTGGTCGAGGGCTCGGCTGGCGGGCGATCTTCTGGGTCAACATCCCGTCGGCCTGACGGCGTTCGTGCTGACGGCGCGCTACGTCGCGGAGTCCCGCGCGCCGCACCCGCGCCGGGTCGACGTCGTCGGCCAGGTACTCGTGCTCGTGCTGCTCGCCACGGTCACCTACGCGATCATCGAGGCGCCCGAGGCGGGCTGGCTCTCGGCCCAGACCGTCGGCCTGTTCGCGCTCTCGGCCGCGGCGCTCACCGACGCTCGTGCTCTACGAGCCGGCCGCCGCGACCCGCTGATCGAGCTGCGCTTCTTCCGCAGCGCGCCGTTCTCCGGCGCGACGGCGATCGCCGTCAGCGCATTCGCCGCGCTCGGCGGCTTCCTGTTCCTCAACACGCTCTACCTCCAGCAGGCGCGCGGGCTGTCGCCGTTCATGGCCGGGATCTACATCCTGCCGATGGCGGCCGCGACGCTGGTCGTCGGGCCGCTCTCGGGCCGGCTCGTGGCGCGCGTCGGCCCGCGACCGTCGCTGCTCGTCGGCGGCGTCGGGATCTGCGTCAGCGCGCTCATGCTCACCGACCTGACGTGCGCGACGTCGCACGGCTGGCTCGTGCTCGACCTACGTGATCTTCGGCATCGGCTTCGGCGCGGTGAACCCGCCGATCACCAACACCGCGGTGTCCGGGATGCCGCCGGCGCAGGCCGGGGTCGCGGCCGCGATCGCGTCGACCAGCCGGCAGGTCGGCCTCGTCGCTCGGCGTGGCGATCATCGGCGCCGTCGCCGTGGCCAGCGCGGGCTCCCCGGCGACGCTCGCGGCGGCGAGCCACACGGGCTGGTGGATCGTCGCCGGCTGCGGCGCGCTCGTCGTAGCGCTCGGCGCGCTCACCACCACGCGCTGGGCGCTGCGCACCGCGGCCGCGCTCGGCGACCTCGAGACCTAGGCCGCCTCAGCCGCCCGCGATGAACCGCCGGCCGAGCACGCGCTCGCCGAGGCGGACCGGCATCAGGACCCCGGTCTTCGAGACCGCACGCATCCCGCCGGACATGCGCGAGAGCGCCGAGTGGTCGGAGTCCTCGAAGGCGCCGCTCTCGATCAGCTCCATGTACCACTCGACCGTCGCGGCGAGCGTCTCGTCGAGCGGGCGCGTCTCGTAGCCGAGCTCGCGGCGCGCCTTGTCCGAGGTGAAGCGCCAGTCGCCGCCCATCAGGTCGAAGGCCTCGGCCGAGATCGTCCCCGGCAGCCCGAGCGCCTCGCGCACCCGGGCCACCCGGGCCACGCCGCCGGGCAGGACGCCGATCGGGTGGTGCCGGCCGGAGAGCTCGGCGACGCGGTCGATCAGGGCGTGCCACGACGTGTTCTCGGCCCCGAGGATGTAGCGCTCGCCCGAGGCGCCCTGCTCGGCGGCGAGCACGTGCCCGCGCGCGACGTCCTCGACGTCGACGAAGTTCATCGCCGCGTCGAGCACGGCGGGCAGGCGGCCGCGCAGATAGTTGCCGATCGTCCGCGTCGAGGTCTCTCCCGCCTGCGCCCGGTTGACGGGGACGCCGAGGACGTAGGCCGGGTTGACGACCACGACCTCGATCCCGCGCCGCTCGGCGGCGGCCAGGGCCGCGCGCTCGCCCTGGCGCTTGGAGTCCGGGTAGGCCAGGCCGAGCCAGTCGTCGGGGTACGGGTTCTCCTCGTCGGCCGGTTCGTCGCCGACCGGCGGGCCGACCGCGGAGATCGTCGAGGTCAGCACGACGCGGCGCAGGCCCTCGGCGGCCGCCGCCTCCACCGCGATCACCGGCGAGTCCGCGTTCATCCGCCACACGAGCTCGAGCGGGCTCGAGGCGACCAGGCCGGCGGCGTGGAAGAGCACCTCGGCGCCGCGGACGGCGCGACGCATCGCGGCGAAGTCGAGGACGTCGGTCTTCGCGCGGCGGTAGTCGACGCCGTCGAGCGCGGAGAGGCGGTCGGCGTTGCGGTAGGTGACGCGGACCTCGTCGCCGCGCTCGACGAGCTGGCGGGCGACGTGGGCGCCGACGAATCCGGTGGCGCCGGTGACCGTGACGTTCACGGTTCGAGCGTAACCGTCATCATGCGGATCGGCGCCGTGTCCGATTCCACCGCACCCCTGACCGCCCTGCCCGACCCGCGGACCCCCGATCCGCGCGACGCGCCGCCGGCGCGCTGGGGGATCATGGCTCCGGGCGGGATCGCCCGCGCGTTCGCCAACGCCCTGCGCCGGCACACCCGCCAGGAGCTCGTCGCGGTCGGCTCGCGTTCGGCCGAGCGCGCGCAGGCGTTCGCCGACGAGTTCGAGATCGCCAAGGCCTACGGCTCCTACGAGGAGCTCGTGTCCGACGCCGACGTGGACATCGTCTACGTCGCCTCGCCCCACAGCGAGCACCGCGACCAGGCGCTGCTCGCGCTGGCGGCCGGCAAGCCGGTGCTCGTCGAGAAGGCGTTCACCCGCAGCGCGGCCGAGGCCGAGGAGGTCGTCGCCGCCGCGCGTGCCGCCGGGCTGCTCGCCGTGGAGGCGATGTGGACGCGCTTCCTGCCCCACGTCGACGTCGTCCGCCAGCTGCTCGAGGACGGCGCGCTGGGCGAGGTCTTCTCCGTCCTGGCCGACCACGGCCAGTACTTCGACCCCGACCCCGCGCACCGGTTGTTCGCGCCCGAGCTCGCCGGCGGCGCGCTGCTCGACCTCGGGATCTACCCGATCTCGTTCGCCGCCTTCGTGCTCGGCGCGACGCCGAGCTCGATCGGCGTCGAGGGCGCGCGGGCGTTCACCGGCGTCGACGCGCACGCGGCCGTGACGCTGCGCTACGGCAACGCGGTGGCCGCGCTCGACACGACGCTCCAGGCCCGCACGCCGACCTCCGCGAGCATCTCGGGCAGCCTCGCGCGCGTGGAGCTGGCCGGCGACTTCTACACGCCGACGTCCCTGGCCTACGTCCATCGCGACGGCGCGCGGATCGAGCGCCCGGCCGATCGCATCCGCGGCCACGAGGGGCTGGCCTACGAGGCGGCCCACGCCGCGACGCTGCTGGCCGAGGGGGCCACGGAGTCGCCCCTGCTCGGCCTGGACGAGACCGTCGCGATCCTGCGGATCGTCGACGCCGCCCGCGCCGCGCTCGGGATCTCCTACCCGGGCGAGTAGGGGTCAGGCGTTCAGCCGCACCGACCACAGGACGCGGTGCGCGAGCAGGAAGACGACGAGGACGACGGTGACGTACCACGGCAGGTCGCCGGTGATCGTCGCCGCCACGAAGACGCCGGCGAGCACGAGGGAGACGGCGGTCAGCAGGGCGCGCAGGGTCCGGGCCACGCGATCAGCCGGCGTCGATGCGGTCCCAGAACTCGGTGAGCGCGCCCACCACCCCGTCGGGGTCCTCGAGCTGGGGCCAGTGCCCGATGCGCTCGCCGAGCAGCACGACGTCGGGGTCGGGCACGAGCTCGGCGTAGCGGTCGGCCATGTGGCGCCCGGAGTTCGGGTCGGCCGGCCCGTCGATCAGGCGCATGGGCAGCGCGGTGCGCCGCATCGCCGCGACCCAGCGGTCACGATGCTCGACCCGGTCGAGCACGAAGCGCCCGACCTTGTGCGTCACGCGCCGGCCGTCGCCCACGTCCATCAGCTCGGAGAAGCGGGCGAGCTCCGCGTCGTCGGGCTGCGTGTCGGGCCCGAACAGCTCGGCCAGCGTCCGCGCCAGGATGCGGTCGGAGAGCAGCAGCTCGGGACGGCGCGCCGCCAGGCCGCCGAGCGGCGTGGTCGAGAGCAGCCGCTGGACGAGCCGCGGCTGGTAGGCCTCGTGGAAGAGCCCGCCGTTGAGCAGCGCCACCGAGCGCAGGCCGAGGCGGCGCTCCTGCGCCTCGTGGCGGGCCAGCAGCTCCTGGGCCACGGAGTCGCCGAGATCGTGGGCCAGGACGTGGCAGGCGCCGATTCCGAGGTGGCCGAGGAGCGCCTCGTGCATGTCGGCGTGGCGCTCGACGGTGTAGCGGTAGGCGCTGGGCTTGGCCGAGAACCCGAGCCCGAGCATGTCCGGCGCGACGACCGTGAACCGCGCGGTCAGGGCGTCCCAGATCCGGTGCCAGTCCCACGAGCCGAAGGGATAGCCGTGGATGAGCAGCAGATGTGGACCAGACCCGGCGACGCGGTAGAACACGTCGAAGCCCAGGTAGTCGAAGAAATCTCCGCATCGCGCCATTGGGCCAGTTTTGCGTCCATTTCCGGGCGAATCCTCGCAGGACGCGACGCCAGGCGCGAGTTCTGCCCCAAAAGCACGACACGTTGTCCGAGAAACTGCTTAGGTCTACGTAGGTCCGGTTACAAGAACGACTGGACCCGCCCTCTCATTTCTCCCAGCCTGAAGGAGCTGATCCTGACCGTGTCGACCGCTTCCAGTCCCGCCCTCATCGTCCACTTCCCCGAGGCCGGCAGTACGACCCAGGACCGGGAATGGTGTGAGGTCGAGTCCGGAGGCGTCAGCCAGCGGATCCGCTTCCACGACTACGACGAGATCTACGCCGTCCCGGGTCTCTACGAGAAGATCTTCTACGACCACCTCGAGTGCGGCTCGCCCGAGGAGGTCGTCGGGCTCCTGGCCGAGCACGTCGAGGCGGCCGGGATCGACCCGAGCACGCTCTCCGGCATCGACGTGGGCGCCGGCAACGGCCTGGTCGGCGTCGAGCTGCGCAAGCTCGGAGCCGGGACGCTGATCGGCGTCGACATCATCCCCGAGGCCGAGATGGCCGCCGAGCGCGCAAATGACCCTCCTGAGATCTACGACGACTACCGCACGTGCGACCTCACCGCGCTGACCTCCGAAGAGCGACGTGCGATCTGCGCCGTCAAGCCCAACATGCTCACCTGCGTCGCGGCGCTCGGCTTCGACGACATCCCTCCGGCCGCCTTCGCCCAGGCCTACGAGCTGCTCAAGGACGACGCCTGGATCGCCTTCAACGTCAAGGCCGACTTCCTCGCCCACGGCGACGAGACCGGCTTTCGCCGCATGATCGTCCAGATGCTCGACGACGGCTCGCTCGAGGAGCTCGGCCGCCGCAAGTACGTGCACCGGCTCGCGATGGACGGGCGCCCGCTCGACTACGTGGCCCTGGTCGGCCGCAAGCGCGGCCCGGTCCCCGAGGGCTGGCTCTAGCCATT
>CAVTSQ010000023.1:0-12310 GCA_963737395.1 uncultured Solirubrobacterales bacterium | reverse complement strand
TGGCCCGCTCGCTGGGCGAGCCGACCGTCGCCGCCCGCTCGCTCGAGGGCACGGCACGGGTGACGATCACCGTCTCCTGGGAGCTGTGCTGGTACCGGTACGAGATCGACCTCAACGACTCGGCGGGCGCGGTCGAGCAGACCGGTCAGGGCTACGAGCTCGACGAGCTCGACGAGCCCGAGCGGCTCGGGTCGGCCGTCGCCGACGAGCACGGCTACCTGCATCCCGCCGCATGAGGGTGGCTGATCCCCGGCCCGCGCACGCCCGGATGACGCACGGGAACCGTCAGCGGATCGCGTGCGGCGGGACTCGGCCATGCCGCATGGCATGGCCTTCGCCCGTCGCCCACGCCCGCTTCGGTCCCGCGCGCCACCGGTCACACGCGGACCGGCGATCAACCACCCGCGAGCTGGCGTTGCCGCCGTCCTCGATCCTCTAGGATCACCGCGCGTGATCTACTGCGTCGTTCCCGAGGAGCTGGCCGGAGAGCTCTACGACAAGCTCGTCGAGTACTACTCCAGTGACCCCGGCGTCGAGGTCATCGTCGACCGCCGCCGCGCGCACGGTGACGCGCCCGAAGACGATCGTCGTAGCCGCCCGGCCTCGCCGCGCTCGGACACGCTGCCGCCCGCCGCGACCGAGTGAAGGTCGTCATCCACGTGGACGGCGGCGCACGGGGCAACCCCGGGCCCGCCGCGATCGCGGCCGTCCTCTCCGACCCGGACGGGACCGTGCTCGACGAAGCCCACGAGGCGATCGGCGAGGCGACGAACAACGTCGCCGAGTACCGCGCGCTGCTGCTCGGCCTCGACCGGGCCCGGGCGCTCGGCGCCGACGAGGTCGAGGTCGTCGGCGACTCCGAGCTCGTGGCCAAGCAGGTCCAGGGCGTCTACAAGGTCAAGCATCCGGCGATGCGCCCGCTGCACGCCGAGGCGACCGCGCGGCTGAGCGGCTTCGGATCCTGGAAGATCCGCACCGTTCCGCGCGCCGAGAACGCGCATGCCGACGCGCTCGTCAACCAGTCGCTCGACGCGGCGCTTTGAGCTCATGTGGTCCTCAGATCGGACCTTTTCGTTGCATCGGCCGGACCGATCAGGCAAGATGGATCGTGGTCGCCTGCCTCACTCTGGACCGGGGGTAGGCGGCCATTTTTCTTGTCCGTCGGCGGACTGATCGCCGGCCCGGCGCCGGCGCGAGCCGGGCAGGCGCAGCTGGTTGAGGCGCTCGGCCGCGGCCTGGAGCGGCACCAGGTCGGCGACGAGCTGATCGAGCGCGACGTCGAGCTTCTCGAGCGCGGGCGGCAGCGGGCCGAGCGCGGCGTGGATCTCGGTGAGCAGCGCCATCGACTGCTCGATCCCCTGCAGGCGCTCGTGGATGGCATCGAGGGCCGGCATGGCCTCGGCCACGCGGGTGATCTCCTGGTCGACGTGGGGCAGCGAGGCGACGGAATCGGCCATGCGCCGCACGTCGGCGGCCATCGCCGGAAGGACCCCCAGCGCCTCGACGATCCCGGCCGCGGCGCGCGGGCCGGCCGTGGCCGCGGACAGCGGCGCGGTCACGATCGCGAGGGGTCGCACGGTCATCGGACACAGTGTCCCGTACCGTCCCGGCGCGTGCTGCACCACAATCCAGACAGAGGAGACCCGATGAGCGAGCCCACGCCGACCGAGATCGCCGGAGGCGGCGGTCGCCTGGTCGTCCACACCTGGACGCCGGCCGCGCCGCGCTTCGTCGTCCTGCTGGCCCACGGCTACGGCGAGCACGCCCGGCGCTACGACCATGTCGCCGCCCGGCTGACCGACGAGGGCGCGGCCGTCGTCGCGCCCGACCACGCGGGCCACGGCCGCTCGGACGGCGATCGCGCGCACATCCCGCACGGCGAGGCGCTCGTCGACGACCTGGCGATCGTCCGCGACTGGGCGCGCGACGCCTATCCCGGCCTTCCGGTCGTGCTGCTCGGGCACTCGATGGGCGGCCTGATCGCCGCCCGCCTGGCCCAGCGCGACCCGACTGCGTTCGACGCGCTCGTGCTCTCGGGCCCGGCGATCGGCGACAACCCGGCGCTGCTCGGCCTGCTCGAGCTCGATCCGATCCCCGAGGTGCCGATCGACCCGGCCGCGTTGTCGCGCGACCCGGCGGTGGGGGAGGCCTACGCGGCCGACCCGCTCGTCTACCACGGGCCCTTCCAGCGCGACACGCTGGCCTCGCTCGCCGCGGCGGTCCAGTCGATCGCCGAGGGCCCGTCGCTCGGCGACCTCCCGACGCTGTGGCTCCACGGGGAGGAGGACCCGATCGTCCCGATCGGCCCGGCCCGCGTCGCGGTCGAGCACCTGCGCGGCGCCGAGCTCGAGGAGCACGTCTACCCCGGCGCGCGGCACGAGATCTTCAACGAGACCAATCAGGACGAGGTCCTCGACGACGTCGTCTCGTTCGTGCGGCGCGCGCTGGCCGAGCGCGCCTAGCGCGTCAGTCCGGCCAGCTGACCGGGTGCTGCTCGCCGTCGCCGCCCTCGGGCCGGTGGCTGCCGATGGCGATCAGCTCGAGGCCGCCGGCGCCGGCCTCGAAGGCGCGCACGACGCCGGGCGCCACGCGGACGACGTCCCACACCTTCAGGGGGTGGGCATCGCCGTCGAGCAGGATCCGGCCCGAGCCGCTGACCACGACGTAGGCCTCCTCCTGCTCGCGGTGGGTGTGGCCGCCCTCGGCGCGGAAGCCCGGGGCGTAGGTGAAGCGGCTCACCCCGAGGTCCCGCGACTCGAGGTGCTTGCGGGCGAACCGGCCTTCGAGGCCTTCGAAGCGGCCGCCGGTTCCGTCCTCGAGCTCCTCGAGGTTGACGATGGCGAAGTCGGACATGCCAGGAGGCTACGGAGAACGCATGCAGCCACTGGTTCCGACCCGCGACCACGCGGCGCGCGGGGACGGATATCGGACTGGAAGCGGCCCCCGGCGGTCCCGTATGCTGCCGCCGGGATGGCCTCCGACAGCCTGTTCGAGGTTCGGCTCGACCGACGCGACGGCGCCGCGGTGGTGTCCGCTCGCGGCGAGATCGACCTCTCGTCGTCCCCCGAGCTGCGCTCCGCCCTCCACGAGGAGGAGGCGCGCGCCGGGACCGTGGTGCTCGATCTGCGCGAGGTGACCTTCATGGACTCGAGCGGGCTCGGGGTGATCGTCGGTCAGCACAAGCGCGCCCGGGAGGACGGCTTCCGCTTCAAGGTCGCGGTCGCGCGCGGGACGGAGGTCGAGCGGATCCTCGAGCTGTCGGGACTCGTCTCCGTCCTCGACCTCACGGATGCCCCCGAGGATCTCCCGGCCGCCTAGGGATGACTGACCCCGACGCCGCGGGGGCGGCGGATGCGGACATGCGCGACGTCCTGCGGGCCAGCGGCGAGGTCGGCCGCGACCTGCTCGCCGTCGACTGGGACGCGACCCCGCTCGGGCCGCCGGAGCGCTGGAGCCAGAGCCTGCGGACGGTGGTGCACATCGTGCTCACGTCGCGCTTCTCCATGTGGATGGCCTGGGGCCCGGAGCTGACGTTCTTCTGCAACGATGCCTACCGCCGCGACACGCTGGCATCGAAGTACCCGTGGGCGCTCGGGCGCTCCGGCGAGCGAGGTGTGGGCGGAGATCTGGCCGGACATCGGCCCGCGGATCGAGACCGTGATGCGGACCGGCGTGGCGACCTGGGACGAGGGGCTGCTGCTGTTCCTCGAGCGCAGCGGCTACACCGAGGAGACCTACCACACGTTCTCCTACAGCCCGCTCACCGCCGACGACGGGCACATCGCCGGGATGCTGTGCGTGGTCAGCGAGGACACCGAGCGCGTGATCGGCGCCCGGCGCCTGGCCACGCTGCGCGACCTCGGCTCGGACCCGACGGGCGTGCGCAGCGAGGAGGAGACGCTCGAGACCGTGCGCCGCCACCTCGCCGCCGACGTCGCGTCGCTGCCGTTCACGGCCACCTACCTCTTCGACGACGACGGCACCGCGCGCCTGGCGATCGCCACCGGCCTCGACACCGGCCACGCGGCGGCGCCCGCGACGATGGGCGGCGGGAACGTCCCGCCGGTCTGGCCGGTCGCCGAGCTCGCCGCCGGCGACACGGTCGAGGTCGTGCTCGGCGGTCGCTTCTCCGACCTGCCGACGGGCGGGTGGCCCGAGCCGCCGACCCATGCGCTCGTCGTCCCCCTGCCCCAGCAGGGCCAGCAGAGCCGCCCGTACGGCTTCCTCGTCGCCGGCCTGAACCGCTACGGCCCGCTCGACGACGCCTACCGCGGGTTCATCGGGCTGATCGCCGGTCAGATCGCCTCCGGCGTGGCCAGCGCGCGGGCCTACGAGGCCGAGCGCCGCCGGGCCGAGACGCTCGCCGAGCTCGACCGGGCCAAGACCGACTTCTTCACCAACATCAGCCACGAGCTCCGGACCCCGCTGACGCTGCTCATCGGGCCGGCCGAGGACGCGCTGACCGACACCGACGAGCCGCTGCCCGCCGCCCAGCACCAGCGCGTGGACGCGATCCACCGCAACGCCCAGCGGCTGCTCAAGCTCGTCAACACCCTGCTCGACTTCTCCCGGCTCGAGTCGGGCCGCGCCGACGCCCACTACGAGCCGCTCGACCTCGCGAGCTACACCGCCGAGCTCGCGAGCATGTTCCAGTCCGCCGTGGCCGGGCGGGGCTGGAGCTGACGATCGAGTGCCCGCCGCTGGATCAGCCGGTCTACGCCGACCGCGAGATGTGGGCGAAGATCGTCCTCAACCTCGTCTCCAACGCACTCAAGTTCACGTTCAACGGCGGGATCGACGTACGCGTCACGGCGAGCGACGGCCATGCCGAGCTTGCCGTCACCGACACCGGAGCGGGCATCGACCCGAGCGAGCTGCCGCGGCTCTTCGAGCGTTTCCACCGCATCGTCGGCGCGCGCTCGCGCACCTACGAGGGGTCGGGGATCGGCCTCGCGCTCGTGTCCGAGCTGGCCGAGCTGCACGGCGGCGACGCGAGCGTCGCGAGCACGCCGGGCGAGGGCAGCACGTTCACCGTGCGCCTGCCGTTCGGCGCCGAGCACCTGCCGGCCGACGCGGTCTCGGAGCCGTCCGACGACGCGACCCTGGTCGAGCGCCAGGCCGAGGGCTTCCTGGCCGAGGCGATGCGCTGGCTCGAGCCGAGCTCCGAGGCCGTCCCCGGCCCGGTGTCCGGCGGCCCGCGGATCCTTGTCGTCGACGACAACGCCGACATGCGCGAGTACATCAGCACGCTGCTGGCCGACGACTACGCGATCGAGACCGCCGAGGACGGCCTGATCGCGCTCGAGCTCGCCCGGGCCGACCCGCCCGACCTCGTGCTGACCGACGTGATGATGCCCAATCTCGACGGCTTCGGGCTGCTCGCCGCGTTGCAGGAGGACGCGGCGACGCTCGCCGTCCCGGTCGTGATGCTCTCGGCCCGCGCCGGCGAGGAGGGGACGATCGAGGGTCTCGAGGCCGGCGCCGACGACTACCTGATCAAGCCGTTCTCGGCGCGCGAGCTGCGCGCGCGCGTCCAGGCCAACCTCGAGCTCGACCGGGCCCGGCGCACCCGCGACCGGCTCGAGCGCAGCCGCGCCCTGCTCGACGACGCCGAGCGCCTGGCCCGGATCGGGTCGTGGGAGATCGAGCTCGCCACGGGCGCGATCACGGCCTCGACCGAGCTCGCCCGCCAGTTCTCGATGACTCCCGAGGAGCTGCTGGCCAAGGGAGTGGAGGCGACGATCGTCGAGGTCGTGCACCCCGACGACGCCGCGCGCGTCCGCGCGGCGCTCGCTGCGGCAGGGGAGGGCGACCCGATGGACATCGAGTGGCGGATGCCCGAGGCCGCGGGGAGCGTGCGGACCTTCCGGGCGATCGGCGAGCTCGAGCGCGACGAGGAGGGCCGGCCCGTCCGGCTGCGCGGCAGCAACCAGGACGTCACCGACCAGCGCCTGGCCGAGCAGACCCTGGCCGCCGTGGCCGGCGAGCGCGAGGCGGCCGTGCGCGAGCGCGCGATCGCCGACGAGCTGCAGCGCCGGCTGATGCCCGAGCACGAGTTCGCCCCCGAGCACCTCGAGGTCGTGACCTACTACCAGCCCGGCGAGGCGGGAACCCAGGTCGGGGGCGACTGGTTCGACGTGATCGAGCTCGGGGCGGGTCGCACGGCGCTCGTCGTCGGCGACGTCATGGGCCGCGGCGTGCGCGCCGCGGCGGTGATGGGCCAGGTACGGGCCGCGGTGCGCGCCTACGCACGTCTGGATCTCGGGCCTGCGGACGTGCTCGAGCTCCTCGACGGCGTCGTGCGCGATCTCGACCCGGCCCAGATCGTCACCTGCGTCTACGCCGTCTACGACCCGCGCGACCGCTCCCTGATCTACGCCAACGCCGGTCATCTCCCGCCGCTTGTCGTCGGGCCCGACGGGGTGTCGTGGCGCATGCCCGACATCGTCGGTCCGCCGCTCGGGAGCGGGCCGTTCACCCTGCGCGACGAGCGCGCCGAGCTCGCCACCGGCGCCCGTCTCGCCCTCTACACCGACGGCCTCGTCGAGCGCCGCGACCGCGGGCTGGACGCCGGCATCGACGCCCTCGCCGGGCGGCTGGAAGCCGAGGACGGCCCGCTCGACGAGGCCCTGCCCCAGATCATCGAGACGCTGGTGGCCGACGGGACCGAGGACGACGTCGCGCTGTTGCTCGCCTCCGTCCCCGAGGCCGCGCAGCCCGCCGACGACGGCGATGTCGGTCGCCGCCGAGCCCGACGCCGTGCCCGCCACGCGACGCTTCGTGACCGAGACGCTCGGGGCCTGGGGCGCGCCCTCCGGCCTGGTCAGCGACGCCGTCCTGATCGTCAGCGAGATGGTCACGAACGCGATCATCCACGGGGCGCCGCCCATCGAGCTGCGCCTGCGGCTCGGCGCCGGCGACGTGCTCGTCGAGGTCGACGACGGCGCCAGCAGCGTGCCGCGCCGGCTGCGGCCGACGCCCGACGACGAGCATGGCCGCGGCGTCCTGCTCATGGCCATGCTTGCCGAACGCTGGGGCACCCGACCGCTGCGCGACGGCAAGTCGGTCTGGTGCCGCCTGACGTTCTCGCGCTACGGCGAGACGTCGGATGCGGAACTCGTGCCGCGTGGCTGAGACCGACCCCCGGGTCGACGACTACATCGACGCGCTGCCCGCCTGGCAGGCCGACGTCTGCCGCGAGGTCCGCGCGCTCGTCCATGCCGCCGATCCCGAGGTGCGGGAGACCGTCAAGCGCACCGTCCAGCCCTACTTCGTGCTCGACGGGAACATCTGCGCGCTGCTGGCCACGCGCGACCACGTCAACGTGTTCCTCTACGACGGCGGCATCGTGCCCGACCCCGAGGGCATCGTGACGGGCGGCCACGAGAACGCCACGGCCCGCACCGTCGCGGTCTACGAGGGAGAGACGCTCCACGGTCCGGCGCTGCGCGCGATGTTCGAGCAGATCGTCGCCAACAACCGTGCCGGTGGTTGGCGGAAGATCAAGCAGCGGAGCGGCTGAAGGGACTCAGATCCGGCCAGGTCCGCGCTGGCGCGAGCACGGCTGTGCCGCTTAGGCTGGCGACAGACCCCCCGACCGTCAGGAGCCACGATGGAGGCCAGCACCTCGATCAAGTCAGCCGCCGCCGCCGACGTGCGCGAGTTCGCGATCGACGTCCCCGAGGAGCAGCTCGAGGACCTGCGCGATCGCATCAACGCGACGAGGTGGCCTGACCGGGAGGTGGACGCGTCGCAGGGCGTGCAGCTCGAGACGATCCAGGCGCTCGCGGCGTATTGGGCGACGGAGTACGACTGGCGCGCGTTCGAGACCCGCTTCGCCGCGCTGCCACACTTCATCACGGAGATCGACGGGGTCGACATCCACTTCATCCACGTGCGCTCGGAGCACGAGAACGCCCTGCCGCTCATCGTCACCCACGGGTGGCCGGGCTCGACGGTCGAGCAGCTGAAGATCATCGAGCCGCTCACCGATCCCACCGCGCACGGCGCCGATGCGGCCGATGCCTTCCATCTCGTGATCCCGTCCCTGCCGGGCCATGGCTTCTCGGGCAAGCCGACCGAGACCGGCTGGGATCCCGTTCGCATCGCGCGGGCGTGGGCCACGCTGATGAGCCGCCTCGGGTACACGAAGTACGTCGCGCAGGGCGGCGACTGGGGCAACGCCGTGACCGAGCAGCTGGCGCTGCTCAAGCCCCCGGGACTGGTGGGCATCCACACGAACATGCCGGCGACCGTGCCCCCGGACGTGTCCCGCCTGATCCAGATCGGCGACCCGGCGCCGGCGGGCCTGTCGGCCGAGGAGCAGAAGGCCTTCGACATCCTCGTCCACTTCTTCGCCACCGGCACCGGCTACGCCGCGGAGATGGCCAACCGCCCGCAGACGCTCTACGGCATCGCGGACTCCCCGGTCGGCCTCGCGGCCTGGATGCTCGACCACGACGTGCGCAGCTACGAGCTCATCGCGCGCGCCTTCGCCGGCCGGCCCGGCGGCCTCTCGCGCGACGACGTGCTCGACAACGTCACCCACTACTGGCTGACCAACACGGCGGTGTCCTCGGCCCGTCTCTACTGGGAGAGCAAGCTCCCGTTCTTCGACGTCAAGGGCGTCGAGCTCCCGGTCGGCGTCTCGGTCTTCCCGGACGAGCTCTATCCCGCTCCGCGGAGCTGGGCGGAGCAGGCCTATCCCAAGCTCATCCACTTCAACGAGCTCGACGAGGGCGGCCACTTCGCCGCCTGGGAGCAGCCGCAGGTCTTCTCGGAGGAGATGCGCGCGACCTTCCGGTCACTGCGTTGAGCGCGGCCGGGCTGTCCATCGAAGGCCGGCTGCCCGATCTGGACGGCGCGACCGGGTGGCTCAACTCCGAGCCGCTGACCCCGGCGGATCTGCGCGGGCAGGTGGTCGTCGTCCAGTTCTGCACCTTCTCGTGCGTCAACTGGCTGCGCACCCTGCCCTACGTCCGCGCCTGGGCCGAGACGTACCGCGACGACGGCCTGGTGGTGATCGGCGCGCACTCGCCGGAGTTCGGCTTCGAGCACGACGTCCAGCGGGTGCGCCCGGCCCTGACCGCCATGGGCGTGGACTATCCGATCGCGATCGACAACGACTTCGCGGTCTGGAGCGCCTTCGCCAACCGGGCCTGGCCCGCGCTCTACTTCGCCGACGCGGAGGGCCGGATCCGGCATCACCACCTCGGCGAGGAGGACTACGAGCGTTCCGAGCGGGTCATCCAGGAGCTGCTGGCCGAGGCGGGACGGGACGTCCGCGAGCGGGACCTGGTCTCGGTCACGCCGGCCGGCGTCGAGCTCGGGGCGGACTGGAGCTCGCTCGGCTCGCCGGAGACCTACGTCGGCTACGCCCGGACGAGCGGATTCGCGTCTCCGGTCGGCCTCGAGCCCGACCGGAGCCGGCGCTACGCGGCGCCGGAGCGGCTCGAGCTCAACCAGTGGTCGCTCGCGGGCGACTGGACGGTGGGGGAGCAGCGCGCGCGGCTGGACGAACCGGGCGGCCAGATCGCCTTCCGCTTCCGCGGGCGCGACCTGAACCTCGTCCTGGGCGCGCGGGCGGGCGCAGGGCCCGTGCGCTTCGTCGTCCGGATCGACGGTGAGCCCCCGGACGGGGCGCGCGGCGTCGACGTCGACGAGCAGGGCAACGGCGTGATCAACGATGCCCGTCTGTACCAGCTCGTCCGCCATCCCGGCCCGACCGCCGACCGCACGGTCGAGATCGCCTTCGCCGACACGGGCGCCGAGGCCTACGTGTTCACCTTCGGCTGAGCGGACCGGCGAACCGGCCCGAGAACGACGAAACCCCCGGAGTTGACGGGGGTCTCGTAAGCGGCTGAAGGGACTCGAACCCTCGACCTTCTGCATGGCAAGCAGACGCTCTAGCCAACTGAGCTACAGCCGCGCGAGCGGCGCATTCTAGCCGGGCGAGCGCCTGCCCATGCTCAGGAGCTCGGGGGCTCGTAGAGCTGCAGCGCGTTGCCGTCCGGGTCGTGGAAGGCGGCGATCCGCCCCCACGGGAAGTCGGCCACGTGGCCGGCGAAGTCCACGCCCTTGTCCTTGAGCTCCTCGACGGCCTCGTCGATCCCGCCGTCGGGGCGGAAGGCGAGCACCGCGCCGCCCTCGCCGCCGGGTGTCTCCCGCTCGCTCGGCGTTGAGCCCGATGTGCAGGCCGTTGGCCTTCAGCTCGGCCCACTCGTCCTCGCGGCTGACCTGCTCGAGGCCGAGCGTCTCGCCGTAGAACGCGAGCGCGCGCTCCATGTCCGTGACCGGCAACCACACGACTGACACTCCCTGGACCATTTCGTTCTCCTGAGATCGTTGTCCCATGGGTACCGGGCCCGCGGGCTTCGGGATCACTCGCCCAGCGGGCGCGCAGCGTTCTCGTCTAGGGTCGCGAGATGGATCCGGCGCCGCTGCACCGCGCCGTCGCGCACGCGACCGACTACCTCGAGACGCTGCCCGAGCGGCCGGTCGGGCCGCGGGCCGGGGTGGACGAGCTGCGGGCTGTCCTGGGCGGTGCGCTGCCCGATCGCGGCGTGCCCGCCGCGCAGGTCGTCGACGAGCTCGCGGCCGGCGCCGACGCCGGCCTCGTGGCCACGCCCGGGCCGCGCTTCTTCGGCTGGGTGATCGGCGGCTCCCTGCCCGCCGCCCTGGCCGCCGACTGGCTCGTGGCCGCCTGGGACCAGCACGCGTCCTTCGACCTCGGGTCGCCCGCCGCCGCGGCGATCGAGCGCACCGCGGCGGGCTGGGCGCTCGACCTCCTCGGGCTCCCGGCCGGCGCCAGCGTGGGGTTGGTCACCGGCGCGCAGATGGCGAGCGCCGTCGCCCTGGCCGCGGCGCGGGGCGCCGTGCTGCGCCGGGTCGGCTGGGACGTCGAGGCCGACGGGCTGATCGGCGCGCCGCCGGTCGAGGTCTTCGTCGGCGAGCAGGTCCACGCGTCGCTGCTCGCCGCGCTGCGGCTGCTCGGCTTCGGGGCCGAGCGGGCGGTGCGGATCCCGGTCGACGCCGAGGGCCGGATGGTGCCCGAGGCGCTGGCCGCGGCCGTCGCGGCGGGCGGGAGCGGCCCGGCGATCGTCTGCGCGCAGGCGGGGGAGGTCAACACCGGCGCGAGCGACCCGCTCGACGCCGTCGCGGACATCGCGCGGGAGCGCGGCGCCTGGCTGCACGTCGACGGCGCCTTCGGGCTGTGGGCGGCGGCGAGCCCCGCGCCGCGCCATCTCGTCCACGGCTGCGCCCGGGCCGACTCGTGGGCGGTCGACGCGCACAAGTGGCTCAACGTCCCCTACGACTGCGCGCTGGCGATCGTCGCCGACCCCGAGGCGCACGTCGCGGCGATGCGCCTCGCCGCCGCCTACCTGCCGGGCGCGAGCGAGCCGAACGCCGCCGACCTCGTGCCCGAGGCCTCCCGCCGCGCGCGCGGGGTCCCGGTCTACGCGGCGCTGCGCTCGCTGGGGCGCGAGGGCGTCGCCGAGCTCGTCGACCGCTGCTGCGACCTGGCGACGCAGATGGCCGAGAAGCTCGCGGCCTCCGGTCGCCTCCGCGTGCTCAACGAGGTCTCGCTCAACCAGGTCCTCGCCGTGCCCGAGGGCGTCGCCGACGAGGAGCTCGCCGACCGTCGTCCCGGCGATCGCGGGCCGCATCCAGGCCGAGGGGACGTGCTGGCTGGGGCCGACCGTCTACCGCGGCACGCCGGCGTTGCGCGTGTCGATCTCGAACTGGTCGACGACGCCCGCGGACGTCGCCGCTCGGCCGCGGCGATCGTCGCCGCGACCGAGGCGGAGACGGGAACGCGACCCAAGGCGCCGACCGGAATCGAACCGGTGTAAACGGCTTTGCAGGCCGCTGCGTAGCCACTCCGCCACGGCGCCGGGAGAGGCCAGACTAGCGGCCGGGCCACTGCTAGGCTTGCCGCTCCCAGGGGCGATTAGCTCAGCTGGGAGAGCGCCGCCTCGACAAGGCGGAGGTCACTGGTTCGAGCCCAGTATCGCCCACCTCGACGCCCTCGCCTCGGCGAGGGTTTCGTCGTTAAGCGACACACAAGGTGGTCATCGCACCTCCGTTTGGGTATGAGAACCGGTGTGGAAGCTGAGACGGGTCGTCCGACAGGCGAGATGCTGGGCGCGATCTCGAACGAGATCGTCCGGATCGCGCGCGAGGGATACGGACGTGGGCCGACCCGGGCGAAGACCTACGTCCTGGACGACATCATCGTCGTGATCATGCGCGACGGCTTCACGGCGGTCGAGGAGACGATGATGGAGGGCGGCAAGCCGGACGAGGTCCT
>CAVTSQ010000022.1:0-7280 GCA_963737395.1 uncultured Solirubrobacterales bacterium | reverse complement strand
AGGCGCGCCCGCGCCCCCTGTCCGGCGTGTCGCGTTAGTGTCGCGGCTCAACCCTCGGAGGGGAGCCATGCGCATCACGACCACCGTCCTCGCGGTCGCCACGGCGGCCCTCGCCGTCCCGGCCGTCGTCGCCGATGCGGCGAAGAAACGCTCGCCCGTGCGCGACGTCCTCGTGGTCTCCAACAACTGGGCGGGCACGGCCGATCTCGTCGACCCGCGGACCTTCAAGCGGGTCGAGCGCCTGAACGTCGTCCCCGACCGCGCCGCCCGCGTCGCCGAGATCAAGAAGGACCCGACCGCGACCTTCTACTACGACAACGTCCGCAAGCTCGTCGGCGAGGGCCACAACCAGTACGTCGACGACGGCTTCACCTCCCCGGACGGCAAGACGGTGTACTTCTCGCGGCCGAGCTTCGCCGACGTGGTGGCGATCAGCCTCAAGAGCGGGAAGATCCGCTGGCGCCGACACGTGGACGGCTACCGCGCCGACCACATGGCGCTGTCGCGGAGCGGCCGGCGCCTGCTCGTCTCGGCTTCCACCGCGCGCGTCATCGACTCGATCGACACCCGCACGGGGAAGATCACCGCGCGGATCCCCTCCGGCGACTCGCCGCACGAGAACAACTTCTCCCGCGACGGAACGCTGATCTTCCACGCGAGCATCGGCACCGTCTACACCGACACGGACGCCCCCTCCCAGGACGGCACGAAGGGCGAGCGGGTCTTCGAGGTCATCGACGCGAAGACCAACCGCGTCCTGCGCCGAATCGACATGGGCAAGAAGCTCGCGGAGGCCGGCTACCCGAACATGAGCGGCGCGGTCCGGCCGATGGCGATCTCCCCGAGCGAGCGCTTCGTGTACTTCCAGGTCTCGTTCTTCTTCGGGATCGTCAAGTACGACCTCGTCGGCGACCAGGTGGTCGACGTCCTGAAGCTGCCGCTCGGCGCGGCCAAGGGCGTGCCCCGGACGAAGTTCCTGCTCGACTCCGCCCACCACGGGCTCGCGATGAACCCGCAGGGCACGAAGCTGTGCGTAGCCGGGACGATGTCGCAGTACGCGGCGATCGTCACCCGCGCGCCGTTCAAGCTCCAGCGCGCGACCCACGTGGGCCGTGTCCCGTACTGGTCCCAGTCCAGCAAGGGCGGGCGGTACTGCTTCGTCTCGGTGGCGGGCGAGGACCGGGTCGCGGTCATCTCGTTCAAGACCGGCAAGCAGGTGGCGCGGATCAAGGTCGGCGATCACCCGCAGCGCATGCGCAACGGCGTGATCCGCCGGGCGTACGTGCGCTGAGGCCTAGGGCCCGAACTCGTTCGGCGCGGCCGAGGAGGACGACCCGCCCGACGACCCCGAGCTGCTGGCCGTGGCCGCCGGCCGGGCCGATCGACGACGACGTGAACTCCTGCGGCGCCGAGGCGGGCACCGGCGCGGGCTTGGGCGCGGTGAACTCCTGCGGCGCCGCGGGCTTGGGCTTCGGCTTGGCGACGGCCACCGGGCGGGCGGCGGCGGTCGTGGTCGTCGCCCCGAGCCTGACGACCGAGCGATCGACGACCGGCCGGGTCGGCCCGGCGGCGGGCGGCGGCTTCGGCCGCGCGCGGCCGTCGACGACGTGGGCGACCTTCGCCGGGTGGGCGACGTGCTGGGCGAGCACGGCGCGGCGCACGTTCGAGTCCACCGCGGCGATCCCGCCGCCGGCGAGCGCGACGGTGGAGGCGGCGACGGCTGCCATCTTGCCGCCCGACGCGGCGTCGAGCGCGGCCTGGACCTTGACCGGCGCGGAGCCGACGGCGGCCTCGTGCAGCCGCGCGACGAGCCCGCCCAGGCCCGGCACCCGCGAGCGCCCGGTGGCCAGCGCCGCCGCGGGCGCGGCGAGAGCTCCGGCGGGCACGAGCGCGGCCAGCCCGGCGGGCGCGGCGTGGAAGTCGCGCAGCGTCGCGCGGCAGGCCGGGCACGCGCGCAGGTGCGGCCGGACCGCGACGATGTCGGCCGGCGCCGCCTCGCCGTCGGCCATCGCCGAGAGCGTCGCCTCCCAGCGCTCGCACTCGGCGCCGGACTCGATCAGCTCGAAGCGCCGGCGGAAGGCGCGGCGGCCTTCGGTCAGGCAGCGGTTGACCTTCGTGTAGGTCCACCCCGTGATCTCGCAGATCTCCTGGTAGGAGTGGCCCTCGGCCTTGAGCAGCAGGGCGCGGACCTCCTGGGGCTTGAGGCGCCGCAGCGCCTCGGCCGCGCGGGAGAGGCGGTCGAAGCGCACGGCGCGCTCCTCGGCGTCGGGGCCGATCGACGGCGTCTCGTCGAGCAGCGGCTCGCCGGCCGAGACGTGGCGGGACCGCTCGGCACGGACGGCGAGCGCCTCGTGCTTGACGACCGAGCGCATCCACGCCGCCCGCGTGGCCGGCTCGAGCGACGTGGCGCGCCGCAGCAGGATCTCCGTCGCGCGCTGGTAGGCGTCGTGCGCGTCGTCGGCACACAGGCTGTAGCGGCGCGCGGTGGCGAGGAACGAGCCGGCGTGCTCGCGCAGCAGCTCGACCGCGATCCGCGCCCCGTCCTGCTCGACGGTCGCCGCCTCCGACCGCGCCCGCAGCGCGCTCACGCGCGAATCCGTTCGCTCAGGACCGTCTCATGCACCACACAGAGAAGAAGCGCCACAGCGTCGTCTTTTCACCCCCACCCGCGGAGAAATGTCCGCAAATTGCGAGAAAAACGAGCAACGGACGAACGCGTCCCCGCCCCGATCGGGACGGGGACGCGTCGCGCCGCTCACTTCATCCGCGGATCGACGTAGACGTCGTCGATGTTCCACGAGCCGTGGTCCGCGTGGCTCGTCAGCCGGATGGCAACGGGACGACCGCCGGGAAGCTTGCCGGCCTGGCCGGGGTTGAGCTTCACGTCCTCGGTCGGCTGCCAGCCGTCCTTCTGGCGTCCCTTGACCGAGCGCGACTTGTGCCATTCGGCCTTGCCGTTCTCGGTCTCCGGATACAGGAACGACACGTCCAGATCGCTGTCCTTCATGTCGCCCTGCGCCAGCACGAACCGCATCGTCGGGTACGACAGGTCGACGCACATCAACGGCGACGTGGCCGAGGCCCCCGGCGGGAGCGACAGCGACCCGGGACCCGAGCCGTCGCCGATCCCAAGCGGGTCGTCGGCATCCGTGATGGCGGCGCCGCCATCGAGCGTCCAGCCCGACGCGGTGGCGTCGTCGAACGAGCCCCCGGGGGCCAGGACGTAGTCCCGGGAATCCCCGAACTGCGTGAACGGGTGCTCGATCTTGGGGTCGGCGCACGAAGCACGGGTCGCGCTCGTCGTCTTCGGCTCGGCGGCGCGGGCGGTGCCCGAGACACAGAGCAGGGTGACGAACGCAACCGGCAGGATGCGCCTCCCCATCGTCCGGCAATTCAACATGTGACTCAGACCTCCGTTTGAGGTTCCAAGTCGGCGGTCGAGCTATCTCGCGTCATGCGAGACCTCTGACTTTGCGTCCCCGCCTCACGACGGGTTTGCCTTTTGCGACTCCTTCCGAGTGCCGTGTCGTCGTCCACGCGGAAGCGGTCCATCGATACCCCGGAAACGTGGACGTCTGTACGAACGGGCGACCGCGCGCAGACACGCGCGTAAAGGAGGCCCGGGGCGGGACCGATGAAGACGGCGTGGAGTTGACGCCGCCCGCCGGGCAACACGAGAGGATCGCGATCAGCCTCGGCCGCGACGGGCGGCCGCTGGCCTCGCGCGACCGCTTGGCCGAGACGACGGTCGGCGTCGCCTTCGTCGCGGCTGCCGCCGCGCTGTACGTCGCCGTTCCCTCTCCCCCCTTCGCGTTGCTACCCGCACTGGCCTGCGTCGTCGTCCTCGCGATCGCGACGCAGGTGCAGTTCCACGTGGCCTCGGGGTACACCGTCCCGACCCAGCTGGCCTTCGTACCGCTGCTCTTCGCCGCCCCCGTGGCGATCGTCCCGGTCGCCGTCGTCCTCGCGTTGCTGCTCGGGCGCCTCCCGGGGGTGCTGGCCGGGCGCACGCGGCCCGCGCGCCTGCTGCACTGCTTCGGCAACGCCTGGTTCTCGATCGGCGCCGTGCTGCCGTTCGCGCTGTCGGGCACGAACCCGGCGGACGCCGGCGTCGGCCTGCTCGTCACCGCGCTGATCGCCCAGTTCGCCGCCGACTTCTGCGCCTCGGGCCTGCGCGAGCGGATCGAGTCGGGCACGTCGTTGCGCGCCCAGGTGCGCGAGAGCTGGATCTACCTCGTCGACGCCGCGCTGGCCCCCGCCGGTCTGGCCGTGGCCTACGAGATGGTGCCCCGCCCCGGACTCGTGCTCGGGCTGATCCCCATGCTCGGCGTGCTCGCCGTGTTCGCCCGCGAGCGGCAGGCGCGCCTGGAGAGCCTCGTCGAGCTCACGGACGCCTACCAGGGCACGGCGCTCGTCCTCGGCGACGTCGTCGAGGCCGACGACGGCTACACGGGGCGGCACTGCAAGAGCGTCGTCGCACTGGCCCTGGACGTCGGCGCCCATCTCCGCCTCGACCCGGACCGGCGGCGCAATCTGGAGTTCGGCGCCCTGCTGCACGACGTCGGCAAGGTCGCGATCTCCAAGGAGATCATCAACAAGCCCGGGCGCCTGGACCCCGAGGAGTGGACGATCATCAAGACACACACGATCGAGGGCCAGCGGATGCTCGACCGCATCGGCGGGTTCATGCGCGAGGTCGGGCTGATCGTGCGCTCGCACCACGAGCGCTGGGACGGGGATGGCTATCCCGATGGCCTGGCCGGCGAGGCGATCCCGCTCGAGGCCCGGATCGTGTCCTGCTGCGACACCTGGAACGCGATGCGCACCGACCGCCCCTACCGCGCCGCCCTGGACCACGACGTGGCGGTGGCCGAGCTGCGGGCCAGCGCCGGGAGCCAGCTCGACCCGACCGTCGTCGAGGCGCTCCTCGAGGTCGTCGACGCGTCCGAGGCGAAGCTCCGGGCCGAGGCGGACCCCGCCGATCTGACGCCGCTGGCCGCCGGCTCCTGACGCGCCGAGCGCTCAGCCGGCGCCGTTGACCGCGCCCAGCGCCTCGTCGAGCGAGTCGACGATGTCGAGCTGGCGGTCGGTCCGCGTGAGCTCGAAGACGCTGCGGACGGGGCGCTGACCGGCGACGATCACCAGGCGGCGCTCCTCGCGTTCGAGCCGGCGCCGGGCCCGGATCAGCAGCCGCAAGCCGATCGAGTCCATGAACGGCACCCCGGAGAGGTCGATCACGACGGGGCCGCCGCCCTCGCGCGAGACGGCGTCGATCGCCCCCTCGATGTCGTCCGCGGTCCCGAGGTCCACGTCTCCCGTCAGGGAGACGATCTGGACCTCGCCGCTGGACCGCCGCGAAACGCTGAACTCCGGCACTGGCCGGCGAGGCTAGCGATCCGGGTACTTCTACGGGCCGGACCGGCGGTCGGAACCGCTCAGCTCGACCGCTTGGCCTGGCGCTCGAGCGTCTTGCCGAACGCGTCCTCCATCTCGGAGGCGAGCGAGAGCTGGAAGGCGGCCAGCACGGCCTCGGAGGCGAGCGGCCGCAGGCTCTCGATCGCCTCGGTCACCTCGGGCCAGCGCTCCTCGGGCTGCCCGGCGCGCTCGAACGGCTTCCAGAGCTCGTCGAGGAAGAGCCGGACGAACGCCCGCGCCACCGCGTCGGAGTGCCGGCGCACCCGCTCCATCACGTCGAGCGCGCTCGACATCGGGACGCCGCGCCCGATCACGTCCTCGGCGGCGCGCAGGATCGCCGGGCTCGGGACCTCGTAGCGATCCTCGCCGAGCGGGATCATCAACTCGAGCTTCTTGGCCCGCGACATCACCTTGGGGTCGATCGGGCCGAAGCGCTCCTCGACCTCGGCCTTGGTCAGGATCTCCGGCGACTCGCCGTCGTCGGGCATCGAGATCACGCGCTTGACCCCGAGCAGGCGCGAGGCGGTCTGGCCGTCGTCGCCGAGCAGGCGCTTGATCGCCTCGAGGTTGAAGCCCTCGGCCTGCATCTCCTGGATCAGGCGCAGGCGGTCGACGTGCTCGGGCCCGTAGTAGCCGATCCGGGCGCGCACCTCGGGCGGCGGGAGCAACCCGCGCGACTGATGGTTGCGGATGTTGCGCACGGACATGCCGCTCTCGTGCGCGAGCTGCTCGACCGTCAGGTCCCCGGGCATGGGGACGAGTTGTACCGCCTCGCGGCTCAGACGCCGGGCTGCGGCGAGCCGACCGGCGCCCCGGCGGGAACCTCGACGGCGCGCTGCGCCGGCGCCAGGCCCCGCCGCTGCGGGCGCTTGACCTTGACGTACTCGGCCGCGTAGTACGAGCCGATCACGAGCAGCGCGGCGACGACCTGGATGCCGAGGGTCTCCCAGGTCGAGTACATCTCGAACCAGGCGCCCATCCACGCCGGCAGCGTGAACGGCGTCGGGTGCGAGGGCAGCCAGCCGAGGTCCTGGAAGGTCAGCGCGGTGCCGCCGATCATCACCACGAGCACGACGCCGACCAGCACGCCGGTGGCGATGAGCATCTTGCGGTAGGGCAGCTTGTGGTGCAGCCAGAAGGTGAGCACGCCGACGACCGCGGTGCCGGCCAGGCCGAGCAGCACGCCCTCGAGCACGACGGTCGAGCCGTCCTTGAGCTCGAGGCTCTGGAGGAACAGGACGACCTCGAAGCCCTCGCGGTAGACGCTCGTGAAGCCGAGCAGGACCAGGCCGAACGTGGCCGAGAGCCCCGCCGAGGCCAGCAGCTTGCGCCGCTGGCGGTGGTGGCGGCCGATCCACTCCGACCAGTAGACCTTGTGGACGAACCAGTTGAGGACGATCAGCAGGACGACGACGGCGATGAAGCCGGTGATCGCCTCCAGGCGCGGGCCCGAGCGGCGAGGCGGCGTCGAGCAGCATCTGCACGAGGAACCAGGTGACGACGGCGGCGCCGAAGGCCACGCCGGCGCCGAGCACCACGGGCCGCCGGCGGGGCTTGTTCGCCCCGACGAAGCTCGCCGTGATCGCCGCGAAGATCAGGACCGCCTCCAGCCCCTCGCGGAAGACGATGATCCCCGCGTTGACGACGACCGTGCCGTCGCTCTGGTGGCCGCGGACCTCGGTCGGATCGACCGGGCCGGTGCTGGCGGTGGCCATCAGGTAGACCAGACCGGAGACGACGGCGAGGCCGGCCAGCCACCAGGCCGTCCGGCGCGAGACGTGTGGACGAGGCACGATTAGGTCACCCTAACAACACTTCGGAGCTCGCCCGGCGGCGTCTGCGCCGGGACTACTCGACGCCGAGCG